>CAMIYM010000005.1 GCA_946403085.1 uncultured Clostridia bacterium | reverse complement strand
GAGGTATACACCGCAGTTTCACAGTGAGTTTTGATCTGGTGGCAGATATATTTATAGACAGTTTTATAGACGATGACCAATCGGGATTTATAGAGGTGAGCATGATGTTGGAAATACTGAAAACGAGGTTTTTAGAACACAGGAATCTTCATCCGGGTCTGGAATGGTCCGAGGTGGAGCATAGGCTGCGTGAGGCTCCCGCTGCCATCGCGGTTTTGCAAAAGATGGAGGAAAGCGGCGGTGAGCCGGACACCATGGGTTATGACGTAAAGACGGGAAAACTCATTTTCTGCGACTGCGCAAAGGAATCGCCCGTCGGGCGCAGAAGCCTGTGCTATGACGAAAAGGCATTGCATGGGCGCACTAAAAACCCACCGTCAGGCAGCGCCGAACGGAAAGCGAAAGAGATTGGCGTTTCGATGATGACGGAGGAACTCTATCGTCGACTGCAAAGTCTCGACTCATTTGATCTGAAAACGTCAAGTTGGATCGCTACACCAGATGATATCCGCAGTAAGGGCGGCGCGCTGTTCTGCGAACGCCGCTATGATACCGTGTTCACTTTTCACAACGGCGCGGATTCCTATTATTCTGTGCGCGGATTCAGAGGGTATATTCTTGTCTGAGTACCGGGCTCATCTTCACGATAAATCCACAATAGAAGATTATAATGATCACATGAAGAAGATTTTAGTTGTTGAAGATGAACAGGATCTGAGAGAACTTCTTGACAATTATCTGAGTCATGAGGGTTATGAGGTTTCCCTGGCGCGTGATGGCGTGGAAGCCATTTCTTTGTTTTCGGGAAGCAGATTTGATCTGGTCATCCTGGACATTATGATCCCGAAGATCGACGGGTACAGTGTCTGCGAAGTGATAAAGAAGCAGTCAGATGTTCCCGTCCTTTTCCTGTCAGCTTTAAGCGACGAGAATTCACAGATAAAAGGCTATGATATGATGGCAGACGATTATGTGACCAAGCCATTTTCGATGCCGATCCTGCTCCGTAAGATCAACGCCCTTGTAAGGCGTAATGACAGTCCGGTGAATTCTAATAATGCGGTCTGTGTATGCGGAGATTTATTGATCAATAAGGATACTATGGAGGTCATGGTCTCAGGCAGTCCTGTAACGCTTACAGCCCGTGAGTTTGACCTTCTGCTGACTCTGGCAAAGAATCCTGGTCGCATATATACAAGGGAAATGCTGCTGGATCTTCTGTGGGATTACAATTCGCTTGTAGATGAGCGGATCGTTGACAGTCATATCAAGAATCTGCGTCATAAGTTAGGCGGAGATTATATCGAGACTGTGAGGGGAAAGGGATACAGAATTGCGAAGAAAGATCCATAACAGCCTTTCTTTTAAGGTATTCATAATCTCTTTTTTGATCCAGATCATATCCGGAGTGCTTATCTGTGCAGTTCTTTACTCGAAAACGCCGGCTCATTCTGTCAGGGGTGAGATTGCCGACCTTGTCGTAAACCTCGGCGGGTGCACAAGGAAAGAAGGCGGCATCCTGATCGATGAATTTATCGACAGGACAGGTATGCAGATAGCTATCTATAAAGATTCGGATGATTACGGCAAGACTTTTAACATCTTTGATAATGAGCTGCTGGTAAAAGATATCGGAACAAAGACATTAAAGTCTTCCAAAGAAGTTTTCCTTGCTTATGAATCCACCAAGAACGACACTTTCGGTTTTGGCAATTCCGGATTTAGCTTTAAGAACGAAGACACGATATATGTAATGTCTTATTTTGATAACGGCAAGACGATCAATACACTTGAAGATTCCATTAAGGAAAGCGTGCCTGCTATGGCAGCCGTTGTAATATCGCTTTCACTGATCAATTCGCTTATCTTTACATTTCTTTTCGCAAGGCCGGTAAGGCAGCTGAGCAAGTACTCAGGGGCAATGGCAGAACTGGATTTCCAGACCAGGTGTCCGGATAAAAGGAACGATGAGATAGGTGATCTCGCCAGAGATCTTAATAAGATGTCAGCAACTCTCGATCAGAAGATAAAACAGCTTGAAGAAGAGATAGTCAGGGTCCATGAGTTAGAGAGCCAGAAGGAGACTTTCTTTGCAGCTGCATCGCACGAACTTAAGACGCCCGTTACGATCCTTGAAGGCAACATCAGAGGCATGATCGAAGGCGTGGAGCCATACAATGATCACGATGAATATCTGTCCAGATCCCTTCGCACGGTAAAGCGCATGGAGAGCCTTATAAATGAGATCCTTACAGCATCCAAGATGCAGTCAGCATCTGACATCTCGTTTGAGCCGGTTGATATGACAATACTTGCGGAAGAGAAGACAGATGAGCTTGATGATCTTTTCGCTATAAGGAATATTGAAGTCGAAAAGAACTTGCCCGGCAATGCTTATATCTCCGGCAACAAAGATCTCACTTCGCTTGCCTTAGGCGCATTCATAAGCAATGCAGTCTTTTATTCATCAGAAGGATCGAAGATAACCTTGAGCGTTACTGAAAAGTCAGGCATGGTCATAACTGAGGTGCGCAATTCCAACGCACATATCGATGACAGCGACATCCCTCATCTTTTCGAGCCATTTTACAGAAGTGATGCTTCCAGAAGCCGTAACAGCGGCGGAAGCGGTCTCGGCCTTTATATAGCAAAGCTCATTATCACCAAGCAGGGCGGAAGCTGCACGCTGTCGAACGATGGAGATGATGTTTCCGCAGTGATCAGCCTGCCATCCACACAAAATCCATAAAGCCTCCATTTGTGTTCCTTATGCGCGGTTTACCATCAGGGTACAAACCCGAAAAGGAGTACAAATATGGAAAGAAAAACTATTAAACGGATCACTGCATCTGTTCTTCTGGTATCAGTTATTGCATCCGTTACAGGATGCTTAAAACCCACGGGAAGACTGGCATGTCACATGACTCAGAAGGAAACGGAGTCTGTATCAGAAACAGAATTCAGACTTCTTGATAAGCCATGGGAACAATATGCCGGGGACAAAGACAAAAAGTATGATTACCTTAAGGATAAGGTCTGTCTTGGCAAAGAATACGGTGCTCTGGTATACGGCAAACCATGCTTCGTAAATATGCTCCCCGAAGGATATGACGGCGGAAAAGGCGAGATAGTGTTTCTGTATTTTTCGTCAAAGACCTCTCAAACAGAAGAGCATCTGATTACTTTTGACAACTATGATGATCTTAAGAAAAAGCTCCGTGCAGAGATCGATGCCGAGATAAAAGAAGGTTATCAGCAGGTTCCCGCGAATGAGAATTACGATACCATTATCACTCTTTACGATGCGATAATGGCGGGGAAGACGGAAGTTATAGACCAAAGTTTAATAGACGAATACTGTGAATATTATTTTCAGGGAAACACTTCTTCAGCTGAAGACAGCATGTACTGGGATTTTGATGAAGCGCAGGTAAGTAAGATCAGGGATAGTATTCACGAATATCATTTCTACGATGAGGAACTCGATCAGAAGTTTACGGTTCACGTCACCACGCCGCCGTCTTATGATGCATCGAAAAGATACCCCGCACTTGTTCTGACAGACGCTGTCTGGAGATTTAATGATGTAGCTGCTCTTTTCGATGCGATGGAAAAAGGAGAAGCCGCGCCCCAGTTCATAATAACCATAGGTTTTGAATACGATACAGACGGCTGGGACAATAAAGTAAGGGCCAATGTCTTTTGCGATCACAAGAAGGAATTCCTGGATTTTATCACTGACAACATGATGCCGTATCTTAACAGGACATATGGTTTTGATACTGATGATTCGACTTTATTCGGACATTCACAGGGCGGCGTTTTTACTCATTATGCAGCGTTCAATTACGATCGTTATGAGAATAAGCCATTTAAGAATTACATTATCGGAAGCCCCACTTTCTGGACTCCTTATTTCACAGATGTCAGCGATTATGAGGAGTATAAGGATGAATATGGTTATTTCGGAAGGAATAAGACTTATGACCGCAATCTCTTTATAACAGCCGGCGATCAGGAAGACTCTGATTATGAAGAATACTATGGTGATAACGATTCCACTCTTGAAGGGGTTAACCATCTTAAGGAAAGACTGGACGGTCACAAAGTGACGACGTATAAAGTCAGGATCTACAGCAGTCATCACTATCAGTATGTTCCCGGGATGCTTCTGGAGTATGTCGCCGGCAAGTGATTACATGTCCTTTAGAATAAGATAGAATAAAAGCATCATTCTAAAGGCGGTGCATATATGAGCAGGCTTTATATGAAGCAGCAGGTCTTCTCTCTTGTAGATAAATTCACAGTGAAGAACGAATACGAGGAAGACTGCTACAGAGTGCATAGTGACTTCATCACATTGGGTGGAAAAAAGCTTCACATAGAAGACGCTTCCGGCAATGAAGTTGCCATGGTACAGCAAAAGCTACTCTCATTCCGTCCAAGGTTCTTTGTGTATGTGGATGGTGTAGAGGTCGCGGAGATCGTGAAAAGGATCTCTTTTTTCAAAGCCAGCTACTATGTTGACGGACCTGGCTGGGAAGTAATAGGCAGTGTCATGGATCACGATTACACGATCTCTGACGGAAGATATGACATCGTGGATCTCCATAAAGCGTGGCTCTCGTGGGGAGACAGTTATGAGATAGACATAGCGGACGGGATCGATGAGGTCATGGCCCTGGCCGTTGTGCTCGCGATCGACTGCGTGCAGGCAGATCAGGATTCTTCCACCATGATGGCAGGAATGCCCTGATCAGGCATTTATATACCAGTAGATGCCATATCTGGTATTGCCCATGTCATAGTAGGGAAGAAGAGGAAGATCGGCTTTGTTTCCTCTGCAGTCACTAAGTCCTGTCAGATAGAAGCGGCCGTTTTCTTTTCGGATATGCTTTTCGAAATCATGCGAGAAGCTCTCTTCCGTCTCGCCTTCCGGCAATGTCAGATACTCGCGGTCAAGGACTGCCCGCTGTGTCTTGCCATAGTTGATATTGCTCTTTACTGATGCATCGAAAACAACTTTCCAGGCAGGCGCCACAACCTCTATTCCGGCATTTTCAGTAATTCCCCACTTGTCATTTCCAAGCGGCACACAGAGAACAAAAGGTCCATACATAAAGCCTTTTGCAGAAGGCTCATCGGGAAGCTCCATGAGCGTCATCTTCATCTCAAACTGAAGTTCAAAAGCATCTCCTGCTGAGAGTGTGATATCCAGAAAATCTTCGCTGTCAGGAAGTATTTGCTCCCTGTTTTTTATCCACTTGGGGATACGGAGTTTTACCCTGGAATCTGCGCTGCTTCTAACTGTCAGCCTGCCTTTTTCAAGATCTGCATCCAGCTGATATCTGGAGTTCTCGAGAACAGCCTCTGATGAGATCCACTGCGTGATATAAAGCGTATTTCCCTCAGAGTAATAAATCTGGTCAGGGAACTTCGCGAAGTCTTCCATGCCTGTTCCGACGCAGCACCAGAAAGGGTTATCGGCAGGCGACGCAGGTGAATAGAGCCTGTAATATCCGGTAGCCATCGGATTGAAGTAGGTATATCCGCCATTAGGTCCGATGGAGCCGAGCTTGGCATTCCAGAGAGTCCTCTCGATGTAATCAAGATATTTATTCTTTCCGGTCAACCGGAAAAGAAGCTGCGATAACTTCAGCATGTTGTAGCAACAGCAGCTCTCTGCATTGCACTGTGTGCGTGACCCGTCGAGAAGTCCGTCAGTAAAGAAGTGTTCCATATCACCGACGCCGCCCGTGGCATAAGTCTGATTCCTGATGACTGTGTCCCAAAATCTTTCGGCGACTTCTATACGGGTGCTGATCTCTTCTGTGAGGCCTGCTTTCTCAAATGCAAGGGCGCCTTGCAGATATCCTAATATCTTCGGTATCGTGGCATTCGCATGCACGCCTCTCATGCGGTTCTTAAAGCCAAGCAGCCTTGCATACAGATCAGGCTCGTCGAAAACCTTCGCTGCTTCCAAGTATTCTTTTTTGCCTGTCAGGATATATACCTGATAAAGGCTGTCGTTCATGCCGCCGTATTCGACGGATAAGACTTTCTTCCTTGTCTCTTCATCCCATGTGAGGACTCGGTCTGTAACCCAGTCTGCAAGCGCCAGAGCCGCGTCTCTTGCCCCGTAAATATCAGCATAGGTCCAGAGGTCAATAAGGCCCTGTAAGACCTTGTGGAGCGCATACCAGGGCACCCATTGGTTTCCTTCTGCTTTCCCTTCAAGAATATCGAACTGGATATAAGGATTATCCTCATCCTGAACTGTCGCAGCGCTTAAGAAACCGTTGCCGAGTTTTTCCTGGCATTCCTTAAGACCTTTAATGATCGTATTTGCTTTAGAGATACTCTTTTCGAGTTCAGCGGAATTGCCTGCGCCCTTAAGATAAGCGATACGCATGGCAATAGCAGAGAAATAATGGCCAACGCCATGGCCTGCTATAAGGCTGTTCTCCCAGCCGCCGTAAGGCTCCGTGTCTGTCTCTATCTTACATGTGCGGCGAAATCCCGAAAGGACTCTCTCAGGATCCATGCCGTCCAGGAAAAGCGCGTTTTTGTCAGCGCACGCTTTCCATCTCTCATCGGTGATCTTTACTTTGCTTAAGTCGAATACGGTCTTCATGCGACTATTATATTCTATTAAGCCGAATGTTGGAGTACATATAAAAACTCCAAGCAAATGTCCACGCATGCTTGGAGTAATGCTTGGATTTTTCGTGTTTTCGGGCAATATTCCGCGCATTTGTCACAGCATGCACGGAGCTTTGCTTGGACTTTAAGCGTTTTCAGGCAATATTCCGCGCATTTGTCACAGCATGCTTGGACCTATGCTGGGACTTTTGGTGTTTTTCGGCTATTTTCCACGCATAAGTCACAGCATGCGGGGAGTATTGCTTGGACTTTTAATTATGTGAGGCCCCTTACCGTTCAGCAAAAGAGCTGCCTCATAGAGACAGCTCCTTTTCCAAAGTTTGCTAAATACTTATTATGCGTGCTCTTGTTCGAGGAGCTTTTTCGCTTCTTCAGGCGGCATTGGCATGCCCCATACATAACCCTGGATATAATCGCAGCCGATCTGCTTAAGCACATCGATCTGATCGGATGTCTCGACGCCTTCGGAGATGACCTTGAGGTTAAGCGTGTGGCCTATGGAGATGATCATGGCGACATACTGTCTGGAGGAAGCGCTCATGTTCATCTTGTCGATGAAGGATTTGTCGATCTTAAGAAGGTCAGAAGGGAAGCTGTTCAGATAGCTGAGAGATGAATAACCTGTGCCGAAATCATCGATCGCGACCTTCATTCCCATCAGCTTTAATTCATCGATGCGTTGCAAAGCCTTGTCAGCCGAATCGATCATGATGGATTCTGTGATCTCTATCTCTATGCATTCAGCCGGCACTTTGTATGCATCAAGAACACGCTTTATCTCTTCGATGAAGTTGTTCTTCATGAGGTGTCTTACGGAGACGTTGACGCTCATTGTGATATCGTGATCAGTGTCCATGTTCACGTCTTTTATGAACTGTACTGCGAGCTCGAAAACCTTGTTATCGATGCGGTCAACGAGGCCGGTATCCTCTGCTACGGGAATGAAATCGGCAGGGTTTATATAGGAGCCGTCGTCATCTTTCATACGTGCCAAAGCTTCAAATCCTCTGAGCTTATGATTCATGTCATACTGCGGCTGGAGGTTGAAGAAGATCTTGTCTTCAGATAATGCGGTACGTATCTTGCGCTCGATCTCAAGTGTCTTTTCCGTGTTAAGTACTTCCGGTGTAAATCTCAGGAGTCTGCTGCCGCTGCCGGACTTCTTCAGTTCATGAAGTGCGGAGTCAGCGAAAAGATAGAGGTTCTCGATAACTTCAGTGTCATCAGGACAAAGCGTATAGCCAAAGCATGCTGTCATGAAGTAGTCGCAGTTATCTATGGTGATCTTCTTTTCGAGCTCAGCCTTATACATAGCGATGGTATTTTCCACGTCTTCAATGGACTGGTAGTCGCTTATCACGATCAGGAATTCGTCACCGGTATTCCTCGCGACGAAGTCGACCGTTCCGGTATTCATCGAGTTGGCGAGAGTCTTCCATCTGTTGGCGACTTCCTTCAAGACCAGGTCGCCGGTAGCGTGACCCATGGTGTCGTTGACGCTCTTGAAGTTGTTCAGGTCAGTGGAGACCAGGCAGAATCTCTCATCTTTCTTCAGGAGGTCAGCCATGAGCTCGCCCGTGGCGAAGCGGTTGGGGAGTCCGGTGAGCCTGTCTGTTACTGCCTGTTCGCGGATGCTGTTCTGGTAATTTAAGATCTTCTTGTAGCTGAGATAGATGACCGTTATCGAGATGATGACCATTATGCTCGAAAAGAATCCGGGCAGGCCTCTGTAGTGGTGGCGGACGAAAACATTAACGTAGTTCATCGGCAGCTGCAGTATGATGAGGCCGACGGATACGATATAACCGACCTTACGGAAAAGCACGACCAGCAAGATGATGCAGATGTTTCCAAGCGTGGAGAAGATGCCGGGCAGAGATGTGTATTCGACCGGAATTCCAAAGATAATGGTCTCGCCGTGCATTCTGCCTGTCGTTACCGTTAGGAAAGTAGCGATTGCATATAAAAGCACCAGGAGGATAAAAGCACTTTTGGGTGCTTCCCTGTCCAGCGATAGCTTTCTCAGGGTTCTATCAACTCTGTTGTTTTCCGACTGTCTGGTCATTAGATTTACCCTTAAGACGATATTCCGAGATTTTTGATAATGTCATTGTAGCAACTCAAAATCACGAAAACTTGCACCAAATTGTTACCTTGGTGTCTATATGGAATATAAAGTGTAAATAAATGATTAAGCCGGGGAAGCCCCTATTCCCACTGCTTCCGGTATTCGCGGGGTGACTTCTCGAAGAATTTCCTGAATGTCTCAGACATGTAGCTTACACCGCCGAAGCCGGTCAGCGCAGCGATCTGCGACATCGGCATATTACCGGAACGCAGCAATTCAGCGACTTTCCGGCACCTTAAGTGCATCAGGTAATTGATCGGTGATTCGCTGACATACTGGTGGAATAGCGTGTTGCACAAGGACTTGCTGACATTGCCGCTTTGAGCGATATCATCAAGCTTTATCTGTCTTTGATAGTTATCCGATATGAAGTGCATCATTGCTTTGAATGACTGCATCCTGGGGTCCGAGATGATCTCTTCTGCAGGCGCACCATAGCTTGATGCCTGTTTTCTTATAATGTCCCATATCTGGTAGAACTGCTTCGTTATCTGGAACGGGTCGTGCCTTATCTCGGGAAGTCCCAGAACAAGGTCGCGCATCTGTTCTGTGTATTCATTTATATAGCGGAATCTTAGGTACGGTATGTCCGGATTCTCTGTTATGGGCCTTATAGCCTGCATCTCGACAGCCACGGACCCCGAAAGGATCCTTGGGTTAATTATCGCGATGACATACTTGGCGACTTCACCGTTCACACAGAGGTTATAGTGGATCTGGTTGGAGTTCACGACGATCGTATCGCCTTCATTAAGAAGCAGCTCCTTGCCGTTTACGTAATAAGCAAGACGGCCCTGCTTTATTGTCATTATCTCTATATCTTCATGGAAGTGCGGCACGCCTTCCCAGGTCACTTTGGGCGCGATCCAGCCGTCGTAGATATATGAAGGAAAGCTCGGATCATCGTAATTAATGATCTCTGAACCGTCATCACGCTTGACGATGAGGCCCATCACTTCTTTTTTCATAACAATATTTCTCCAATTTCTCGAAAAGTATAACAATTTTCCAAGTACGTGGAAGATTGTTATAAAAACAAGGCAATTTCAATCTGTTTTCGCATCTGTATCTACAATATACTTGCAATTGAACAAAAAAGGAAGAGGAAAATCTTATGAGCAACGAAGCAGTAGTAATGAAGAATGTCTGCAAAGACTTTAAGGTCTTAAACCGCCATGAAGGTCTCAAGGGTTCTATTAAGGATCTGTTTTCGAGAGATTATAAGACCGTGTCCGCGGTAAAAGATGTCACCATGACAGTCAATAAGGGCGAGATCATCGGATATCTCGGTCCTAACGGCGCCGGCAAATCCACCACCATCAAGATGATGACGGGCGTGCTCGAGCCGACATCAGGCGAGATCCTCGTTAACGGCAAGGTGCCTTATAAGAACAGGACCGAGAACTGCGAGAACATCGGAGTCGTCTTCGGACAGAGAAGCCAGCTCTGGTGGTCACTGCCGCTGGTCGAATCCTTCAAGCTCCTGCGTGATCTCTACATGGTCCCGCAAAAAGATTATGAGAACATGATCGAACTCTACCGTTCTCTGGTCGACATCGAACCGATCCTCCACAAGCCTGTAAGACAGATGTCTCTGGGCCAGAGGACCTTAAGCGATATCCTCGCTGCGTTCCTGCATAACCCGCCCATCGTTTTCCTGGATGAGCCTACGATCGGCCTTGATGTCTCGATGAAGTCGAAGATAAGAGAGCTCATCCTCGGTCTTAATAAAGAGAAGAACACGACAGTAATCCTTACGACCCACGACATGGGTGACGTCGATGCGCTCTGCAAGAGGATCGTCATCATCGACAAGGGCACGAAGATCTATGACAACGATATAGAGCATTTGAAGAACTACTTCGGTTCGTACAGGACACTGAAGCTCCAGTTAGCTGACGACTCCTGGGAGGAATACCTGATCGACGAGAAGACCACAGATGTTATGGACGTCATTATGGAGAAGCAGAAAGAGAAGAAGATAAAGGACATCAAGATATTGGAGATCTCGACAGAAGAAGTCATCAGGAAGATCTACGAGGGAGGCACAAAATGAATCCCAAAAGGCTTTTATCGATAACAAGAGCCGGGATAATGGAGTCGCTGCATTTCAGGCTCGGCATCTTCGTTACGCTTTTCGCGAACCTGATATATCTGGTCCTCGTTTACTATCTCTGGAAAGCGATATACGCGTCTTCCGGCACAGATGTCGTCAACGGCATGACTTTTACTGACACGATGATCTACCTGATCCTCGCGACCGCGCTTTTCAATTTCCTCGAGATGTTCGTCGTCTGGGATATGAGCAGGTCCATCCAGTCGGGCAAGATCGTGCTTGATCTTTTGAAGCCGATGCGTTTTCGAAAATACACATTCTGGAGCTACACCGGCAACCACGTCGTCCAGTTCGTGCTGACATTCATCCCGACCTTCGTCGTCGTCATGATTGTCACTAAGGGCGCGATCCCTATAGGCTTGAACCTCATCTGGTTCCTGATCGCCACTGTGCTCGCGCTCATGGTCAACTACAACATCGAGATGCTCGTCGCGCCGATATGTCTTTTCACCGAATCGACATGGGGCATAAACATAGTAAAAGAGACCATCGTACTGCTCCTTTCAGGTGCCACGATCCCTCTGGCATTCTTCCCCGAGAAGGCGAGGATAGTCGTGCAGTACCTGCCTTTCAGAGCAGTTTACGATATCCCGCTGTCGATCCTTCTCGGCAAGAGCGGATCTGATAACTGGCAGGGCCTGCTGCAGCTCTTCGGCCTGCAGCTGATATGGCTCGTGGTGCTCACTTTGGCGGGCAACTTATTCTGGAATTGTGCGGTGAAGAAAGTCACCGTGAACGGAGGCTGATATGCGCAAAAGAGGATTAAGATTCTATGCGGGTATCTACCGCAAGATACTGATACAGGATCTGAAGAGCAAGATGAGTTACCGTGCTGACTTTGTCATCTCGACTTTCGGCATGATAATGACGAATCTCTCAGGCTTCGTGACCTTCATGATCCTGTTCCACAACTTCCCGGAGATCAACGGCTGGGACTACCATCACATGCTGTTCCTGTACGGCTTCTCGCTGGTCGCGCTGACACCCGTGCAGTGCTTTTTCGACAACAACTGGAACTTGAGATTCATGGTCCAGAGCGGTGACTTCATCAAGTACTGCTTCAGGCCGGTCAACGTCTTCTTCTACTTCATATCGGAGGTCTTCGACGTTAAAGGCCTGGGCCAGCTCGCGTTCGGCATCGGCACCATCGTCTATGCCTGGATCAAGATCGGCATCCCCGTAACGCCTCTTGTTATCCTGAAGCTCATCTTGTATTTGCTTACGGCATCGCTCTTCATGATCGCGCTCATGAACTTCGCTGCTGCCACATGCTTTTGGATCAAGGGTTCCGGCTACGTGATGGTGATCATGTTCCGCTTCAAGGACTTCGCGAAATACCCGTCTTCGATCTTCGAAGGCATCTTCAAGGTGATCTTCACGTTCCTAATTCCGATCGCCTTCATCGCGTACTATCCAAGCCTCGTTATCCTGACACCTGATAACGTGCCGCTGCTCTCGTGGATCGCACCGTTATTCGGCATTTTATTCTTCTACCTGAGCTACAAATTCTGGATGCTCGGTGTGCGCAAATACGATTTCACAGGTTCATAATTCAGCGCGGGCCTTTATCCGGCCCCGCAAAACGGAGGATCTCAAAATGAATGAATTGGTAAAGATAATCAAAAGAACTGTTGTCCCGAACTTTATTAACATCAGGACATCGATAAAGACATACGACCGGGACGCGGTCATATGCGGCGCGCCCTGCTGGCGCTGGGTCTACCACGCGCTCCATTCCGCTGACAAATGGTTCATCAATCCCAACGTCTACGAGGAACCCGCGTTCCACGAGGAAGGAATGGATAACCCGGATAATCCGACATCAGTCGTGCTTTCTGACGAGCAGCTCCTGGAGTATCTGGATCAGGTCGAGAAGAAGACTTTGGACTACCTCGATACTTTAACTGACGACATGCTCTATTCATGCCCTGAGAACTGCCGCTTCACGAGAATGGAACTGGTCCTCCGTCAGTTCCGCCACCTGCCTTTCCACACGGGCATGCTGAACGGCCAGACTGCTTTGAGTACAGGCGCTTTCCCGGTCTGGGTCTCTGATGCCGATAAGTTCATCGACGACGGGGTGTTTTTCGGAAGATACCGCGAAGGGCAGACGAAGATCTGATTCTTATTGATTGAGATCGGACCTGGATTAGCTTTTCGGCCGTGCCCGGACCGGAATTACATACTAAAACGTGATTTTTTCGATTTTAGTATGTCAGTGAGGGGGGGTATACCCGGAGCACAGCACCAACTCTTCAAGCAAAAATTTCAGCAATTGCTCCACACTTCATTATCCATGAAACCAGAGTACGCAAAAGTGTACGCATTTGACCCCGAAATGATTACAAATTTGCCCTTTGTACACTACAAGACCAAAAAACGTACGCATTTGGCATCAAAATGCGTACATTTTCGCGCACTGTATGGAGCAAGAACTAATTAGCATCGTCGCCAGCATGATTTACGAACTGCGCGAATACCATTTTTCGAGATATGGGCATGCCGGGGCACATTTAGACCATATGTCTTTGCCTAATAACTTTATGCTAATCCCAAGGATATCGTGAAGAACCAAATTAGGGGGGGATTAACAGGCCGTTATGTCTCACCCGCCTTGACAACTCTGCCCATACAAATTAAAATGACACCAAGTCATTTTTACGAAGGCGGACACCAGAAAAATGCCCAAAGTCAGTGAAGAATACTATAAGAACAAGCGTAAAGAGATCGTTGATGCGGCGTACCGCGTGTGCACCAGAAAGCCGATCACGTCTGTCGAGATGAAGGACATCATTGAGGAGACGGGTTTTTCGCACGGGTTCATATACAGATATTACAAGGATCTTGATGAAGTCCTGAAAGATCTCGTCATCACGATCAACGGCAACAACAAGATAGATGACAGGCTGGATGAGATCCTGAAAAAGGCAGACCGCGACAAGTGGGAGCAGACCATCTACGACATCTGCGCCATGCAGGCTGAGTACATGAAGGAAGTCGGAACGGACCTGCTTAAGGTGTCGATCTATAGCGACATGCTCGCGATGACGGATCCCGAACGCGCCATGAATATCGCGCAAAGACTTGGAAAAGACGAGCAGAGTCCGCTGCTCTATGCGACCGTGGCGACAGAGAAGTTCTTAAAAGATGTCGTAAAGCACAACAAGTTAAAGCCGGCTGCAAGTATCGATGAGATCATCCAGTTCATGATCGTCAATTACCACGGGATCCAGACAGGATACGTGCTCTCGGAATGCTTTAAGGTCCCTCACATCGAGGGCAAGTACAAGCCTGAAGACATGTTCAGGAACCTCGCGACATCGGTGATCCTCATGATGGGCGGAAAGGCAAAGAAATGATATTTCATACTTATGGCGATAAGAATAATAAAGCGGTCGTGCTGCTTCACGGAATGCTCACGCCGTATCAGATCTGGAACAGGGCGGCGAAGGTCTATGAGAGCAGCCATTATGTGATCGTGCCGGAGCTTGACGGCCATACCGAAGATGAGATGAGCACTTTCATAAGCGTAGAGGATGAGGTAAGGAAGCTGGAGGAATACATACAGAATGAGCTTAACGGCGAAGTCTATCTTCTCGCAGGTCTTTCGATGGGCGGCAGGATCGCTTCAGAGCTCGCGAAAAGCACCGGCATAAAGATAGAAAACCTCGTCATAGACGGCGCGCCGCTCATGAAGGTAAACGGTCTTCTCAAAGGCATTATGAAGAATAATTACAAGAGTATCCTAAGCAAGTCCAGAGCACGCGATCCGAAGACAAAAGCCGCATTCGAGAAGGATTTTCTTCCGGAAGAATACTGGGAGACATTTCTTAAGATCGCTGACAACATGAACCCGCAAAGTGTAGATAATATCATCGACTCGGTCTTCACTCCGTTCGGATTCGTAAAGTATCCGGAAGGCATGAGGATCCTTTTCATGCACGGGACAAAGGGCAATGAGTCAGTCGCCAAAAAGGGCGCCCTTAAGATGAAGGAATTGAATCCTAATATTGAGATTAAGTGCTTTGACGGCATGGCGCACGCGGAACTTGCATGTTTTAAGCCGCATCAATGGATCAGGGAAGTAAGGGAGTTTGCAAAGTGATCGATTACATCAGAGAGAATCTAAGTTATTATCCGATCTTCTGGAGGTACCTATTCAAGACAAAGAAGGAAGTCACGCCCGAGAAGGAGACTTATGGACCTGACAAAGAGCAGTATTTCTATTACTACGAGCCCTCGAAAAGAACCAGCGATAAGATCGTTTTCTGGGTACACGGAGGCGGCTGGAATGCAGGAAATCCGAAGTTCTTCGACTATGTCGGACAGTGCATGGCAAGACAGGGCTACCGCTTCGTCTCGATAGGTTACAGATTATCACCGAAGAATAAATATCCCACGCAGATAGAAGATGTTTGTGCGGCATATAATGCAGCGGTTAAATACCTGAAGGAAAAGGGCATAGACACATCAAAGATCGTCCTCACAGGGCCTTCTGCGGGCGCACATTTATCGTCCATCTTGTGCTACAGCAAAAAAGTGCAGGAGAAGTATAACGTCGATGTTTCGGATATCATCGGATACATCGGATTCGGAGGCCCGTATTCATTCAGGAAAGATGCGACAAAGACTTTGAAGATGCTTATAAACATGCTTTTCGCGAAGGGGTATGACAGGCGTGAGGGAGAGCCTAAAGAGCTAATGGATAAGAGCAACATTCCGATGCTGCTTATTCAGAGCAGGCACGACGGTCTGGTCGGGTTCGGGTGCGCAGAAGACTTCGCGGAGAAGGCGGGAGAAGCCGGAAACATCTGCAGCATCTACGAGGTTGAAGATAAGAGAAATACTCATTCGTGGTATACTGCGGGGTGTTTTCTTTTCGAGCGCGGAGAGAATAAGACACTAGATAAGTATATGACGTGGATAGAGGGAATCTGAAATGAGTAAAAAGGCCGGCATAAGGGCGGTTACAGCAGTCACATTGAGCTTGATCCTGGTGATGCAGATCGCGGGATGTTCACTGATAAAGAACGTGACAGGCGGCGCGAAAAGTGCCGAGAAAGAATATGCGGAGAAGGTCTTCGAATACCTGAAGAATGAAGATATAGAGAGCCTTTGCGGTCTGTTCTCGCCAAAGATAAAAAAGACCCACGATCTTGAGAAGGAGTGGGAGGTATTTTTCGCTCACATGGACGGGAAGATCGAGTCTTATAAGAGCATCAAGTACCAGAATGAAGGCATGGGCAAAGACAAGAACGGCGAGATTTACAAGGAACACTACGGCGTTAATTACAACGGTGCGAGAACCACTTCCGGTACGGTCTACAAAGAATTCGGTTACTATCACGATGTGGTTAACAGGAACGATCCCGAGTCGGAGGGCATGACGGTATTTACCTTGAAAGACCCTGATACGGGCACCTGGTACACTGTAGGCGGCGAGACGGAGTAAGGATCATCTCTTCTTGTAAACTCTGTCCAGAGACTTGAGCGAGACATTAGCGGGAGTATTTACCTGATGGCCGCTCTTGAATAATGCGCTCTGATTATCAAGAACTGTCTTGCCATCCATTCTCCAGACTTCGACTACGCTGTATCCGTCAAAATCTGATACCTTGATCCTGATGGTTCCATAGTAAGGAAGCTTCATGAGACGCAGATATCTGATGAGAGTCTTTCTGTTAAAAGCCTGCTTCTCCGTGGTGACCTCTTTTGTGAATTTCCAGTCTTCCGGCTTTGCAGTCGTAGCGGAAACCTCATATTCATAGATCTTGACCTCAGCGAGCTTGTAATTGGAGGTGTCCTTGATCAGGGCGTCAAAACGCATTTCCTTCATGGACTGGACATTATTGCCGTCAAGCTCGAAGTAAGCTCTGTAGGACTCGACCAGGCCGTTATTCTCGGCGGACATCAAAATGTACTGGGGCTGCTTTTTCTCTCCGCAGGCAACAAGAAACAGGCACATAAAAGACAGTGCCAGAATGCTCATAATGATCTTGGTTGCTTTTGTCCCCATATGATCCCCCATAAGAAACAATTAACTACGTGAAAGAATATCACAAATCTTTGACCTGGAAAACTGAAAAAATGCCGAATTTTCGAGACTTAATCAATCGAATGTGAATACATCAAGGACGGCTCTCTTGTCATCATCATCCGTGATGAATTCAAAATATACCGCGTGCTTTCCGGTGATCTTCTTGCCGATCTCGAAAACAAGTTCCTCCGAATCCTCATCAGCCTTAGCAGAAGAGACCACTTCACCGTCATAGGTATCGAGTCTGATACTGACCGTAAAGCCCTTAGGGAAAGAGCCCTTGATGGAAGCCTTGGAAGCACCTTCGCTTCCGAAGTTGAGATATTTGAATCCGATCGTCGCACCGCTCTGGATATCTACGACAGGAGATGAATCGCCTTCGTAAACAGGCTTGATGTGAGCTCGTCTTACGCCCTTGTTCGTGCCCTCCGCATTATCCAGGAAGTTGGGCTTTCCGGTGCCGTCGTACATGTGGCAGGTATATCCTGCTGATATGACTGAGAAAGCATCCAGACCGTCTTTGTTGAAGCCCTGTGAAGTCATGTCGACGACTGTCGAGCTTACGGGCTCACCGTTCTCATAAGAGATCTTGCCGATATAGATCTTGCCGTCCTTGCCCAGAGCGACATCGACGGGTTCGACCATTGCCTGTCTTGCATATTCGTCGCAGCCGGTCTGTCTGTGATAGAAGACATACCACTGGTCTTTTATCTTCATCAGTGAGCCGTGATTGTTGCCCCACTGATATGTCATTATGCCGTTGCCGTCAGGTCCTGTGATGACCTCGCCGCCGTTGAAGCTGATGTCGCCGCCGTCCTTGTAATCTCCGAGAGGAGAGTCGCTCCACTTGTATGAGAGGAAACCGTTGCAGCTTCCGAAGACACCGAGCTCGGGCTTATGGTATTCATAACGCTTTGAATATACGAAGACATACTTGCCGTTAACTTTTCGAGGGCTTGAAGCTTCGAAAAAGCCGTCCTCAGGAATAACGTGGCCGTCATCTTCCTTGATCCAGTAAGGCTTGGAATGTCCGATGATGTGATGTCTTACGGTCTCTTTCTTGATCGTGCACATATCGTCATTAAGCTCGCCCGCATGGCACTCGCAGAATCCCCAGAAAGCATAGACTTTTCCGTCGTCATCGACCAGGATGCCCGGGTCAAATCCAAGCTCTGTCTTCACGGGATTTGTAAAAGGTCCCCACGGAGTCTTGGAAGTAACGAGCATGATCGAAGAACCTCTGTTCTCCGCTGCATACATATAGAAAGTGTCGCCCTTCTGGACAACGTCAGGTGCATAAAGATCGCCGCCGTCAGATGCCGTGTAGCAGACGCCGTGGCACTTCCAGTTCGTGAGGTCATCAACGGGCGCGGACCATACGACGTAGTCAGGACCGCAGTAATCCGTCTTCTTCGTATCGTGAGATCCGTAAAGATAGATCCGCGTCTCGCCGTTATAAGTGAAAACACGCGGCTCGCCGTCCGGAACATGCTCCCACAACGGCATATAAGGGTTTGCGCTCTTGATCGTCTTCTTTGCTGAATAGTCCATGTTGTGCCTCTCTTTATTTAAATCACCTTGGGATACCTTATGCTACATCATTCTCGGCCGTTTTGGAATTGCAGGGGAGAAGAAGTTTTGGCGCACGACTTTTCGAAAAATGAGACCCGTCATAGTTAGATTGTGCTAACCGTACAAAATCAAGCCTTGAAACCAAGTGGTTAGTTTATTCTAACTGTCAATATCCCTATGGCGTGCCCCGAATATATAATAATCTCGAAAATGAACTAACAGGGTCATTGCAGAGGGGAACAGTATGACATTAAAAGAACTCAAAGAAGGGCAGAGCTGCGTCGTAAAGAAGGTCGGCGGCGAGGGTGCTTTAAGGCAGCATTTCCTTGACATGGGAATCATTCCCGGTGCTGAGATCACCATCGTGAAATTCGCGCCGATGGGCGATCCGGTCGAAGTCAGGATCCACGGCTATGAACTGTCCTTAAGACTGGACGATGCCGCCAGGATCGATGTGGTCATGGCAGATAAGAAAGCTGAAGACCGCAAAGACAGCGAGCAGAAAGATGCTGAGGGGTCGGGCTCCAAGAAGCGCAAAGAGAAGGTCGCGCACCCTAATCTCGGCGAGCCGGGCATCCACCACGACAAGAAAACAGAGAATCCTCTTCCTGATGACCATAAACTTACTTTTGCCCTGGTCGGCAACCAGAACAGCGGCAAGACCACGCTCTTTAACCGCCTGACAGGTTCCAACCAGCATGTCGGCAATTTCCCCGGTGTCACGGTCGACCGCAAGGACGGCGCGATCATCGGCTATCCCAATACAGTTATTACAGATCTTCCGGGCATCTATTCGATGTCCCCTTATTCAAGCGAGGAGATCGTCTCAAGAGATTTCGTTCTCGACAGCAAGCCTGACGCTATCATCAACATCGTCGACTCGACTAACATCGAGCGTAATCTTTACCTGACGATGCAGCTTCTCGAGATGGACAGGCCGGTCGTTGTCGCTCTCAACATGATGGACGAGCTGACCGGAAACGGCGGCTCTGTCGACATCAACAGGATGGAGCACATCTTAGGCGTGCCTGTCGTTCCGATCAGCGCCGCTAAGAACCAGGGTATCGACGAGCTTATCTCGCACGCCATCCACATCGCAAAGTATTGCGAGAAGCCTCTGGAGCAGGATTTCTGCCCGGAAGGCAGCCCCATACACAGTTCGATCCATGCAGTCGAGCACATCGTCGATGACAATTCCGAGAGGTGCGGCCTGCCCTTAAGATTTTCGGCATGCAAAGCCCTCGAAGGCGACAATCTCATCTTAGAGAAGCTCAAGCTCGACGATAACGAGAAGGACCTCTTAGAGCACATCAGAGTCAAGCTCGACCAGCAGTCCGGCTTAGATCCCGCTGCTGCCGTCGCCGACATGAGATTTGCTTACATCATGCAGCTTGTCGCCAAGTGCGTTACCAAGCCCGTCTACAATAAAGAGCGCGCCAGAAGCGAGAAGGCAGATAAGATCCTGACAGGCAAGTTTACTGCCATCCCGATCTTCATTCTCATCATGGCGGCGGTCTTCGTCCTGACATTCAATGTCATAGGCGCAGGCCTTCAGTGGCTCCTTGAGACCGGCATCGAGAAGCTGACCGACATAACGGACAAAGCACTTACAAGTGCCAACGTAAATGAAGTCATCCACAGCCTCATAATCGACGGTATTTTCGAGGGCGTCGGAGGCGTACTGAGCTTCCTGCCGATAGTCGTCGTCATGTTCTTCTTCCTGTCACTTCTTGAAGACAGCGGATACATCGCGAGGATCGCATTCTTCATGGACAAGCTCTTAAGGAAGATCGGCCTTTCCGGAAGATCTATCGTGCCGCTCCTTATCGGCTTCGGCTGCACAGTTCCGGCCGTCATGTCGACGAGAACGCTTCCTTCCGACAGGGACCGTAAGATGACCATCATCCTGACACCTTTCATGAGCTGCACCGCGAAGCTCCCGATCTACGCATTCTTCGTTAACGCGTTCTTCCCGGGCAAGGGCGGATTCATCATGACGGGCCTCTATCTCCTCAGTATCGTTGTTGGCATCCTCGTCGCATTTGTCTATAAGAAGGTCCTCTTCAAGGGCGAAGCTGCACCGTTTGTTATGGAGCTTCCGAACTACAGACTCCCTTCTCTGAGAAGCACCCTGCAGCTCATGTGGGAGAAGGCAAAAGACTTCCTGCAGAAGGCTTTCTCGGTCATCCTCATCGCGACAGTCGTCGTATGGTTCCTTCAGAGTTTTGATACAAGATTCAATCTTGTTTCTGATTCGTCCACGAGCATCATGGCACTGATCTCAGGCTTCATCGCCCCCGTCATGAAGCCCTTGGGCCTTGGCGACTGGCGCATCGTAACGTCGCTTATCAGCGGCTTCATGGCAAAAGAGAGTGTCGTATCTGTCCTGGAAGTTCTTTTCGGAGCTGAAGGCGGCATCACGGCCGTCCTCGGCATGCTCGAAGCAGGCACGCTCCTCATCTTCAGCCTTCTTTACACTCCGTGCGTTGCCGCGATCGCATCGGTCAAGCGCGAACTCGGCTGGAAGTGGGCCGCAGCTGTCGTTCTCTGGCAGTGCATCCTCGCCTGGATCGTAAGCTTCCTTTTCAGGATCATCGTCCTCTTATGCACAGGAGGCCTTGTATGAGACCTGTCGATATCGTGCTCATCGCTGTAATTGCTGCAGTTATTGTTGGTGCCGTGCTCCTAGTTGTTAAGCGTAAGAAGAGCGGCTCATCCTGCTGCGGCAACTGCGAGAAGTGCAGGAGCAGGTGTTCGTCGTAATTAATTTATTGCTCCCCCGCGCATATATAGCCCACATGTAAGCCCCCCGCGCGCGGCTTTTATGTAACTTTTGCCGTCTTTTTTCGCTCGAAAATTACACAAATCAGCCTTTTTGTGTAACTTTTGGCGGGGCGAATCGTGCAAAAATGATGCAAAACGGAAGCTGAATTGGCACCATTTTCGACAAAACAGGGTGAAATTGCTCCAAATGGTGCAAAAAACGCCTCAAATCAGCACCGTTTCAGCACTGCAGCGTTCAGGCACTATAGTACCATTACCACCATAGCACACAAAAGAACCGCCTCTGCTATTGAGACGGTTCTTTCTTCGGGGGTCGCTTAATCTATATGAGTTTAATTATCCTACGCTTAACTTGATGCTCTCTGTATTTGTGATCTCGCAGTTGCCCTGAAGATCTTCATATACATAGACCAGCTCCAGAGTAGCCTTGTCTGTGGAAAGGTCTGCTGAAGAAGCTGCTGCCTTGCAGAGAATGGCGTGATTTGTGCCTGCAACTACCTGTGAACCAACGTATGCGATAGGGAGGAAGTACTTGCCGTCCTTGGTAGCTCCGGTCTTTTCCATTACTTCCTTAACCTTATCTGTAACTTCAGTGCTCTCTGCGTATGACCAGCCGCCTGTGACGTTGCCGTTGTCGCTTTCTGTGCCGGGGAGTACGACTCTCTCATCTTTCAGGAATGTTGCCTTGCCTGACAGATCGACATAGATGTATGTGATCATGAGTGAATTCATTGCGTTGTTTGCTTTGATCGTGGACTTGCAGAGGAAAGCATAGTTTGTTCCTGATACGAGCTGTGTGCCGAGAAGTGCGACAGGCTCACCGTTATAGCCGTCAAGCTGACTGATTGCTTCCTCGAAGTACTTCTTGTGCTCAGGACCTACATTGTTAAGTTGCTCTATTTTCCATGAACCGGTGCTGAGTTCAGTGTTAAGGACTTCAGAGCCGTTGACCTTTACGTTTACCTTGGCATTTGCGTTGCATGCTGTGATGCAGCCGAGCATAAGAGTTGCTGTAATTCCCAATGCGAAAAGCTTCTTTGCGATGTTCTTCATTTCTTTGTATCTCCTTTTGACCTGATGTTTTGTCTTATGCCATTAATACAGACCATATGGCCCGAATGTTGCACTTGATTATGTTTTTTTGGGGAAAATCCCTTTTCGATATTAACATTAAAAAAGGATGCCTTTTCAGACATCCTTTATATATTATGAAATCTTTCTTCCTGTTTCCCTTTGTACAAGCTCTGCGCTGAGTGCGGATGTTGTTGCTTTGTGCTTGATCGGCTTCCAGCCGGGATTTACGAAAAGTGCCGTAAATGCGATCGGGATGTATGTGAGCATGAAGACCGGGAATGAGAACAATGAGAAGATCTTGCGTGCAACACCTGCGTGGATGTTCTTCCATTCTGTGATCATTGTTATCGTTCCGAGCACGAAAAGCATTGAGCATGCGTTGATGACTGTCTCGAACATTGACCAGAGTGCGATCGTGATGTCTCCGCCTGTGGCTGCTCCGATGATGCCGTAGAGAAGGTTGCATGTGATCGAGATCGCAGTAAGAAGAAATGCCGGCATGATGTTCATTGCCATATCGAATGCTGCGAAGTTGCCGTGGAACATCTCGGATACCAGATCCTTGCCGTACTTCTGGAAGACCTGGATATAGCCTCTTGCCCAGCGCATACGCTGTGTTACTGACTGCATGAGGGATGTGGGCTGCTCATCGTAGAAGACTGCTGTTCTGCAGAATGCGATCTTACGGCCCTTGCATACGCGGTTTATTGTGAACTCGATATCTTCTGTAAGAAGGTGGAAAGGCCATCCGCCGATATCCTCAAGAACGCTGTCAGCGAAGAAGAATCCTGTGCCGGAGATAGCTGCGGAAGATCCGATCCTGTAACGTGCGTAGTTAAGGTACATGGATTCTCTTAAGAACCAGAGGCCGTAGCCGGAGCTGATCCAGTTGTCGCCATAGTTCTTTGCAGCGCGGTAAGATGTGATCGCATCGTTGCCTGCAAGGTGACACTTGTGCATTTCTTCGATATAGTTGGGTGCGAGGATGTTGTCAGCGTCGAAAACAAAGTAGCCGTCAAATCCGAGCGGATAATCGTACTTGATATGTCTTAAGAGCATCTCGACAGCATAACCCTTGCCGATGTACTTTGAAGATTTTCTTGTGTAAGCTACTGCGCCGTGGTCGACAGCAACACCGTATGTGTTATCGGTGCAATTGTCCGCCATAACGAAAGTCGTGATCTCACCCTTGTAAGTCTGATTGTTGATGCTGTCGATGAGCTGGCCGATAACTGCCTCTTCGTTTCTTGCACAGATGAGGACTGCGTAACGCTTAAGGTGTCTTTCGCAAAGCTCGTTGTCAGCCTCAGTCTTTGTGTTCTTCATTCTCCTGTTGTCCCTGTGCTGGAACCAAAGTGAGATCGGCACGTACAAAAACTGATATGAGTAACACACTGCGAAGATCGCTGTGATGATGAAATTTATGATTCTGATAGTTTCCATATTATGTTCTCCCGCGAATCATTATTACACAGACTTTATTAAAATGAAGTATCGAAAACCTTAAGATTTCCTTAAGATTGTGGCATTTTTTGTGCAAGATGAAATGTAACGGATCCGCAAAGCCCCTGTTTTATTGAGTTTTCGGGTTTTCGCCCCTTATGACCGTAAATTCCTCCTTCATAAACAAAGTATAGAAAACGCCAGTTTTCTTCTCCATTTAATCTGCTTACCAATTCCTTACATGTCTGTCACATTTTGTATAAAGGCGTGCGCGGGGGATATAATATTGAGAAAAAAGGAGCAGCCATGGCTTTTCAGATAGTCCGTAACGATATAACGAAGATTAAGGCAGATGCCATCGTAAACTCTGCCAATCCCGAACCGGTCTATATGGCCGGCACCGATGCTGCGGTTTATAAGGCTGCAGGCGAAGAAGAGCTCCTTGAAGAGCGCAGGAAGATAGGCGTGATAGAAGAAGGCGAAGTTGCCGTTACGCCTGCTTTTGCCCTTGATGCAAAATACATCTTCCACACCGTAGGTCCCGTCTGGCAGGGCGGTGATAAGGGCGAGAAAGAGACGGTTACAAGGTGCTATCAGAACTGCCTCGAAAAGGCCGTCGAATTAGGGATCTCGAGCATCGCTTTCCCGCTTATAGCGACTGGTGTTTACGGCTTCCCCAAGACAGATGCCCTCCTTATCGCGACTTCAGTCTTCAGCGCTTTTCTCTCTGAGAATGAACTTGATATAACACTCGTGGTCTTCGACAGTGAATCTTTTGAGCTGTCGGGCAAGATCTTTGCGGGAATAAACCAGTATATCGACGACAACTATGTTGCCGAGAAGACAAGTGATGAGTACGACGTCATTGTTGATGAATGCTCAGAGGCACTTGAAGATAACGACCCACGGGAAATTAGAAGACGCATGCGCGGTGACCGTCTTTTCGGAAGCATAAGCGGCTCACGCGCCAGAGGCACATTCCATTTAAAGAATTCCATTGAAGCAGCGCCTGCTGCTGCAGCTTGTGAGAAAGCCCCGCCGAGATCTCTTGATGACGTGGTCAGGAACCTCTCTGATACATGGTCAGAGTGTCTTCTCCGCATGATCACCGAAAAAGGTTACAGCGATACAGAAGTATATAAGAGGGCAAATGTCGACCGGAAACTGTTCTCGAAGATCAGGAGCAATGCGAATTACCAGCCTAAAAAGAGCACCGCGCTTGCCTTTGCGCTCGCATTAAGACTTAACCTGGATGAGACAAAGGATTTCCTTGGCCGCGCGGGATATGCGCTGTCCAATTCAAGCAAGACAGATCTTATCGTCTCGTATTTTATCGAGCAGGGTGTCTATGACATCATGACCATTAATGTGGCGCTTTTCGATCACAAAGAACCATTGCTCGGATAATGGGATTTGAAAAATTTTTCGAAAAAGTGAAACCATTTGGATCTGATCTGCACTTATATAGGTGAACGGCCGTTCAGAATACAAATTTGAGGAGACTTAGAGTGAACGAAGCGAAGGCGCTGGCTTTACTTAAAAAAGGTGACGAGGAAGCACTGGAGTGGTTTATCGACAAATACAGTGCTTATGTAGGAACTGTAGTAAGTAATATCCTGCAGGGTTCAATGGGCCATGAAGATGTTGAAGAAGTAACATCTGATGTGTTCGTAACTTTGTGGAGATCTGCAGAAAAACTATATCCTCTGAATCTTAAGGGTTATTTGAGCCGTGTGGCAAGAAGCCTTTCCATGCAGAAATTGCGGGACAAGGAGATTGAGCTGCCTTTGGACGAGGACATTCTTATCTTAGATGATGATTCTGAATTTGACAGAGTGGCGAAGGAAGAACAGGACGACATGGTCCGTAATGCGGTCTATTCAATGGCGCAGCCTGATAAAGAGATCTTCCTGAGGTTTTATTTCTACTGTCAAAGCGTGTCGGTGATCGCAAAACAAATGCAGATGAACCCGTCCACGATCAAGACCAAACTCCGGCGCGGACGCGAAAGACTCCGGGTAATCCTCAGCAATAAAACGAAAGGAGACGATCTAAGTGAAAGTAAATATTCGTGAACTAATGAACAACATCGAAGATTCTTCAGTACAGCTTGAAGAACAGAACGTCGTCTCCGCCGAAAGGATAAAGGAGTTGACTAAAATGAAAATTAATGGGAATGGAAATACGGTAAAGCACAATTCTAAGAAGAAGGTCGTTACGGTAATTATCGCCGCTGCAGTAGTGTCAGCAATGGGAATCTCAGCTTATGCTGCATTCAAGGGAGGTCTTGAGGGCGTAGCTTTCGGACAGCCGACAGGTACTACCGAGTCCACTGACGCAGAAATGACCAGATACCCTGAATTAGATCCTGCCAAGAACCAGATGATCTCTTTGCAGGGATATTCAGATACAGACGAATACAAGGCTTCAAAAGAGTGGCGTGAATTTGAGGATAACTATGACAAGGATTGGTCGATCTGTGATGCTTACGACAAGGAATGCAAGCGCACAAAGAAAGATCCGTTCGAAGAGAAATATCCCGGTTATGGTATCTACTCTCAGGAGATGGCAGACAAGGCTGACGAATTGATCAAGAAGTATAACCTTAAGCTCCGCGGCAAGATGCTGGATATGGACATCAATGAGAAGGTCTTACAGGAAAAGTTCGGTGATATCTGGACAGGCATTGTCGGAGTAGGATACTGCTATGAAGACGGAACATTCTCTCTGGATGCAGACTATGAGAAGGTTTCTTTCCAGATCAGAAGAGTCATGAAGGGCTCTTTCGACACTGTATATCTCAATGTCGGAGAGATCAGTTCTTACGAGCAGTGGACATACAAGACAAAGTGCGGCGTTGAGGTATCCATCGCATTGAATGATAGAGGCGGTGTCGTTCTTGCCAATACCCCCAAGGGATTTGTAGCCATTAACCTCTGTGAGAATTGGGATGAGGACGGTAATCCCATGCCGCCTTATACAAAGGCTCAGATCGAGGACTTTGTTGACCACATCAACTTTAACAATCTTTAATATCGCCCGGATATAGGAGTAGAAACTGCCCCGCAGACGCTGATGTTTGCGGGGCTTTTTATGTCTTTGTTTGCCCCTCGAAAATGTCGCTTCCCAGGCGACCTTTGCATCCTTCCATCTCCGTATACTGTGCTCAAGATCAAACAGCTGCAGACGGAATAACTGCAGCGGAAAGCGAGGAAAACAAAATGAAAAAGGGATTAACAGAGATTGTATTCATCCTTGACAGGAGCGGCTCCATGGCAGGCCTTGAGAATGACACCATAGGCGGCTACAACTCGATGCTCGAAAAGCAGAAGAACGAAGAAGGAGAGGTCATCATCTCGACAGTTCTTTTCGACAACGTGACAGAAGTCCTTCACGACAGGATCCCGCTGGACAAGATCAATCCGATCACAGAGAAGGAATACTTTGTAAGAGGTTCTACGGCGCTTCTTGACGCTGTCGGAGGCGCGATCCACCACATCGGAAACGTCCACAAATACGCAAGGGAAGAGGATGTCCCGGAAAAGACCTTGTTCATCATAACGACAGACGGCATGGAGAATTCCAGCAGACAGTACACTTACAACAAGGTTAAGAAGATGGTCGAGAGACAGAAGGAAAAGTACCACTGGGAATTCATCTTCATGGGTGCGAACATGGACGCGGTAAGCGTCGCGAATAACTTCGGTGTCGACAGGCTTCACGCGGTCACCTATGAGTGCGACGGTGCCGGCACAGCTCTTAACTACAAGGTCATGTCCAAGATGGTATCACGCGCGAGAAAAGCCGGGTCAGCCAAGGAAATGGGAGCGGCATTTGATTCTGAAGAGATGCTCTCCGAGATCAGGGATGACTACAACAAAAGACACAAGTAATAATTCATACCGCCCTTTCCCGTTTGGGGAAGCGGCGGTATTTTTTATTCTGCTTTTCCTTGAGCTTCCTGGATCTGACGGCAGATCGGTCCAAGATGCATTTTGCCGTGCACAAGTTGCAGTATTTGCGAAAACCAGGCAATAAAAAACCGCCCGTAGCCTTGACACGTTAGGGCGGTATTTACCAAACTTACGAGGGCAACCGCCGACCGGTAACACCTCATTTGTAAGTTCATTATATCGTCATGGAAAAGTGTCTGCAATGACAACAACGCACAATTATCGGTTGTCAATTCGGTTTTTAGGACAGTTATTTTTGTTGCGGAACTAGTATCAGATTGTTGTCCTATTAAGTTAATGCAGGAAATGGCCATGCGGCTTATTATTTTTGTGAGGTGTTACCTCCAACGGAAGGCGGTTGCCCTCCATTACCCCTTTCGAGGAGAATGGAGGTGATTGTATGACTGATTATGAGCTCTTGAATATTGTTATCAATATCGGACTTATGGTAGTTGCGATCATTGCTCTGTGTGTGAAAACCAGACAATGAAAAACCGCCCGTAGCCTAACGAACTTGGGCGGCTAACTAAAACCCAAGAGGGCAACCGTCGACCGGTAACACCTCATTTGTAAGTTCATTATATAGGCATAAAAATGCGGAGTCAACAAGCCGGAACCGGAATAAGAAAGGACGTTCGAAAATGGCCGCAAAACCGAAGTTAAAACACACTTCAGTCCGTTTATTGTCCGACTAAAAGGAGCCGGATTGTATATAATAAACCCATAAAGTTGAACAGGGAGGATTATGTTATGCATGAGATCAAGTGCCCCAAGTGCGGGGAAGTTTTTCAGGTCGATGAGACAGGTTATGCTCAGCTCCTCACACAGGTAAGGGATGAGGCTTTTGAAGAGGAACTTCATAAGCGTGCCAAGGAATTAGAAGACAAGAACAAGAGCGATCTTAAGATGGCTCAGATGGAGCAGGAGAAGTCCTTTGCAAAGACTGTTACTGATAAGGACAAGGAGATCGCAGACAAGGAGATGGAGATCCAGAAGCTTAAGAATCAGATCGCCATGAGCGACTCTGAGAAGAAGCTTGCTATTACTGAAGCGCTCCGTGATAAGGACAAGGAAGTCTCTGATTACCAGGCTGAGATCATCAAGCTTAAGAGCCAGATCGACAACCAGAAGAACGAGAGCGCTCTTAAGGAGAAGAACATCGAAGAGAACTATAAGAACCAGCTCAAGCTCAAGGATGAGCAGATCGAGCAGTATAAGGATTTCAAGGCACGCCAGTCCACGAAGATGGTCGGAGAGAGCCTAGAGCAGCACTGCCAGAACCAGTTTAATGCCATCCGCATGACCGCTTTCCCGAATGCATATTTTGAGAAGGATAATGAAGTCAGCGGCTCAGGCAGCAAGGGAGATTTCATCTTCAGGGAAGCTGATAATGAAGGCACGGAATTCATTTCTATCATGTTCGAGATGAAGAATGAGATGGAGACTACTGCCACCAAGCACAAGAATGAGGATTTCTTCAAGGAACTCGACAAGGACAGGAATGAGAAGGGCTGTGAATATGCTGTTCTCGTATCGCTTCTTGAAGCCGATAATGATCTTTATAACAACGGCATTGTCGATGTCTCCTATAAGTATCCGAAGATGTATGTCATAAGGCCCCAGTTCTTCATCCCCATGATCACACTCCTGAGGAATGCTGCGCTTAATTCACTGCAGTATCAGAAGGAACTTGCAGTAGTAAGGAACCAGCAGCTCGACCTGTATAATTTCGAGGCGAACATGCAGGAATTCAAGGACTCTTTCGGCCGTAATTACAGGATCGCGTCAGAGAAGTTCCAGACAGCTATCGATGAGATCGACAAGACGATCGATCACCTGGAGAAGGTAAAGAAAGCGCTTCAGTCTTCGGAGAACAACTTGAGGATTGCCAATGACAAGGCTGATGATCTCACGATCAAGAAGCTTACGAAGAATGCGCCTTCCGTAAAGCAGATGTTTGATGACCTGAATAAAGAAGGGGAGTAAAGCCTGCTCTACATCCTTTCTAATGAAAAGAGCATTTTCATAGAGTATAATTAGCGCTATGAAGGTCTCAAGGAACAGGATTGCAGTCATGGTATTGGCGGGCATTGTGCTCGTGCTGTTTTTCGCGACCATGGCCGGACTGTTCTATTACAGGGAGACGATCAACAAGATCGGTGAAGTCAAGGAAGAGGCCTATAACGAATATCCCAGGTTATATGCTTATATCGCCGACGATCCGGAAAGCCAGCTGTCAGGCAGGATCTATAAGGAGATCTCTGAATATGCTGTCCAGAACAACTGCTTTGTCGAGATGACAGGACAGGGATTATCCACGAGCTACTCCAAAGCAGACAGGATCAACATAGCGATCAGCTCGAAGGTCGACGGCATCATAATAGAAGGCGATGACTCTGAGGAGACAAAAAATCTTATAAACAAAGCGACCCGGAAAGGCATACCGGTCGTTACGGTTCTGTCCGACTCTGCGGGCTCATCAAGAAAGAGCTTTGTCGGCCTTAATAACTACAGCCTTGGTACTGAATACGGCAATGAACTTGCTGCGATCGGTAAAGAGACAAACACCTATCCTTTGAATGTTCTCATTCTCTTAGACAGGGATGACGGCAACTCAGACGATATCATCCATTCAGCCATACAGCAGGCAGTGCTTGGAAAATCGATCATTCTGTATTCCGAGGTCGTTGATACATCGACACCGTTTACTGCACAGGAAGATGTTATGAATATCCTGGACGATCTTAGCAAGAAGCGTCAGATGCCGGATGTCATCATCTGCCTGAACGACAGAACTACTGAAAGCGCGATCCAGTGTATCGTCGAGAAGAACCTTGTAGGCAAGACGACGATATTGGGTTATTACGACTCGGATACCATCAAGAAGGCCATAGACAGGGGTTCTGTCTATGCGACATTTGCGATAGAGACGAAGACACTGGCGTCTCACTGCATCAAGGCTCTTAACGAATATAACAACACCGGATTTGTAAGTGAGTACAGTGCGGCAAGCTATATCCTGATCAACCGCAGCAATATCTCCCAGTACGATCAGGAGGGCGATGAGAATGAAGGCTAATTTCTTTGCCAACATGAAGATCTCCCGTAAGCTGGTCGCGGTGTTCCTCGTGACTTCCGTTATCGCGATGGGAGTCAATATCTTCATCTACTTCAACCTCAACAAGGCATTGGAGAAGATCAATTCCGTATTCGCGAGCAACGTCAGTCTCAATGAGCTGTCGGATAATCTGAACCGTATCCATACAGGTCTTACGGGCTATCTGGAGACCAAAGGTACGGATGATCTTCAGGTCTACTATTCAGCAACGCAGAGCATGAATGGTCTCATGAACGGGCTGAACAATACTGTCACGGACAACAGCATCAAGCTTTCAGAAAGAGACATCAGGAATATGCTTGAGACTTATCTCAAGACAGCTGATGAAGCGATCCTTGCAAAGCGAGGCAGGAACATTGATGAATACACTGCCAAATACAATGAGTGCAGCAAGATAAAAGATTATCTGAACACGTATATCTACTCTGTAAACAACGAGCAGTTCAGGACGAACTCAGAGAACTACATGGCGCTCGTTAATTCTCTGCAGTATACAGAAGTCATGAGCATACTGATCTTTGCGGTGGCATCTGTAATGAACATCTTGCTCATAATCATACTCACGAACACGATCACAAGGCCTCTTACGAGACTGTCTGCAAAGGCCGAGGAGATCTCGCAGGGAAGCCCCGAAAATGTTGAGCCTCTGGAAGTAATATCCGAAGACGAAGTCGGTAAGGTGACGAGAGCCTTTAACGAGATGCTCGCGAGCATCAAGGACTACATCGCGCGTATCAGGACGCAGCTCATAACGCAGTCCGAGATGAAGGAGAAGAACCTCCTCATGGAGACGCACCTTAAAGATGCACAGCTCAAGTACCTGCAGTCGCAGATCAATCCACACTTCCTTTTCAACACGCTTAATGCCGGTGCGCAGCTTGCCATGATGGAGGGAGCTGACAGGACTGTCGAGTATATAAGGAACATGGCAGACTTCTTCAGATATAACGTTAAGAAGAGTTCTGAGACAGTTAAGCTTTCCGAGGAGATCGAACTCGTTGATTCGTATATGTACATCCTGAATGTAAGATACAGCGGAGAGATACTTTTCGAGAAAGAAATAGATGAGAAACTGTTAAATGTTATGGTTCCTTCCATGATCATCCAGCCTCTGGTCGAGAATTCCATCAAGTACGGAATCAAGGATCTGGAGCCCGGCGAAGGCAAGGTCACGCTTGCCGTTTACCGCGAGGACGATATGTGCTGCATCAGGGTAAGTGATAACGGAATTGGTACCGATGAGGAGATCATCGAGAAGATCATGAACCATGAGAAACAGCCCTCTGAGACAAGAGGCGTCGGAATAACGAATGTAATGGCAAGGCTCGACCTTTACTACAACAACAAGGAAGTTTTCGAGATGAAGAGCCGCAAGAATGAAGGAACACACGTAACGATAAAGATACCGCTGGAGGAAGCAAATGTATAAGCTCATGCTCGCCGATGACGAGGGCATCGTAAGACAGTCGCTTAAGTTCATAGTTGATAAGGAATTTCCGGGAGAATTCGAGACTTTCGAAGCCAAGACCGGAAGGCACGTAATAGAGCTCGCCGATGAGGTGCGCCCTGACATCGCATTCATGGACATCAGGATGCCCGGCATCAACGGTATCGACGCGATGAAGGAGATCAGAAGAACGAACCCCAACATCGTTTTCGTTGTCATCTCCGCATACGACAAGTTCGACTATGCGAAGCAGGCCCTGAACCTGGGCGTTATCGACTACATCAACAAGCCTTTCGACAAGTCCCAGATCGTATCCGTCCTGAAGAAGGCCATGGAGGAAGTCGACCACATAAGAGAGCAGAGGTCCAGGGAACTGGAGATCAAGGAGAAGCTCGACAGCATCGTTCCTATCGTTGAGAACGGCCTTATCCAGGACCTTCTGTCGCATGAGCATTACAAGGAAAATATCGACGAATATAAGAAGATCTTAGGTCTTGAGGACAGATACGGCCTCATGCTCGCTATCGTCGGCGGCGATAAGGAACCAAGCGGATATCTGCGCGGTGCCGTGCCTGCGAGCGTCAAGACGCAGAAGAACTATGAGACAGTCCTGCTCATTATCTCCGATAATTTCAAGTGCATAACAGGTTCTGTCATGGGCAACAAGATCCCTGTCCTTATCCCTTGTTCGAAAAGTTCACTGACGCAGGATGAATACCAGAAGATCGTTGATTCGGCAAACCAGGCGCAGAAGGAACTGACAGAGGCTCTGGGCATCGATTTCAGGATCGGAATAGGCCCCGTAAAACCTCTTGAAGACATGGCGGATTCCTACAGCGAGGCGCTTTCTATTCTTATCAAGACCAAGCAGAATGTCGCTGAGGCGGTCGATCTGCCGGAAGGATGCGAATACGATACGGACTATCCTCTGAAGACTGAGAAGGACCTTTTCGAAGCGATCGCACAGGGCGATGTCTCTAGGGCGCAGGAGCAGGCAAATCTCTTTTTCGACTGGATGGAGAAGAGCTCCGGCGGATCCATGGCTGATATCTGCCTTAAGGTACTGGAATTCGTGCTCTGGGGCGAGAGGCTCGCGTACGGCAACGGCGGTCACGTCTATCACTTCATGTCCAGAAGCGAATACCTTCCTGAGATCAATTCCATGAAGAGCTACGATGAGCTCAGGCTGTGGTTCGTAAGCCACATCGAGCGCGCAGTCAACATGATCAACGCTGCCAATGCCGCGAAGACAGAAGACGTCGCTGAGAAGGCGAAAAAATACATCGATCAGAACTACAGAGAAGATATCTCTCTGGATGACCTTTCAGGCATGTACGACATCAGTCCGTTCTATTTCAGCAAGGTCTTCAAGACACAGACAGGTGTCACATTTACTGACTATCTCACGGGTGTAAGAGTTGCAAGGGCTAGAGAGCTTCTCGAAGGCACGGGTAAGTCCATGAAGGAGATCTGTTCGGAGGTCGGCTATTCAGATCCGAACTATTTCTCCCGTATCTTCAAAAAGCATACAGGCGTAACACCCACCGAATATAAGGAGGGCAACCGATAATGCGCAGGATAATAGCTATTTTACTTACTCTTTCACTTCTTCTTTGTGTGAGCTGCAAAGCGCCGGAGAATAAGGAAAGTTCGCCCACGACGAAAAATGATGTCTGCACGATAGGTCTTTCTTTTGACTCTTTCGTAATCGAGCGCTGGACCAGGGACCGTGATGTTTTCGTATCGACGGCAAATGAACTTGGCGCCGAAGTAAATGTCCAGTCTGCAGGCGGCGATGTTACCAACCAGATCGCACAGATCAAGTACTTTATCGAGATAGGTGTTGATGCGATCGTCGTTATCACTGCGGATTCGGTCGCTCTTGCTGACAGCATCAAGGAAGCGAAGAACAAAGGTATTCCGGTCATCTGCTACGACAGACTCGTTAAGAATGCAAATACCGATCTCTATATATCTTTCGATAACGAAGCAGTAGGCAAACAGATGGCCCAGGCTATCTGCGACAAGGTTCCTGACGGCGGTACGATCGTCGAGATCATGGGACCCGAATCCGACTACAATGTCGCCCAGGTAATGAGAGGTTTCGATCACATCTGCACGACTCATTCCATGAACATCAGTCTCAAGTACAACTGCAGCAACTGGAAGCCTGAGCTTGCTTACGACTTTGTAAATGCGCACTTTGATGAGATCTCCAAGGCCGACGCTATTATGTGCGGCAACGATGCCCTTGCAGGTGAAGCTATCCACGCTCTTGCCGAGAGAGGCTATGCTGGCAAGATCCTGGTAACAGGCCAGGACGGCGACCTTGAAGCGTGCCAGAGACTTGTCGAAGGAACCCAGCTCGTTACTGTCTATAAGCCGGTCGAAAAGCTTGCCCGCCTGGCAGCTGAATGCGCAGTCAAACTCGCCAAAGGCCAGCAGCTCGAGTACACAGGAACATTTTTCGACGGATCACACGATATTCCTTATATCGCCATCATGCCTTCCGCCGTTGTGCGCGAGAACCTGGATTCCGTCATAATCGAAAGCGGCTTCCATTTAAGAGAAGAAGTCTACATAAACGCAGGCTGATACTTTTCGCATTCCTTTGTGAAATAGGCAAAGAGAACTGGAACGGCGGATCAGATGAAGGCTCAGCGCCTTTATAAAAACGCGCGCGAAAAATAAAAATAACTAACCACAAACTAGCCTTCTTCAACAGATTTCAGGCAAATCTGAAGTATTTAGCACAATTTGGACAATTTGGTTATTCCCACCACAAAATTGTGCTAAAAAGCTGCCGAACCTTATGACAACTTACCAAAAATATCAAGATTTTCGATATGCAACTCCTATATACCTAATGTTAATTTGTATGTGGCAGGAAATGCCGCATCATTTAATAGGAGGAAATTTCCAAATGAAAGCAAAGAAAATTCTTGGAACAATTCTTTGTGCAGCAATGGCTGTTACAGCATTAACTGGTTGCGCAGGCGCAGGTTCCGGAAAGACAAAGGTTGGCGTATCAATGCCTACAAAGTCACTCCAGAGATGGAATCAGGACGGTGACAACATGAAGAAGGAACTCGAGGCTGCTGGCTACGAGGTAGATCTTCAGTATGCAAACGACGACGTTTCTACACAGCTCTCACAGGTTGAGAACATGGTAAACAACGGTTGTAAGGTTATCGTTATCGCTGCTATCGAAGGTTCTTCATTAGGTTCTGCTCTTGATAAGGCTGAAGCTAAGAACATCCCGGTTATCGCTTATGACCGTCTCTTGATGGATAGCGCTACAGTTGACTACTATGCAACATTCGACAACTACAAGGTTGGTACAATTCAGGGTGAATTCGTTAAGGATACTCTCAAGCTCGACGAAGCTACAAAGACATACAACATCGAGTTCACAGCTGGTGACCCCGGTGATAACAATGCCGGCTTCTTCTTCAATGGTGCTTATGATGTTCTTAAGCCTTACATCGAGAAGGGTACACTTAAGGTAGTTTCCGGTCAGGATACATTCGAGAAGGTTGCTACACCTGCTTGGAAGACAGAGACAGCTCAGTCCAGAGCAGAAACAATCCTTTCCACATACTATGCAGACGGCACAAACGTTGACGTATGGCTCTGCTCCAACGACTCAACAGCTCTCGGCGTAGAGAACGCTCTCGGCGCTAACTACAAGGGCACATACCCGATCATCACAGGTCAGGACTGCGATAAGGCAAACGTTAAGAACATGCTCGCAGGCAAGCAGTCAATGTCCGTATTCAAGGATACACGTACACTCGCTTCCCAGGTTGTTAAGATGGTTACACAGATCATCAAGGGCGAGACAGTTGATGTTAACGATACAAAGACATACAACAACGGCAAGAAGGTTGTTCCTTCATACCTCTGCTCACCTGTATTTGCTAGTGCAGACAACTACAAGGAAATCTTGATCACATCTGGTTACTACACAGAAGCTGACATTACTTAATTAATTGTCTACAGCCTTTTGCAGGCGGGGGAAACCCCGCCTGTATATTGGGGCTGTAACTTTACTTTGAATACCAAACACAAACTTACTTGAAACTTACGAAAGAGGCGACACATGGCAAAAGTTTTGCTTGAGATGAATAGCATAACCAAAACTTTTCCGGGCGTTAAGGCTCTCGACAATGTCAACCTTAAGGTTGAAGAGGGGGAGATTCACGCACTAGTCGGTGAGAACGGTGCCGGTAAATCAACACTGATGAACGTTCTCAGCGGTATTTATCCGTATGGCTCCTACTCCGGAGACATTATTTACGACGGCGAAGTATGCGAATTTCATAACATCAAAGATTCCGAGAGAAAAGGAATCGTTATTATCCACCAGGAACTCGCGCTGATTCCTTACATGACGATCGGTGAGAATATGTTCCTCGGAAATGAACAGGGAAGCAAATGGTGCATAGACTGGAACAAGACCTACGCTGAGGCAGACAAGTACCTCGAGATGGTAGGCCTTACAGATTCCTCAAAGACACTTATTAAAGATATTGGTACAGGTAAGCAGCAGCTCGTTGAGATCGCGAAGGCTCTGGCTAAGCATGCCAGACTCCTCATCCTGGACGAGCCTACTTCATCACTTAACGAGACTGATTCAAAAGCACTTCTTGATCTCATGAAGAAGCTCAAGAGCGAGGGCATGACGATGATCATCATCTCCCACAAGCTCAATGAAGTCTCATATGTTGCAGACAAGATCACGGTCGTAAGAGACGGTTCCACGATCGAGACTTTGGATGCTACCACAGACGATATCTCCGAGACAAGGATCATCAAGGGCATGGTAGGCCGTGAAATGACCGACCGTTTCCCTAAGCGTCACGATGTTCCGATCGGCGATGTCATGATGGAAGTTGACCATTGGACGGTATATCATCCTGAATTCTCCGAGAGAAAAGTTTGCGATGATGTATCGATCAATGTACATGCAGGCGAAGTCGTAGGAATCTACGGCCTCATGGGCGCAGGCCGTACAGAGCTTGCGATGAGTATTTTCGGACGCTCCTATGGTATCGGCATTTCCGGAAAACTTACTCTTAAGGGCGAAGAGCTCACCCTCAAGAATCCTAAGCAGGCAATCGCTGCAGGTATTGCTTACGTTACTGAAGACCGTAAGGGCAACGGACTTGTTCTTACGAATTCGATCAAGACAAACACAACACTTGCAAACCTTGCAGGTGTCAGCTCCGGAAGCTTTATCGATAAGGATAAGGAATACCAGGTAGCTGAAGAATACGTTAAGAAACTCAGAACTAAGACTCCTTCCGTAGAGCAGCTCGTAGGAAACCTCTCCGGTGGTAACCAGCAGAAGGTCCTCCTTGCTAAGTGGATGTTTGCTAATCCGGATGTTCTTATTCTCGACGAACCTACAAGAGGTATCGACGTAGGTGCGAAGTACGAGATCTACTGCATCATCAATGATCTTGCAAAAGCCGGTAAATCCGTAATCATGATCTCATCCGAGCTTCCTGAAGTCATCGGCATGAGTGACAGGATCTACATCATGAACCAGGCCAAGATCGTTGGCGAGATGCCTGCATCTGAAGCAACACAGGAAAACATTATGGCTTGCATTGTTAAGTCGGGAAGTGAGGCATAAGTATGGAAGGAAATAAAGTATTAAACTTCCTGAGAAAATATATGATGCTTATTGCCATGGTTGTGGTTGTAATAGCCTTCTCCATCATTACCGGCGGTAAGACATTATTCCCTCAGAACATCAACAATTTGATTTCACAGAACGCATACGTTTTCGTACTCGGTACAGGTATGCTCCTCTGCATCCTCACCGGTGGTAACATTGACCTTTCCGTAGGTTCAGTTGTCTGCCTCGCAGGTGGTATCGGTGCTATCATCCTCGAAAAGAATCTCCCGTGGCCTCTTGCTGTAGTACTTATGCTCGTCATGGGTCTCATCATCGGTATGTGGCACGGTTTCTGGATCGCTTACGTTAAGGTTCCGCCTTTCATCGCGACACTCGTTGGCTGGCTCGCTTTCAGAGGTCTCGCAAACATCATCATGGGCGGCTACACATACAGTATTACAGATGAATCATTCCTTAAGATCTTCGGCGGCGGCGACGCATGCTATGTTCCGGATTTCTTAGCTAATATCGGACCTGCATCAGATCTTAACAAGACATGTATAGTCGCAGGTGCCATCATCGCAATCGGTTATGCTGTATACACATTTATTAACCGTTCAAGACTCATCAAGAAGGGCTACAAAGTTGATTCTATTATCTCTGTAGTTATCAAGACTATCCTCATTGTTGCAGTCATCGGATGGCTTACTTACAAGCTTGCTTCCTACAAGGGCATTCCTACAGTTCTAATCTGGATCGCTCTCGTACTCGGAATCTTCGCTTACATCACAACAAAGACAACACTCGGCCGTAACCTCTACGCTGTCGGTGGTAACGAAAAGGCTACAAGACTTTCCGGTATCAACACAAAGATGGTTATGTTCAGTGCTTACACACTCATGGGCCTCCTTGCAGGCTTCGCAGGAATCCTCAATATCGCAAGACTTAAGGGTTCATCGCCTAACTACGGTATGGGTTATGAGATGGACGCTATCGCAGCCTGCTTCATCGGCGGTGCTTCTGCATACGGCGGAACAGGTTCTATCGGCGGCGTTATCATCGGTGCAGCCCTGATGGGTATCATCAACCAGGGCATGGTCGTTGCAAATACTCCTCCGAACTATCAGACAGTAGTTAAGGGTATCGTTCTTGTATTGGCAGTTCTTTTCGACGTAATCATGCAGATGAGAAGAAAGGGCTCTAAGAAGACTGCAGCAGCAGAAACAACAGAGAAGGGAGGTGCTAAGGCATGAATAATTTCAGCATTGGAAATGTTCTCAAAAAGAACGTAATGACTATAGCGCTTTTCGTTATCTATGTTTTCTTCGTAATAATGACAGGCGGCAACATGTTCACTCCTTCGAACATTACAGCCCTGATCGACCAGAACGCATACGTATTCGTCCTCGGTGCCGGCATGCTCATGTGTATGCTCACAGGTGGTAACATCGACCTTTCAGTCGGATCCTTCGTCTGCTTCGTAGGTGCTATCGCAGGTGTCTTCTCAGTAATCCAGCACGTTAACACACCTCTTACACTCATCATTGTTATAGGAGCAGGACTCTTATACGGTGCAATCTTAGGTTACCTCATCGCTTACCTCAGAATCCCGCCGTGGATCGCAACTCTAGCCGGCTACCTCGCATTCAGAGGCCTCGGCACACAGATCCTCATCACAGTTTCTGATACAAGCGCTATCTCCAACTTCCCGGCATCTTTCACCAGGATCTTCTCCGGTAAGATCTTCGAGACACCTTGGGGCCAGCTCAACATCCCTTGCATAGTCTTCGGTGCAATCGGCGCAGCAGTTGTTGTATTCCTTAACTTCTACGGCCGTGCAAAGAAGGTCAAAAAGGGTTATCAGGCAGATCCCATGTGGTTCACCGTATTGAAGAGCATCCTCGAAGTTGCAGTCATCGCAATCCTCGCTGTACAGCTCGCACAGGACGGCGGTATCCCTGTAGTTCTCCTCTGGATCATCGCAGTTCTCATCGTATACGGCATCATCACAGAAAAGACAACTATCGGACGTCACTTCATGACAGTCGGCGGCAACGCAGAGACATCAAGACTTTCCGGTATCAACAACAAGCTCGTTATGTTCTGCGCTTACCTCAACATGGCGCTCCTCACCGTTCTTGCTTCTCTCCTCGTTACAACAAGATTCGGTGCGGCTAACTCCTATGCAGGCCAGAACTTCGAGATGGACGCGATCGCAGCTTGTATCGTCGGCGGCGTTTCCGCATACGGCGGTTCAGGTACAGTAATGGGAATGGTAATCGGTGCTACCATGATCGGTGTTATCAACCAGGGCATGTCACTGATGTCCATCGACCAGGACTGGATCAAGATCGCAAAGGGAATCGTACTTCTCGCCGCAGTTGTTTTCGATATCCTCTCCAAGCAGAAGAAGGATAAGAAGGCAAAGGCTGCCAAGAAGGCAAGTGCCGAAGGCGCAGCTAAGACAGCCTCATAATAACCCGTTCTTTCATAATATTGTTTTCCGGTCACCCGAATATCCGGAATGCACTTTACCTCCAGCCGCCGCAAACCCATGCGGCGGTTTTTTATTGGGGTGTGGGGTGGGGCGTACTATCTCTTGTGCGAAAAGCATACCGGAAGCGGATTTCTGTGATTTAGTATGCCCAGATGGGCCTGCCTCGGCGCTGTCTCTTGAGCGAAAAGCATACCAAAAGCAGATTTTTATGATTTGGTATGCCTAATCGGCCTGTTTTAAGGGCTTTCCCTGAGGAAAAAAGCATACCAAAAGGTACTTTTCGCAATCTGGTATGCCTGAGTACCCTTTTCGATGTCGAAATGCCGCGAAAACAGGCATACCTAATGGCCGTTTTCCGGATTAAGTATGCTTTGGCGCCCTGCTAGCGGGCACACATCCGCCGAAAATGCCGTTTGTGATGCCCCTGCTTACTTCAGTCGCCTTTTCAGTCAACTTTTTCGCGAAAAAAGACGACTAAAATGTGGAAAACCGCCTAAAGTCGTCAAAACAGTCGACAATTTTGCAAAAAAAGTTGCCTAAAAAGTGGACCGTCACCATCTCGTCACCAGCCTACTTTTCGAGACAGGGAAAGTAAAAAACTGCCTCAAGCTTGTCACCAGCCAGCTTTTCGAGACAGGGAAAGTAAAAAACAAAATTAAACGGACACAAAGACCAAAAACGCCTTTTGTGTCCGCAAATATCCCCGCGATCAGCGCGAAAAAGCGGTCCTCTAGCGGACACATCCACCCAAAAAGCCGTTTGTGTCCGTAAATCACGCTCCGAGCGGCTGAAATAAGCGCAAAAAATACGGACACAAAGGCGAAAATCGCTCAATGTGTCCGTTATTAGCATATTTAAAGCTTTAGACCGCTCCCGGTGGGATCAAGAAAAGCCCAAAAGCACTTATTTCCCTTGAGGGCCGTGGTACTCGAAGCAGAGCATGGTGAGATCGTCGAACTGCTCGGCGTCCTGGACGAAGTTTCCGACGGAGACGCGGACGTTGCGGATGATCTCAGCGGTCGAGCCGGTGGCGGAAGCCGTAGAAGAGCCGGCAGCAGATGCACCGGAAGCAGCGGAAGCAGCGAAACCACCAGAACCACCTTCCTTATTCAACGCTTCGGCGAGGCGCTCTAAGCCGAACATCTTGCCGTCGCTGTTGCTGGCTTCGGGGATGCCATCGGTGTAGACGAAGAGCTTGTCGCCGGGCTTTAAGTCGAGGGTGTACTCTTTGTAGACGGTGTCAGCCATGCCGCCGATTACGAGGCCGTGCTTGTCTTTGTAGACTTCGAAGGAGCCGTCGGCACGCTTGATGAAGGGGTATTCGTGGCCGGCGTTTGCTGCGGTGAGCTTGCCGGTGGAGACTTCGAGGATGCCGACCCAGGCGGTAACGAACATCTCGACTTTGTTGTTGGAGCAGAGGGCTTCGTTGGTCTTCATTAAGACTTCTGCGGCGGAGCGGCGGCCGAGCATTGCGACGCTGGCGAGGATCGTTTTGGAGATCATCATGAAGAGGGCAGCGGGGATGCCTTTGCCGGAGACGTCGGCGATTACGAGGCAGAGGTGGTCTTCGTCGATGAAGAAGAAGTCGTAGAAGTCGCCGCCTACTTCACGGGCGGGCTCCATCATGGCGTAGATGTCGAATTCTTTCCTGTCAGGGAAAGGCGGGAAGTCGTGAGGGAGCATAGCTGCCTGGATGGCGGTGGCGAGGGAGAGTTCCATGCCGATGCGCTCTTTGTCAGCGATGATCTGGGTCAGGTCGGCTTCATATTTGGTCAGGTCGAGTTCCATTTCCTTCATGGCTTCGGCGAGGTTCTCGAGCTCGTCTTCGGTGTGGACATCGATGTTGGAGAAGTGGTCTTTTACATCGTTGCCGGCCTGTCTGTCACGGGCATACTGCTGGGATGCTTCGGCGATCTTGTTGATCGGGTCGACGAGTTTTTTCTGGATGGTCTTTGTCTGGAAGTAGGCAAGGAGCACTGTGACCAGGACGATTACGATCGTTAGCTGGAGAGCGAAGGTTGCCATGCCCCAGGCGATGTTGCGGGTGGAGATGTCGACGAGGAGGTAGGAGACTGTGTGGCCGTCTTCTGCGGAGATCGGGACGCCTACCGTTACGAGGAAGCCGTCCTGTTTGGTCCAGTCGTAGGTGTAGAGTGTCTCGTAGTCGTTTCCGAAAACGAAGCGGTTGATCTCGTTCCTTCTTACCTTTTCCCAGTCGCCGGGAAGTCTTACGTCAGTAGGGTCATCGCTCGCGTCGGCGACGAAGACGATCGCGTTGTTGTTGGCGTCGTACATTGCGATGAAGACATCGGAAACGTCCTGGAAATTACGGGTGTCCTGGATGATGCGGAAGATCCTTGCGTAGTCGCTGTTTTCGCCCGTCTCGACCTCTGCGAAAAACTGTCTGTACTCAGGTGTGCCGACCTTGGCGCGGTCTGCGTCACTTAAGGAGTTGTAGATCCTCATGACATCGTCGGAGAGTTTGCATGCGTCGGCGCCGTGGGTTACGGACAGGCGGCACTGGCGGGCAGCGGCGTCTGCGATCCTGATGTACTGGTGTATGAATGAGTATGCGTAGAATGAGAGCGCGACGAACTGGATGATCAGGCCGAAGATCAGGCAGCTCAAGAGCGTCGAGCGTACTGTTTTCGCGGAAAGGGATTTCCTGGCGTCGAACCTGGAAGCGTTTTCTGAAGTGTTTACTGAAGCGTTTTTTGAAGCGTTTGCTGGAACTTTTTCTGAAGCGATCTTGGATTTGTTTTCGGGACTCATGTGGGTACCTCTGTCGAAAAAGTGATGTCAGGACAGTTTCTTGACGATGGTGAGCTTGTTCTGGCCATCGGAATATTCGTAGCGGACGTCGTCCATATACTGCTTGATGAGGAAGATGCCGAGGCCGCCGATCTGGCGCTCCTCGCTTGAGAGGGTGATGTCGGGATCTTCTTTGGCGAGCGGGTCGTAGGGGATGCCGGAGTCGATGAATGTGATCTCGGCTGAGCCGTCAGCAACAGAGATACGGATTGTGGCAGATCCCGTGCCGGGTGCGTATGAATACTGGGCGATGTTGACGAAGATCTCTTCGGCGGCGAGATCGATCTGCATCTGGCTCTTCATGGAGCAGGCGTTGTTTTCGAGATGGCCGTCGATGAAGGATAAGACCTTGTCGAGATTTGCTTTTGTGGCTTCCAGTTTTAGCTCTTCCATATGATGTAGCCCTCGTGTGCCGCAGTTCAGTTAAGCGGCCATTTAATACCAGTAAGTGTAAACGGATTGTTTATATTATACGGGAATTATGAAAAACACTCATCCGATATAGTATAATTACGCAAAGAGTTTTGATTCTTTTCCTGTATGGGTACATTATGCCCGAAATCATTGTAAATAAGGAGAACTGATGATGAACATTACGAAAACAAAGAACGGTTCCAACCTCTCCATCGCCCTCGAAGGCAAGCTCGATACGACAACGGCTCCTGATCTCGACAAGGTATTTGCTGAGAACTTAGGCGGCGTGGAGAACCTCGTTATCGACATGGAAAAGCTCGAATACATCTCATCTGCAGGCTTAAGATCCCTTCTCGTTGCCCAGAAGACAATGAACAAGCAGGGCTCCATGAAGATAAAGAACGTTAACGAGCTCATCATGGAAGTGTTCAACATCACAGGCTTCGTAGATATCTTAACGATCGAATGATTGGAAGGAACTTTTAAGTGATTACAGATATTATCAAGATCAAAGGTGACGGCAAGGGGTCCGACGAGGCGCTTACTGCTACCGAGAAGGCCGCAAAATATAACGATCTTACCGGCAAGGAGGCCATAAGGTTAAGGCTCCTCACGGAAGAGCTTATCGGCATGTTCCACGGTATCGCAGGCGGCAACGGCGATGCTGATTTCTGGATCGAAGAGAATAACAAAGAATATAAGATCCACATGAAGGCTGAAGTCGAGATGAACCAGGAGGTCCGCAAGGAATTCCTGAGCCTTTCAAGGACCGGCGAGAATGCCGCAGCGAAGGGCTTCATGGGCAAGTTAAGAGACCGCATCTCGATCGCATTGATGCCCGCTCCGGAAGCTGGCATGATCCAGCGCAGCATTCCGATCGGCTACATGGCGATGGGCTGCCCTGAATCCTACGAGCACACGGCGGCTTTCCTCTGGACACTTCAGGACTATAAGAATTCTCTTGATAAGGCCGATAAGGAAGATAACGAAGAGGCATGGGACGAGCTCGAGAAGTCCATCGTCGCGAACATCGCAGATGACGTACAGGTCAGCGTTAAGGGCTCTGTCGTCGATGTCGCTATTATAAAGAAGTTCTGATCAATACCTTATATAACACTTTAAGGAAGCATAATGGCATTAAATATCACTCCCGAACAGTCGAGGTTTTTCTACGAGAAATCCGATGATGCAATCTGCATCATCTCTGCTACGGGAGAGCTTCTGGTATCGAATCCGGCAGCAGAAAGGCTCCTGGGGATCTCATCAGAAGACAAGTCGAAGATCTGGAATGCGATTCCTTACATAAAGGGCAACGATGACTTCATCCAGCTCTTCATCGATGCCGTCACGCAGAAGCTCACTTCGCAGGAGGACATCGTCGACTATGTCGATAACAAAGGTGATGTCCATAACCTCCACGTAAGGGTCACTTTCTATAAGCAGGAGATCGCGGTCTACCTGATCGTAATTACGGACCTCACAAAGCTCATCAAGGTGCGTTCTGCTTTTGCACGCTATACGACGCCTGACATTGCCGACTACGTGCTTTCCACGGAAGAAGGCCAGAAGATCGGAGGCGCCACGCAGAATGTCACGATCCTCATGAGCGATCTTAGAGGCTTTACCGCACTCTCGTCCAAGCTTCCGGCGCAGGACCTCATCACATTGCTTAACCATTATTTCCGTCACATGGTCGCAGTCATAGAGAAGTACCACGGCACGCTCATCGAGTTCTTAGGCGACGGTATCCTAGTGATCTTTGGCGCACCCAAGTACTGGGAAGACCACGCGGCGCTGGCTGTTAAGTGCGCGATCGAGATGGAGAATGCGATAGCTGACGTAAACAAGTGGAATAACGAGCACGGTTATCCTGACATCGAGATGGGAATCGCCATTAATACGGGCGATACTGTCGTCGGCAACATCGGCTCCGAGAAGACCATGAAGTACGGCTGCATCGGCCAGTCGGTAAATATCGCGGGACGTCTGGAAGGCCTTACGATCGGAGGCCAGATCCTTATTACCGAGAATACTCGAAAAGCGATAACAGAGGAGCTCGACATCGCATCGGAGGACACATTCCTTCCCAAGGGCGCCGACGTTCTTAAATATTATGACATTACAGGCATTGAAGATATCAAGCTTGCCCGTAAGAGCGGAGAGTTCTCATGGGCGGACGAGATCTCCGAAGAATATGAACTCTTCTTCCTTGAAGAGAAGAAGGTCAACGAGACGCCTCATAAGTGCATCATCGTAAAGGTGTCTGAAGATAACAAGTATGCTCAGATCAAGCCGGAGGTCGCCTTGAGATACAGGTCGAACATAATGCTGAAGAAGGGCGATGCGAGATCTTACGCCAAGGTTATCAGGCAGGACGATGAGGGGTATATCATCTGCTTCACGTCGGTGTGATCGTATACACCACAATTTTGCCCAAATTTTTTCCTAACAAAATGCAACAATTTTGATTATCAAACTGTTTTTTAAGATGACAGGCCTCGAAAAGTGGCGCAAAAGTGAAGGCATTAACATAAAATTCTTAAACAAATTGCGCACTAGATAGTATAATAGGCAAGTCAAATTATTTTTACGGTTATGTGTAAACGTGACATCAGTCACGCAAAGCACGGCTAAAACACATAGGAATGAGAGGTTTTTATGGCTGAACAACTGGTAATGAACATCAATGTTGATGAGCTTGCAAGATCAGGTGAGATCATTAACAAAATAAGGACTTATTATAATTCCAAGATCGTCGGACAATCACAGCTCGGAGTATCACTCCTGGTTTCCATGATCGCCAACGGCCATATCCTTTTGGAATCTGTACCGGGTCTTGCTAAGACAACGGCAGCTAAGGTCATGACAGAAGCTGTAGGCGGCTCTTTCTCAAGAGTACAGTGCACACCTGACCTTTTGCCTTCCGACATCATCGGTACACAAACATTCAATATGACCAACAACACGTTCGAGACAAAGATCGGACCTGTTTATGCTAACTTCCTTCTCTTGGATGAGATCAACCGTTCATCTGCAAAGACACAGTCTGCGATGCTCGAAGCCATGCAGGAGAGATCAGTAAGTATCGGCGGCCAGACATATAAGCTCCCTCCGGTATTCATCGTTATCGCTACACAGAACCCTATCGAGCAGGAAGGTACTTACGAGCTTTCAGAAGCTCAGCAGGACAGATTCCTTCTTAAGGAGATCATTACATATCCTAATGTTAATGAGGAAGTCGAGATCCTTAACAGGATCGAAGGTAACGTCTTCAGAGGATCAAAGTCTGTTGCAACTATCGAAGATATCGAGTTCTTACAGGATCTCTGCAAGAGAGTATATATCTCACCTGCGATCAAGAAGTATATCGTTGATATCGTTCAGGCTACACGTGATCCTTCTAAGTACATCTCACCGAACCTCGCAGGCTATGTAGCAATGGGTTCTTCCACACGTGCGGCTATCGCATTCATGGAAGTATCCAAGGCAGTCGCTCTCATCCAGGGCAGAGCTTATGTTACACCTGACGACGTTAAGGCAATGCGCCACGAAGTAATGCGTCACAGAATCATGCTCAACTTCGCTGCTATCGCAGACGGAATCAAGCCTGAGCAGGTCGTTGATGCTATTGTCGGAGCAATCGTTACTCCATGAACTTAGACTACGTCTCGAAAATTAAGTTCGGGCTGAAGCGTTATAAGACCATAGCTACGGACAAGGCTACGAGCAGAGTTCTCGACGGTTCATACAACTCCATCTATAAGGGAAGAAGTATGAACTTTGATGAGCTCCGTGAGTACGTGCCCGGAGATGATATCAAGGATATCGACTGGAAGGCGACTTCCAGATCCCAGAAGGTCCTTGTCAGGCAGTATATCGCCGAGAAGAGACACAATATCATGCTGGTCATGGACGCGAACAGAAGAATGCTCGCTGAGACTAAGACCGGTGAGGAGAAGGGCGAAGTTGCCCTTATGGCCGGCGGTACTCTTGCTTACATGGTTACGGACAACGGCGACTATGTATCAGGTCTTTACTATCACGATGAGAAGATGGAAAGATCACCTTTCAAGACTGGTTTCCTTAACCTGGAATTCCTTCTTGAAGGCTATGCCAAGTGCCTAACTCCTGAGAACAAGTCTGATCTTAACGGCATCCTGAGCTATATAATGCACAACATCAAAAGGCGCATGATCATCGTCATGGTCACTGATACAGAGGGTATCTTGAAGCTTTCAGATAACCTTTTGGGACAGATCACCATGGTACACGATGTGCTCCTCATCAATGTCAGCGACGGCGACATCTTCGGTAAGAAGGTCTATAACGTTTACGACAAGGGCTATATCCCGCCTTTCTTATCGCAGAGCAAAGCCATCAGGAAGAAGCAGAAGGTGCTTCAGGAACAGATGAAAGCTGACGCTATCAAGAAGCTTAACAGAAGCGGCATCCCGTGGGTCGAGGTCGATACGGCCGAAAGAGTCGACGGTAAGATCGCCGAACTTCTCGAAAAGAATAAGAGTGTGAATTAAAGATATGCCGACAACGATTGATTTAAGAAGATTATTTGATTATTCTTCGCTTCCGATACTTATCACGGGAGTCGTTCTTGGCCTCCTCACTCTCCTCATCATTGGCATGTTCCTCTATGGTGTCCTTAAGAACCTCAAGGTAAAGACCAAGGAGAAGGTTGTGGAAGAACCGGTCTTTGTAAAGCCGGATATCGCAAAGCTCAAGACGCAGTATCTTGCTGCTTTGGATAAGATCGAAGCTTCCTACAATCAGGACACTACAAAGATCAGACCTGCATATGAGGGCATGAGTAAGGTCGTAAGAGAATTCGTTTACAAGGCGACCGGAACGGAAGTCGACAAGTTTACTCTTGCCGAGATCAGCAACACTGAGTTCAAGGAACTCACAATGCTCGTCGGAGAATACTATAAGCCTGAATTCGATAAGATTTCAGAAGGTGACGTTAGAGCGTCTTTGGAAAAATCAAGGAGACTGGTGGCTGAATGGAACTGAAGAACCCCTTAGCTTTATATATTTGCGCGGGCGTGGCAGTGGTTTGCATTATTGCTGCTTTTATCACGTTCAGACTGCGCAGGAAATACAGCGGCGGTAAGAAGGCTTACCTGCCTGAATACTTGAGGAAAGAAGCGATGTTCAAGGCGAGAGTCGTCTGGTACAACGTCCTTAAGTATGCACTTATCATTTCGATCATCGCGAGCCTCGTTCTGTCAGGCTTCCTTATGGCAAGACCTTACAAGACAGAGTCCAAGCAGCTCGCAAACTATAACAGGGACATCATCCTCTGCCTCGATATCTCGAGCTCGGTTGACGTTCTTAATGAGACACTTATCGACAAGCTCGAAAACATCGTAAAGGAACTTAACGGCGAGAGATTCGGTATCGTAATCTTCAATACTTCACCGGTCCTTCTCTGCCCCCTTACGAACGACTACCAGTACATCCTCCGTACTCTGGACAGGATCAAGGAAGGCCTGCAGATGCGTATAGACATGCAGCACAACAGGATCCTCTACTCACAGAAGTACCTTGAGGCACAGGCATTTATCGAGAACGGAACGATCGTCGGATGGCCTGAGAGAGGTTCTTCAATTATCGGTGAAGGCCTTGCCGCAGCATCTCTGGATTTCTACGATGTTGAGGAGAAGCCTGACCGTACGAGGATCATCATATTTACAAGTGACAACGACAATGCCGTAATCGGAGACGAGATCGTCACTCTCCCCGAAGCAGGCAAGATGTGCCAGGAAAGAGGAATCACAGTCTTCGGAATCGGCACAGAGATAATGAAGGACGTCGACAGAAAGATGATGCAGGAGACCGTTGAAGGAACGGGCGGATCTTTCTGGTACGGCGAAGATGACGACGTAGTAGACAATATAGTTGCCAACTTGAGAAAGCAGATGGCAGCTTTGGATGACACGCAGTATGAGATCATCGAGAATGAGCTTCCCGAGAAGCCTTTCAAGATACTACTTTTCTCTCTGGCTCTCATGCTTGCCCTGGCATTCATCCTGAAAGTGTGATCAGATGGACCAGTTTAAGTTTGAACCTATAATCCCCATCTGGTTAATGGCCATCATCTGCATTGTCCTTCTGGTCATTAAGCGAAAAGGCATTATCCCTTACATCAGGCAGATCATCATGGTGCTGCTTCTTTTCGCGATCAACTTAAGACCCATGTACGTCTCCAATGAGGTCAAGGTCATGAGACAGAAGCTTAACTGCTACTGCATCATCGTGTTGGATGACACGCTCAGCATGCAGGCAGAAGACCATGGCGGAAAGACCAGAATGGAAGGCGCCAAGGAAGATATCGAATACATCACGAAGACCCTGACCGGAGCCAAGTTCTGCGTCATCGACTTTAATAACGACGTTAACTTGGTTACGCCGTTTACCGACGACTGCACATATGTTAAGACATGCGTCGACGCCATAAAGCCTATCGTCGATTACCATGCGACAGGTACGAACATCAACTGCTGCAAGGAACTCTTAGGCCAGATGATCAACGATGCCAAGATGCTTAACGACGGCCACGTTGTCGTATTCTTCTTGACAGACGGTGAGAATACAGACGACCACAAGCTCGAGTCTTTCGAAGGAATCGCAGAAGGCGTTGAAGGCGGTGCAGTAATGGGTTACGGCACGGCTAAGGGCGGCCAGATGCACTACTACGATGAGATGCACGATGAGACAGTCCTCGTTGAGGATAAGAGAGACTGGCCTTATAAGCCCGCTGTCTCCAAGATCGATGAGAAGAACTTAAAGCAGCTCTCCAAGGATCTGAAGCTCGATTACGTCCACATGAGCAGCTCTGAAGATATCGATCCCACGATCGAGAAGTCCTTAAAGCTTCTCGACGCCGAGCAGGAAGAATCAACCGAGTACGGATATGCCGATACATACTATTGGTTTGTCATTCCGCTCGCAGTACTCATCGCTTATGAATTCATAAGCGTAAAGAGGAGGGTGTGACGTATGGCAAAGAAGATAGCTATTTCAATCTGGATCGTTACCGCGTTATTCCTCGGTATTCTCCTCGTTAACTACTATGGCAACAGAAACCTCATCGAAAAGTTTGATGCGGGAGTATTCCAGCAGAACGAGTTGGGATTCTTAGGCTTCACACAGCCTTACATCAACAACTTCAACAGAGGAAACGTCTTCTATAAGTTAGGCGATTACCAGAAGGCCAAGGAGGAGTACCAGACTGCTCTTAACTTAAGACCTGAAGATCCCTACGACTGCAAGATCAGAGTTAACTATGCCCTGTCCTATGTAACACCTATCGACGTTAAGACGATTAACGAAGATAACTATAAGGACACCATCGAGATCTGTGAGACAGCTAAGAGCATCCTTTCCGAGAAGGGCTGTGCGACCGAGAAAAACGACGGTCACTACTATGCTGCACAGAAGCTCTATAACGAGATCAACCAGTTCATCGAAGACCTGAAGAATCAGTACGAGAATCCGCCGACGCCGACACCTACAGATACGCCGACGCCTTCCCCGGATCCGAATGCTCCTTCTGCAACTCCGACACCTTCACCTAAGCCCGATGCGGATGCTACAGAGACTCCTACTCCGACACCGACGCCTAGCGGAGAAGATACACCTACGCCTACACCCAGCGGAGAGGACACACCTACTCCTACTCCCAGCGGAGAAGATACACCTACACCCACACCCGGTGGAGAGACACCTACTCCGACACCCGGTAACGAGAATGGCACGCCTACACCTACACCGAGCGGCGAAGGCACAGGTACACCTACACCTACTCCAGGCGGAGAAGGCACAGGTACTCCGACACCTACACCCGGAGGTCAGGGCGAAGGTACACCTACGCCTACACCTGGCGGACAGGGTCAGGGTGAGCCTACCAAGACACCTGCCGAGCGCATCAAGGGCATTCAGGACGATGCCAACAAGGAGCGTAATGGCGGCGGTGGCAACAACGGCGACAACAACTACAACACAGGCGATTCTGCAAGCTGGTAAAAAGGCTGTATAATCAGTTCCGTAAAGTTGTTTTAAGAGGTAATTCTTATGTTTAAGGAAAGACCGGTTGTAAAAGTCTTTGACGGGATCTTTATCACCGCAGCTTGCTTAAGCCCGTTCCTGTACCTTATCAGTTACTGGTTCATAGCACTGACCGTGATCCTCGCAGTACTGGCCTTCATTTTTCCCGGCCAGTATGCGAAAGGCATCGCCGGCGCGAGACTTAAGATCTGTTCTTATGGCAACACGATCCTGTCTGTCTTCCCGTTCACACTGCTCGTGGTGATCCCTGCGTTCATCGTATCCTTGCTCTTCGTTGAAGACATCGGCTGGACGCCAATAATCGTCTACGCATGTGTCACGGTCGGCCTTCTTAACGCATACTTCTGGACGGGCATAATAATCGTCTACCTGACTTCAAAGCAGATCGGCATCAGCAAGAGGCTCCTCGGAATCTTCTGCGGCATGATCCCCATCGCGAATCTCTTCGTACTCTCAATAATCGTCAAGATCGCGGGCAGGGAAGTCCGTGAAGAGAGCCAGCGTTACTGGCGTGACGAAGCTCGAAAAGCCGATCAGGTCTGCAAGACCAAGTACCCGATCCTCATGGTCCACGGCGTTTTCTTCCGTGATTCAGAGCACCTGAATTACTGGGGCCGTGTCCCTGCCGAACTCATCAAGAACGGCGCCACCATCTACTACGGCGGCCAGGAATCAGCAGGCGACGTCCCGACATGCGCCCTTCAGCTCAAGTCATCCATCGTGCGCTGCCTCGAAGAGACGGGCGCCGAGAAGGTCAACATCATCGCCCACAGTAAGGGCGGCCTCGACTCAAGATACTGCATCTCCATGCTCGGCATGGCGCCTTACGTCGCTTCTTTGACCACGATCAACACGCCGCACCACGGCTGCGAATTCGCCGAGTACTTAATGAACAAGGCACCCGAGAACCTGCGCAACACCGTAGCTGCCGCCTATAACAAGGGCGCGAAGCTCGCAGGCGACAACAACCCTGACTTCATCAAGGCCGTAACCGACCTTACCAAAGCGGGCGTCGAGCGCCTCAACAAGCAGATGGAGCCGATGGCTTACCAGTTCGATAACATCTACACTCAGAGCTTCGGTTCAAAGCTGAACCACGCGACGAGCGGCAAGTTCCCTTTGAACATGAGCTACCACTTCGTAAAGCACTTCGACGGCTACAACGACGGCCTCGTCGGCGAGGACTCCTTCCAGTGGGGTTCCGACTACCATTTCCTTACGAACAAAGGCCTGCGCGGCATCTCACACGCCGACATGATCGACTTAAACCGCGAGAACATCGACGGCTTCGACATCCGCGAATTCTACGTCGGCGTCGTTCAGGGACTTAAGGCGAGAGGACTGTAAGGGCGGACTGCTTTCTGCTGTAAATGCGGGCGTTACCGGCCGGGGATTATTGCTGCGCCAGGTTCCGGATATGTGTTACCGGCCGAGGATTATTGCTGCCCAGGTTCCGGATATGTGTTACCGGCCAATGCAACTTTTCAGTCAACATTTTCCGGAAAAAAGTTGCATAAAAAGTCGACTTTCGCCCAAAATCAACATTTCAGTCAACAAAAACGCGAAAAAAGTTGCCTAAAAAGTGAACTGCCTTCCAAGAGATGGGAAAGGGGCGGCTATCGGACACATCCACCGGAAATGCCATTTGTGTCCGCACATTTCCCCGCGATTAGCGCGTGGTGACGAAATGGTGACGTAAAACCACAAATCCGACACCATTTCGTGCATTTTGGGGCTTTGGTGACGAAAATGGTGACGATTTCAGCCTCTGCCGTCACCAAATCGTCACCAGCTATAAAAAAGCAGCCCGCCCCCACCGGAGAGCGAACTGCCTTCAAAAATCGCGCAAACTAATAAAGACCCTTACTGCGCCAGTTCCTTCTCGGCGAGTTCGGCTATCGTGTACTTCTTAAAGAACTTCTCCATCTCTACGCTGAAGTCTTTCCACATGGGGAGGGTTACGCATTTGTCGACGCGGTCGCACATGGGTGCGTTGGGGTCCATGCATGCGACGACATAGAAGTCGTTCTCTGTGACGGAGATGATGTCCCATGCGGTGATCTCCTTGGCATCCTTGGCGAGCTTGTAGCCGCCGTTCTTGCCTCTGAGGCCGATTACCAGGCCTTTTTGTACGAGCATCTTTATGATCGACTCGAGATACTTCTCGGACAGACCCTGTCTTTCGGCGATGCCGCTTAATGTGACATAACCGTTCTTGCCGTACTTTGCGATATCTATAACTACGCGGAGTGCGTAGCGGCCTTTTGTTGAAACAACCATATTATCTCCTCCGTTTGGGGCACGAAGCCACTAACCTATTATAGTAGAAGGTTAATGCAAATATAAGGGATAAAAACAAACTCGCACATAAAGGAGGGAGGTTGTTCGGTAAAAGCCTTAATCTATTGCTTTTACGACTTCCTCATCCTTGAACATCTTCCATGAAAGCGATCCGTTGTACGCAAATTCGCCCCAGATCTCGCGCATCTTCTCGCCGACGCGCCTTGAGACCGGATCTTCAATGCTGATGTAATCGTTTGACCTTCCGAAAAGAACAGGAAGCTCGCATGCGTGGCAGCATCCTGCCTGGCGCTTGATCATGTCGGGCGTCTGATAGCGGTATTCGTAGACCCATGAACTGCCCTTCAGGTGGCGGGCGATATCTCTTGCAGGCTCCCTGTAGAACTTTGCCGTGAAGTCATCTGCCATATAGCGGTGCGCGCCCTTGCCCGGCCTGAACTTGAACTTGAACCAGTAGGCTGCCAGGGGCATCAGAAGGTCCGGGATATTCTTTACGAAGAGGTCGCCTTCCTGACTCGTCGTGCCGATCAGGAGAGGCTTATCGAAGTTCTTGGCAAGTTCGCCCGGTGCGTCCTTGATAGTGACGCCGTCTATGGTGGGTGAGAAGCAGCAGTTCGAATTGCCCTCGCGTAATACGAGCTGGCGCAGCTTGGCATTTGCCTCGTGCACCAGTGCGATATCGATATCCTTGAGCCGCGCAAGCTCAGAAGGAGTTGTTCCGACGCCTAAGAAGCCTAAGTATTTCATCGTTAACCGCTGGCTCTGCTTCTCGGTCCAGAAGGAGTCGACGCACGCCGACTGCACGATAGCCTTGTCGAACAGGTCAGAGGTCTCAGGATCTCCCATTAACGCGAGCATGCATGCTGCGCCTGCCGACTGCCCGAAAACCGTCACGTTATCGGCATTTCCGCCGAAGCGGTGGATGTTATTTCTGACGAATTTCAGCGCCATGATCTGATCGAAAAGTCCGTTATTCTGATCGAAGTTCTTATCAAGGAAATGAAGGTTGCAGAAGCCTTCAAGATTAAGTCTGTAATTGAAGTTAACGCAGACGGTCTTCGTCTCTTTGGCAAAGAGCGCCATGTCGTATGAGAGTTCGTCGCCGTCTTCCCTGAATCTGCCGACACCGCCGTTCGCATAAGAGCCGCCGTAGAACCATACCATTACCGGTGCGTCAGGAGCGAGACCTTGAGGCACGAAGATGTTCATGTAAAGGCAGTCCCTGCCGTCAAATAATATCGTGGATCTTCCCTTGCCCTGAACAGGATTGATAGAGCCTCTTACAGCGTCCTTGACGCCGTCCCAGGGTTCGGGCGGAACGGGGTGCTTGAATGCGAGCTCGCCAACAGGAGGCTGTGCGTACGGGATTCCAAGGTATTCCTCGCACCCGTCTCTGACGATGCCTCGTACAAGACCGTATTCAGTTGCGACCGTCCGTGCATAATTCATAAAGAAATTTTAGCATGCCGGCGATACAGGGCGCAACGGGTCCTTAGGGTTTTCAGTGTACCTTTACCACAACAACTTCGGGATAGTTATTGATCCTCACGGGCAGGATGCTGTTGCCAAGGCCTCTTGAGATCACGAGCTTCATGCCGTCAATGTCGTTCATTCCCTGATACATCTTGGGGAAGATCTCGAATTCAGGCGATACGAGTCCGCCCACACCGGGTATTATTATCTGTCCGCCGTGGTAGTGACCCGTTAATACCAGGTCCGCGCCCAGGTTCTTATAAAGGGGAGAATACTGCGGTTCGTGTGCGAGCATTATCACCGGTTTCGATTCATCGAAAGGCGGGTATGCGACGAACGACTCGAGTGACCCGTCCGAGATGCCGGCAAGGATATATTCACCCATATCTATATATGTGTCTTCCAGAAATACGACGCCCATTTCTTTCATGTCGGCGAAAAGCTTGTCCATCTTAGGTCCCGCGAGCCATTTCTCGTGATTACCCGTGACATAGTAGACAGGCGCGATCTTAACAGCGCCCTTGAAGAAGTCCAGCGCGATGCCGTAATTGGTGTGAGACTTATCCACCACGTCGCCTGTGACGACGATGATGTCCGGATCAGCCTTCTCGATCCTCTTAAGAAGCGCTCCTTCCTTTATCCCGAAGATCTGGTTATGCAGGTCTGACACCTGAACGACAGTTATGTCGGAGGCAAGACCCAAGTCAGCTTCATATTCAGTCGTGACCAGATGGTAGTTCTCGAAAAGGCACACACCGCAGATCACGATCTCTAATGCCATCAGGACGGGAGCCACAAAGAACTTCGGTTTTAACGTCTTATGGTGGAAGATCCTCATGCCGAGGAACGCACCAATAGATCCGCCGATCCAAGCCCAGAAAAGGAGCGTCCTTTCAGGGATCCTGCGTTTGCCTTTCTTAGCGTAGGATTTATCCGCGCCATACAGTATGAACGCGACGAGATTAACTAATATAAGCCAGTAAACAAGTAACATAAAAGGATTATATCAGTCCTTTCTTCTCAAGATACTCCATAAAGGCATCAAGACCCTCAGTAACATCGTCGTAAGTCTCATCGAAATTACCTGTGTACCAGGGATCTGCGATACTTCTCTTGGATCCCGCGAACTCTAAAAGCTGATAGATCTTACCGTCAGGATCTCCGCCAGCGATGCGGTTCATGTTCGAGATGTTATAAGTATCCATTCCGATCAGGAAGTCGTAGTAATCGTAATCTGCGCGTGTCATCTGGCGCGCACGGTGAGGCACCACCGGGATGCCGACTTCTCTTAACTTGCTTACGGTCCCATAGTGCGGACCATTGCCGATTTCCTCGCGGCTCGTCGCAGCAGAGTCGATCTCAAACTTATCTGCAATGCCTGCCTTATTGACCATATCCTGCAAGACCGACTGAGCAAGAGTCGATCTACATATATTGCCGTGACATACAAACAAAACCTTTATCATTCGTAATACTCCTAAGTAAATTCCGGATAGTATTTTAGCATGATGCGGTTATTTAGTAACGAACCGCAAGTAACGACATAATGTGCAGTTAAAGCGATAAATTCCGATGAAAATGCAAAAGATACCGCTTTAACGTTGAAATAACGCATTGAGAATGATACTATTGCGTTGGAGGATAGAAAAAATGAAGTTGTATCACAGAGAGAATTATTTAAAAAACATTCGTGGCTTTTATCATGAAACTGATTTGATAAAAGTTATAACAGGTATAAGACGATGCGGAAAATCTTGTCTGATGCAGTCTATTGCAGAGGAATTGATTGCTTCGGGAGTTAAGGAAGAAAACATCATATATATTAATCTGGACAAAAGAGGATATAAATCAATAAAAACACCGGATGCCCTTGAAAACGTTATTGACAGCCTTTGTGTGGCTGAAGGTGTTAAGTATTTATTTATCGATGAAATACAAAATGTTGAAGGGTTTGAGGAAGTAATCAACGGTTATCGTGAGGAAGACGAATATTCGATATTTATTACAGGATCCAATTCGTATCTTTTAAGCGGGGAATTGGTCACTAAACTTACTGGAAGATATTTGGAGTTTGAAATGTTTCCGTTGACATTTGACGAGTATATCGGCATGAAAAAGTTTCTCAAACAAACTGTTAGTGACAATACCAACGAAGAATTTGAAAAATATATTATGGAAGGTGGTTTCCCGAGAACATTAAGCATTCCGGATCTGAAAGACAAACGGGAATACGTAGAAGGTGTTATTAAGGAAATTTTCGAAAAAGACATAAAAAAGAGAGTTAAGATCCGTAAGGTATCTGTATTCAATAAAGTACAAACGTACATAATAAACAACTTTGGTGCTACAACGAGTTTTACGAATATTCTTAATGATTTACATAATGCAGGATGCGATATAAGAAGAGAAACTTTAAATCGATATGTTCAGGCGTTGATAGATGCAAAAATAATACATAAGTGTGAGAGATTTGATTTAAAATCCAGAAGATCTATTTCAGGCGAGCAAAAATACTATCTTGCTGATTTGGGTTTTTACTTCTCAACAAATACGGATAACAGGATAAACTATGGTCCAGTACTTGAAAATATAGTTTATGTTTATTGCAGAGCAAAAGGATATTCTGTAAGTGTAGGACGCATTGGGAAGCTTGAATGCGATTTCATAGTAAGAAAAGACTTTATGGAGTATTCTTACATACAAGTTGCTATGACTATTTTGAACAGTAGGGAAACCGAAGACCGGGAATACCGTGCGCTCGAAATGATCAAAGATAATTACCCCAAGTATGTTATGACAACAGACTATCTTCTTCAGAACAGAAACGGAATAAAGCATGTAAACATATTGAATTTCATGCAGAACGGGCAAGAGTTCTAATTAGATAAAGTGCGAAGGAACAAGGGACTGCAATGAGAGTTTTGGCAGAAGATCAGTATAACGAACTTACGGAGCATATTAAGCAACTTGAAGCTGAGAATCAGTATCTCAAGAAACTGTTAGATGATGCCGGTATTCCGTATGACAAGCCCGACAATAACTCTGAAAAAGATGAAACGAGTGTAGTAAGCATCAAAGAAGAACCCATTACCAAAGAACTTGTCCAATTCTATTATTCGATGTTCAAGGGCCGAAGAGATGTTTATAGTCTTCGTTCCGGAAAGCCTAATGCCAAGACAGGAAAGCATGGCTATTACACCCAATGCGATAATTTTTGGAAGGCTGGGCTCTGCGGTAAGAAGGAAGGCAAGAACATCAAATGCCAATCATGTCCCAATCAGAAGTACAAACCATTGACGGGTGAGATTATTTACGCACATCTGATGGGTGTGAAGGAAGACTGTTCAGATGTTGTTGGATTATACCCTGTTTGGCCGGATGGAACCTGCAATTATCTTGTTTTTGATTTTGATAATCATGATGACAATTCTGACTCTGTTAAATGGCAGGAAGAAGCAAATGCGTTGAGAGCAATCTGTGCAGATAATGACGTTCCATGCCTGGTCGAAAGGTCGCGTTCCGGCAAAGGCGCACATGTTTGGTTATTTTTTGAAAAGGCGATAAATATCAAGAAGGTCAGACTGTTTGGTACTGCTCTTTTGGATAAGGGAGCTGAAGGTGTTAACCAGCAGTCTTTTGATACTTACGATCGTATGATTCCTGCACAGGATAAACTTCCAGAAGGAGGTCTTGGAAATCTTGTAGCCCTTCCATTACAAGGGCGTGCGGTAAAGAATGGGAACAGTGTCTTTGTTGATGAAAACTGGTTGCCTTACAATGATCAGTGGAGTGTGCTTAAGAATACAGGTAAGCTCAGCGAAGTATTCATAGATGAGAAACTGTCTTCTTGGGGAAACAAATACAGCATAAGCAATAATGATAGCGATGACGAGGCACCAAGACAGATATCTATAAATGAGACTCCTTGGGAAAACAGGAACAGATTTGAGAAAACCGATACCGAAGGTCTGGTTCAAATTATTCTTGCTGACAGAGTTTATGTGGATAAGAAAGGTATTAAGCCAAGGCTTCAAAATAAGATTAGAAGATTGGCAGCATACAATAACCCTGAGTATTTCAAGAACCAGGCAATGAGTCTCCCGACATTTGGAATACCGAGAATAGTGTATTCCGGAGAAGATACAGAACAATTCATTGCAATTCCTAGGGGCTGTATCAATAAACTCTGTGATAATCTGAATGATGCATCGATTAAATATACAGTTGATGATAAGCGTAACAAAGGCAAAGAGATTAATGTTTCTTTCAAAGGCGATCTGTATCCAGAACAGCAGAATGCCGTTCGCAGTTTGAAAGGACATGATATTGGAGTGCTTGCTGCAGCGACTGGATTTGGAAAGACTGTAGTCGGATCATATTTGATTTCAGAAAGAAAGGTGAATACCCTTATTCTGGTTCATACCAGTGAGATCATGCAGAACTGGATAAATGATCTGGAAAAGTTTCTTGTTATTAACGAGGATTATCCTCAGTACACAACTAAGACCGGTAGGGTGAAAACCAGAAAGAGCCTGATCGGAAGATTAACCGGATCACATAATTCCATGACTGGCATTATTGATGTCGCTATGGTGTCGTCTCTGGGTTCTGGAGATACGATAAAACCCTTTGTTAAAAAGTATGGCATGGTAATAATGGATGAATGTCACCATGGTGCTGCTGAAAGCATAGAGGCGGTGTTATCAGAGGTAAATGCAAAGTATGTTTATGGTCTAACTGCTACTGTTAAACGTGAAGATGGTAAAGACAAAACTGTATTGATGCAGTTCGGTCCGGTCCGCTTCAGTTTTACTGCCATAGACAAGATTCGCCTACAGGGGATGGAACACATACTTGAGCCAAGGTTTACACCAATCATTTCTACAAAAGAAAAGCTAACATCAAATGAAGCATATGAGATTGTGGTTAATAGTGATCTTCGCAATAGCATAATTGCTTCAGATATAGAGGCGTGTGTAAAGCAGGGACACACACCTTTGGTATTATCTAAGCGAAAAGCACAACTTGATGTTCTTTTCGAAAAGGTCAGAGATAAAGCCGATCATGTTCTTGTTTTGACTGGCGGAAAGAAACAGTCAGAACGCAAGGAAATAAGAGAACGACTTAGTTCTATACCTGAAAGTGAATCTTTGATCATTCTTGCAACAGGACAGTATGTCGGAGAGGGCTTCAATTGTTCCCGTTTGGATACCTTGTTTCTTGCGATGCCGATAGCATGGGACGGAAATGTAGAACAGTACACGGGAAGGCTCAACCGAAGTTATGAAGGGAAGAGCAAAGTAACAGTAATAGATTATGTTGATCATCATATCGAGATGTTTGCCAACATGTATAACAAACGTCTTCGCACTTACAAAAGAATCGGGTATGAGTTATCGCAGGATGCGGAGCGAAAGCCGGATGATAAATATTTCTATGACTGTGAGACCTATAGCGATGCTTTCCAAAATGATGTTATTAATGCTAAAGCAGAAGTGATTATCTGCAGCCCGTATGTGAGTGCTGCTGGAAGTGAAAGTCTTCTTCGTAGTTATGCAGGTATGAAGAATAAGAGCGCTTCGATTTCTCTTATTACCTATCCTGTCACGCATTATTCTGATGATATCAAGGGACGAATAGAGAAGATACATAACAAGCTGATAATGGCCGGCATAAAGGTATTGTTTGCTGATGGTATTCCTTCAAGATATGCTGTTATTGATAAGGAGATTCTTTGGTATGGCAGCATGAGTCTTGTGTCAAACATCAAAGAAGACGACGATGAAATGAGAATAGTTAACAGAAGTGTTGCCAAAGCACTGATAGAAGATCAAACAATTGATCCATACATTATTTCTTTTAACTGATTACTTATAACTCATCCTTCATCAAGAAGTCTTTGAGCTTATAGTGATATACCGTACTGGTTGAATAATCTATATCATCATTGGTTATGATTATCTTCTTTATTGTGTTATCAATGTTTGAAAAAGCGGAGAATTCTCTTTCATAAGCCTTATCCTCAGCCACAGAATATGCGACTTGGATCAGATAGGTCTTGCCGTCTTTTTCTGCCCTGAAATCAATCTCTCTGCCTTTATTATCATATACAGTTACTTCATACCCCATGAACAGCAGTTCATTAAGAACAATGTTTTCCAGATTATGCGTAAGATCATATCTTGTCCCGGATACCCTGATGCTGTTCATCGATACATCTTCATCATAAAGTTTGTAATAATAATTCAACTTAGATTTGGCCTTTGGCGAGTAAAGAGCGACGTCCGCAATAACATATGCTTCCTTAAGATATCCAAGATACTTAATAACGGTTGGAACAGAAACGGATATGTTTTTACCTTTCATGTAATCCGATATAGACTTGGCGCTGAATACACGTGCGTTGGATATCAAGATATAATCTACGATTCTTTCAAACTCTTCCTTTTTGCGTATCTTATAACGGTTTTCAAGGTCGTTATATACGATCGTATCGTTCAGATCTGTAAGATAGCGTCTTTTTGCCGCAACATCATCCTGTGCAAGTGCGGCAGGGAATCCGCCCCAGACAAGATAATCGGATATGCTGTATTCTTTATTATTCTGCTCTGCATATTCCAGAATTTCCTTATATACGAATGGTCTTACCCGGAATGATATATATCGTCCAGATAATTCTTTGGTGAACTCTTTGGACAATAGTTTGGAATTACTGCCCGATATAAAGACCGAGCAATTCTTCAAGCGCAGAGTACGACAAGCTTCATTCCATTCCTTAACATTCTGTATCTCATCAAGGAATACATATAGTTTTTCCTTATTTATATACTTATCGACATAGTCGATAAGTGAATCAGCATCGGGAATCAGATTTCTTATCGGTTTAAGATCAAAGTCAAGGAAGAGGCATGACTTACCAGCTGCCTTTATCTCATCCTGAACCTGTTCCAGGATAACAGACTTTCCACATCTTCTTATTCCGGTAATAATCTTGATCAGATCACTATCGTAAAATGGTCTGATCTGCTTTAGATAGTGTTCTCTTATTACCATGTGGATACCTCCGATGCTATTAGTTCAAGATAATTCTATTTTAAGATTTTACCGATGTCAATAAAATCTTTAAATAGCATTTAAAGATAATTGCTCAACGGGTGAAATCTTTAAATAGACTATTTGCGATTAAATCAATGGTTTATTAAGGATTCGATCGATTATTCTCGTTCGTCCAACAAAAACGGTCCCGGAAATATTATCCGGGACCGCGGTTAATCATATCGGGCGTCATTTGTAGTAAATCTCAGACCGTATCGTGGCTTATCGTTCTACTACAAAGCTTATCTACGCTGACACCTATTCTGCCGTGACAGACCATTAAAACCTTGATCATTAAATCTCTAATCCAATCTTTTGAAATAACGGGGATATTATAGCAGATGTGGGAAAGTATTATTCCAGCCCGAAAACCTGATGCAACAACGCGTTGCTTGTTTTTGAAAGCCTGAGGCTGCATAATCAAGCCATCAAAACTAATAAGGAGCTAGATTATGGAAACAAAAGATGTACTTAAGAAGATCCGTGAAGAGAATAACCTTACACAGGAGCAGTTTGCAGAAAGAGTACTGGTAACAAGACAGGCTGTAAGCCGTTGGGAAACAGGCGAGACCCAGCCTAACAACGAGACATTGAAGATCCTTTCCCGTGAGTTCAACGTATCGATTAACACATTGCTCGGAAGCCCCAGGCAGCTTTACTGCCAGTGTTGTGGAATGCCCCTTAACGAAGACCTGAACATCAGCAGGGAACCGGACGGTTTCTTTAATGAAGATTACTGCAAGTGGTGCTACACAGACGGCAAGTTCATGTATTCCTCAAAAGAAGACCTCCTCGACTTTCTGATCGAGCATATGCCCAATCCCGAAAACATGGACGACTCTGACCGCCGTCTCCAGTACGACGGATGGCTGTCCCAGCTGAAGCATTGGAAGAAGTGAGAAGCTGGCTCTAACATAGATTTAACAATCCCTTGAGGTCTTACAGATCTCGGGGGATTTGTATTTCTCCTTTGGTGCGCTCCAAGGTCTTATCAGTGATATTATTTAAGATATCTGAGGAAGAGTTACCAGAAAGGATTGTCTGAAATACTATGAAAGTACTTACAATTTATGATAGTGAATGCAGACCTGAAGTTGAAAAGCTGCGCAAAGAAATAACCGATAGATTCGGCAAAAAGACGATCCTTAAGATAAAGAAACCGGAAGGACCACATTTGAAGCATTCATGGCATCGTGATGCAGTTCGAATGATCAAGCTTGCCGATATGGTAGTCTATGTCGTAAGTGAGCATTCAGCCAAGAATTCTAATGTTGAATGGGAGATCAAGCAATCACTTGCTCACAACAAATATATCTTATGTCTTAAGCTTTCAGATGATGTGGAGATCAACGAGAGCCTGTATGTTTTTGATAAGAATCTGAAAGAAAAAATCTGTTTAGCTGATGTTGTTACGGATAAAGAGGTTATTTTCTCAACAATCAAGAGTTTTAATGACGATTCATATATCAAGCTAACTAATGATGATTACGATGTGAATGTTCTGTTGGAACAGTATAAGATATTCTCCAGCAGCGCAGAATCCTTGGTCGAACGAAGACAGAATATGAACAGCTTCTATATCAGTGCAAACACTGCTTTGATTACTATAGCTGCAACAACTTTCGCGTTAAGCGAAAGTAGCAACATAATCCCCAAATTGGCAATCGTTTTAGCATTATCCATTCCAGGCGTTCTTCTGAACGTTTCCTGGCAGAGAACGATGCAGTCTTATTACCTGAATAACCGCGGCAAGATGAAAGTCCTTAGCATGATGGAAAAGCATCTTGCAGCTTTATCCTACGATGCCGAGTGGAAAGCCATGAAGAACCGGTATAGCAAAGAACGATATGTATCCTTTACTGAAAATGAGAGAAAACTCCCGTTAGTCTTTATCTTATGCTATTTACTTGCTGATCTGTCTGCTGCGGTAGTACTTATTGCTAAGCTGTTTATGATGTGATGCCCCCACTTTTCTCTCATTTCTGTTGCCGTTTTGATGCTGAAACGAAGATAATTTGAAAAATCCTAAGTTTACCCTATAAACGTAGCCGGATGGCAGATCTTGCATTCCGGCAAACAAAAACGTTAATGGGGAAAACGATAATGGGTACAAATAGTTGGTATATAACTGATAATAACAGCAGTTATACAGATTTTACTTATACGGATTTTTCTTCAGTAAGCAGCGATATTCCTGTCAGACACAGAGGTGCCAGGAAGGTTACCAAATACAAAGAAAAGAAGAAAAGTTCTGTAGGAAAGGTATTCCTTAGCATATTAGGCATTCTGGCTATCGGTATAGTTGCATACCTGATCAAGGATAATGTTATTGAATCCTGCGCTACCATAATCAACGAGGGTAATTTTTCAGCCGGATTTACTAATAATGCAGCTGCAAAGCCTGAAAAGCTCTACGAAGAGGCATATAAGAGGACAGCTGAAAAGGCTTCTTACAGCAAAACATCTCCTGCATATGAGATTGCTAACAGTTTAGTTGCGAATCTCAAACGGGATAATGACATAGATACAGCATGGGAGATCTTTAACTGGGTACATTCCAATGTTTACTATCAGCCTGTATCTGAATCCCAGACCTTTGAGGAAGCGGCATTCAGAGGATTAACAAGGAAGAGCGGTGACTGCTATGTTTCATTTGCCTGCGCCAAGATGCTCCTTGACTGCGCCGGTATCCCTAACCTTATGGTTGAAAGATATCCTATAGTAAAGAGTGCTCACTACTGGAATTTGGTACAGTTAGGCGGCAAGTGGTATCACTGCGATGCCACAGTATTCAAGGATCATCCGGGTCTCTACTTCATGTGCACAGATGCAGAGATCGCAGACGACCACCACAATTTCAAGAGTGAACTCTATCCTGAGCGTGCAAAGGATTCTGATGCTCTTCCTAACCAGTACGATGCTCAAGGAGGAGATGTAGTTGTAGATGGTCCTTACACAGCAGGACCCAACAGACCTGGACCTAATGCTGATGGTCCATTAACATACGGTGATACGCCTGGAGAAAGACAGGATTATCCGGAATATCAGAGCGATGATGGGGTTGTATTTGAAGGATGAGTGTCAGTAATTAGAGATTTTTTGATAATCAAAAATAGACGCTATCTTTCTTTACTAGATGATAGACGGATGAAGATATAAAACAACAACCAACACATTGCAATATGACGGAGTGTCCGGTTATTAGAAGTCATAATATCTGGGTTTTGCTTTATCTTTTATACCGTTTTTGTAATCAGCCTCATATGTCCACTGGTGTGATTCCATTCGTATTGTGTGTTTTATATGAGTCCTAATGTTTTTATACATTCTTATATCTGCTCCGTTTGCAATATCTATATATACGGTGCTTATCGTTCCATACTTATCTGAATACTTGTTGATCTCAGCAAGCACATCTTTATTTGGGACACCATGGATATTAATATCCGGAACAGTTACAACGACTTTGAGCATTTTGCCGTTTATTTCTACCTGAGCGCCATTATAGATTTTCGATATAAAGTCAAAAAGCTGGTTGTTACTCTTATATCCATAGAGCATATCAATGTAATCGCAAGAGATATCATATCCCTTTTTGACTACAGCTGAATCGTTGCGTTCGATGGCTTTGACAATGTATTCCTTATAATCATCTCTTAAATGATATTTCTTCTCAATCAGTGATAAAAAAGCACGATTAATACTTTCCGTTTCTTCAGTATCATCAATAGCTCTATTTTCGATGATTGCGGCAAAGCAATTAGTTAGAACAATTTCTTCGAGATTTGGAAGATCTTTAGTATTTTTCAAATCTTTTGAAAGCAAATGCTCATAGAATTTGATACGAGTTTCTATAACATATTTAGTATCAAAAATATCTTCTACTGGATCGTCATTGTTGTATTTTCTGAATATCTCAAATATAACTTCCATTATACCGATATAGTGATCAACACGGATAATGCTTATATATGCCGGATTGAAGATTTCCTTTACTCTTCTCTTAACGAATCTTTCAAATCTTTTTTCTGCAGTAGTGGCTTTTCTTGGTTTTTTGTTCTCATTTTCAGCGTCATTATCCAAATCATTCGTTTTTATAGTATCTTTAATTCGATGCGAAAAGAATACAGACGATTGTCCAAATAAAAAGCGCTTGATGAACTGATGCCTAAACCGATCAATAGCATCAAATCGTCTATATTCGAATCTTGCCTCATCTGATATGGTATCTTCAACTATAAAGTCTTCACCTTCTTCGGATATTGTTACATCTTCTCCCTCAATCTCCTGTTGAAGGATATTCCGCATAGCAATCATTTTCGAGTTTTCCTCGAAATCTGCCGCACATGAATTCATGGCTTCAATTAGTTTTGTATAATCTTCGGCGAACTTGTCTCCGCAGGAATCAATGTCAACGTCTTCAAGGGTATTAGAAATTATTATGGAATAACGATTATTATCAAGTTCTGAAGGGACATATACCCAGCATCTTATGGTTTCACTATTCTTCCCATATGTGAGAGTTATATCGAAAACCGTTGTTAATAATTGTGCTGTTTCTGAAGGTATACTGACAATAAACTCAGTATCAGTATAATTGGCCTCCAATTCATTATTCAACACTTGGACAGAGATATCATTGTGCTTCTTTTTGAAGCCAAAATGAAGTTGCATACCATTCTCGTATTTACCATATTTAAACGAATAGTTACATTTTGGAACAGATTCATATGTTAAAGGCTTGCTAGTGTATTCTTCATCATCACTTATATAGAGATTATCGATGAAATAATCAAATTCACCTATTGAACCGCTTTCAAAGCAGTCACATTCGACATTCCCATTTTCAGTTTTTGTTTTGATTAAGGCGCTTTGTGTACAATTAGCACTTCCATACAATATGTAATCTTTATTCTTACATCTGAATAGAAATACCTTTCCGTGATAGAAATTGGTTGAACTATAAGTTGTATTACTGTGAAACCTTTCGAATACCTCTATTTTATCTGCAATGTTTTCGTTGGCATCAACATCTGTCGGAAAAGTATTAAGATACTTGAAGAGATAAAGATTTGTCTTCGCGCCTGGAAAAGCATGCTTAAGGGCTTTTAGAGCGGATAGCGATGAATCATAATATGGAACGATTATATTTATCTCGTTTACTTTTTGAGTAATACGTTCAGCAACCTGATCTAGGATAGATGTTTTTGTATTGTATATTAGCGGGTTATCATTAGTTTGTTCTGGCTTCTTGTAGTACTTTAAACCTAACACTTCACGGATAATTGCACTGTCCTGCTTATAAGACATGTTATATATATCAACGAAGAAAGTAAGAGCAGCATTGATAATATCCAAATTTTCTGGATTCCTTGCACTGTAGTCAAAGAAATTAAATATTTCATTGTTAGTTGTATATCCAGAGGCTGTTAAATTAGCACTTCCTACAATAAGACGTGCTTTTTTGTCACCCAATAGCAGCACCAACTTAGGATGAAAGGAACCATTCATCTCAATCGGGTTCACCATATATTTGCGTCCAAGATGGCAATTATCTATGTTTTTAATTGACTCGGCTAATTCCTTTGCATCTACAAATATAGATATCTTTTTTAGTCCTCTGGCGTATAAAGGATTCAGAATTGCACGTTCAAAGAATTTAATATCAAAATTAAAAGTCGTCATTAACGCAATGTCATATCCAGAGCAATGCGCAACTTCGTCTATTAGTTTATATTTCTTTTCTTTTGCCATATTATTGTTTTATATAACCTCTAGATCCTTCATTACCTGTGAGAGCTGTATCAGTCTTATACCTTGAAAATCAATGGAGAATTCCTCTCGCTTGATATATTTGCCATCAACGATTTCATAGTAAAAACCATCTCTGTCTTGAAGCATTTTTTCAAATGCCGTCATATAGTGTTGTTGAATAAGCCAGTTATCCATTACAAACACAAGGAACGATTTAATTGAATCATTCATATGTTTGTTAACACCGTCAAAAAAATCAGAGAAGGGGATGGAGTTACTATCAAAACCATAATCGAAAAAGAAGCGATCATCCCCTAAATCTTCGCGGTCGTGGAAATGGTTATACATTGAGAGAATGATTCTCAAGCCATTAATGACTGCTCTATCGCATTCACCATTTCTACCATCAGCTATCATATCTTCTCTGGTGTCAAAGTTGTATTTTGCTTTGGAGATAAGTGTTAATAATGGCTGATCAATATCAACTTCGAGCTTTGATTTCTTTATTACTCGTGAAAGCCATTGCGTCTTTGTAAGTGGCTCATCGAGTTGTTCGAGCATGAATTTCCATATCATTTCGAGTCCGGCTGTGAAGTATTGTCGTCCGATAACAATCTCCCATTCATTAGAGATAGTCTCTAAATTAGTGTTGATTTTAATCTCTTTTCCGGCTGGGATCTGATAGTCAAATAACATTCTTCGACAATTAGTTCTGGTAAATTCACTTATTCCATACTTATTGTTTAAGAATTCAATATATGCAGCTGAATCTGCCAGCTTGAAATTACGCTTAGATTCAAATAGTTTTTCTTTGAGTATTTCCTTGCACTCATCAAATCCCACCAACCCGAGATTAATTACCCTGCCGTATTCTTTAAGCACAGATTCTGGTACTTCAACGTCAAATAAACGGTATTTCTTGTAATATTGAGTACCTTTAATGACCTTTTCAAAGGCAAGAGCCATTTTTTCTCCGTCTTTTGTAAGCTTAGGAAAATCGTAATAGGTTCCTGTTTCCGGATCTTGATCTATAATGAATCGCATAGATAAGCAACCAGCGTTATAGTACTGCATTCCACCATATCTGGTTTTGAAGTATTTTGGATTAAATGGATATTTGCCGGTGCTATTGCAATAAATATCGTTTTGTGTCTGCATAACACCAACAAGATTGGTTCGATCAGATCCTGGAGTTAATAGTGTAGCAAGAACAAAGAAATAGTCTTGTCTCTTTAAATAAGCATCAAACGCTTTAACAGTATGTTCTTCAATACCAGAATACTTATAGAAGTCGTAATAAATCCAAACCATGAAAGGCCAATAGAAGGCTCTAGGAGTAACCGTGTTGACAATTGGGCATATTTCTCCAGAAATAGATGCGGCAACACTTTCGATGCCTAAGCTGTCTCTAGTAGTAAAATTCTTTGCTATATCGTTAAGTTGTGGACCTTTAGGCATATATATGATCCCCGAATTCAATTATTAATATATAAAGGTTATCAGACAAAAAATGTGAAATAATATACTGTTTGTAAAGTTTAGGTAAAGAAGGTCTTAAACTAAGATTTTTATCTAGATCAAAGAATAGGAAAAAAGAACAGTTTATATGCAAAAGAGGTTGTCCCTAGGGACAACCTCTTCTATTAACCCATATTCAGTAGATAAGAATTACTTCTTGCTCTTCTTGGAAGAGTTAACCTGATCCTTGAGTGCCTTACCAGCCTTGAACTTAGGAGCTGTGCAAGCTGCGATCTTTGTAGCAGCGCCTGTCTGAGGGTTACGGCCTGTTCTAGCAGCTCTCTGAGATGTTTCGAATGTACCGAAACCTACAAGCTGAACCTTGCCGCCGTTCTGAAGCTCATCACCAACTGTCTCGATGAAAGCCTTAACTGCTGCATCTGCAGCTGCCTTAGAAATACCAGCCTTAGCTGCCATAGCATCAACTAATTCCTGTCTATTCATGAATAGATCCTCCAAAAATGTGTTTTATGTCACTAAGAAAAAGCACATTTCAAAGCAACGAGGCTCATTATAACCATCAAATCTATTTTATACAAGGCAAAATTAAGGCGGTTTTGCGAATGGGGTGCGATGTGCAAGCACACTCCGATGGATCGTAAGCAGACGGCATTAAAGCTAATTTGAGATAGCAATCGTTAATCCTGTTCTACGTAGTTATCGTAACTCCACTTCAGGCTCTCGTAGATTTCGATGCTAATGTAATAAGCTTTGGTCACAAGGTACCTTGATATGCGTAATGAGAGTGATGAGCTTTGCAGAACGCTTGGGCTTTCAGTCTGCAAGGTCACCAGGAATGGTAAATCCTACGGTGAACACAAAGCAGAGTTGGAAGGTAAGCCTACTATCAGATTCACCATCAGATGGGACATAGATAGGGCCATAGCAGATGCGAGCTGTATGAACCGCTTCTATGAGAATATGGAGAAGCTAGGCTACAAGGTAATCCTCTATGGGCAGAGCGGAAAGGCGTTGGAGCATCCAAAGCTCATGCCTTATGGAACGCAGAAATGCTTCCGCTTTGACAAGCTTGGTGAGGGGTACGATATACCGGACATTCACGCCAGGCTCCTGGATCGTGGAAAGCCATATTGTAGATTGTTCCTGCCTGTGCCCAAAAGGATCCGGCAGTATAGCAGATACCATGAGCCGAGAACTGTGTGTGCGACATACCGCTACTACGGAAGGTTTATAAGGCTTCAGTTCACCAAACCTGGATATGTGAGAAGGATCCCGTATTCATTAAGAGAGGATATAGCCAAGCTGGAACATTTCATAGATATGCAGAACTATACAAGCAAGCACAGATTCCAGTCTGTAGGGCAAGTAAAGTCCGTAAAAGAATATCTAGAAGTACAAATATGTTCCCTTAGCAAGCAAAGATGTAACCTAAACATCCGCGTTTCCCATGAAGAGAAAATGGGCCATTACAATTTAGCCAGTGCTCTTAGATACGAGGCAAAAGAGAATTATGGCAAGCAAATCAAGGAAATGCGCGGAGAACTAAAGCTTTGCGAAGAGCTGCTATCTGAATTCTCTGCCGTTCGAGACAAGTGTTCTGATTTAAGGACTGAGATCACGATTGAGCGTAACGAGCTCATAAAGCAAAGGCAGAGAGTGCGAGTCAGGTGATATATCACTCTTACCCCCGCCGATTGTGACGATGATGGGTTACGTCCCATCAAGCCACAATTGGCCATCCAAGCGGTAGCGCGGAAGGAGTAGAGGCGTGCAGCAATGAAGAGTTGTGAAACGGTCCGTGTTCTAAACTTACAGAGTTTTGAATGCGGACTGTTCGCTAACTCGAAGTGATCGGTTTTATATTAACTTAAGGAATACTTGATTTTTATAATATAATTAAGAAAAGGATGTGCTAGCAAAATGCCAATAGTCCCATTAATGATACATTTTTTTATTATAATTTAAAGAAAGGACTGTTTAAGGAGAAGCAATTGGAAACTAGAGTATCTAATAATTGCGTAGATCTTTCTACTGAGCGAGTTTCAATTTGCTTTGTTGACTATGAGGGTTCTGCTAGTGCTGAACACTTTCAAACCAGTAAGTGTTAAGTAGAAATGTTAGAAAGGATGCTACCAACGATGGGTAGGAGTGATGGAACTAAGTCAAATCGAGCCGATGAGCTGATATCCACGGCCCTTAGACTTGTCTATTCATATATATGCAACCGGTATTCTATTAAAGATATCGAAGATATCTGCAATGAATTAAGAATAGTCGCAAGAACAAAGAACTATGATTTTTCTATAGAGGAAAACAACGATAATCGGGTTAACTATGCTCAGATTCAATCAACACTGTCTAAAATCAATGAAAAAGAGAGTATAAGAAAAAGCAAGGGTGTTTATTACACACCTAATGATGTTGTTAGATTCATTTTGACAAACAGTGTAAAAGCGCTATATGGAAAGCTTTCCAATAGTAATATTTCTGATATGGATTTTCACGATATACCATATAGGTCATTTTGTTATTCTAAGACAGTTTTTGATCCGACATGTGGTGCAGGCGAATATCTGCTTGCGGCACTTGAAATGAAACTTACATTGCTAAAGCAGCAAAAAAATGTATTGACGAATACTGATGTTATAAAAGTTGTTTCGACCATATACGGTAACGATGTGAATCTTGATTCAGTAATAATATCAGAACTAAGACTTCTTCTCTGTGTTGTGGAATATTGCGGAATTGAATACTGTCGTGGCTTGGGCAAAGTATTGAATGGTTGCTTCTCTACTTACGATTTTGTTGGAACGAAAGTGCATTCTAATATTAAATATCATATCGTAGTAGGTAATCCGCCCTATGTGGAAGACTCGAAAAGCGGACTGTCTCTAACAAATAAGTATGGAAACATTTATGCAAATGTCCTTTTAAACGCTGCTAAAGTATTAGAAAAGAATGGCGCCATGGGCTTTATTATTCCTTTGTCATATGTTTCGACTCCTCGAATGCAGAAGCTTCGAGAGGAACTGGAGACACTTATTTCAGAACAGTATATTTTGAGTTTTGCCGATAGGCCTGACTGTTTGTTTGACTCTGTTCATCAGAAATTGTGTATATTGATTGGTAAGGACAAACAAGTTCCAGTTACTCTTTATACAGGTAATTATCAGTATTGGTATAAAGATGAAAGAGATAGTCTTTTCAATAATCTTAGTGTCATAAAAAACCGTCACCAATGTGCGAATTATATCCCTAAACTGGGAAATGAAATGGATGTAGCAATTTATGAAAAGATTACCAATCCTGCTACGACTAAATCTATATATGAAGTTTCAAGACATGGTGATGAATCAGTGTATTTGAATCGCCGAGAGGCGTTTTGGATGAAGGCATACCGAACAAAAATCGATGATCCGGAATACAAAGTATTTAGTTTTGCAACACCAGAAGAATCGGATTTTTGCTACTGTATTATTAACTCATCGCTCTTTTGGTGGTATTGGATATGTGTTTCAGATTGTTGGCATGTAAGCAAGACGCTTAATAGTTTTAGAATGCCTATAATACAAAACCTTAATGGTGTTAGTGATTTAGCTGCAATGCTTATAGATAGATTAGAAGCGACAAAGGTTTATGTTGGAACAAAACAAACTCAGTATGAATATAAGCATCGTGAGTGTTTGAAAGAAATTCATGCAATAGATGATTTTATTAATGCCGCATATGGATTAACTGAATCTGAAAGCGAGTACATAAAGTCATTTGCTATCAGATATAGAACAAGCGGAGGAGTTGATACTAATGAAAGTAATTGACTTGTTTGCAGGGTGTGGTGGACTGTCACTTGGCTTTATGCAGGCAGGATATGATGTGAATCAGGCTGTTGAATTTGATTCTGTCATCGCAAACACATATCAGAGAAATCATCCAGAAGTTGATATGATTGTTGACGATATTAAGAATATAGATGTTTCTGGTACTTTCGAAGGCGTAGATGCGGATATCATCATTGGTGGTCCTCCGTGCCAAGGTTTTTCTATGGCTGGTGCAAGAATTAGACATGGTTTCATTGATGATCCTCGAAACTATTTATTTAAGCATTATTTTAATGTGGTAAAAGAAGTTAAACCGACAGTATTCATTATGGAGAATGTTAAAGGTATAGCTACCATGCAGGGAGGGAAAATCTTCGAGGAAATCCAGAGATTATTCCAAGATTCAGATGCGCTGGGAGGCAAGCCTTATCATATGTATCATCGCATTGTGAACGCAGCCGATTTTGGAGTACCTCAGCGTAGAGAAAGAATGATAATACTGGGAACCCTTATTGAAGATGCTAATATAGACTATTTGTGGAAAAAAACAAGAGATGATATCCTCCGGGAGATACCAACCTATTTTGATACCGTTACAGTTAGAGATGCGATAGGCAATATGCCCGAGACCTCCCCTGATGGTATAGTTTCAAATCCTGTTCCTGAAACGGAGTATGAAAAATACCTTTCATGCAATTCTAAGACGATAACAAACCATACTCGATCCCAACATTCAAAAGTTGCTGTTGAAAGAATGAAACGAATCAAGAGTGGTGAAAACTTTACTGTTCTTAATGAGAAAATCAATTCTGTTCATAGTGGTTCATATGGAAGGTTGCGTTGGGATGAGCAAGCCTCAACTATAACTACAAGATTTGATACTCCTGCTGGTGGGAGATTTATCCACCCTGATAAAAATAGAACATTGACACCTAGGGAAGCTGCGAGGATTCAGAGTTTTCCGGACGGTTACATTTTTTATGGAGATAAACGCTCTATAAGTCGACAGATTGGAAACGCAGTACCACCGAAGGTGTCCTATTTTCTGGCTCGTTTGGTCTTGAATTTATTGACCACAGATTGTACTGGAGAATGATATTGTATGAAAAATATACTGTTCACAGGAAATCCAGCTACAGGAAAAACATTTCTTGCGAGAGCCGCTGCATATTACTTGTGTCACGAAAATCTTAATATGGATAGTCTCCAATCAAGGGACATATACGATGACTTGGATAATATAGAGACGTTTATAAACAGTGATAGATGTGAGTATATCCAAGTTCACCCGAGCATGACTTATGAAGATATCGTTTATGGTATCGATATTAAAGCCACAGGTTCTTTGACAGTAGATTATGTTGAGAAACGAATAAAAAAACTGTGTGATAGAGCAATGTTATCAGAAAACAGTTTTTGTGTGATCTTTGATGACATTTCAAGAATTGATGCAAGTGCTTTACTAGGGAACCTGATCTATGCAATGGAATTCCGTAATGAGCCTGTTGTTCTTGCTGATGGTTCGGAATTATGTATTCCTGATAATGTTGTGCTTATTTTTACAGAATGCAGCGACTTTCATTTAGGCCATTTGGACTATGCATTACGAAGACGAATGGATTATGTCGCTGAATTAAAACCAGACAAGGAAATTATAGAGAAATATTACGATGCCGTTAATGCAAATGCAGGAAGAATAATTACAGACATCTTCGAGAGTATAAAAGAGTTTTTGTCGCATAATGCTTCTCCTGAAGTTCTTGATGCTACTGAGAAATATATGCCGGGCCATGGATTATTTATGGTTGATCGTACAGGAACAGCGTATTTTGTTCTTGATAAATTCAAGCAAAAAATGCAGTATCAGATTTTCCCTTTTTTGAACAATCTTTCCTCTATGGGAATTATTCATGGCAATATTGACTCTTTTTTGCAGGCTCTTTCTTCAAAGCTAAATACAGGAGTATCTGGGCTAAATCGCATCTCGGACATAAGAAAGGTTATGGTCAATTCCGGTGATCGAGTAATTCCCTATTCTTTAGAGGATACTATCAATTACTATGATAATGAGATAATACCAAAACACTGTTCGGACTATAAAGGTTTGTTAGAAAGTGTAATTGACGCGGTCGTATTAAATGGAGTCTTCCCAAGTGATATTGCAACAGATTCTCTCCTCTTCAATATAGAGGTAGCGTCTGTACCAAGCAAATCTGCACCGATAACATATGCTGCTTACTTGGTTAAAGCCCAAGATGCTCCAAGTTACTATTATGAAACCGCTGTAAAAGGAAAAACACGACGTAATCCACATGCATATTATTCTACCCGTCCTGGAAATGTGGGAAGATGGGCTAATCGATCAGATGTTGCTGCGTACGAAATTTCTTATACTGATGGATCCCCGAGTGATACCTATCTGCCTCTAAACGGATTAAGGTTACACACCTTTACGATAAACAATGTTTGTAAGGATAATAATCCTGCTGAGATTTATGGTTCCCTATACAGGTTGTTATCATATTACTTGAAAATATATGAGATGAATATGGCCCTGATAAAGGGACACGATGAGTCTTTTGCTGATTTGGACGAGTTAATATTACTGGAGATAAAGTATCTTTCTGCTTTACATAGCGAGCTAGGTAATATAACTGCAGCTTCACAAACTGAGCGGGAGAAAGCTCGAATTGAATATTTTGGCACAAGAATGAGAAGGCTGAAAACTTTATGGACACAGCAAGGAGAGATAATCAAAGTTGATAAACAGAAGTTTGAGAATTTGATTTCTGGTGCTGCACAATTTAGTGTTGAGGCATATGAGGATATTTATAACATCACAAGCGGTGTGGAAAAAAACATAGAGATAAAAGGAGTGATAAAAATGACTGACTTAAAGGATTATCAGCAAGTTATGGAAAACATCGGGGTTCGTCAGATGGTATTCCAAGGACCTCCTGGTACATCGAAGACTTTTGAGAGCAAGAAATTTGTGCTTAAACAACTTGAACCTGATTCAGAAATACTGACAAAACGCTTTGTAAGTCAGGAGGATGTTTCTTCTGAACTTGATAAATTCAAGTTGACGGAAACTGACTATTCTAATCCTGCGACTTCTGCAAAATTATCCACGGGAGGATGGGATCTGGTTCAGTTTCATCCGTCGTATGGATATGAGGATTTTATTAGAGGCATTGAGGTAAAGGCCGATGGTGGACTTCCATCATACAATAGTGTTAACAAAATTCTTGGCAAGATTGCTGAGTTTGCAAAGCTTGCTGAAAAAGCTAATCCTACTGCTCCACCTAAGTTTTATCTTGTTATTGATGAGATAAATAGGGCAAACATTGCTACTGTATTCGGGGAGTTGATTTATGGTCTTGAATATCGTGACAGTAAAGTATCTACTCCTTATGAGGTCGAAGACAAGGCGTCTGAACCGGTATCGAGAACTAAGGATATCGTTCTTGGAAAGAATCTATTCATTATTGGCACTATGAATACTGCCGATAAATCTATTGATTCAATAGACTATGCTATTCGCAGGCGATTCCTTTTCGTTGATAGTCCTGCTGATCGAAATGTTGTCATTAGTTGCTATCAAAATGCCTCAGAAAACGATGATGAAAATTCAATTGAACTATTAGTTTTTGATGCAGTACAGGCAGTGTTTGATAATGAAAGTTATTTTAATGATGAATACCAAAAGAGTGATGTTCGTTTAGGACATACTTATTTCCTCAGAAAAAGAAAAGAAGGTTATAAGGAGGATTTCGTAGAACACTTTGTTTTCCAAATCATACCTATATTAAGAGAGTATGTTAAAGATGGAATACTAGATACCATCGAGGACTTGAAAGCTATCGAACACACGCCTTCGGAAATCAGGGATGCTGCCGATCGAGGTGAACGAGTTCGCTTTATCAGTGACAATATCATGTTATATGCTAAAGAATTTGGCAATATGACAAGGTCGGGAAAACGAATTGACAACGAATATGTTGGAACTTTTATTGAAGAGGTATGCACCAAAATTGGATATTAATAGGAAAGAAATGTTATGGCACGTGATGTAATAATTCATCAAGTTAATGATTGGTCTGTGCTAAACAGCAGGGAGGAAGTATGGACAAAGGTTGATCTCTCAGTTCCAGAGATTAATTTTGGCATACATAGATTTCAAGGAAAATTATGGAGTAGCGGATATGTTGGTGTTGGACGATTGTATGATAAAAATGGTCATTATCTCCAATCTGGAGGAAAAGAGCATATTATCGTTGTGACATCCCAATATGGCATGGATCCATGGATTATGCTTGAAGCTGTAATGACAGATAGCGAATATGATGATTACATTGCGGAAATGGATGCTGAAGGGAAATCGCTATTTCATGTTTTCTATGACCAACCATTAATTAAGTTATCCCAAGATACTGAACAAGATGGGGAATTATTATATGCTTTGAGTTATGTCACATCATGTTATAGTCTTTGCAAAAAGGGTTTGAAAAAAACAATGTTCCACCAAGAAGAGAACTATTCTTCAAAAGTCCGTGGAAAAATCGAAATAAAGAAAAACATACGCATAAATACCTGCAAAGGAAGAAGCGACAGATTCTACTGCAAATATATTAGTTTTACCGAGGATAATATTGAAAACAGAATTCTCAAAGCGACTTTGATGAAATGTAAAGATATTATAGGAAGAAGATTTCCGCCATCATCTGAGGTTTCAAAGCGAATAGCTTATTGCCAGAATACATTCCGTCATGTTAAGACTGTTCGAATAAAGATGAGCGATTTTAACGGTGCAGATGCATCTGGACTTTATATGTACTACAAACCGCTTTTGCAGCAAGCGCGTTGCATCAATGGACAGAAGTATTACGCATTTAAGAGCGAGGATGGTCAATCTGTAGCTAAGAGTGTTTTCACGATTCCATATATGATAAATATGGAGGCATTGTTTGAGTTTTATGCCAGGATAGTTTTGAAAAGGACAATCAATGTGGATAAATACGCTTTGGATCGATATTCCAAGAGATTGTATATACAGAGGGGTGTTAATGATATTTCTGAAGTAGAGCGTGGTATCCACTTAATGCCATATTGCATTCCAGATATAATTATACGCGACAAAGAAAGTCAAAAGCCGATAGCAGTTATCGATGCGAAATATAAACCGAACACTCGAAGCGAAAGAGCGGATACGCATCAGCTATTATCCTATGTCCTTTTGACTGATGTTAAGCGTTGTGGATTTGCTTTCCCAGGTTCTAAAAGCTACGCAAAGATTATGAATGCTACAGATGCAGCTTCTCTCCCTTTAGCGGTTGATTCACTAGATTATTACGAACTTGTTTTAGGGAACGATCTTGAGAATGCTTCTAAGGCTTTGCGACTTATTCTTTCGTAAAATATAGCTAATTAGAGTTGAGAGAGAAAAGAGTAGTAAAGCAATTATAGTAAAAGCGGATAAGTGTTTTTGGCGAGAGAACCGTCCCCCTCTAGACCGTCCACTCTCGTCCGCTATTGTCGCAGATGATACTAGAATAAGAGATGTCTGCAACAGTATTTTTTGTTATCAAAGTGATAACCGAATGATAATGAAGCATATAAAATGTTGAGCAGGAGACCTCTTTTTGATAATGTTTATACAACATCTTGTGGGATGACATATGTTTTTACACTAGATATGACGAACTTTATCGAGAATGAACTTTGTGCAGAAGGTAAGATACCGGAAGGTTATAGCGACACCAGAAAAGCGGGATAACGTTCGATACTCATTAAAGGGTCCGGGGGATACATATGTATCTCTCGGTTTTTTCACTTCGGAATGGTCTAGCAAGCAACGCGTTTGTGCGCACAAACACAGGGATCTTGTCAGGGAAATCCCTGAAACCCTTTAGTCTGCACTCTGTCGAGCGGTTCAGAACAATTCTGAAGAAACGAATTATATGCAGTTTTAACTTAGTCATTTGCTATTCCAATTTAGTCATTTTTGCTCAAATGACTAAATTAAGTTGAATAATGACTAAGTTGTGATTATAATTCAATTAAGTCATTTTAAGCAAAATGACTAAGATGAATGAAGGGGTGACCAAGTTGTGCGCAACTACAGTTTCGAGAAGAAATGGCAAAAGCTGTTGACACCAGAGATAGTCTCTTATCTCACGATTATTCATGAGTATAAGGGCGAACAGCGCCTTATAGCTGACAAACATGCAGACATTCTTACGAATCTAATAAATATAGCAAAGATACAGAGTACTGAGAGTTCAAATAAGATCGAGGGTATTTTTACTACTGAACCCAGGCTTAAGAAGATCGTTATGGATAAAACTATGCCTAAGACCAGAAGTGAGCGCGAGATTGCTGGCTATAGGGATGTTCTGAATATAATTCACGAGAATAACGAATTTATCCCGATCACTCCCAATTCTATTCTTCAGCTCCATCGAAATTTATACAGGTATGAAGGAGATATCGGCGGCATATATAAGAGTGCAGATAACATAATTCAAGAAACTGATAGTGAAGGAAACTCTCACATCAGGTTTACTCCGGTTGCTGCATGGGAGACACCGGAAGCTCTGAATGAATTATGTAATGAATATAACAAGGCATTAAATGATTCAAAATTGGATCCGCTAATTCTGATGCCGATGTTTGTTTTGGACTTCTTATGCATTCACCCATTTAAGGACGGGAACGGAAGGATGAGTAGACTGCTGACGTTATTGCTTCTTTATAAGTCTGATTATGTAGTCGGAAAGTATATCAGTATAGAGAAACAAATTGAGAATACTAAGGAAGATTATTATGATGCACTTCAGGCCAGCTCAATTAAATGGCATGAAAACAAGAACGATTACGAGCCGTTTGTAAAATACATGCTGAGCATGGTAGTGGCAGCTTATAAAGACTTTATGGAGCGCACAAAACTTGTAGAAGAGAAGACGATCTCAAAGCCGGATCGAATCGAGGAAACGATTAAGAATCATCTTGGCCGAATAACAAAAGCGGAGATATTGGAGTTAGTACCCGGAGTTAGCCAGACAACTGTACAAAGGACATTAACTGAGCTGGTGAAATCCGGAAAGATCATAAAAGACGGAGACGGAAGATATACAAAATACCACTGGAACTGGGAAGCGGAGGATTAATAAATGATTACAGGCGAATTGAAGAACAAGATAGACAGTATTTGGGAGATCTTCTGGACAGGTGGTCTCACTAATCCATTGGATGTCATAGAGCAGATGACATATCTGATGTTCATTCATGATCTTGATGTAGCCGATAATACACGTGCAAAAGAGAGTGCAATGCTGGGTTTGCCTCATGAGAGTGTGTTTGCAAAAGAGACAAAGATCGGCGAACGAACAATTGATGCAACACAGCTCAAATGGTCTGTATTCCATGATTTCCCTGCTGAGAAAATGTATTCGGTTATGCAGGAATCTGTATTCCCTTTCATAAAGAATCTGCACTCGAATAAGGACAGTGCATATTCAAAATATATGGATGATGCTATCTTCAAGCTTCCAACACCGCTGATGTTATCGAAGGTTGTATCAGCGATGGACGATCTGTATGAGCAGATGGAAAGGCTTCAGGAGACAGATGCACGTGGAGATGTTTACGAATATCTCCTGTCGAAGCTATCTACAGCAGGTGTAAACGGTCAGTTCAGAACGCCGAGACACATCATAAAGATGATGGTTACACTGATGGATCCGGGCGCTGATGAAATCATCTGTGATCCGAGCTGCGGTACAGCAGGCTTCCTTGTAGAAGCAGGAGAATATCTTAGGGCTAACCGCAAAGAAGAGATCTTCTATGACAAGGCCAAGAAGGATCACTTCATGAACCATATGTTCAATGGCTTTGATATGGACAGAACTATGCTTCGTATCGGTGCCATGAACATGATGACTCACGGTATAGACAGCCCGTTCATTGAGTATAGAGACAGTCTTTCGGATCAGAATCCTGATAAGGATAAGTACTCGCTCATACTTGCAAATCCGCCTTTTAAGGGAAGCCTGGACTATGACATCGTATCAACAGACCTTCTTAAAGTATGTAAGACAAAGAAGACAGAGCTTCTCTTCTTAGCTTTATTTGTAAGGATGCTGAAGGTTGGCGGACGTTGTGCATGTATTGTTCCGGATGGTGTTCTCTTCGGATCATCAACTGCACACAAGGCTATCAGAAAAGAGCTTATAGAGAATCAGAGACTTGAAGCAATTATCTCAATGCCGTCAGGCGTATTTAAGCCTTATGCGGGAGTTTCTACAGGGATACTCATATTCACAAAGACAAATCATGGCGGAACAGATAATGTATGGTTCTATGACATGCAGGCAGATGGACTTAGCCTTGATGATAAGCGTTCACCTGTAAGTGAGAATGATATCCCGGATATCATCGAGCGATTCAGAAATCGTGATAAGGAAGCTGACAGATCAAGAACAGATAAGTCGTTTATGGTTCCGGTAAAGGAGATCATAGATAACGATTATGATCTGTCAATCAACAAGTATAAGAAAGTTGAATATGTACCGGTAGAGTATCCGTCAACAGACGAGATAATGAAGCAGATTATGGAGTTGGACGCTGAAGCAACCAAGCAACTTATTGAACTTCAGAAGTTATTGAAGAATGACTAATAGATTGAGATTTGTAGGGATGAATAATGGAGTTTATTAGACTAGGAGACGTTGCAACATATATTAATGGTTATGCATTTAAACCTGAGGATCGAGGTGATGCAGGCTTGCCTATCATCCGAATACAGGATTTAACGGGTAATGCATATGATTTAGGTTTTTATGATGGAGAGTATCCCCAAAAAATAGAAATTAATAATGGCGATGTCTTGATTTCGTGGTCTGCTAGTTTGGGTGTGTATGTCTGGAATAGAGGCAAAGCACTTTTAAATCAGCATATTTTCAAAGTTGCTTTTGATAAGGTAGAGATAGACAAAAACTATTTCGTATATGCAGTTAGACAGAAGCTTGGAGAAATGGCTTCTAAGACGCATGGTGCTACAATGAAGCACATTATCAAGAAAGATTTTGATGCTACCCTGATACCGTTTCCGTCATTAGAAGAACAGAAATTGATTGCAACTAATCTTGATAAAGTTTCGAATGTTATAAAAGCAAGAAGAGAAGAATTGAATAAGTTAGATGAACTCATCAAAGCCCGATTTGTCGAGCTGTTTGGTGACACGAAATGTGCATTTGAAAAATGGGGCGGAAAGCCTTTTAAAGAAATAACTATAAATCTTGATTCCAAAAGAAAGCCGGTAAAAGATGCAGACCGTCAGAAAATGCAAGGACCATATCCATATTATGGGGCGACGGGCATTGTCGATCATGTTAATGATTACAAACAAGAAGGCACGTTTTTACTGATTTCAGAAGATGGCAAGGCATTGGAATTTCGTAATAAGCCGATTGCTTTTATTGCTTCAGGTAAGATATGGGTTAATAACCATGCACACGTTCAACAATGCACAGAAGACTGTAATATGATTTATCTGATGTACCTTATTAACATGATGGACATTAGTCAGTGGGTTACTGGAATCGATCAAAAGAAGTTAAATAGAGAGAATTTGGATTCGATTCCAATTGCGTTACCACCTATTGAATTGCAAGTGCAGTTTGAGAGTATAGTAAAACAAGTCGACAAATCAAAATCTGCCGTTCAGAAATCGATTGATGAGGCACAGCTGCTTTTTGATAGCCTGATGCAGAAATATTATGGGTGAAAGAGAGAATATGGATAACAGCATCTATATAAAAGACAAAATAAGCGAGTTGCTTACTATAGTGAATGAATTAGAAAAAAAATATCCAGGGAGAAAGTTTTCTCTAGATGGACATTTACTAGGAAGCATAGGAGAGGTTCTTGCCTCATACTATTATGGCATTATTCTCTACCCCAATAGCACAAAGACGCATGACGGAGAAAGAGATGGAAAGAGAATTCAAATTAAAATAACACAAGGAACGTCTGTTGATATCAATGAGATTCCGGATTATTTAATTGTCTTGTTTTTGAAAAAGAGTGAAGGTAAGGTCTATGAAGTCTTTAATGGACCTGGGAGCCTAGTTCTTAGTGATGTAAAGCGCACTAAAAACGGGTGGTATAATCGTTCATTGAGTAAATTGTCTGATTTTGATCAAGAAGTTGTCGAGCAAAGGATAAGTGCAATTAATCACATTGATAAGTGGAACAAAAGTATTAGAAATTGAGATTTGTAGGGATGAGAATGAAGACATTAAGTGATGTTTGTGAAGTGTATTCGGGTTATGCTTTAAAAGAGTTTAACGAATACGGTGATGGGTTGCCTGTTATAAAAATCGGGAATATCATGGCCGATGGTTCTTTAGTACTTGATAATTGTCAGTACACTTCAGAAATAGTGAATGCAAAATACTTATCTCAAAAAGGCGACATTTATGTTGCGCTATCCGGGGCAACAACAGGCAAGATAGGAATACTTGAAACTGACGATGCTCATGTAATTAATCAGCGAGTTGGAATAGTTAGAAGAACAGATGACAACGTTCCCTATGAATATATTAAGTATTTCCTATTAAGGCAGACGGAGAGAATTCTTAAGGAAGCTGCTGGCTGTGCACAACCCAATATTAGTCCAAAACAAATCGCTGCTTATGAGATTCCAGATATTAGCAAAGCAAAAATGCTAGAAGAATCAATGATATTGGATTCAATTTCGTCTTTAATTACTCAGAGAAAGGTTGAATTACAAAGACTTGATGAACTCATCAAAGCCCGATTTGTCGAGCTCTTTGGAGATCCTGTGGCCAATAATATGCAGTGGAATAAGGATACTTTATTAGGAATTCTAGAAGAAGGCAGGACTGTAACATACGGAATAGTTCAGACAGGTGATGACGTTGAGGATGGTATACCGGTTTTTAGGCCTATTGATATAGCAGGTGGTCATATTCCGAAAAGAGAAGAACTGAAAAGAACACTTCCAGAAATATCTGAAAAGTATAAGCGTACGCTACTAAATGGAACAGAATTACTTGTAACGGTTAGAGGTTCAGTTGGAGAAACGTTCCAAGTAAGTGATGAGTTTGAAGGGTGCAATGTTGGCAGAAATATTGTGCCGTTACTAACAGATAAGGAAAGAATCAATCAAAGGTTTTTACAGGAACTATTTGCTCAGCAATCTATTAAAGATTGGCTAAAGGCTATAACAAAAGGAATCGCACTTCAAGGACTCAATATGAGTGAGTTCAAAGAAATGCCAGTAATAGTCCCACCAATGGAATTACAGGAGAAATACGTTGACTTTGCAGAACAAGTCGACAAATCAAAAGAGATCGTGCAGAAAGAATTATCTGAAACTCAATTACTATATGAAAGTCTAATGCAAAAGTATTTCGATTAAGGCGGACATCATATGAATACTTGGTTAGTGCAAGTTGGTAGTAAACGAATTATTGAAAAGGAGATAATATGAGAATCGTTAGAATAATTTTTGAAAACACCAAGTTTTTTTCTGGTCAAACATTTTCGTTTTGTGACAGCAAATTAATCAATACGGTAAGTGGTAAAAATGGCTCTGGTAAAACAACATTATTCTCCATCATTACTCTAATAGAACGGGCCTATTTTTTGAAATTGATGATTGAAACTGGCGAGCAAGGAATAGAAGCTTATTCTGATTCAGTCAAAAAAGACATTGCTAGATTATTAGGAACAAATGATTCGAAAACTACTCTTGAGTTACATATGGGTTCTGTTGAGGAGGAGCGTGATCCTATTATTAAGATTGATCTATTATGCAAATGTGATAGAAAACAAATAGTATCATGGCGTGTTGATATTGATTCTGAAGACGAGAAAATGCTATCAAAAGCATGGAATCTTGCGAATCCAACAGATCTAATAATTCTGGCATCTGCTGAGAGAAAAGTATATGAAAAAGACTATGACTATGAGTCTATTCAAATATCTGCTGCTTCAAAGGTTTCGCCTAAAGTAAGTGTTGTAATGAACTGTGAGAATCTTTATGATAATTTATATAGAATAGTAATCAATGATTATATTCATGAGCGGATAATCCCAAGTAATGGCAAACGCACTAAGTATATTGATAAAAGTAAAAAGACATTTAGCGGTTTGGTTAGTGATATTAGCATATCTAACTTTTCTGGAATCAATAAGGATAGGCAGTTTATTTTGCAAGCTAGAAAAGGAAATAGCAAAGCATATGATATTAGGGACTTTAGTTCTGGCGAAAAACTCATCTGGTATTCATTGTTGTTGTTGAATTACACTAAAGACTTAGGTGTTCTTATAATTGATGAGCCAGAGAATCATCTCCATGAATCATTAGCATGGAAATTTATCATGTATTTGAAAAGCATATGTGAATCTACGGATTCTGAACTTAGCCTGTCGCAAGTATTTTTATTAACTCATTCAAAGAGCATTATTTATAATGTATTTTCTTTGGGTGAAAACTATTGTATCCAGAACAAAAGTTTACAGCACCTTGAATTTGAGAACTATGAGAGTGTCTTGAGAAAAATAGGAGTAAGCTTCATAAACGAAAAAATAATTTTTGTTGAAGGTGATACTGATATTGATCTATTAGATAAGATGTTAACACCATACAACATTACAATTAGGCAGTTGAATAATTGCCAAGAAATAATAGACACATTTGAAGGCCTTCAAAAGGTTTCAGAGTATGTACAAGATAAAAGTTTCTTGTTTTTAATTGATAGAGATTTGCGCGATGATAACGAAATTGACCTGATATCTAAAAGAAACACACAGTATTTTGAAGAACACTTTTATGTTTTAGATAGGCATGAATTGGAAAACTACTATTTAGATGAAAAGACTATTTATGAGGCGTTGAATCCGCTTGTTCAAGCGACTGGAGCGAGTGATTTTAGTGTTGAGATTGTTGAAGAGTTTCTTAAATGTGCTGTAGATGAAACGAATGGTCAGGCCAAAAAGAAATACTTGAATCATTTATTACATATTAAGCTTCATCACATGGATTCATTAATTAAGATGAAAGAAATCCGTATAGAAGACAATGAATGCTATTCAAAATACATAGATGACTTATTTCATAGTGATAAATGGAATGAAGCTACTTGTGAAATGAAGGATAAATATAGAATAATGGAAGAGAAGTTTTCTTCGGATAATTGGGCAAATCATTGGAAACAGTTGTGTGACGGAAAGATGGCTTTTGGTAATTTTGCATCAATGATTGGTGGAAAATACGGCATCAAAGGAAGTGTAATCATAAATAGGATTAGAGACGAATCTATTAAGAACAAAAAAAGTGATATCTATAGTTTAGTAAGAGACATAGTGAATAAACTCGGCATAGAAATGGTGGAATGAAGTGATAATATCCTACTTCAACAAACATATTAAGGATAGATTCGACAGAAAACTATTATGTGTTAAAACAAGTTATATGAGTTATTGAGCAGAGTGTCACTCAGTTCAAATAGAAAGTGAAAGGAGAATTATGCATGACCAACTTTGACTATTTGAAAAAAGAACCTCAATTTCAGTCTTTTGCTGATATAGCTGTTGCTGCTGAGAATCTTATCAATGCTGATGTTAAAGCATGCATTACTAACTCCCGTCTTGCCCTTGAAACTGCAATAAAGTGGATGTATTCCATTGATGAAGAGCTTGTTGTTCCCTACCAGGAAACTCTTGAAAGCTTGATGCACACGGAAGAGTTCAAAACCATTGTTGAGGATGATCTCTGGAAACGACTCGAATTTATAAGACGTGTTAGTTCTACTGTTAACAACACAACAAAAAAGGTCACATTTGATCAGGCAGAATTGTGTCTTGAAAACCTCTTCATATTCTTTGATTTCCTGTCATGCTGTTATTCTGTTTATTATGAAGAACGGGAGTTTAACCCGGAATTATTAAAGGATGGATCATCAGAAACGATTATCCCGGAGTATGCAGATACATCGCTCGAAGAGCTTATAACTGAGAATAAGGAGCATCGGAACGAATATACCGTCAGACGATCAATCCAGGCTAAGAACTATGTGCCGAAGCCGTTAAATCTGAGTGAGTTCAAGACCCGAAGGATTTACATTGATTCAATGCTTACTGATGCCGGTTGGACTGAGAATAAGGACTGGATCAACGAGTACCCTCTTACCGGTATGCCTAATCCATCAGGAGAAGGTTTTGCTGATTATGTCCTTTTCGATGATGCACACCAGATCCTTGCTGTAATTGAAGCCAAGAAAACATGTGTTGATGTTTCAAAGGGCAGACAGCAGGCAATTCTTTATGCTAATTCCCTTGAGAAGAAGTTCCATAGAAGACCGGTCATATTCTTAACGAACGGATTTGAGACACATATTGTTGATGGCAAGTATCCGGAACGCAAATGTGCAGCCATATATTCCAAGCGTGATCTTGAGAAATGGTTTAACCTGCAATCTTTCAGAGAAAGCCTGAAGAATGTTGTTATAGATAAGAATATCGCCGGAAGATATTACCAGGAAGCAGCAATTAAAGCTGTTTGTTCCAGTCTGGATGAGAAGAACCGCCGCAAAGCTCTCCTTGTCATGGCTACAGGATCCGGTAAGACAAGAACTGTTATAGAGTTATGTGATGTTTTGCTTAAGAAAGGTTGGATCAAGAATATCCTGTTCCTGGCAGACCGCAATTCGTTGGTAACACAGGCAAAGAGAAACTTTGTTAATCTTCTTCCTTCGTTATCGTGTGCAAATATGTGTGAAGACAAGGATTATAATGCAAACCTGATCCTTTCAACATATCAGACAATGATCAATCTGATCGATACGACCAAGGATGATAAGGGCAAGATCTTCACCTGCGGACATTTTGATCTGATCATTTGTGATGAGGCGCACAGATCGATCTATAACAAGTACAGAGATATTTTCACATACTTTGATGCACCGCTTATTGGTCTTACAGCTACTCCTAAAGATGAGATTGATAAGAATACATATGCTATATTCGATCTTGAGGCAGGTGTGCCTACATATGGTTATGAACTGGCACAGGCGGTAAAAGACGGTTTCCTCGTTGATTACATGTCTGTCGAATCATCAGTTAAGTTCCTTGAGCAGGGAATCGTTTATGACGAATTGTCTGATGAAGACAAAGCTGCATACGAAGATACATTTGTCACAGAAGATGGCGATGTCCTCGAATCTATTGCATCTTCTGCCATTAACACATGGTTGTTCAATGAAGACACGATCAAGAAAGTTCTTGATGCGGTTATGACAAACGGCCTTAAGGTCGATTACGGAAATAAGATCGGCAAGACAATTATCTTTGCCAAGAACCATAAACATGCAGAGAAGATTCTGGAGATCTTCCATAAGCAGTATCCTCATCTTGGTGATGAGTTTGCTAAGGTTATAGATAATCAGATCAAGTATTCACAGAGCATTATTGATGAGTTCTCTGAGGCAAATAAGCTTCCTCAGATTGCGATCTCGGTTGACATGTTGGATACGGGAATCGATGTGCCGGAAGTATTGAATCTCGTTTTCTTTAAGAAGGTAATGAGTAAAGCTAAGTTCTGGCAGATGATCGGACGAGGAACAAGACTCTGTCCCGGACTGATTGATGGAGCTGATAAGTCGAAGTTTTATATCTTTGATTTCTGTGGTAATTTTGAGTTTTTCCGCATGAATCCCGGAAAACCCACTGCGAACATGATGGCGCTTCAGAGTGCTATATTCTGCCTTGAGTTCGAGATGGCATACAAACTTCAGGATATTGATTATCAGACAGAAAGACTCATCAACTACCGCAAACACTTGGTTGAAATGATGGCGGAAAAAGTTAAGGAACTCAACCGGAAGAACTTTGCTGTCCGTCAGCATTTAAAGTATGTTGATCTTTATTCTCATATTGATAACTATACGACCCTGACATATGCAGATACATTAGAAGTCAGAGAAGAGCTTGCTCCTTTGATTCTTCCGGATGAAGATGATGCAAGTGCTCTGAGGTTTGATGCGCTGATGTATGGCATCGAGTTAGCGTTCTTAGCCGGCAAGAGATTCACAAGATCAAAGTCGGAACTCTTAAAGAAAGTTCGTGCTATATCAAGCGTTGCAAATATCCCGGAGATACAAGTAAAAGGCGATTTCTTGATAGAGATCCTTCATACGGATTATGTTGACAGAGCCGGTATAGAAGAGTTTGAACACATAAGGGAAGAGCTCAGATCATTGATGAAGTATCTGCCCCATGGCGGCCTTATTTATGAAACGGATTTTACGGATTCCATATTAAGTGTTGAGTGGAATGAATCTGAGCTGGATAACGATTACCTTGCAAATTACAGAGCAAAGGTCGAGTACTACATAAGAGAGCATCAGGGAAGCGGTGCGATAGCAAAACTGAAGTCAAATAAACCGTTATCTTCTTCTGATGTTGATGAACTTGAAGAAGTGCTTTATAAAAACTTGGGCACAAAAGAGGACTATGAGAAGGAATACGGAAAAGTACCGCTCGGTGAACTTGTGCGCAGCATAGTCGGACTTGATATGAGTGCAGCAAAGGAAGCTTTTTCCGATTATTTGAATGATGTGAATCTCGATGACAGGCAGATATATTTCTTGAATCAGATCATTGAATACATTGTTCATAACGGACTTATGAAGGATCTGTCAGTCCTTCAGGAATCACCGTTTACTGACAGAGGTAGTGTGGTGGAGATATTTACAGATCTGACCCTTTGGCAGGGCATTAGAGAGGTTATAGAGACGATTAATAGGAATGCGGCAGCGTGATTGCGGATTAGGAGATAATTATGGTAAACAATGTTTTTATTAAGTGTCAAATATGTGGTTGTGTCACACGTATTCGATTACAGGTTGGGTTTCTTGAACAGCATCCAATAATAGTTCCTTGCGGAAAATGTAAGACCTCTTTATCAGGACGTGTTTTTATTGGACAAGATAGACCAGGTCTTAAGTATGAATTTAATAATGCAACTATTCTTTCAAATGCTGAGAAGTATGATTATATTGTTGAATGTTCAGGTGAGTTTCCTACTGATAAACATTGTGACGATGAGAATAAAGTCAATCCTATAACTCCTTATATTAGGATTCTTCCTCTTATGAAAACGGATGATTCATACCAAAACTTTAGCAAAGTTATACACATATTGAATTTGACCGCTAAAGAATGGGGGAAATACAAAACTATATTTGATTTGTACTTGAATAAAAGTGATTATCTTGTTCCGGAGTTAAATAAAACTTTTACTAAAGAGATTTTTGAGTGCAAAGATGAGCTTGATATCTTGAAGGCTGTTCATTTAATTGAACTTCATCTATTTCACAGAGCATTAAGACAAGATGTGTTGAATTATGTTGATTTTAGTCTCGGCATTTTGAATTTGGACAAAGAACAACTAAAACAGATGATTGCTTATTTAAATGCAAAACCAGGCTTTTCTTTGCGAGAATTGCAATCTACCATATATAAACTTGAAAATGAGTTCATTGAGTATTATTCATATGTAATCCCTGCTATTTCTTTGCAATATTGTAAAGAAGATGAAATTGATTATGAGAAAATGGGCACATCAATAAGCTCATTGGAGATATTGAAAAATTATTATCAGGACTTATTTGAAGCATTGGGAGATTTACTGATAATACCGATAGCATTGAATAATATAAAATACAGGAGCAATTATGATGACTGTATTGCAAATGCACACCGCATAGTTACTCTTAATGGTTTTTTGAATGAATCTAAGGCACACCGTTATGATTTGTGTTCTGATAATGAAAGTTATACCAATTTCTTATATGTTATGACAAACAACAAACTGCGAAATGCGATAGGACATTATAATTTCGAATATGATCAATTTACACAAACAATAATATATTATCCAAATCCCAAAGACAAAAGCAAACATGCCTCTCAGTATCTTCTTGAGATGGAAAATGAAATGGTTCATATGTTCCAGGCTGTACTTGAAATATCTGAATTTCTATATCGATTGAGAGAATTAGAAATCGATTTTGACGATACTAACAATATTAGTATTTTCAAGCGGGAATATCAGAACAAAAGAATTGGAAGAAACGATAAGTGTCCGTGTGGTAGCGGTAAGAAATATAAGAATTGCCATGGGAACATAAAGTTTAAGTAATTGTTGATGTTATTTAGTAAAGCAATTTATGAGTATGTTTATATGCATTTAAAAGTAGCGTGATGGGAGGAGAAAGGTCGCTATTTCTTTTTCGGACTGGTATTTGTGAATAAATATCGAGAACAGGGCATTTGCCAACATCTATTTTCAAGAAATGAAAGACGTTAGGAGAAGATATTAATGAAAGAAAAACTCTTTGATTTAGTAAAAAGCAATCTGAAAAATCCAAGAATGTATGCGCTGTTATTGGCACTGGTTGTGGTTTTCTTCTTGTTGTTTCCATACCTTGATGCAAATATTTTTTACTACAAGCGCATTAATGACAGAGTGGAAGTATTGGCCAAGGTTTCGTCATTAGATTATGATTCTATCGAACAGAATCAAACACTGAAAAAAGAATATGAAAGAATAATGATAGAAATATCGAACCAACCGGAGAGTATGGTTAGTAATATATTAACAAAAGAAACCAGTGAGGCTGCTACAATTGCGAAATTTGTAACGGGTGGTTTGATATTTTGGATAATTGCAATTTGTTGCTTTTTCATTAAAGGTTTTAAGAATATTGGTTACAAGATTTTTGGTTTTATTTTATTCGTTATAGTAGGTACTATATTTGGATTTATTGCTAGGTCAATTCCTACCGTTTTTAATCCATTGGTTAATTGTATAGGATTTCCCGTTATTCAGATTATTTTTGTGGCATTACTCCTGACAAGCAATAATAAGAACCCTGAGAGAAATGTATGAGACTAGGTTTTATGAGTATTGACAGGTGTTTTATGATTAAAGAGTATACAAAAGTAAAAACACTCGTTGAGAAAGCAGGTTTCCCTGCGGGTACTACAGGAGTCATTGTAAGCTTATACGGAGATGGCCCGGCTTGTGAAGTCGAACTATGGGATGATAATTCATGTCCGCTCGATGTTATTACATATACTTTTGATGAGCTAGAGGCTGTAAACACCTAGATTTATTGATTAATCATATTATCCCACGGATAATTCAGGGATAAGAAACCACAGAAAATATGGTTATATCTTTCAATCCCTGATAAAATTTTCCCAACATCTTGTAACACAGCAAAGCGTGTATCACTACATGTTGTTACCATAGACGAACTCGAATAGTTGTAAGCGGATTTCCATTTTGTAACTAGAAATGCCAGTAGGTGTTTAATTTACACCTGCTGTTTAATGTATACAAGTAAAACTATCATTCAAATAATATAATGCCATTGCGCTGTTAGTTCTCTGCCTTATGGGACTAATTTGTGCTGTTCTTACTGGATTTACAGTTCACACACCCATAAAACCATATTCATTTTAGTTTTATAAAGTAGTTGTATACTGTACAAAGAGAGATTTGTAATTATTCTTTGAGATTTCTTTTTGGAGTATCTTCTATGAACGAACGCATTATCCTTGCCCCAGGCCTTAATGGCAACGAACTGATCAAGAACCTTGCACTTCATGGTGTGAATTGCTTTAACTCTAGAATCATGAGTGGCGCTGAACTTGCGGAATGTGCGTTGATGCGTTCTGGCATCAGTGTATCTGAGAATATAATTGATTCCAGAGACGAAGTCTCTAAGATTTCTGAGGCAGTTAAAGGCATTTCTTACTTTAAGACAACTTCATATTCTGATGTTCGTAATCTGACATCAGCCGTTAGACAATTGAGAAGTCTTGTTGTTTCATCCGATGAATCCGCTGAACTTAAGAAGACCTTTCTTTCAGAAGATGTATTCTTGGACAAAAACGAGGCGCTGCTTGTAGTCTACGAGCGATATGTACAAAGTCTTAAGGAAGATAACAGTATCGATTCGATAATGTTGATCAGGAAGGCAATTGCTGAATGCTCTGAAATTGATGCTGATTTTTATTCTTTGGAAGAATATCCATGTAGTCCGATAGAGAAAGCTCTGTTATCGAAAGTATCTGGTGGAAAAGATAAACGCATTAGCATTAAGAATCTCTATGGTGCCACTGATAAACCAATAAAGATCTCCGCTATAAAGAATTGTTATGGACCTTCTAATGAAGTTGAAACAATATTAGACGATATTTATTCTTGTAGGAAACTTGATGAATGTACTGTCGCTGTAACTGAGCCGGGCACATATAGCCAATTGTTTTTTGATTATGCTTTGATACACAACATTCCCATGACATTCGGATGTGGCGTGCCAATCATTAATTCAAATCCTGCAAAGCTACTGTCTCTTTACTTTCAGTGGACCAATGATTTCTTCAGTGCAGCTTCATTGAAGATGATGCTTTTCAGCAAGTCATTTAATAAGGGCAAGATGATGAGCCTGCTACCTGAACAGGATGAATCTTTCAGATGGAGTAGTTTCTATCGATATCTGGGAGAGATCGGTTTTACAAATGATAAGAAACATAATCTTAAGAGGTTGGCAGAATTTACCGATGCAGCTGAGGCAGAAGGCAAATTCATTGTTGAAGGTGAATCCAAAGAATATAGGGAATACAGCAATAAACTCAAATGTATCCCTCTTCTTAAGATAATGGCCGAAGTGCTTTCTGCTCCACGCGAGCAATTTATTAGGGAGTACGTTGTTATTCGATCTGATGACACGAAGATAGCAACTAAGATGCTTACAACTTTGGATATAGCCGCATCCAATGTAATCTATGATGAATTGGTTTACATCAGCGAATCCGGAACTGATCAGACTGATGCCGATACCATAACAAACATCTTGAAGACCAGTGTAATGAGTCAGCAGAGCGAACCTGGATATCTGCATATAACCGGCATAGACAAAGCTTTCAGTTCGGTCAGGAAGAATCTTTATATTGCAGGACTATCGGCATCTAAGTTCCCTGGATCACACAAAGAGAATTATCTTCTTCTTGATTCTGATCTGGACTTGTTCGGAGAAGCTGCATCATATCTGAAATCCGAAGATCGCATAAAAAGGAAGACTAAAAATGCAGTATGTCTTGCCGAATTGGCCTCTTCATTAGGCTCAAATATGGTCATATCGTACTCAGGTATGAATACAGCCGAACTTAAAAGGGATAATGCTTCATCAATCATATATTTGCTATTTAACAAAATGAGCAGTACTGAAGTTACATATGAAGAATTGGAGAAAGCTATTACAAAAGTAACATACTTTGAACCTGCAATTTCCGCTTCCAGGCTGGTTGGAAAAGCGTACACGGAAGGTGGTAGGTTTGCCAATGCTGGCAGGAATGAAAATGTCTATACCGGTTGGAATATTAACGAATCGTATTCTCCCACTGCGTTAGAGACATTCTTTGGTTGCCCGAGAAGATTCATGCTCAGATATGTATTGGGAATTCCTGAGCCTGATACTGAAGACACCTACGAGGTTATAGATTCAAGAGCTACCGGTACGATGGCTCACTCTCTTATGGAACAACTTGCTGATAGTGACATATCCTGTGAAGAATTCCTGGAATTATCCGGTAGTTTCTTTGACAGGTATATTGCCCAGCACCCGCCTCTAATGCCAGAGAAGATCCCTTATGTGAGAGAAGAATTTCTTGACATGATGCGAACAGCTTATGATGGTGATCCGCACCGTAAGATTGTATTGGCTGAAAAGGATATTGAATGCAAACACAGTACAGGTGTTAATATCCATGGTCTGCCTGACAGGGTTGAATTATTAGATGATGGAACCTGTTTGATAGTAGATTTCAAAACAGGAAGGAAGATAAAGCATATCGAAGATGACTTTATGACATGCTTTCAGGTCATTGTGTATGCATACCTCATGGAAAGCATGGGTTATAAAGTGTCTGGCGCCGAATTCAGATATATAAGATTAGGGCAGACTGTAAAGTGTAAATATGATGACGAGATGAAGAGCAAGCTTGAATATGCTTTGACTCAATTCAAAGAGATGATGGAAAACGGAGAGTTCAAGTGTTGCAATTCGTTAAGTGATTCCTGTACATACTGTCAATATCTTATGGTATGTAGTAAGGGCCAAGAAAATGAATTCTGGAGTGGGCTTAACTTTGGATTTGATGATGAAGATCTTGAAGGGGAGGAATGAACTATGGATAGTTTAACAAAGGACATTACATCCCGTAATAGGATCGTTTCAGAGATCGATAAGAACTTCTTTGTAGAAGCAGGTGCCGGTTCCGGCAAGACAACCATGCTTGTAAACCGTATGGTCGCTATGGTTGAAAAAGGTATTGATATAAAGAAGATATGTGCAATTACATTCACCAAGGCGGCAGCTAATGAGTTTTATGAAAGATTCCAAAAACTGCTCATTGAGAGAAGCAATCCCGGATATAAGTGGGAAGACAAAGGTTATGCAGGACAATTGCCTGAACCTAACGATAAAACAAGATGCCTTTGTGCAGAAGCTCTGAAAGATATTGATCTGTGTTTCATGGGAACAATCGATTCGTTCTGCAACATGGTTCTGTCTGAACATCCGACTGAAGCAGGAATACTATCTGATTCCATATTGGTTTCTGATGATGAACTGAAAGCATTTCTGAATCAGATGTACGTCAAGATATGTAATGGTCAGTATGGTTATGAGTTGGTTCATAAGGCAAATATGTTTCGTATAGTTACCCGCGATGAGAAGGAAGTCTTTTATCGTGGAATGAAGATGCTTCTTGAACATCGTAATGTTCACTTCAATTATTCTGAAGTTAAAGATTTTGACATTGACGAAACATATGCGGATTTCCGTCAGGACATGATCAAGTTATCAAAGTGTCTTAAAGATCATCCTGAGATCCGTTATGTTACTTCTACCTCTAACAATGCTTGGAATTCAATATCGGATATATACTACGCATTAACACGCAGATGGAGTACTAACTTCCCGAGTGTTTTATGGGCATTGAAAACTCTCAATGATATAACTATAGTCACCAGTGCTATGGATGAGTACGGATTGTTTCTTAGCGGTTATTTTGAAGAGGCTTCTTCCAGGAAAAAGAGACTTAAATGCACGGTCAATGAGAAGGACGGTTTTGCTAAGAATACTCAGAATTCCCAATATGATGTATCTATGGATTTCATGGTAAGTTGTTTGCCTTATGTTGTAGATGCTATGCATGAATTGGGATATCTTACTTATTTTGATTACTTATATTATCTCCGTGAGATGCTGAAGAAAGATGTCAGCAAAGGCAGCGGAAAGTTAATCCGTCACATCTATAACAGACACAGTTATTTCCTTATTGACGAATTTCAGGATACTAATCCAATGCAGGCAGAAGTGTTTTTCTATTTGTCTTCTGATAATCCTGCTGAGAATTGGCAGGATTGTACACCGAGGCCCGGCTCGCTCTTTATAGTCGGTGATCCCAAGCAATCAATCTACCGATTCAGGAATGCGGATGTTACTTCGTTCTTGAATGTGAAGAAACTGTTTGCCGAGAAAGGCGGAGAATTACTCGAACTTTCAAGAAATTTCAGGTCTGAAAAAGACTTGTGTGAGTACTATAACAAGAGGTTCTCAGAACTGCTTCCTGAAGAAACGATCAACCAGAGTAAGTTCGAAGAGATACCTGCTTCTGATGAGAGACAAGACGAGTTTAAGGGAGTGTTCAGTTATAATCCTGTTGATAAGGAACTTGATCCTAAAGTGCTTTCTATAATGATCAGCATCCTGATTGATAATGAAAAATATCTGATCCGAGGGAAAGATGGCAAGGATTTAAGAAAGATCAAGTATAACGATATTATGATCATTCCATACAGCAAAAGGAGTATTACTGCTATTACTGATCGGTTTAACCAGGATGGCATTCCTGCAAAAGTCGAAGGAGAAGTCAAATTCAGTGATAATGAAGCATTGAATGAAATCTTCAGGATATATTCATTGGTAGCGGATCCTGACGATAAGATAGCACTTTATGGTGCGCTTAATGGAAGTATTATTGACATTACAAACGGTGAATTGGTTAAGTACAGATCATTAGGCGGTGAGGTGTCATTAAATGGTTCATTTGATGCATCCAAATTTGATGATGAATCAGCAAAGAATGTAGCTAAAAGAATAATAGAACTGAAGGCATTTGCAAAGGACTCCCAGAATATGTCTCCGGCAGCTCTTCTTTCAAATATTATGGACCATTATAAGATTTACGATCATGTTAATGCAGAGAATCTTGAAGTTGTTTATTACACATTGGAACTCCTTAGAAATGAAGAGAAGAACGGCAAGGTAGTTACTCTGAAAGATGGTAAGGAGTATCTTAATAAGTTGCTTACAGGTGGCTCCGATATTGAAAGATGCTTAAGCTTAAATGACGAGGAAGACAGAGTCCACATAGCGAATCTTCATAAAGTAAAAGGGTTGGAAGCTCCGGTTATCATTCTTCCCGCTGCACAAATCGGTGGCGGTGGACCATCTATAAGGATTGATTATCAAAAGGATACTACTGAAGGTTATCTATTTGCTCTGACTAAGGACAATCCAGAAGATGGTTATTTCTTCGCTACAAGTGGAGCGGATGAGGAAAGGGAGAAGGAAAAGGAAGCTCTTAAGGCAGAAGATACGAGAAAGATTTATGTTGCTGCCACCAGAGCCAGAAATGCATTGATAATAAGTAATTTTGCTGCCGGTAAAAACAGATGGGCAAGTCTAAAACCTGAATTGCTTCCTGATATATACGGACCAATGAATCCGACTGAATCTAGTTGGCCAGAAATAGGCAAACTGTTTGATGCTGAAGATTTGTATGAAGAAGCAGAGAAGAAAAGCATTCTTAATAATCGTAATGCCGAAGAAGCTTCCTATAGTCTGGAAAACCCAAGCAGACTAAGTATCATATCTAAAACTTCAAAAGATAAGGATATTCCCGGGTCGGAGGATGAAGCAAAAGCACATAAAAGTCCATATGCTGCAATTATGGGTACTATGGTCCATAAGTTGATGGAAATGATAGTACATGTCCATGGAAATGCCGATATTGCAAAGCTTGTTGATGAGATAGTCAACGAATACAAGTCTGCACGGCTCATACCTTATTTGGACAAGATTACTTGCGATCTTAGTTCTGTCGCTGAAACAATATTAAATGGTGGCTACAACCAAGATAATGGTCTTCCGGCTGATATCCTCAGTGTCTTACTCACAGCGCAAGAAGTATACTGTGAAGTACCGTTCTGCTATAAAGAAGAAACAGAAAATGGTGTTACTATTTGGAATGGCGTGATGGATGTTGTCTATTGCTCAGGTGGCAACTGGCACATCGTAGACTATAAGACGAATGCTGAGGGTGATGATCTTGATACCAAGTATCAGAACCAGCTTGCAGCATACATAAAGGCATTCAAGGAAACTACAGGCAACGATGCGGACGCTTTGACATATCATATAAATGTTTAATTGATTGTGTCTTAGAACTCAATATGCTGTTCTTACGCACTTTGTCGGGAGTTATTTAATTAATTACGTGACAATAACACATTTTTAATATGTCCCCTTTATAATTGAAGGTAGAATGGTTATAGGAGGCGTATATTGTGGGTTTAAGTCAATTAACTGGCACTCCTTGGCACTACGAGAAAATGGTTCGAGCTGAAGGAGATCCGAGGCGTTATAGAGGTCGATGCTTTTACTTTAGAAAAAGCGATACGTATTGTCTTTGCCATAATAGAAAATGTTTTGGATCTGCACACTGTGATCAATACACAGAAGATGAACCTCCTACACAGAAATCCCAAACTGTTGATAATACTAAGAAGAAAAAGGAGTATTCTCGTCCAAAAGAAACGAATATTATTGCACTTGCCAAAAGCATTTTGCCCATAGGAAGTGTAGTTAAACACAAAAAATATGGTGAAGGGCGAGTAATAAGGTATGATGCAGAGTGTGTGGTTATTAACTTTTTTGATATTGGCAATAGGACTATGGATATAAAGTCAAGCATTAATCAATTGAGAATAATAGATCGTTTTAACCCGTCTTAAGTATGATTATAAGCTACACTGACAACTATGTCCTCTTCGATCTTGAGACAACCGGCTTGTCTCCTGAGAAGGATGCAATAATAGAAATCTCTGCTTTGAAAGTATCAGGCGGAGAGGTTGTTGATGAGTTCTCTACTCTCGTTAATCCTGGCTTTCATATACCATACTCCGCAAGCAGTGTTAACGGCATTATGGATGACATGGTAATAGAAGCACCGACTATAGATATCGCATTAAAGAACTTTATTTCATTTATTGGAGACAGCATCCTTGTAGGTCACAATATCAAGAGATTTGATATGGGTTTTATTCAGCGGGATGCTGTTAACATCTTTGGTAAACATATTTATAACGAAATATTAGATACACTTATACTTTCAAAAAGATACTTGCCTGATCTTCCCAGCCATTCTTTGGGAGCTTTGGCAGATTACTATAGTATTTCCTACGAAGGGGCACACCGTGCTCTTGCAGACTGTCACATCAATAAACAGGTATATGACTGCCTTACTAAAGAGATAGCTAATCCATCAGAAGCTGCAAAGGCTGTTAAGGTTTGTCCAAGATGTGGCAATATATTAAAGAAACGCACTGGTGTATATGGTGATTTCTGGGGATGTGCAAGTTATCCGGACTGCAAGTTTACTATGAATAGTTGAGATTATATTAAATATATAGCGTTAATACCCGATTTCAGTCCCATTAATGTCATGCAGACCTTTCGGGGAGATTGTATAATTGCATTAAAAGTAAACGACATATTCTTTCTCCTTTCTAGTGTCTGTTTACTGTTGGTTTTTCATAGTTTTTTACCTCACCTTTCTGGAGCAGCCCGGCAGAAATGCCGGGTTACTTCGTTTTAAAACAAGGTTTTTATAAACCCTAAAAATAGTCCCATTAATGGAATGCAGACAAAAACGAAACCTGATACAATATAACCATAGCACGTATAAACAAGCGGAATAACCGTAGAAAAACAGTCCTATTAAAAGGACATACTCTTTTCGAAAACGTGTTATACTAAAAGTACCATAGAGAGTGCGTGAGGGGCAAGCCCGTTGACCGCACAGCAACCTGCAGAAGCAAGGTGCTAAAGCTTGAACGATGGCGATACATTACCTCACGATGATCCTGTTGTTCGGGCAGAACGATCAATAACTTATTGGAGGTAATGAAAATGAAGAACACACCAGATAACAATACAATAGCAATTTGTGTAGACTACCAGGTTTTGAGGAGATAGGTCTTCTAGTTGACGACGGCGAATCTCTCGATAACCAGTATTGAAATACCCTGAAGAAGTAAGAACGATTAAGTAGCAGATGAACTATAAGAGGAGGAAATAATAATGGATAAGACAATAGAGGAAGTTCTCAACGAAGCATACATTAAGACCATTATTGGTGAGTTTGATGAGGAACCGGGTGAAGACAAGTATTTGCTGGTTTTCGGACACCTCATGCTCCGTATGGCAGAAGGCGGAAAGGCACCCATGCCCCTCATGAACATTACACGTATTGCTTGGGACTTGTCGAGCAGCACTGAGTCGGATGACTTTGAAGACTTGGATGAGTCCGACCTCTACATCAGGGTCAAGGGAGATAATGGCAAGTACTGGATTCCTTTGTTCACTGACAGAAGTGAGATAGGTGACATCGTTAATACCAATGCAGTCAAGGAAGTACCGATAAGAGACATCATCAGGATGGCACACAGCGACAGCAACCTAAATGGTGTACTTATTAACCCCAGAACTGACGGCTTTACTCTTCCGCAGGAGTACCTGGCGATAATGCTTGACCAGGAAGACCACTGGAAAGAGGAGATTGCCAAAGAAGCCGAAGAGGGCGACAGCAGCAAGGCCGATCCGGCCTGACACCTCACACATTTTTAAGTCCCGGTCTTTCGGGAGATCAGGCGATCACGATTAGTGACCGTCAATACTGAAAACTACATTTTTACGGAGGGAATTCACATGGAAAACGAGAACATTAGTTACATCACAAGATACCAGAAGGCAAACACCACACAGGTTAATGTGCGTCTTTCCAAGAAGTACGATGCAGACATTATTAACTGGCTGAACTCTCTTGGAGACCTTGGTAAGGCTACTTACATTAAGAAGCTCATTCGTGAGGACATGGAGCGTAATGGTTTTACACAGGCTGAGGATGCGGGTTGATAAATGTCGCTTCCCAGGCGACCACCCGAACTAAGCGGGCAGATACAATTAAGGCATAAACGATAACTCAAGATTTAAGGAGGATTAAGAAATGTACGGAGCAATCATTGGAGACATCATTGGAAGCAGATTTGAATTTGACAGAGGTGACAAGAGCAGGGATTTTGAGTTCTTCACGCCGGAGTGTGAGTTTACCGACGATACGGTAATGACCATAGCAGTGGCAGAAGCGCTTATGGATGCGGGCAAGGACGCAGATGAGAAGACCGTTAAGGCTGAGCTCATCAAGTCCATGAAGAAATGGGGCAAGAGATACCCGGACGCAGGTTATGGCGCCAGATTCATTAGCTGGGTCCTTACAGAGGATCCGGAGCCGTATGGAAGCTACGGTAATGGTTCCGGAATGAGAGTCTCACCTGTAGGCTGGCTTTACGATACGATTGAGCGCACCAGGGAAGTCGCAAGATGGACTTCAGAAGTGACACATAACCACCCTGAAGGCATTAAGGGCGCAGAGTCTACGGCAGCAGCAATCTTCATGGCAAGGAATGGTGCTTCACAGGAAGCGATTAAGAAGTACCTCACAGAGGAATTCGGCTATAACCTCACAAGGACTTTAGATGAGATTAGCCCTTCCTACTACCACGTTGAAGATTGTATGAGGACTATGCCTGAAGCATTTACTTGTTTCCTTGAAGCGAATAGCTACGAACAGACAATAAGAAACGTCATGTACATCGGAGGCGATACAGATACGCTTGCAGCGATTGCAGGAGCCATTGCAGAAGCGTTCTGGGGCATTCCGGAGGAAATCAAGAAAAGAGTTCCGGACTACCTTACAAAGAGCCTCATGGACGTTGTAACAAGGTTTGAGAAAGAGATTAAGCCGTCTGCCTGAAAGACGGCAACAAATGGAATAAGGAGGGTTGATTATGAAGTATAAGGATACCGGATTCAGAGTTATATATCACCATTTTTGCGTGGTTGAATTAAATGAGAAGTTGAGAAAGCTCGCAGAGGACTTGCCTCACATCGATGAAGCAAATGGTCTTATGACCTACGGTTACTACGACAGGGAAGCTGGACTTACACTCGAGATCTTGGCAGCAGCCAAGATTGACGACCATGGATTCGAGAGTGCTATGTCTGATCCCGAGGTCTCATTAAAGCTCAGGGTAGAAGCGCTTGGTGATACAGAGTTCTATGTGGTCGACGATAAGGATGGCAAGTTTGCCACGAAGTATAAGGACAAGTTAAAGATGCTCGAAGTATATGCGGCATCTGATGTAATCGAGAATACACGTGAGTGGGAGTTCCTCGATAACAGCCGTGACCCGTTTTACATTGACGATGTCAGTGTATATCTCGTTAGTTTCGACCGCGAACTTGAGAAGTGCTGGGTAAGGATTACTGACAGAGATGAACGCAACATTATAGGTACACTCCTTAATGAGCCTTACCAGGATTTCGGTTGGCATGTGGGAGATGAGATTGCATTCTTTGTTCAGGAGACTGACGATGAAGGAATCGTATGCATCTCTGACATGATTCCTGAGAAGTTCCTGACAGAAAAGGACTTGGAAGGCGGGACGATGCTGAAGGATGCGATTGCCAAATTTAATAAGAACCGTACCGAGACCAACCTCTTTGCAGTGCTTGAGCTGTTAAGAGACAGTTGGGTATGGGTCCCCTGCAATGCGATACTGAGCGATAAGGATAATGAGATGCTGGAGAATATGGTCAAGGATTGTGACGGCGATCTTGATAAGATGGTCGATCAGACATTCACAACTAACGACTGCATAAGATTTGTTCCTGACATTCTTTATAACAGCGATGGAAACTACTTTCCGGTCTTCTCTAGCGAGGATGAGATGGGTGAGTACGGTAACGGTTTCTCAAAGGTGGCAAGACACTTCTTAGACGTCCTTCCGCTTGCGAGGAATAACGAGAAGAAAGTGAAGGGCATTGTTGTCAACGCATATTCTGAATCGTTCATTCTCCCTGTGAATCTGTTCCATGTTGTTGAGGAGATGGAGTCGAGGTTAGTGTAATGACTGAAGAATGGAAGAAGATTATTTCAAAGAATGGAAAGCTTATGTACGAAGGCTTTGTCAAGGATGGAAAACCTTATGGTGCAGGCACTTCGTACTATTCAAATGGGAAGAAGTGCCAGGAAGGCATTTTCGACGAGGATGGCCTCTTATATGGCAGGGAATACTATAAGAACGGCAAACTAAGATTTGAGGGAACTTATAAGTCCAACAAAGGATATGGTCCCAATTATCCAGTGTACGGAACCTGCTATGACGAAGATGGTAATGAGTACTTCAGAGGCGAGCTGACAATCAGGAAGATAGGCAATATGTCCTTCCCATTGGTCGAGAAGCCACAGTGCTATGGAACGATAAAGCCTGAAGATCACCCGGACTTCAACCAGCTAATGTGGCACCGAAGAGTTAAGAAACCCTATGGAAAATACTTCGTCCCGATAAGTAGCAAAAGAGCAAGAAAGGATTTTATCGACCTTCTTGAGAAGAACGGATTTGTTAGTGAAGGCAAAGAAGAAAGCGGCAGGGAAAGCACTATCAATTCCAGATTCCTGATAACGATAGATATCGGTCGCAAAGAATACGGGCATATCGGTAATATCACATGTGCTGCTATCGCATCTAAATCAAGAAAAAGTATCTCGGCAGATGAATTCCTGGTTTTGTACGAGATCTTAAATTCGGTAGTGATAGTATGAGAAAGGAGTAATTCTATGGGCTTAGGCTACAGTTACAAATGCAGCAAATGCAAAAAGAAATACGAAGTCTTCATGGGAATCGGGATGCTGTACCCTCAGGTTTATGAAGAGACCGTCACCAAGGTAAAGAACGGCAAACTTGGCAAAGAGTGGAAGAACCTGTTCGAGAACACGGACAACGTCGCAATAGATGTTGAAGACCATGTTTACTGCTGTCCTGAGTGTAAGGCTTGGAAGAAAGAAAAGGGATTATCTTTGTATGTGCCGGCTAATGAATATGCTCTAAAGGATGTTAAGGGTGGTCTTCCGATATTCTATGGAGAAGATTCCATTCCTGCCATGATGGGTAAAAAACCTGAATACTCTCTGCTAAAAGAGTATGAAAACAAGTGTAAAAAGTGCGGCTGCAAGATGCACGAAGCAAGTGAGGAGGAGTTAATGAGCCTTCCTTGTCCCAAGTGCGGTGGTGAGCCAGAACCTGGCAAGATGGGGCTTATTAATTGGGACTAATACTTGACTAGAGCAATTCGGATCGGTCCGATTAATGGAACGCAAAGCTTATTTCAAGATGCTACTATAACAGTGTAAACAAAAATAATTGTCCACCTTTTGTATTATCTCCTTTTAATAATTCTTCTGCAGAATAGCCCGGCAGTGATGCCGGGCTGCTTTCGGCTATGTGTTTTATGTTTTCATTGTAGAGACGGCGCCAGTAAAAAAGCAATTTCAAACCTATTCTACTTGTATTATCCATGATCAACACATAACATATTAATCTCCATAAGATTTCTATTACTGTCTATCATGGCAGTAGAGTACAAATTGGAGTCAATGTAGTTTATGGAGACAAAGATAATCTAGTAATTTACTATCTGTTAATCTAAGTTCAATAGAATAGCAATGTTTTTTGCTTACTATATAGTTACAATCTTTTCGGAGGTGATTTATATGGAAAGACATTATCTTGTTGTGTGGAAAGATAAAAATGGTGTCGGTTATACTACATCTCAGCAGGTTAGAGCAGAAAATGCAGAACAAGCTGTTCAAATAGTAAAAAGAACCTATCCTAATAGGTTTGGTGAACTTATAGATGTGCGTGAAGTGTGAAGCTGTTTTTCAAGCTAATCAAAGTTGTATAACATGAACAGCCTGGGATTAATCCCAGGCTGGTTTCATAAACACAAATCACTGCATTACTAATAACCTTAAAGATTTTTGAAAAAGAAACTGCAATTAAACCGGAAGGCTTTTTCATATGAATGACAACTAGATATCAATGCAATAAAACATTTCCAACTATTTTAAATCTGTTTATTGAATAACAAATAAGCGTTGTAAGATAATTGTTTTATAGCAATCAATTAAAGGAGTTAATGCCATGAAAATCTATAGGGGTGAATATGGTTACGATTGTGTTTATCACACAGTTGATAACAAAATATACGAGGGGGAACGATGGGAGAATAATTGTCTTTATCACATAGTTGATAACAAGATTTACGAGGGAGAACGATGGGAGAACAATTGCCTTTATCACATTGTAGATAACAAGGTCTACGAAGGCGAATTTTGGGAAAATAGATGTGTTTGCCACATAGTTGGAAATAAGATTTATAGCGGTGAATATTGGAATAATGATTGCTTATTTCACATTGGTGATTAAATATCTCTGTTACAGTTTAATTGAATTATACCCTAAGTCACCATATCCCCCACTGCACCTCATATCCTTTTCTGTATGTGTTGCCGTTAAGAAGGTAGGATTCCTCGTTAACGACCCTGCCTTTTCGTCTTAAGGTCCTGGAGGCGGTTTTCTTAAAGAAGTTGGCTCTTCTGGGAAGGCCTTTTCGGAGGATTGAGACCGGCTTGATCCTGGTCTCAACAAGTTTTCTGCCCTTGTGCGCAGGGATGGTCCTTACTACGAGCTCGCCTGTGCAAGTGCGGTATTTCATTGTTGTTTCGGGGATATCGAAGTATTCGTATCTATAGGATTCCTGTTCGGTCTCATGGTAGTATCCGCCCTTTGTCCAGTTGTAAGCTTCGCGCCTGCACTTTCTGACGCGGTTGGCTTTGGTGCGGCGCGTTTCGTCGATCCTGTTTCTGTGACGGGCCTTTTCCTTGTTGCTGTCCATGTAGCTTTTTACTTTAGACATGACCGTTTCCTCCTGAGTATATATTAGCTTGGAGGATGTGCATTTTTTGACCCATCATGCATTTTATAGTGGTGGTGTTTCCAAAGAATGAAACGCACATATGACAGCCTAATGCTCTGAAAAGATGTCCTAAAATTACGACATCTACCCATTTAATATGTGGGCATAAGGTGCTAAGATTAAATTCAAAGAGCAATCGTTAATATAGTAAACGGAACAGGAGGGTAGAGCCATGACTAAGAAGAATGCTAAGACAAAGAGACATACGATCCAGCATAACATCATCAAGGACCTTGTTTTCAATATCATCAAGGAGAATGCGACTGAAGAAAAGCCGATCAATCAGGTAGACATCATTAGTGTTCTTAAGAAGGATCCTGACAGCGATTGCGACAGGCGTACTGTCGGCCGTGCATTGGAGAACCTCAGAAATATGTACGGTACCGATGATAGTGGTGAATGGATCGATGATAATATCCGTTTGCATTACATTGTCGTAGATAGAAGCTCTTCCAAAATCTATAAGGATTACTGGTTTGAGTTTGCGTATGATGATGATTTCACTGATGATGAACTGATGTTCCTGATGAATGCGGTTCAGTTCTCGAAGCATATCGATAAGAGTCAGGCAGAGGAGATTACTGCCAAACTTGCCAAGTTGAGCCATAACAGCTACAGCGGTGTTTTCGAGCTGCATACTACGATCAATGAAAAGAATGTGCCGGTAAATAAGGAATTCTTCAAGAATCTCGGCGATATTGACGAAGCAGCACGTACGAGCAAGATGATCTCTTTCGACATTTGTAAGTACGGTACAGATAAGAAGCCGTATGTTGTTGAGCATCTCGAAGTATGCCCTTTTAAGGTAGTTATTTCGGAAGGGTACTACTTCCTGCTTTGTTCCAAGCGTAGCTCGGAGGCTATCAGGAGTTACCGTATCGATAAGATCAGGAATGTACAGATTCTTGACGAGCAGTTCACGCACTATGCGGCAAGGAAGTATGCTGCGTTTCATCCGAATGAATATATTTCCGAACACATGTATATGAACAGTGGCGAGACTGTTGATGTCACGATTGAGATCGACCGTGCGATATTGGATGACGTAATTGATTCGTTCGGTACAAAGATCAAGATCTTTTCTGCAGATGAAGGTGCTAACCGCCTAACTATCCGTGTAAGGAGCAGCGAAAAGGACATCATTGACTGGGCAATGAGATATGGTGAATACGCAGTGATTATAGATCCTGAGTATTTAAGAAATGATATTACGGAAAAGGCTAACAGCATTATTGGTTATTACAGAGATGACAATCAGGATATCCGATACTACGAAATGATAGAGAATGCTAAGAAGTATCACAGGCTTACCCTTGCTAATATTGATCTGAACGGGCGTGAATCTTATAAAAACCTTTCTGAAATCTTCGCTATGTATTTTCGACACAACAGCATTAAGGACTTCTCCTTTCTGACAGCTTATCCGGATCTCAGAGAACTTGTTATTATTCATAATGAAATCACTGATCCAAGTGTTATATCTGAACTTGAGAATGTAAGGGTACTGAATCTTTCAATGACAGGAATCACCAGTTTAGAATTTCTGAGGGGTCTCGATAAGCTGGTAAGACTTTCCTTAAGTGAGTATTCACTTGAGAATATAGACGCAATTTACTCTCTTCCGAATCTGAAATACTTAACAGTCAATAAGCCTGTTGAGAGGCTTATCAACAAGTCGCGATTAAAGAGAACGTATGGTGAGTCATTAAAATACAGGGTAGAAGATAGAAATACTATATTGCCGATCTTTGCATCTGCTCTTCCTGGCGAAAGAGAGTTTGACTGGTCAAACGAGCGCGAAGCTTCAGTCTTGAACGTTATTTCTCATTGTGAAGTATCGGATAGAACTATAAGAGACAGACTCTCTGCTGCAATCAATCCCGGTACGAGGTTCTGCACGAACCGCGAAAAAATCTTCGAAATTCTCGATGAGGCTTGTGACAAAGCTGAAAGGACAAGTATGTATGAAAATTTCGAGAAGTATAAAGACAAAGAGTATGAGTGGTATTTGACTTATGAAGGAAATGAAGCGGATGATCTTTCTGTAATAGATATTGAAAAGGTTTATGCCATTTCTATCTTCAAAAAAGATCATGGTAAGAAACTTATTGCTATTGCAAGACAGTACAGACCGGAAAGAGCAATGAAATCCACGATTGCATTTATGGCACATGTAAAGCACCTTGTTGACGATCAGATTGGTTGGGCTGAAGTAAGCGGCGAACTAGAAAGGTCATTTATAAGGGTATGCACTAAAGATAATCTGATTAATCCTGAGATTCTTAATGAACACAAAGTGTTCAATGATATTGTGATTGACGGTGATGACTATCACTATTACCGCAAGGATTCTAGCGGTAGAAAGATGGTCAAAAAAGTATGCTACGGGCATATTGAAGTGTAATAACATTTGAGATCCTGTAACAGGATTTATATCGTGCATGTGCAAGAGCCCTTTCCCTCTTTGGAGTAGGGCTCTTTTCTATGGGACATAATTCGTACATGCCTCTCTGTACAATGAAGTTGAAAGAATTAGAGAGGAGCCAGGCCTATGATTTACATTACCGGTGATACTCACGGAATGGAAGACTGGGAGAAGGTCAATACTTCGAGATTTCCGGAGCAGAAGGAACTTACTAAGGACGACTATCTTATCGTGCTGGGTGATTTCGGAGGCGTTTGGGATGGTTCAGAAGAGGACAGGTACATCCTTAAGTCTTATGACAAAAGGCCTTTTACAACGCTGTTTATCGATGGCAATCATGAGAATCACGATCTTCTGGATAAGTATCCGGTTGAGGAATGGAACGGCGGTAAGATCCAGCGTATTTCTGACAGCGTTATCCACCTGATGAGAGGTCAGGTGTATGCGTTTGGCGGGACTAAGGTTTTCGCGATGGGCGGTGCTGAATCAACTGACAGGATGTACCGCAGGGAAGGCGTGTCCTGGTGGGCCCGTGAGATGCCTTCTGATGAGGAGTATGAAGAGGCTCTGAAGAATCTTGCGCTGGTCAATTTCAAGGCAGATATCGTGCTGACGCACTGTGCACCAGAAGGGTATATAGGAAAGAACATGAGGCCTGTCTATAACGGCGATCAGACCAGAACGCTTTCAGGCACCATGGCGGGTGTTGTGGACAGGTCAGGAAACAGGCTTACGGATTTCCTGGATGACCTGATAACGAAGCATGGGCTGGAGTTTGATCACTGGTTTTTCGGGCACTATCACAGGGACATGGATTGGGATAAGTTCTCGATTGTGTTCAACAAGGTCAGGCGTCTGAGACTGGAAGGAGAAGAGTGATGATAACGTATATCTGCGGCTCCATGATCAAATACAAGCAGTTCCCGGATGCCTTTCTTAAAGACCTGGAAAGGCTGATGGCAGAAGGCGATGAGATCCTTCTGGGGGATTCGGATTTCGATCACCGCGTGTACGGGCGCTTGAAGAATAAACAGTATGAGAATGTCAGTTCCATGAGAAATGGCCCTGTAAGGAAGCGCATATACTACTCGCATCTTGAGCCGGTATTAACGTCATTTGTTACCATGCTCGAAAAGTGTGACCGCCTGATCGCTGTCTGGGACGGTGAAAGCGCTGATGCTTTCATCAATATCCTGATGCTTCTTGCACTGCATAAGAAGTGCAGAATGTACTATCTTCCGACAGGTGAGTGCGTTGAGATCGATTCAATAGATGCCCTTAGTCCTTATGTTCCGGAGCGCGAAGGCTGGACATCTCAGAACATGAAGGAAGTATTGAGGGCATGCGGGTTCGAAGACCAGATGGTCGCTTTTATGCTTGCGAACTACAATTTCCATGAGACCTTCATAACCGAGATAGTAGGCAGGGCGCCCATTCCGTTAAAGAAAAAGCTGGAGATTTTCGAGAAGCTTCTGAAGAAGAATAACCTTAATCATGAAGCGTTCATGAAGGTCTCTGATCTGATCGGGAAAGGCTCTGATCTTGGACATGTGAAACAGGCAGTCGAAGATGAGTATGGAGGATTTGGAAATTACTTAAGTCATTGTATCGCGAAGATACATTGCGCAGAGAGTGCTCTTAAATACGGCAAGTACTATCTTTTCAGAGAGTGGTATGACATGGATTCCTTCATTGAGAAATCGAATCCGCGCGGCATGTTCGATTCATTTAAGAAAGCTAAGGAATATATCAGGCGCGAGACCGAACTCGAGAATGAGGATTGTTCCGAAGATGAGCTCTTATATGAAGATTGGTACAGGCTTGAGGCTTGGTCTGATGATGTAGGCAACTGGGGCAGCGATTATGTGCACATATATGATTTCTATATCTTCAAGGGCGAGATCTGCTGGTTCGAAGAATTACGTGCGGACAGGCAGAAAAACGGACTCGTGTACTACATGCCTGAAGATAAAGAGTTCTTCGCAGGCGCTCTTGATCTGTCTTTTGCGACACCTTATAGGCCCGGTGACATCGTCAATATCGACTGCAGACCGTTCGGTCCGCCGCTTCATGCATTGGTGATGGAAGGAAGACACCAGTACGATTGCTGTTTCCCACAGGTGCTGTTCAGGATACATTACACAGATTACTGGCAGTTGACTTCAATGAAGCACAAACGCTTTTACAAAGATGCTGAGGATACACACTATTGCCCGCCTTTGTCGCCTTTATACAGGCTCAGAATGGTCAGGGAAGATGAACTCTCTGAAGACGATGAACTTCTCATAAAAATAAGCAAAGAACTTAACGGTGATGAGGAAAAGGGAAGCGCATTCTGGGATGCATTCAATCACGGGGCAATGTATGGCGTGAGCGCTGAAGAGGTGCTAAAGACGTGGGAGAAGGTGAAGGGTGCGCCTGATAAGTGAAAACTGTCCTCAAAAGCGAATTCGTGTCCCAATAACTGAAGTTGCATGGTTGTAGAATCCATGTATAGATGATTTATATTGAATGAGGGTATGCCGTGAATAATTCGAAAAACACCAAGGAACAATTATCGATATTTGAACTCCTTGCTGCAAACAAGACCAATGATATAGGTAAGATTTTCTCCCCCGACCAGATACAGGAGCTGATCAATACGCTCAACTCTGCCAAGCAATCTGCAAAGCAGCGTGAGCGTAATGAGAGGCTCAAGAAGCAGCGTGAGGAAAAGGAGCGAAAAGAACGCGAAGAACGTGAGCGTCAGGAAAAGCATATTGAAGAAGTCACCTGCATGGATCTTCCACTTGACTGGGAGAACGTTTTTATAGGCGATGAGAGGACAAAGGGTGTGCATGTTGACAGCATTCCCGATGCTCTTGTCATGAGCCTTACGACTCTGGGATGTGTCGATATCGAATATATTTCATCGATAACGGGTGTTGAGTATAAGACAGTCATATGCACTTTGAAGGGTTCGATCTATCAGAATCCGGATACTTGGGGAGAGTGTTTTTACAAAGGCTGGGAGACAGCAGAAGAATACCTTTCCGGCAATCTGATGCGCAAATGGAAATCTGCAAGCGAAGCTAACGACAAGTATCACGGATACTTTGCCGATAATTTGAGAGCAATAGAAAAGGTGTTGCCTCCGGCAGTTGCTACTAAAGATATATACATTACGCTCGGATCGCCATGGATTCCTGCAGATGTAATAGATGATTTTATTATTCATCTGTTTGGGGAACCCCTGTATCCGTATTATCGTTATCCTGAAGATTTGAAAACCATTCATGATGAAATTACAGGAACGTGGGAGATTCCTTGTAAGAGCAGATACAATCACAGTGTAAGCGTTACAAAAACTTATGGTACCAACCGCATAGGAGCTCTTAACATCCTGGAAAACACTCTCAATATGAAAACTGTTAATGTTACGGATGAGAAGAAGAGCCTGGTGAATAAATCCGGTGTCAAAAGGGTAATAAACAGGAAAGAAACCATAGCTGCTCTTGAGAAGCAGAAGGAACTTATCAAGGCATTTCAGGACTGGGTCTGGACTGATCCGGCACGCAAAGAGAGGCTGGAGATAATATTTGAGAATAACTTCAGCTGCGTCAGGAGAAGAATCTTTGACGGATCTTTTCTGACATTTCCTACTATGTCTCCGGGAGTGACGCTCTTTCCGTATCAGAAAGATGCGGTAGCGAGGATAATATTCTCACCCAATACTTTGCTCGCTCACGACGTCGGTGCGGGCAAGACCTATGTCATGGTTGCTGCTGGTCAGGAATTGAGACGCATGGGATTATCCAAGAAAAACATGTATGTTGTTCCCAATAATATCGTCGGACAGTGGAAGAATATTTTCTGCCTTATGTATCCGGATGCAAAACTTCTTTGCATCGAACCGAAGATGTTTAAGCCTTCCAAACGAGAGGAGATCCTTGCACGCATAAGAGATGAGGATTTTGACGGGATAATCATCGCTTACAGCTGTTTTGAGATGATCCCGTTATCCCGGCAGTATTATCTGGATGAACTTAAGGCACAGCAGGAAAAGATAGCTAAATTGATACAGACAAAAGGCAAGGCCACATCCAGATTAACTAAAAAGCAAAAAAAGCTTTCAGAGGCGATACTTGAGCTGAATACCGCGTGGGATGACATGTATGACACGGTATATTTTGATGAACTCGGGATCACCAGACTGTTTGTCGATGAGGCTCACAATTACAAGAACATTCCAATAGAGACAAAGACAACGAATGTTTTGGGTATTTCATCTGCAAACTCGAAAAAGTGTAAGGACATGCTCGATAAGGTTCATATGATCCAGCGCAAGAACGACGGCAAGGGTGTTGTCATGGCAACAGGTACACCTATTACCAATTCAATCACTGATGCGTTTGCCATGCAGACATATCTGCAAAGCGGTGAGCTGGGGCTCCTTGATCTTCAGAGTTTTGACAGCTGGATCGGAATGTTCGCCGAGAAGGTGACTGAGTTTGAGATCGATGTTGATACTAGTTCTTACCGTCTGGCAACAAGGTTTTCGAAGTTCCATAATCTTCCGGAACTGACATCGCTCCTGTCATCCATTGCTGACTTCCATTCTGTTGATGATTCTGCGGGAATACCTTTACATAACGGATATAATGATGCGTTGATTGGCAAGACTAAGGACTTTTCGGATTATCTTGAATTGATTTCTGACAGGGCAGAGCAGGTCAGAACGGGAATGGTAAGCCGCAGAGATGACAACATGCTCAAGATCACAACTGACGGCAGGAAGGCCGCGCTGGACATGAGACTTGTTGACACACATGCCGCATTTACATTTCAGTCCAAAGTCGCAAGATGTGCTGAGAATATTGCCGATATCTATGTTAAGTCTTTTCAGGACAAATCCACTCAACTTGTCTTCTGTGATTCATCCACGCCGAAGAAAGACTTCAATCTCTATACCGAGCTTAAGGAACGGCTGATGCTCTATAACATTCCGGAAGACCAGATCGCGTTCATACACGATGCTGAGACTGAGTCAAAGAGATCTTCATTGTTCAGGAAGGTGCGCAAAGGCGAGATAAGGATCCTTATAGGTTCCACATTTAAGTTGGGACTTGGCGTTAATATCCAGGATAAGCTCATAGCACTTCACCATCTTGATGTGCCGTGGAGGCCTGCAGACATGGTGCAGCGTGAAGGACGCATCTTAAGACAGGGAAATACAAACAAGAAGATTTATATATATCGTTACATCACTGAAGGAAGTTTCGATGCTTATTCCTGGCAGCTTCTGGAGACAAAACAGCGCTTCATATCAAGCCTGCTTTCAGGTTCACTTACCGAAAGGAGCGGAGCTGACATTGACGACACGGTTCTTGATTACGCTGAGGTAAAGGCGCTTGCAGTCGGCAATCCTCTTGTAAAGGAGCGTGTTGAAGCAGCAAACGAACTTATGCGCTACCAGGTCCTTCAGCATAAGCTTACGGAGTCCAGGCTTCAGCTCGAGAAGGAACTGCTCGAGATACCGTCAAAGATTGTACATCAGAAAGAACTTATCTCGAAGTGTGAGGACGATGTCGACTACTGCATAAAGTGGAGAGAAGTCAATCCTCCTGTAACTGAGAATAAATTCAAGAAGGAAGAGGCTGAAAAGCGAAAAGAATTAAGGGAGACTATCGGTAATGCGGTAAGAGACAACGTTCTTCAGACTACCGAGAACCCGCTTATGGTATACCGCGGATTCGCAGTCGTGCTACCGACAAACATGACGGCTGAAAAACCATACATCTGGCTTGTGAGGAGCGGAAGATATTATGTTGAGCTGGGGGATGCAGATGTCGGCAACCTGATAAGGATAGACAATGCCCTTGATACACTGTCTGACCGTCTAAATGCCTTTAAGAAGGGGCTTTCCGATCTCAATGTAAGAGAGAATGATATCAGAGCAGAACTTTCAAAGGATGAGGGATACGCTGACCAGATCGAATACTACAGGAACAAAGTCAATGAACTCGATGAGAAATTGGGAGCGAAGAAAAAATGAGCGAAGTTAAGTTATCTAATGTGCCGTCGATGTCTGTCGGCAAACTGATTGAAGTTCTGGGCGATTCATATTGCACTGTTATCAATAACAGACTTCCGGTGAAGACCATGCCATCCGTTATGCTGTGGGGTCCTCCGGGCGTCGGCAAATCACAGGCGGTAAGACAGATCGCAGATAAGATCGGTGACACTACCGGAAAGAAAGTCAACGTTACTGATGTCAGGCTTTTGCTGTTCAATCCTATTGATCTCCGTGGTATACCGACATCTAATGAAGATAAGACTTTGGCTGTATGGCTCAGGCCTCAGATCTTCCAGATGGATGATTCTCCTGATGTCGTGAATATGCTTTTCCTCGATGAGATATCGGCAGCGCCGCAGTCAGTCCAGGCTGCAGCTTATCAGATAACGCTGGACAGGACCGTGGGCGAACACCGTCTGCCTGACAACTGTATTGTCATCGCAGCAGGTAACAGAGTGACTGATAAATCGGTTGCTTTCAAGATGCCAAAGGCTTTGGCAAACCGTCTCCTTCATATCGAAGTTGAAGGAAGTTTTGATGCCTGGAAACAGTGGGCTATAAGGAGCGGTATCAATGACAAAGTGATAGGATTCCTGTCTTTTAAGAGTAACTATCTTATGGGATTTGAAGGTAATACCGATGATCTTGCCTTTGCAACACCGCGTTCGTGGGAGATGGTGAGTAATATTCTTAACGGAATAGATAGCAATATCAACAAGATGTATCCGCTTATCGCAGGTGTTGTCGGAACAGGTGTGGCTGTCGAGTTCAGAGCGTGGGGGAATGTTTATAAAGACCTTCCTTCAATAGATGAGATTTTTGAAGGAAAGATGCCAACGGTCCCAAGGAGCACAGATGCTCTTTATGCGCTGACTTCTTCAATGGTTACATACGCAAGATTACACAAGAATGATATGACAAGTATAGGAAATTCAATTCGTTATTCAGAGACAATGCCGCCTGACTTCAGTGTGGTATTACTCAAGGATTACATGTACATAGAACCCGGATTTAAAGAAAAGCTGATGCTCGTACCTGAGTTTGGAAAATGGATGCAGAATAAGGGGAAACTCCTGAATGGATCTATCAAGTGAGAATAAACGTGAATATGTTAAAAGAATTCTTCTATCAAGAATGAGGATCCTATGCAATAACGGCTTTTACGGGATGCTTCTTATGCATATGGATTTTGCGATTGATATGAAATGTGAGACTGCGTGTACGGACGGAAGGAAAATCTACTTCGGCCCTTCATTTCTTAGTAACTTAAGTGATGATGAACTGGATTTTATATTGATGCACGAGATAATGCATTGTGCTTTGCAACACTGTCTCAGAACCGGTGACAGGGATCCCGAAGCATTTAACATTGCCTGTGATATCGTTGTCAATTCAAATATATTGCAATCCAACAAAGGCAATCTTAAATCAATCACTCTGAAAAAATACGGAGAATCAATGCATATAGCACCTAATGGTGTTGAAGGATGCAACTATTCTGCTGAGGAAGTTTATGAGATGCTGCCTGCGAAAATGAAGAAAGGCGGCAGAGCGGGTACAAAAGGCCTTGAAGGACAATCTGGTGTTCCCAGCGAAGGTGGTAGTCCTTCATCCAGTAATGAGGCAACTGGCGGAAGCTGGGACGATCACTCGCGGTGGGACACAGCTGATGATGACGACGCTCTTAGAGATGAATGGTCTAAGAATCTAATGGACGCAGCTGAAGCGATGTCCATAAGAGATCCTTCAAATAAAAGTGGATTGTTGCCAAAGTGTGTTGATCGAATTTTGACAGAACTTCGCAAGCCGCAGACTGATTGGCGTACGATACTGAATGATTTTATTCAGGAAGAAATAACGGATTATTCATTTACACCACCTGACAGAAGGTTTGATGACAGTCCTTTCTTTTTGCCCGACTATAATGAGAAAGAAGATATTGTAAAAGATATATTGTTCATGATAGATACATCGGGAAGTATGTCTGATGATGAAATCACAGCAGCTTATTCTGAAATCAAAGGTGCGATTGATCAGTTTAACGGCAAATTGAAGGGCTGGCTTGGTTTTTTTGATGCAAAAGTGGTTGAGCCTATACCTTTTGAAAACGAAGAGGAATTCAGAGTAATCAGACCTAAAGGCGGTGGAGGTACTAGATTCGATATCGTTTTCGATTATGTTGCAAAGCACATGGAAACACCTCCTGCCAGTATAATTATTATGACAGACGGATATGCTGACTTTCCCAAAGAAAAGGAAGCAAATAATATTCCTGTTTTATGGTTGCTTGTAACAGATGATGTTAATCCGCCGTGGGGAAAAGTCGCGAGGATCAAAGTATGAAGAAACTGCTTGATAAAGATATAAGAGAACCTCTCTTCACATACTTTGATCTGAAGTTAGGTAAGGTCCGTTTCTTTGAAGAAAAGGAGATCGGCAAGTCGCGTGCGGACATTATGATGGTAACTGACGATGCTATTACCGGGCTTGAGATTAAGAGTGATGCGGACTCATATACGCGCCTTAAAAGACAGGCCAGAGATTATGACAAGTATTTCGACTATAACTACGTCGTGATAGGCAGGAGTCACTTGAAGCATGTTGAAGAACATATTCCAAAGCATTGGGGCGTTATAGCCTGTTATGATGAAGACGGGGAAGTGCTTTTCGAAGAAGTTAAAGAGGCGCTCAAAAATTCTAAACGCAAGATTGATTACAAGATGAGTTTTCTCTGGTATTCGGAACTGGCCCGAATAAGAGATGAATGTTTAAAATATAAGTATTCAAAGCTCAGCAAATCGATGCTGCGTGCTAAACTTATAGAGAAGATAAAAGAAGAAAGGCTCGATAAGCTAATTTCCAGGGAATTGTTTAACAGGGACTATACGATATATCAATAAAAGAGTTTTCTATGGATACAGATAACACAAACATTATAAGTGAAGAGAAGATCAGAACCGTAAGCGACAGTGAAGTAACCGAAGTCGCTTCTAAGATGATGGACAGATTCGATGAAGCATTCAAGGAGCTTGCCAAATGATCACTCTTACAAAAGAACAGGTACTGCTCCTTCATAGAAGCATTTATGAACGCTACGGAGGTTCTTACGGAGTACGTGACGAAGGTCTTCTTGATTCTGCCCTGGAAGCACCGTTCCAGACATTTTCAGGTCAGGATCTTTATCCTGAAGACATCGATAAGATCGTGAGATTTGGTTATGGTCTGATCTCTAATCATCCTTTTCACGACGGAAACAAACGCATCGGAGCACTGGCACTGTTAACGCTTCTGGAACTTAACGGATTTGAGATCAATGCAACGAATGAAGAGTTCGCAGCAATTATATACGATGTTGCTTCAGGCTCTGAAGGGAAGAGCGCTGATGATCTTTTATTGTGGGTAAAGGAACATGCGGGTGTTGCATTTTCATAAACTCACTAATATATTCACCTGTACTCCACATAAAAAGCAAGCAGACTAATATAATGATTATATCATCTGATCATTTAATTATAGATAGCGGAGATGACTCAATTCTTTCCTTCCTTTCCGCCCACACCCACACTGCAATCGCTGCTCCAAACCATAACGCGCGGAACACATTAACAGACACGTCGCCCGGGAATGCATCAAACAAGGCGTTCCAGTCGTAGATGGCGCCGATGGAGTCGATGAAGGCGTGATAGAAGGCGCAGGCGAAGACGCTTTTCGTGGCCTTGTAGATAGCTGCCATGGCAAATGACCAGATGAAGATGGTGATGGCAAAGCCGATGAAGCTGTCATCGTAGTGGCGCGATGTGGGATCGATCCAGGCGTCGTAATGCCATACACACCAGATAGCGGCAGTAAGGAGGACGGAGACAGGGAAGGGGAGTTTCATGTCCAGTTCGGGCTGGAGAAGGCCGCGCCAGCCTGTTTCTTCGGCGATGCCGACGAACGGGATCATGACGATCAATCCTAAGATGAACATATACCACGGAGAGCCGTTGGGGGTGCCGCAGATGAGCGCATAGACAAGTGCCATCAGGCAGAAGATGCCTGTGACAATGACTGTCCTGAGCTTCTTTTCGGTGCGGAAGATATTTCGCATCATGAACTTAAGGCCCGTTCTCTCGATAAATAAAGAGTGGATCAGTACCGCGACGAATGGTCCGGGCGTCGAGAAGAGGATACCGATCGCTGCATAGAGGAAATAGCCGGGAGTCATGACGCCCGTCTCGTTAAATGCGACCGAGTAAGGCAAAAGCCAGACGTGAAGTGTGATAAAACAGAACGCTGAGAGGAGCGCTGTCAGTATCAGATACCACAGTATACGGTTTATTCCTGCGTCTTTAGTAATCCAGAAGATCTTTGCCGGTGTCTTTTTCTTTTCCATAAATTATCCCGCCTTTCAGATATTGCTATCTGTTAGACGCGATAACTTGGAATTCGTTACAAGCACATCCGGATTCTTTATCGAAGCTGTATAAAAGTCTGCAGCACTGACCCTCTGACGACCCTTGTATCAACATCGATATCGACCCGCTCATGAAAAACAGTGTTGCATTTCCTGGAATGAACCGTTATAATCACCGCTAACATCAAACGGGAGGAGGTCCTTGCAATGACAGTACAAAGAATAACAACAAGAACAACAAACAACAGGCGTGCAGGATCTGCTTCTGTAGCTTAATTTCTTAATTAACTATTTCCAAGCGTGATCCATAGCAATGCGCCTCTTAAGGGGCTTTGTTTGCATGCCTTTCTCGAAAACTGAAAGGAAACAATTATGGACACTATAAATGGAAACTATGCTGATGCAATAGTCTATGCATCAGATATCGAAGATTACGCAAGATACCAGATACAATCGATCTGCGACAACGATATCGCGCTCGGTTCGAGAGTGAGGATAATGCCGGACTGTCATCCCGGCAAGGTAGGTCCTGTCGGCCTTACCATGACCGTTACTAACAAGATCATTCCGCAGCTTATCGGAATAGACATAGGATGCGGCATGCTGGTCTGTAAGATCAAGGTCAGGAACATTGAATTCCAGAAGCTCGACAGCATTATCCGTGAGAATGTTCCGGCTGGATTTAAGATCAGAAAAGCACCGCACAGTAAGGCTGATCGCGGCTTGATCTCAGATCTTCGCTGCGTGCGTTCGGTCAATGTTGACAAGGCCTTGAAAAGTCTTGGAACACTTGGTGGAGGTAATCACTTTATCGAAGTCGATAAGGGCGAAGATGGATACTACATCGTTATCCACACAGGCAGCCGTCACTTAGGCGTTGATGTTGCAGATTACTACACAGAGAATGCCAGAAGAAGGCTCGTTAACATGGGCAAAGATGTTCCGTATGAGATTGCATATGTCGAAGGCTCTCTAATGGAGGACTATCTTTACGATGTTAAGATCGCGTCGGAATATGCAGCTCTTAACAGGGAGATAATCCTTCACGAGATACTGAAGGGTATGAAGTGGAAGGAAGTCGAACGTTATGAATCGGTTCATAACTACATTGGTGAACTTCCTGACGGCACTAAGGTCCTTCGCAAAGGCGCAGCATCCGCGCTTGAAGGAGAGCACGTGATAATTCCTGTAAACATGCGTGACGGAGTGATCCTTGGTGTGGGAAAAGGCAATCCCGCCTGGAACTGTTCCGCACCGCATGGATCAGGCCGCAAGCTCAAGAGGACTGAGGTACAGAACAACTACACGGTATCTTCATTTAAGAAAGACATGAAGGGCATTTACTGCACTTCCATATGCGCTGAAACGCTCGATGAAGCGCCTGTCGCATATAGAGGAATCGATGAGATCTTGTCTTCTGTAAAAGACACTGTGGATGTTAAGGAGATCGTTAAGCCTGTATACAATTTCAAAGCAGGAAAAGAGAGGTAAGGATGTTATTACAGATAAGTTCAGGACAAGGTCCTGTGGAGTGCTCTGTCGGAGTCGAGAAACTCTGCAAAGCACTGCTCAAAGAGTTCGAGGGTTCACGCATCGTATCCGTAAATGAGAACTATTCCGGTAACGGTTACAAGTCTGCAGTGATGGAGTTTTCTGAAGATGTTTCTTCGCTCGAAGGCACGGTCTTATGGGTGTGGAAAAGCACCATAAGGCCGGGCCATCAGAGGAAGAACTGGTACATGGATGTTCATGTGATCAGGGAAGCTGAAGTTGTGAGTTCGCTCGATCTTTCCGACTGTGAGATCACGACCATGCACTGCGGCGGCAAAGGCGGCCAGCACGTTAACAAGGTTGAGACAGGTGTGAGGATCGTGCATAAGCCTACAGGGATCGTTGTTACATGTACTGAAGAAAGGAGTCAGGTACAGAACAAAAACCGCGCCATAAAGCGCCTTCAGAGCATTCTCGAAGCAAAGCAGGAAGACAACAATGCTGATGCTTTGAACGATGCGTGGCAGAAGCATACGGAGATCGAGAGAGGCAATCCTATACGCAAGTATGAAGGAGAGAAGTTTAAGAGAGTGTACTGATTACGAATGATGCTGTTAACAGGCATTTTTGAAGCGGCAAAAGAGGTTTTAAGATTATGTCTAAGGTTAAAAACTATCTTGATTCAAAGCAGAAGGCTCTGCACCGTCAGAGGCGTTACGAGACTGCGCATAAGAAGTTCTCGAGAGCCAGAAGCTACGAAAAGGGCGAATACTTCTATTGGGGTTATTGTGTAACGCGCCAGAGAGAACGCGTTCATTACACATGGGTCAAGACTCCGAGAGGAACATTGATATGGATTCCTGATTTTGAGAAGATTGGCGGCGAAGTTTATATTGTCAGCCGCATCAGCAAGAATGCAAAATACCTTAAGAGAACTGCCGCCAAGAAATGGAGAAAACGGAAATACAGCGAAGAGTCCATTGCAGATAAGGGCGGCACATACAAAAAAGACTACGATATTCCTTGGACGTTACTGTAACGCTTTGCAGAGGGGTGGTCATTTTTTATGTGACAATTTGCGAACATACAGCCTCCTATAATCAAAGCAGTAAAGAACAAAACTGTGATGATCATAGGAGGTCATTTTTATGAACGAAATGGATAAGGTAATCGGTTACGAGGGTATTAAGAAGGAATTGAATAAGATCATAGACATCTTTCATAATCCAGCAAGGTATAAGGCTTTGGGCGTGAACCTGCCTAAAGGTGTGATGTTCGAAGGCGTTCCCGGTATCGGGAAAACTCTGATGGCCAAGGCTTTTATCAGTGAAAGCGGACGTAAGTCGTTTATTATCAGAAAAGATCATTCAAACGGAGAGTTTGTAAATCTTATTCGTGAGACTTTTAAAAAGGCGGCCGAAGAAGCTCCATCAATACTGCTTTTAGATGACCTTGATAAATTCGCCAATGAAGATCATTATCATCGTGATGCTGAAGAGTATGTAACTGTACAAGCTTGTATAGATGAATATAAGAATGTGGATCTTTTTATTGTTGCAACCTGCAATGATATCCGCAGCCTTCCGGATTCTTTGGTTAGAGTAGGAAGATTCGATAAAACTTTCCATATGAGCTTTCCTAAGGATGAAGATGCCAAAAAGATTATTGCATTCTATCTTAAGGATAAAGTAGTTGCTGATGATATAGATGTAGATGAGATTGCGAGATTTTCTGAAGGCAATTCTTGTGCTGCCCTTGAATCAGTTGTAAATGAGGCCGGTGTGTTGGCAGGCTATGAGAATAAGACGGTTATCAACCAGGAAGATTTCAGAAAAGCTTGTTTAAATGTTTTCTGGGGCATCGACGGAAATAATGATAGCGATGAAGAGACAATAAGAAGAAAAGCTGTTCATGAGGCCGGCCATGCAACGCTTATTGAGTGTTTGTGTCCGGGAGAAGTAAGTCTTATTTCTGTGGAGGCAAGCAGCTACCGCAGTGATGCTGTTGTGGTTAGGAAAAATAGGGAGCATCGTTTCGCTGATTTCAGCAATGTTGAGATTGCAATAATGACTAATCTTGCAGGCAAGGCTGCTACAGAAATTCTTTTGGGTGAAGTCGATATGGGCGCGAATGATGATCTGCGTGGAGCTTATGAATTGACTGCCAGGTTATTAGACAATGTTGCTTCGTATGATTTCCAGTCATGGCTTCACGGACCTGAGACATCACAGCGTGTTAAGGAACATCTAGACGATGTCAAAGGTGCTGAAGTTGCACGCTATTATCTGAAGACAAAGCAGATCCTTATGCAGAACCGCGCGTTTCTTGAAGCATTGATCAAAGAAGTCATCGAAAAGAAAACCATCACATATAAGGAAATTGCGACACTGAGGGAGAATTATCTGACCGAAAAGAAGACCGCTTGAGGTAATAACGATAAAGAAATGAGAGGCGTTTTTTGGATAGTTGAAGGCGAACTGAAAGCCTATGTTTTCGAAGAAGGCGCTGAATATGGTGTAGCCAAGTCAGGGAATACCTTTAACCATAAACTTTTATGGGAACATGTTAGACCCGGCAAGTGTAACCGGGCCTTCGATTACTATCCAAGAGGCAGGGTCGATTATAACGGTAAGGGAAGACCGGTCATATACATGAATCCCAATATTGGCGAGGAGTATATTGCCGAGATCAAGATTGATTTCGGACTTACAGATGATCCGGTAATTCATTATGACGGCAGCGAGCACTATAAGTGCTATTTGGACAGGTGAACGACTATGGAAATGATCAATGACAACGATATGGAAATAATCCTGAAAGGAAATCAGGATGAAGCTATACGCAAGATGCTTAACGACAGGCTTTTCTGTCTGATAAAGATGCCTGCAAAAAAGCCGGAAAGGATTACAAGTCCTTGTTCTTCATGTGTTTTCGTTGGACGTTTGAATGATTGGACATTCAGATCTTTTGCAATTAGAAAAGATGGCAGCAAAACTTTGTATTCGGATTGCGAGTATTATCTGAGCATATATGAGAAACGAGGAACAGATGAAGAATTGAGTGGATATTTCGAGAAAAGAATTGAGAGAATTAAAGAACATACAATCTCAATTACTTATCCTTCAGTTGATAAACTGCTCTCGTATCTTAAAGATCAGGAGTTAGTTCTGATCACTAACTATATGCATTACGGTAATTTCGAGAGTTTTAAGGTAGAGGATTTTCTTTCGGAACTGTTGCTGCTATGGAAAGACAGTGAATCGAAATTCTTCCGTCGTGAAGAATTCTGTGACATCAGAGTATATCTCAGCCGTGTAGAGGAGGATGGTGCATATCCGGAATATGGCCTTTACAACGAGGATGTTCGCGAATTTGATATCAGGAAACGGATAGTAAATATGCTTCTTAAAAGCTGCAAAGAAGATTATGGTGATGAGATGTTCTACTCGGTAGAATACGAGGCACAGAGTGAAGGTGTTCAGGCAGCATATTTTGCAACGAGATTTCACAGTAATACATGCTGGGATGCGGATCCTGTGAACATAGTAAATGCAAGGATATCAGCGTTTGTCTTGCCCGGAACAACTTCGCCGCGCAAAGCGAAAAAGCTTCCGATGAAGAAGATGACTCAAAACGAGATTAGTGGCGCGAAATACATGATTGACTGCATTCACTGCAATTCAGATGTCTTCGCTGATATGGAAGAGTTCAAAGAGTATATAGACAGTTACTTTGCTTTTTTTGGTATGGATTGAGTGACAAATATATGCGTCAACATAAGATCAAGAAATATATTATTCATATCCTTGCTATCCCTGCAATCGGGCCTGAATTGCTTGATATTCCTATGAGTCAGTGTGCGATCTTAGCATGCACAGACAGGGATAATAAGTATCTGAGTATGTTCCCGGAAAAACAAAAATGTGTTGTTCCCTTTGCCGATGTTGAGGAACCAAGTCATCCTGCAGCAATAAGAGGCGCTCATGCGAGACTGATCATAAGATTCCTAAGAAATCTTCCTGAAGAGGTCACGGATCTTTATGTGTGTTGTTCCAAAGGCGGATCCAGGTCGCCTGCCGTAGCTGCAGCGGTGCTCCGTATGTCAGGAAGAAGTGATAAGCCTGTATGGGAAAACCCGTATTACGTTCCTAACAGGCTCGTATATCAGGTTATCTGCCGTGAGTTCGGTCTGTTTGCACCTGACTGGTATGTAAAAAGACTGGTCGATCTTAACAGACAGTGTTACTTGAACGCAGCCAAACAGGGCAATTCAGGCAAATACGAACGTTGGCAGATTATTGATTAGAGCTATCTTTTTGATCAATATGGCTGACAGTGTCAAAAACCATATCTCCACTGGCTACAAGAATCTTTCCGTACATCCATAAGAAAGTATCCGTATCTTTATAGTTAGTTTTATCTAAACAATATTTACTAAGGAAGGTTTTATATTTAACACAAAAAATTCTGTAATTTCCTAAATCTTCTAAAGGAAACTGTTCTTCAGATCTGTTTAGAATCATAAACAGGAGGTTAGAAGAAAACCTGTCAAAAATAGGATAAAAGGGATTAATGAAACTGCAAAACTTGGTAGCAAATGAATATATCTTGTTACTGAATTGAGCATCTTCACCTTGTTGGTTGATCCTGGTTATATCATCAATAACAGTAAGATCACGTTCATTAATCCTTCTTAATAAATTCGGAATTTGATTTTTTATATTTCTTGAAGTAGTTATTACGTTTTGAAGATTTGTGTTATATAAAGAATTCAAAATGATAACAGCTTCTTGAACTTGTCTTAACGATGGATATGCGACATTGCGGATCTCTGAAAATACTTCATTTAAAAGTTCATCCCCTGGCTTGTATGTCCCAATTGCCATGCGAAATCTGCGTTTTTTATTCTCATCCAATTCTGTATGTTTAATCAACTGAAACGCATTTAACCTATCTATATTTTCTTCTGTGGGACTATTTCGAGTATCAACACATAGTTTGATACATTCAGCAAGCCTATCATTGCTAAAATCGCTCCATCTCTCTGAATCATTAACTATGAATTTAACAGTTCTTTTATTGTCCTTCATTTCTTTATTCCTCCAATCATAGACAGTTAATCTTTGGATACTCATATTGTATTGATGGAGATGGGTCAAAAATGGTGCATAGATCCCGGTTAGTTAAACTGTTTATTTGGACTTTAGATTAATGATCTTTGGCTTCATTACTTCCCAGATAACCAGTTCAGCTCTTAATACATCATTTCCAAGAATGGTTCTGATGTCGGTTGAAATGGTCTCATATTGTTCCTGGCTTAGATAACTCCATTCCAAAAACAAGTTTCTGCCCTGCTGGAAGTACCAGGCTAATGTATACTGATCGAGCGGCATATGGCAGGGATCAAACTTAATTCTGCTTTGTTCATCAATGTTGTCACAGCAAAACAGATATTTGAATGCCATATTAATTACTTTCTGTGCCTGACCATATCGTGCTTCATAATGGCTGAATTTTCTAATATCTGCTATAAAAGTTTTGCACCATCTATTATGGTCGAAAGACTTATCATCCTTGAAATACGCTTGGATCAATTTTGCCAGTCTAAGAAAGGCACCTTTGTTTTTGTCTGTTCCTTTTATGCCGTGAAAAGTCCTGCTGGCATCCAGGTAACCCTGCCAAACGGCATTCTTAAACAGTTCTATGTCATTCTTGTCAAATGACCATGCCTGAGTCCCGTTAAAAAACGGTCCTTTCTTTGGTTTGCCATCCTCATTTAATTTGTTTCTGAATCTTTTAGTGGCGGCAATAACACTTACATCAGTAATTTCGAAATTCATACTATTCTTCATCTTCATAACCTATGCTTTTGAGATACTCAACGTTATTATCAAATGCTTTCAGAAAAGAATCATAAGAAGACATATCAGTGTCCTTCCTTATATGTCATTTCCCACAGTATAAATCTTATTAATTCTCATGTGACTATTTTGGTGCATGCTCGCCCGTAAACTTTGTGTTAACTGAACTTTAGGAACCAAAGGAAAAGGAGAGAAGTATATGGATAAAGAGCCGATAATGACGGGTTTCAAATATCTTGATCATGCTTTTGGTGGGTATAAACCTGGATCGATTAATGTAATAGCCGGACGTAGACAATCAGGAAAGACGAGTCTAGCCTTAAATATAGCAAGAAATGTTGCAAGAAACAGTGACAAGGCTGTTGCATTCTATTCTGGTAAAGAAAAAAAGCGCGAAATCATAGATATGCTGATAAAGTCTTCTTCGAGACGTTTAAGCAGAACAAATAAACTTGAATCGATAGATTGGTTTACTCTACATCTTTTTCAACTTCCCATATATATTGACGATTATTCCGTAAATACAACTGAACACATTGTCGACGGCATCACTAAACTTGAGGCTAAAGACGTAGAAATCGGTCTGGTTATTATTGACGACTTTGAATCTGTTGTCCGATCAGATGGTGTCGCCGGAGACAGTCTGGAAAAAAGGTTCAATTTATCAGTCTTTAGCATGCGTGCATTTGCCAAGGAAACAGGCATTCCTGTCTTGTTGATTGCTGATATTCCATACTTATTTGAGGAAAGGGAAAACAAGGTTCCGACACTGAAAGAACTCAAAAACTACGCTCCGTATGAAGAATATGCAGATACCATAGTCTTTGTTGACTATCCGAAATACAACCTGAAAGACCATTGGGATTTTCCTGTTTCAAAACTAATAATAGCTAAAAACAATGGTAAAGAGTGTGATATCAGCATTGAACTTGAATGGGATGATAAAAGATTAGAGTATTACGATTCTGTACTGATTTCTGACAGTCGTTCGGAAAGTGCTCGTTCAGGTAATAAACAACGCGAGCTGTATACCTTCGAGAATTTCGTGGTGGGTAAGTGCAACCGCTTCGCGTATAAGACTGCCGTTTCTGTAGTTGAGGATCCCGAGAATGCAAAGACAAATCCATTTCTTTTATGGAGTTATTCAGGTCAGGGCAAGACACATCTTCTTAAAGCCATGGAAAAGGCCCTAAAAGACAAATACGCGGAAAAGAAAGTGAAATATGTCACTGCTGAAGCTTTTACGAACGATTTTCTATCTGCTATTAGTAGTCATCAGTATTCTGCTTTTAGAGATAAATACCGTATGGTAGATTACCTTCTTATTGACGATATTGATATGTTAAAGGATAAGGATGCGGTGCAGACCGAATTCTATAATACGGTCGTTGCTCTGATGGACTCCGGAAAACATCTTGTGGTTACAACAAACAAGATGCCTAGTGAACTCGATGAAATCCTTAATCCGACATTGGCGGTCAGACTGATCTCGGGTGTTGTGGCAGGACTAGAATCGCCTGATATTGAAACACGGAGAAAGATAACTCAGAACATCATTGACAGTGAAGACATCAAGATTGACAAGAACGTTGTTGATTATATCTGTAAGCGATCGGTACAGAATGTAAGCCGTTTAAAATGTGCCATGAACATTATCTGTGAGTATATCAGATACGATGCAGAAGATGAGATCAACGTTGAACGTGTTCAAAAGCTGCTTTCTCCGCTCGGCGGTCGCTTTAAGGAAAGAGAACTTACGGCGGACAGAATAATAGAGGAAGTGGTCAGGTATTACGATACTTCACGTGAAGTAATCCTTAATGGTCCAAAAGGCTTCAGTGACAATCCTTCTTTGTATGCAGCTGTTTACCTCTGCCATGACATGCTGGACGAATCTGAAGATGCACTGAAGGTATTCGGCAAAGATGCCGGTTCTTATGTTACAAAAAGCATAAAGGGATTAAAGCGCCAGTTTGCAGGCGATATTCATGAGATAAAGGACAGGCTTAAGCTTTGGCAGCATGGTATCGATAAAGATGAGTGATGGGTCATAAAAGTCCCATGCCTATGGTTAATCTGAATTTGGATAGAGAAAAACCATCTTTGAGGAGTCAATCTTATGAGATACCTTACGCTGTTTTCGGATTACCTTCGTGGTATCCGCGATTATTCAGACAGGGAATATATTTACGATCTTCTGATGCGTATAGATTCATATAACGACTGTATTAGGGAATTGGAATATTTGGAAAAGCTTTCTGAAGAGACAGATATCGCGCTGCCGGTAGTGATATGCTTCGTTCCTGGTTTGCCTCGATGGTTGGAATATGCTCATCTGGGATGGTTTGAGTACCAAGTCAGTTCATTAAAGAGTGAACTGAAAAACAAATACGGTATCAGCTTGGATGCTTTGGAAGAAAAGAACAAATCTTCTGAAGAGATCATTGACGGTCAGATAACGATGGAAGACTATCTGTTCTCTTTAAACCCTGTATTTAACATCAGTTGTGCTGATCTTATTGAGGTCCATCCATGATAACCTTCGCATGTACCGTAAAAGACCTGTTCAGAAGGCCGAAGCTCATAAACAAGACCGTCAGAGCTCTGGCAGACCACGGGTATGTTGAACATGCCGTAACATATGCACTTATAAGGGATAATCTCTGCAATGCCTTGGTATATGCGGCCGGTAATATGCGTGACTATGAGTATAAGGCCGGGATGGCTTATCTCGAGTCCCGTTTATCGGAAAACAAGGCCGCTCAAAAGACCCACTATACACCCAGAACGTTAAGGCGTTATATCCATAAGGTCTGCAATCTTGTAAGTGAGTATTACGAAAAGAACCTGAATATCAGTTTTCTGCCGTTAGGTACAAAGATTACAGTCTTTCCAAAGTTATCTGGCACATTCTGGGAGAAGGTCAATATCCTAGCCTCGTTCAGTATGGAGTTGGCATTGATTGCCATCACATGTAGCTATGAAAAATACTCGGTTAATTATGTCTGCGTTAACTATGGGTTGGGAAGTGCCAAGGTAAAGCGGTTCTTAAAGGTGTTCCATGAATATAAAGATATATCGGGACTTCTGATTGAAAACAACAGGGCAGTCTGATAACAGAGGAGGATAAAATGGATATAAACAAACGCATAACAGATCTCTTTGAATCCCTTCCAGATAAAGAACGTCATGAGGCAAAAGCTTGTATTGATGCGATAGTAGTTTATTTCCAGATAGTCGTAAACGAGCAGCGTTATAGTCTTGAAACTCCTAAAGTTGAACTTAATTGTGCCTTTATGAAGGTCTTGGAAAAGCAGAGGAGCGAGGCTCACGATGCTGCAATTAATGCCTGCAGCAGATTAAACGAACTTTGCAGCGAAGTTAATGTCGATAAGATTTGCGATTTCGATATATCAGACAGAAGAAAAGTGGCCGAATTTTGCGGCTTTGTTGTAAGTGAGCTTTTCTATTCGAATATCAATTGCAAGGATCCTGTGGCAAGCTGGATTTCGTTTGCTGATAAAAACGGGTCCGGTGAAGACTGATCTCGAGAGAATGACGGATTAATAAGGGCCGTTACTGTTTGTTAAAGATCGTTAATAGATTGTTTGTTTGAAAACTCCTCCGGTTGTTTTTATATTAAAAACATCAATAGCATTCCTGTAATGCGAAAATCGAGAGGTGACTATGCTGCTGTTTTCCACAATCCTTGATGTTAACGAGAAGATGCAACCCGATGAGTTCATACGTCTGGTCTTAGACTGGAACAAGGGAAGTCCGCATCCGGAAAACGTGATACCTAATATTCACTGGAATGGTGAACGCAACATAAGATATGGCGAAGGCGGACTGTCTCTTGAGATCGTCGAATACCGCAGCAAGAGGCTGATCGCCGTCCGTTACGAGAAGAAGACTGAAGACGGAATAATCTGGGATACGGATTATGTTATGGACTTCAGGCAGCAGAAGCTTTGTATCCGTCTGGACCGCAGCTATACGGCGGATGCGCTAGATGTGGACTCCAACTTTTCGACGCCTTACTTCATCAAGCTCCTGATCGAGCGCGGCTATCTTAAAGACGATAACAAACTCGCTTTGCAATACAGGCCGGTCACGATTACAGAAGAAAATGTAGGGCTGGTGACGGATGTTATCAACGGGAAGAGCGATTACAGGCTGCCGGTGGTTTTCGTCTCCAAGACTTATTACGACGATGATCCCGTGAATGTGTCGCTTCTTGCCCACAGGCTGAAGGGTATCGCCCATGTCATGCTCGAAGGCAGTACTACTCTTAATCCCACTCTGCAGAAGGATTGCGACGGCAAGAACGAATACTATGGCGCCATTGGTGTTTATTTCCCGGCAAAAGGCATGAAACCGCGCCGTTTCATGTACAGGAACCGTGACGGTCAGGATGATGTGCTGCTCGAGAAGGTCGTCCTCTGTGTTGTCCACCATTGCAGTGCCCAGAGGGTGGATCCTTTATTCACATGGCAGGGTGTCAACAACGAGCTTTTGAAAGAAGGTCTCGCCAATCAGAAAGAGGGAAGGCTTGCTGCAGAAGAAGCCCGCAAGAATGCTGAGGCTGAGGTCGTAAAGCTGCTCGAAAACCTGAGCGAAGAAGAAAGCCGTATCCGCAAGCAGGCGTTCGAAGAGGCCAATGCCGGTGCCAATGAACTTCTTGACCAGTTTGATGAAGATATGAAAAAGATGCAGGAACAGATCGCTGCTTTGACACGTGATAACGAAGCCCTGATAAATGAGAACTACGGCCTCAGGACAAAGCTCCTGTCAAAGGATTCCGTTCCTGTCCTGTATATGGGTGACGAGCAGGAATTCTACCCGGGCGAGATCAAGGATCTGATCCTCGAGGCTCTTTCGGAGGCTGCCAAGAACATACAGGATGGCACCAGACGCGCAGATGTCGTTGCTGACATCATCGAAAATAACGACTATCAGGCACTGAGCGCCGCCAAAGCCGAAGAGATCAAGCGTCTCCTCAAAAACTACGACGGTATGTCCGTAAGAACCCGCCAAGCTCTGAAAGACCTGGGCTTCGAGATCACCGAAGAAGGCAAGCACTATAAGGTCACCTACTACGGTGACGGCCGTTACCAGAGCGCCTTCTCGAAGACCCCAAGCGATGTAAGGACCGGCAAGAACTGCTCGCAGGAGCTGGTGAATATGTGTTTCTGATAGGTTCCTGACCAGGACAGGCTACGTGCCCGCAAATCATCTCGCAAAAAAATAATCTCCTATAGCAGAACGACCGCACTCATCCGGGTGCGGTCGATTTATATGCAAAGGAGAATATTTCATATGGACTACTGTGAATCACAAAGTAGAGTAATTTGTGCTTTAGACACATTTTCACTATACGCTTTGCCATTGCCCGATTCAATTAAACCTCAAGATTATTTACAAAGTTTTGGGTTAATTCACAAACGCTTAATACTGTGGGTGAGGTGCGGAAATGCTTAATAGACACAACAACATCAGCAACCTGACAAAGCAGTTCCTGGCTGCCAGAAGACCGTTCCTTAAGGAGTCATCCTACGCCCATTACACAGAATTAGCAGAGCATTATATCGACCCGTATGTCGGCACGATCCACTTCGAGAAGCTGGACGGAAATGCCGTCAATGACTACGTCAGCAAGCTTAAGACAAGCGGCAAGGCATCCGGCAAAGGCGGACTTTCGGATAAGACCATAAGAGATGTATGGTCGCTGCTTAAGAGTGTCTATATTTTCGCGGCCGAAAACGGCAAATGCACGTCAGACATCAGATTCCCTAAGCTCACTGTCACGAAACCTACAAGAATGAGATCCCAGATACTTACGTCGTCTCATCAGAAGCAGCTTGAAGCCTATCTTCTGGATCACATAAATCCTGAGAATCTGGGCATCTTGCTCTGCCTGTACTCCGGCATGCGTATAGGTGAGATCTGCTCTCTTAAATGGTCAGACGTGGATACAGATGGTGGTCTGATAAATGTAGACAGGACAGTCCTTAGGATCAAGAATACCGAAGCCCGTGGAAAGCAGCCCAAGACCATAATCGTCACGGGAGCACCCAAGACTGAATCTTCAAGAAGGGCGATCCCTGTTCCGAAGCAGATCTGCAAGCTCCTGAAATCCGAAGGCAAGTCCATGCCCGGCAATTACTATGTGGCAACCCGCTCCGAAAAACTGATGGAACCCAGACGTTACTACGAGAAGTACAAGCAGATACTTAAGAAATGCGGGATAACGGCCAACTATACATTTCACGCCCTTCGCCACACATACGCGACACGCTGTATAGAAGCCGGAATTGATCCCAAAGTCGTAAGTGAATTATTGGGGCATTCATCCGTAACCATCACTCTTAACAGGTACGTGCACCCCACCATGGAGATGAAGAAACGCAGTGTGGAAAGGCTTATGCGGTAATCCGTCACAAAGTACTCTACTTTGCGTATAAGTAGTATCGCTTAAAAACTTGTAATTAACAACTTTCAATATAAGGAGGATCTATAAAATGAAGAAGACTGGATTATTCGTTGTTGCATTGGCATTAGCAGCGACTATGACGGTTGGATGTTCGTCAGCCTCTACAGATAATACGACTGAAGAATCAACAACAGAGGTAACCGTCACTGAAACTACAATACCTGAGAATGAGCAGCATTACGGAAAAGCTGAGGAACTGGCTGCTGAGGGCAAACTTGAAGAGGCAATAGCTGAGTATAAGCTTGCTGAAGGTTTCTCTGATTCAAATGACAAGATCTTTAATATCATTCACTCACAGGGTGAAAAAGCATTGACCGACGGAAAGTATGAAGAGGCCATCGATTATTATAAGAAGGCCGGTGAGTACAAGGATACCGCTGAAGATATTTCGGGTGTCTACTATACTCAGGGCGAGAAGGCCTTTGAAGCTGGAGAAATGGATAAAGCTATCGGTTTCTTCAAGGATGCCGGAACTTATAAAGACGCTACAACTAAGGTCTCTGAAATAGCTTATGGTCAGGCTGAGCTTGCTCTCAAGAATAAGGACAATGTGACTGCTGCAAAGTATTTCACAGAAGCTGGAGATTACAAAGATGCATTAAATCGCGCTCAGACTATTTACTATAATTTGGGAACTGCCTCCGCAAAGAAGAAAGCTTATGATGAAGCTATTGAATACTTCACTAATGCTGGTGAATATAAGGATGCCAAGAGCAAGCTTCAGGTTGCTCATTACAACAAGGGCAAGGATCTGATTGGCAAAAAGCAGTATGAAGATGGAGCTAAGGAATTAAAGGAAGCAGGAGATTATGCTGCTGCAAAGAAGCTTCTTGACTCTACTATTACTTCTCTGATATCCGGAAAGGATTTTGATAATGCTGAAAAACTGGCTGATTACTGTGATCCTGCAGTAATAGATGGATTAAAGCAGTATATTGCTGGAAGAAAGGCTTATTCCGCTGGTGAATATGACGATGCCATCTCCAAGTTCGAAAAAGCTGGAGAAACAAAAGACTCAGCTACTTATATAAAAGCAAGTTTCTATGCACTTGGCCTTGATGCATTGAAAAGAGGCGGATATGACAATGCAATGAATTACTTTACTAAGAGTGAAGACTATAAGAATTCCAAGGTGTTGTTTAATGTTAGTTCAGCGGAACACCTTATCGCACTTGGCGATTATAAGGAAGCTGCTAAATACTACAGCAAGGTCTCAAATAAACTGAAGGTCGATGGTGTAAACATAAAGGCTCGTAAGACTCTCATGAATAGAGTTTCTGCGTTTGCAAAAATCGAAGGAAGCTACACTGTAAAGTCTAACAATATTAGAACTACGAATATATGGAAAAGAGATACACGTTATAAAGAATACTGGTACATAAATACCGCTTTAGATGGTCAGGATTTAGTGTTGGATTTCTCAGTAAATGACGATGGTACTATGGACTTAACGGGATCAGTTACGTTTTATCACTACACTAACTATTCTTCACTTAGGTCTTTGGTCGAAGGTAAATATACAACAGTTGATTTCCATCTTAAGAAGCTTAAAAAGATACCAACCAATGTAGTTATCGGAAGCCATTTGAGGCTTAAGTATTCAAAGGGTAAGTTTTCAATTGTTTATTATGAGAAAGACAACTATAGCATGTATTTTTACAATGTTTATCAGTCCACAGTTACCTTTAAAAAGGACACATGATAAATGCTAGCGAGTTAGGAGAATCTTATGGAAGAGAATAAAGATAACGTAATTATAGATGGAACACCACAGAATGAAGAAAACCAGGCTGATATTCAGCAGGTAGTATGTTCCAAGTGTGGAGCCCAGATCGGAGAAGATCAGGATTTTTGTCCGAAGTGTGGCACACCGAAGACTAGCGTAGTCAAGAGGATATGCAGCAAGTGTGGAGTTGAACTTCAGGAAGGACAAGATTTTTGTCCTAAGTGCGGAACAAAGTATGAGCCTAAAGCATCTGCCGCAAAGAAGGGAACTGGCAAAAAGCTCGGCATCCTCTTCAAAATCCTTATACCTGTAATTACAGCCGTTGTTGTACTTGCCCTTGCAATTGTTTTGTACTTTGCCTTAAGGAAAATACCAGTTTCAGGAGTAATGTTCAGCAATGATGCAATAACTATTAGTGAAGGAGAGACAGCAACAATTTTATATACTGTTTTACCAGAAGATGCTTCGGATAGGACGCTTACATGGGCATCCTCTGATGAATCAGTCGCAAAAGTCAATGACTGGGGCGTGGTTACAGCTGTTGCTAAAGGTGAGTGTAAGATCTCGGCAACATCTGTTAACGGCATATCGCGCGAGTGCAAGATTACAGTTGAAAAACCTGGACCTGACTTTAGAGCTATATTTGATAAATATTGCAAATCAACCTGGGCAAAAATTGGTTTTGATGGAAGTTACTTGAGCATCGATACAAATCCTTATGACATTGATGACATAGGCATTGCTTATCCTGAGGCTTATACCGCAATAGAGGAAATAAATAGTTATCTTGGTCTGCCGGATTCACTTGTTTATGATATGGTTCACACTACGGCTCTTCAGGGAAAGCGCTCAGAGACATTCAATGATGCAGGCGTAACAGTTATGTGGACATACCACCCGGATAAAGGACTTGAAGTTGCATATAAACTAATAACCAATTAAACCATAATCAATTGACGACACAGCGGCCGCACTCATCAGGGGTGCGGCCGTTTTCGCGTGTTAAGCGTTTGTTAAAAACTTTCCTGCCTTTGTAAATTATGGGGAGTTTTTGTTGTTTTGGAAAAATGCAAAAGGTATATTGAAACTACATTTGTAACATCGGAAACTTTCATATTAAGGGTGAGCTTCATGAGCAAGAAAGATCGAAATGCAAGAGAAATAGCTTCTGCGATCAGAAGCGTCGGAGCGTTCGGAAGAGCTAAGGTAATCGCTATATGTGCAGCTATTGTAGCAGTATGTATAATGGCAGTCATCCTGGTCATCGTGATTACTTCATCTAAGGCTAAGGAAAAGGGTCCCGGACCTCAGCAGGTAGATACAATTTCCTCTTTGGAAAAGGTCGTTAAGAACAGTTCGCTTTCAACTTACGAAGTTATTTATAACGGCGTGGCAACTGTCTATAACGAGCAGAAGCCTGAAGAGGTTGACTATTATGTAGCATATACAGCTACTGTTAAAGCAGGATTCGACTTCAAGGAAATAGAGATCTCAAAGGACGACGAGAAAAAGGAAATCGTTGTAACTCTTCCGCCTGTTCAGCTTTACGAACCCAAAGTAAAGATAGAAGAACTGGATTACATTGTCGTCGGCAAAAAGGTGAAGACTGAGACCATCTCCGCTGATGCTTATAAGAACTGCAAGGCTGATGTTGATAAGAGAACCAGAAATCAGTCAGAAATCTACGATGGTGCCAAAGAGAATGGTGAGAGATTGATTAAAGGCCTGATCACTCCATTTATCGATAACCTGGATGAAAAGTACACGGTCAAATTCGTATGGAGGGATATAAGATGAAAAAGATATTGAATTGTCTACTTGCATTATCTCTTCTCTTTACCATGGCCGGTTGTGGTGCCAAACCGAAGGAAGAAAAGAAACCTGAACAGACGATTGAGATCAGGGAAATGCGCGAGATCGCCGAACTGGCAACAGTAGATTGCTATTTCCATAACGTTGCTAAATCTGACAGAGAACTTAATTCTTTCTGGTTCTGGGAAAAGAAAAACATGCGTTTCTGGGTAGAGTACGAAGGCGTCGTAACGATCGGCATCGATGTCTCTAAGCTTAAGGTAGAAGTTGGTGAGGATAACGTTGTAACTGTTACTTTACCTGAAGCGGTCGTTTTGGATGCGGTAGTTCATGAGAGTTCGCTCAACAGTAACTCCTTCTATTTTGATCCCAATTCTAAAAAGCCCAGTCCTGAAGAACAGACCGAAGCTTTCAAGCAGGCTCAGGACAACATGAGACAGACGGCTGAGAATAACAGGGCATTATTGGAGAATGCCAGATCCAATGCCAAGGAACTTCTGAAGAATTACATCAAGAGTATTGGTGATGCTGTAGGTGTAGAGTACACGATCGTTTGGGTCGATGCAGAAGATGTTGGCAAGGTCAGTGTAGACGAGACTGTTGCGACAACGGAGTCAAGTGCAGCTTAAATAATTGCAGGTAACTCTTGCCCCTTGGGATAAGATCCTGAGGGGCTTTTTCATTTTCGAAAAATGGCCGAATAAGTTAAGAATTCCCTCTAGACACATAAAACCCGATGTGATATTTTAGTGCTCCACGTTTTTATAAGGTCATAAGAAAAATCATTTTCGTAACAGTTCTCAAGCGTCAAAAACTTTGAGAACAAAGTTTTCCAAAGAACGCCTTCAAAGGCTCATTTATCAACGGTTTGTAAGTTTGGCTAGAGCAAAGGATCAATGCTCATGCAAGCGGTTTTCGCATCGCAAGAAAATCGCACGCAATAATGTTTGTAAAAGGCAATTTGAATAATAACTACATGGAAAGGGAGAGTGAAAGAGTATGAACAATTTGTATGGTGCTTATGTGTGGAACTACGTCGGCAACGAGGACAAGGTGGAAGGCATCTCAGGAAATCACTCATACATTGTCTGTGTTGAGAATCCCACCCCCAACGGAGCGATATGGCGCCTGCACATGACAAAGTGGTTCTTCAAGGGAGACGAACTCAAGGTCATGGACCCGGCCGGAAATCCTCACTACTTCAAGATCGAAAAGGACGGCTTCTATGTGGTCAATGAATCCGACAACAGAAACTCAGTAAGAGTTTACAGGATCAAGGGAGTCCGTTACTGGGCAGAGATCAAGGCTCCCGGAGTAAATCCCGACGAGATCCTGACCATCGTGTGAGGCCCCCCGGGGAACGCTTTAAATAATAATAAAATAAGCATTCTCCGGTGATGCAGATCCGCGCGAAAATAATTTCCGCGAATTGCAAAATTGGGGGTTGCGCATCAGAAATCGATGTGATATCTTATCGCTGATGAAGGAAGTGCCTGTCCGACATCCAATTCGAATTACGAATTAGGATCGAACGGCACTTCTTTTTTTATTGCATAAAAACGAAAGGACAAAAGAGAAATGGCAACTAAGATGTTGAGACAGAATCTGATAGACCTAAGAAGGCTCCAGAATATGGCGCTCAGCTCAACACGCTATTTTGCATTGATATCCATGTCGGACAGCGACTTCCGTTTTGACGATAACTTTTATAGCAATAGCACTATAGGGCGATTACGATGTTAATCTGATTTTGTTTAGGCACAAGCAATTTATAGAAGACCATCAGGATCGTCCGGGAAAGAAAAACGGGCGATCCTTTTTTATTTCTCTTGATCTTTGACAACTCAACTTTTTTTTCACACCCGTGTAGCTCAACAGGTAGAGCATCCGGCCGTTAACCGGGAGGTTGAAGGTTCAAGTCCTTCCATGGGTGCCACAAAGACTTTTCGCGTGGGAACAGGCACATCCTGCGCGGATAGTCAGGGGCAGTTGTAGGAAAGGCACTTCCTGCGATCGCCCCACATAATGGATGGTTAGCTAATCTGGTGAAAGCAGCGGATTGAAGCTCCGTGTAGGTTGGATCGAAACCAACACCGTCCACCAAAACGAAGCTGCCTGAGCGGGTCGGGATAACACAGTCTGACTTGCTTATGGCAGCTTCAAAACGGCCTCATGGTATAACGGCGATTATACCGGCTTGTCGCGCCGGGGACAGGGGTTCAACTCCCCTTGAGGCCGCCATATATCTTCGTGGCGGAATGGAATACGCGGGCGCCTCAGAAGCGTCCTTCTCCCGGTTCGAATCCGGGCGGAGATACCAGAATCTTCCGGTGTCGGAATTGGCATACGAACTGCACTTAAAATGCGGGTCTTGCGGGTTCGACTCCCGCCCGGGAGACCAATGAATCTTAATAGTGCCTGCACTTGTCCGTGTAACCGAATTGGCATAGGTACTGCGCTAAGGACGCAGGTTTTGCGGGTTCGACTCCCGCCACGGACACCACTATGCTCCTATAGCACAACCGGATAGTGCACCGGTCTTCTAAACCGGGTATCAGCGTTCAAGTCGCTGTGGGAGCACCAAATGTCTTATTGATGCAAATGGTAGACATGGTTGATTCAAAATCAGCAGTTTCAGGGTTCGAATCCCTGATCAGACACCAATACTGCAGGGGGATCGGTTTCCAAACGGGTCTCATAAATCTGTTCATCCGGGTTCGACACCCGGCCCTGCGACCAAATATGCCGCCGTAATCCGTTAAGGAGGCGGGACGGACTGTAAATCCGTCAGTCAGAGACTTCGAGTGGGTTCGATTCCCTCAGGCGGCACCAAATATTGGAAAGTAACTCAGCTGGTCAGAGTGCCGTTCTTATAAAGCGGTGGTCGGGAGTTCGAGCCTCCCCTTTCCAACCAGCTTCCGTCGCCGTCGGCCGGCGTAAGGGCCATTCCCGTATATCTGAGTTCGAGTCTCAGCGGAAGCAATAAGATCGCATAGGCTAACGGATAGACCTTCCGGCCACGAACCGGGAAATGGGGGTTCGAATCCCTCTGTGATCACCAATACGCCGTGTTACCTTAGTGGGGAGGAGGGTCTGTCTTGAAAACAGTTGGGCTTAAAAAGCTCTGGGGGTTCGAATCCCTCACACGGCGCCATTATATGTCGACATAAGCCTAATCTGGTAAGGCAGCGGTTTGCTAAACCGTGAGTAGTCTTTTTCTAAGATGTACCGGTTCGAATCCGGGTGTCGACGCCAGTATTTTTGAGTCCAACTTTTGATTGACTAGTGCATTTTAGGTCATTCTCACAGCATTTGTCACAGCGTGCGTGGAGCTTTGCTGGGACTTTAAGCGTTTTCGGGCAATATTCCGCGCATATGTCACAGCATGCGTGGAGCATTGCTGGGACTCTTCCATAAGGGAAGCATAAATAGGCCATCTCAGTTTCTGAGACAGCCCTGGCATATTTAATTTTCCTTAAGCATCAAAGATACTTAGTAAAGAACGTTGTGATCTTATCAAACGGTATCACATCGAGATTGTCATAAAGGTCGGTGTGGACTGCGCCCGGGATTATCAGCAGCTCCTTGTTGTCAGTATACTTGCTGTCCCTGGTCATGTTGTCGTATGCGTCTTTAGAGAAGTAGCAGGAGTGGGCCTTTTCGCCATGGATAATGAGCACAGCGCTCCTGATCTCATTCGTGTACTTAAGGATCGGCTGGTTCATGAAAGACTCGCATCCGGTTACGTTCCAGCCGTCGTTGGAGTTAAGTGATCTCGCGTGATAAGCTCTGCCTTTGTAGTACTCGCTGTAGTCTTTTACGAAGAAGGGAACATCCTCAGGAACAGGGAGGGGGAGGCATCCGCCGCCACGCTTGTAAGAGCCGTTCTTCAAGTCTTCAAGGCGCTGAGCACACATGGCCTGCTTCTTGGCATAACGCTGCTCTTCGGAATCTTCTGAATCGAAATAACCATTCGCATTTACGCGTGTCATATCGTACATGGTGGAAGCGACAGTTGCCTTGATCCTCGTGTCGAGCGCTGCCGTGTTAAGAGCCATGCCGCCCCAGCCGCAGATGCCGATTATTCCGATGCGGTCAGGATCGACCCTGTCATTAAGCGACAGGAAATCAACCGCTGCCATGAAGTCTTCCGTGTTGATGTCGGGAGATGCCATATATCTGGGCTCGCCGGCGCTCTCGCCTGTAAAAGAAGGATCGAATGCGATAGTGAGAAAACCCTTCTCTGCCATTGTCTGCGCATAAAGACCGGAGCACTGTTCCTTAACTGCGCCGAAAGGTCCTGATACAGCAATCGCGGGAAGTTTGCCTGACTTATCTTTCGGCACATACATATCAGCTGCGAGCGTGATGCCGTAGCGGTTGATAAAAGATACTTTGCTGTGGTCGACTTTATCGCTCTTGGGGAAAGTCTTATCCCATTCTGTCGTAAGGTTTAATGTTGCTTTCTGCATTTTCGTTTTCTCCTTTTACTTTAATTTAATTCGAGAGTTATTGTTACGTCCCCTTGGGAGAGGAGTTCTTTCACTTTGTCGTCAGGCAGATCTATCTTTCCAAGTCTCGTATACGACCATGAATTGGAACCATAGAACAAGACTATCTGACTGCTTGAATAAAGAACGATATCTCCAGTTGAAGTGGTTGTCTGTTTATCACTGCTTGTAATGCGCTGGCCGATGGATCCGACCTGCTCGAAGCCGCCGTACATCGACATGCTGATCGTAAGACCGTTAGCGGCTAATTCTTTCAGTTCTTTTACTGAAGCGTTGTCTTCCCAGGTGACCGGAATTTCCGTGCCTGCTATCTTAAGTACCATTGTCTTTTCCTCCGCGGGAGATTCAGATGCTGTGTCTTCAGAAGTAGTAGTTTCTTCTGTTGTGGTAGTAGTGATGGTGGCCGCCGTATCAGGTACAGTCGCTGAAGTCTCCACGCCTCCTGAACAGGCAGACAGGAACAGTGATGAGGTTAATGCTCCGAGAACGAGCAGTTTACTGATCTTCATGGTACGTATTACTCAGCTTCAAAAGAAGGCTTCCAGGCTGCGAACTGAACAAGCTGCTCATCGGTGCGGATGTAGTATCTCTGGTTATTAAGTGTTACGTATTCCATTGATTATCCTCCTTAAATGATATTGTTTGCCTTAAGCCATTTCTCGACAGAGGGCTTTGATTCTGCTGCTCTTGATCCGCTGATCGAGAGACCTGTCTTAACATTTGCGCCTTTTGCGTATTTCTTTATGTCGCGCTCAGATGAACCCATTCCGCTTCCTTCGTTGGTGCAGAAGGGAAGGATGGTCTTACCCGTGAAGTCGAATCTCTCTAAGAAAGTCGCGACCGCCATGGGTATCGTTCCCCAGTAGTTGGGATAACCGAGAACTATCGTGTCGTACTGGTCGATGCTGTCAGGGAAGCTGACAAGTTCAGGTCTTCTGTCAGCCTTAAGATCTTCTTTTGCCTCATCGATGCATGTCATGTAGACAGCTGAATAGGGTTTCTTCATCTCGATCTTGAAAGTGTCTGCGCCTGTCAGATCCTTCATTATGCCTGCTACGACTTCGGTGTTTCCGACTTCTATATATCTCATCGCTCCGCCAAAATAGTTCTCATCAGCTCTAGAGAAAAATGCTATCAATGTCTTTGCCATGCCGCGCCTCCTATTTCTTATCCTTCTTAGTTGTCTTCGTCTTCTTGTTCTTCTTAGTTTTCTTGTCTTTGCCGTCCTCATCGTCGAACCAGGTAAGCACTCCTGTCTTCTGCGCAAGTTCGTAACGGCCTATCTTGTAATCGAGTTTCTCAAGTGCGATGTCGTACTTTTTTCGCGCCTCAAGAATCGTCTCACGTGCTTCTTTAAGAAGGTTCGTCCTGGCATTGATCGTCTTATCGCCTTCCTGGAAAAGCTTTACATATTCGATGAGCATCTCTACGGGCATCCCCGCATCCCTGAAACAGATCGCGTTCTCGACCCAGGCGATGTCCTCATCCGTATAATCTCTGATGCCTCCCGCGGTCCTCGTGACCTGAGGAATAACGCCGACGCGCTCGTAGTAGCGCAGAGTATCGGCCGTGATGTCGTACTTCGCGCACACTTCCTTAATGGTCATGTATGGCACCTCCAATCGCTTGTTTTATCTTGCTGATGGTTTAATTCTACAACTTGGAGTTGACTCCAAGTCAAGGGTGGTTTTCGAGCAAGTTTTATATGTGGTGCGCGAAAACTTGGCTACGGACTAGAAAGCAAAATCCTTCTATTTAGTCCGTACATGAGGGGGTATACGGCGTCAAAACAAAGCAAACGAAAAGGCTGGCCCGAACTGGGACAGCCTTTGCAAGAGAAGGGATAATATGTTTTACAGCCACTTCGAAGCCCAGTTTCTGAGATCTTCGACTGTTGTGCTGGCTTTGAATACTTTAGCCTAACTCCTTCTTGAGATTTCTGACGAAGTCGATTGCAGCCTTGATATCGTCTGCGTTCGGCCTGCCTTTGTTCATGCCCTTGAATTCACCCTTGCAGTGGAACTCTTTATCGAGGACTTCGATGCCGGCAGTCTTTGCTACTGCTCTTACTTTCTTGTAAGTGGAGTTCATCATGGCAGCGGTTCCGAAGTTGACGATCCTGCCGACCTTATCTTTCTCAAGACCTGCTACAAAATCTCTTACTTCCGGAGCAATCGTGAATGCATAGTAAGAATTTCCGAGGAGGAGGACGTCGACCTTCTCAGTGATCGGTACGCTGATAGGGAGGGCTTCGACGCCGAGTTCTTTTGCGATTGCTTCTGCAAGGCGCTTTGTGTTGCCTGTCTGTGTGTAGTATCTGACTGCGTATGTCATGTTGATTCTCCTTAATTCTTACAAGAGCTTTTCGATTGATTCTTCAAGTGTCTCGGGCTTGGCTGTGGAAGCGAAACGTTCTACGACCTCGCCATTACGATCTATCAGGAACTTCGCGAAGTTCCATTCTATGCGCCCGGGCTTCTGCTGCTTAAGGTATTGATAGAGAGGAACAGTTTCTTTGCCGTTGACCTTGATCTTTTCAAAGCGGCGGAATTTGGTGTGGTACTTAAGTGAGCAGAAGGTGTCGATCTTCTCGGCACTTCCGGGCGCCTGGAATGCAAATTGGTTGCAGGGGAAATCGAGTATCTCAAAGCCCCTGTCTTTATATTTCTCGTACAGGTTTTCGAGGCCCTCGTACTGAGGTGTGAGGCCGCACTTGGTCGCAGTGTTTACGATCAGGAGGACCTTGCCTTTGAACTCTGATAACGATACATCGTTGCCTTTGTTATCTCTTACTGTGAAATCGTATACGCTCATGGTTTGCCTTTCTATCAGAGCAATGCTTTGATGCACTCTTCGACCTTGCTGACATCGCTCGTAGGTTCGAATCTTGCTACGACATTACCTTCACTTTGTCTTGCACTTTGCATTTTCCATGTTGCTCAAGGCCTTGTAAGTGAGGATGTAGAGGAGCTGGAACTCTTCTGCGTTAAGGCCTACGCAGGCTGCGATGCAGGGCGGGATCTTAAGGGCTTCATCTTTAAGCTTTGTGCCTTTCTTCGTGATGTTTAAGATCAGGAGGCGCTCGTCTTCGGGATCTCTCTGGCGAGTGATATAGCCAGTGCTCTCAAGCTTCTTAAGGACCGGTGTGAGTGTACCGTAGTCCAGGTGGAGCTTGTCTGCAAGTTCTCTCGAAGAGACCTTTTCATGTTCCCACATGACCATCATGACAATGTACTGTGTGTAGGTCAGGCCGAGCTTCTTGAGATAAGGCGTGTACTGGCTGACAATTTCCTTGGCGCAGGCATAGAGAGGAAAACATACCTGGTTCTCAAGCTTCAATGAGTCGTACTTACCGATATCCTTCATGACTTTGTACCCCTGATCTGGTTCTTCTGATTTACTTTTGCACAATTCACTTGTGTCAAAGTAATTATCACCCCGAAAAACCATCTTGTCAATAGGTTATTTCTCGAAAAGTTGAACTCGGATACAACACATGACCTTCCGGCCGTTGCTTAAGCGACAGAAAGGCCTGGATCTATTGGTTGTTTGAGGAGGCGGGCTTTGTGATAATCGGGCTACAAGCAAAACTTGAAACCGGAAATCGGAGGAAAAGCAACAGACTAAAAATCAGCGTGATTGACCACGGCGAATAGTTCTTTTATTCGCGTTCAACAAACCATCCAACATTCTTCATAACATCTCTCTGGAGGACCCGGTCTAGGAATAGGCCGGGTTCTTGCAATATTTTCTAATTGTTTAGTGGAATTATAAGGACATTATGATTGTTCGTGAAGTTTACTTTTGTAGAGTAAGTGTTTGCGAATACACTTACAAATAAAAATGACAGAGTATTCAAGATTATTTAACATTCATTGCTTATAATAAAAATAGACTTGCAGTTTTTTGCAGATTTTACAGGAGACGTCTATGCAGTATTTTTGGTACTATCTTATTGCTATTAATATCATAGGCTTCATTGTGTCGTCTATCGACATGGCTTTGTACCACCATACAATAGATAAACAAATTGACAATGTTGTTACAGTAGTTTGTTTGTTAGGTGGATCAGTTGGAATCCTAATTTCATTGCTTTTTTTCGAACGTGTATTGAAAAAAGATGTAATGATGTCTCGTGTGTTTTTGGTAGTGTGCCTTGTAATTCAAATTATCATTGTTTTGCTTGTTCTTGGAGTTAGAATTCCTATTTTCAATGGATTGCGTTCAAGCTTTCAGGATGAATGGAATACCTTTGTTTCCGGAAATGTAGTTATTGGCGGTATAGTTTCATTCATTGGAGCCATAATCTCGTTTTTCAGTAAGAAATGGGTATGGATATATCTGATTATTGTTAATTTGCTAACTTTTGCAGTCTATGCTGTTGATAAACTAAATGCGATAGAGCATAGAGGTAGAATCAGAATAGTAACACTATTGGGTCTTGCTTTCATTGGTGGAACAGTTGGTGCATTATTAGCCATGTATATACTAAGACATAAGACGCAAAAAGATTATTTTACATGGGGCGTACCACTGATAATGATCATGCATGTTTTTGTTATTTATTTTGTGTTTAGATGAATATTTACTGAGTTTTTTTGGAGGAAGGCATTAGTTTGTGAGGTCGATTATGGAAGATAAAAATTATATAAAAGCTGTCAGAGAATACTCAATCGACTCGATTCCGCTCAATAAAGACGAGTTTATAAAACTATATGATTCTGTTCTTGGTGTTTTTGAGGAAGACCTGATATATAGCCTGTTATACATATCTTCACGTCAATTTCAGTATATGATGAAAGAAACTAAGAAACTTACGGTATCTTCAGACATTTCATTAGCTTTTTTATATTTTCTTGCAAATACTGGATATAGTTCACCTTATTTCATTCCTAATGAAACAATACAGGATGCAATAATTAATCAACCTAATCCTGCAATTACAGATGTGGATAAAGCTTTAATCTCTTTAATAAATCAAAACCTAACTGCATTATTATATCCTACCGATAAACCTAACCAAGAAACAAAAGAAGAAATGTACTCTTACATTTTCTTTTTGAATAATGTGCAAAACTACGAATACAAAACGCATATGACATTGGACCTATCTACTGAAGATGTTTTAACTTATGAATTTGATAAAGATTTTTTATTAAACTTTCTCACGAATCCATCGTTTTCAGAAACTGACTCAAAAATGATTCCTCTGTCAGATATAGATGTAAATAATATTAAGAATGTATTGGAATACAGAAAGAAAACTGATGAAATAATAGTAGCCACAAGAAAAAACGAACAAGAGTACGCCAAAAGCGAAGATAATGATTCTATTTGGCAGTTATTTATTTCATGGCTGAATTATCGTTCTTCTGAGGAAAAAAAGGCATTAGAAATAATTAATTCTAATGATGCTCTTGATTATAAAATGAAAGTATATGACAGGTTCTTAACAGAGATTAATGACCCTAATGTGAAAGTTCTTGATTCAGGGCTGTGTTTGCACGAATTTAAAAGAGCAATCTTAGAAAGATCCTCTAATGCTTGCAATTATATGGAAATCGTTTCAAATGATAAACAAAAACATGTGTTAGATGAGTTTACAATTTACTCGATTTTTTCGCCGTATTCATTCAGCAACGTGCTTATCTCGTATCATGCTTTTTTAATTGACTCTTCGAATCGCTATTTAGAGTTACTCTTGACCTCATTAGAAGGTTTTATTAAAAACAATTTGGGACCAGAGAATTTCAATAATGATTTAATGCCAAATCATAACACAATTGTTGAACGCTTGATTAGAGTGAGTAATTTGATAATAGAGTTTTATGAGACGCATGAAGAGACAATCAAAGTATTACGGTTTGATAGTATTCAGAATGAAGATACTTTATCTGGGCAAGAATATGATTATGAGATATTCAGATTGCTGGGTTATAAAGAGCAGAAAATGATAGAAGAAAACATTGCTGCTATTACTGCGATAGATCCTGATGACTTTTCCGATTTTATAGAAGACTATGTATTCGCATTATTAGGCGAAGGGTCTATTGATGAAGTCAGAGGTGATTTTCAGAAGAATCTGCCCAATGATTTTAAAGACGAGGATAAACTTTACGAACAAACTATTAGTAATAGACTAGTAGTTTCTGTCAATGCCATCTACATATTAGTGAAGACAATTGAGAAGTTATTAGACCGACACATAATAGAAGAATCACAGCGTGAAGAAGTATATAGAATTAATAGACGATTGTCGACAATTGAACAGACTGTAGTGGTCAATTCATATTGGGTGCCAATGCTAAGTTGTCTTGATCGTGAAGATCGAGAAAAAATAGATGAGTATAGATTAAGGAGAGGTATTGATTCGTCAAAAATAGAGTTAAAGAATGAAGCATTAAAGCAAGTTACCCTATTCAATTTAGTTAAAAGTAGTATTCAAGACCTTCACAATGAAGCATTAAGCAGTGATTTTGATTTTTATAAAGTTTCAGAAATCAAGGGAAAACTTCGAAAAAAAATAGAGGGAATCTCTGATAGTGTTACAAAAGATTTTGTTGTTGATCTTGTTGATCAAGAAAGCCAGTTTTTATGTAAAAAGTTAGTTTCTCTGAATTCCGGAACGGATGAATTCTCAAAGGCTAAGATGTTTCTTAAAGGTAACATGGGAGCATTGTTTAATCATCTTCCTGAAAAAGCTGCTGACACACTAACAACTGCTGAATTACTTTATTCTAAATATGCTAATCCGGAATATGCAGAAGTGGGTTTTGATTATAGTTGTATATCTGCTCTGTATTATCAAGTTGTAGAGTCGATGTGTAATGAGTTGATTTGGTCTGAATACGCGAATCATCTTAACAACTTATCAAATTTTAGTAGTCTATATTCGGAATTCAAGGAACTTCCTCCTGAATGGCAGGGATATCTTCCACTTACCAAGAGGGGGGCATATTTTGAAAAAGGAAAAATAGCAAATGTGTTAACATTTGGTGCTTATACAGCTCTCTTTACTGATATTGCTACCCGAGGCGAGCATAAATTACATGGTTTTCGAGTTCATGTTGATAGAACGTTTGGATATATTAACTTAAAAGGCACAAGTGAGTACGAGAAGTATCAAAAAAAGATTGACGACTTGCAACGCCAGATGTATTATGCAAAACCAAAGCGAAATCATGCTTCGCATGGCGAGCAACCAGTTAGTTTTAAAGAGTGTGAAAACGATAAAAGAATCGTCCTCTCAGATGTTGATAACATTAGACGTAATTATCTCGGATTGATTAGACAATTCTTTTCACTTTATAGAACTGAAAAAAGAACATCTTAAAGTCATTTTCTATAGGCTTCTGCGGCGCTCCTATAGTTCTCAAAGAACGCTAGTCTGAGGGTCTCTGGACTTTCTATTTCAGCTTCTTTTCCAAATTGGAAAAAGTAGTTTTTGATCTGTTCCTCTGCACACATAAAAGTCAGGAACCACTTATCTCCTTCGTGGGTGGGTGTGTTTGTGTGTTTCGGACGCAAATATAGAATGCTTTTATATAGTTTATATCCCTGTTCAGTAAGCGCGACTTTAATTTCTGAATCTTGTGAAACAATGTATTGAATCCCCTTAGTACGGATTACTTCATCTATATCCTTTTGTTCTTGAATAGTAATATGAGAAGTCCTATTGAGCTTTTTGGTTTCAATAATTCTAGAAATTCTTAATACAAGAATATCTTTGTTTGTTTCGGCATCTGCGGGCAAAGCGACCAGGTAATGATATTGTAAGAGCGGACTGGAAGCAATCTTATAAGGGCGAACGGTAATCTGAGTTTGTTGCTGTTTTCTGTTCACGTATTTCAACTTTAGTACATTTCCCATAGATACAGCTTCGTTTATGCAATCAATATTGTTTTTAAAGAAAACACCTTCTCTTTCATAAAAGGTAAGAAGTGCGTACTCCTCTAAAATCGCCTTTATGTATTTTCCTTCCCGAGGATAGTATTTTTCCTCAAGAAAATAAGGCGTTCCCATATAGAGATCATCAAAGTTTTCATTGTTGATTCTTGGTTTAAGCTGGATACCTGTCTTGAATGAATTCATTCTTGTAGTTAATTCTTTAGTGTATCCAGTTATTAATCGATCAAGACAGGCGGAGTCCTCTACAGAAATATTCTCAGTCCTTGATACTGTCTTAATCCATTTAACATATTTCTCGCGTTCGCGTTCCTTGGCTATACTGATGGAAGCATCTGAGATTTCCTTATAATTCGTTATTATCTTGTTTATAAAGCCATCGAGATTATTCTCGTTCTGAAAGATATCCATGTCGGAAATAATAGTTGAATAAGCCTCAGGACTAAGCGAAAGGCTGATTCTTTGAGCTGTTCTATTCTTCATAAAGATACCTCATGTTCATACGATATGACCTAATTATAACCAAATATCTGAAAATTTACCGCAAAATATGAACAAAATATGCCAATCGATAACCATATTAATAGTTCTTAAATGCAAGTATATTTGAATCAACAACAAAGAAACACTCTCAAGAGAATAAGGAGGAAGAAGTTATGGGTTTAGGTCTGATCATCGTAGGCGTAGGTTTCATCGTTATGGGTATCTCAGTCCTCAGGAAGGGTTAACCCATACTTAATAGAGGAAACAACACACAAACGGAGGTATCAAAATGAACAGAACATCAATCTCAACAATCCAGAAGATCGTCTTTATCGGTGCAGCATTGTATGTTGTCCTTCCCGATGTTTTTATCGGCCCAATCGACGACACTGTTATCGCACTCATCGCCGGTGTCGCAGAAGCCGTCCTTGGTTTCGCGAAGTCGAGGATTACAGAACCGATTCACGACGATTGGGAGAATTACTAATCTCCATCTTCGTGATAACAACGAGGATCACCATAGGATAATAAATAATACCAGGAGGGTTGACGACATGCTTAAGATCATCAGAAAAGTCTTTTTTGCACTTGTTATCTTGCGATTATTAGCTATAGGCAACGACTTGCCTTCTGGACCATTAAAGGGAATCTTCATTATCAGTATGCTGATCCTTGGCGTAAGGATGTTGTTTTCAAAAAAGACCGATGGAGAGGATGCCTAACGAATTGAAAGGACATTTAGGATATAACCTCCGCAAAGAACACTTAAATATCATTGGAAGGGGAAAGATTATGGAGAATTTGAATGGTACTTACAGCTGGCACTACGTAGATAACGAGGAAAAGGCCGAAGGACTTGAAGGGAACACACAGTACTTGGTCTGCTTTGAACGTCCTACTGATAAAGGCTCCGTTTGGCATATGCAGTTGGCCTATTGGTTTAAGAAGGGCGAAGAGGTGATGATTACGGAATCCAATGGAACTCCACATCACTTTGTCGTTGATAAAGACGGTTTCTATATTATCAACGACCTTAGTGACGGTAAGAGCAAGCTGTTCTTTAGGGCGCTGTTTGTGAGGTATTGGACGGAGATAAAACAGCCGGAAGTGGATCCTGACAATGTTCTAACCATATTGTAAGAATTCAATATAAAAATGAGACTAATAAAGCACTCCTAATTAGTCACATGTCGATTTGAATAAACTAGTATGCAATTCACAGGTTTACAAAATCTTCCAGAGCATTTCCTGCAAAATGCCACGCGCCGAACAGGCATAACTGGTGTGTCTTTTCAGCCAGGAGTTTGTTGTCATCATAGAGCTTCTGAGCAGCAAGGCTTGCTCCACCAGTAGCAACTGCAAGACCCACAGCGCCAAGAGTTTTTGCGACTTTGTTGGACTGGTCACCGCTGGGAGCAGGAGCATCAAGAATGGGGACAACAGTTTCTTCGTAACTGCCGAGGAATGCCTTATATCTTGCATTGTCCTTAATGTACATCGTATCAGTCGTTATAAGTGCATAACGGGGATTAACTCCATAGCATATGCCCCAGCGTTCATACTTGATATCAATAAAGCAACATAAAGATGTAGTGTCCTTGATATCACCCACGAATAAGACTTTAGAATTGATTGGCCCGGTTTTTCGCTTGACGTCCCAGGTCTTTTCTTCCCAGGCTTCGATGTCGTCTTCCGCTATGTTGCCGGAAGCAACTAAAATCTTAACTACATCATCTAATATCGGTTTGTCTTTACATACAAGGATCAGTTTTGCTGCCATGGTGTTCTCCTTCCAGCCTATGTTATATCGTGGATCTTAGCAATAAGTGCCTGAACTTCTTTCTGGATCTTCTCTAGTTTCTGGCACTGCTCAGAGCGGTCAGCACGTGTGGAGCGGAGCTCAGAGATGTTGTCTTCAACAGACTTTATGGATTGCTCCATAGGAGCTATAACAGCCTGTTTTACATAGTCTGCTGCATAGTCTTCCAGACTAGTTGCGGCTGTGTTGAACTCAGATCTAATGTTCTGGCGGTTGTTCTTCATGGCTTCGAGCTTTAACTGCTCGTCGTAGTCTTCCTTGAACTGGAGGACCAATTCCAGGCCGACGCCTACCATGCCGAAGATCGAAGAGGATCTGTTGGCGACTTTGGATGCGACCTGTCCTGCTTTTCCGGCTTTGCCGATGAGCTTGGTGCCGGTGTTCATGGAGTGAAGGGACGTTCTGAGGAAGTTCTGCGTGTTGTCCGTGAGCCTTATCGCCTTGTAGGAAGAATCTGCAAGAGAGAGCATCTCAGGGATGCCAGACTTAACGAGAGTGCCGACCAGAATGTCGCCTTTCTTCTCGAGGTCTGTCGCGGTGACGAAGACTTTCTTTACTGCGTCAGGGAGGTTGTCGTACTTGTCGACGAGCCTGATCTTAAGGTTCTGCGTGAACTCCGTGGATTCCATGTCCGTGAAGCTCTGGCCGAGCTCCAGGAAGCACGAATGAACGTGGTCATCAGCTGTGACTCTGGTCTTCTCAATGAGTTCTTCAGCGTTCTTGCCATACTGTGCGATCTTTTCTTCGAGCTCTTCTTTGGCAAGGCCCGAATCAACGAGTGCTGCTGCATCAAGGCCGTATTCTCTGATCTTGGCAGCGGAATCTGCGAAGATATCAGAGACGTCTCTCTGCATCCTTGTGCGCGCATCGATAAGCATGTGGCGTTGCTGCTTTAAGTTCTCTTCGAGAGCGTCGATGTCGGCGTCTTCGGAGCCCGGTGTTAGGGCTGATATCGTTTTGTCGAGCTCGTTGTCGAGCACGTAGAGGTCAGTCGTGAGCTTGGCCGTAAGTGTCTTCTCTGCGACGTAAGTATTGAGTGTGTTGATGAATTCTGCATAGCCGGAACGTGCCAGGAGCTCGTCAGCAAGCTCAGGATCGCTCTTGCGCTCTTCTATGCTATCAAGATAGGATTGTGCATCGAGGAAACTTATATGGAGTTCCTCAGGCGTGTAGGGAGCAAGGACAGCTCTAAGATCTTCTCTGATTATGTCCTGCTGCTCTTGGGTGTTACCCTTGGCCGCACGCTCCATCTTGTTAACGACGAGGATCATCTCGCCGGCCTTGTCCTTATCGATTGCAAGGCGCCTGAAATGGTCAGCCATATATGAATCAAACAGTTCATTCGTGATAACGAAAACGAGTATATCCGCAGCCGCGATAGCTTGATAGGATATCTCGTCGTGGTCAGGCCTAAGGGATGTGTGAACACCTGGTGTGTCAACGATCTCAAGTCCGTTCCACTCGTAGGTGTGGGTCTCCTGAGTTGTTATCTTTGCGCCGGTAGCGATCGTATCGTCGCCTGTGAGCATCTTGATTATTGAGGACTTTCCTGCAGAATACTGGCCGGCGAAAACAATCTTCACCTTATCCGACTTTGCGGTGTTCTGCACATCATTATTGCCGGCATCCGAAAGTGCTCTTAAAGCCTTCTCCTGCAATGCTTCTTTGGCACGTGATAATTCAGCTATCTGAAACATAACTATCCTCCTATTCTGTAAGGCATGAACTGCTCCAAGAGCCTCAGCCTGTTAAGTAATTTGATGTCTTCTTTATCTGTCCTGAGGGTTACGGAATGGTCTTCTTCTACGCACCCGATGTCCTCTTCTGCGACGATGCCGTCAAGGATATCTGATACATACTTAGGCGTGTCATCTGTCGTGGTTACAAAAATAATGTCTTCCGCAATGAGGTCCGAAAGCTTGGACTGGAAGTCTGTTGGTGTTGAGTTTGCGGCCTTCTCAGATAGCAACGTGCACACACCGGGGATCCTTGCCGCGGTGGTGATGCTATCCATATATTCTGTAGACTTCTCTACACCGAAGACTGCAGTTGCGATCTTCGTGGTGAACGTCATGTTAAGCGATCGGAGTTCCTGCCTTAATGAATCTGCCAGCTCAACCTGTGTTGAGGCGAGTGATTCGATGACATCTTCTATCTTCGCGAGTTCATCTAATACCAGGTCGATCTTGCCCTTGATGAGTCTGTCTAAGTTCTTCTCTAGCTGCGTCCAAATGCTGTCACATGTTGCATTAACAGACTCTGTAAGTTCTTTCTCAAGTCGTGCGCGTGCCTTGGCAAGTTTGTCTCCTCTAGACTCAAGGAAGAGCAGTCCGATGCCGCCCGCAAGGCCTATTCCCGCTGCTACCCAGCCTACAGGACCTGCTGCGAGCTCAACGCCTGAAAGTGTAAGGATCGCTGCTGCCACGGTTCCGCCGCCACCCAGAAGAAGGCTCGTCCAGCCGACGATCCTCTTGGCGTCGACCAGGGCAGGGGTGAGGAACGTCCTCTGCACATTATCTATAGAGACATAACGGAGTTCACTTTCCATCTCGCGGATCGTCTCTGCGATTATGCCGTCGACCTCAGATTCCATCTCGTCCAAGAGGTTCTTGCAGCGCTCCTCGATATTCTTGCTTGCAATAACATCACCCCAGGCAATGTCTGCCATTTTGTCGTTATAGTGGTCTTCTGCAAAGATTGCAATCTCAGTGCGGAGTTCAGTCTTGAGGCGCATCATGAAAGACTCAATGCGCTTCCTGCCGTCCTTTACGAATATATCCTTGCGCTTCTCCAAAGAGCGCTTCTTGTCCGATACGATCTTGCCCTGCGATTCGTTGATGCGGCTCTGAAGATCAAGCTCTGAAAGGGACTCGATCATGGGGTTAGCGATGATGTCTGCAAATGTTTTGACTCTTATGTACTTGCCTCTGACCTGAACCTCTTCGCAGATCAGGGATTTTAAGTCGTCTATGCGGCTTATGCGTCGCCAGAATTCCTCCTGTTCCGTGTCACCCGTTTTGGAGCTCTTCACGGCTTCATAAGCGGCTTTCAGGTGCGTTGCAACAAATGGAACATTGTTCCAATCCTGCCCGAAAGGCTCAGCGAATCTGCAAAACTGCTTTCTGATCTCTTCTATTCGCTCATCGTCAAAAGCGCGGCTCATGTCACGTTCGATGAGCTTCATGCTCTTGCCGGAATCGACCGACACCTTAACGTTCATTATGATTATCACGGGCTTTCCCAGATCTTTGACCTGTCTGAAGCAGTCGGCCTCCACCGCCTGCGGCGCATCGTCCGTCAGAAGGAACACAATGAGGTCTGCAGTCTTTGCTGCGTCAAAGGCTAGGCGGGTATCCTCCTCGCCTTCAAAAGCACCGATTCCCGGAACATCCGTTACCGCGAGCCCGTTCCACTCGTATCTTCTGATATCCCTGGTGGTGCGCTGCGCGCCCATACCAATTGCGCTGCCATCGCCCTCTGTGAGGACTTCCATAAGCGTTGATTTACCCGCCATGGTCCTGCCAAACAGGGTGACGGAGAACTTCTCCAGGTCGTCTTTCAGGATTTGAAGATCTTCATCAAAAGAGATTCTCAAATTGTCCACGGATTGCTGTATATCAGCTAGCTGGCCCTCGAGTTCTTCACCCAAGCCAATGACTTCGCAAGGCGAGGTCTTATACTCAATAGCTGTATCACGGATATTCTTTTCGGCCGAAATAAGGATATCGTCGAGCACGGTTTTCTCATCTGACGCGAGCTTGTATCCGCTTTTCGCCGACTCATAGCATTCGGTTAAGGCCTTTGAAAGATCCGTTTCTGCCATGAAAGATACCCCTTAAAGACTGTTTCATCAAATAAACAAAGAGATTTGATAGGGTAATTATATCATTATAAAAACTATGATTTTTAGAGTAATACTTATAAGTTTTAATCTATTTTTTTCTTTTCCCCAAAGCCCCAAGAACACTTCCGCCTAAAGTCAGAATGCCCAAAAGAATGGCTCCAACTATAGCGAATCCTTTTCTAATTCTCTCCTTTTTCCTTAACCTACAACTCTCACACAGTTTACTGTTCGAGTCACTTGGTAAGATACAGCCACACTTCTTACATTTACTAATTACCATAGTTAGCTCTCCAAAAATGATCGAGTGGTACACGCTTCAAGACTTAATGAATTGACATAGTTCTGAAGTTTGTCGACTACACCAATAAAAGTTGACGGAAGATTGTTCATTTTAGATTGTGCCGGAAGACTGCTATTCAGTTTTAATAGCGTGTCTCGATCATTGAGTTTATTCTCATCAATAAATCTAAGAAATGCTGAAAGACATTCTTTACTGGCGTTATATTCGCCTATAAAGACATAGCCGTCACATTCAATACGAACACAATTCGTAAGTGCAACAAGGTCCTTAGCTGCGTTTTGAGCGTTTCTTTCCATTTCTCTAGATTTACCACTATGCAAAGCAGCTTTGAAAGAGACATTGAAATTTCTCATCAATACGTTTTTTGCATCAGTTGCAGAATTAATAGCATTCTGGATTGCTACAGTTCTTAATCTATAATCACTAATGCATCTAGCTTGGAGTACTTTATCCCACGCACTATCAGCCATCGCGAGTCGATCTTCTTGCAATTCTTTTTGAAGATTTGCTATTTTCTCTTCTAGCATTTCTAATTCATCTAATATCTGAGCCAATGCTATCTGATTATTAAGATTATTAACAGCGTTGCCCAGCATAGGATTGGATGATACTTCTTTAAGTCTTATCAATTCACTAATTTTCTTAGTATCTGCATTTTTTAGTTGTGGAAGAATATTTCCGAATTTATCAAAGGCATACGTCAACTCGCCGCCATTTATTAATGATTGAGTGTATTCATTAATATCAGCTACCAATTGAGGTTTTGATGAAAAAAGTGTTTCAATAGCCGAAGCTAATCCAGGAGCTACAACTCGTAAATTTTCATGCTTAGAGAGAAACTTCGCTATTTTTGAATTATCTTCCGGTGATAACGGGACTATATCCCATCTGTCATCAACACTCGGAGCATAAGGGATATTGATATACGTCTCTTGTTCACTAATCGGCACAAGAGCATCATGGCTTACATAACCACATACCGGGCAAGTACGTGCTTTCTCAGAAATTCTTGATCCACACTCGGGGCATTGAATTAAAGCCATTTTGTCACCCTCCATGAAGCTTTTATATAATTATACTGAAGCTTTATTATGTTGAAATTTACATACTGTAAACAATAATCGTCTTCATTTTGCTATAACTTCTTTCACTGAGCGTGTGAAAGGAACATTCCTGTTCCTAAAGTTTCTTAAAGTGGAGCATTTCTTTATTCAATTCAGGCATTTAGAAGCGAATAGGAATAGTTGATGCCTTCACTTCAACATCTTTATATCCCTCACAACGGCAGAATTCTTTTATACTCTTTTTCGAAATATCTACTTCTGTGTTTGGTGATAATTGAACTCGTTTTAGAGCCTTTTTACTAAAATGAAGAGCTAGGTAAGGTGTTACAATACCATTGCTAATTCTAAAGTCTAGTTTTAATGGACCTTCTGTATAATTTGTTAATTTATCTTCATCTATAGAAATGACAAATCTAAATTCTTTTTCGTGCGAGAATTTGTCATTCTTGAAGAATGCAGAGTATCGCTGACAATATAGAAATAATGCAGCTAACCCTTTATTCTTGTTTCTTGTACCTCTGAAGTGATTTTCCAATTCTGTAGCAACCAACTCTATTTCCTTAAGTTGATCATCTTTTTGGTATATCACATTGCCAAAAAGCACCTCTATGTCTTTTGATTTTCCCCCGAATGACTTAATGATTTGTGTAGGTAATAGGCCTATATTATATCCTTTATAATTTCCGTTCTTAACGTAATAATTCCACATGCTTAAAGAATCAGGATCAATACATGTGCAGAACACAAAAAAGCGTCGTTGCTTATCAATAAATGGATAATTAGGTTGTGAGGTTTGAACATTCAGGCTCTCGGTATCAGGGAAAAGGTCTTTCATCAAGTTCCGTAATACACTATATTGATTGGGGTGATTATTGAGAAATTCTTTAAAACAATTATATATATACGTATTCTCGCTTTTATCATTAAAGTACCTTATGTCTGTAAAATACACGGTGGAGTTTTTAATTATCGAAAGCAATGCTTCTGGAGAAGTATAGTGATATTTTGCATTTCTACTTTTTACATTGATTTTTTCTCCAGGTTTATAGTGTTGTATGCCATAAGCGTCTATTACTCTATTGTCCATACTTTGCTCCATTTAGTCAGTCTGAGAAATTAATAATGATTCCACGAGTTGTATTATTTGCTTTGCTTAATTTTTGCATGGATTTTTATTTATCTACAATAATCCTTGCCGTAATATAACGATGATCTTTATAGCCTTTTTCATTCTGCGGTTTTACACCATATAATATGATGTTAAGATCTTTACCAACGAGGATTTTATCTACACTCGTTATATAATTAAATGTCTTAATGCTTTCTACAACAATATTATCTGCCAATGAGAGCAGTTCCTTATAGCGGTACTCAGTGGATTTGCTATCACATCCAATATAGGTGTTGAAGTCTCCTGCGATAATGACTTTTTTATTCCCTTTTACATCACTGATTAGTTTTTGCCATACAATATCATTTTCATCTTTATTCAAACAATAAATAACCGGCATATGCACTCCGATGAGTGTTTTATCGCTGTTTTTGAAATTCAAATACAGCAGTCTGTTATTGTTGTTACGTCTGTTATCACGTTCAAATGTGTCTTTCTTAGCAATTGCCACGACTTTTCTGTATACGTTCACTTCATTAGGGCTTGATTCAAAAACATCATATTTATCACTTGGAAACATATCTTTTAGAGAATTCCAGTAAGAAAACTCATGCCATTCGTCGTTTTCCATATATTTGAAAGGAAACTCCTGAATAAAAGCAACAGAATTATTCGGGTTCTCTTCAAAGAAATCCCTTACCTCTTCACATAATTCGTTAAAGATTTCTTCCTTACAATCCAGATAATTATAGTAATTACTTTTTCCACCGGTATATTGGCCATTTCTAAACCAATCTACATTCCAAGTAAACACATTGAATTCCATGAAATATACTCCTGTTTACCCTTTCACCCTCTCCGCCACTTCTCTACCATACACCTCAGTTCCCAGTGCGTTGGGGTGGAGGTTATCGAGGAAGTATTCCGGCAGGTGAGGGACGAGCGTGAAGCCGTCGATTACCGTGATGTTGGGATAAGCACTTACGATCTTCTTTATGTTTTCGCAGAACTTGATGAGCGTTGGTACGCCGTCCGGATTGTCGCCGCGCCAGAGGGGCGTGATGCAGAAGATCGGGATCTCAGTGCCATAGATGCCTATCAAAGTCTCATAGTATTCTTCGACATCTGTCATGGTCTCGGCGCCGTACTGGTTGGTGCCGAGGGCGACGATTATCATGTCCGGTGTGTAGCCCGGCATATTCATGAGGGACTTCTTGTCATAGATGTAGCCGCCGATGCCCTGGTTTAGAATGTCGTAGTTCAGGATGCGGTTGGCGACGCTGACGTATGTCTGTGAGGAGCGTAAAGGACCGTAGCCCTGTGTGATCGAGTCACCGAGCCAGAGAACTTTCTTGCCCTTTTTCGCAGGGGTGAAAGTGCCGTTGATCTCGAAGTTCTTAATGACCGCTGTGGCGTCGGCAGGGAGGTAGATGATGACATTCTTCTCGCCTTCAGGAAGGTCGAATGAGATCGTGCCTTCTTCCGGGATGTCCTTGAGATAACGGATGTCGTGGATCAGGCCGTTTACCGCGATCTCGAAGGAGTCCTGAGAGCAGTGCCAGACGAGCTTGTAGTCGAAGGAGATATTCGTAGCGTCGGTCGTCATTTCGATCGTCTTGGCGGTCGAGGCATCGCAGCGCTCGTACCACATCTCGAATGCGGACTTGAAGTATTCCATCTGGGGCTCTGTGTACTGGAAAGCCTGGAGGTAACCGTCTTCCCTGTCTTTGAATGAATATGCGCCGAAGTAGATGGTCTTCAGTTCTTCGTTGGTCATGAGATTACCTGCTTTCTCTTGTCTTCGCCCGTGATGTTCTTGGGGTCGTAGCTCATGTTGAATCTGTGGCCGCCTTCGTTGACGCCGTCCTGGTCCTTCTTGTAGGCATAGCAGATGAGCTTGCCCGTAAGACCGTTGATCTCGTGCTTGTCGTCCTTGCCTTCGATTACTTTTGTAGCTGTCTCGATGCCTTCGTCGATTATCGTGGGATCGAAAACCTCATGCCCGCCATACATCATGTCGAAGCGGGGTGCGTAGGTCTTGAGGCGCTTTAAGTTCTCGAGATAGCAGGTGACAGGGAGGCAGTCGTCGAACTCCAGGAGGGTGTTGCCGTTGCATGAATCACCTGCGAAGCAGATCCTTGTCTTATCGTCGATGAGGACGATCTCGCCGGGTGTGTGACCACCGCAGTCAACGACTTCGATCCGGCGGTCGCCAAGGTCGAAAACATCGCCGTCCGAGATGGGGTAGACCTTTATGGGATGGGTGCCGGCGAAGTTGTCGTCAAGGACCAGAAGGTCTCTGTATTCTTCCTTGGAGGCACTTTTCGCGATCTCGAAAATCTGCTCTCTCGAATAACCGATATAAGCCTGGAAAGTCGCGATGTCCCTTACGGGCATGTAGCATGAATCGAAGAAGAAGTTACCGCCGACGTGATCCCAGTGGGCGTGCGTGTTGACGACCTTGATGGGCTTGTCCGTGAGCGTCCTGCAGTAAGCGTTAAGATCACCATAGCCCAGCATCGTGTCGATCAGGAGAGCGTATTTCTCGCCCTCCACGAGATAACAGTTGATGTCAAAGCCGGTAATGAAATCGTTGTTGATCTTATATGTTCCGTCAGCGATCTTTTCAGATCTGAAAAAAGGTATCTTATCCATTATCCTATTCCTCCATATAAAGATAATGTTAGCACATTATAGGGCTTCTTCATTCCAAACTTTTGCCACAGATGGTTTTAAGTTGTTTTAAGGTTGGGACTGCATAATGTGGTTAATCCGGTTGGAAGAAAGGATGGAAATTATGGAAAAAGAAATCGAAAAAGAACTCGGAAAAGAACTCGAGAATACAGTAGCAAATCCCTCCCCCACACATAACACTCTCCTCACTAAAAAGACGGGAAGCAACACTAAGAAGATGGTCGCTGTAGCGGTCGGTTGCTTCCTCGTCGGAGGAGTAGCAGGCGTCGGAGGAACTCTCGCAGTAGAGCGCTTCGTCGTAAGACCCCACACAAGAGCTGTGAGGATGGTTGACGCAGACGGCAATTACATCGGAAGAAAAGGCCGCTCGAAAAAGTCTGACAGCGACACCCAGGCGAATAGCAGCGATCCTGCAAATGCATCTGATAGCGGCTCAAGTGACGGAAATTCTTCCTCAGGAAGCAGCAAGTCCGGTCAAAGCACTTCAAGCAAGAGCAATAAGGCTAGATCTAACCGCAGTACAGACAGTACTCCGGGAAGCAATTCTTCCGGCAGCAGGGAAGACGGCAAGGCCCGCTTCCGCGATACTGCAAAAGCTAATAGAGCAGAAAAGACAAGTCAGACTTCGTCTACAAACGGAACTGACCAGACACAGACAACTACTACAGGAGGTGGTGCTAACGAGAATTGATTCTTAATGGTAATTGATTAATGATAATTCGCCCTGATTATCTGTTTTTCCAACAAGGCCTTTCCCAGGTGAAGAACCGGGAGGGGCCCCGGGCACGAAGCCCGATATATGAGAGGAGCTGCTTATTTGCTAGGAAGCAGCTCCTTTTATTTTGTGTTCTCGGGTATAACCGAACTGATGGTGTTGACAATGGAAATATGTTGTATACAATATAATTGTATCAAACATAACGAGGAGAAAACGATGGACTACGATTACAAAGAAGCAATGAAACTTTCGAATCAGGTTTGCTTTCCTCTTTATGCGGCATCAAGGAACGTGATCGGCCTTTACACTCCGCACCTTAAGAAGCTGGGCCTCACATACACCCAGTACATCGCGTTTCTCGTGCTTTGGGAGAAGGACGGGATCACGGTAGGTGAGATCTGCGACAAGCTCATGCTCGACAACGGCACGCTCTCGCCGCTTCTCAAGAAGATGGAGGCAGCAGGCTACATCACAAGGACAAGAAGCGAAGACGATGACAGGGTAGTCCTGATCACGCTCACCAAAGAAGGAAGGGCTTTGCAAAAGAAAGCCAGGGACATACCGGAGAAAGTGGCAAGCTGCTGCAGCCTCTCGCCCGAGAAGACGAAGATGCTTTACGACTTGCTTTACGAACTTATAGGCAACCAGAATTCCAGCAAAGGAGAAACAAAATGAGCACAGTTTATGATTTCAATGTAAAAGACAGAAAAGGCAACATCGTCAGCTTATCTGACTACCAGGGCAAGGTCCTCCTGATCGTTAACACCGCTACAGGATGCGGCTTCACGCCTCACTACGATCCGCTCGAGGCAATGTACAAGGAGCTTAAGGACCAGGGCTTTGAGATCTTAGACTTCCCCTGCAACCAGTTCGCCAACCAGGCGCCCGGCGACGAGGAGGAGATCCATCAGTTCTGCAAGATGAAGTTCGGCACAGAGTTTCCTCAGTTCGCGAAGATCGATGTAAACGGCGAGAATGCTGATCCTCTTTTCGCATACCTCGCTACCGAGATGCCCTTCGAGGGATTCGGCAAGGGCCTGAAGAACGTCGCACTTGATAAGTTCGCTGCAGCAAACAACAAGGCATTCGGCGACAAGGCATACATCAAGTGGAACTTCACGAAGTTCCTCGTAGACCGTGAGGGCCGCGTCATCGCGCGCTTCGAGCCGACAGTCGACATGGATAAGGTAAAGGAAGCAGTTAAGGCTGCTCTCTAAGATATAGCAAGTGCTTCATTGGATATGAGGGGGCCGGGGAAGGCTCCCTCTATTCTATTTTGAGTTTTTCGCGCGCGTGGCGACCTCGAACGAGAATCTCATCCAAAACGCCCAGCATCACTTCGTCAGCGACTTCAGTATCTCGATATACTCGCAGGTCAGGTGCGAGGGGCGGATGGACTGGGGGAGGATGTAGCCGATCTCCATGTAGTCGTCGACTTTGAGCTTCTTGGCGATGATGTTGGGGCCGTTCAGCTCCTCGTTGATGACACCTGAGCAGATGGTGTAGCCGTTGAGGCCGATCAGCATGTTGAAGAGCGTGGCGCGGTCGAGGACGACGAGTTCTTTGTCGCAGTCGACGGTGCTCAGGATCTCTTCCGAAAAGTAGAAGGAGTTGTGGCTCCCCTGTTCATAGGAAAGGCGCGGGTAGGGCTTTAAGTCTTCGAGTGTCAGGGCTTTCTTCTTGGCCAGGGGTGAGTTCTTGCCGATGAAGACGTGCGGCTGGGCCTTGAAGAGTGGAGTGAAGGATAAGTTGTTGTCCTTCAAGGTCTTGAGGATTACTTCTTCATTGAACTTATTAAGGTAGAGGATGCCGATCTCGGATCTTAAGTGGGCGACGTCGTCGATGATGTTGAAGGTCTGGGTCTCCCTCATGTGGAATTCGTACTTCTCGGCGCCGCTGCGCTTTAAGAGTTCTACGAAGGCTTCGACTGCGAAGGAGTAGTGCTGCGCGGAGACGAAGAACTTCAGTTTGCCGGTGCCTTTGCCGGCATAGCGCTCTTCGATGAGCTCGGTCTGGTCAAGGATCTGCCTCGCGTAGCCTAAGAATTCCTCGCCTTCGGAGGTCAGCTTGATGCCTTTGTTCGAGCGCATGAAGATCGTGATGTTGTACTCGTTTTCGAGCTCGTGGATGGCAGAAGTGAGGCTCGGCTGGGCAATGAAGAGCTTACGGGCTGCGCTCGTGATGTTGCCTTCATCTGCGACTGTTACTACGTATTGAAGCTGTTTGAGTGTCATGACCGGCAGGTTCCTTTCCATAGAAGATATTGTGATTTTACCTCGCACCATAGATTAAATCTATAGCTAGGCGGCAGTTTTATGTATTTTACCCATTGCTTAGGTGGGAATATACTCCGAAGCAACAAAAAATCAACCGCAAATATGGAGGCTATTATGAAAACATCAGTTATCGGTTACCCTAGGATCGGAAAGGACAGAGAGCTTAAGTTCGCGTCCGAAAAGTTTTTCGCCGGAGAGATCGGAGAAGAGGAACTCCTGAAAGTCGCAAAAGAGATCAGGAAGGGCGACCTTCTCAAGCAGAAGGAAGCAGGCATCTCTTACATCTCATCCAATGACTTCTCTTTCTACGACAACGTGCTCGACGCAGCGTTTCTTTTCAACGTGATCCCTCAGAGATATAAGGACCTGAATCTCTCTGACATCGGCACTTATTTCGCGATGGCAAGAGGATATCAGGGCGCGAACGGCAACGTAAAGGCGCTCGCCATGAAGAAGTGGTTCAACACGAACTACCACTACCTGGTTCCGGAGATCGATGACGATACGAAGATCGCGCTTAATGGCAGCAAGCCCGTTGACGAATTCATCGAGGCAAAGGCACTCGGCGTTGATACGAAGGTTGCAATTGTCGGCCCTTTCACTTTCTTAAAGCTTGCCAAGTTCACAGGCGCGAAAAAGATCTCTGACTTTTACTCAGTCCTCACAGCTGAATACATCAAGCTCGTATCCGTTCTTGCTGAAAAAGGCGCTTCATGGATCGAGTTCGACGAGCCTTATCTCGTAAGAGATCTTTCTTCTGAAGACATCGCGCTCTTTAAGGAGATCTACTCACTCATCCTTGCTAACAAGGGCGGTGCGAAGATCCTGCTCCAGACATATTTTGGCGACATCAGGGATATCTACAGTGAAGTTGTTTCACTCGACTTCGATGGCATCGGACTTGATTTCCTTGAGGGTAGAAAGTCTTTAGAGCTCGTTAAGACGAACGGTTTCCCGGCCGGAAAGGTTCTTTTCGCAGGCGTCGTAAATGGCAAGAATATCTGGAAGAACAACTACAAAAAGTCACTCGAGATCCTGAACTCGCTCGGCACTGAGAATGTCGTGGTAAGCACATCCTGCTCACTTCTGCACGTGCCTTACACATTGGAGAGCGAGAAGAAGCTTTCTGATGACTACAAGAAGCACTTCGCATTCGCTGAAGAAAAGCTCGCCGAGCTGAGCGAGATTGCAGCGCTCTTCGGAACGGAATTCGAGAGTGCCGCTTCTTTCAAGAATAACCAGGCGCTCTTCACAGGCAGAGTAAACAGCGAGGACAAGGACGTTCAGGCGAAGGTCGCTGCAATTACTGAGAGCGATTATGTAAGGCTTCCTGTTTTCGAGGAGCGCGAAAAGATCCAGAAGAAGATCCTGAATCTCCCCGCATTCCCGACAACAACGATCGGCTCATTCCCGCAGACATCCGACGTCAGAAAGAACCGCCAGGAATTCAAGAAGGGATTGAAGAGCAAGGAAGAGTACGTCGAGTTCAATAAGAAAAAGATCGCTGAGTGCATCAAGCTCCAGGAGGAGATCGGCCTCGATGTCCTGGTACACGGCGAGTTCGAGCGTAACGACATGGTCGAGTACTTCGGCGAGAACCTGAACGGCTATGTCTTCACAGAGAAGGCATGGGTTCAGTCCTACGGCACACGTAACGTTAAGCCGCCGATCATCTGGGGCGACGTATCAAGAAAGTCTCCCATCACTGTCGAGTGGTCGAAGTTCGCAAAGTCCTGCACCGACAAGCCTGTCAAAGGCATGCTCACAGGCCCTGTCACGATCCTCAACTGGTCGTTCCCGCGTGAAGACATCTCCATCAAGGAGAGCATCCTGCAGATCGCGCTCGCCATTAGAGACGAGGTCCTCGACCTTGAGGCAAACGGAATTGGCATAATCCAGATCGACGAGGCCGCTCTCCGCGAGAAGCTCCCTCTTAGAAAGTCCGACTGGTACAGCGAATACCTTGACTTCGCGATCCCAGCATTCAGGCTCGTTCACAGCAAGGTTCGCCCTGAGACTCAGATCCACACGCATATGTGCTACAGCGAGTTCACGGACATCATTCCCGCGATCGACGCGATGGACGCTGACGTAATCACTTTTGAGGCTTCACGTTCTGACCTTCAGATCCTCGATTCGCTGAAGGAGAACAACTTCAAGACAGAAGTCGGCCCGGGCGTTTACGACATCCATAGCCCCCGCGTTCCTTCAGTCGACGAGATCGTCGCAGCGCTCACAAAGATGAGAGCAAAGATCGAAGACTCCAAGCTCTGGGTAAATCCGGACTGCGGTCTCAAGACAAGAGGTGAGGAAGAGACGGTTAAGAGTCTCAAGAATCTCGTCGCTGCGGCAAAGCAGATAAGAGGGTAATACACGTTTCGGCCGCTGCATTTTCGAGGCCGCGGCCGCAAGCTTTTTTCGAGCGCACGGCCAAAAGCAGATAAGAGGTTAAAGATGAAAGTATCACAGGTTTTCGAGAAGAAAAGGAGCCTTTCCTTTGAGATATTCCCGCCGAAAAAGGATCAGGAGCTGTCGAACATCGACGCCACACTGGAAGTCCTTTCCGAGCTTAAGCCTGACTTCATAAGCGTTACTTTCGGCGCAGGCGGATCGTCCAACTGCAACCGCACGATCGAGCTCGCCAAGAAGATCAAGTACGAGTACAAGATCGAGCCTGTCGTCCACCTCACATGCCTCCACTACGACCGCTCCGAGATCGACGAGTTCGCCCACGTCCTCAAAGGCGAAGGCATCGAGAACATCCTGGCTCTTAGAGGCGATGCGAATCCCAACGTCCCCGCAAAGAACGACTTCAAGCACTCATCTGACCTCATCTCGTATCTGAGGCACGACAACGACTTCTGCTTCCTCGGCGCGTGCTATCCCGAATGCCACCCCGAATCACCGAGCGTGGTCACCGAGATCAAGAGTCTCAAGAAAAAGGTCGACGCCGGCGCGGAAGTCCTGCTCTCGCAGCTTTTCTTCGACAACGAGATCTTTTACAGATTCCACGAGGAGTGCAAGATCGCCGACATCGACGTGCCCGTGATCCCTGGCGTAATGCCGGTCATTAACGCGGCGCAGATCAAGCGCATGGTCTCCATGTGCAACGCGTCTTTCCCGTCCAGGTTCCAGAAGATCATCTCCCGCTATGAGGACAACAAGGAGGCGCTTTTCGACGCCGGCATGTCCTATTGCCTGAGCCAGATCATCGACCTTCTCGTCAGCGACATCAAAGGCATCCACCTCTACACGATGAACAACCCGCTGGTCGCCCGAAGGATCTGCGAAGGGATAAAGAATATTGTGTAAGTTTATGTGGTCCCCCTCTGGTACGGTTGCTGGAGGGGGATACACGCAGCTCGAAAATGTGTTGGTGACGAAATGGTGACGGAGATGCCCGAAATCGTCACCAGAATCGTCACCAAAGGCCCAAAATGCACGAAATGGTGACGAAAACACGCTGAATCGTCACCATCTCGTCACCACGGGTGCTTTTCGGGAAATAGGGGCGCGAAACTGGTCTAAATGTGCCCCGGCATGCCCATATCTCGAAAAATGGTATTCACGCAGCCCGTAAATCATGCTGGCGGCGATGCTAATTAGGTCTTGTTCCATACAGTGCGCGAAACTGTACGCATTTTGATACCAAATGCGTACGTTTTTTGGCCTTGTGGCGTACAAAGGGCAAATTTGTACTCATTTCGGGGTCAAATGCGTACACTTTTGCGTACTCTGGTTCCATGGATAATGAAGGTAGAATAATGAAGTGTGGGGCAATTGCTGAAATTTTGCCAAATCGGGTCTCGATTTAGCAAAAAAATAGCAAAACAGGAAGGTTTTGCAAAAATCCTTGCCAAAACCACAGGTGATTTGGCAAAAAAATAGCAAAACGCGATCCGGCAAATCGGGGCCGGAAGGGGTGGCAAAAAATCAGCAAATCGGGGCCGGAAGGGGCGGCATGTCCTTTCGGGCCCGGAAGTGGCGGCATGTCCTTTTCGATGGGTGAATGGGTGAATGGGTGAAAATGGCTACAACCCGCCATATTGACCGGGTGGAAGCAGGCGCTTTCGGCGCTTTCCTTTACGCGCCCTTCTTTATCAGATACCGCTTTATCGCATCATAGGTGGAGTCGCTGATGAAGCGCTCGATGTGGCCGGCGTCGGTGACGGCGGTCTGCTCGTCGACGCCGATGTCCATGAGGTGGCGGGCGATGAGCATGTGGCGCTCGTGAACGTGCTTGGCGAGGATCAGGCCGCCTTCGGTGAGCTTGATGCTTCCGCCGGAGCCGCTTTTGACGAGGCCGCGCTCCTTTAGAGAGTTGATGGCGCGGCTGACCGAGGGCCTTGTGACGCCCATGTATTCGCTGATGTCCTTGCCGCGGACTATGTCAGATTCCAACGATAAGATATATATAGATTCTACATATGTTTCGCCGGATTCCAGAATGGCCATGAAGGCGGCCTCCTTTGCACAAAATTAGCAATAACTTACTAAAAATATTTTCGGAAGTCAACAGAAAATTCAATAATTTCAATAACTTTCACGCTTGACTTGTTAGCGATTGCTAACTATACTAATCGCGGTTAGCAAACCCTAACCATATGTATTTATGTCTGAACAAGGAGGGAGATCATGATGCCTCTGGTTTATGCAGAAGTAGGGGAACCTCAGATAATCCGCAAGATCGGCGGTAGTCCGGAGATCAAGAAGCATCTCGAGGACATGGGGTTTACGGTCGGCGGCGAAGTGAGTGTCGTCAGCGCGATCGGCGATAACCTGATAGTCAAGGTTAAGGAAAGCCGTGTGGCTGTCAGCGAAGAGTTAGCGAAAAAAATAATGATATAGGAGGAACGTATCAGTGAGGACGTTAAAGCAGGCAAAGGTGGGCGAGACCGTCAAGGTCGTTAAGCTCAACGGAGAGGGTGCGGTAAAGCGCAGGATCATGGACATGGGCATCACGAAGGGTGTTGAGATCTATGTTCGAAAAGTAGCTCCCCTGGGAGATCCGGTCGAGGTAACTGTCAGAGGCTACGAGCTCTCACTCAGAAAGAATGACGCTGAGATGGTAGAGATCGAGTTACTAAAAGGCAAGCGCCAGGGCACAACTTGATAACAACTTAACAACCAAGTAAGCCAAAGTAAAAAGAGAGGAACATTATAATGGCAAACGAAGAAATCAAGATCGCGTTAGCGGGTAACCCTAACTGCGGTAAGACAACGCTTTTCAATGCGCTGACCGGATCGAACCAGTTCGTAGGTAACTGGCCGGGCGTAACCGTCGAGAAGAAGGAAGGTAAGCTTAAAAAGCACGACGGCGTAACTATCACAGACCTTCCGGGTATCTATTCATTATCACCTTATACATTAGAGGAAGTCGTCGCTCGTAATTATCTTATTGACGAGAATCCTGACGTAATCCTTAACATCGTAGACGGTACGAACCTTGAGCGTAACCTCTACCTTACAACACAGCTCACTGAGCTTGGCATCCCTGTCGTAATGGCAGTCAACATGATCGACCTCGTAAACAAGAACGGCGACAAGATCAATCTTGAAGACCTCTCCAAGCAGATCGGATGCAAGGCGGTAGCTATTTCCGCACTTAAGGGCACAGGAATCATGGAGGCAGCTGAAGAAGCTATCAAGGCTGCTAAGAATACGAAGACGATTCCGGCGCACACATTTTCGGGCCCTGTCGAGCACGCTCTCGCACACATCGAGGAAGCTGTTCTTCACGACATGAATGAAGACAAGCAGAGATGGTATGCGATCAAGATCTTCGAGCGTGACGAGAAGATCATCGAGAAGCTTAACATTTCCAAGGATAAGCTCGACCATATCGAAAAGGACATCGCCGCAGCTGAGAAGGAGCTTGACGACGACGCAGAGTCCATCATCACAAACGAGAGATATGTTTACATCGCATCCATCATCAAGGGATGCTATAAGAAGAAGTCAGCAGCAAAGGCATCCACATCAGATAAGATCGATAAGATCGTAACGAACAGGATCCTTGCGCTCCCGATCTTCGCTCTTATCATGTGGCTCGTATACTTCATCGCGATGACCACATTAGGAACCAGCATGACAGACTGGACAAACGACAATCTCTTCGGCGACGGTTTCTTCCTCTTCGGAATTGGCCAGAAGCAGTACGATGAGGCTGTTGACAAGTGGGCAGGCGATACGGTTTTCGTTGACGGCGTAAAGGTCGTTATCGACAAAGCTGTTGAAAACGACATTACAGGTGCTGAGAATCTCCAGGCTGACTTTGAAGATGCTGACTTCGGCGCTTTCGAGGAAGACTATGGATTCTACGCAGAAGAACTCATGGAAAAGGGATATGACATCGAAGCTCCTCTTACAGAATCAGGCGCTCTCGATGAAGAAGGTGAATTCACTTCTCCCGGCATGGACGAGACAGAAGGTGCTGTTTTCGTTCCTTCCATTCCTGATATGGTTTCCGGACTTCTCGAAAAGGTCGGCGCCAACGAGTTCGTAACAGGTCTTGTCGTTGACGGCATCGTCGCAGGTGTCGGTGCGGTATTGGGCTTCGTTCCCCAGATGCTCGTACTCTTCTTCCTCCTCGCATTCCTTGAATCCTGCGGATACATGGCAAGAGTCGCATTCGTACTCGACCGTATCTTCAGAAGATTCGGTCTTTCAGGTAAGTCATTCATCCCTATGCTCGTATCTTCAGGATGCGGCGTTCCGGGTATCATGGCATCACGTACGATCGAGAGCCAGCGTGACCGCAGAATGACCATCATGACAACAACATTCATCCCTTGCGGCGCGAAGCTTCCTATCATCGCACTTATCACGGCAGCTTTGTTCCGTCACACCGCATTCAGCGGTTCCTGGGTAGCACCTTCAACATACTTCATCGGTGTTGCTGCAGTCATCATCTCAGGTATTCTCCTTAAGAAAACAAAGCCTTTCGCAGGCGATCCTGCTCCGTTCGTAATGGAGCTCCCTGCATACCACTGGCCGACACTCGGCAACCTCTTAAGATCCATGTGGGAGAGAGGCTGGTCCTTCATCAAGAAGGCAGGAACAGTAATCCTCATCTCATCCATCCTTATCTGGTTTGGTTCTGTTTTCGGAAACACAGAAGCAGGCTTCGGATTCGATCCTGACATGGAGCTTGAGGCATCAGTTCTCGGTGTTATCGGAAACGCATTAAAGTGGATCTTCGCACCTTTGGGCTTTGGCAACATCAAGGCAACGATCGCTACGATCATGGGTCTTGTTGCAAAGGAAGAAGTCGTTGGTGTATTCGGTGTACTTGATTTCGAAGGCCTGAACCAGCTCTCAGGATTCGCATTCCTCATCTTCAACCTCCTTTGCGCTCCCTGCTTCGCAGCTATCGGTGCGATCAAGCGTGAGATGAACTCTGCCAAGTGGACATGGTTCGCAATCGGCTATCAGTGCGTATTCGCTTATGCAATCGCACTCATCGTTTACCAGTTCGGCCTCCTTTTCACAGGCGCTGTAAACGTTGTCGGCCTGATCTTCGCGATCCTCGTTCTTGCAGGCCTCTGCTTCCTCGTATTCAGACCTGCCAAGAAGTACACAGGTACAGTAAAAGCGTAAGTTTGTGTTTTGGGTCTTAGGGCTCCGTGGCCTTCGCGAAAAGCAAAAGGTCACAGCCTGACCTGATATTTGAAAGGACAGTCTAATGCTCGAGTGGTTTTATGCAAACTGGGTGAACATCCTTATCCTGCTGCTCGTGGCCGGCTTGGTCGCTCTCGCGGTGATCAGCATGGTCCGCGACAAGAAGGCGGGGAAGAGCTCCTGCGGCTGCAACTGCGCCCACTGCGCGATGGCCGGCAAATGCCACTCGGCATCAGCAGTTAAGACTAAGAAAACTTGACCCTTCCATCATATAAAGCACGAAGTCTGACCCCAAATGCCGAATATGCCAGGCATTTGGGGCAGTCTTTTGGGAGGGCAGACTGAAAAGACGGCTTTTGCCAGAAGTGACAAAACAGTCGAGCCGCGCAGTGCAAAAATGGTGCCAATTTGTGAGTGATTTAGCACCATAATGAGCAATCTGGCCCTGAAATGCACGATTTGGTGCTAATTTGAGTGGATTCTAGCACCATTTTTGCACACCTGCCGCCGTGCCATTTCTGCACAATTTTTGCACAAGCGCGAAAAAACGGAGCATTTTCCGTCCCCACCGCGAAAAAGTTGACTGAAAAGACGACTGATCTCAAGAGGCATTCGATTCATACGCGCGGAACATTAAAAATCTTTGCTAACTACCTACATGACGTAGGTGAACATGAAAGCTGATTTTGTAACATATGCACAATCATTCATATGTTTACAGTTAGATATACCTAACTTATAATACATATGAACAGTTGAACAGATATTCATATGACAAAACTATAAGAGCATATGAATAAGAGGTGTGGAAATGTCAGACAAATTGTTTTTAACAGTAAAAGACCTTCGCAAGGCATATGGCGAAGGCGGCTCTTATGCACAGGTGCTTAAGGGCGTAAGCATCAATGTAAACAGAAGCGAGATGTGCGTTATCCAGGGAACATCCGGATCGGGCAAGTCGACGCTCCTGAACTGTATCGGAGGCCTGGACAGCATTGATTCCGGAAGCGTTGCAGTTGACGGAACGCTGATCGAGGGCCTTAAAGGCGAGAAGCTTTCCGATTACAGAAGGGACAACTTAGGGTTCATCTTCCAGTTCTATAACCTGGTTCCGAACCTGACTGTCAGGGAGAACATTCAGGTATGTGAATACCTGACAAAAGATCCGCTCGACATCGATGAGCTCATCGCGGTACTGGGACTTACTGAGCATCAGCACAAGTTTCCGGCGCAGCTCTCGGGCGGCCAGCAGCAGAGATGTGCGATCGCAAGAGCCCTTGCGAAGAACCCGAAGGTGCTTCTCTGTGACGAGCCTACAGGCGCTCTCGACTCAAAGACGTCAAGGGATATCCTGGTGCTCCTGGAGAACATCAACAGAAAATACGGCACGACGATGCTGATCGTTACGCACAACAACTCGATAAAGAACATGGTCGATCACGTCATCTATATCAAAGACGGCGAGATCTCCAAGGATTACTACAACGAAGCAAAAGTGCCCGCCTCGGAATTGGAGGATCTCTGATATGGGGTGGATATTATTTAAAAGGGCATTAAGGGATCTTAAGGCCGGATGGGCAAGATATGTAGCTTTATCGGCCTTGATCGTTTTCTCGATCTTTATCGTAACGAGCCTGATGGGCGCGGCGGTAACGGTAATCGATTATACGGAAATAAGGGACAGGGAATTGTGCTGCGAGGACGGCGAGTTCTCTGTTTTCGTGCCTCTGCGTAATGAAGAGCTCGAAAAGATAACATCTAAGGGCGTAAGCGTAGAGAAGATGTTTTTCGCTGACTATAAGGCAGGCGAAGAAAAGGTATTAAGAGTTTTCAAGGTAAGGGAAAAGATAAATCAGATCTCAGTCGTCGAGGGAGCGCTTCCCGCAAATGACAATGAGGCTGTAATAGAGAGACGTTATTCAGAAGTAAATAACATCAAGGTTGGTGATAAGGTCAGCGTCGGCGGGAAGGAGTTAACCGTAACCGGAATAGGGGCGGCGCCTGACTATAACAACATGATAAAGAAGATCACGGATTCTGTAGTGGACAGTAAGGCTTTCGGCCTTCTTTTCGTGACGCCTAAGGCATACGATGAACTGTACAAGACAGGAAGCTCAGTGTCTTCTGAGGAGTACTACTATGCGTACCTCCTGAATGGAAAGATGACTGAAGAGGAACTTAAGAATTTACTTGAGGACATCGAGTTCGACGTCGACGATGTTGATGACGAATATTTCAAAGAATACTGGAAGAGGATGACGAAGAAAAAGGACGACATCCTTGAAGGCATAGACGAGCTTAAAGACGGCGCGAAGGAGCTTGCTGACGGAGCCAAGGAACTGGCTGACGGCACGGGCGAATTAAATGACGGCGTTGGCGAACTTAAGAAGAATGTTCCTGACCTGAAGAAGGGCATTAAGGAACTTGATAAGGGCGCTGCAGAGCTCGAAAAAGGCGTAAAAGCATATACCGACGGTGTAAGCAAAGTAAGTTCCGGCGCATCTGCTCTTTCGAGCGGTGCGTCGAAGCTTGCTGCCGGCACCAAAGCATTGAATAACGGCGCGAAGCAGTACGGCACTGGCGTTGACGAATACGCCAAGCAGGCCGGCGCCATGGCAAAGAGTGAAGATCCTTATGTCGCAGCAGTAGCAGGAGGATTTGCAGGACCTGCAAAAGACCTCGCAAACGGCTATTCGCAGATCAAGTCCGGTGTATCAGGTGTTAATACCGGTGCCAAGGCTTTATCTGACGGCGCGGGCGATCTCTACACAGGCATCAAGAAACTCAAGGCAAACAACAACGCATTAAGAAACGGCGTCACAGCGCTTCACAAGGGAACATCTGAGCTTAAGAAAGGTGCAGATAAATTCGCTGACGGAATCGACGAACTCTACGATGGTTCCACAGAGCTCGACAAGGGCGCGAAGGAACTCGCGAAGGGTGCCAAGGAATTATCTGACGGCGTTAAGGAATTCTCTGATGAAGCCAATGACATGATCGATGATGCATTCAATATCAAGACAACGAACCTGATGCTGTTCATGAATCACGCTGATAATCCGAGGATCGATACGGCAGCAGATGACGTGCAGATCAACTATACGGCAAGTATCGTATTCGGAATATTGCTGGTGGTTCTTTTCGCATACGTAATATCGGTATTCATCGTGCACACGATCGACCAGGAAAGCTCTGTCATAGGAGCTTTGTACTCGATGGGCGTTAAGAGAAGGACACTGACATTAAGCTATGTTGCAGTACCTGTTATCGTAGCTTTCATATCAGGCGTTATCGGCACACTGGTCGCTGTCCTGACTCCTGCGGGAATCGAAGCCCAGCTTGCTGACTCTTTGAGCTACTACTCGATGCCTGCACTGTCAGTGGAGGTTACACCGTTTATCCTTATCTACGGCCTCGTAGTGCCTCCTGTAACGGCATTTATAGTTAACGTGCTTGTTATCAGGAAGAGACTTAAGAAGACCCCTCTGGCGCTCTTAAGGAACGAGAAGAAAGCCGTCCGCGGCAAAGAGATAAAGATCAAGGGCTTAAAGTTCATCAGCATGTTCAGATTAAGACAGATGCTCCGTGAGACACGTGCGGGATTTACTGTCATCTTCGGCATGTTCATAAGCCTTCTCGTGGCACTTATGGCGGTCAACACATTCGTCTACTGCAATAAGGTCAAGGAATACAATGTAAGCCAGACCAAATTCGAATACATGTATAACTACAAATATCCGACCGAGGAAGTTCCTGAAGGCGGATATGAGGCGGTCTCTGAAGGCTTCAAGAAGGAGATCTACGGTTATAAATTTGATGTCACGCTGATGGGCATCACGAATGACAACCCGTTCTTCGATACGGGTGATCTTCCTGACAACGATACTGACATCGTGATCAGTTCTGCTGTTGCTATCAAATACAATCTCAAGCCCGGCGATGAGTTCACTCTTGAGGATACAAACAGCGGCAGACTCTATGCATTCAGAGTCGCAAGGGTATTCGATTTCTCTGCATCCATGATGGTATTCATGGACATCGACAGGGTAAGGGATATGTTCGGTGAGCCGGATGATTACTACAATGTCGTATTCTCCGATCACCCTCTCGACATCGACAGCGGCAGACTTTATTCCACAGTCACGAAAAGTGAGATCGAGAAGTCTGCAGGCATCTACGCAGACATGATGGGACCGATGGTAACGACGATCTCGATCGGTTCGTCAGTTATCTTCCTGGTAGTAATGTACCTGATGATAAAGATGATGATCGACAGATCTTCTTTCAACATCTCGCTCATGAAGGTTTTCGGATTCAGGAAGAAGGAAGTGCGCAAGATGTATCTTGACGGCAACTTCTATATGGTCGTGATCGGTGCGCTGATCGTCATCCCGCTTTGCAAGGTCATCATGGATTATATCTATACGAGATATCTCGTAAGCAATGTTGGCGTCGGAATCTCTCCTTCGTATCCGCCTGTGCTCTACGTGATCATCTTCGGTGTCATCATAGGACTTTACCTCCTGATCAATGTCATTCTTACATCAAGGATCAGAAGGATAACACCTGCAGAAGTATTAAAGAACAGGGAGTAATTATGTTTAAGACAACAGTTAAAGTGGACGGCATGATGTGCGGAATGTGCGAGGCACACGTAAGCGATGCTATCAGAAAAGCAGTTCCTTCTGCTAAGAAAGTTAAGGCTTCCAAGGCAAAGAAGGAAGCGACATTCTTATGCGACGATCCGGTTGATAACGGCATCATCGAGAAGGCCATCAAAGATATCGGCTACGACTATCTGGGATGCGTCTCAGAACCTTATACGAAAAGAGGTATATTCGGATGACTTTTGACGAGATGGGAAACATGCAGGGCAAGACTCTGATGCTCCTGCCCGGCACATGCTGCGACTGGCAGTCTAACTTCATAAACGTCATAGATGATCTAAAAGAGAAGTATCATCTGATCTGCGTCAACTACGACGGTTTTGACGGAAGCGATCTCATCTTTCCCGATATGATCACAGTTACGGAAAAGATCGAGAAATACATCCAGGATAACTACGGCGGCAGGATCGACGGAGCGCTCGGATCTTCTCTCGGAGGAACCTTTGTCGGACAGCTCATAATGCGCGAGAAGGTTCATGTCGATCACGGAATTTTCGGAAGCTCAGATCTCGACCAGAGCGGCGTTGTTGCAGCAAAGCTTCAGGCTGCACTGGTAACGCCTCTGCTTACAGGTGTAACCAAGAGTGAGAAGAAAAAGCAGAAGACAAAGAAGATGCTGATGGATTCTTTCGAGATGAGTGATGAGGTCGCGAATTCTTTTATCGATGCATTCTCGAAGTTCGACGTCAGATCGATAAAGAACGAATACTACACTGACCTTCTTACTCATTTAAAAGACGATATACATGTTGAAGGCACAACAGCTCATTTCATCTATGCGAATAAGATGGGCGAGAAGTACCTGAAGAGATATCTCAAATACTTCCGTGATCCTGATATCAGGGAGTTCAATATGCAGCATGAGCAGTGGCTGTTCGGCGAGAGAAAATACGCTGAACCTGTTCTTAAAGCGATAGATGAATTCATGGAGATATAAGACTGAATAACATAAAGAATTAAAAAGCCCGGAAAACGTTGCCGCTTCCGGACTGATTAGTGAAGTTACTGACCGTAACTGGAGATCTTCCGCGTACCGTCCGCAGGGTACAGATTTGAGGAAGACACGTGACAACCTGCGGAGCTACAAAAAGGTGTTCGATACGCCAGATCATTTGGTTTTTTATGGCACGTTCATATAATACACCCAAAAACCTACCAAATCAATAGGAATATAATACATAATTGGCGGAAAATGCTAAAAAATAAGGTGACAGTTTTGGTGACGGTTTTAAGGCTTTTCGTCACCATTTCGTCACCATCGAAAAAAACGGACACAAATGGTAGTTTTGGGTTTTGTGTCCGTAAATTTTTTCGATTTTCCTGGCTTCGACGCCTGAAATTACGGACACAACGGGCAGTTATCTCATTTGTGTCCGTAAATGAGCTTGTTTTTCCTTGCAAGGACGCTTGAAAAGACGGACACAAAAAGCAATTTGTAGTTTTGTGTCCGTACCTGTTCTTTTCGATACCTTAGATAATCAGGCAAAGCATATCAAAATGGCAAAACTCGAGTTTGGTATGCTGTTTTCGGTGCCCGAAGTGACTCTGGAGAGGGTAAAAAGCATACCGATTCTTCAAAACAGCGTTTTGGTATGCCCCGAGGCCAACAAAAGCACTTAAAAACAAGCAAAACAGGCATACCAAAATTGAAAAATGCGGTTCCGGTATGCTTTTTCGAAAAATAATCCCATGGATATCGTGAAGAACCAAAAATAAGCGTGTAAGCGGTATTCCGCACCGAGATCCCATACAGCAATATTGAATTTCCGGAGTTATTTATACTCATACAAGAGTACCTCTGAAATTCCGGGCTGTATCGCTCTCATCTGCAACATACCAGTAATCGCAACTGTCACTTCCTAATGCACAGGTGTGTGTCCTGATAAGCTTGGCATGAACGAGCTTCGGAATTATATGGTCCGTAGCACAAAGATAAGGAAGAAGGTCCATATAACCGTTCGCTCTTGCGTAGTCAGCAAGAGGGCATCCGACAAGATCGAAGCACACACCTTCTTCTGTATTGCGAGGATTGATACGGACACGCCAGGTGTTGTTCCACTGACCCTGAGCGAGCTTATCTTCAACAAGTTTTGCATAGGGAACATAGCGCTTATACATCGACTTCTTGAGAAGCTTCATCTGCCACTTACGGTTGACGTTGATGAGCTTGCCGATGAACTTATACTTCTCATAGATGCCCTGTGCGAGATCAGTGACCGCATTGCCGTCTATCCTGTGATCTGATGCTTCGTAAAAAGATATGGCAAGGATCATGAGATCAAGGTTGTGAGCCATGAGATTTTCCTTGCCGCCTATGTCAGGCGCTTTCGCGAATAAGACAGGGAAAAGCTCATCAGCTTTACTGATAATGGATTCTGCCTCGTCAGGATAATGTTTCTTTGTATATTTAATGAATGCCTTCTTAAAGCTCTTTGCCATGGATGCCATATTCGTCTGCCTCGAAAAACCAATGATTAGTAATTATATAACAATCGGTTAGTTACTGCTAACCGAGGAAAGAGTAATCAACTTATAATCTTGGAATAAGAGAACAAAAAAGTGAACTATGGTAAAATAAAATATCTTTTATGGAGGTCGCATGACTATGCAGGAATCAGGGGAAATGTATCTCGAATCTATACTGGTGCTTTCCAAGAAAGGTGCGCCGGTACGCTCATTGGATGTTGCCAATTATCTCGGTGTATCAAAGCCCAGTGTAAGCAGGGCCATGGGCATCCTTAAATCAGGTGATTATATTGCAGTAGACGGTCAGGGATACATCACTCTTAAAGAAGAGGGTGCAAAGATCGCGAAGAAGATCTACGAAAGACATGTCGTCATAAGCGAGATCTTAATGGAACTCGGCGTCGACATGAAGACTGCAGAAGAGGATGCATGCCGTATAGAGCACGTGATCAGCGATAAGACTTTCAAGGCTCTTAAGAAGCACAGAAAAGGCAGCGGCAAGTAATCTTACCGCATTATTTTTTCGCATAAATAACAACAAATAACCCGGCTCGAAAAGGGGGACACGAGCCGGGCTATTTTTATGTTTCATAAATAAAAAACTTGCCCAATGGTCATGGCCTCAACATTCTCAAAAATCGATATAAAGGGATATGTATAGTTAGTAATCGCTAACCGCAAAACATTATACAACATAAGAAATCTGACAGGAAAGAACGAAAAATGATTAAAAATATACAATTTCTGATTATGACGCGACACCTTATAATAAAGCTGTTGACAGCAGCTATCTACGGTGATAGAGTTAGCGTAGGCTAACCGAGATAATTGAAGTGTTCGCCGCATCAGCAGGGTGGATGTCCCGGCTGAAGATAAAACAAGCTAACAACGGAATATGCCTGAGATCAGTAATGATATTTACTTTAACGGCATAGGAAAAATGCACAATAAGAATAGAAAATAAGCAGGTGTAACAATGTTAAAGACAGTAATTATAGGACTTTTGATCCCCTTCATAGGAACTTCGGCAGGTGCTGCCTGCGTATTCTTTCTCAAGAAAGATCTGAAGGAAAGCATCCAGCGCGCACTTACCGGATTTGCGGCCGGCGTAATGGTCGCTGCTTCCATCTGGAGTCTTATCGTTCCTGCTATCGAGCAGTCTGAAGGCATGGGAAGCTTTGCCTTCGTCCCGGCATTCATAGGATTCTGGGCAGGCATCCTCTTCCTCTTACTGTTAGACCACATCATTCCGCACCTTCATGTCAGGATCAACCAGACAGAAGGCCCCAAGAGCAAGCTTACACGTACGGTGATGCTGGTGCTTGCGGTTACACTTCATAACATTCCTGAGGGAATGGCTGTAGGCGTTGTATATGCAGGCCTCATGAGCGGCTCTGCCAATATCACTGCAGGAGGCGCGCTCGCACTTGCATTAGGTATCGCCATCCAGAACTTCCCGGAAGGCGCTATCATATCGATGCCTTTATATTCTGAAGGAAAGAGCAAGCCCAAGTCATTCATTCTTGGAGTCCTGTCGGGCGCCGTGGAACCTGTTTTCGGAGCTTTGACAGTATTGATCGCGGGACTCGTGGTACCTGCAATGCCTTATCTGCTGTCGTTTGCGGCAGGCGCGATGCTCTATGTCGTCGTCGAGGAACTGATTCCCGAAATGAGCCAGGGAAAGCACTCGAATATCGGCGTCATATCCTTTGCGATAGGCTTCAGCCTCATGATGGCACTCGATGTGGCTCTTGGATGAATCACTGATTATTCGCTGTTGACAAAGTTCGATTTCCTGATAACATATGAACAGATATTCATATGAATAGTTGCTCATATGTAAGTTTTGGAGGATGGCAGCATGTTTTGGAGCAGAATAGCAGGCGTCTACGACCTGATCGAAAATATCTACAACGGAAAAGCGAATGCACGCACGACAGATTATGTCGCATCGCTCATGTCTGAAGACGACAGGGTGCTGGAGTGCGCCTGCGGCACCGGCATGTTCTCAGTAAAGATCGCTCCCCGCGTCAACGAACTGGTCGCCACGGACTTTGCAGAAGGCATGCTCAAAAGAGCTGCCAGGAAGTGCAGAAAGCTTGATAACGTCACTGTCGAACCGGGCGACATAACCTCGCTGAAGTATGAGGACGCATCTTTTGACAAGGCCGTCGCTGCCAATGTCATCCACCTGCTCGACGATCCTTCGAAGGCGATCGCTGAACTGAAGCGCGTCGTAAAGCCGGGCGGAACGATCATCATCCCTACATATATCCACTTCGGAGCGAGCGCCGCTGCAGGGCTTTTCAACAAGGCGGGCGCAGACTTCAAAAGGTACTTTGATGCGGAAACGTACAAGGAATTCTTCAAGGAGATGGGGATAGATAATGTGACTTTCCACGTATGCGAGGGCAGGATGGCCTGCGACGTCGCTGTTTTCGAGAATTCCGTCTTGTAATAATAAAGAAAAGTTGAGGCGCGGGGACATATTGGTATAATTACTGATATGAATTCACGATTTAAAAGAGCAGTATCAATCTTGTTAGTGACGAGCCTTCTGGCTGCCTGCAACGCCGAACCCCCAAAGACTGAGGAGACGACGTTGCCTGTCCAGACGTCCGCAGTTGTTACGGAGACTACTTCTGAGCCCGCACAGGTTAGGGAGCCTGAGTCGGTTTTCCCGAAGTATAAATATCTGGTCAGCGCGCCCGTTATCCAGGAGTCAACGGACATTACGAAGCCCGCGACTTTCTATATTGACGGCACGCCGATAAAGGGCAAGATCACTTTCCCGGAGGGTGAAGGCCCTTTTAAGACGATAATCATATCGAGTGGTCTTTACGGAACTCTCGGAAGATATACCAAGAAAGCGAAAAGATACAGCAAGGCGGGCTACTGCGTAATTGAGTTCAAGTTCCGCAACGGCACTGCGCCGAAGCCCTATAAGGATCCGAAGTATCTGGGCGACTTTATCTACGAGCAGGTAAAAGACCTTAATGCGATCATCGATGCGACGAAATACATCCCGCAGGTCGACCAGTCGAACATCTACCTCTACGGCCACAGCATGGGCGGACTTGATACGGCTTATGCCGGTCTCATGAGAGAGAACGATATCAAGGGCCTGATCCTGGTCGACCCAAGCTTCTATGCGCTTAAGCGAATGAAATTCGAGAAGGAAAAGACCCTGACCACGGATATTTTCCCGATCATGGCAAAGAGCAAGATGAACGTGCTCATCATCACCGGCACCAAGGGAAGCTTCGGCGAAGATCCGCACAACTTTGACGATGCGATGGTCACATATCCCAATAGCTACATGGTTATTCTGGACGGCGCCGACCATCATTTCGACGGCGTATCAGGCGATAAGGTCGTTGACCGTTCCGTCGAGATTCTCCATTATTGGGACGCTAACGAGAAGCCCGACTGATCTTTACTTATCCGGTGCGAATTCCGTCACGGTGATCACGTCATCACTTGCAAGTTCCGGCTTGAACTTCGCCTTTTTAAGATAAGCATCGAAAAACTCCAGAAAGCACTTACACGTATACTTGTGCGCGGTATCCGGATCGAGTTTGCCTGCCATGGCGGGCGAGCTGATCGCATATTTCATGTCCGAGAAACTGATGTGCTTCATGCCGTTGAAGAGCACCTTATATGCCGGCGCGGTGTGATTAAGATAACCCTTGGTTACGACATTCTCGTTGTCCTTGGAAGACAGCTGCATGAAAGGCTTGTGCATGATCATGCCGTCAGTGTTTCCGAAAAGTCCGCCGTCGATATTGATGCCGCAGACATATTCATCCCTTGTCTGGCAGTACTTATAGGCAACAGCTCCGCCGTGCGAGTGGCCGGATACGCCGATGCCGCAAGTGAAGTCGATGATAGAGGAGAATTCTTTTCGAACATGGTCCACTGCGATGTCGGTATCCGTGATCCATTCGTCAACGCGGTCTGCAATGAATGTGCAGTATGTATTCCTGAACTTCTCGAAAAGTTCGGCCTGCTCTTCAAGCGTGCCCTTGAAACGGGTGAGCTTATAGGCAGCGATAATGCCGCCAAGGAAAGGCGAATACATCTTTTTCGAGAGCGAAGTATCGAGCATCTCAAAAGTGCCGTCGTCAAAGTCCGCGCCGGTGCTCTCCCTGGGGTGGCCTACTGTAAGCACGACATACCCGTGTGAAGCGAGGTCGATCAGCAGGAAAGAGTTGCCCTCAGGATAGCTGAAATACCCGTGGTTAAAGACGATGAGCGGGAACTTCATGCCTTCGATAAAAGGAGCGTCCACGTAAGCTTCCGAGAGATTCTCGCCGTTCTTCTCCATCTTGTCGTAATTAAGCGGGATCTTGAAAGCCTTGGCGATTCCCTTGGCCTCATTGCGCGACATGGAAATGGCCTTCTTAAGACCGTTAGTGTTCTCCTTTAACGTGGGGTAGTAGATCCTCGCGCAGACATGGCGCATCGATTCACCTTTGGTGTCGAGCACTTCTTTTCTTGTGTTATATATCGTGAATGTCTTCGTGCCGACGGCAAATTCTCCGGTCGGATAGGGCTTGGTTATCATTTATCGTTACCTCCAAATAGCAGGATTATCGTAGTCGCCAGAACTTCAAACATCTCCCTGGGCCTGCAGTCAGCCTTGAGCGTCGCCTTTCCATAGCATGCCGTCAGTATGCAGTTTGCCTCGATGCCGACATAGGCAGAAGAGATGAACTGGTACAGCTGCATCGGATCGTGCTTCGGATGGAGCTTATTCTGATCAGCAGCCTCGAAAAGATAAGGGAAGATGACTGTCGCCAGATGATCCATATTGCCTTTACCCTTAATGTTCCTGATGATCTTTTCCGCGCGCGCCGGTTCATTGATCGCAAGTACCGTCAGGTCAAAATTGATCTTCTGGATATCCATCAGGTGCTCTTCCATCGAGTCGGCCAGGATGCTGCAGATCCTTCGCGTAATCTCCTCAAAAGTCGCGCTCTTATCGGCGACCGCCGCATCGAGTTTGTCCGTGAAGTTATAGTCGCGTCTCATGCCGGTGATCATGTCGGATAAGATCTCGTCTAAGTCCTTGTAGAACCTGTAGATGCCGCCCTGCGACAGCCCGGTCTCAGCGATGACGTCAGATATCGTGACCATCTCGACGGGCTTCCTGAGGCATACCCTGTAAGCGCAGTCGACGATCATCTTGCGCTTGTTGTCTATGTATTCCTGTGTGACTTTTGGCATGTGTTGCTCCTGCTTGCCGCGAAAATGAAAGTAGTTTCATTTTAATTCGTGGGCGGGCGGCTGTCAACTTTTTCGCGGCGGGGACGGAAAATGCTCGGTTTTTTCGCGCTTGTGCAAAAATTGTGCAGAAATGGCACGGAATCTGCACAGATTTTGTCAAAATGAACCTAGTGCAAAAATGGTGCCAATTTGGGCGTGATTTAGCACCATAATGAGCAATTTGACCCTTAAATGCACGATTTGGTGCTAATTTGAGTGGATTTTGGCACCATTTTTGCACTGCGCGGCTCGCGTGGCGGCAGGGGAGGCGGAAAGCATGCCACTCTCGCGGTGAAGGTGGAAAAACCCACTTTTCGCAGCGGTATGGAGGCGGCCCACACGAAAAACCCGGTCACTTCATAGTGGCCGGGCTGGAGAAAACTGTAGCGGATATCAGGATATCACGCGGTGTAGGTGCCGCAGACACGGCCGACGGAGATGATGTTGCCGGTATTGCCGCTGGCGTCAGTGTCAAGAGCCTTGATGAATTCAGGGAACTTGGGATTGATCGAGTTGGATCCGCCCTTGACTCTTTCTACGGGGTTCTTGAGCGCGATAACGTAAATGTTATAGCGGTGTGTGGAGCCGGGTTCCGGGTATGGTCCGATGTACTTGCCTGGAGCGGCGCCGCCTTCTGCAAGAGATGTCTCTGTTATGTCGCCCTGGACCCAGTGAAGGAAATAGTGGGTGTCGAGGTCGACCATGTAGATTGCGTAGCAAGAAGCGCCTTCAACGGGGTCCCATGAAAGCGCAGGAGAGACGCCTTTTGCCTCTGCACGCTCGCCGATCCTGTCGTCCCACTTGCCGCCGTTGAGGTTAGGCGAAGTGACTTTAAAAGCAGCATATTCACTGACGAATTCGTCTTTGCTGTTGTCAGGAGCGGGTGCTTCAGTGGTGCTATCTGTAGTGCTATCAGCAGTGCTCTCAGCAGTGTTTTCAGAGGGCCCGGATGTCGCGGAAATCACTGGTGCTGTGCCGCATCCGGCGAAGGACAAAGCGATGGCGCTGCAAAGTATAAGTGATGTAAGCTTTCTGGTAAGCATGGTGTTCCTCCAACTATGTTTACCTGTAACCGTAATACAATTCAGGTGATGTATAGGGTGCCTTAATAGTACCATAGGCAAGTACATTTCCGACGTTGCCGTCAGATGCCTTGTTCAGCTTATCGAGGTAGGACTGGATGTCGCCGCCGTTGGTGTCGAGCTTGAATGAGAGCTTCTGCGGTTCACTCTTGAGAGCGACTACGTAGAGTTCGTAGGTGTGCGTCTCGGGCGGGTAGGGGCCGATGTAGACAGACTTGTCGGTGAATTCGCCTTCGGCAAGCGTAGTCTTGTCGGTGAGCACGTACCAGCTGAGCCAGTTATTGGTTGTCGTATCGATCATTATGACCGCGTATTTGGAAGCGCCTTCGACGGGGTTCCAGGAAAGAGCAGGAGATTTATTGCCTTCTTTGAAGCCGCAGATCTGCTTCCACTCGTTCTTTTCGATACTGGTCGTGGACACCTCGAAAACAGGGAGGCTGCCCATATAGACCTTCGTCTTGTCGACTTCCTTGCCGGTCGCTTCGTCGTATTCCTGCTCGGAGATGGGGAGAACGTCCTTGCCGAAGTGGAGCCTGCAGCTCTTGCCGTCGGCTTCAAAATCGAGGAAGAGGTCGCCTGCATCGGTTACGGAGCCGCCAGTTATGGTGAAGCTCTTTTCGACATTGCCGGAAGCGCTTGAAAATACAGTTCTGGCCTTGGTTCCTGTCGTCTCGAAAAAACGCTCCGTGGAAGTGTTCTTACCGTTGTCCAGGTTGAACGCGAAAAGCCCCATCGTCTTAAGGATCCTGATATACATGGTGCCTGTGCTTCCGTCGCTGACCTTGTCTCCGTAAAGAGCAGAGATGTCGTCAGAAGAAAGCGAGCCGCATTTCCAGCTGCTGCCGGGAAGACCAGATGTATCGACCTCGCATAAGATGGTTTTCTCGGATTTAAGATCCCACTTGTTTGCTGAAGCGTCGAAATAATATTCGAGCTCTTTGCAGACTTTCTGGGGAAGAAGACCATTCATGTCTGAAGCGTTATAAGTGACATTTACGATGTCGCGCTTTGAGTACTGGTCGCCGTATTCCGTTCCGGTGACGTCTTCAATATTATGTGAATTAACAGTAATGCCAGGGTCTATCTCGGGAGTGGAAGTGCCGGAAATACCGGATGCAGCGCTCTCTGAGCCTTGAGGAAGAGCTTGGCTGCAGCCCGTCAGGAGCATTCCGAGAATAAGACCTGCGGAAACTGCACATGTGGAAAAATGTTTTTTACGCATATGAAATACCTCCTGTAAAACTGGCTTGATTCTACAAGAGCAGCAGGAGACACCAATAGAAAAATCCACACGGATTATAGTAATATCTGCACAGTGTCAGGAGAAAGGTGTCAGGCAGCGAAAAGAGCAACAGATATCAGGAAGCTCTGAATCTGGAAGGGGTTACGCCGGTCTCACGTCTGAAGATCTTGGCGAAGTAATTGGAATCAGGGAACCCGACGCGTGCACCGATCTCGCTTATGGGAAGTTCCGTCTTGGTAAGAAGGATCTTGGCAAGGTCCATCCTGAGATTTAAAAGGTAGTTAAGGCATGTCATGGAGGACTGCTTCATGAACAGGTCGTTTAACTTATTACGGTTGACCGCGAATTGTTTGGTGAGGATCTCGAGCGTTATCTGGTCGCTGATATGCTCGTTTAAATAGCTGCATATCTTGGAAAAATCTTCCTGGTCGGCAGAGCTTGTATCTTCGGGCGCGGTCACTATGAATGAGTAAGTGATGAAGTGCAGGATCTCTATGATGTAGGATCTGCTGCGGCATGGCCAGAAGCCGTCACGCTGGCTGAGGAGCTCGTTCTCCATGCAGTTGTACAGCTCTTTTATACGGGCAAGATCGTTCAGAGCAAGCGGAAAGATCTTCGATGCAATATCCTGATAGTATGTGAAATACCTGACGAGCATGTAGTCCTGGAAGATCGACTGTCCAAATGCATTATCAAACTCACCGGAATCAATGCGCCCGATCGAGAATTCCTCGCGGATTACAGAGGGCTTGAAGTATATGATCCTCGCCTTGAAGTCCTGGATAATGCGGCAGTCGAAAACATCGTTCTGGTTAAGAAGTATGAGCGCGGGAGCTTTGGTCTCATACTTTTCGCTTCCTGAGATAAGCTCGAGAACACCCTGTTCCAGGACGATTATCTTGTATGTTGATCTGTCGTTGATGTATTCCGGAAAACGATCACAGTTCTCCGTATAGATATCGACTATTCTGTCCCAGCCATCCCAATGGCATTCGGTATAAAGCTTCATCTGATTTTCTCTTAAACCGGGTGTCCTGACAGGCCCTTCCACAAATTCCTATATCTTTTTAATTATATCTCATAATAAGGTTTTCTTGATTATCAAAGACGGAATCTGTTATTCTACTGTCAATACGACACTTTATATGGGATGGGGAATAACCGTGAAAAGAGACAGCAGGATCCAGTATCTTTCTTTAAGAATCAAGTGCGTCGCCCTGGTCGCGTCTGTGCTTTTGTCAGCATTTGTCAGCACCGGATGTTTTGAGCTCAAGAAGCCGAAAAATGTTAAATCACCGGATCAGACGAAGCCTACGGTATATGAACCCGAAGAGACGACTTACCCGTCCGAGACGCCCACTCCGACAGCTTCACCGACGCCGGATCCCAAGACGCTTGTTGTCATGGATGCCCAAGAGCACGGACTTGAAGAGGCTGACCTTCACGGCAAATACGACTTCTACAAGAAGTTTGCCGAGACTTTGGAGGGCAACGAAAAGATCACTTTATTGAAGCCTTATTTCTATGCCGAATTCCCTATAATATCGGAATTCATAATGGAAAAGGACGAGGAGCATTTCCTTAAGACCCTCAAGGAACTTAACTTCAAATACAATCATAACAAGGGTGCAGACGGCATTTACGATCAGGCGAAAAACGTTATCGAGATCGATCCGGGACTTCTGTCAGTCAGAGGCCAGGACGCGTTTGACTCCGTCGCATTCCACGAGACGATGCATTTTATTGATACCCACATCGAAGGAAATTCAACCTACAAGCAGGTCGCTTATACGAAGACCGGTACTTTCGTGCTCTACAACACAGTTATGAACAACGAGAAAAGCCAGGATCTCAAAAAGGTCGTTCAGTCTTTTATGCTTGAGGGCTGCTGCGAAAAGTACAATGCCGAATACTTCTGCCATGCGGCATTGAGCTATCCTCCCAGAGTCGGATTTGTTAACGGCCTGGAATATATTTTCGGAAGCGACAAGATCAAGAAGATGTACTTCAGCGGCGAGACCGACATGAACCTCGTAAGGGTCATGCAGGAATATGAGTTCAGCAACGAGGAGATATTGAAGTTCTTCAACACGACCAAGTTCGGTGCTGATAAGAACCTCAAAGCCAAGGATTGCATGGACCCGAGAGAAGTTCTCATAAGGCTTTACAACAGCGTGAAGGGTACTGACTATAAGGAAGATCCGGCTTTCTGCAAGATCCTCGCATCCATGGACGATAAGAATCTTAATAAGATCCCTTCGACCTACCGGAAAGAGATCAGCAAGCTCAAGGGCTTCGACAAGAATGAATTAACGGATTTCTGGAGCTATGCCACAAGCAAGATGGGCGGCGATGCCAAGACCACGATCGGCTATTACGGCTCTCCGGTACCTATCATGATCAACGGCGAGCTGAAGGTGTACTTCATCCTCGCGCCTGCCGGAAAGCAGATCACAGATTACCAGGTGGCTGTTTACGACTATGACTTTGCCACCAAGGAATTCAAGGGTGTCGAGATCTATGACAGCTGGACGCCTGTCGGCGGTGCACAGGACACAAGTGAAGAAGAGGCCCAGAACGAGAGAGCCATTGAAGCGCACGAATCAGACGAGGTCGCCTGAAGTCATTCCTGCCGCAAGATGATCCCTGATCAATTGAATGCGTAAGTCGTCATGAGCCAGATGAAGAAATAGGTAAGCAGGCCCGAGATGACCAGCATGATGCTGATGTAGACGATGTTGGCTGTCGCCCATTTGTTTGTCTTATCCTTGACCTTCGCGACTATCGAAGCTGCCAGGCTTCCGACGATCGCTATGCCGCAGATGACCATAATGGCGATTGACTGCGTGATGTAACTGACGCTTCTTTCGAGCATCGAGATGATCCACATATAAACGCCTATAGGAAGGCCGATAAATGCCATTGTGGCAATTCCGGTCGAAAGACCGTTGATCATTACTGATTTTTCTTCTTTAGTAAGTTTCATAATTATCCCTTTAATCCGCTCTTATTCCTAAATGCGAGCCATCACTCATACTATTCTATCGCATTCTTCGAAAGCTTTCTCCATTATACCCTCAATATCTGCTCCGTATATATCCAGTCCGACTGCCTTGAGCTGCCTTACATCCTTTATCCCGTAGAAGTTCTCCGCCAGTGCCTTAACATAGCCGAATCCGTATTCTTCAGGCACGAATGCGCCGCCTGCCGTCGTCACATAGTAGAGGCGTCCGGCCTTGCAGAGCGGAACGGGGAAGCCCTCCGGACTATATTCAAATGTGATTCCCAACACGTTGATCTGCTCGAAAAACTGCTTGAGTGAAGCAGGGAACGAGAGGTCATAATAAGGCGCCGCTATAACGATCCTTTCAGCTTCGGCGAATAATCTTGCCATCGCGAAAAGAGGATCATCCCACTTCTTCTCCTCGATAAGCTTATCCCTTTTCTTAAGAAAAGCCGCGTCGACAACGGGGAAAGACTCTTTTGAGAGGTTGATCTCAGTGACTTCGCCGTCCAGCTTTTCGAGAAGGCGGGAAGCGAGCCTTAATGTCCTGGAATCTTCAGTTACGCACGCATTAACCAATAAGATCATCTCAAAATCCCCCTTTATCCACAGCGCGGAATGCCTTGATTATAGCATCTCGGGCGCGGTATTTCTTTTGCGTTACAGAACGGGTTTTGCCACGATTTTGCTCATAACAGCCAAAACTACGGTGGTAAAATCGGTTCTCGCAGTGGGGATAAAAACTGCATATTAAGCCTTAATTGCAGGGCAGAAGGAATGGTATTTGATATGAAAAAGCAATTGATCGCACTTATTCTTGCAGGAACAGTTCTGTCGGCTACGGCATGCGCCTCAAACGGCACAGCAGGTCAGACTTCTGAGGAATCTGCTTCCGCGACAACCACAGCGGAAGAGACCACAGAGAACACTGCTCTCGACACTATTGGAGAGACAACTGCAGAAACGGGCGCTTCCGATACAAAGGCGTCAGATGAGACCGGAGAGACTGCTGCGGCTTCCCTCAAGGATTTCACAGGGACCTTCTATTCAGGCAGGATCGAGATAACCGTAGAAGCAGGTGAAGACGATAATGCGAAGATCCGTGTCGAGTGGGCAGGCGGCTTTAAGGACAAAGCCGAATGGACCATGTCAGGCAAGTTCGACCCTGTATCAAAGAGCATCAGCTACAGCGACGGCGTAAAGAAAGAAGTCACTTACAAGTCTGAAAACGAGATCGAGTCTTCTAAGGAGATCTATACAGGCGGCAAGGGCTCTTTCTTCTTTGACCATACCGGCAAGAAGCTCATCTGGAAGGATGACAAGGAGAATACCGGTGAGGGTCTGAATTTCGAGCAGCTTTCCGAGACAGAAGCAAAAGGCTGAGCCGGAACTTTAGCCTGAAAATATATCGTTTTACGATTGGGCTTGATACAGCTACGCGAAAACGGGGTAAAACTGGCATAAAAAGCAGCCTACCTGCGATGAACAGGTAAGCTGCTATGTTTAGATAATCTTATGTCAAGAAGTACTTAGTTTTTATGTGTTAAAACGCACAATAGCATCCTGATTATAGAGATACATCGCTTTCAAAAGTGAAATAAGACTTGCTTTTGATTGTGCATACACAGAATCATTTGATGCTTTATCAAAGACGGCATATGCATAACTAAGTGCACTATAGTTCTCCAATCGGTATACCTCATTATTGGAGTTATCCGTAACCACAATTTTATAAACATCCTGTAAGTGAGAAGCTGCTATGCCTTTTATAGTTAATACATATTTTTTTGCTGAAGTGTCATACCAGAGTCGATAGTTTCCGGTTGAAGATGTAGTAACAAGAGTATTGTTTACATAGAACTTGTAATCTGTGATTTCCTTTCCGGAATCAAGTATAAACTTATGATTGATCTCTGTAGCAGTTTCAAGTGCTAATGATGATCCGCTTCTCTTTATTCCTGGATTTGCAGCGTAGGATTCTTCAAATTTATAACTCTTAAAATCTGACACAGTAACATTATTTATGTCGCCTGCTATATCGGAATATGAACCTACATTAGCAGAAGGATTGAAATAGAGTTGGGATTTCTTTGAAAAATCAGCCAAACGCTTCAATACTGTAATAGTAGCATCAGAAACTCCTGAACCTGCAGCATTTGCCTCCGTAATATACTCAGCTACAGAATATGCGAAGCCATCGTTTGTTACATTCGAACCTGATTTATTAAGAAGTGGATATAGTGTTCCGTCTCCTTTATAAAGCTTAAGCACAAGTTCTTTTTCGATTTCTACAACAGGAACACTGTAAGTTACAACGTATCTGCCATTACTGTCTTTATTCCCAATTTGACATACTGTACCATTTACTTCTACATAAGCATCGCTGTCTTCAAGAAAATCATCAGGTAAAACCAGTTTGAAATTAATGCCGATAAGATCGTTTAACGCTATACTTGTTCTTTCAACCTGAGCGGGTTCTGTATAAACATAGTCAGAGGATGCCAAAGGAAGAGATATACTATCATCTCTATACGGATAATCATTATTCTGTCCGCGTCCATTGCTTACTACGTATCCATTACTGAGAGTGCTTACATAGCCTTTCATGAACAAATAGAATCCTGTATCACAGTTAGTAACATCAACAAGATAATTCTTGCCATCTTCCATGTGAACTACATTCCACATGTGTGGACCTGTAACGCTTCCTGTATTGGATCTGAGAACTACATCTCCGCTTACGCAAACTGTATAAATCTCATTACTGCTGAAATCAGTATTTTCGCAAAGATACTGGAATGCTTTTGAGTAACCCTCACAGACTACTTTGGTCGAGTCATTTCCGTCAAAGACCCAGATTAGCTGCCAGGGATTTCCATAAGGCGTATCATTATTATCGGCAGCAGCATGGTTATAATCTACCAAATTACAAATCGCATCTTTGTAAGCTTCAAGCTTTTTGTAATCGTCCAGGTTCTTATTGGTGCTAACAATGGATATAGCGTTGTTGTGAGCAGTTTCGACAGTGTTGCTGAAAGTTGTTCCTACAGTGTATAAGTCAGTTTCAGTCTTACGATACTCTTCAGCAACTGAAAACAGAATGCGTGTAAGATAAACAGTTATTGAATTTGCCGAAGTGGAATATGAAAAACCAAAACTAGATCCATTTGTTTTGTCAAACCAATACAGATCATACGGATAATAAGCCAACAGTGCGCTGATTACTGCGTGAATATCTTTTTGCAACAAGGACTTTGCGTCATCCACATTATTGACGGGATAAGTAAAAACTACACTATCGGAAGCAAGAGTAATAATAGTGCTGGTTTCATTTCCTGCTGCAATCTGAACAATGTGATCTTTAACACCATTAAACAGCGCCTTCTGGCCTTCAGTTAAGTTGGAAGTAGGATCATAAGACCTTTTTGCTGCTTTCTTGGTCGATGCCTTTGGAGAATCTATTCCGAACACATGGTTGATATAAGATTCAGCCAATTCATCATTGTCGAAATCGAAAGTAACATCGAGAGTTTCAGTAACGGTTACTTTGTTATCTGAAGGATCGTCGTTATTATCTTTGTCCTGAGCACCGGAATCAGTGTTTGTGTCGGTTTCTTCTTCAGAAGATTTTTCCTCAGGTGTTTCTGTTTTTTCGTCCTGAACTGCTTCTGCAGGCTCTTCAGTAGCGGTTACAACATCATCGCCGGTGTTTTCAACCTCGTTGGCCAGAACTAAACCGCTGCTGGACAACACAATTGCCGAAGTAACAACCAAACCGGCAAATTTGATAAACAGTTTTTTCATTTGTGTCTCCCTTCAATTCCTTAATTAATTCGATTATCTCATCAAATTGAGAAAATATATTTGATATTTTATCACCTTTACAGGATGTATTTAAGTGTCCAATAAAAAAAGGCGATGATTTCTGAATTGAAATCATCGCCTTTAGGCTAAAACCGGTTTAGGTCTTAAAACGGGCAATTGCATCCTGGTTATAGAGATACATTGCTTTCAAAAGGGCTAATAAGCTAGCTTTTGAACTTGCATATGCAGGATCTGCTGCAGCTTTTGCAAATACTGCATTTGCATAACTAAATGCACTGTAATTATTCAGTCTGTATATTTCCCTATCATTATTATCTTTTATTACCACTTGGTATACATCCTGCAAGTGAGAAGCCGCTATACCTTTTATTGTTAAAACATATTTCTTGGACGAACTGTTATACCAAAGCAAGTAGTTACCGCTTGATGATGTTGTTACAAGCTGATTGTTTACATAAAACTTGTAATCGTAAATGCTCTTTCCAGAATCCAATTCAAACTTATGATTAATCTCTGTAGCGGTTTCAAGAGCTAACGATGATCCGGACCTTTTTATTCCGGCATTTGCAGCAAGGGTTTCTGTAAACGCAAAGGTGGAGAAATTAGCTGCTGTTACTTTATCAATATCTCCTGCGATATCCGAATAAGAACCTACATTTTCGTTGGGATTAAAGTAAAGACGCGACTTTTTTGAAAAGTCAGATAAACGCTTCAGAACTTTAATTGTTTCAGCAGAAACACCCGAACTTGAGGCATTTGCTTCTCTAATATACTCAGAAACGGAGTATGTAAAGCCATCTGTAGTAACCTCAGAACCTTTTTTATCAAGAAGGGGATATAATGTCCCGTTTCCTCTGTAAAGTTTGAGCACAAGTTCTTTTTCGATCTCTGCAACAGGAACACTGCAGGTAACAATATATCTGCCATTGCTGTCAATAGATCCATACTGATAATCAATATCATTAATCTTTATTTTTGCACCTGAATCAGAAAGAAATTCTTCAGGAAGGTTCAACTTGAAATTAATGCCGATAAGATCGTTCAAAGCTATACTTGTTGCATTGACTTTGGCCGGAGTAAGCTGGTTTTCGCCTATATAGTCTGTGTTGGAAAGACTTAGATCAGCAGAGGGAATTCTCGTCAATAAGTCCCAGGAATATGAATAAGGAGTACTGAATTGGGGAATAGAAAAACTGTTTGCTGCAGAATATGTAACGCCCTTCATAAAGAAGTCAGCATAACCTATACCATCACAGTTAGTTAAATCTACAAGATAATTCTTATTATCTTCCATGTGGATTATATTCCACACATGAGGAGACTCAGCATCCAACTGACCGAAAACGCTAAGCGCATAGATTCTTGAGCTTGAAAAAGTTGTATTATCGCAAAGGAATTGAAATGCCCTTGCATATCCATCACTAATGACATCTGTATTTGGATCACTGTCAAATACGTTGATCATTTGCCAGGAATTGCCATACATGTCATCTCTGTTGAAAATACCGAATGCAGCGTTATCAAAAGAGACCAACTTACATATTTCATTCTTGTATCCTAAAAGCTTATTATAATCATCGGCATTTTTATATTTTTCGATTATAGCCTTAGCATTATCATAGGCGGTTATAGCTTTTGCCACCTTTGAGGCATTCACTGTATATTCATTTGCGCCACGATAATCTTTTGATACTTCAAAACTGAAAATAATACTGCTTACTGTAATTGTTTTAGTGCTGCTATTATAGGAATAACCAAAAGTTACAGAGCAATATGTACTATTTGATTCATATGAACCGTTATACCAATACATATCGTAGGGACAAGCATTCATGAGGGTCGTAACAATAAAAGAATACTCGACTCTTCTTTGAACGATGTCGTATAGGGTTTCTTGAATATTAGCTTCTTTTTCTTCGTCAGTATTGACAAAATTACTAGCTCCTAATCCAATAGAGGAGATTCTATAACTATAGTTCTCTGTCAAAACACTTGTAGGGACACTAATCCGTGTACTAGATACTGTTCCATTAGCAATTAAAGGCATTTGCTCACGGAGATAATTGAAAACGAGCTTGGAATCAGTATTGTAACTAGAGAAAATAACACCATAATCGTATTTACTTTTAGGCTCATTCGATGATGCCTTTGAAGCAGGAACCTTTACTTCAACTGTCTGAACGTTATCTATTGTTGTTTCAGATTCAGCAGAAGCTGCAGTCTCTTCTTCGGAAGACTTTTCTTCCTGGGAGGGAGCTTCTTTGTCTTCTGTGTCAGCGGGTGTTGCGTCAGGAGCAGCGGTCTCTTCGCTCTTGGAGTCTTCTGCAGGAGTTTCTGCGGGAGCTTCTGTCTCTTCAGCAGCGGAGGTCTCTTCGACCTTGGGCTCTTCAGCGGTTGCTTCAGTCGCTGTGCCGGTCTCGTTGCCTGTGCCTTCGACTTCGGTTGCCAGAACCAGTCCGTTTCCGGAGATAGCAATAGCCGTGGTTACCAGCAGACCTGTGAGTCTGATCAAAACCTTCTTCATTATTTATGCCTCCAAAAATAAAGTATCCAAAAAAGTAAAGCTAAAATTAGAATTAGCACATATTAAGCACTCCGTCATTTTAGCATCTCAAATTTCCAATTCCTATTAATTATTTTTAATATATAGGGCTTTTTGTACTATTGATTGTTTTTTTGTCGGTCTTCGTGCCTAAAATTTTCAGTATTCTATTAATCAGATTACATTAGTCGTGCTTTTCGATGATTTCCAATGGTGTAAACATTAAGAAAACGAACGATGAAATGTTAAAATGACTTTAGAATTTGACTAGAAAATATAGGTTAGGAGTCCTGTTATGAATCCTGAATTGACAAGAAAATTAGAGTTATTGGCTTCGAATAAGATCGCGATCGACAAGGCGTTTTTTCTCGAGATGGGGATAAGCCAGGTCGTCGGCGCTCTGCTTTTCGCGAGTGCGGGAAAAGAAGTCGATACGGATAAGATCAAGGAATCGAAAAGGATCTTAAGCAAGAAGAAGGGCATCTTCTCGGCTTTCAGGGATGTGGCTGAACTCGTAGTCACCTCAAGGATGGCGCTTGAAGCAGATCCTGAGGGTTACCTTAACGACCTCATTGAAGTTTACGATGTGCTCACCAAGGGCAAGGTAATGGAAGATTCGTACATGGTGCTTGCCGCCATGATCATAGTTGACCGTAAGCGCAAGGCTGACACTGAGATGATCAAGCAGAAGATGAATGAGCTCCTGAAGAGGATGAGCAAGATCCATCCGATCTTAACTTCGTCTGAGGATATTGCGCTCGTATCGCTTCTTGCCATGACCGACCGTGATAATGATTCGATCATCAACGATATGGAAGAGTGCTTCACGTACACGAAGAAGGAACTGAAGCTGAAGGCTGAGGCGAACTCCATCCAGGCTTTGAGCGAGATACTGGCTCTTACTGAAGGCAACATGAAGGGCAAGTGTGACAAGGTCGCTGAGATCTTCAATGCGTTTAAGGATCAGAAATCCAAGTTCGGAACATATCTCGAATTTCCGGCACTTGCTACGCTCATCAATATCGACATGCCGACAGATGATCTTGTTGCCGAGATCATAGAGGCGGCTGATTTCCTCAAGCATAACAAGGGATTCGGCGGTCTCAGCATGGATAAGAAAACGCGTCTTATGTTCGCGGCGCTCCTTGCAAGTCAGGTATATTCAGCTGATCTTGATCCTTCTGAAGGTATCACGAACCAGATGATCGTTACCAATAATGCCATCGCGATGGCTGTTGCTGAAGAGGTCGCCATCATGGTCATCATAATGTGCTCCATGAGTGCAAATAATTCCTGATATTGCCCGGAAAGAAGTAAACAAAAAGGCAGCGTTCCTTATGGATGCTGCCTTTATCTTGTCTTTAAACAGACTTTGTTGTTATTCCTTAATCCTGATATTTGTTACTGCGCACTGGTCACCTGAAAGGGCAACATAGATCGGACTTATGTCACTGCTCAGTATTGTGGTGTTATTGATCGCAATGCCGCGGTTGGTTGTCCTGATATAGATCCTGCCCGCCTCTCTTGTGATATAGACTGTGCAGTCGTAGCCCTGCTTATTGTATTCTTTCCAGTCGTCCCAGTTCTTGAATTCAGGACCCCTCTCGACATTTACATTTACAGTCGACTCGGGATCGCCTTCCCAGCATTCGCCGTCAAGTCTTAAGAGAGTCAATTCTCTGAAGTTATTGCCATCGACCATGCCGTTATCAGATGAGAAGATACAGATGAAAGGGCAGTGCCAGACAAGTCTTGCAGTCGGAAGGCTCATGGTATGGAAAGATATCTCGAGATTATCCTTAAGGAGCACACCGGGTGTGGAAGCGGTCCTGTAGCCGTCTGCCTGGAAGTTGGGCAGGTCGCCTGCAGGAACATTGATATAGCTGATCTCTTCAGCGATCCTCGGGATATAGTTCCCGGGGAGTTCTGCAGGAGACTGTGAGATATCGATATCGGTGAACAGACAGTGCTCTCCGGTAAGGCCGAGATATACGAATCTCGAGCTGTCGGGAAGGGCGATAATGGTCTCTGTCGTCTGGCCGTTGCCAGAGATGACGACGAGGGCGTGATCCTTGATCCTGACTGCTTCAATAGTGTAATTGCCGTCATTTGCGGAGTTGTTCTTCTCTGTTTTCGATTCCATCTTACGGGCGCCGAGCGAGGTGTGCTTGCCCGAAAACCAGATCTCACCGTATTCGAAATCGAGCATGGCGGTCTTGTCCTTTTCGATCTCATGGATGTGTCCGTCCAGGGAATCGAAAAGAATTAACGAAGGCATAGGGCTGTTTACGGAAGCGGCGTTGTCAGGTCCTACAGTGACTTTGACAACCGTCATGCTGGAAGACAGAAGGATGCCCGGAGATACTACGCTTCTTCTGTAGGTGACCAGGAGATGGTTGCTGTCACGAAGTTCCTTGTTCGAAACACGGTCCTTCATGGCATATTCTGTGTCGAGGTCGATCAGATGCAGCATGTTGCGCGCAAATTCAGGATCGAACTGGGTGCAGATGCCTTTAACGAATTCTTCTCTAACGATGTGCTGAGGGATCGGATCACGGTAGCTTCTCTGGGATGTCATGGCATCGTATGCATCAGCGCAGGCGATGATCCTGGCGATCTCAGGGATCTCTTCGCCCTTAAGGCCCTGCGGATATCCTTTGCCGTCGTAGCGCTCGTGGTGGTAATGCGCACCGACACTGAGATATGAGAATTCATCGATCTGGGAGAGGATGTTATTGCCCTTCTCGGGATGCTGCTTGATGATGTCGAACTCTGCCTTCGTGAGCTTTCCGGGCTTGTTGATGATGGAGTCGGGGATGCCGACTTTTCCTACGTCGTGAAGGAGGGCAGTGAAGTAGATCTGCTGGCATTCCTCTTCGCTCTTGCCGGCGAGCTCTGCGATCTTTACCGCATATTCCGCTACTCTGGAAGAGTGGCCGTTCGTGTAAGGATCCTTGGCGTCGACCACCTGTGAGTAGGATTCGATTACTTCCTGAAGGAGCTTCTGGTCACGTTCCTGCTGCTCGGATGACACCTCGTATTCATAGGCGCGGCGGGCATAAGAGGAAACGAATACTCCGACGATGGTGATCGCAGCAAGGAAAATGAGCGAGATAGCGCTTACCCACACAGTGAAAGTATTCATGTAAACGTTCATGCCGATCATGGAGATGTCTGCTCCTACATAACCTCTGCAGACGCCGTCGCTGTCTACGACCGGAACGAATTTCGAAAGAAGCCAGCCGTATGCGTCGTTGCTCTCGACTATCTCTATCTCCTCACCGCTGAGAAATGCGGGGATATGCTCTTCCAGTCCTCTCTCGTAGGGGAAAACCGTATCTATGGTGAGTTCGCTTGGATCGACTTCGTGATACTGGGCGAGCTCCTCATCGTTCGTGGTCAGGTCATAGACGATGTGAAAACCGTCTTCCTGAGGCTGGACGAGATAGAGGTACTGGAGATAAGGAGTGTTGTCGAGAATATTCTGAAGCTTGTTCTTTGTTGCTTCGTATTTGGAATCGGAACCGTTTTTGAGCCAGGTGTCGATGTCTTCTGCTTCGATCTCGGAGGATGCAAGCTTCACCGCCTTTTCGAGTGTCTCGACACGGTATGCCTTGGCTAGTCTTCTGAACATCGTGATGCTTACGATTATGCCTGCACCTACAGCAATAACTGCAAGAAGCATAAACACTATCATTACGCGGGCATAAGTCTTGCCGCGTACCCACTTAGGTTTGTTGGATTTTTCCACCCTTGTATCTGCCACTGTCACATCACCTTGAGAGCTGCCTGATTCACAAGTTTCACCACTTTATACCTTGAATTATAAATGCTCAGAATTAGATATGTTTTTACACAGTGTAAACAAATGGAAAACTACTATAAATCGATGGGGTTTATAACAGATTTCTGAGGTAAATCAAAGGACTGCCCGTAATGGACAGTCCCTCGAAAACCGGAAAGCTATCAGATCTCTTCTACTCTTACATTTGTTATATGGATAGTCGCTGTGTCTTTGTGCTTACCCATATTGAATTCGAGTCTTCCGTTGTTGTCGTCTTTATCCTTCATCTCGAATTCGAAAGTGAATGTCTTCCATTCGGTGGTCAGGTCGATCGAAGTATCTTTGAGATAACGGATCCACCCGGCATTCGGTGCGGAAACGCAGACTATGCATTTTCGCGGTTCGTCCGCTTTGATGTCGAACGAGACTTTGTATTTGTGTCCTTTAAGCATCGGAAGATCAGGATGAACGAGCTGGACGGAATATTCTTCTGTTCCGCAGTTGGTCGAAGTGATGACGATCTCACCGTTCTTGATCTCCGCTGCACCAACGCCGCCGTTGAAAAGGAGGAATTTCCAGTCAACATCGTCTTCCAGGTTCTCTGCTGTTGCGAAGTTACCGTTACGGATGAAGTTGCCGTCGGGAAGTGCTTCTCTGAATGTCATCGGAGGCTTGGTAACGTTGGTATCGTAAGAATCCTTCTGATATACGCGAACGTAATCGATCTGGAATTCTGCATTGTCGAAGTTAGTTGTAGCGTCAGGATTGCCCGGCCAGTCGCCGCCTACTGCGAGGTTAAGCTGTACATAGAAAGGCTGGTCAAAAGGTGCAGGGTAGGGCTTCTCGTCGCCGCCCTGAACAGCGGTAAACCAGTCGTTGCAGGTAAGAACGAGTTCGCCGTCTGTATAGAAGCGCATCTCACCGGGTTCCCACTCTACCGAGTATTCGTGGAACTTAGCAGAAAAGCTCTCATCGCCTTTCTTCTCTATTGTGCCCTGCTGTTCAGCGTGGGGCTCACCATAGTGAATGGTTGAATAAGAAATCGTGGTGTCATTACCAAGAGATTCCATGATGTCGATCTCGCCACACTTGGGCCACTGTCCGTACTTGGATTCCTGGTTGGGCATCATCCAGATGGCAGGCCACAGACCTTTGCCTTCAGGAACTTTTGCGGAGACAACTACTTTTCCGTACTGGAACTGGGTCTTGTTCCAACCCTGAACCTTGCCGGATGTGTAATAAGGCTTGCCGTTTCTTTCGGACTTGACGGCCTTCAATACGAGGTTGCCGTCGCGCACGAAAATATTCTCATCGGATGTCGTGTATTCCTGAAGCTCATTGTTCGTCCAGCCGGGTTCATGGACCTCACGGTTCCACTTGGTCTCATCCAGAGTCTTGCCGTCGAACTCGTCGTTCCAGAGAAGCTTGTAGCCTTCATAATCAGGCACACTGGCTTTCTTCTGACCGCAGGCTGCCATGGGGAGAAGCATGGAAAGGGCGAGGATAGAACTGATGATACGTTTGCTCTTCATAATTGCCTCCTGTTCCTGTAATTGTTCTTCTGTCCTCAAAATATCAACTTTGCAGTCTGCATTATTGCCTTTTCATAACTTAGTTTTATGTTTTCGTGCTATAATAAATCCCGAAAAGCACGATTCTCACGCATATTTGATTTCCTTATCCGGAGGGTCCCTCTAATGCCCGCACCGCGCAAGAAAATTTCATATCAGGAATTTCTCCACAGGGAATACGGATTTTTCCGTGCGCCCCTGGCACCGGAAATGGACTTCTATGAGACGATCAGATCCGGCAATCTCCGCAAAGTTAAAAGCCTTCTTACTGAACCTTTTCATGAGAAAAAAGGTCTTGGCATCCTGTCTGATAACCCTTTGCAGAATCTCAAATATCACCTGACGATAACGACTGCGTTAGTCGCGCGATTCTGCATCTCAGGCGGACTGTCGCAGTCAGAAGCATATTCTTTAAGTGACTATTACATAAGACTTGCCGACGATGCTTCAACACCGGAAGAGATATCAGGGATACATAACGAGATGTGTCTTCACTACACAGAGCAGATGCTCGCCCTTCAGAGAGGAACTGTTACATCCAAGGCCGTAAGAACGGCGATCAATTACATCTATGAACACCTGCACACGAGGATAACGTTAGAAGCGTTAGCTTCTGTAACGAATCTCTCGGCGCCTTACTTTTCGAGATTATTCAAAAAGGAGACAGGGTATTCCGTAAGTGAATACATCCAGAGCAAAAAGCTTGAGACCGCCAAGGCGATGCTCGCATCTTCCTCATATTCGATCGCTGAGATATCAGCGTCGCTGGCATTTCCCAGCCAGAGTTATTTCACTAATGTTCTGAAAAAAGAATGCGGTCTGACTCCGAAAGAATTCAGGAATCAGAACCGCAGTATCGGATTCTATAGACAGCGCTGATCTTATAGATAGAGCTCTAGATCTGCGCAATCCCACGCGCCGAAAGGCGTATCGATCGTGTGCATGCCGTAACGCTTAAAACCCACGGATTCATAGCATTTTGCGGCCTTCGGATTATTGAGGAAAACGCCTAAGTCGATTCTTGTCGCGGACAGATTATTGCGCACATAATCGACCGCCAGCGATACGAGTTCGCGGCCGTAACCCTTGCCGCGGATCTCAGGATCAACGATAACGAAGCCCAGGCGGACTGAAGTGTCGTCGTTCTCATTTGGATATCTGATGATGATGTGCGCGACTACCTTGCCGTCTTCGTCAACGCCTGTGAGAGGAATGAAGCGCCCGGTTTTCAATTGCGGAGCATAGTTGTCATCGATGCTGTAGGGCAGGAGAGGGAAGAACCCGTAGCGGTCAGCTGACCACTGGTAGAGTTCTGTCTCGTTGCGGAGCCATTTTGCGATTATGGGTGAATCTTCTCTTGTATATGCACGTAAGATCATGTGTTGCCTCCGACAATTTTTTATCATTTTATCACAGGGAAAAACGGTTAAGTTTTTACTGAAAAACAGCATGATTTCTTTCCCTGTTTTTGGGACAGAAGACAACGCTAATCTTCAATATAAGAACATTTGTTTGTATAATTATTGCAAAAGCATTCTTTAGTTTAGGAGGAAATGAAAATGGAAAATGATAAGAAATTAATAAGCCTTAGCGAGACCACATTAAAAGATAAAATCTATACCATTCGCGGACAGCGGGTTATGCTTGACATAGATCTGGCAGAAATATATGGATATGAGACGAAGAGTTTTAATCGTCAGGTTAAGCGTAATATTGAACGTTTTGATGGCAATGATTTTATGTTTCAGCTTACCAAAGAAGAGTACGAATTCTTGAGGTGCAAAAATGGCACCTCAAGTTGGGGAGGATCGCGTTATCTTCCATATGCTTTTACCGAGCAGGGAATCTATATGTTGATGACGGTGCTTAGAGGAGATTTGGCTGTAAGGCAAAGCAAAGCCCTTATTCGACTATTTAAAGCCATGAAGGACTATCTGATTGAGAACCAATCGCTTTTCTCGCAAAAGAAATATTATTCATTAATTGAAAAAGTTGAACAGAATACAGAAGAGATTACAACAATTCATGCAACTATGATTACTAAAGCAGATCTGTCTGACATTATGAAACTTTTTGATCAAAGGTTAAGTGATGAAGAATTATTGATCCTTGATGGTGAGCCATTTAAAGCTGATGAAGCTTATCAAAAGATTTATAAAAGTGCCAAGAACAAGATAGTGATAATTGATGATTATATTGGAACAAAAACCTTACGTCATTTGGCGTATTCCAAAAAGACAACTAAGATAACCGTCATAAGTGATAATTCAGCAAGACCAAAGTTGAGTTTGAGCGAATACAATGATTTCATAACAGAGAATCCGGGCAGGACTATAACATTTATTCAATCTCTGCATCGCTCTCATGACAGATATATCATTCTTGATGACGGTACAAAAGATATGAAAGTTTATCATTGTGGAGCATCGAGCAAAGATGCAGGAATGAGGATAACAACTATTACCCGAATTAATGATATTGATGACTACAAACCATTGATCAAAGCTATGCTGACTAACCCTTTGCTCATACTGAAATAACTTTTTGATTATCACAAAAAGACAAACAAAAATTGAAAAACTATAAACACTTGAGGTCAAAATATTTGACCTCAAGTTATGACAACCGAAGAAAGAAGTGATTACTATTTACAAAAACAATCTATTTCTTTCTCAAGCAAGCGGTAAACATTTGCCACGAGATACCCGTCAGCAATTGCGTGATTAAGGCGCACTGTGAGCGGCATCATGAGACGGCCGTTTTCTTCTCTGTACTTGCCCCAGTTTACGATAGGGAGGAAGTAAAGATAACCGTCCGGGAGCTCCACATTGAGCGAATCGTATGAGAGCCAGGAAACATAAGACGCGTCGAACCAGTTCGGGTGGTCTGCATCGAGCAGATATTCGCGTGTCTGTTTTGCGGCCTCAACATCAGCAACTGCATTCTTATAGAACTCGTTGTAGTCCTCATAATATGTTGTGTAAACGGGTGAGCAGGTTTCAGTATCCTCGTGGAAAACATACTGTGTCGGATTGATCACGTCGTAGCAGATGAGTTCGTCCGACTGCCAGAGATACTGCATTCTGTAGTCGTCTCTGGAGTTTAAGGTTTTCGAGAGGAGGTATAAGAAGTTGATGTAGAACTTCGTGCCGGTCTCCTTCGAATGCTTAACGAGGTCAGTGACGTCAACGCGCGCGGTCATTGAGACCGAGCATTTGCAGTCCTCAGTAAAATGGCGGTAAACGCCCTTGCGGTAGTATGTCTTTTTATCGATGATTCTGTAATTCATAAATCAGTCCTTCTCGTAAAAAACGATGTCCATCCGGTCATTAATATGTTCGATCTTGCCTGTTTGGTGATAGCCCATCTTCTCGTAAAGATGGAGATTGCCTTTTTCCTGCAGGATCGTGTCGAGTTCCCAGTGATCTGCGCCGTAAAGATCTTCAACAGCGAGGATCGCTTCCTGCGCATATCCTTTTCCGCGGTATTCTTCCATGATCCACAAAGGAGAGATGCGCTTCCTTGAACCGTCCTTTCTGTCGACGATCCTGATCGCGCCGACATCGTTGCCATCTGCTTCTATGAAGAAGTAAGTGGTCCAGGGTTGTTCGTACCTTGCGCGGATCTTGTCGATGCCTTCTGCGGCAGGGCTTAGATCGTAGTCCTGATATTTTTCCAGAAGAGCTCGAAAAGCCTCGACCTGCATCTTCCAGATCTTCTCGATATCTTCAGCTGTTGCTTTCCTTAAAGTGATCATTTCTCGTCAGCACCATGCATTCAGTAGAGTCAGTAAATCCCAAGCTCTCGTAAAGAGGCCTGCCCATCGTGGTCGCGTCAAGGCTGATCTCGGTAGCACCATTAATACGCGCGTCTTCGATAAGCATTTCCACCATTTTGCGTGCTATGCCCTGACGGCGGTATTGAGGTCTCGTATAAACATTCATGAGGTGCGAACGCTTTCCTGTCGGATGCGAAAATGTGGGCATTATAGTGTAATAACTAATCGTCGCACATCCGATTACTTCGCCGTCATCTATTGCCAGCACTGTTGTATGGTCGCCGTTAAGAAAATAATCGCGGCTCTCATTTACGATCACGTCATCGTAAACGTAGTCTTTTGGCAGAACATTTACGACCTTGAGCATCTCAAGGCGGCTGCTCATGAGAAGTTCGATATCATCGTTTGTTGCAATTTTGTATTCAATCATCTTTATTTCTTCCTAAGTATTGAGATTGCAGCGTAGTGTTTTACAGTAAATTCATCCGGATAATCCGCGAGGAGCGCTCTGTGTTCGGTATCCCATTTCGCAAGCTCTTCAGGTGACAAAGACGCGCCGACTCCTCTGCAGGCGATCATGCGTCCGTGCCAGGATTCCCTAGTGAAAGGTACGTCGACGTCGTATTCTTCGTGGTCTTCGAGCTCGAAATGATCAAACATCACATCCGGAATGTGAATAGGGTGCTTCGTCTCTCCGCCGCCGGACCATGTGGGACTGTATTTGCGCACCAGGTTTTCGCTCTTTCCGGCAAGCTCGTCTTCATACGGAAGCCACGCCATAAAGAGGATCACAAGTTTGCCGTTCTTCTTGAGGATCCTTGCAAACTCGGGTGCGACCTTCTCGTGATCGAAATACCAGAAGCACTGGCATGCGGTGATCACGTCAAATGACTCATCAGGGAAGTCGATCTTTTCAGCTGAAACAACCTTATAATCGATGTCCATGCCGGCTTCTTCAGACAATCTTTTCGCCTGCTCAATCTGCTCGGGCGAGATATCGGTGCCGGTCCATTTCGCGCCGAACTTATACATGTTGCGCGGCAGAACTCCCGTGCCGGTACCGAGGTCCAAAACCTTCTGGCCATCAACGCAAAGCCCCCTGTCAGCTACCTTCTGATAGAAGACGTCGGGATAGATGTCTCTGTATTTCGCATAGAACTCCGAAGTCTTGCCCCAGTCAAAGGCTTTGCCTTCGTCGATCCTCTTATCTGTAATGTCCATTTCTGTATTCCACCCGGTCAAAAACTATTTATACATTATATCGCAGAGTGTATAGTTAATTATGCAGGGCAGGATAATAGGGTTTCATAAATAACGGGAGCTAAAATCGCTCATTTTGGGGAAGTTGTATGAGCAAAGAAGACAAACCAAAGAAGCAGAAAAGCTTAAAGAAAATCATCACGATCACTGTTCTCATTGCGGTTGTTGTATTTTTTCTGTTTCCACGCAGATACTCATATCTGGATGGCGGCTCTGTCGCTTATGGAAGTTTTGATTTGGGTTTTACATACAAGGTAGAACAACGACACAGGCTGCCAAGTGTAGTAGACGCTGATGGTTACGGTTATTATGAGAATGGGACTGTTATATCTGTTTTTGGAATTGAGATATACAGTAATGCCCACACGGATTACAACGATTTAGCTTTTGCACCGCATTCTACTGATGTTACAGTCCTTTGATAAACTCATCCGCCAGTTCCAGCCACACGCATACTTCAGGGAACTTTGGTGCATTGGGATCGTATGGCCAGGGCTTTAAGAAATCGAGAAGGCTTTCAGGGTCGCCGTCGAACTCGATAAGGCCCTCTTTTATTGCTTTTACGAGTGCGAAGCTCTGCTCGGCTGTATATGGCTCACCAAACTTTCCTTCTGCCCATTCTTCGGTCGGGATCGATAAGCCGTGATGGCCTCTCGGGAATGTCTTGTGTACATATTTAACGCCTGCTTTTTTGCACGCTTCGGCGTAAAGATAACTGTTCTCGACGGGCACGAGATCGTCAGTTTCCGTCTGCCAGATGAAGCAGGGAGGGTTAGTGGATTTCACATGCTTTTCGAGCGAATATTTATCGAGCAAAGCCTTTGCTTCTTCGTCGTCGCGGTCATAGATGTCGCTGCCAAGTAAGAAGCGGAAAGAATCCTGATGCGCAAACTTACCCGAAGTGATTACGGGGTAGGAGAGGATAGCTGCGTCAGGGCGGGCGGAGATGCCTTCGTACAAAGGATTCTCATCGGAAATCTCATCCCAGTAATCGCAAACGGATGCGCAGACGTGGCCTGCTGCAGAGAAGCCGCAGATGCAGACCTTGGCGGGATCGACGCGGTATTCAGATGCATTCTTTCTGACAAAGCGGATCGCTCTTGCGAGATCTCTCATCGCCTGATCCATAACCGGTTCACGCATGGTCTGGTTTGTAGTGTATGTCATGACGAAGCAGTTGTAGCCGAGCTCATTAAAATGCTTCGCAACGAGTTCTCCCTCGGGAGGAACAACGACTGCATAACCGCCGCCGGGGAGGACCAGCATGCATGGGTGCGTGGCGCCGTCGTCTATGAGATATTTTCTCAAGTTGGGCCTGAACTCAAAAGCCAGCGGGTATTTGTATTCGCCTTCCTGCCAGATCTCTATCTTATCCATATCGTTCCCCTTTGCGCGAAAAGTAGTATTTACAATTATATCATCAGATAAAAATGCCTGTTATGCGGCCAGTCTTCAAAAACGCTTAATTTGACCTAATAATTCAATGTTAATTACATCTTCTTCAGTGTAGACTATAGTAAAATTAATACATATCAGATCAGGGGGAAATAGGTCATGGATTTCAGTAATTTTCTTACAGAACCTAATGGCTTCAGGACTGCCGTAGAGTATTTTGCAGACAGCACCAATGCCTTCTCCAAAGAAGATCTTCACTCAGCATTCCTGGCCATAACGAAGCTTTATCTTGACGAGCTGATCAGTGCGAAGATGGTCGAGAATCTGCTCGTCGAAAGATATGGTGAGAAGGTCACGGATGAGTTTTTCGAAGCTGTCGTGAGACAGAATGAAGCAATAACTGAAGACGATACTGACAGGCTCTTTGAGACAGATCCTAAGGCTGCCATTGTTATGCAGTTCGACCTTATAGACGGACTTGCTGAAGGAGATCTGTCCGGCGGAGACGGCAGGGAATTCTGATCAGTGCAACTGGGCTGTTACGGCTCTTATCTTATCTTCTGCGTTGACGAATGCTTCTACGATCGCGGGATCGAAGTGTTCGCCAGAGCTCTCCTTGATGATAGAGACAGCCTTCTCAAAGGGCATCGCAGGCTTATAGACACGTACTGCTACCAGCGCATCGAAGACATCGGCGACAGCCATGATCCTTGCAGACAGCGGGATCTCTTCACCCTTAAGGCCGCAGGGATAGCCCTTTCCGTTCCACTTCTCATGATGGTAATGAGCCATGTTCTCAGCTTCACCTAAGTAGTCTTCCTTAAGAGCGTCACTTTCGACGGTCTTCTTTACGGTGCTGATTATCTTCGCGCCTTCTGCAGCGTGAGTCTTCATGATCTCGTATTCTTCATCAGTGAACTTGCCGGGCTTGTTAAGGATCGTATCGGATATCTTGATCTTACCGATATCGTGCATAGGTGCGGAAGATACGATGTTGTTTTTGAACTCCTCGTTGAGGATGTCAGAGAACTTGCCTTCCTTGATAAGCTCATCGCAGATGATCGCTACATATTCAGACGTATTCTTGATGTGCTCGCCTGTTGACTGGTCACGGCTCTCGACCAGGTCAGCCATGACATTGATCATGCCGCTCTGGAAGGTGGAGATGGCCTCATTCTTGCGCTGTGATTCGTTGATGAAGTCGACGGTGTCACGTGTCGTCTTAGCCATCGCATCGTAAAGCTGCTCGATCTCATCGCCTGTCTTGATCTCAAGATCCTTGATGCTGTCGAGTGTCTCTTTTCGAGCTTCGTTATCGGTGTAAGCGAAGTCACCGGCGAGCTTGGCGAGGCTGTTTACAGGGGATACGATGAAGCGCTTAGCGAAGTAAACGCTCAATGTGAGGATCATGATAAAGAAGCCCATGAGGATCGTGGTGATCTTGAATGCGAAAGTCCTCTCGACCTCAACGATATTAGGCATCGCGACGTCTACGCAGCAATAAGCCTGTGTCCTTCCCTGATTGTCCTTGATCGGAACATAGGATGACAGGAGCCAGCCGTATGTGTCATTGGTGATGATGGGTTCGATCTCCTTTCCAGCAAGGAGATCATCGAGTTTGTCGCCGAAGCCGTCATCGAACGGGATTATGGTGCCTGTCTCAGAACCTGGCGTGTCAGGCGTATCAACATCGAAAACGACATGACAGCCGTCTTCTTTTATCTGGTAAACGTAAAGATACTGGATCCTGTCTGAGCTGTGCCAGATGAGGCTGAAATATCTGTTGATACGGTAATAACCTTCAGCATTATCTTTTCGCTCGATATACTTGTCGATCATATTGCCGTCGACAAGAGTCGCCGCGAACTTAGCGGTATCAGTAGCATACTCGGCTTCTGATGCGACCAGTGTGTCACGGAACTGGTTCATGGAAACTATCGAGACAACGGCTGAAGCTATTCCGAAGATAAGTGATACGGCAATGATTATCTTTCCGCTCAAAGAGATTCCCCTCTTGGCAAGGGCTGCCAAGTCGATCCTGTCTCTTGAAGGCTTGATCTTCTTGGGATAGAGCTTGTAGATGACGATCGCAAGTATCGTGCTTACCAGTTTGTCGGGAATGTCAACGAGAAGTCCTGCATAGAGCTGAGCCCAGAAAGCGTCACTTATGACACTAACGTAGATCTTGTTTGCAAGGGAAGAAGCGAGCTGGTCGCCCAATGTATTTCCGAAAAGACCCCATGAGATGACAGAACCGAGGCCTCCGCCAAGGATGACGAAGCCGAGAACAGGGATCAATGTCTTAAATGAGACCTTCTTGAAGTACTTGTTCTGTGAGAAAAATGCCGCCAGAAGACCTATGAGAACGCTTACGACGCAGTAATAGAGCGTTACATCGCCCGCGTCTCCCATGATGTATTTGCTGAAGAGGTGGATAACGACATTTGTGAAGAAGCCGACCATAACTCCGGGCACAAATCCGCCGATCAGGGCAGCCGCAATGGTGCCTATGCAGTCCAGATAGAAGGGGAGATTCAACGCGCCGGCTATTCTGTTGCAGATGAAGTTAAGTACGATTCCGAAAAGAATAAGTCCCAGCAGCTTGGCATCGTCGTGGGAACGGCCGTGTATATCTTTTACGGCAAGCCCTAAGGGCTTGATCATCTTTACAGTGCTTTTATCAGCCATATTGTACTCCCTGCCTCATGCAGCAAAGCTGCGAGCCAACAATGCCAACCTTACATTTATAAAAATACTATCAAAGTGCTATGTTAAGTTCCATTAACATAGTGTAAAAAATTTAATATAAATAGGGAACTGATAATCAGAAAAATTTATGATTTTTAACGGAGAGCCTTACAGATAAGGCTTATCACGATATCGAGCGCGAAAAGTCCTGCCGGTACATAACACAGAGCAAGCCAGGGTTTTCGTGGCATCTTCTTTTCGAGCCATTCAAAGACGGGAACCACTACAAACTGCAGGAAAACGCCCGAGATGCCGAAGAAAAGCACCGATCTGGCACACACGAAGCCGCCGATATTGCCCCAGTTCAGGATCTCCTCGTTATAGTCCCAGGGCCTTATTCCGAAGACTTTTAAGAGCACCCAGCCGGTGACGAGTTCCAGTACGCCGGACGCGATCGTCGCCAGAAGGAAAACGAGGAACGGGTTCTTCCTGACCTTAAAGGTGAATCCGAGGATCAGGAGACCGCCAAAACCATAGATCGGGATCCAGGGACCGAAAGTCGTGCCGCGCTTGACCCATTCGCCAAGATCGAAGCGGTAGAAGATCTCCTCGTATATAAAACCAAAGATGCCGCCAAACGCGAATATCAGCATCAGCATGGGGAATCTGGCTTTGAGATAGTCTTTGTTCATGTGAGATCTCCTTAGATCTGATAAGTCCTTCCGGTGAGGCTTATTTTATCGTAAGGCTTAGCACGATGTCGAGTGCGAAAAGCCCGAAAAGAACGAATGTAACAATGTTAAATGCCTTGAAATGGCGGCTTTGGAACTTCTCTAATGGCGGCAGGATCCCGTACATCAAAAGAAGCCCGAACAGGCCCCAGGTGATCACTGACCTGATGCAGATATACCCGTTGACGTGCCCCCAGTTGAGTATCACCTGTGAATAGTCCCAGAGTCTCATATGGAAGTATTTGTCGATGACATATCCGCTTATGAGCTCAAGCAGACCGCAAGCGATGCTGCTTATAAGGAACACCAGCCACGGCTTCTTCCTGAATCTGACCGTCAGGAAATATATGATGAGCGCGCCAACCCCGTAAATCGGTATCCACGGCCCGTAAGTCGTGCCGCGCTTAAAGAATTCGCCCTCATTTATGAAGACGCAGACGGTCTCATAGATAAAGCCGATAACGCCTGCGACCGTAAAGATCAGCAGGAGTAGCGGGATAGTCTTTTTCGCGCCATTCTTACTCAAAACTAAAACTCCTTAAAGCTTATAAAAGCTCCATAAAGCGGATGAAGTAATGGCTCAATTATACAGGATTATCCCCGCTGCCGCTGATCAAGGTACCGTAGATCACCGCATTCAGCTTTGCCGCGATGTATCTGATATCCAGAGGCTGATCCTCGGTGCTGTATGTGAAGAACACATCCTGATCCAAAAGGAGTCCGGCATCGGTGTAAGTCCCGCACTTTATCTTCAGGTCGCGTATATAGCTCGAAAGACTCATGAGACCATAATGCTCATGGATCTTGCACGTATCAAGCTCCTTTACATAAAAGACAAAGTCAGGATATTGAGGCCTGTTCATACCGGCAAGCAAGACTTCCGGCTCATACTTAAAAGGAATTCCCATCTCCGTATAGAACATAGCAATCTCACGCTCAGCTGCTGACTTGTATTTGATCCCGTTAAATGAATACAGATCCGGTTTGGGATATTTGGTGTTGGCGTCGTTTTTGAGGCTGTCGAAAAACTGCTTATCCATAACGACATTTCCGCCGCTCCCGGTCCTTAATGTCCTCACGATCTTTGGCGGTACAAACTGCTGTGGAGGCAAGACATAATACCGGTCCCAGATCGCTTCATATACAGCAAGGTCTCTTTCCAATTCCACCCGTTCGATAGCAGCGTCGTAAAGCGCCTTGCCTGTTGCAGAAGACAAGTTGAATCTGTGCGCTCCGCTCTTGACCTTCACCGTCTGAATGCCCCTTACTGTATGCTTTGCCAGGTGTGTTTCAGGCAGCTCAGCAAGCCGCTTTCTGCAGTAGTTGATCTTGAGAGCCAGGTATTCTCTTGGGATGTATTTATCTAAGTATTCCATACCCTGATTCTATGATGATTTCAGCGACAATCAAGCGACAAAATACGACAAAACCGACAAGCGCTGATGGCCCCAAAACTGCTGCCGGGCGGATAAAAAAGAAACAAGTAATAATTTGTTATAACAGTTGGTTTTTGGCCTGAGAAAATTCTCGAAAAGTATGTGGTGACGAAATGGTGACGGAAGGTGGTTTTTCGTCACCATTTCGTGCATTTTTGGCCTTTGGTGACGGTTTTGGTGGGCGAATTTTCAAGTCAAGTGCAACGTGGTTGAATAAAAGACCTCGTAAGGTGT
>CAMIYM010000004.1 GCA_946403085.1 uncultured Clostridia bacterium | reverse complement strand
GGACTTTAAGCGTTTTCGGGCAATATTCCGCGCAAATGTCACAGCATGCGGGGAGAGTTGCTTGGACTTTAAGCGTTTTCGGGCAATATTCCGCGCATTTGTCACAGCATGCGGGGAGCTTTGCTTGGACTTTAAGCGTTTTCGGGCGATATTCCCAGCATATGTCACAGCATGCAGGGAGCTTTGCTTGGACTTTGAGATCTTAAGCCTTCAGATTGTTCTCCCCACCCTCGAAAAAACAATAAGGGCCATCTCATCACAGAGACAGCCCTTATAAAACCAACAATTATTAAAACTTAAGCAGTTACGATCTTATTGGCATTCTCAAGATTATGTCTCTCGACTGCCTCCTGCCTCATCTTGTACTTAAGGATCTTGCCTGCTGCGTTCATCGGGAAACCGTCAACGAAGTCAACGTATCTAGGAACCTTGTGCTTAGCCATGTGATCCATAACATACTGCTTGATCTCTTCTTCAGAAGATGTCTCGCCGGGTTTAAGGATAACAGCTGCGAGGATCTCTTCACCGTAGTCAGCGTCAGGAACACCGATGACCTGAACGTCCTGGATTTTCGGATGTGTATAGAGGAAGTCCTCGATCTCCTTAGGATAGATGTTCTCACCACCACGGATGATCATGTCCTTGATACGGCCTGTGATCTTATAGTAACCGTCTTCAGGTCTTCTGAGAGCCAAGTCACCTGAGTGGAGCCAGCCGTCTTCATCGATAGCAGCTGCTGTAGCTTCAGGCATCTTGTAGTAACCCTTCATGATGTTGTAACCACGTGCGCAGAACTCACCAGGTACACCGTCAGGAAGCTCGACACCTGTCTCAGGATCGACGATCTTTGTCTCAACGCCGAAGATAGAAGGTCCGACAGTATTAACTCTCTGCTCGATGGTATCAGTTGTCTTACTCATTGTTGTAGCAGGAGATGCTTCTGTCTGGCCGTATGTGATAACGATCTCAGGCATGTGCATCTTCTCGATTACTTCTTCCATTGTCTTGATCGGACAAGGTGAACCTGCCATGATGCCTGTTCTCATGTGTGAGAAGTCAGTCTTGGGGAAGTTCTCATGACCGAGCATAGCGATAAACATCGTAGGAACGCCGTGGAAGCATGTGATCTTCTCCTGATTGATGCAGTTCAAGCCTTTTCTGGGTGAGAATGCTGTGATAGGAGACATTGTAACAGCGTGTGTTACTGATGCTGTCATAGCGAGAACCATGCCGAAGCAGTGGAACATAGGAACCTGGATCATCATACGGTCGAAGGAAGACAGATCCATGCAGTCGCCGATTGCCTTACCGTTGTTTACTACGTTGTAGTGTGTAAGCATAACGCCCTTAGGGAATCCTGTGGTGCCTGATGTGTACTGCATGTTGCAGACATCGTGCTTGTCGATCGTTCGTCTGATCTTCTCTACGTCGCTGTAAAGAACTGTCTCTGCAAGTGCAGGAAGATCGGACCAGTGGAAGCATCCGGGCACCTTGGACTCACAAGTGATGACGTTCTTCAATACAGGAAGTCTTGCTGCCTCGAGCTTACCGGGCTCGCTGTCCTTAAGCTCAGGGCAGATCTCGTTGATGATCTGGATATAGTCAGAATCCTTATACTTGTCGATCATGACGAGTGTGCATGTATCGGACTGTCGTAAGAGATACTCGATCTCATGGATCTTATAAGCTGTATTAACAGTAACGAGAACGCATCCGATCTTGGTTGCTGCCCAGAATGTTAAGTACCACTGAGGTACGTTTGTAGCCCAGATAGCGATGTGGTCGCCCTTCTTACAGCCCATTGCAAGGAATGCACGTGCGAGGTTATCGACGTCATTCCTGAATTCAGGATATGTACGTGTATAGTCGAGCTCTGTATATCTGAATGCATACTGATTCGGGAAGAGTTCGCAGATCTTATCAAGAACATCCGGGAATGTCAGATCGATCAATGTCTCCTTGGGCCAGGGATAGTAACCAGTACCTCTCTTGTCTGTCTGGAGAGTGATCTTCTTTTCGGGACGGTATGTCTCCATATAGTTAGCGAACTGAGGGATAACGATACCGGCGCTGTCAAGATCCTTAGACCATCTGTAAACCCATTCGAGTGATATATAGCCGATATAATCGATCGACTGGAGAGCATCGAACATCTCCTTCAAAGGCATGTCACCCATACCCATGAGCTTATAAGATACCTTGCCGTCAACCATGACGGAGTCCTTAACGTGAACGTGCTTGATGTATTCGCCGAGGTTATTAACTGTCTCAGTAGGTGTCTCACCCATGAATCTGTAAGGGTGATGCATATCCCAAAGAGCTGCTACCTTACGGTTGCCGATCGCATCAAGGACTTTCTTAAGTCTCTTAGTATCAGCATAAACGCCGTTAGTCTCAAGAAGGAGTGTTACATTCTTCTCTTCAGCATAAGGAACGAGTTCATTCATGATGCTGATAACGACTTCATCATCGATCTCCTTTTCGGGAGCGGGATTACGGTCGCCCAATACACGGATGAAAGAAGTTCCGAGTTTATTTGCGAGATCGATATATGCGCGGATCTCAGCGATTGCCTTATCTTTTGTAGCGAGGTCATTAACAGGCTCACCTGAAGAAAGACAAGGAATAGTAAGCTTTAATTCCTTAAGCTTTGCTACAGTCTTGGGGAGCTGTGCGTCAGTAAACGGCGGAGCCTTTACCGAGAATATATCCTGGCCCAATCCTCTGATCTCAATGCCGTTGAAGTTGAAGTCCTTGGCCATTGAGTAGATATCCTGCCATGAGAAGTCCGGACATGCGAGAGTTGAAAAACAAGTTAACATAGTTTGATCCTCTTATTATTAATTACAACCTTGTGATTATATAGGTTGAAAGACTTTTTGTAAAACTTTGCATATGTTTATGGTCTATGCGAAAACCGGCTGAACAAAATAAAATAACGGCCTGGATCAGCCTAGCAGGAGCAACAGGTCGTTAAGTAATAGAGAATCGGAATTAATGAGGTCAGATCTATATGGCTGCACCATTACGGTACTGCCTGTAACATGTTTAACTGAATTGTCTTCTAAGGTGATCTTCACCATCAGACATCAATCGAACCTGACCTTTCTTTAAGTTTTGCGTCAATCAAGAGAACGCAATAACAAAATTATATATATTTTGTCCGCCTAAGCAAGATAAAATTTCAGCTTCGGGACAAGCTTCCTTTATTGAATCTGACATAGAATCAGCAAGTGCCTGGTCATTTGAATCATCAGTGAAAATCTTTACTGACTTGCAAGAACCAATACCGGGGACCGTAGGAATGAATGAAGCAAGGCATTCCTTGAGGTCAGAAGACGCACTGGTGATGACATCATCATCAAGAACACCGATGTAATCACCGGTATTAACGTTAATGCCGTTATATACGCCGGTCTTGTCAGCCTTGGCGATAAGTCCGATGTGAACGCCTTCAAGAGCGCTGTTCATTGCCTTTTCGATCTCATCGCATGAAGCCGAAGCAACAATGGAATCAATGGAAGACAGAGCAAGATAGCCTTCAGCCATGGATCTCGTGGGAACGATGTGGATAACGGAATCCTTCATGACTTCCCTAACCTTCTCGGCTGTCATTATGATGTTCTTGTTATTGGGAAGAACGATTACGTGCTTGGCAGAAGCGTTCTTGCAGGAATCAGAAAGGCTCATGACAGAGACATTATTGGACTGTCCGCCCCTAGCGATCTGAGATACGCCCATTTCCTTGAACATATCAGCAAAGCCCTCACCGTCAGCAACTGCTACGATGGCGACATCCTTCATGGCTGAGATAAAGGATTCGTGATGCTGGATGGTCATGTTCTCGATCTTGAGCTTAATGAACTCGCCGTATCTGTGATAGTAAGCCATTACTGATTCAGGCTTTAATGTGTGGATATGGATCTTAACCTGGTTGCCTTCTTTTACGAGGACAAGAGAGTTACCGAAGTCTCTCATATCTGATCTTACGAGCGACTCATTAAAGGAATCGACCTTATCGTCATCGATCTGGATGATCATCTCAGTGCAGTAACCGAATTCTGCAAGGCCCTCGCCGCCCATTGACGGGATGCCTGCACCCTGAGCTACCTTGGCAACAGATGCAAACTCGGAAAGATCGATATCAAAAGACTCATCCAATGCCTCAAGCATACCTGTAACAAGGCATACGAAGCCCATGGCACCGGAGTCGAGAACATCGTATTCCTTAAGCACAGGAAGGAGTTCAGGTGTGTGCTTCAGAGATTCCGCTGCACCCTCAACGATATCCTTCATGAACTGCTCTGTAGTAGTATCTTCATCAAGGTTATCCTCAGCATTCTCCTGAGCCTCACGGCAGACAGTAAGGAATGTACCTTCAACGGGTTCAGCTACTGAGTTATAAGCACTCTCAGTACCTGAAAGGAATGCAGCATAAAGTGTACCTGCGGATACTTCATCGAATTCTTTGAATGCTTTAAGGAAACCCTTGAGCCACTGTGAGAGGATAACACCTGAGTTACCCTGAGAGTTCATGAGAGCGCCGGTATAAAGTGAATCGAAGTCAGTTGACTCCAAGTCCTTATCACCGATCTCGACCAGGACCTGCAGAACGCCGCCCATGGTCCTATCCATATTTGTTCCCGTATCACCGTCCGGTATCGGGAAAACATTCATATCATTTAACTTCTGCTTGTTATCAAGGATCTTCTTGGCGCCGCCAATCAGCATCTTCTTAAGAACATTCAATTCCATCTCAAGTTACACTTCTTCCTAATCAAACCTTAATTATTCCTTGTAATTGATGAAGTCAGAAACTGCCTTATCGTAAGCTTCAAGGTTTCTGATCCTCAAGTGGGAGTGAGCTCCCTCATCGAACCATACCATCTGTTTTCTCTTAGAGCCGCTTGCATCATTGATCTTATCGAAATAGATAGGAAGCGAAGATACGTCCTGTCTTCCGCAGATCATGAGCTGGGGCACTTCGACCTTGGGAATAGCCTCGATAGGCGTATTCTTGAAGATGTCTATGCCGGCATACTTCTTGAAGAGCATTCCCATCTGAAGACATACAGGGAAAGTAGGCTTTCCAAGGTTCTTTGTCCTCTGTTTCAGCACGTTATAGAACGAGATGAAGGGTCCTTCAAGAACGATGGCATCAAGATAAGGATAATGCTCAGCTGCAGTATAGATAGCAGCAACGGAACCGATGCAGATGCCGTGGATAACGAAGTGTTCGATACCGAACTGCTCGTGAACCACATTAAGCCATGAAGCTACATCCTTGCCTTCGAGCATACCCGCACCTGTGTAAAGACCTTCAGAAAGTCCTGCAGCTCTGGGGTCAACAACGATGATATTGTAGTTATTCTTCTGATAGAGATCAGCAAAATAATAGCAATACTTACATGTCTCGGCACGGCCTGCCATGATGAGACATGCCTTGTCGTTGCCGAAGTCAAAGTATTCACCCTTCATCTTAAGACCGTCGAAAGAAGTCATCTCGATCTCTTTCATGTAAGAAGCATTCTCAGTACCCCACTTCATGCCGGTATCGAACATTACTGTATGCTCGGCATTCTCGGGAGCGCTGTTACCTCTCGCCCACTTGTCCTTGGACTCACGGATGAACATATTGGCATATTGCTTTTTGGCGATCTTCATGCAGAAAGTCCACATGAAGATAAAACCGCCGCCAAGTATTACAACCAATGCGATTATTACGATTAAGAGGATAAGAGCACCGTTACCCATTATAACTTAGCCTTGATCTCCTCTAATAACTTGGTCTCTTCTACAAGACCTTCAGAGATCTCCTTACCCATGTAGAAAGCAACAACCATACCAGGGCCGATGGAAGAACCGTTAGCCATGTTAACTGTTGTAGGGATGATCTCTTCGGGATGGAATTCCTCACGGATCAATTCCTGGAGCTGAAGCCACTGAGCCTTACGGAATGAGTGGCAAACGAAGATTCTCTTAGGGTTAGGCTCGATAGTAGCCTTCATGTACTCGACCATAGCAGCGAAAAGCTTCTTATAGCCGGTTACCTTTGTGATGATCTGGTTCATACCGTCACGGTTGAACTCAGCGATAGGCTTGATGTTGATCAAAGAACCCATGAAAGCAGATACATTGGAGCAACGCCCCATCTTAGCGAGGAACTTAAGATCGTCAACTGTACCTGTCTGATGGCATCTGTGCTTATTGTCTTCGAGCCACTGAGCTACTTCTTCAAGGGACTTGCCTTCCTTCTTCATGTCACCTGCGAGAGATACGAGAAGTCCGTCACCGCCTGAGTAACGGAGTGAGTCAACGCAGATGATCTTACGGTCAGGATACTTCTCCTTGAGGTTCTCAGCTGCCTTGCGGCATGTGTCATATGTATTTGAAAGAGCGTGAGAAAGTGAGATGTTGAGGATGTCCTTTCCCTGCTTCAGGTATTTCTCGAAGAAAGCCTCCTGTACCTCAAGCCCCTTGATACCTGTGGAATACATGGAATCCTTGGACATTGAAGTGTAGAAATCCTGAGGTGAGATACTCTCCCAGTCAAGCGTTGAATCTTCAGTGTGACCATCAGGGAAAACGATATTTCCCGGAAGATAATCATCTACACCGAATCTTTCTCTTAAGTCCTTTGTAAGGTCTGTTGAGCTGTCTGTGAGAAGAACATAATCAGCCATTTTCTTAACTCTCCTTATATATGTATATATTTTGAATACTTGAATAAATATATAACGTCATAGACGCTAATACATACCCATTATCCACCCGCTTTGTTTTTCCTCGCCTCTTCGATCTCATTGCTGATCTCGGCAAGATTCTTCTTCATCTCAGCCCTGATCTTTTTGATGTAAGAATTCATCTGAGGTTTGGTCTCGGAAATAGCCTGACGCTTCAAGTTATAAAGAGCTTCGCGCATCATTTCATTGGCTTTCTCCAAAGATTCATTATCGGTTACAAGTCCCGCTTTGTCAAACTCGATCGGATCTCCTATAACAAAGCGTGTAGGCTTGAATAACTTATAAGATGTATGTATATAGACAGGCACAACAGGACGGTGTGAATAGAGTGACAGCATCGCAGGTCCCTTCATGAATTCGAGGAACTCATCGTCGTAGTTCATATGGCCTTCCGGGAAGATGATGAATGGTTCATGATCTTTAAGTCCGTTCATCATGGTCTTCAGTGAATTCCAGTCAAAGCCTGATCTGTCGAGCAGTACGCATCCCATAGCCTTCTCGAAAAATCCCCATGACTTATTTACCTCAGCAACATCCTTTGCCGCAAGGCTCCTGCAGTAAACTCTCCAGAACACATAATAAAGGAGCGCAGAATCGATCCACCATGAATGGTTTGCAACGATTACCATTCCCTTATCCATATATCGTGTTCCTCTAGCAAGGTCGCCGCCGTAGCTGATCTTGGTTCTCATAAGGATCTTAATGCCGGGCAGTGCCGTATATTTCATGAAGTTGTAGAGGAACCCTGCATACTTAGGTCTCTTAAGCTTCTCTCCGTCAGCGATCATGAAGTTATTGAGATAGAACTGTCTGTATTCTTCAGTGCGTTCCTGAAGATCTGCGGTAAAAGCATTAGCTCTGTCAGACAAAGATTCCAGGTCATCCCTGCATACATAAGTATCAGGATACATAAGGCTTCCGATGAACATGAGATCTCTCTTGCCGGGACCGATGCGTCCGTTATGGAAGACCGGAACAATAGGACATCCAGAGCTAAGTGAGATCAAAGCAGCAGCCTGCTTATATTCCATGAGCTTTCCTTCTGTCTCGATATGACCTTCCGGAAAGATCAGGATGTTATGGCCTTTGTTAAGCTGCTCGACAGCTTTATTAACGGCATCCATATTGCCCGTTACTTCATCTACCTTGATAACACCCATTGCCTTAAGGAAGAATGTAAGTACGGGATTCCAAGCATAGAACTTTGCACCTACGAGCACATATTTCCTTCTGCCCGGGAATGCCAGCAGCGCCTCGATATAATCAAGGAATGAAGTGTGATTCATGGATATGATCACAGGTCCCTTATACTTTTCCTTCTTGTTCTTACGAAGATAGATCTTCTTGATCGGGAAAAGAATTAAAGCCGGAATAATGCTGTTAAGATAAAGGAGCCACCTGATAATGAACATTATTTGGAAGTCTCCTTATCCTGCTCGATGAGATAGTCAGCGATAGCCATAGGAGTGATCAAGGGTGTCTCAGTCATGGCGATCTGGCGTCCTGTAAGTTCAGTTACCTTGGATAACAGTTCAACATACTGCATCGAGTCGCCGCCAAGAGATATGAAGTTAGATGTCTCTGTAATCTCAGAACGCTGTTTGTTAAGCACAGCTGCAAAAGCATCACACACTTTAGAGATAAGTTCCTCATACTCAGCTGTTCTTGTACGCTTGACCTCTTCATCAGTAGGACGAGCGCACTCAGTCGCGAAAAGAACAGAATTCTCAAGTTTATGAGCTAAGTCCTTGCGGTCGATTCCCTTGAAGTTCTCAGGCATAGTACCGATAAGGTTATAGACCTTAACAGGTCTTTCAGACATCGTAAGTGAATCTATAGAAGTATAGACAGCCTTAAGTGATGATGCCTTCTCGAAAGCACCCATCGAACCGTCATCTGCAAGAACCAGGATCATCTGCTTTTCTGAAGATCCGGGAAGCTGGCAGTTGATGACAGCTTCAGCTGTAAATGCACCCTTATTGATACGGGATTCGATCTCCTCAGGCGAGATATTCTCGCCGTTTGGTCCGATGATGACATCATCAAGACGGCCGAGAATGTGCAGGCGTCCTGTCGAATCGATATTTACCTTATCATTTGTCGGATAGTAATCATCCTTAAATTCATTGAACTTACCGTCAACATAGATACCGTTCATTGAATGTTCCTTAGGTATAAGGAGCTCGCCCTCTGGACTTATCTTATATGCAACATTGCTGAAGATCTTACCGGTGCTCGTACCGCAGCGGAACTGTGCTTTCCTTGAAAGCTCTACGCAGATAACTCCGCACTCTGTAAGTCCGTATCCTGCATAGATCGAATAACCTAAGCCGTTTAAGACTTCAAGTGTTCTGGGCGATATGAATCCGCCGCCGGAGATAAGGAATGTGGGCTTTTCACCCATAAGCTGGCGTCTTACGCTCTTGAAAAGGACATTACGGACGAATATAGGTCCTAAGAGCGGGAATATATCCTGAAGCTTATTGGAGAACCTGATAGCCTTATTGAACTTCTCAGTCTCCCCTTTCTTAGCGACTTCTCTCTCCAATGCGGCGACGATCTTATTCCATACCAGAGGTATCGCGAAGAAGTGAGTAACGCCTACTCTCTTACATACGAACTGAATGCTCTGGGCATCGTACTTAGGCAGGAATACAAAGGTCCTTCCGAAGAACATGAACCACATCAAAGTAGCTATAAGTCCGAAGATGTGATAGAAAGGCAGGAATGCCAGGTTATGTATATCAAGCTTTGCATTATACTGGATAGACTGATTGTTCTTAACGATATCAGCACTCATCTCCACCTGCAGGCAGATCGTCTTGCCGCTGTGTGATATTATCTTCGGCTTTGATGTGGAACCTGATGTAATGAGTATTATCTCATCTGCCCAGGACACCATGGACTTATCGAACTTAACGCCTTTACCGCTATCAAGGAGATCTGCTACAGTTACCGCACGGTCAACTCTGGAATCTTCAGATACGACAAAAGCAGGATCCATCTCCTTTATGATGTCATTGTTGATTCCGATGTTATGGCGTGTATTAAGCAAGATAGGCTTGAATCCCGCCTGCAGGAGACCCCAGAAGAGAGCTACCCAGTCACATGAATTCTCGAGAAAGATTCCTACGAACTTTGAAGATGAAGAACACTTCTGAGCATAAGCAACAGCAGCCTTTGAGAAAGCATCAACCTTCTCGTAGAGCTCATAGTAAGATAACCGGCAGACTTCGCCGTTTTCCAGCCACTCGCCGAAGACCTCGCTCGTGAAGTGATTCTTGATTATCGTGTAAATAGACTCAAACGTCTGCGGAGCTTGCTTAAGCTCATTGATGTTGTCAGTAACAATATGTGAGACCATTATCCCTTAAATCCCCCACACATTTCTGATCTGATCGCACATCTCAAGTATAGCTGCCTGAGCCTGCGGAACGATTCCGAAGTAATCTAAGAACGCATGAGATACGCCTCTGTAGCGGATATGCTTATTCGGAATTCCTGCCTTATCAAGGAGTCTTGAATAGTATTCAGACTGAACGCGGAGTCCGTCGTACTCTGCAGTAAAGATGCCGGTATAAGGCATATTGGAAAGATCCGCATAGATAGGGCTTACGTCAGGAAGGCATTTAACTTCATCGTATCTTCCGCCCGAATAAGCGAAAAGTATATTTGCCATAAGCTCGTTATTGCCCTTACCGTCTGCCCTTCCGAGCTGAAGTCTTGATTCGATAACTTCACGCTCTGAATCGTCGATGTCGTACATGGAAAGATCCCAGTCGTAGAGCTTATCCTGAGAGTAAAGGTCAACACAGGGATAGAACAATCCTGCATAGCTGATCTTCGCATCAGACTTGTTATCAAGTATTGCTGCAAGTGCGAGATTTGCTCCTGCACTGTCTCCGAAAAGGCCGATCTTTGAACTATCTACACCAAGAGGTAAAGAGTTCTCATATAAATGAGCGATAAGAGCACAGACCTCTTCTATAGCAGCCGGATATACATTCTCAGGTGCAAGGCTGTAATCGATATTGAATACACGGATACCGAGATTCTCTGCTACATAGCGGCAGGGTTCTTTATAGAACTCAGCCTTGGAAGCCATGAAAGAACCGCCATGGATATAGATCATCGAAGGCAATATCTCTCCGGCCTTATCGGAACGGACATAAGAGAATACCTTAACTGTTCTTCCCTTCACTACAAGCTCAAAAGAAGATTCATCGATCTCTTCTGTGCAGCAGTTAATGCAAGATGTCTTTGTCGTCTGTCTCATGCCTTCAATAGAGAACTTAACGGGCATGGACTTCTGGAATGCGTAGATGGCACTTCTGATGAAGTACTCACGCTGGTCCATCTTACCTGTTCCGTCACCGTCAGGTACAGGCATAACCATAATCTTCTGAGATCCGAGATCGACCTCTTCACCAGATTCCATGATCTTCTTAACTAATTCGAAATCACACTTATCCATAAATCAAACCTTTCCCAGTATTCCGGATCTTCCGAACACATAGCTCAACAGGAATATCACGCCAAGCGCAGCTATTCCACCGAGGAACATGTTCCAACCCTGATAGTAGAATAAAAGCATAATGAGAGTTGCGATACAGTACTTGATGGAGCAAGTAATGTAATAGATGACACTTATCTTCTGCCTGTGCCTGATACCAGCAGAGAATACATTAAGTACTGCATGCATAGCAGTTACCCAGATATAGATGCCGACAAGCCAGAAGAAAAAGTAAGGTATGTTGAACCATACAAGCAAAGATATTGTCAACGTATAAAGCGAATACATAAGAGCAGAGATAAGACCATAAGCCCAAAGAGATTTCTGGATCCTGACGGTATCCTTAATGGGTCTGAAATGAGTATTCTTGTTGTTGTTCTCATAGATGGTCTTGATATCGATGCCCGTGATCTTCATGCCCTCTTTGTGAGCTGTCGCAAGGACATTAAGTTCGAACTCATACTTGTTTCCGGGAATGTCCTGAAGCCACATGCAAAGGCGTACAGGGAATCCTCTTAATCCGGACTGATTGTCACGAAGATATACACCTGTAACGATCGTATATACGATCTTGGACATGTCATTACCTATCCTGGACTTGATCGGGATCTTCTCAGAGAGGTCTCTCATTCCAAGCACGATTCCGTCAGTCTTTCTCGTAAGCTTAGCTACACGCTCGATATCTTCAATGGCGTGCTGTCCGTCAGAATCTGCCGTAACGATATAGTCGACTTCATCAGCAAGATTATTGCCGATATATTCGAATCCGCGCTTTAAGGCATAGCCTTTACCCTTATTAACTTTATAGCCGATAACATCTGCATATGAGGCAGCGCGTCTGAAGTATTCATCGCATCTTTCAAGACTTCCGTCATTAACAGCCACGACCTTGAATCCACGTGAATTCAATTCTTCGACAAGACGCAGAAACTTCTCATCAGGATTATAGACAGGCAAAAGAACGGCAGTCTTCAAGTAAAGATCCCTTTATCCCTTCCTCTTAAGGATCAAAGCACAGGTGATCCCAAGAATTTTCAAACAAGATATTTTACTATATTTATAAATATAATTAAACACGCACGTTAATAATAAAATTACTCTGATAATATTATCTAATTGCGCCCGAATACCAATAATGATAATATCTCAATATCTTTATATATTTGGAGGGATAATCCATGTTTTGTACAAATTGCGGTTCCCAGTTCGAAGAGGGTAATGCATTCTGCCCCAACTGCGGTTCAAAGATAGAATCAGTAGCTCAGCCTGTTGCTGCACCTGCACCTGCCGCTGCTCCCGTTGAAGCAGCACCTGTTCAGGCAACACCTGTTGAAGCTGCTCCCGTTCAGGCTACACCCGTTGAGGCAGCTCCTGTTGCTGCAATTCCCGTAGCTGCAGCTGCACCCGTTGAACCCGCACCCGCACCGGCTCCTGCTCCTGCACCCGTTCAGCCCGTTTATGCACAGCCCGTTGCTGCTCAGCCTGTTTATTCACAGCCCGTATATGCAGCACCTGTTGCACCTGTAGCTACAGCTGAGAATGCTGCTCTTGCCAAGAGCATCCTCATCTTCGGCATCATGGCAGTTGCTTTTGCGTGCACAGTATGGATTTCTGCAGCAGGCATCGTATTCGGCGCTCTCGGTCTTTCAAAGGCCAAGAAGTTCGTTGAAGAATGCGGTCAGCTTTATGGCAAGGCTAAGATCGGTAAGTATCTCTCATTGGGCGGACTCATCGGAAGCAGCGTAATTACCGGCTATATGGCTTTCTACATTCTTATGGCTGTCATCTCCGCAATCTCTAATTATTGATCTGATAACAACTTGAAAGTTAAAAGGGCTGTCTCACTTCACACATGAGACAGCCCTTATTAGCTTTATCATCGAAAACATAATCGCCTTAGAAAAACCGTCACCACTCAGCTTTCCGCATCAAGATATGAATGATCGAAATCAATAGAGAGGTTAAGATGCGCAGTCTGCCTCTTATCTTCCGGCGGCGGCTGTCTCCAGTCACCATATAGATGAGTCAGATACTCATCATATTTCTCGACACCATATACTTCGATATCCTCAAACTTATATATGGTCGGAGTACCGTAAAATGATCTCGGAATGATCTCCTTAGCTCTGTATGTCGTAACCAAAGCACCAACATATTCAGATGAATCGTAATCTCTCTGTTTACACATATCAGAGATCTTCTTCATTATCTTCTTCTCGTTAATGAATGCCTTGGGCACAAGCTGAAGGATTCTTACAGCAGCATTCTTATACCACTTGCGTCCCGGACGGACAGCAACAACACGCGCTGTCAGAAGATCCATCTGCTTAGCGATCAGCTTATAGTTGGACTTGGCAGATTCAAGCGTCTCACCTATTCCGTCAATCGGAAAGACATCTATTCCGACACCGCGGACAACATTGATACGTCTCTCTTCTACCTGTGTCGTTCTGACATCGAAAAGCTTGGAATAAGTATAGAAGAATTCAGGCTTGTCAGACTCTTCAGTCTCAAGAAGATAAGCAGAATTCTGGATTTTACCTGCAATCAGAGACTTAAGCTTCTCATAATCAGGCCTGGGCATGCCGATATCGATATCATCATCCCACGGGATAAAGCCATGATGTCTGGCGCATCCAAGCATCGAACCTTCTACCAGATAGTAACGCAGACCATTATCAACACAGTAACTGTGGAACCATGAAAGCATGTCAAGCAAGCATGTTTTAAGTCTGTCCATTGAAAATACCTTAGGATTCTGCAGAACCGTTACTGTCAGCTTCTGCTGCTTCCTCATAATCCAAAGCAGTTACGCTGCCTGCACTGACACCTTCAGTGCTATCAGACATAAAGAGTATGAAGAATGTAGCAAAACAAAGTTCAAGATCTGTTAATACGCTCATCTTATTGATGTAGAGGAGATCGAATTCGAGCTTCTCATAAGGATCAGTATTGTACTTGCCGTAAACCTGGGCATAGCCTGTAAGACCAGCTCTAACCTGAAGTCTGAGCTTAAATCCGGGGATAGTCTCATAGTACTGTTCAGCGATCTCCGGTCTTTCAGGACGGGGACCTACTACAGACATATCTCCCTTGAAGATATTGAAGAGCTGCGGAAGCTCATCAAGACGGCACTTACGTATGAACTTACCGACAGGTGTGATTCTGTCATCGTTATCACCAGAGCTTAAGCGTGCAACGCCGTCCTTCTCAGCATCTACTCTCATAGAACGGAACTTCAGGATCTTGAATTCCCTGCCGTTCTTAGTAAGACGCGTCTGCTTGTAAAGAGCCGGACCACCGTCATAGCACTTGATAAGGATAGCGGTAATGAGCATTACAGGGCTCAATAAGATAATAGCAATGCCTGAAGATACGATATCGAATAATCTCTTAATGAAAGCATAAGCCGGATCCATAACCGCTCTGTTTACATAGAGAACCGGTGAATCAAAAGACTGGATATGAACAGCTCCCTGCATGATCGTATCACCAACATGCGGGAGGAAGAATCCCGGAACGCCGTTTTCTTTACAGTACTTGAGGATACCGTTACGGCAGCGGGAGTTGATACCTGCAACGAAGATGGAATCATATCCGGCAAGCTTCGGCTCCAATTCATGGAAAGAACCGTCATACTTGAGCTTATCCTCAACCATGTGAAGACGCTCGATAGGTTTACCCTGAATAACGCCAAAGCGCTTAAGGTCTAATTCATTACGGTAAACGAGCAGTGTCTTTCTTCTGGGATAGAGCTTAAAGAAGATCAGAGATCCGAAGTAAGCCCAGAGGATATCGAAGATAAACTGAATAGCCAGAAGGATAAGGAACGGTACAGGTGATCTCCAGCGTCTCCAGGCGATACATACACCGAAGTATATAAGCGATACGGAGAAGAACTGCGAGAGCATATAAGATAACGCAAGAAGCCTGATCCTTACAAAACCGTAGAGGTTTGCATTATAAGTCTTTGCGAAGAAATAGAGCAGAACGCCATAACCGATAGCAAGGAAATAGTTATAACGGAAACCGGTCGTGCTTAAATTCTCGAATCTGTGGTAACGGAACCAGATGAAAGCCACATAGAACAATCCGATATCAAAGATGAAGTGAAACATCTTTACGATCATCATCTTAACGGAGTTCTTCTCATTACGGATATGGTTCTCGCTGAGCTTATATCCGCTGTTCTTAGTATTTTTACCCTGTTCGTTATTACTCATCCAGTCAACCAACCGATCTGTCAGGAACCATTCCCCTATTTATTCTGCTATATATTATCAAATAAAGGAAAAATCACAAAATTGCATAAATACACAAAACACATGCAATCTCAGGGCTTTTGATGTTCAATTTGGCACCATTAACCATTTAGCTCGAAAAGAAGAAATCAGGCCGAATATTTGTCATATTGTCACAAATTCTCAAAAACTTTTATACGATTTACTAATCAGTTTCCACAAAGATTTAAGCTATACTAATAATAACTCCAAAGCAAATCATTGATACTTTCAAATGCAGAAGGCGGGCATCCCTATGATGGATACTTATTTGACATACGCTCTTTCTACAGTAACTTTTGAGTCTCTTACCATTTGGGTGGTATTTGCTTTGGTGAGCTTCCTTATTTCCTATACATTCTATCGTAAAGGCAAGTTAAGGCTTTCCTCCTGCTTTGCACTTGCCCTCCTACTCTTCTATATCTCTTTCATGCTCTCGATCACTATCTTTGAGCGTATTGCTACTCCTTATGCAAGATATGAACTCGTACTCTTCTGGTCTTACCGCTTGATCGCTGAGGGTGACACGAACTCCTTCTTTGAGCTGTTCTGGAATATCATATTGTTCGCACCCTTCGGCCTTTTAGGGTCCATCGTCTTCCAGAAGAGAAACAAGCTCCCCGTTTTAGGCTCCGGCATCCTCTTCTCCATCATTATCGAATTGTCCCAGCTCTTCACACACCGCGGACTCTTTGATTTTGATGACATCATCCACAACACAGTCGGAACCCTGATCGGTATCGTTGCTTGCCTTGTAATCGGTGCTCTTATCAGCAGAGTTGAGAGCCGAGTAGACATTCAGACTTCATAAAAACTCGCAAAACAAATGATTCTTTCAAGAAGTGCGGCAAAATTCCGCACTTTATTTATATATTGCCCAATAATTTAATTCGGTCTTTTTCTATTATGTTTAGAAGGTAATCAAAATAAAATAATAAATTCGACTTAAATAATGTAAAATCTATTTGTTGAGTTTTTGAATAATTTTTTTTAAGGAGATTATGTCAATGAACGATAAGAATGGCGAGACCGTCATTGATCTGTTGGATCTTCTTGGCGCATTTATCAAGAAAATCTGGCTTGTACTACTATTGACTGCAATTGGCGCTGTAGCTGCTTTGGGCTATACATTGATATTTGTTAAGCCTTTATACAAAGCAAGTGCCCTTATGTATGTTAATAACTCAAATGTTAATAACAGTAATGCTAATTACATCTCTACTACAGAAATCCAGGCTGCAAAATCGCTTGTTGATACATATGCTGTTATCCTTGAGTCTCCATACGTAATTAATGAAGTAACAAAGCTTTCCGGTGTTGATTACTCTTATGAGAAAATGGCCAAAATGGTTGAAGCTAAAGCTGTAAACAACACAGAGATTTTCAGCGTCACTGTTACTTCCACAAGTCCTGAAGAAGCGGAGAAGCTCGCCAATCTCTATGCTCAGGTTCTTCCTGATAAGATCACTTCAATCGTTAACGGAAGTGATGTCAAGGTCGTCGACTACGCTAAGCTTCCTACCAAGAGATCATCACCTAGCTATTCAAGAAACACCCTTGTAGGTGCTCTCCTTGGATTTGTAATATCAGCAGCAATCATTGTTATCGGTTACTTAAGCGATGACATTATCCATTCAGAAGAATACATAACAACTACTTATCCTGATATCCCTCTTCTTACTGTTGTTCCCGACTTATATAACTCTAGCAACAGCGGTTACGGATACTATAAGAAAACGACCAGAAAACCTGCTAGTGCATTGAATTCCTCTAGGGTAAGACCTAATGCTGGAAATGGTGGTGAGAACAATGGCTAATAAAAAGAATAATAAAGAAAACAGCATCATAAACGAGAGAAAATACATGATCGGTCCCCGCTTGAGCTTTGCTGCTGCAGAAGCTTATAAGCTCTTAAGAACCAACATCATGTTCTCCTTCTCAGACAGCAATTCCGACGAAGGTAAAGTTATAGCAGTTACTTCATCTGTTCCCGGCGAAGGCAAGAGCTTAACACTTCTTAATCTCGCATATACTTTTGCAGAGACCAAGAAATCCGTTCTTCTTATCGAAGGTGATATGCGTCTACCCACACTTGCAAACAGACTTAAACTTAAAGGATCACCCGGACTTTCCAATCTCATGGTTGGTCTTAATTCAATAAATGATGCAATTCAGCGTTTCACAACAGTTAAAGAGGATTCTGATCCTGTTTCTATAGATGTACTTGTTGCTGGTACAATCCCGCCTAACCCTTCAGAGTTATTAGGTTCATCAAGACTGGATTCACTTCTTGCTGTTCTTAAGAAAAACTACGACTATATATTCCTTGATCAGCCTCCGGTCACATCAGTACCTGATGCACTTATCACTTCAAAGAGAACTGACGGTACAATCGTTGTAGTCCGCAATGAACATGCTAGCAAAGGTGCATTAGCAGAAACCATGAGACAGTTAAAGCTCGTTGATGCCCACATTCTTGGCTTTGTTTATACAGATGCAAGCACCGGTGGCGGTAAGTATTATAAAAAAGGCTATTACAAGAGCGGATACTATAAGAAGGATTATAAACAAAACTAATTCTTATGATAGACTTCCACTCCCATTTCTTACCCGGCATAGATGACGGTTCTGATATCGTAGAGACTTCTATTGCCATGCTTAATGCATGGTATTCACAGGGAATCACAGAAATCTGTGCAACTCCACACTTTTATGCTGAACATAACAATCCTGAGAGATTCATAACAAGACGTAACAAAGCTTTTGCTATGGTTCAGGATGCAACTAAAAACGAACTTCAGAACGTCAGATTAGGTGCTGAAGTATTATTCTTCGACGGAATTAGCAGATACGATGGGCTTCACGATCTTTGCCTTGAAGGAACAGATCTTCTCTTGCTTGAAATGCCATTCCGCACTTGGACTTCTCATATGATTGAAGAAGTAGGCATTATTGCATCGACAACTGGTATCATGCCTGTTGCAGCTCACATCGAACGATATCTTGATCAGCCAAGAAAACTATTAAAGGAATTCCTTAACCTTAATATCTTCATTCAGAGCAATGCTGAATTCTTCCTTGATAGACACACTCAGCACAAAGCCTTAAAGATGCTCAAGAAAGGTACAATCACCTTCTTAGGTACAGATGCTCATAATCTGGGACGCAGGTCAGTTAACTTAGGGCCGGCATTGGATGTTATTTCTAAATCACTTGGAGACAACTTTATTCCCAAGTTAGAAAACTATCAGGAAGCAATAATCCGGGATTATCAATCCGATTATTAATCGATTCCAAGCTCCTTAAGTATTTCCATTCGCGACTTACTTCTATCTAGATCGCTCCTTAATTGCTCGGGACTTCTTCCGCTCTTAATACCCAGCTTTGCATAACGGAAAATCTGATAAATCCAGCAAAAAGGTAAAAGCCAGTGATGCTTATGATATGCTTTCCAGTTGTTTTTACCTGATTCTTGTAATTTATGAAATAATCCTACTTTCTTTATACTGGAACTAACAGCTTCTATAGATCTGCCAACATTATTCTTCCGGCCAAAATTGCCAGAATCTACCACAAGCTTCATCAAATTATTACACAATTCATCGTCGACATCTTTACACCAGGTAATTGACTCAGGCAATCCCAAATATATCTGGCACATACGAGTAGTTACTTTTGCCAATGATTCCAATCCTTTTTCACGTACGATAGGACCAAAGTCATTGTTCCAAAATTCATCGTCAAGATCATGATATACATACATCATCCAATCTATAACCTGACGTAAACCGACTGAATCTTTTAGATGTCTTCTAAAATGGTCTAACAAGACTAATCCATTAGCCAGTTTAGGAAGCATAGGGAAAGAATGTCCATTAACATATGCAACTTCACAATTCTTCAATCCCTCAACAATATTTGATTCAAGATCAATGTCATAACTAAAGTGATGATGCAATTCGAAAAGAATTCCGTTCTTGGAAAACTTAGTATGTCGCTCATCTGAATGACCTTCTATAAAATCATTCATTATCAGTATCTGTTTTACTTTAGAGTACAATTCCTGAGGGACTAGAAAATCTATATCTCCCATAGACCTGCAAGAAGGATCCGTATAATATACAGCAGATGCATTTCCCTTTAAGATTACATGTGGAATCTTAAAATTACTAAGAAGATTTGTTAACTCTTCTTCTGCATGATTATAACGAATATAATGAGCCTTCATTTTATGGTGCTCATGTAGATACTTCTCTTCCGGGCACTTAGCAAGAAACTCAGACGCAATTAAACCAAATATAGATTGCTGAGTTGCTTCAAAGAATAAAGTATCAAAATCAACTTCATCATAACAAACTGGATTAGATAATCCAAATTGTGATTGATTAATCAACTTAAGTAAAACATTCTGCTCACGAGTCATAATTATATCTACACGTTATTAAAACTGTGCCATTCTTTAAAAGCACTTTTCTTGAAAATCAAGAAATCAACACATAACCATACCAAGGCCAATACTATTGATTCCATTTCTGTTCCTATCAGGTAGTCCAAAACCAAATATTCCTTTATAAAGAAAAAGCATATTCCAAGAATAACATTAATAAGGAAAATAACACCGATGCCTTTCCACGGAAAGATTTTAGACACTTTAACGTTTAATAGTTTTGCAGAATACACTATTTGAAAACCATTAATAATGATTTGACTAATAAGAGTAGCTAACGCAGGACCAATTAATCCCAAAGGAATATACAAAAGATAATTAAGCACGAAATTAATTCCTAATGAAGCCAAAGCGCTATAAAAAATAAACTTTGTCTTTCCAGCTGCATTCAATACTAATCCAAAGTATGTAGTTCTTAACAATAATACTAAACAATAAACTCTAAAAATATTAGATCCAGAAATAAACTTTTCAGAATACAGTACCCTTATGCAATCAGGTGCAAATACAAACATTCCAATACTCAAAAAACAAATTATATAAAAAGCGATTTTAGTAGAATGACCCCATAATTGGACGACTTTGTCTTTTTGATTCTCTTTAAAATACTTTGAAAAACTCGGCAATAAAACTGCAGTAAATGCACTCGCAACAATTGCTACCGGCATCTCTTTAGAAGCATTCGTATATACTGCATGAGTAGCTGTATCTACAAAGTTTCCTATCATAAACTTATCAAGTTCAATATTTATAGTGCCCACTGCGGTAGCCAATCCCAACGGCAAAGAGAAAGCTAATACTTGCTTAATATAACCAAATGATAGTTTTACACAAATACCTTCTCCCAACTTATTTGCCTCAAGCAAAACAACAGCACTAAACACTAATGTAATAACAAGAAGAATAAGCATATACATATTGAAATTCAGTTTAATTATATGCGCTATGATGATTGCAACGATAATTGCACCACTTAACAACACTCTATATAGCAAAACTGAATTTGTTTTGTGATAAACAATATATAGATTCTCAGCGCTGGTAGTTATGATTTTTCCCCATGGGTATAACAACATAAATAACCAAAGCGACTTAAGAGCCTGATTGTCAAAATATTTCATTACCAACGGCATGAAAACTAATAAAATTACACCAACACCCAATCCTAATAAGGAGTTCAGAGCATAATAAGTAGAAAGGAACTGCTTTTTCTGCTCCTTGTTTTCTGCTCTTCCCATATAATAATTCATACTATTAGGAAGTCCGAGCATGAATAATGAAAGGACCATGTTTATGACAAGGATTACCTGCGAATATGTACCGTTTTCCTCAAGCGTAAGAAAACGAGCCATTAACATGGCAACAACCATTGAAAGCGCTTGGGCAATTATCTTCGCAATCGTTACTTTGACTGCATCATTCCCTATTTGCTTTTTATCATCTTTCATATCTTACTAATTACATTCCGCTTTCAATTATTATCTTTAATCTGATTGTTTGAAATTGTACAACGAACATTTTTTATCAATCAAAGAAATCACAAGTGATATACACCCGGGAAAGAACATATATTATGACAATCTAAAACAATCTTATTTGCAATCTTCTCCATACTTTCAATAATTTCTTTGTGCTTAACCATAATTACAACAAAATCAACATCATTAAGGAATGACTCAAGATCATGGTATTGGTTTCTTACTACATCCTTTGTGATGTAAGGATCATATACCTTAAGTCCTGTTGCAAGATGTCTCTCCTGACTTTCAAGTAATTGAAGCGTCGGAGATTCTCTAATATCATCTACATTTTCTTTATATGTAAGACCATATAAACCAACTCTGGTAATATCAGTCATATTGTTTTCTTTCATAATCTCATATATACGATTAAGAACGAAATCAGGCATACCATCATTAGTCTTCATGGCTTCATCAATAACCTTCGCCAGCGAAGGATAATCACCTACAAGGAACCATGGATCTACAGAAATACAATGTCCACCAACACCGGGACCAGGCTGAAGTATATTTACACGCGGATGCATATTACAGATTCTTATAATTTCATATACATCCATATTATCGTGTCTGCAGATCTTAGCTAACTCATTTGCAAAAGCGATATTTACTGCTCGGAAAGTATTCTCAACAACCTTAGTCATTTCAGCTGTCTTAATATCAGTAACAACTATTTCACCCTGACAGAAAGAAGCATACAGTGCTTTTACCTTTTCACCAATAACTTTATCATCAGCACCAATCGTTCTATTATTATGAAGCAGCTCGTATACCATATTTCCAGGTATTATTCTTTCAGGAGCATGAACAAGGTTAATATCTTCACCTACAACCAATCCAGCTTCATTTATGGCCGGCCTTACAAACTTTTCAATAGTTCCGGGAGAAACAGTTGATTCAATAATAACGGTTGCTCCTTTAGGGGCAACTTTTAATATGTCCTTTAGTGCAGCAACAACATAACAAGCATCAACTTTCTTACTGAACTTATCATATGGTGTAGGAACAGAAATAATATATGTATCTGTTGTTTGATATTCAGATGTAAAGCGGATTCCAGAGCTAATAGCTTTCTGAAAAAGTTCATCCAGCCCATATTCCTTGAAAGTAGTACGGCCTTCATTTAAAGTATCAACTAGATCTTTGTTGTAATCAGTTCCTACAACTTCAATTCCGTGAGAACTAAGCATAAGAGCTGTCGGAAGACCTATATAACCAAGTCCAATTACATTTACCATACTGTTATTCTCCTACTCAATCATTTGAACCTTTTTGTTGAAACAATTCGCCTTCGTTTAATATAATTAATAATTGTAATTATTATTGCATAAAATAAAAGAATATTAACGGCATTGGGAACTAATGAGCTTGATCCACCACGACCAAGTAATAGCGATTGCGTGGCAAACCATAAAGTTAATATCGACAAATTCTCATCTTTCTCAAGAATTCCACTTAGTTTATTGATAAAAACTCCAATAAACACTGCATGCAACCAGTAAAACAAGATTCCAAACACATATAGAGCTTCACCGAATAAAGATGGTAATTTAACAGTATAATATGCATGTCCATAAGGGTAACCGGTAATATATTCAGACAAAACCTGATTTACTAAAACTATATCCCTTTTAAAAGTAAAAATGGCACTAGGAACAGGTAAAGTCAAAATCCAAACAAACCAATTAACAGTACCTTTAGTTGATGATAATTCAAGCAAGCTCTCATAATACTGTCCATAATTGGTCTCACTATAAATCAAAGAAGAAATTGCCTCAGACGCATCAATATCGGGTAATGATAAACCTAGTCTAAGGAATTGATACATATAAAGAACAGGTGATAATATAAGCGTAAGAGCAAACACAATAGCAAAAAGCTTAATAGTCTTCTTAAAGAGATCGTCATACCTGTTTTTACTGTAGACTACAACTAATGCAATAAACAATAAAAGAGAAACAATTTCATTCCTGGATATGTACTGATTAAGACCCAGATTCAAATAAACACGAAGAAGTATAAGAATAATAGCTATGCTCGTCTTTTTCTTGTTTACGAGTCTTCCAAGATAAACATAATAAAATCCTAAAGAGCCCAATTCAAAATAATTAAATATTTGATAGATAAGAAGACTTCTTGAGTAATCTCTATTATTAAAGATATCTTTTTGATTCAAAGAGATATTAATGAGATTTCCCAAACGGTTTTCCGGATAGATAAGCTGAATAAAAATATATGAATAACTTAACACAACCATAACAATCAAAAATGCATCAGATAGATTAGAAGAATCCATTAATGAGTTCTTTTTTAATTTTGGTCTTAACGATTCTATTTGAGAGTCCGAATAATTTATAAAATAAGAACCAATTTTAAAACGGCTTGAACAAACAAAAGCAATTGAGAAAACAACAATATAAATAAGGAAATGGATAAAGAAATCCTCGCAAAGATCCACATATAATGTAGAAACTCCAGAGTAAATCAATATACCAACAAAAGCTGTTGTAAAATATATCTTTTTAATTGAAGAAATGTAATCTCTGCTTATTACAGCAGCATATAATAATATTGCAACAATAAGAAATATTATTAAAAGTACAATACTAATCTTCATTTATCTCTCCAAATCTATATATCAATTACATCACTTCAAATTTTAGTGTTTCAATTCCGTAATCATATTTTTCATTAATTCATACATATCAAAGTTTTTATATGCATAATTGACTATATCAGAAATAATATCCTCTCTATTCATTAATCCGTTATTGTATATTCTATCGTAGAAATCAATTATATCTTGTATTTTTATAGGGCTCTCATCCATTGGTAAATTTAAAGCATATTTAAAGTCCTCAGAATCATAACCTACATTTCCTTCTGAAATAATAGGAAGCCCCTTAGCAAGATATTCTCTAGATTTAAGCGTAGCGCTTTGTTTAAGACCTAATCTGTGCAGACCTAATGAACTTACAGCGATATCTGCGTTCTCGTATATTTTATTTAATTCTTCGCCAAATACCGGGCCATAAAACTTAACTCTTGATTCGATTGAACTGCCCAATACTAATTGTTCATACTCTTTTCTGAATTGATTATCCATCTCTCCACCGACCAAATGGAAATACAATTCTCGAGGATTCTCCTGATGATCATAGTAATCAATTAATCCTTTTATCAACCTATCATAACCATGCCAGTAAGAAAGACCCGCCACGGCAATAAGATTAATCGTATTATCAGTATTCTCCTTATTTCCGCTAACTCGCTTAACATTATCAACGATTATACCATTATCAACAGTAATAACAGGAATATCAAAAATGTAGTCATATCCCCTAAACGGAGTAACAATGTACTGAACTAGCGGACTTAACTTAGATCTCCATTTATTATCAATCTTTTTATACATACTATTGGGCGGAAATTCTTTATCATACGGATATGTTGGTATTTCGAATAAGATTTTAATACCTGCTTTGTTGAGTTTTTTCATGAATGAAATCAAGAACCTATCACACACAGCTCTTCTAATATAAATATGTGTAAAAGAATTCTCTTTAATATATCTATAAACATACTTATAGAGTTTAGGATAGGATAATACAACATTCGACAGTGCGTACAAATGGCCAATTCTATTGAAAAACCGAACACCATGCTTATTGTCAGTGCTGATTCGATAGACATAATTTTCCGTAGCACTTGAATTTACGCAAGCAAAACCATCAATAACACCATTATCTTTCAGCTTTTGAAAAGTAATAATCTGATCTTTTATTTTCTTATATATTGAATTATCTGCAGGTACAGTATACAAAAAAAACAATTTCATAATTCATAGTCCTTACTTAAAATACTTACTTGTTAATACAAGTTTCAGCCAATGCTTAATTAATACAGCAATCATAAAGGAGCAGCTTTTGTTTGTTAATTTGCAATATCTGATAAAATCTTTCTTGAATAGTCGATATCTTTTAATTGCACTACTAATATGAGTCTTAGTATCGGCAGAAAAATTTTGAATAATTTCTCCATCAACAATTAGGATCGAATTTAATTTATTAACTGCCAAATCTTCCATAAAAAGAAAATCAGCATGATCTAAAAAAATATCATCATTATATCTAACTTGATTAAAAACACTTCTCTTAACACAAAGACAACTATTAATACAGTAAATATTGTTATATGCACCAGCAGAATGAATGAAGTTTTTGTTATTAGAAAAAAGCTTAACTCGATAAATAGGTGACATTGGGCCCTTGTTGCTCTGAACTATTCCGCTGATTATTTCATATTCTGTATTAAATATTGCATTATACACATTATTCAAATATTCAAGAGAAATGTTAGTATCATCATCTGTAAACATAATCCAGGAATCACTATCATCTACTAATGAAATGGCTTTGTTGTAACTCCTGCTTATTCCAAGGTTTTCACCATTTGAAATATAAACATAACGCTTGTCATTATCAGCAAGATGTTTATTATATATTCGCTTTGAATTATCATCTGAATTGTCAATTATAACAATTCTTGTATCATCCTTATCCGATGAAAACTGAGTGAAATTGCTTAATGAAGCAATCTCGCTTATTGAAATATTATAAATCACGCATACTATATATAAATGAACCATTAATTAACCTTTCAATTTACCTAATTAATCTACCCTAAGCTCACAACTACTTGCGAAATATCAAAGCCCTGACGATATATAATCTCATCTTCATCTTTCGAAATAATGAATTATTACTTTTCTCTGCAGTAACACTGGCATTGTTACTATGTCTTCTATACATAATCAAGCGATCATCAATAAAAATACTTTTTCCGTATTTCTCAGCATTCAAGCCAATCCAAATATCATGCATTGGGATATTTCGTGGAAAAGGTATTATTTTTGTTAATAGAGAACTCCGAAATGCCATACAACAACCAACATAACTATTCTTAATTATATTTTTCAAAATACCTACGCCACTATTTCTCAATTTAAAAAAAGACGGATATATAGTAGTCAAATTACTATCTACAACAATCGCATCTGAAACTACACAGTCATATTCTTTCAAATAAGACATCATTATTGAAACTTTATTATCAATCCAAATATCATCTTGATCTGAAAGAAATATATATTCTCCGTTGGCATGTCTAATTGCATTTTCAATATTGTATACCGGAGAATGAAAGTGATTGTCGGAATATATGTGAATCCTGGGATCATCAATACCGCGTATAATTGAAAGTGTATTATCTGTAGAGGAGTCATCAGAAATGATGATTTCATCACAATCGCTTATCTGCGAGAGAATAGAGATAAGCTGATCATAGATATATTTTTCTCCATTATATGTTGGAATACAAACAGAAATCACGAGAAAACTCCTAAGCTTCTATAATAGATAACACTTTATGTCGAAATATATCAGAGGTAAAATTATCCTCAAAGAACTTACGTGAATTATGACGCTGGCTTAAATCATAATCATCTATAGAAGGAACTTCATTGTATCCTATATTAAAACGCTCAATTACATCCCATGTGTCTCCATTTATGTTGTTGATTATAGGAACTCCAAATTCCATATAATCAATACTTTTCATTGTAAGTCCAACACAAACAGTGTCTTTCATAATGTTTAGCCCATAATGGCACATGTCAAACACTTTCTGTTTTTCATCACGAATATATATGCTTCCGTGAAATACTACACTAGCACCGCTTTCCTCAGCAACATTAATCAATCTATCACGATTCTCTCCATCACCAACAATATGAAGTTCTACGGGTTTAAGAATCTTAAACTCTTTGATAATCATACCTATTCTATCTATATCAATAATATTATTTATTGAGCCAAGATAGCATAAATTAATTCTGTCATCAGGTAAATTCAAATGAGGTTCAAGCGGAATATACGGACGAGCAAGATATAAAGTTGATGTTGGTATACTTCCTATAACATCATTTAACTTCTTTTTATATAAATCACACTCAGTTACTATATAATCTGCAAATTTTAAATAGTTATCTCTTAAACCTTTCCAGATAGTAAATGGAAAGATATTCTTCAACGAACCAATCGGCATTGTTTCAGGCCACAAATCAATTAAGTCAAATACAAGTTTTGTATTAATATGAGATTCTTTATACCTAGCAATGTCTTTTACAAATGAGTTTGGTGGAATAAGAACCCATATCAAATCAGGAACATCTCTTTCATTAAGATATTTAGATATATCTCTTGAAAGTTTAGTATGTGAATTCAGCCTTGAAACAGATAAATTCTTCTTATATTGTTTTGCATGAAAAAACTTAAAATGATTCTTCATTTCGGAGCGATACTTCTTCTCAAAATGCATATAATCTGATGTCAACACTTCAACATTGTGTCCTTCATCAATAAACACATCGCACAGTAGATCTACTCTGTGTTCATAAGTGTCAAAACAGTTGATTATTACAATATCCATTATCCTTCAGTCCTTTTTATCGATTCCTTAAAAGAGAATAATTGATAATCAAAAGAATATGTACTAATATCAAAATCAAAAACCAAATTACCAAATGCTTTATTTGCCATATTTTTAGGTTTACCCGGAATAAATGCTGCAAGCTTAACAACCCAATTCCAACCTTTTGACACATGTATCTTATGATTGGATACTTCTGCTATATGCTTTACCATATCACTAGTTTTTGTATATTCAGCATTCTGAGGCCAGAAAATACCGCCTTCTCCCCTGATCATAATCTGACACAGAAACTCACAAAGATTCTCTATATAGAGCATTGAACGTTCATTCTCCACATCAGGAAACACAAGAAGCTTCTTTGCCATCTTAGCTAAAGTCGGATAATTACCTTTACTACCCTTTCCATAGATCATAGGCGGACGTAAAACTGTAACACAGAAATCATCAGAAGCAAGTTCTCTAACGCCCTTATCAGCCTGCCATTTACTGTCGCCATAGAAGTTAGCCGGATTAGGTTCTGTGTCTTTAATAATTCTCTTAGACTTACCATATGGAGCAGAATCACCATATACTATTGCTGAAGACATGAAAACGAATTGTTTTACACCATCTGATTTTGCCTTTTTACAGGTCTCTATAGCAAGATCGGTGTTAATAGCATAGTATTTTGATTTAACTTCCTCAGATACTTTACCAACATCAGCATGAGCAATTCCGGCAACATGATAAACAATATCATATGAAGAGAAGTCCTTCTGTCTCCAAGAACCATCTATCATATCGATAGTATCAACTGAAAGCTCTTGTGAATAATGGTCTGCTGCATACTTCTCGAAGCTCATGCCGATATATGAATTTGCACCAGTAATAAGAACTTTTTTCATTTAGCACTCTCCTGACGCTTTAATTCACCGGTACCACCTTCAACGACGCTTTTATCGCCTTTAAAGACACCAAGTGAGCCAAAGAAACACTTAAGATCCATCTTTAATCCAAGATTATTGCAATAATAACCATCAAGTTTTGCTTTAACCGGAATCTCCAATTCATCTCTTCCATTAATCTGAGCCCAACCGGTCAAACCGGGTCTAATATCGTTGGCACCGTACTTATCACGTTCTGCAGTAAGCAGATCCTGATTCCATAATCCGGGCCTGGGACCAACTACAGACATGTTTCCTATGAATATATCCCATATCTGAGGAAGCTCATCAAGACTGTGAGCTCTAATAAACTTGCCAGCTTTAGTAATATACTGTTCAGGATTCTCTAGCATATGAGTCGGCTTATCATGCGGAGTAGACATCTTCATAGATCTAAACTTGTGAAGTTTAAAATATTGCTTATTCTTTCCGAGTCTCTTCTGAGTAAACAAGACCGGACCCGGATCATCAATAACGATCCATAAAGTCAAGAATAAATAAACGGGAGATAATAAGACTAGACCAAAAAAAGAAAGAATTATATCAAATAATCTTTTGAAAACGATTTCATATACTCCTGCTTTGTGCTCAGAATCGCCTATCGCTTCAAGATGACCTCTTACACCATCGGCATTAACAGGCTCAGAAGAAGATTCAACAAATCTGACTCTCTTTCCCTGCATGGGATTCTTCTCTTCTGGCTTATTCTTATAAATAGATACAGGCTTTACAATTACTGCAATCAAAGCCAGTATAATCGCAATTAGAACTATTATTGCCAGAATAAAGAGTAATACTTTCATATCTATTTCACTCAACTCTGACTAGGTTTATATGTGGGAACAATATCCATTACATACTTCCTGATGTTCTCATCGTCTTCTTTACTGTCATCATCAAGCTTTGCCAGCTTGATCTTAAACTGCTCATCATCCATCTCTATAGGCTTTCCGATAAAGATCAACTTGTTTTCAGTTGTCTTCATGCCTTCTTCAGCCATAAGCTTTTCTTCATAGAGCTTCTCACCAGGTCTTAATCCGGTGTATTCGATCTTAATGTCGACATCAGGAGTTAATCCTGAGAGCTTGATAAGGTTCCTTGCCATATCATCGATCTTAACAGGCTCGCCCATATCAAGAACAAATATCTCGCCGCCTTTAGCATAGTAAGAAGCTTGCAATACAAGAGATACAGCTTCCGGAATAGTCATAAAGAATCTGGTGATCTCTTTATCGGTTACCGTAACAGGACCACCTTCAGCAATCTGTTTCTTAAATAAAGGAATAACAGAACCATTGGAACCCAATACATTACCGAATCTGACTGCTACAAATGAAGTATTCGGAGTCTCACGGTCCATCATCTGGATTATCATCTCACAAATACGCTTGGTTGCTCCCATGATGTTTGTAGGGTTAACGGCCTTATCAGTAGAGATAAGAACAAATTTCTTTACGCCGGCAAGAGCAGCTGCCTTTGCTGTCTTATAAGTACCCATTACATTGTTCTTAATTGCTTCATTAGGACTTACTTCCATAAGAGGAACATGTTTATGTGCAGCAGCATGGAATACTATGTCAGGCTTATATTCCTGCATAACGGATGTAATTCTGTGGGTATTACGTACAGAACCGATAAGAGTTACCAGATTAAGTCCCTTATTCTTATATTTCCTAAGAAGATCTTGCTGGATCTCATAAGCATTATTCTCATAGATATCAAAGATAATAAGCTGCTTTGGTTCATGCTTAGCAATCTGACGGCAAAGCTCAGATCCAATTGATCCACCGCCACCGGTAACAAGGATTGTCTTACCCTTGATCATGTTAAAAACAGATTCATTATCGATTGTAATAGGTTCTCTTCCAAGAAGGTCAGTAAGTTCAACATCACGAACCTGACTAATGCTGACTTCCCCATTAACCAATTGAAATATACCTGGAATAGTCCTTAGCTTACATCCGGTTTCTTTAGCAAGATTAAGGTAATTCTTTCTATCTGCAGCAGAAGCAGTAGGAATAGCAAAGATAATCGTATCAACATTATACTCAGCAGCTTTAGTAATAAGATCAGCACTTCCGCCTACGATTGGCACGTTATAAAGAGATCTTCCATGCTTATTCTTATTCTCATCGATAAAACAAACAGGGACCATTGTAGTCTTATTACTGTTCAAAAGGTCTTTAACCAGCATTGCACCAGCATCTCCGGCACCGATGATCATAACTCGGTTATCGTTAGCACGGCCATTTCCCAGAGGAAGTCTTCCCCTACCACTTAACAATCTGAATAATCTATATGAGAACCTGTTAAATATGTGGAATACGACACACCCAAATGTTCCGGCCAAATAGAAAGAAATAGGCATTCTCAAACCGACAACCAAGGAAGAAACAACAAACAACGGGCCGATTGCAAGATATGAAAGAATTACTCTTAAAGCCTCATTAATACTAACAAAGCTCCAAATGCTGTGATATAGACGTGCAATATAGAAAACAACAACAACAATAACACACCATATTGGCATAAGCATTATGTATCCGTTGAAGTATATCTCAGGAATACTGGAAAAAGAAAAATCAAACCTTAAAAGCAAAGCACAGAAAAATGCAATATAAACAAAGAAAATATCCAAGGCAGTAACAATAAGAGCCCTAAGTACCCAGGACTTATTATTAAATCCGAGTTCCAAGTGCTTTTCGTTAGGTTTTACCGTTTTTCTCATTCTATTCATAATCAAACACCTCTGTTTGCACACTAAATGCAATTCGAGTTATTTAAATTATAATAATAGTAATTAGTATATTTATTTCGAACATATTACAGTTTTTTTATATATTTCATTCGATATTTAGGCACAATTAAAATATCTAATTGTATAATTATGTTCATCTAATAAGACAAAGGTCGGTATTATTGGGGATTATTGATGAAAAAGACTGCAAATCACTCAATTGCCACAAAATCTCCGGACTCTAACCGGATCAGTGGCACCAGGAAATATAGTAAGAAGAGCAAAGTCGCCAAAGTGTTGCTCTCAATAATATTGGCTTTACTAATACTCACATTCTTTGCAGAAATAAAGGTTATCAAGCTATATGACGATTATTATGCAAGTGCTATGTCCCTCATGGCAGATGCAAATGAACTTAAAACCTCAATTAAGAAATCCGTTGGATACCTTAAGACCGGTGATGCAGATGCTGCAGATATAGAGATTGCAAAGGTAGAAGCTTCTATTTATTCGCTACAGACAAGTCTGGCTGACGAGAAATGGGACAAACTCGGATCTTACCCATTTATCGGAAAACAGGTTTCTGAAGATCTCGACACTGTAAATAAAGCATTAAACATTGCCGATGAGGCCACAGAAACAGTATTAAAACCAACTTCATCCTACTTACATAAGCTTGGGATGCCTGATATCAGCAAGCTTGATATGGATAATATGGGGCCTGAAATGGCTGATAGACTTTATGGATACAGCAACATGATCGATGAAATCTGCCCTGCTGCTGAGAAAGTCATGGCAGATCTTAATAATCTTCCAAAGTTCAATCTGGATATCTTGGAAAGTAAGGTTTCACAATACAGGAGCCTGCCTCAGCAAACAGAAGGGGTCTTCCCGGTATTAGAAGATACCTCCTCCAAGATCTTACGACCCGCTGCTGATGTTATGAGCAAGACTCCTTTCTCATCTGTTAAGGCAGACAAAGGCCTTAATGTTAAGGTCCTTAAAGAATATATAGATCTTATGGACAAGATCAAACCGGACCTAGTTGATATAAGCGGAAAACTACTTGATATTTCTCTTATCAAAGAAGATCCTAAAAGAGCTGAGAAAGTAAGTGGAAAAGTATCTTCATTACTTGAACTTATGGCTGAATTTGAGACATATAAACCACTGATAGACATCGTTGTTGATGGTAAAAATAAGACATTTTTAGTTGTTGCTCAGAACAGTTCCGAGATGCGAGCTCTTGGAGGGTTTCCCGGATCAATAGGAACCGCAACAGTTAAAGACGGCATTTTCTCTTTTGGAAAGTTTATTCACTTAACAGCTCGCATTCCAGCGAATCATGCTAAATCCATTAAAATCTCTTCTATTGAAAATAAACTGTTCCTTACAAGTTGGTATGGAGATAGCCCTAGAAGAGCTACATGTAATCCGGATTATCCAAGGGTTGCTGAGATTCTTTGCGCCGCTTACGAAGAGAAAAACAACAAGAAAGTTGATGGCGTAATCACTCTTACTCCGCATATAATTCAGCGAATGATGACCATAACAGGACCAATCAAGCTCTCAAACGGAAAAACGCTTAATGAGAACAACTCTGTTAGTTATCTTCAGAGACAAATATATATAGATTATTTTAAAAATACATTGGGCTATCCTCAGAGAATTATTAATGCAAACAATAAAACAAATGCGTTATTTTCTGAAACCGCCGATTCTGTTTTCACAAAGCTAATGGAACACACTGATAAAGCCTCACTTCTTAAGCTCATGTCCATTATGAAGGACAGTGCAAAGGATAGAGTCTTCATGATGTGGATGAAAGATCCGGAATCAGAAGCAGTTTTATCTTCAATGGGACTTTCAGGTGAACTTAATAAAGATCCTGAAAATCCTGTTATCGGTGTTTTCTACTCAGTTAACCACCCTAACAGACTTGGGGCCTATGTAGACTATAAAGTATCTATTGGTGATGGTATTTCAAATGATGATGGAACGATATCCTATCCTGTCACAGTAGTACTCTCCAATAATCTCGATAAACATACATTAAAGATTGGTCGTGGAAATGCCTATATAACCACATCTAACACCGAAGGTTATATGGGTTCACTTATCTATTTCTATGCTCCTGCAGGTGGTACTGTCAGTGGGTTTAAGAATAATGCAAAGGTTAAAGTAAGCATTGAAAAGTATAAGGATCTTCAGCTTGGATTCGGAAGCAATTTCAAACTATATCCCGGTAAACCAATTACCTTTACATATACGGTCACAACTGCTCCCGGAGTTACCAAGAAACCTGAAGTAATGACTCAGCCATTAATCTGGAGAGATTATATTAAACCACAGAACTAATAAAATAAGGCCAGCAGATGTTGGCCTTATATTTTGTCTACGTTTTTTGTCGCTAGTACCGGAATGCCTGTATCTGCAGCGTTTTCGATAAGAATGTCGCCTATCTTAACAGGAGCTTCGCAGGCTACTTTATTAATCACTTCCATAACATCAAAGATCTTGTCTTTGGGGACCGGAGACTTTGTCTTGCAGCTAATTCTGTCCTGAACACCATTAATGACTTTAATTGTAGTGGTTACTGTTCTTACAGGCGCAGTTACCTCTGTTCTGGCATAGGTATCACCGCGTTTACAGGTGTTTCCTTCAACACTTAATATGTTGTCACCATCAAGCTTTACGGTGATCCTGCAGCCCATAGGGCAATTAATACATGTAAGTTCTCTTGTTTCCATGTCAGCCCTCCGTAATAGCAACAGTTATCTCATTAACATCCTGGTTAAGATCTTCCCTTTTCAGGATAACCTGCTCCATCTCACCGGGTGTGATTATCTGCTTTCTTCTTCGGATCTTTTGCTGTCCGTCAATTGTAACCTCAATATACGAGTCCTTAAAAACACCGGTGGATCTGAAACGGATTATAAGATCATCTTCCAACTCGTTTATACGAACGGTAGAAGGAACTGTATATCTGACACCTTTTTCAGCCTTGATCTGAATAGCATTAACATCAGGCTTCTGTCCGCTCTTAACATATCTGGCAGCACTCTTACCTGCCCTGGCTGATTCTTCAGATACATAATCCACAAGATCGTGAACGTGAAGGACATTACCACAGGCAAATACTCCCGGAATTGATGTCTCAAATGATTCATTAACCACCGGACCGTTAGTAGCAGGGTTTATCTTAACATCAGCTGCCCTTGAGAGTTCATTCTCAGGAAGCAAACCGCAAGAAAGGAGCAGAGTATCACAGGATATCTCCTGTTCAGTTCCTTTTTTAGGTTTTGAGTGTTCATCAACTTCAGCGATAACTACAGATGTAACTCTCTCATTACCCTTGATATCAATGACCGTATGAGATAAAAGAAGCGGGATATCGAAGTCATCAAGACATTGAACGATATTACGCTTCAAACCGCCTGAGTATGGCATAAGCTCACAGACAGCCTTAACCTTAGCGCCTTCAAGTGTCATTCTTCTTGCCATTATAAGACCAATGTCGCCTGAACCCAGGATAACGACTTCTTTACCAGGCATATAACCTTCAATATTTACTAATCTCTGAGCTGTACCAGCTGTGAATACGCCGGCTGGTCGTAATCCCGGAATGTTAAGTGCACCTCTGGGGCGTTCACGGCAGCCCATGCAAAGAACGATCGCACCGCATTCCACACTGAACACACCATTTGCACTGTTTACGGCAGTTACCTTATTCTGAGCGATATCAAGAACCATAGTATCGAGCAGATAATCGATATTGTAATCTTTCAGCTGATTTTCGAACCTTGCAGCGTATTCAGGGCCTGTAAGTTCTTCGTTAAATGTATGAAGGCCAAATCCATTATGAATGCACTGGTTAAGAATTCCGCCCAACTCGTGATCACGCTCAAGTATAAGGATATTAAGTTCTTTATCTTCTTTTGCAGCACCGATTGCAGCAGCAAGACCTGCAGGACCGCCGCCGATAACAACAACATCAGCTCTCATTTTTGGTCCTCCCTGTTAAGATCTTTGAATTTCCGCCGTTCTTGGTTATCTCATTAAACGGAATGCCTGTTTCCCTGCTCAATATCTCCATTACCTTAGGAGAACAGAAGCCACCCTGACATCTGCCCATTCCGGCTCTAGTCCTTCTCTTAACTCCGTCAAGAGATCTGGCACCCAAAGTCCTTCTTATAGCATCGATGATCTCACCTTCTGTGATGGTCTCACAACGGCAGATTATTCTGCCATATTCCGGATGCTCTTTTATTAACTGGTCTCTTTCCTTTTCATCCATCTCAAACGGCTTTTTGACATCGTGGCAGATGCCGTTCCACTGTTGCTTTATAACTAACTGAAGTTTTGAAGAGACCAGGTCTGCCATATATTCACCGATTGCAGGACAAGCCGTTAATCCGGGTGATTCGATACCTACACAATCGAAGAAGCAGTTTATCTCTTCCTTAAGTATGAATTCACCGCTATCCTCATGTGCTCTGAGGCCTGAGAAACCTGTGATAACCTGCTTTACCGGAAGCCCTGTAACATTCTTTGCCTGGCCTTCCAATACTTTTGCTATACCATCAGCAGTAACAGGTGCTTCATCCTTGCTGTCGTTATCTATAGCCGTAGGACCAATCAGAGTATTTCCGTGAACTGTTGGAGTTACAAGTATTCCCTTGCCGAGTTTTGTTGGCTGAGGGAATATAACGTGGTTTACAAAGCCTTCCAATGCTCTGTCCAGCAATATGTAGTCGCCTCTTCTGGCAGTGATGTGATACTTATTATCAGATATCAGGTTATGCATCTCATCAGCATGACATCCAGCAGCATTGATAACCGCTTTGGAATTAAGCTTCTCGTTACCTGCTGATATTATCCATCCATTCTCGGATTCATTAATGTCAGTTACTTCAGTATTGAATCTGAATTCGACTCCATTCTGACAAGCACACTCAGCAAGAGCTATATTAAGTCTGAATGGACAGATCACACCTGCGGTAGGAGCAAATAGTGCACAAACGACATTATCGGAAATGTTAGGTTCTAATTCTTTAACTTCATCTCTATTAAGGATCTTCAAACCCTGAACGCCATTAGCAAGACCTCTCTGGTACAGATCCTCTATTCCCTGTTTTTGCTCTTCATCAATACAAACAACAAGTGAACCGATACGTTTAAACGGAATATCCAGATCTTTTGCAAGATCTGTCATGAGTTCATTGCCGCGTATATTCATTTTAGCTTTTAAGGTTCCCGGCTTTGCATCGTATCCGGCATGGACAATGCCGCTGTTGGCCTTTGACGTGCCCGTACAGACATCTTCATCCTTCTCGACGACAAGGATCCTCGCTTCATACTTTGAAAGCTCTCTGGCTATCGCACAGCCTGTTACGCCGGCACCGATGATGATAATGTCGTATGAATTGTCCATAGCAAACTCCAAAATCCAAATAAGAATAGTGTTTTCTAAGTGTGCTATTTATAGTTTATACTATTTGCTCTTGTTTTTTATCCAATCGGATTATAATTATCAACATTACTACCGTTTTGATCAGTGCGACTATTGATACACCTATGCTGAATCCAAGCAACCCCCAGAAATACATAGCAACAAGGCTTACGCCAAGATACATAACGAGATTAACAGACTGAATGATCATCTGGAATGAAATCTTGTAATAGCGAAGCAGAACCGTGTTTATCAATTCGCTGATCAAAAGGAACAAATTAGATGCGACTGTGATAGGAATGAAAATATGCGATTCAGAAGCCCAAAGAGGATATAACAAGTCTGTCAGAGGATATCCGACAAGAACACAAACTATATATCCCAGGATAAGGACCACAACAGTTCTAAATATGTATTTCTTAACAGATGCAAGTCTGAAACGCTTGATCTTTACGAGGTAGCTAAGAAGCAAGCTGTTCAGCGGGAATGATACAAGATATAACATCTTACCGACAAGAGACGCTGTGTTATAGACAGATACAGCTACACCGCCAAGCAGCGGGAACAACAAGAGCTTATCAAAATAAGCGATTGATGAGTTAAGCGAATTTGCGACCATCAAAGAACCAACCTTCTTGACAGTCTCACTGAAAAACTCGGTCTTCTTGAGAGGTTCTCTGATAAATGTCGTGTTTGCAAAATCATATATACCGGTAAGCACATAAGCGCATATGAATACGAACTGCCACTTTGGAAGCACGAACATAAACAATACCGTTCCTATGGCATATCCGACGATAAGGATGCCGTTATTTATGAGTATCTTATTGAATTGCATACGCAGACGGTACTGGGCAAAGATATAATCATGGTAAAGGTAAAGGATACCTATCAGGACATAAAGAAGAATGTCGATTATATTGGTATCCTTTACATATAAGAGATAACCCAACGGCATTATCAGGATCAGCAAAAGAGCATAGAACAGAAAAATAATATTAAAATCACCGACAACATTATTCTTCTCGTACTTCTCATTCTGAAGCATCCTGACAGTATTTAATACAGTGGCGCTAATGCCGATCAGGAAGAAATTCAATGACATCAAGGTAAGATACTGGCCATTAAGATCTCCGCCGAGTTTTGCAGCGATCAAAGGCTGAACTACAAACTGAAGAACGACCGTCGGCAACGCAAACGATAGAAAATTCAGAATGAAATTCTTAATTACGCCTTTAACAGAATCATTAGTCATTATCTTGCTTATCTCCTTCCTGGAAAACAAGACTTAGCAACTGATTCTGGATAGCTTCCTTATTGTGATATTTCTCGTATTTCTGTTTCGCCAATATACCAAGCTGATTCTGACGTTCAGTATTTTCAAGCAATCTTTTAAGGACATCTTCGATCTCACTCTCATCAAAGACACATTCAGCAACATCAAACAGATAGTCCATGGATCCGATATCAGACGGGCCAACAGCGAAGATCGGTTTGCCAAGCGACAAATACTCAGTTACTTTTGTGGATAAAGAGAACCTGGTCTTTTCTTTCTGCAAAGGATCTGAAGATTCGACGAATACAAGAATATCCGAATTATTAAGTTCAACCGCTAACTGAGAACGGTCAAGCGAACCGCAGAATGAAGACGCATCAGGAATGTTGATCTTATCAAGAAGAGCCTGGTCAGGTTTTTGATTGGTATAGATCTTAAGAAACGCCTTCTTAGAAGGACCTGCAGAATTATATTGGCTTATAACCTTACCGATACTGCCAAGAACATCTTCCCTACCGTAATAAAGTCCGCCGGCGTAGATCAATGTAGTCTTATCATTCTCTTTAGATTCATCATTACCATTGAGCTTCATAGACTCAGTCATGTTAACGATCTTATGGCTGTCTTTATTAAAGAGCTTTAAATATGCCTGACGCATCGGCTCGGAGACTGTGAAGAACTGGTCGGCATCTGTAACGCATTTTTTCATGCTCTCAAGCACTTTTTCCCTTCTGTATCTGGACAAAAAGGATTCATTAGTACGGGGCATTACATAATCGTCAGTTATAAATACAGACAGAGATGACTTATACCTGTACCTTATAAACTCCGTTATCTGATAAGCAAACAGACTATCTCCGGCAACAAAGAAAATTGCAGTAGGCTTATATTCATCAAGCCAGTTAATCAGCTGATCAGAGATCCATTTCTTATACCACAAGCACTCTCTGATAAGTCTCATTAACGCTGTCTTTTTCCGAGCCTGATTGTGTGCAAATGAACTGACTTCCACATCAGAATTAACATCCGCATAGGCTCTTCCCCTTCGTTTACGCGAGAATACACCTTTAATGATGTCGTTATCACTTATCTGAAAATACTTATAACCCGATACACCCGGATTCTCGCCGCTGAAATACAGCTGCCTTACACATTCCTTTGGAACAGAATCGAAGAAAGACAAGATAGTCTTACCATTATCTTGAGTATAACTTAAAACGTTATTACTGATTATAAGCAATCTCTTGTCTGAATAATCCATGCTGTATCAGGGCTCTTTCTTCATCTGTCAGATGCAATAAAATTATAACACAAGGCCTTATCAGGCTTTCTTCACTTCAGCTATATATCCTTCCAGGATGTCCATCAAGGCAGACTTCTCAAAGTTCGTATCACAGTATTTCTTTCCATTAGCACCCATCTTCTTAAGATCAGCGTTCAACAGATTTTCGATACCTTCCTTAAGCGCGTTCTCATCACCAATCTCACAGCAGATACCGCATTCAGCTTCTTCAATGATCCTCTTAGTCTCACCAGAAGCTGATGCTATTATCGGCATTCCGCAAGCCATATAGGACTGGAGCTTGGCAGGAATTGATTTTGCCCACAACGGCTCATTTGCGAAGCTAATAAATCCTGCATCACATGCACTTAAGTATTCAGGAATAGAAGTTGCCGGAATCCTCGGAACAAATATAAACATATCCCTGACACCGCATTCATCGATCTTAGCCTTGAATTCATCCAGGTATCTTCCATCGCCTATTATGACAAATTTAACGTTCTTTCCATCAAGAAGTTTTGCCGTAACAGGCAGGATATCAAGACCTTGTGCATAACCGATATTACCGGTAAATGCAATCTTGAAAGATCCATCATCAGGTATGGCGTCAACTTTCTGTCTTTCCATCGGCTTATAGAATTCCTCGGCAAACTGTGGCCAATAGAAGACTTTATTCTTATCCACAGGCTTTTTACGGTTAACAATTGCTTCGACAAATGAAGGTGTCGTAACAAAGATCTTATCGACCTGGCGGTAGATCTTATCGACCATTCTGTCGATGGGACCGATTATCAAACGGTTATGGATACCGGTTACAGTCTCAACGTTTTCGGGCCAGAGATCCTGAACATAAACATAGTGCGGGACCTTATGCTTCCTGGCATATCCACATCCGACTTTGAGCTGCGTCATCGGAGAAGATTCAAAACTGAATACCATATCCGCTTCTATCTTATTGAATCTGTTCCAGAACCAACCGGATATTACAAAGGAATAGTAATTGAGGATCATTCCAAAATTGCTCTTTCCGCGTGCGATCAAAGGAATACGGTTGATATCAATGCCTTTCCAGGTTTCTCTTCTTTTCTTAGTCCAGGAATAGCCAGGGAAGAATTTGCCCATAGGATAATTGGGTATACCGGTTACTACCGTAATCTTATAACCGCGTTTAGCCAGTTCCGCTGCGATCTCGTTGTAACGGAATGACTCAGGATAAAAGAACTGTGAAACAACCAGGATATGCATTACTTACAATCAGCATCGTGCATCTCGCGTGCACGCTTGCTGTCAAATCCTTCCGTACTCTCTTTTTGAAGCAGGATCTTGAATGTCTCGAAGATGATCTGGAGATCAAGTAAGATACTGTAATTTGCAATATAAGTAAGATCGAGCTTGAGCTTATCCAAAGCGGAAGTATTGTATTTGCCATATACCTGGGCATAACCGGTAAGTCCGCCCTTTACCTTCTCCCTGTATCTGAACTCAGGAATATCATTCGTATACTTAATAACATGTTCGTATCTTTCAGGTCTGGGGCCAACGATGCTCATGTCGCCCTTAAGGATATTAAATAACTGTGGGAGCTCATCGACTCTGATGGCACGGATAACCCTTCCTACCTTTGTAATTCTGTCATCCTTCTCTCCTGCAGGATGAGGACGTCCGTCCTTTTCAGCATCAACGATCATGGAACGGAACTTCAGGATCATGAAATGCTTTCCGCCCTTAGTAACACGCTCCTGCTTAAAGAATACGGGACCGTGATCTTCAAGCTTGATAGCAAGTGCAGTGATCAGGAAAACAGGGCTTAAGATTATAACCGCAAGACCGCTGAAGAATAGATCGAACAATCTTTTAAGGAACCTCTGAGTAAAACTCATACCAAGGTTACGGCTCAGATATAACGGAGTATCAATAACGTTAATACTGTCAGATGACTTAAGGATAATGTCAGCGATCTTAGGAACAACATAAACTCTGATATCCTTATCAAAGCAGATCTTTACGATCTTATTCTCTACCTGTGCAGGAACATCATTGATCAGGACATTGCTGCTGTTAGAGATTATCTCATTAAGATCTATAGCAGGATCATCATACTTATAAGATTTCTCGATCTTGTACTTGTATGATAACCCGTCGATCTTATCAGCAAGATTATTCTCATGGTCACCATAGATAAGAATAATAGGCAAAGGATGAACCCATCTCTTATAAAGGACATTCATCATGATCATGATGATGCCCAAAAGGACAGACTGGCAGACAGCAAGTATCGCATATCTCCAGGTGAAATCAATAATATATCTGAAGTTGTTCTGGATTGTTGAAGATACTAAGATCTCAATCAGGTCCGTAAAGCAAAGAGCCAGAGCCATGCCGACTATCTGCTTTGTCTTACGCTCAACACCGATTCCGAATGCCCTGAAGAATTTTCCGAAGATCAGAAAGAGCGTCACATATATGATCGTGGCAAGTCCCACGTTACCAATACCGAGGAGGTATCCGGTGTGGTTATTGTTATAGACATAATCAGTCCAAACATAAATAAACATAACGACAGCAATCAACACAAGGATCACATCGCATATGCCACGGAACACATATCTGAATCTTGGTCTGGCTTTTCCGACCGCTAAATCAGTTCCTTTGTTAGACTCTTTGCTCATTCCACTTCCTGCAGGACTTAATAAATATAATAATTATATTACACTAGAGGGAATATACAAAAAAGTTTGACTTACCACGGTTCAAGATTGCCTTTAACTATTACCTTATCCCACTCTTCATATCGGATCCTAAACAAAGTGTTTGCTCCGCACTTCTTATAGATCTCGAACTGCTCTTTGTATGAGCTCTCGAATTCAGCAGCAGGACATGCTATCGAATTAGAAACAAATCTTTCTACTGAACCAGGGTATAGCTCAGAGATATTCTCTTCTGTATGTGTATATTCGAAAGCAGTAGGCCAGTATCTTACACACTTATTGATCTTGTCTATGTAATTAACTTCTGAAGCAGTATTGATGGCTGTTTCTGCATCAGTTCCTTCGGCTATGTCAGCATTAATACCATGGAAAGTGATAAGGTATCTGTCTGATGTAAAAGGATCTTCCTTGCTGTCACCATTATTTATGGTGCTTATCTTGTTGATATTATCAGAATTGGAAATCCAGTTAAGATATATCAGGCAAGCTAAAGGGTCCTTGCATGTAGCAGGAATAAATATCTTATTCAGACTCTCATAGAGATAATCTTCGTTCCAGTAGTTGTATTTGCCGTTAGCATCTTCGAATGTGTTAACAGCAATATACTGTGCATCCTCACCACAGTTTTCTCGAATGGCCTTAATGTGAGCGTTATCGCCGTTAGCATAGAGATAATCCGCCTTGGCGCAGAAAGCACCGACAAAGCCTTTTTCGATTGGCTCATAAGATTCTTTGGTATCAGGTCTGATATTCTGGAAATCCTTGGGAAGAAGTCCTTTGTTATACCAGTCGTTAAGGACTTTGATGCCGTCCTTGTATCCTGCCTGAGCGACTCTGCAATAACCGTGATTATATAAGCTCATGTCATCAATATTTGTATCAAGGAACGAGTCAAAAAAGGGCTTGGCACTTACATTGGGCTCACTATCGATAAAGAACGGGATCAACTGATCAGAGCTTGATCCTAACAGCTTGTCTGCATTATCGCGAAATGCGACGATACACTTATAGAACTCTTCCCTTGTATGCGGTTCCTTGAGACCTAACTTATCAAGCCAATCTTTTCTGATGAATGTAACTCTGGCATTAGGGACAAACTCTCTTGGAGTCAGATACCAGACTTCCTGAGGATCTTCTATTCCGGGACTGATCAAGTCTGCACCTAATAAGCCAGTAAGATCTTTCAGATCCTCAGCATTATCCTTAAGATAAGGAGCGATATTGATTACACCCTTCATCCTGTAATATGTCGTAATGACGTTATAATTCTCATATAAAGTAATATCAGGTGCTACACCATTCTCAAAATTCAGTTTCTGGGATTCGACAAAAGTCACGTCGATATTTAACTGAGTTAGAACAGTATCATGGATATACTTAGCTGACTCAGATGTGTTTACATCATACCGGGACTGGAAATCCACATTGGAATCAACCATCACAGTGATATGTCTGGTAGTATCAAAACGCTTGCCATCAAAGGTTCCTTTGCTGCTGTCGCAAGAACAGATGGAAACAGCAATAGAGATCACCAGCATAAAGGCAGTAAGTCTTATATAGCTAAAAGGAAATCTGTGTTCTCTGCTCTTAAACATTCTTATCACCCGAATAATAACCTATCTTACGGACAGTCCACTTAAGTCGCTCTTCGCGAGTAGAATTCCTTGCGCCCTGGCCTTCGACGCGATAACAGCCGGTATTATCGGAATACCATACAGAATAAACATCTGCTTGTACTGCATCGTATTCGATAACTATACTGCCGTTTCCGATAATACTCTTAACGTTATCATTAATAAGAAGTCTGAACACTTCATTATCAGAAGAAGTAAGACTCGGATCGTAATAGACATAGTAGTAGGAATGAGATTTGGGATCCTTAGTCATCTCATTCCATGAAGAACCAACAACACTTGAGAAATCATCCGGTTCTTTCAAAAGATCACCAAAAATATGTGAATCAGCAGAAGAATACATCTGCTGCCATTCACCACTATTTTTCGCTTCATCAAGGTTCTGCTGAAGAGCTGAATATATCTCGCCTGCTTTATTATCCAATGCATCCAATTCTTTAACAGCTTGGAATCTCGGATAGTTAACCAATACTGAAACTAGAATAAATATAGCACTCAAGACCAGAGACAAATAGTTAATTGCATTATTGTTCTTCTTATCCTTCTTCGTAACCGATATATAATCAACAGTCTTCTTATCAACGCACATATCCGCAAATAACAGTACCAGGAAGAAATTAGAAGGAAGCTCAGATAAGTGATGCTCTTCTATACAAACGAGAGCGCAGACTGCAAGAATCGCAATACCAAAATAATACTTCTTCTGCCTTAACTGAACCGCGGTCATAGAAATCAAATAGAACAGAAGCGGAAGGATGCCGTTAAGCAAAAGAAGAACTATGTAAGAACAATCAAGGAAATTGTAATAACCGTCTGCTGAAGAATATGCTCCATAGATAGGGATATCAGGAGCAAATAAATGAACACCATATTCAGAAAAAGTCTTATGACCCAAGCTTACTCTTAAGTGGAGTATGCCATTTAGACGGTACAATATCGGATTGCCGACATTATAAAGAACAGCAAGCACAATTGAGAAAGCTGCAAAGACAACAAATGAATATCTGAAACAGAAAGCAAAGAATTTATTGATGCCTGACGCACATGTCTTAAGCGGACTTTTGCTGTCATCTTTGAAAAGTTTATTCTTTTTGATAATCGCCCAGATTTTAAGGAATACAGCAAATGACAACAGAAGTGATATTCCGATCAAGGTGGTATTTGAACCTGTAAATGAGTAGATCAGGATATCAAATGCTCCAATAGCAAAGATCTCGCCCCAAGTTATCTTTTTAGCTCTTATCCAAAGATATGCGGCAAGCATCCAGAAATAATGGGAAGCAAAATCCGTACTGGAACAGTTATTCATTATCGGGAAAAAGAATTTATTATCTCCAAGATAGAAAAAATCATTAGAGCCCATATTATCAACAGCATTATCTGCATTTCCGAATACGGTCATAAAGATATTGTTAAGGATCAGAAAGAAATTTGCTGCGATTCCCACATAAAGAATGTAATCAGCACAAACACCGATAGCACCCACAATAGCGAAGGCGATTATTGAGAAATCAGTAGCATCCGGAACAACACTCGAATAGACAAATCCGAATAGAATTACTGCCAGTGAAAGAACACCATACTTCCAGTTCTTGAACAGAGTAAAGAAAATACGGTAAAAACCTGTTATAAACAGCACTACCGATCCGACCATAAGGAATATCCTTACAAAATCGACATAGACAAGCCTGGAACCGCCGCATGCTTTAGAGACAAGGAAGAATACAAGACCAAACAAATAAACGATATCGGCAATCTTCTTGGTCTTGTCGCCGACATCGTTTATCTTTTTAACCAGGTCTTTTAATGATCCGCCCATAAATGTTATTAGGGTTAAATGTTAGATCTCGTCTATTAATGTGATGATGTTCTTGATGGACATCAGTCTTGAATCTACTTCATAAGCTCTGTGATACTTAAGGATATCTTCAGCTGTCTGCTGCATTGCAGGGAAAGCTGCTCTTGTGAGCTGGTTGGCGTAGATAACGATATTAACACCGTGAGCTGCAAGCTCATCTTCTGTGATCGTATTGAATGAGGTAGGAACGACTACGATAGGTGTAGTCTTATCGAATTCCCTGAACTTGTCACAGAACTCGAGGATCTCAGCAGGATCCTTCTTACGGCTGTGGATCATGATGCCGTCAGCACCTGCTCCGACGAAAGCCTTAGCTCTTGTAAGTGCATCTTCCATACCCTGCTCGAGGATAAGGCTCTCGATACGTGCGATGATCATGAACTCATCAGAAAGCTGAGCCTTCTTACCTGCTCTGATCTTCTCACAGAAGTGCTCTATAGTATCCTGTGTCTGCTTAACTTCAGTACCGAAGAGACTGTTCTTCTTAAGACCGGTCTTATCTTCGATGATAACAGCACTAACGCCCATTCTCTCGAGAGAACGTACTGTATAGACGAAGTGTTCTGTAAGTCCGCCTGTATCACCGTCGAAGATGATAGGCTTTGTGGTAACTTCCATGACATCGTCGATTGTTCTGAATCTGCTTGTCATGTCAACGAGTTCGATATCAGGCTTACCCTTTGCTGTGGAATCGCAGAGTGAGCTGATCCACATAGCATCGAACTGGTCGATATGCTCACCGTTAGCAACGATAGTCTTCTCAGCAATAAGTCCTGTGATACCGCTGTGGACTTCGATAGTCTTAACGATGGGAACGATATTAAGGAGCTTTCTGAGTCTTCCTCTTCTAAGCTCAGGCATAGCGAGCTTCTCTCTCATCTGACGGTCGATCTTCTGAGTATTCTCGTTATATGTGTAAGGAACTTCAACGAGTTCTCCGCCGTACTTGGCAAGAAGCTCTGTGATATTGTTCTTGATAGCTACAAGAGCGGAATTGTTCCAGTTATCTCCATGAACGATATAATCCGGGTGAAGTGTCTCAACTACTTCATCGTACATGATGTGATTCTGAACAATTACATCATCTACCTCAGGGATAGCCTTGATCATGGCAATACGCTCTTCAACAGTCTTCATAGGGAATCTGTTATATCTGACCATCTCGGAATCACAAAGGACGCCGACAGTAACAGAACCGAGTTCTTTTGCCTTCTTGATTATATTAAGATGACCTTCATGGATAACATCAGTACAAAAACAGGTATAAACCTTTTTATCGCTCATATATGAACCTCCTCTAAAAACTTCACCCATTATATTACAAGTAATAAGAAAAACAAAATTGTTTTAGGGGTCAATATACCCAATTATCAAAATACTCCTTAGGAGACTTTCCGTTAACGCTTAAAACGCCTTTGCAGCCGCCAAAAACCTCACTCTTGTTATTCCCTACAGTCTCCTGTGGAACTACAACAGTGGTAAGAGATGTGCAGTTAGCAAAGGAACCTACATCTACCCATTCTACAGAATCAGGAATAGCAAGGTCGACTATAGCCTCACAGCTGCTGAAAGCACCGCATTCGATCCTGACGACTTTATCACTGAATACGACCTTCTCGAGTTTCCTGCATCTGTAGAACGCATAAGCCGTTATTAAGCGGCAGTCCAGCTGGAGAGAAACAAGTCCGGATGAAGAAAATGCGTGATGGCCAAAATAGATAACGCTCTCAGGGATCTTAACGAATTCAAGAGATTTGCAGCGTTCAAAGGCACCTTCACCAATACTCGTAACACCTTCAGGAATATCGATCGCATTAAGTGACTGGCAGTCTCTGAATGCGAAATACCCGATATCAGTAACGCTGTCCGGGATAACTATTGTCTTAAGTGACAGATCTCCCATGAACATGCTATCACTTATCTTCGTAATGCCTGCCGGCATAACGAAATGCGTCAGATTAAGGCAATTGGAGAAAGCAAAGCTTCCAATGCTCGTAATATGGTCAGTCAATCTGACGGAAGTAAGATTCGCGCAGTATCTGAAAGCATGGTTTCCGATACTGGTAACAGTCTCAGGAACAATGACTTCTGTGACATTAGTCTCTATAAAAGCCTTATCCGCGATCTGAACAACTGTTAATCCTTCGGGTGTCTCGCAAGGGATAACCACTTTTGTATCAGTGCATGTTCCAAGGCCTGTAACCTTTGCGGTCGTCTTATCTATAGCCTCGAACTCAAGTCCTTCAGAGTTTTTGCCGGGAGCTTCAGGCATCGTAAAAGTGGGAACAGTCTCTTCATCTTCTGATGTCTCAGAGGCTATTGCCGATGTTGTCTCTTCAGTCTGAGCCTGGATATCAGTAGTTACAGCAGAAGTCTGGCTCTGTGAAGTCTCAGCGGGTTTCTCCGAACAAGCTGCAATATTTGCAAGCATCAGGACACTTAGAACAAGTGCTGTAAATCTTGCAAATATCTTCATTAACTTTTCGCGCCTCCGCCTGAAAAACTTAGTCGACCTTAAGTATCTTTCTGTAGAGCATCTCGATGGTGTCGACATCAAGTCCGATCGGATGATTCTTAAGTCTTACCGGGTTTACGGAATTCTTAAGGATATCTATCTGCTCATCATTTGCAGAAGGAACTTCGAGTTCAAGACGGGTAAAGATCTCTTCAAGACAGTTCTTACCCTCTTCTGCTGTCTTATAACCGAATGCATTGGCTATCTCATCAAGAGTAGCCTTGATATAGTCTTCTCCTCTTGAATCTATGCATTTCGCGGTATTCTCTACCATCCAGGGATAAAGGACCCTGTCGCAAAGGATAGCCGAATGGCCATGTGAAGGTCCCAAAAGACTTGTGATCTTATAGCACATCGCATGTCCGGCAGTTGTCTGGGTAATGTTTATGGCCTTGCCTGCAAAATGGGCTGCCATGAGCATTCCGTGGTTGCCCTCTTCAGTGTTATTAAGGTAGCCGTCCATGTTTTCGAGCACGCCGGAAATGGCTTTTCTGGAGTATTCCTTGCTCTCATCATTGCTGTTAACGGACCAGAAAGACTCTACCGCGTGGCAAAGAGCGTCCATCATGGTGGACTTCTTCTGATAAAGAGGCAATGTCTTCAGGCTGTTGTGGTCAAGAAGTACTGTCTCCGGAATACATGAAGTGCTTGTTACAGACTGCTTCTCACCGTTAAAGTAGATGACCGCATATCTCGTAGCCTCAGAACCGGTACCTGCCGTGGTAGGCATCGCAAGGAATGGGATATCGTTCGGAACGATCTCCTGTTTTAAGTAATTCTCGTTCCTGTCCATATTGCTGTAGAGCTTGATGCACTTGGCAACGTCAATTGCCGAACCGCCGCCTACTGCGAAGATGGCTTCACAGGATCTCTCATGTAAGAGGTCAACGCCCTTTACTACTGACTCATAGAGCGGATTCGGGACAAAATCACTGAATCTTACTATGTTGATGCCGTTATTCCCGATCTTATCAAGATGAGCATTAAGGCTCGTCTGGAACTGGATCGAACTGTCACATACTAAGAGCAGGTTCTTAACAGAATTGCTGCTGAGCCATTCATCTAATGCTTTATAGTCGTCCTTTGACGTGATTATCTTCTGATCCATAATTTACTTCTCGATCTCTGCAAGTCTTCCTGATACCATCGCCAGGTCTTCAGGTGTGTCAATCTCAGAACAGAGTCTGTCCTTTACATCCAATGCTTTGATGCCGCAAGCGCCGTTAAGCTCGTTAAGGGCATTCTCGGCATATACTTTTCGATTACCGTTGTCACAGAACTCGACGATCTTATCGAGCCACTTCTTCCAGTCTTCCTTCTTAAGCTTGTAGAGAGCCTGTGCTTCCATGGCATCCTCGAAGAACTCGATGCCGACCTTGAGTACGTAACCGTGCTTTATCACTGCCTTGAAGTCCTTTTCGGGAAGAGGGATCGTTGATGAGACCTTCATGGCACTTGAATCACTTGCAAGGATATCCTTAAGTACGGATTCCTCAAATACAAGGTCACCATGCATCAGGACAATATCGTCATCCAGGAATTCCCTTGCACAGTAAATGCTGTAGATGTAGTTAGTCTCAGCATAGAGCGGGTTGTTAACGAATGTAAACTTGATAGGAAGGCCAATAGAATCACAATAATCTACAAGCACCTTATCAAAATAGCCTGTAGTCATGACAACTTCCGTAACCCCGTTGGCAGCAAGGAGCTTTAACTGCCTCGAGAGAATCGTCTCACTGCCCGAGATCTCTGTCATGCACTTGGGGTGCTCAGATGTAAGCGCACCCATTCTATGGCCCAAACCTGAATTCAAGATCAATGCTTTCACGTGTAAATGCCTCGATTTCTTTTATTTTCAAAGTGAATTATAACATAAGAAGCGTTTTTCAATAGTAAATCACGGTGGCTTTCCCATCTGAAAAGCCGTGGCTTCCCCTTCCAAAAAGCCTTGGTGACGAAATGGTGACGGAAGGTGGTTTTTCGTCACCATTTCGTGCATTTTTGGCCTTTGGTGACGGTTTTGGTGACGATTTTGAGGGTTTTCGTCACCACGGTATCTTCTTGGTGTCCTCATGCCACCCACCCTGGCGGCAGGTGTGCAAAAATGGTGCCAGAATCCACTCAAATTAGCACCAAATCGTGCATTTCAGGTTCAAATTGCTCATTGTGGTGCTAAATTACGCCCAAATTGGCACCATTTTTGCACCAGCCCCGAAAAATCCTGCACAACCCTATAAAGTTGAACACCACCACCAAAAATAGACCACCAGCCCATAAAAAGCAGAAAATACCCTACAGAAGTCACCACCCAATAAAAAAGCCGGGCACTTCATCAGTAGCCCGGCTCAAATAATCGGTTAGATATCAAGCGACATCATTCTGGGATTCAGTCTCGTCTTTCTGCTTTCCCTTTTCTGTGTCATTGATAATATCCTGCTTCTTATCCTTCTCGACTTCAGCATTAGCCTCATCCTCAAAAGCCTTTTCAGCGGCCTTCTCGTCAGGATCGTAATCAGCTACAGCATTGGAAGCATCTTCAGCGACAGCATCCTGCTTTTCTTCTACCGGAGCAGTTGTCTCGGTTTCAGGTGCAGCAGCATCCTGCTCGGCAGGTGCCTGTGAAGGCTGATCATTAGCCGGCTGGGCATCATTTGTAACTGCATCCTTTGTATCTGTATCATTTGTTGCAGCTGTATCATTTGAAGCTGCCGGTTCAGGATCAGGTGTAGCTGCGGGATCAGGTGTAGCTGCAGGCTCAGGATTCGTATAAGCGACCTTCTTGTAGTTAGCCTGATAGTAATTGAAATACTTCACATAATCGTTGCCGTACTTCAATTCAGGATGCTGATCCTTAAATGCCTTAACGTTGAAGTTAGGTGAACCCTGACGGCCCTCCTTCATGCCTACCTCGAGGAAGTGACGGATATATCCGAAAACATCATCACCATACTCTTCAGCAAGCTCAGGATTTGCCTTCTTGTAGTAACTTACAGAGAAGATAGGGCTAGTCTGGATGTTGGAAGACGCTCCGACATCAACGAAGTGATTCCAGAGTGCTGTCGTACCTGTGCCATACTGGCTCTTCCAGTCAGCATTATTAGCCGTGATGTAAGAAGCATCGAAAGCCGGCTTAAGCTTAGGTGACAATTCACTACCCATCTTTCCTGCTGCTCTTGCAGTCTGGATATAGTACTTATCGATCTCCTGATTGTTCTTTATACCCTCGCAAAGATCGGGGTACATGCGCTTGAAGAACATGACATCGAATTCATCAGATGCTCTTCTGCCTTCATTGAGGCCTCTAGCGATCCAATGAGTCTTAAGTCTTAATGTGTCCTGACCTACAGTCTGTCTGATATCAGGATTGTAATGAAGGTATCTGGAAGCATTGAAAGTATACTTTGTATAGTATGTTTCCTTAGGCCAGGGATTGTTCTTATGCTTATCTGTAGGATCCCAGCCTGCATAGTATCCCGGTGAACCGTTAAGATAGTAATTCCTGGGTCTTCCGAGAGGTCCGGGATTAGAACTGCTGTAGAAAGTAACAGGTGTGCCCTTCTTGCAGTTATCGTAGATCCACTTGGCATCTCTTACCATGAGTCTTACGCAGCCCATGGAACAGGATGTTCCGAGCTTATCGAATTCAGCTCTCTTAATTGCTGATACGGACTGCTTCTTATAGGGAACGGAGTGGAACCAGATGTTGCCTGTGATTACGACGCAGTACTGGCCCTGAACACCGCCCTTAAGGCCGTGCCATCTGTATCTGTAGGAAAGCTTATAGGTTCCCTTGTGAGGAGTTGCCTTACCCGTGGAACAAAGCATTGCCTTATAAGGCTTGCCGTATCTGTAGATGGTAACTACATTCGCTGTGTAGTTGATCTTAATGGAATACTTTGTAGCAGCATCTACATCTCTGTTAAATCCGATAAAGATACCGAAAGCAACGAAAAAAGCAAGTAATGCACTTAATATTCTCTTTCTCATAAGCTTTACCTCTGCTTATTTATAAGATTCATGCGGAAATCCTAAATGACAATATTATTTTACATAACATTGCCTTCAATGTGAATTCGAAAAATGGATATTAAACGGTCAGTTGTACTTGATCTTGCCTTCCGCAACGGCTCTCAAGTGCTCACCGTAAGGAGACTTGCCATAGAGCTTAGCGCTCTCCATGAGCTTATCCCTGTCGATGAAGCCGTTGATATAAGCGATCTCCTCAGGAGCACTGATCGTAATGCCCTGACGTGTCTGGATCATCTCGATGAATTCAGCTGCCTGAAGAAGGCTTAACATCGTACCGGTATCAAGCCAAGCAAAGCCGCGGCTTAAGAGCTGGACATCAAGAAGTCCGTCTTTTAAGTACATCTCATTAAGAGTCGTGATCTCGAGTTCGCCTCTGGCAGAAGGCTTTACCTGGTTTGCCATGTCGCTTACTCCTGCAGGATAGAAATAAAGACCTGTAACGGCATAGTTAGACTTAGGGTTCTGGGGCTTTTCCTCAATACTCAAAGCTTTGTTATTCTCATCGAATTCGACTACACCGAATCTTTCCGGATCAGGTACATAGTAGCCGAAAACAGTAGCTCTCTTATTCTCTTCAGCATTCTTGACTGCCGCCTTAAGGATGGTTCTGAAGCCCATGCCATAGAAGATGTTGTCGCCTAAGACCATCGCACCTGCTTCACCTGCAAGGAATTCCTCGCCCAGGATGAAAGCCTGTGCAAGTCCGTCAGGACTCGGCTGAACCTTATATGAGAGCTTGACGCCGAACTGGCCGCCGTCTCCCAAAAGAGCTTCGAATCTGGGAGTATCCTCGGGAGTTGAGATGATAAGGATATCTCTTATACCGGCAAGCATGAGCGTAGATAACGGATAGTAGATCATCGGCTTATCGTATACCGGGAGCAACTGCTTGGAAGTTACTTTGGTCAGAGGATAAAGTCTTGTACCTGAGCCGCCTGCTAAGATGATTCCTTTCATGTCTGTTCCTCCTTAGAGCCACTTGGACGCCCAGGAAAAATCCTGAGTCTTGAAAGATTCGTGCTTCTCGTCCTTTTCGCTGGTCTTGTATTCACAATCGAGCTTAGGCCACTCGACAGCGATATCGGGATCGTTCCACGGGATACCGCCCTCGGATTTGGGATCGTATACGTCAGTGCACTTATATACGAACTCTGCTGTATCTGAAAGCACCAGAAAACCGTGAGCAAATCCTTCAGGAATGTAGAACATATTCTTCTTCTCTGCTGAGAGAGTTACTCCGACCCACTGGCCATATGTGGCTGAACCGGGTCTTACGTCAACTGCAACATCGTAAACTTCGCCGTGTGTAACTCTTACGAGTTTGCCCTGTGTATGGTCCTTCTGGAAATGAAGGCCTCTTAAGACACCTTTTGTGCTAGAGCTCTCATTATCCTGGACGAACTCTCTTGTGATACCTGCTGCCTCATAGTCAGTCTTCTTATAAGTCTCCATGAAGTATCCGCGGTTATCACCGAAAACCTGCGGCTGGATGATAACAACTCCCGGGATCTTAGTCTTCTCAAATGTAAATGCCATTAAAGTTCAGCCTCCTCCAAATATCTCTTGACCGCATCTTTCCAATCCGGCAGAGGTGTAAAGCCCGCTTTAACGAGCTTACTCTTATCAAGTCTTGAATTGGAAGGTCTCGCAGCCTTCGACAATCCGTATTCTTCTGTAGTTACGGGAATAACATTAGTGGTAAGTCCATACTGCTTATAGAATTCAACGCAGAAGTCGTACCATGAGATATATCCGCCTTCATTGGTAGCGTGATAGTAACCGTACTTGTCTGTCTCGACCATATCGACCAGAAGTCTTGAGAGATCAAGCGTATATGTAGGTGTTCCGATCTGGTCGTTTACGACTCTTACAGTATCGTGTGTCTTGCCTACATTGATCATGGTCTTGATGAAGTTCTTGCCGTTAAGGCCGAAAACCCATGCGATCCTTACGATGAAGTACTTCTCAAGTGTTGAACTTACGGCAAGTTCGCCGTCAAGCTTGCTCTGGCCATAGACATTAAGAGGCGCATAGCACTTGTCATCAGGCTCCCACGGACGCTCGCCCTTCCCGTCGAAAACATAATCTGTCGAGAGATAGAGCATCTTTGCATCAAGTTCCTTCGCAGCTTCCGCGATGAACTTCGTGCCTTCGCAGTTGATCTTATGGACCTTATCTTTATTCTCTTCATCTTCAGCCGCATCTACTGCAGTCCAGGCTGCACAGTGGATGATGGCATCAGGTCTAATCTCTTCAAGAGCACTTAAAACCGCTTCTCTGTCTGTGATATCGAGCTGCACATATGGAGCGGCCGTTACGGCACTTCCGTCAGCAACTCCGGAATAGACCGGTGCGATATCCGAGCCTATTGCCTCATGGCCTCTTGCAATGGCATTGTTTACCACGTCATGGCCTAACTGTCCGCAAACACCTGTTACAAATAATCTCATTACCTTTATCTCCGAAGATCAGTTATCTTTTATTATACTCATCTTTATCAAAATAGTTTTGACCGCTCTTTTTAAGTTCTGCTTAGGATATGCTTTCTTAACCGCAGCATCAAGAGATCCGCCTTCTTTAAGCTTACTCATAAGCACTTCCCTTTCAGCAGGCTTTCCTGTCGGATAGTTCAGCTGCGGGTTGGAGTTTTTAGCCTTTACGACATCGACATCAGTCGAATACATCATAGCCCTTCCGTAAAGATAACGGCCCTTATCCGTCTGACAGAGGATAAGTGACACGCCGTCTTCATCCGTATCAGACAGCTGCCCCCATGCATCACCTAACGTGATGTCAGATACTCTTTCGCTTGTAGCATATCTGCAGTGATAGCAGTTCTCAGTATAGTCACTGCACTTAAGGAATGCCCAGATGTAATTATCCGGAGCTTTCTTCGGTGCGAGTCTCCTGCCGTCAACTATAAGACCGAAGCTGTTGTTATCCCTGAACTTCAGGTCTTTGATGCTGTTGATATCAATCCCCTTATCCTTCAGGTAACTGTCCAGAATCTTCTTAGAAGGAGTTCCGTGACAGATAAGATCTGCCGTATAGAGATTTTTGTTATCTTTGCAGATATTCAGCAAAGCGGCAGACTGGCAAGGAAGGCCGATGAAGAGGACCTTCTCACCTTTTTTAAGACACTCGTTAACCTCGTTATAGATGTTGCCGGGATTGCTCTTAACATATTTCGAGCCGGCAAACTTCTTTGCCCTTTCAAGATCGTTGGTTAATACGAACCTGATATCCCCGTTTTCGAAAAGGCATGAAGCCACATATCCGCCCATCTCGATAAATGTCCGGATAAGTTCCGATGCAGCACCTCCGGAAGATGAATTCTTCCTTATATCAGGTTCAGTCCATCCCTGTGCCCAGTAGAACGGTTTATGAAGTTCCACAGGAGAAATATTGGGACATGCCTTGGAACAAAGGCCGCAGTCAACGCACTTAGAACTATCGATAACAGCAGAATATGAATCAAGATTATCTATTACTTCGACTGCATTCTTGCGGCATACGTTTTCGCAGGCTTTGCAGCCCGTACACAGATTGCTGTCACATACTGTCCTGATATCAGTATTCATAGTTCACTTCTTACCCTTGGCCTTCTTAGATACAAGTGCTTTCATGTTGATGAGTGTTGTCTTAATGGGTTCGAACTTGATGACAGTTACGAGCGCTATAAGGACGAGTTGGCCTGCTATAACAAGTATACCGTCAAAGTAGACCAGAACTGCTGAAGCAAGGAGGCATGAAAGAGCCAGGATGTTCCTTAAAGAGAATACACGGATCTTTACATACTTCTTCGTATCAAAATACCTGTAAAGGAAGACGACAAAGTAACTGAAGCATGTCGCAGCAGCTGCACCGATCGCGCCGATTCTGGGGATGGATATAAAGTTAAGAATAACATTCAGAACGGCTCCTGCAGTAGCTGAGAACATGAAGCCCTTGCTGTCCTTGTTAACGACATAGAAGTTTGCAAGGAACGTGCCGAGTGCCATAAGAGCCATGCCTACGATAAGCGGCGGTGAGAAGAACCAGGAAGTAAAGTACTCGGGTGCCACATAGACTGACAGTATAGGCTTTAAGAAAAGATTCAATCCCATACCGATCAGTACAAGGAAAGCCAGAAGGCTGTTAAATACAGATTCGTTGTACTCGTTCTTGTCCTTGCTCGAATCCTCTTTTATCGCGGAATATGAATATGCCTGGTTAAAGATTCCGGTAACTACTGAAAGGATCGTCGGAAGCTTATAAGCTGCGGCATAGATGCCGTTCTCGCCAAGTCCTCTCATCTCAGTAACCATGAGTCTGTCTGAAGAATTCATTATCCACCACATGAAAGTATTAGGGATAAGTACTACTGAATATACGAGCATCTTCTTAAGAAGATCTTTCTTGATATGGAAATGCTTAAATACATCAAAAGCTTTTCCAGCTGCCAGAGCATATACAGCTGTAGCGGCATAAGCTATGACATAGGATAAGAGATATCCGAAAACTCCCCACTTAAACACAAGAAGGAACAGGATATTGAACGCTGCGATGAACAGAGTTTGCAGTATGTTTCCCACGGAATACTTGAAGAGTAATTCCTTACCCCTTAAGTAGCAGAGAGCGATCTGGCTTATACCAAGAGCGACAGTATAAAGAAGGATCATGAGCCAGTATTCTGAAAGCTTCTCATAAAGAAGGATGCCCACTGTAAATGCAGCGCCGGGCACGACAGCCAGAAGGATAACAAGATAAGCAACTGACATAATGCCATCGGTATCTGCATCCTTATCAAGGCAGAACCTCATAACAGCTTCACCGACGTTAAGGAAGATTGCAGGAGCAGCGACCATGCAGACAGTGGCGATGAGATCCACCTGTCCGAATTCTTCAGTCGCCAGGATTCCTGTATAAAGAGGCACGAGAAAGAAAGCAATGAGCTTACTGCCCAGATTGCCCAAAGCAAATATCAATGTGTTTTTTGCAAGATACTTACCGCGGTCCATATTACTTCCCCGTCTTTAAAAGCTGCCACTTAACGCATCTGAGCCTTGCCTTATAGAGCTTGCCTGAGACTGCTTTATACTTAACAGCTGTCTTATAAGATCTTAACGCATCGCCGAGATAATCTTTAATTCGGGATCTCGCATCACTGTTCCACATCATGCGGAGGACCCCTGTCATGGTAACGAACTTATAGTGGTAAGCACCGCCTATAAGGTCCTTATCTTCAGTATTATCATTCATCCACTTGATCATCTCATCACATACTGTAAATGCAGTAAGAAGTCCTTCATGGAAACCTCTGTGTGACTGTGATGAACTCCACTGTATCCAGTGATACATGGGCTTTTGCTCGAAAAAGATCTTCCCTGCTTTGAGGTACACCCTAACCGCAACCAGATAATCTTCCAGCTGGCATCCTGCAGGAAATATTAAGAGATCCTTTAAGGAATTGTGGTAGATCTTGTTCCACAAAGCGCCGTATCTGTTCTTGTTATAGTAGAAGATATCAAGTATCAGATCTTTGCCGGATCTGATGCCTGATGTCATGTCTTCAAAAGCGTTATACTGCCTACCGTCTTCGTAAACAGTAAGAGTGGAGCATCCGCTTATGAGCACATCATTTGCCTTAGCATTTCTGATGAGCACTTCATACATATCAGGTTCGATAACGTCATCGTCATCAACGAAGCCGATCCATTCACCCTTTGCAAGCTTAAGTCCGCGGTTACGGGCTTCAGCCTGGCCGCCGTTCTCACAGTGCAGGACTTCGATGCGCGGATCTTTTGACGCATATTCATCACAGATAGCACCGCTCTGATCCTTACTGCCGTCATCGATCAAGATTATCTGAAGATCCTTATATGTCTGTCCGGTAACTGAATCCAGGCAGTCTCTTAAAAACTTCTCGCCGTTATAGACGGGAATGATAACGCTGATAAGATCTTGGTGTTTATTCTGTTCTTTAATATCTTCAGCCATTTAAGTTCTCTTTTAAGTAATTCATCGTCTTTTCGCGCTCAAGACCGATCATGTTATTCATCGAAGTCTTATCGTGCTCAATTCCGTATACTTTCTTTATATCAGAAATATCGCTTACCATGTGGTCATTGATGCCAAGCCTGTTAACGAGATCTGCGAGCTTGTTCTGATTGCTCTCTCTGGAGATTACAGCGAACTTCTTCGAATACTTCGAAGCAAATATCGTGCCGTGGAAAGTATCAGTTATTACGAACTCGGCATTCTTGAAAGCCTTCAGGAGCTGGAAAGGATCGGCTGTATAGTACTTGCTGATCCACATCATCTGCATGCCGATCGTGATGACCTCAAGACCGTTCTCCTTGCAGAATTCCTTGATAGCCTTTATCTCTTCATCCTTATGGATTCTGTTGGGATAAGAATAGATAAGGCAATACTTCTCAGGGAGCTTGTCGATTGCAGAAGCTTCTCCGATCTCCTTATCGAAGTTGCCAAGGAGCGCCGGATCGAGATTATAAGAGATGTCTTCCCTGCCGCTCAGGCTCTTTACGAAGTTATAAGTATTCTCGTCTCTTACAGAGAAAGAAGATACCTTGCCAAAGCTCTCACGGATCTTATCTGCTACAGCAGAAGGTACATCCTGAGGCTTTGTGAAGCCGCAGCATGCTGCATATGTAATTACATTGTCAGCGTTTTTTACATTTCCGAAAAGCTGAGATGTGAAGCCCCAGAAAGACTCCTGTATGCAGTTAAAGACTTCGTCACTTCCTATGACGCAGAGCTTATGCTGTTCATTCTTATCAGCCTTCTTAAAGTGCTTTTTTCTGCACGCTTCGAAGATCTCATCCTGATGCTTTCTGATGGCCTTGTTCCTGAAACGGTTGATAAGATATCCGTCGAAAAGCTTGTTTACCGCAGATGAGTGATCGACTTCAGATGCAAAATCGAGGCGCGCCTGCTTCATCAAGGCATCGTCTTCAGCCCTTGGCTCGATATCGAGGAAGCTCACCTCACCGCCCAGGGATTCAAGCATCTCCTTCAAAGAATATGCCTGGATGAATGAGCCGAAATTATTTACATGCTGCATCGACAGTATCTCGATCTTATCTTTACTCATAAGCCACCTTGCTATCAGTTTTATTAGTTATCCTAACGCTTCTTTCAGTTCCTGTAAGTCCCATTCCCAGTAAAGCATAAAGAAGATATGCGATCTCACAGTTAAGCGAGATGTTATAGATATAGAGCATCAACGCCGTAAAAGATAAGACGAGCGTTATAAGCGCCATATTGTTCCTTCTCTCATGATAATAGATTCTGAAAGATCTGATGCCAGTTGCGATGAATCCTGATGCGAAAAGGATAACGCCGGTAAATCCTGTCTCCACCATAACGAATGCATCGGTAAACCAGTTGTAATTCGTGTCTTTGTACTTGAGATAGAACGCACTCTGGAAGATCCTCTGGCCTTCTGAATATTCACCGTTGCCAAGTCCTATTCCGAACAATACCTTAAAGGGATCTTTGAAGAAGATCTTCTCAGCGATCTCGAATACGGCAGTCGTTCTTCCAAGGTCGCCCTGGCCGGTATAGCTCTCTGATGCGATCTTGAAGAAGTTCTTAGCCTGGAAGAAATCAGCAAAGAACGGGAACATCTTATAAAGGATCGGAATGGATATCGCAAAAGCAGCGATACCTATAGCGATTATCGCGAGTTCCATCTTAACGAGCTTTAATGTCGGCTTTATAAGGATGATGCAGATAATTGTTATGAGGATCAGCTCGACGAAGAAGAATTTGAGTTCTCCGACTACTGCTACGAAAAGAACTTCTGCTATAAAGATAAGAAGCCTTGCAAAGCCCTTGCCCTTGTACATCCATTCGGTAAGTGCGAGCAGATAAAGCACAACAAGGAAAGTGTTAAGCCATGTGTTGGCAACTCCCCTGTTCGTTCCGAACACGCCGCCAATGTAGTCACCTTTAAGCTTAAGTACCACGAACTGGAATACGCAGAGCACAAAGCTTATATGACCGATCACATAGACGATCTTCCTCATAGCCTTAAAGTCACCCATATCAAAGAAAGTAATAACAGCCGTAAAGAATACGACGAACCTTCCGAAGTTTCTTACAGACCACAAGAGCAATACGATGTTGATCCCGTTAAATACAGCAGAGATAATACCTGTCATAAAGAACAAGGCGACAATAATGTAGTATGCCTTAAAGCGGCTTAATACTGATATGGTCCTGCCGCTGTACCATATAAGGCAGATGAAGAGCAATACATTTACGCCGTCACATAAAAGCGTGAGGCTACCCGGGAGTCCCGCACCTATCAGGAGCTGGACAAAGCAGATGTATATCAGCTGAAAATACACCAGATACTTAGGTAGATATGTCTTCCCTGTCTTTACTGCTATGTCCATTCTTTCCTGTTACCTGAACAAGTGAGTCGCCTTGTAGTAGAGATACTTCTTGGCACTGTAATTCTTATTCTTCAGAAGATTGCAGTGCTTAAGCTTGCTGATGTCATTTTCGAGAGTCTTGATGAAATTCCTTGTCTCATCGTTAACTCCGATATCACGTGTAAGCTTTAGATAGATATAGATGTATCTGTCAAGCTTATAGCAGTCCATGGATTCGGAGTGTGCGCCTTTCCCGCTCAGATACTTATCGAGCGCTGCGCACTGCGTATTGACTGCCTCATACATATCCCTCATGTACTTAACAGAAGGCGTCTTGGTGATAGAGCCGTCATTTACGATGTTATAGACATAGTAGGTGTAATTGACTCTTATGAACTTATCCGCATTAAGGATGAGCCTGTAGAAAGTAAAGATATCCTCATATGCCCTTCCCACAGGGAATCTCACATCCTTGAAGATGTCTTTCCTGAAGATATTGCAGGTCACCTGATTGCCGATGTTATACATCATGACATCTTCAATTAGTTCGTCGCGTGATCTTACTGTAACCGCCTTATCACCCGTGATATCGAACTCGCCTTCAGTCTTCTCGAATGCGAAGTTGAAGTTGATGATGTCTGCATCATACTTGCTGATAAGATCTGAGATATCCTTGAAAAAGCCTGCTGCAACAAGGTCATCAGAATCGATGAAAGAGATATATTTGCCAGTTGCACGCTCTATTCCATAATTCCTGGCATCGGAAAGACCGCCGTTAGGCTTATGGAAGGCGCGGATGTTTTCATACTTATCGCTGTATCCGTCGCAGATCTCGCCGCTCTTATCCTTGGAACCGTCGTCAACAAGAAGTATCTCAGTCTCTTCGAAAAGTTCCTGGGATATGAGACTGTCAACACATCTTCTGATGTATTTCTCAACGTTATATACCGGAACGATTACAGTAAGGAAACTCATAAACTTATCTTTCCCTTATCTCCGTGGGCTTCTTCTGGATAAGAACGCTGTAAGCAGGCACATCCTTTGATACGACAGAACCTGCCGCGATAACAGAACCCTTGCCGATAGTAACGCCGTCAAGGATTATGGTATTGCTGCCGATCCAGCAGTCATCTTCTATCGTGATACCCTTCTGCTTTACGCCCTGCTCCTTAATAGTCGCATCAGTGTTCTCGAAAACATGATTCTCGGCAAAAAGGCTGCACTTGGGGCCAAGCATTACATTAGATCCGATCGTGATCTTACCTGAACATCCTACATAGCCATAAGGACCTATCGAGCTGTGATCGCCCATTACAAGACCTTTTCCGAGATCTCCGCCGTAGTAGCTTGAAGGACGGATCATGACGCCTCTGCTGATCGTAACATTATCGCCGAATGTAAGTCCTTCAGAACAAAGACCGTGTATCTCAGCGTAGTCTTCGAACTTAACGTTTCTGCCGCATCTGATGTGGCTTCCGTGAGTAACAGTTACACCTTTGCCGACAAGGAAGAGTCCCTTAACTTTCCTGATGAAAAGTCTTTTCCAGAGACCTCTTAAAGCCTTACCTGCAGTGTTCTTGTAAATGATGAACTTATCCATTCCTTTTACATCGCTGTGCATATGAACCTCACTTACCTGCCACGCTGTTATAGATATTCATGAGCTGAGTGTAATTATCCTCAGGCATGTACTTGTCTTCGTATTCTTTTCGAGCATTAAGACCCATCTCTCTGGCCTTAACAGGATCACTCCAGAGACCTGTGATCTTACTTACAAATTCATCTGTATCACCGAGCTTGAACTTGGAACCGTTATAACCTTCAGTAACTGCTTCCACAGAAAAGCCCAAATCTGTAGCAATGAGTGCCTTACCCAAAGACATCGTCTCGATCTCGACCATGGAGCAGCCTTCATACCAGATGGAAGGAAAAACAACGAACTCGGCACCCTTAACGATGCTTAAGCACTTATTGTGCTCTGTGTAACCCAAGAAATGGACATTGTCCTTTGTATCTGCCCACGCCTTGAACTCGTTCTCGAGCGGGCCGCCGCCCATAACTACCAAAGGAATATTACCGGTCTTATCCCATGCCTTCATGAGCATGCGGATGCCCTTCTCTTCTCCAATACGGCCATAGAAGACCACATAGCGCTCAGGCAGGCCTTCGACCTTAACAGGCGTGGAATTAGCCTCAGCGTCCGGCACGAAGTTATACTTCTTAACGATCTTGTTCTTATCGAATCCGATTTCCGTCAAGAGCTTGATCTGGTTATCGTTAAGGCATACATACTTATCGATCTGATCGTAGAAAGTTCTCTTCTTTCTGTGATAGCTGAAGATGTTGGCAACGATAAAGCTCTGCGCCTTCGAACCCTTAAAGCATCCGTACTTGCACATGCGCATATAGTGACCGTCACCGCACTCATTACAAAGCTCGGTTCCTCTTAATGAAGTCGCGCACGGACAGATGAATCTCGTATCGTGAAGTGTAGCAACGACAGGGACATTAAGTCTTTTCGCTGCATAAAGGATCGATGGTGAAAGAAGCGGGAAAAATGTATGTACATGGACGACATCCGGTTTTTCTTTCCTTATGAGTTCCTGAACCGCCTCATAGTTCTTTCCGGACCACTTCATATCGAACATGGTCTTGACCTTGCCAAAAGCACCGGCATTATCGAACTCATCATTGCAGACTGTATATCTTACGACCTCATTGCCGTGTGATTCGAGCATGGCCGTCTCAGACTTGAAGACCTGATCGTCTCCTGATGCGGAACCTTTTCTATGGAAATTGTGGATCGCCAGAATCTTCATCTGTTCCAGACTCTCATATATTCATCGCCGATAAACTTCCAGCTGAACGCATCTCTGATACGCGCCTTGGCCTTAACGCCGAATTCAGCCCTCTCCTCTTCACTCATGCTGTCAGCCTGATCAATGAGCTTTGCAAGATCGCCATTCTCAGATGACCAGTACAAAGCAGCTTCTCTTGCGACTTCCTGATTGAAGCCGACATTGATGAGAAGGTTCAGATCAGTAGAACCCAAAGCTTCAAGAAGGCTCGGATTAGTACCGCCTACAGTATGGCCGTGGAAGTTTCCGTAAGCATTCTCACGGATCTTCTTAAGAAGCTCACTGTCGTAAACGGTTCCAACGAACTTGATACGCTTGTCAGATCTCCAGTGAAGCTTGTTCTCAAGCTCTTCAAGGAGTGAATCGTTATTTGTCGTGATGATGGCAAAATCCCGCTTGGAATTTGATGCCATGAATTCTCTTATCATGATCTCGAAGCTGTTCTCCGGAACGAATCTTCCGCAGCACATGTAATAGCCATACCTGGTAAGGCCGTGGCTTTCAAGCCAGTTAATAAACTTCGGAGCATCATCTGAAAGTTCAGACTTCTTAAGGTCTGCGCCGTATGCGATATAAGTCGTATTCTTAACGCCGTATTCTTCCTGGATATACTTCTCGATATTTACAGAATCGCAGATAACAAGGTCTGCTTTGTTGACCATCTTCTTTTCGGACCATTTCCAGTAAGCCCTGACCGGCTTTGACCACTTCGCCCTCTTCCACTCATGTCCGTCAGGATTAAGGAAATACTTGCCGCCGATCTTCCTGATCTTCCTTACAAGGCCGTTGATAAAAAGACCGATCCTGCAAGTGAGCACATAGAAGATCGGATCTTCGATATTATGCTCTTTGCAGTAATTGATGCTGAAACGGAGCGCCGCCCTGTCGTAATAAAGCGCGACAGCAGGTCCGATATTAGGACAGTTGATCTCGAAAACATGAGTATTCCTGTACTCATATTCCATAGCCTCGCCCTTGCTGTTTGTCTTAAGGACAGTTACCTCACCCTCGAGCCTGGACTCATCCATCGCACCATCGCCATTGTGCTTGCAGGCAACATGATACTTGATGTTCTTCTCATTCTGATGCTCATTGATCAGATGCTCGACGAAAGTCTCATATCCTCCGTAAAGTCCGATGGACTTTGCGCCAATGATGAAAACATGTCTCGTCTTATTATTCTCAGCCATAAATCACATAGCGCCCTTGCGCGAAAAGATAACGCCAATCGTCTTGAACAGGATCTTAACATCAAGTCCCAAACTCCAGTTGGCGATATAGTCCATATCAAGTCTTACGACTTCCTCAAAGTCAGTTATCTCAGATCTTCCGCTTACCTGCCACATACCTGTGATACCAGGCTTAACAGCCATTCTCGCACGGTGATGGAGATGATACTTCTCGAACTCATCGATCGTAGGAGGTCTTGTACCGACAGTGGACATGGAACCTTCAAGAACATTAAAGAACTGAGGGAATTCATCAAGGCTTGTCCTTCTGATGAACTCGCCGATACCGGTCTTCTTCGTACCGTCAGGAAGCACCTTGTTGCCGATGATCCTTGGGTCGAATTCCATCTTGAACATGAGGCCGTCCTTAACACGGTTCTCATCCATCAATTCCTTCTTCATATCATCAGCATCAAGTCTCATGGAACGGATCTTGTAGATCTTGATGTGCTTACCGTTCTTACCGATTCTCTCCTGCTTGAAAAGGATCGGTCCAGGTGACTGCTTCTTGATGATAGGTCCGACGATGGCAATGATAATGAGTGCGATTATGCTGCCGATAATGCCGGCAAAGATATCGAATAATCTCTTAATAAGATTCTGGAACGGTGTAGCGTAGTTGATAGCTGTTGTAAGAACTGCTGTGCCGCCGATCTTTTCGGAGAATCTCTTAACATTCGAACGTGTCATGTAAGGCACATGGTAATGAGTAGGAACCGCCATGATGGTGCAGGCATTCATGAGCCTTACGATCCTCTTATCGTTAATGGGCGCATCGATATAAACAGAGTCGACCCATTCCTTCGCGATATACTGTGCGGCATGCTTGATATCAGATACGATCGGCACACCGTGAATGCTTCTCAGATTCGTGGAATCAAGAAGAACTACGCCAACTACTGTATAGCCTGCCTGTGTATCACTTAAAAGCTTGGAAAGGATATCATCAGCATTGCTCTCAGTCAGCACGACCAGCATGTTATTACGTGTTCTTCTGAAGTTGGTATGCTGCAGGATCCACTTCCAGAGGACCTTGACCGCATAACCCATAAGCACATAGAGGAGAAATGTCAGACCGAGAACATATCTCGAGTAGACCATCGACTGCTGAACACCGAAGAAATATACAAGTACGATGGCAAGTACAAGGAAGCTGTGCTTCAAGTGTTCGTAGATTTCCTTGGCATAACTCCTCTTGATGACATCATGAAGTGAGTTATTAAGAACAATAACAAGGATATCCGAAAAAATGAGCAGGATACCAAGATTCCTGTACTGTGTCTTCAGATAGACCCAGTTATGGAAACGCAGATAGTACGAAAGAATATAAACGAGCTGAAGGGCAATAACATCAAAGACCATGAAGTCGATGTGCTTTGACCAACCCTGTGCATTTCTCTTGTACACTTGTCACTCCTCCAAATAGCTTTGTTTGTCCTGCTTTTCCTCATACTTTTAGTGCAGGCAATTTGAGATAATGACATTCTATCATCAAAGCTTAAAATATTATAAATAAGAAAAATTGGGGTTTATTCCCGTGTTTTGTTGAAAGTGCGTAAAACCCTGCCTGATTTTTATACTTTTTGCCATTTTTATCATTTGTCTTGTCTCAAGCATTCACGCCCCGCTTCGCATTCTGATGTAGTCCCTTTTTCGAAAAAATGGCCCAAATGGACTACATTCTTGAGAAAATGTAGTCCTTTTTTCAAAATAACGGGCAAGATGGACTACATATGGCACACACTCCCAGAGCAATTTAAAACACCCGCCTTCACGGGATCAGCCGGATCAGCAGGTGTTTTACAATGAGGACTTGAAAGAACTATTTGAAGAACTACTTGCGGTTCTTTTTCTTTGCTTTCTTCTCGAGGTACATGGCTTTGTCTGCCTGGCTCATGCACTCGAGGAGGTTGTTCCATTCGGTAAGTTCACTAGTGCCTATACTCGCGCTGAGTTCGAACGGATACTTCCTTTTCTCGTTGATCTCCTTCAGGTTTTTCCTGACACTTCTTATGAACTGACCAATCCTTCCGACGTCGGAGAGGATAAGAACTGCAACGAATTCGTCTCCTCCCATACGTGCGACAAACTCCTTGGAATTAAGCGAATTGTAGATACACTTCGATACTTCCTTGATCGCTTCATCGCCGGATGCATGACCGAAAGTATCATTGATGTACTTAAGGCTGTCCATGTCGATCGAGGCGATCGCAATGTTATGGAGCTTATTTTTATTCTTATCGAAAAGCTTGTTGAATTCCTTCTCGAAGCCCTTTCTGTTAAGAAGTCCTGTTAATGAATCCTTGATGTAAAGATCCATGATGTCGGCGATACCGAAGTATTTCTGGTAGAGGTCTAACTTGTTGAAGACCTGGCCTGTCTGCATGAAGATGAACTCCATCTTCTCATTAATGAAATACGGTTCGGACGTGTCGACTAAGAGTACTGCATAGCCATAGATAACGTTCTTGTTCGCTATAGGAAGATAGATGACAACACCTTCAACATCTTCGAGCAAGCCTTCCGGAAGGAGCCTGCTGCTAGGGAATGTGCGTGGCTCTGTAATTCGCTCGCCATCACTGTTGATGTAGCCGCTCAAGATCCTGTCATTCTCGCGGTATTCGCAGAGATAGCACTCCTTTACTGAAGGAATGTTCTTGAGGTTACGGAGAGTAACCTTTACTGCTGCTTCCCTGGTCAGAGTCTCCTCGAAGTCTGTGCTCAGGAGCACATATTCACGCATCGCTTCTATAGAGTGGGAACTTGAGAGCTTAAGGTCACGGAGGGCCTGATATACGTTTCTTCCGGGATCTTCGTCACCGGTACTCTCGCGGATCACGATGGTACCCGGAACATTAACGCAGAGGTCGAGATTCTCCTGTTCCATGATCCTCTCGAGAAGGTCCATCGCTGCTGTCGCGAGGTTCTCTTCTGAGATCTCAATGGTCGTAAGTGACGGTATGTGATCGCCTGCTTCTGTTATGTTATCAATGCCGCTGATCATGGTGTCACCCGGAATCGAATATCCTCTCTGGATCAGTTCATCTATCAGAGTAACTGCTTCATAGTCATTAGAGCAGATGATAGCTTCAGGAAGCGTGCCGTCTGGTTTGATAAAGAAATCCGCCTGCTCAGCGCCCTGTGTGATCCAGTAGTTTCCGTGGAAGATCATATCTTCACTGACTTCGTAACCTGCTTCACGCATTGCATCTTCAAAGCCTGCTCTTCTCTCTGCGGAATCGAGGAGATCGTCACGGCCGGTAACAAAACCGATATCGCCGCTCTTGCACTTGGAGATTACATACTGTGCGACTTCGTGCATGATCGCCCTGTTGTCAGGAACAATGCTGTAGAAACCTGTGATCTCAGCTCTGATACAGACTACCGGAGGTGTATCGGGATCTGTCTGAAGTTTGTCGATCAGTTCTTTTGAAAGACCTGCCTGGTCGATAGTATCCGCGCAAAGAATGATGCCGTCGTATTCATGAAGCGGCGGCAGAGAAAGAATGCTCTTATATCCGATAACCTGGAGGGGGTTGTTGCTTGGAACTGAACAGTTGCCGTAAACATCTACCCTATGCCCTCTTCTCTTAGCATAGTTATCGATATTGCGAATGATGGACGCGGAGTAGTCCCTGTACATGTCTCCGATAAAAGCACAAATTTTCATAACTTGATTATAAAGAACTATTATCAAGTCATGATTAAATAGAATTTAACTATTTATGAATAAAGCTTTTATCAAATGATAACAGCGCCGATGATCTCAATACCGCTGTTTCTGATGAGTGAGATCTCGTTCTCGACATTCTTGAACTGGGATACTTTTCGCTGCTCGAAAAGAACCACACCATCATAATCCTGGATATTCTTAAGTACATCAGGATCACTGAAGATATCGCCCTTAAGATCGCCCTTAATGCCAAGCGCCTTAACTGTTTCGCTGATTGCCTTCTTATCGCCGGTGCCAGTGATGAGGATCTTGTTATAGTCCCTGGTAAGGTTGCCATAGTTTGCACTGATGAGCTTGAATGTGTTCCCGGAAGAGAGCTTGGAATCATCTTCAGACTTGATCTCGAGCGCTTCATCGAACTTGCATCTCTTGCCGGAAGGCTTAAGAACACCGATCTTCCTGATTCCGACAAAACGGTTGAAGAACTGAGCCTGTGTGGCGATCTTCTTTCCGAAAAGATACTTCAGAATGTAGCAGACAGCCGCGATGAAAATACCGCCTGCAAAGCCTATTAAACAGAACTTAACAGCAGACTTAATGCTGCCTGAACTTACTACGGGAGCTGATGCATCCTTATTACCGTCAAAGTATTCAAGGATCTCGTTACGGTCAGCAACACCGATCTCGGATGCGACCTTATCCAAAGCGTCGTTATAAGTAACGATCTGCTTCTGCAATGTCTCGAGCTTTGCTGTCTGGTTAGCCTGGCCGTCTCTGATAACGGAGTCGCTCTTTACGACAGACTGAGGTCCGATGAATGAGATGTCGTGCTTTGCAAGACTTGCGAAAAGATCAGCATGGACCTTCTCGATCTCCTTGATGACAAGATCCATAACGTCATTAACATATTCCTGTGATGCACCGAAAACCGTGATATACATAGCGCCGGCACGGTAATAGTTATCGTCAAGATTTACATTGACCGTATTTGCAGCTGTGCTCGTAAATGTGATGAGGTCAAGGATATAGTCAGCTCTTGTGCCCTTGCTGTCAGCATATTCCTTAAGGAATCCGCCTGTCTTGATGTCACGTTCGTAAGCACCGATAATGGCTGTATCAAGGCCGTTAGCGTCGTCCTTGCCAAGAACGAGAACGACCTCAAGAGTTGCCTGGTAAACGTTCTCCGCATCAACCTGCATATAAAGTGAATCAGTAAGATATCTTCTCTGATTATCGATCTGGTTATTGATCTTGCCGATGGAATTAACGATGTCCTTAGCTCTGTTAACATTCTTGACCCTAAGCTGATAGTCGACATCTGATTCGCCGGAAAGCTTTGAATCCACATCAAGGACGTTGACTGACCTGGTGTGCTTTGTGTACTTATATCCGAACATGGCACCGCCGAGGATTATTCCTGCCATAAGAATAATTCCCAGATTCTTCAGCAAAGTAAGAAGCATGTCCTTAATGCTGATGGATTTCTCTAATGATTCATTTCCGTTCGGATCCATTAACATACACCTCGGGCTTTATAAAATCCTGTTAATTATATTATTTAAGCCCCCTTCGTTCAATGAAACCAAAGTACCGCGAATTGCATATGGTATAAGGGTTTTCTCGCCCTCTTATAGTCATAATTCAACAAAACAGGGGCATTTAAGCCCGTTTGTGATAAGATTCATATGAAATGATTTTACGGAGGCTATTATGAACAATTCCTCATTATCTCAAGAAGAATTTGAATTCCTGAAGAAACTTATCTCCATCCCGAGCACGGGTTCCGACCCTGCCGAAGATCCGGAATACGGCACACTTCCCTACGGCGCCAAGCCTTTCGAAGCATTGAAGTATTTCTTGGATTACGCTGCTTCATGCGGAATGCGCACAGGCATTATCGATAACCGCGTAGGCTGGGTCGAATTCGGTCCCGAAAAGGCTGACCTCATAGCTGTCGTATGCCACTTGGACGTCGTTCCCGCCGGTGAAGGCTGGGACACTGACCCCTTCGAGCTCACATTGAAGGACGGCGTTCTCTACGGACGCGGCATCGTTGACGACAAGGGTCCTGCAGCTGCTACATTCATCGCCATGAAGCGCCTTATGGACAGCGGATATGTACCTTCAAAGAGGATCCGCCTCGTCTTGGGTTCTGACGAGGAACGCACATGCTCATGTGTTGAGACATATGCCGAAAAGGGCGAGATCCCGGTTTTCGCGATCACACCTGACGGAGAATTCCCTGTCATCTATGCCGAGAAAGGAATACTCCACATCAAGATCTATTCCGACACGCCTTCAGCAGTTCTCGCAAAGGGCGGCGCTGCTGCAAACATGGTGCCTTCAAGTGCTTCATGCATTATCGGCAGAACAGAATACAGCGGTACCGGAAAGGTAGCTCACGCTTCCAAGCCTGAACTTGGCGTAAATGCGATTTTCGAGATGATAAAGAATCTCGATAAAGAATCAGTTGATTATTCAGCATCTCCCCTCTTAAGCTTCATCGCAAAAGAGATCGCATATAAGACTGCAGCAGAATACACGGGCTGCAACATCAAGGATGAATCCGGCGTCGTCACCGCAAATCCTTCACTCTTATCATGCAGCGCTGAGGGCGAATCGCTCGTTATCGATATCAGATGCCCCGTAAGCTACAGCATGGAAGAGATCACATCCCACCTCGCTATAAAGGCTGCAAACTATGAACTCTCATGCGAAGTCTTAAATCAGATGGCGCCGCTTTATAAGGCAAAGGACATCCCTGAGATCGACCTTCTTACAGAGATCTGGAAAGAGAATATGCCTTCTTACTCAGGCTATAACCCTGAATATCTCTCCGTCTATACAGACCCTATCGCGATCGGCGGAGGCACTTATGCAAGACACATGCCAAATACGATCGCATTCGGCATCCAGACACCCTGGCAGGAAGACCAGTGCCACCAGGCTAATGAATCAAGACCTCTTTCTGACTTCGAGACCGATGTAAAAGTCTTAAGCGAAGCGATCAAGGGTCTTGCTGAGAACTAATAATCACGTACATAACACCGGAAACTATAAGAGGCTGCCTTTAATCAAAGACAGCCTCTTTATTGTTGATCTTAACCGGTAATTACCGTACTCGCCTGATGTGAGCTATACCAGTAGCTGACGAGAACTTATCTGCAACTACGCCGTACTTGGCACCCTTGGCATGAACGTAAGTATCGTTACCTACATAAAGAGCGGAGTGCTCCATTGTGCCGTCGCCGTTACGGTCAAAGCAGATGATGTCGCCGACCTGAATATCAGCCTTGGCAACTTCCTTACCCTTCTTGGACTGCATCGTAGCGCCGTGAGGCAAAGAAATATTGTAGTACGTCTTATAGCAGTACATTACGAAGCCTGAACAGTCGAAGCCCTTCGTAGGTGAAGCGCCGCCTGCAACATACTTGCATCCGATAAAGCTCTTAACGAACTTAGCGAAATCTCCGGACTTATCACCGACCTTGCCGCTTGAAGCTTTCGGCGTAGGTGTAGGCGTAGCCTTGGGATTTGAACTCGGAGCTGTTGTTGAGGTAAGACTTGCCTTGACATAGAAGCCCTTGTTCGACTTATACCATCCGTTATCAGTCTGGGCTACAACAGAGATCTTTGTACCTGTAGCAACCGTAGAGATGATCGAGTAAGAGATACCCGGACCGGATCTGGTATTAAGTGTGCATGTGGAATAAACAGTCTTAGTAACTGCTGTTTCCTTAACGGAACCACTGCTTGAAGACTTGGTCGTAGGCTTAGCTGTCGGTTTCTTCGTTGGCTTCTTTGTAGGCTTAGCTGTCGGCTTCTTGGTAGGCTTCTTAGTAGGAGTAGCAGTCGGGACAGGTGTGATCTCCTTGTCTGAAAGCTGCTCGTTCTTTAAGTAACCCTGAGTACCGTCAGCAAGCTTAACCAAGGACCACTCTTTGTTGTAAGAGATCCTTACAACAGTATCACCGGTCTTAAGCTTTACTTCCTTATCTTCAGCTTTCTCGCCGTTCTCGGAAGTAACGTTTACAAGAACCGTGTCTGTCTTAAGCCAATTCTTAGCGCCGTCATAAGATACCGGATCGTTAGGATTGTTACCGAAATCGACCTTAACGTCTTTGAATGAAGTCTCAGCGACAAAAGTGTAATCATTAATGTTTACGCTGGGATTTCCAAGACTCAAAGGTACGACTCCCGTCTCCTGAACTTCCTGGTCAGCATAACCGTCATCAAATGAAACCGCATTAGGTCCGATAAGTGAAGGGCTCTGAAGACCGATCTCGTCATTAGAACCGCACTCATAGATGCTGATAGAACCAATAGCGATCATTGCCGCGCATGCTGCCGATATGATGTTAAACAGCCTGTTATCCAATCAGAATTCCTTCTCCTTCCCAGATTTTTGTCATGCGTTCTTTTCGCATTCTTGTGTAGATTTTATCATTAAACAGGGTGCAAATGCCCGTAAAATTAAGCAAAAACTCGGCAGATGCCCGAAAAGTCACGCAAATGTAATGCTAAAAGTGCCTGTTTTACGGGGTTTTGAACCCGATATTCGAAATTGTGGCAATTTTCGAAAAGCCAATGCAATGGGCCGGGCCCGATTTGCTGATTTTTTGCCACCCCTTCCGGCCCCGATTTGCCGGATCGCGTTTTGCTATTTTTTTGCCAAATCACCTGTGGTTTTGGCAAGGATTTTTGCAAAACCTTCCTGTTTTGCTATTTTTTTGCTAAATTGAGCCCTGATTTGGCAAAATTTCAGCAATTGCTCCACACTTCATTATCCATGAAACCAGAGTTGCTCCACACTTCATTATCCATGGAACCAGAGTACGCAAAAGTGTACGCATTTGACCCCGAAATGTTTACAAATTTGCCCTTTGTACACTACAAGACCAAAAAACGTACGCATTTGGTATCAAAATGCGTACATTTTCGCGCACTGTATGGAGCAAGACCTAATCCCAAGGATATCGTGAAGTCCCCATAAATGAAAAACAGTTGCTTAGTTCTCTAAGCAACTGAAATATTTGTAATGGTGGCTCACTGGAGGTTCGAACTCCAGACCCCTTGATTAAAAGTCAAGTGCTCTACCGACTGAGCTAGTGAACCATATGGCTGGGGTGGCAGGATTTGAACCTACGAATGCGGGAGTCAAAGACCCGTGCCTTACCCCTTGGCTACACCCCAGTATGAAGAGGCTTAAATTGGGGTGGGATATGGGATTCGAACCCATGATATCTAGTGCCACAAACTAGCGCTCTAACCAACTGAACTAATCCCACCATGTCAGCCAATGCCTAAAAAGTATAATGTTAAGATGATTTTAAGTCAAGCATTATTGCACCAATAATATTAGATGTACTATAATGCGACAGAAATACATATATAGAGGTATTTATTATGAATGAAGAATTAAATGTTTCATATATCACAATGCCTAAGGGCTTCAAGGCCAACGGCGTTTCCGCAGGAATGAAGTGTCCCGATCCTGCCAACATCAACGAGAATGTTCCCAAATCAACCTACCTTGATATCGGCATGGTATGCTCCGACACATTATGTGATGTTGCAGGCGTTTACACTTCCAACCTCGTAAAAGGCCACTCACTTACAAGATCCATCGACATTATCGAGAATAAAGGCAAAGCACGCGGCATCATCGTTAACAGCAAGGTCGCTAATGCAGGCGTAGGTGCAGTTGGCATTGAGGACGCTTCAAAGATCGCAGACTGCGCTGCATCTGTCATTGGCTGTGACTCTTCTGAGATCCTTACTGCTTCAACAGGTGTAATCGGTTCAAGACTTCCTCTTGATAAGATGCTCCCTGTTATCCCTGATCTTGTAAATGGCCTCTCTGCAGCTGAAGAGACAGCACACAATGCAGAATATGCCATGATGACAACTGATACAGTTCCGAAGGAAGTATCCGCGCAGATCGAACTCACAGACGGCAAGACAGTCTGCATCTCAGGCATGGCTAAGGGTTCAGGCATGATCCACCCTAACCTCGCCACAATGATCTGCGTCTTCACTACCGACTGCGGCATCGAATCTGCTTCACTTAAGAAGATGCTCCAGAAGGCTGTAAAATACACATTCAACCGTGTTTCAGTCGATGGCGACACATCCGTCTGCGACATGGTAGTAGTATTTGCTAACGGCGCATCCGGCGTTACAGTAACCGAAGGCACTGAAGACTATACCCTCGTCGAGGAAGCTCTCTGCAAGCTCTCAGAGGACATCGCAAGAATGCTCGCTGCTGACGGTGAAGGTGCAACCAAGTTCGTCGAGATCGAAGTTCACGGCGCTAAGGACGAGAAGGACGCTAAGCTCATCGTCACTTCAGTCGCAAGGTCTCCTCTTTGCAAGACGGCATTCTTCGGCGAAGATGCAAACATCGGCCGTATCCTTACTGCTGTCGGCTATTCCGGCGCAAGCTTTGATCCTGAGAAGGTCGACATTCACTTAAACGGATTGCTCATGTACAAAGACGGTGCAGCCGTTGCTTTCGATGAAGATGAAGCTTCACGCCTGCTCGCTGAGCACGACCTCAAAGTCGACATCACTCTCTACGAAGGCGATGCATATGACAGGATGTTCACCTGCGACTTCTCCTACGATTACGTAAAGATCAACGGAAGCTACAGAACATGATATAACGGCCCTGCATCGCGCAGGGCTTTTTTAATGCGCTGGTTATTTTGTAGCCGATTCGTATTTAAAAACCTCAAGTACTTTAGTATCAGTTTTGTACTTGAGGCGTTATTTTTGGGCCTTCAAGTATAAAATTTTCAGATTTTTATACTTGAGCAGCAAATTTTCGGGCTTCAAGTATAAAAAGCTTCAGATGGTAGCAGAAAATTTTCGGGCTTCAAGCATAAAAAGCTTCAGATGATAGGAGCAAATTTTCGGGCTTGAAGTATAAAAGCTTCAGATGGTAGCAGCATTTTTTCAAACTTCACGAAAAAAAGCCCCGCGGGAAATCCCGCAGGGCCTGATAAGCGATTATTTCCAGAAAAGGATTACTCTTCTGTCTTAGCCTCTTCAGCAGGTGCTTCAGGAGCCTTAGGCTCAACCTTAACTGCCTTGGATGCGAGGTACTCGACTGTCTTACGAGCGCGGATGGAATCCTTGATGAATGCGGAATCCTCACCGATAGACTTCTTAACTTCCTCAACGTCGATCTTGTATGTGTTAGCGATCTGCTTGAGCTCTTCGTTGTAATCCTCGTCTGTAACCTCAGGATCGAGCTTCTCTGTGATCTTCTCGATAACGAGTGAAGACTTAACTCTTACGCGTGCCATAGGCTCGAGGGACTTCTTGAACTCATCCATGCTCTGGCCAACATACTGGAGATACATGTCAAGAGCGATGCCCTGGTTAGACATACGAGCTGCCTGATCGTCAGCCATCTGCTCTACTTCGTTCTGGATCATTGACTCAGGAATGTCGATCTCGCAGTTGTCGCATACGGCGCGGACTGTCTCATTCTCGAAGCCAGCCTTGTTGTCCTTGTCAGCTCTCTCCTGCTGCTTTGCTCTAACGTCAGCCTTAAGCTCGTCAAGAGTATCAAACTCGGAAACGTCCTTAGCGAACTCATCGTCGAGTTCAGGAACGATCTCTGTCTTGATAGCGTGGATTGTTACGTTGAATGTAGCATCAGCGCCCTTGAGGTCTTCTGCATGATACTCTTCAGGGAACTTAACTTCGATTGTGAAGCTCTCACCAACGTTGTGACCAGCAACCTGCTCCTCGAAGCCAGGGATGAAAGACTTGGAACCGAGCTTGAGGTTATAACCCTCGCCCTTGCCGCCTTCAAAAGCAACGCCATCCTTGAAGCCTTCGTAGTCGATTGTAACTGTATCGCCTTCCTGTGCAGGACGGTCAGAAACTTCCTCGAGGGAAGCATTTCTCTTTCTCATACGCTCGATCTCAGCGTCAACGTCCTCGTCTGTAACTTCCTGATCCTTGAAAGGAACTTCAACGCCCTCATACTGACCAAGCTCGAACTCAGGCTTAACGTAAACTGAGATTGTGTACTTGATGCCATCTTCGTTAAGGTCTGTAACGTCCATCTCAGGTCTGGAAACAACCTTGAGGTCGTGCTCCTTAACTGCTTCGGGATACTGCTTGTTAGCGATCTCGTTCATAGCGTCCTCATAAAGAACGCCCTCTCCGTAATACTGGCAAACGAGCTGATAAGGAACCTTGCCCTTACGGAAACCAGGTACCTGGAAACGGCCCTTGTTCTTGTTGTAAGCCTTCTTAAGGGCTTCATTCCATTCTTCCTTGCCTGCCTCAAGGCTGATTACTACCTGAGAGTGCTCTTTCTTCTCAATTGTGGATGCCATGTTATATCCTCCAAATAATTATTAATAAGATAATAGCCGAGTATGAATTGTATCACAGCGCGGTGAATGATTGCAATATTATAATACGGTAACTTGTATTCCTTTCAGGACATCTAATGTCGCCTGATGGAGATCCGGAGCAAAAGATGCTGTAAGTGAAGAGTCAACGATAACTTCGGCTTCGGGTGCTGCAGCCTTAGCAATTACTGCATTTGAGACTACGCAGATATTTGAAACGAGGCCGCAGACTTCGATAGCTGAGATCTCAGAAGCGTTCTCCTTAAGGTATTCCGCAAGTTCAATGCTTCCGAAAGTAAGCTTCTCGAAACACTTCTTTCCTTCAAGCAGAGGCTTTAATTCATCACAGAGCCCCCAGCCGTCTGAACCCTTGATGCAGTGAGGCACCGGAAGATTCTTTCCCTCCTGGGTATCCATATAATTCTCGAAATGAGTATCGAGTGTATAGACGATCTCATCTCCTGCCTCTTCAAATGCCTTGATCTTGGCAATAATTCCGGGAATGATCTTATCAGCACCGTCAAAGCCGAGTGCACCGTCGATAAAATCCTTCTGCATGTCAACAACAACGAGAATCTTACGCATATGTCTACCTCCTTGAGGGTATTAAAAAAGCTGCTACATATTGTAACAGCTTCTTATCTGGCGCGCCTAGCAGAGCTCGAATCCACAACCTTCTGATCCGTAGTCAGACGCTCTATCCAGTTGAGCTATAGGCGCGTGTGTGCTTTGGTTTCCCATAAGCCTAATAATGATATTACTTGCCGCCTTGAATGTCAATCACGATTTAGATAGAATACATTCGATTATTTTATATGGGGAATAACATGAGCAATTATAATCCTGACACTCAGCTGATAAGAGAGCTTCCTTTCGTTAACTGCCGCGAGCTTGGCGGTATGCCCTTAGCCGGCGGTAAGACTTTTCGAAAAGGAGTATTCTTAAGATCCGAATCGCCTCAATGGCTTACACCTGAGGGTGTTAAGAAGGTCAAGGATTACGGCGTTAAGACCGTTGTCGACTTAAGAGGCGTCGAAGAGATCCGCCAGGACGGCACGCCATTCATCGACGAACCAGGTGTCAACTATTACAACGTTCCCCTGCTTAACGGCAATCCCAACGATACCAAAGATCAGACCATGGAATATATCAAGACACATGTTCTTGGTGATTACTATGTCATCATCGCTGAAGAGATGGGAGACAGACTTGCAGAAGTCATGAGGATCTTACTTAATGCTGACGGGATCACGCTCTTCCACTGCCAGCACGGCAAGGACCGCACAGGTGTGGTATGTGCCCTGCTCTATCTTATCTGCGGAGCATCACGCGAAGACATCATCAGCAACTACAGGATCTCTTATGAGTATCTTAAGGATTTCCTGGCACCGCTCTTCAAAAGGATCCCTAAAGAGCTGCACCACGCTTTCAGGTCCGATGAGGAGAACATGAAGATCTTCCTTGATTACCTTGACCGTAAATGGGACGGCGATGCCGCAAAACTTCTCATGGCTAACGGTCTCACTGGAAGCGAGATCGAAGCTCTTAAGAGCAAGTGTATCGGAGATTAATAATAGAGATCAGCCGACTGATTCGCCAAGTCTGATACGGGAGACGTTCTTATACTGGTCAAACTCAAGGACAAGAGTAAACTCACCGTCGCCATTCTTAAATGAACTTGTGTAGCCCCACTCATCGAACATCGGATATGTGAGCAGGAGTTCTGATACATTCATTCCCATATAGATATCTTCGCCCAGTGAATACTCGCCTGCCTTGCGGATATCGATGGACGTGAGTTTCCCGGCGGTCCACTTGTCACCAACGATCTCAGCATTAAGCTTAAGCGTCATGCCTCTGTAGAAAAGCGTTACCCTTTCTTTCGAAAATGAGATAAGGACAGGCTCACCTAAGAGTCTGTAGATCTCATTCTGAGTATAAGTCGAACCCATTCGGAGCTTCGTTTCACCGCTCTTCTGCAAACGGACTTCACTCATGGATGACGGGATATCATCCTTGATCCTAAAAGTTCCGTCGTAATTTAGACGCAGTTCGACATTCTTAGAAATGATATTATCGCCATAATCCGAAAAGACTTCAGGGATCACATAAACGATATGCGTCGGAGACAGGAGCTTTAACTGATAATCGCGATGATTGGTCTTGACCTTAAAACGGTAATACTCAGATAAGTAATTCGCCTTCGCACGGACAACGGAATTCATATAAATATCATCTGAGTAGGACGCCTTTAGAACAGCCTCAAGGCCATCAACATTGCCTTCATCGATCATGTCAAAATAGTGATTGATATAGACATATGCAAGCATTGAATCCGTAATATATTCGCTGGCCAAAGCATAATTGTCCTTATTCTTCGCCAGGGTAAATCTTACCGGCGGAGCTGAAGGATCCTTATCCTTTTTATAGCAGAGTTCGACGACATCCATCTCACCGTAATCCTCGATAAGGCGGTAATCTGATGTGTCTCCTGCGGGATTGATAGATCTGAAATATTCTTCCTTCTCTTCATCACTTAAGAATCTGAAAGATTCAGCGTAACCATGCGCCGCCGAGTTCTTTCTAAGGATCGTACAATATTCAGAAAGGACTGAGTAAGAAAGCTCATCAAGCTGATTTGCAGGGATCTTCGCATAACTCTTGGAGACCTCAGAATCATCCTGGATCGCATTGGCTATAAGTCTTGCAAGTTCAGTCTTAGGCAGATTCTTCGTGGAATTATTAAAGCCACTCGTGATGTTATTGATAAAATCACAGCCTGTGATCCCGATGGTTCCGAAAACCATGCAAACGCAGATGATAACAGCAAGGAGCCTGTTCATAGACCCCGTAAAAGTTTTCCTGCCGTTACCCTGCTTTTTCACAGATCAATCCTCTTTATGTCTCTTTGCCTGTGCCTCGAAAAGCACTACTCCGGCTGCAACCGCAGCATTAAGGCTGTTAACGTGTCCTGTCATCGGAATGGATACCGTAAAGTCACAGCACTTCCTGACTCCGTCTCTCATTCCGTCACCTTCACTGCCTATGACCACTACGAGATTACCTGAATAGTCGGCATCATGATACTCATAGTCAGCATTCATGTCCGTACCGCAGACCCAGAAGTTCTCTTTCTCCTTAAGTCTCGTAAGTGTCTGCGCAAGATTTGTAACTCTTGCGACCGGAACATACTCGATGGCACCAGCTGAAGCCTTGGCAACCATGGAATCGAGCGATACGGATCTTCTTTCAAGGATGATGACGCCGTCCACTCCGCAGCAATCGGAGATCCTTAAGATGGAACCGAGATTATAGGCATCTTTGATCTCATCCAAAGCTACGAGAAGAGCAGGTCTTCCTTCATCTCTGCACTTACTGATTATCTCATCAAGATCAGCATACTTATGGGGTGCAACTGAGGCAATAACGCCCTGATGATTATGAGTGGAACTCATCTTATCAAGGATCTGCCTTGTTGCTCTGGTTACAACGATACCGCGCTTATTCGCTTCATCAAGGATCCTGATAAGTCCATGATCCAGTGGCTTATCACCTTCCGGCTTTAAGATCCAGATCTTATTAAAGTCCCTGTCAGCGGCAAGAGCTTCTGTTACGGCGTTTCTTCCCTCGATCTTATCGGAAGAACCATCCTTAACAAAAGCATCGTCCTCGCGCTCATTCTTAACGAAAGGCCTGTCATTCTTAGGTCTTCCGGATTTTCTGTCATTATTAAAACGTCTTTTGCCTTTATCCATTTTCACTCTCAGTATCCTTGGTTATTACACCGTCACAAATGTCGAAGCTCTTATATATCAGGTACTCCATTCTGGGTTCCTCATTATTAAGGAACAGGTATCCCAGTAAAGCTTCAAAGCCTGTCGCGTACATGTAGTCAGCGTGATTAGCATTTTTCGACGTGGCATGAGGATTGGAATTCTTTCCGCGTCTGAAGTAATCAGCTTCCTTCTCCGTTAACTCGTCCATCAAGAGCCTGGCACTGTTAGCCTGTGCTTCGGCAGATACATAATGCACGGTGTTATTATGCATCTTGTTGTTGCTTCCCGCGCCATGAGTCGCCGACTTGCAGCGGGCATAAAGTTCATAGATCGAGTCGCCTATGTAAGCTAATACAAGAGGCGAGACTTCACGAAGATCCTGAGCGATAAACGGTTTGATCATCAGTTAAGCCTTCTCGATCTTAAAGCCGCCGGGTACGTCCTTTACAGTGTAGCCCTTGGCCTGGATCTCATCTCTGAGCTGGTCAGCCAGAGCGTAATCCTTTGCCTTCTTTGCTTCTGCTCTCTTATTGGCAAGTTCTGTGATCTCTTCAGGGATAGCTTCCTCAAGATCAAGAACGATGCCCAAAACGCCTGTAAGTTCCAATATCTTATCTCTTGCTGCTGTAAGAGCTTCAGATGAGACTTTGCCTTCCTGAGCGCTCGTATTAGTCTGACGTACAAGATTAAAGATATCTGTAATTGCATCAGCACTGTTAAGGTCATCATCCATGTGAGCGATAAAGCTGTCTGTAGCAGTCTTTACGGCTTCATTAAGGACCTTATCTGCTTCTGCGTCTCCTGCGAGATTGCCGCCTGAGAGCACGAAATTAGCATTTCTTACGCAGTTGGAGATCCTTCCCAAACTCGTCTGGGCAGCTGCAAGAAGTTCATCAGAGAAATTGATGGGGCTTCTGTAGTGACCAAGGAGAATGAAGAATCTTACTACGTTATAAGGGTACTTCTTAACGATATCTCTGATCGTAAAGAAATTGCCCAGAGACTTACTCATCTTCTCGCCGTCGATATTAACGAAAGCATTATGAACAAAGTAGTTGCAGAATTTGCATCCGTTAGCAGCTTCACTCTGCGCGATCTCATTCTCATGATGCGGGAAGATAAGATCCTGTCCGCCGCCGTGGATATCGATAGTATCACCGAGATACTGCTTGATCATGGCAGAGCACTCGATGTGCCAGCCGGGTCTTCCCTCACCCCATGGAGATCCCCATGAAGGCTCGCCTTCCTTCTTGAACTTCCATACTGCGAAGTCGCCGGGATTCTTCTTGCCTTCGTAAGATGCCTTGCGCTCACCGCCGCCTGCTTCAAGCTCATCAAGCTTATAGTGAGAGAGCTTGCCGTAGTCAGCCTTCTTGGAAACATCGTAATAAACACCGTCGCCTTCGATGACATAAGTGTAGCCATTCTGCTCCATAGCCTTGATAAGGCCGATGATAGCCTTCATGGACTGTGTAGCTCTGGGCTGATATGTCTGGCGCTTGATGTTAAGACCGTCAGCATCAACATAGTATTCCTTGATAAAACGGTCAGCCAGTTGTTCGACGGTAATGCCTTCCTCATTGGCACGCTTGATCATCTTGTCATCGATATCAGTAAAGTTCTGAACGAAAGTTACGTCATAGCCTCTGTATTCGAGATATCTTGCAAGAGTATCGAAAGTGACGAACGGTCTGGCGTTGCCGAGATGGAAATAGTTATAAACCGTAGGACCGCAGGCATACATCTTGACCTTGCCATCTTCAATAGGTTTGAATTCTTCCTTATATCTTGTGAGTGTATTGTATAGTTTCATGTGATTAGTCTCTCCTTACGAAATTGATTGATCTTAATTGGTCTGTTTCCGAATCAGCGAAAAATCAACATCGTCCGGATCTGCTGTTAATCAGCCTGACTAGATCAGAATATAAAAAAACCACGCCTGCCTCTACATGGGCAGCCGGGTCCTTAGCTTCTATAAATTCTTCAAAATATTGCAGTCTCATTAAACGACTATGCTCCTTAAACCCCCGAAACACAACGGACTCTGATTGACACCCGGAAATCCAGGGCGGTGCTCAGGTATCAGATCTCAATAGTCCAACTTACAAGGCTTTATTTCAAAAAGACAGGCCCAAGCTCCTTATTACGTCATGTAGGTCCAATTTAGAGGCCGCCATGCTCGAGTTATTTATATTTTAATATAAAAAGCGGGATATGCCAAACTGCTGTTACGCAAGTAGGAATATCCCGCCTAAGATTCTATTTAAGTTCCGCTTACTTATACTTTCAGCTCGACATCACTTACATCAAGGTCATCCTTATGCGCAGCTAACAAAGGTCTGACACACTCATTGAGGAATGCGTCAACCTGCTCGGGACATCGGCCGATGTAAAGCTTGGGATCTCTGAGCTTAACGAGTTCATCCATTGTCATGCCGAACTTAGGATCAGCTGCGATCCTCTCGAGAAGATCGTTGGGCTTACCCTCATTCTTAACGACAGAACCTGCCTGCATTGAAAGCTGGCGGATCTCCTCATGGAGTTCCTGACGGTTGCCGCCCTTCTTGGTAGCTTCCATCATGATATTCTCTGTCATCATGAAAGGAAGTTCGTCAAGGATATGCTTTTCGATCATCTTGGGATATACAACGAGTCCAGAAACAACGTTTGTATAGATGCCAAGGATAGCATCGACAGAAAGGAATGCCTCGGGTACAGAGATTCTCTTGTTAGCTGAGTCATCGAGTGTTCTCTCGAACCACTGCTCGGAAGCTGTCATGGCAGGATTAAGAACATCGGAGATAACGTATCTGGAAAGAGATGCGATTCTCTCTGATCTCATCGGGTTTCTCTTATAAGCCATAGCGGAAGATCCGATCTGGTTCTTTTCGAAAGGCTCCTCGATCTCCTTCAAGTGCTGGAGAAGTCTGATATCGTTAGAGAACTTGTGAGCACTCTGAGCGATTGCAGCAAGAGCGGAAAGAACTGTGTAATCGATCTTTCTGGAATATGTCTGGCCAGATACGTAGTAAGACTGCTCAAATCCCATCTTCTCGCAGATCTTCTTGTCGAGCTCAACGCACTTAGCATGATCGCCGTCGAAAAGATCATAGAAAGAAGCCTGTGTGCCTGTAGTACCCTTGCAGCCAAGGAGCTTCAAAGATGCGATGGCATTCTCTACTGTCTCAAGATCAAAAACAAGATCCTGAAGCCAGAGAGTAGCTCTCTTACCTACTGTTACGAGCTGTGCGGGCTGGAAATGTGTGAATCCCAAAGTCGGCATAGCCTTATACTCTTCTGCAAAATCAGCAAGCTTTGCAATAACTACAACAAGTCTCTTCTTGATGAGTTCCAAAGCCTCTCTCATGATGATGATATCTGTATTGTCACCAACATAGCAGGATGTAGCGCCGAGGTGAATGATAGCATCAGCACCGGAACCCTTAACCTGCTTGCCGTAAGAATGGACATGAGCCATTACGTCATGGCGGCGGATCTTCTCCTCTGCTGCTGCATCCTCATAATCGATATCATCCTTGTGAGCCTTAAGATCTGCGATCTGCTCATCAGTGATGTTAAGGCCTAATTCCTTCTCAGCCTCAGCCAGAGCGATCCAAAGAAGTCTCCATGTCTTGAACTTCTTATCAGGTGAGAAGATGTACTGCATCTCGCGACTGGCGTAGCGGGAGTTAAGCGGGCTCTCGTATGTATCTTTACTCATTATTAAAGATCCTCCAACAATTTATCCACTGCTGTGATTTTAGCACAGATCGTAAGGATTCTGACGGCTTTCTCGATATCTTCGACAACCGGGAATGAAGGAGCAAGTCTGATATTTGAATCAGCAGGGTCCTTTCCATACGGATAGCTTGCGCCTGCAGGAGTAAGAGCAACGCCTGCCTCCTTGCACATCTCGACAACCTTTGTAGCTGTACCGGGCATAGCATAGAAGCTTACGAAATATCCGCCCTTAGGATCTGTCCAGTGCCAGAGATCATCAAAACCAAGTTCTTCATTAAGAACCTTCTGGCAAGCCTCGAACTTGGGACGGAGGATCTCAGCATGCTTCATCATGTGTGCATATACTGCTTCCAGATCAGGAAGGAATCTTGCATGAGCAAGCTGGTTTACCTTGTTGGTGCAGATTGTCTGTGCGTTCAGATACTTCTTTGTATATGTCATATTGTCCTTATTTGCTGCAAAGCAGGAGATTCCGCCGCCGGCAAATGTGATCTTGGATGAAGAAGCGAACTCATAGACTCTGTTGGCGTGACCATAGGATTCGCAAAGTGAGAGCATGTCAGGAAGCTTGCCCCATGTGGATCTGTCCTCATAAAGGTGGTGAACAACGTATGCGTTATCCCAGAAGATCCTGAAGTCAGATGCGCCTGTCTCCATCTTTGCAAGTCTCTCGCATGTCTCAACGGAATAGACAACGCCATCAGGGTTGGAATAGCAAGGAACGCACCAGATACCCTTTACCTTCTCGTCCTTAACGAGTTCCTCAACAACGTCCATGTCAGGGCCATTCTCTGTCATGGGAACAGGAATAAGCTCGAAGCCCATTGTCTCAGTAACTCTGAAATGTCTGTCATAACCCGGAGCCGGGCAAAGCCACTTTCTTCCCTCTACCTGTGACCAGGGCTTGGGTGAATCGATCTCACCAAAGACCATTGCACGCATGATCGCATCGAACATCTGGTTCAAAGATGAGGAATTACCCATGAAGATATTGTCCTTGTCTGTACCAAGGATATCAGCAAAGATCTTTCTGATCTCTTCAATTCCGGGAGCGATACCGTAGTTTCTGGTATCTTCGTTCTTAGCTGTCTTAAAGCCATCCTTAAGACCTTCATATATGTCGTTTGAAAGATCGAGCTGAATCGGTGAAGGCTTACCACGAGTCATGTCGAGCGTAAGATTAAGTGCCTTGCACTTCTCATAGCGTTCATTCAGCTCTTTTCTCTCATTCAAGAGCTCTTCTTTTGTCATCTCACGGTAACCCTTCATGATCTGCCAACCTTTCTAAAATGAAATTTTGAATTTGCAATCTTGCATTTTTCTATGAGCCCACCCGCTCAAAAACCTCAACAATTATAGTCTATTAACTAATTAAAGCAATAAATAAAACTTGCTAAAATGGCATTTCTTGTTCGCGAAAATGCATTTTCGAGCAAATTCGGCACGTTGCACAACCTAAATCTGCATTTGGCCTTATAAACACCCCAAAATAAATGAACCACCGGAAGCTATCATCCGGTGGTTCACATGAAATTTTATGGTACTAAACAGTTAGCCGACCTTTACAGTAGTAACTACCTTGCTGCCGTCTAAAGTCTGGATACTATTAGGAAATTTCATCTCCACAGCATCTTCTGCCATTTCAGGACGGGGAATATAATATCCGTTCATAATACCACCGTAGAAAGATGTATAGCCGAAAACACCTGTGTTCTGGTCCTCTTTCAACGACCTGTCACCTGTATTTGCAAAGCAACCATAGCTGAAATAGATATCGCGGGAAAGCTTCAGATCTGAAGGAAGTTTGTCAAAACCTACCTTTTCACCTGTCTTAAGGATCACACCATCTTTGCAAATGAGGTTTCCGTCTATCATATCAATGATCTTAATATCCTTATCCATTGGCTTAATGTCATAAAGCTTATTTCCGTTAATATCAATGACAACATAGAAACTTTTTTCAAGTGAACGGTCACAAAGTGAGAGATATACATAGCCGTCTAATGTGCACATCTCAGAAACAAGGTAATCCTCAAATATGTATTTGATCGTCGCACCTTTAGTTGCAGACTTCATATCAAAAAGATTCCTGTTCTCTCCGGCCGTATAGTATTTTTCGCCTTCAAAAACCTTATCAAGCGCTGCCTCAAATGCGGCATCATCAGCATAGGCTTCAATAGGAAGAGCCTGATAATATGAAGCACCGTCATCACCATCAAAAACAATGCATCCCAGTCTGAATTTAAATCTCTTCTGATTTGTTGAATGAACAACATTCGGGGTATTGAAATTTGCAAGATAAACATGTGAAGTATTTGAAGCTTCATCAAATACCCTGACCACATAAATACCCTCACCTGCTTTAACAACACTTTGTGAAGTAAGTGAAAGCCACTTTGATGCATTAGAATCAATATCACGTGAATAATAGATCTCGCCTTTTGAATTCATAAAGCAAAGCTTGTGGCTTGAGCCCTTATATTCATACAAGAGGCAGTTTCCGCCTTCAGCCGCAAGAATATCGTATCTTGTCTCACTGTCAACAAAACTCGTTATCTCTTTACCATCTTTATCAAGAATATAAAGATCGTTGTTATACTCACCGCTTCCGGGTGCATGAATAGTACAGAAAGTAACTCCGTTGTGGACTTCGGTATGGTCCCCAACATGATCAGAAACAAACAATGCATTGCCATCAGTATCAATTAAGGCTTGACTATGAGATTCTCCTTCTCCGAATTCAACCCAGATTCTATCCTCTGAAACACCTGATGTTACCGCAAAGATCGGCTCTTCACCGGAAATCCCCTTAGATTCAGATGCATCACTCTCACCGTTATCAACGGGGACATTGTTGTCATTATCATCTTTTGTCGCTTCGCTCCCGCTTGTCTTACCGCATGCGCATAAAGAAAGTCCCATTGCGGCAGCAAGAAGTAAAGCTATAGCTTTTCTCTTCATAAAACGCCTCCATGTTTTAGAATCACTATATCTTAGGATTATTTGAGATTTTTGCAATTAGTTTTTTCGAACAAAATAAAAGGCAAATACTTAAGAATCAGCGGGCCTGAATTCGCTGTCGACATAAATGACTTTACCGTCATAACTTCGGCAAACGATCCTGACCGGGCCGTCCGCATCGTTCAATCTGTATGATCTCCTGATAGTGATAGACTCACCGGGTTCAACCTTCTTGATATCCTCATCCGATTCATCCAGGAGATCCGTGACCGGCGTATGGTATATTTCAAGATCATACTGTGTTACTTCTTCATAAACAGAAGAAAGGTATGTGATAGATCTTTTCGAGCCATTATGAAGCTCAAGCGTGAAGACCACAGCTGCTTTGCCTTCACTGTCATTGGTTACAGCTACATCCTTAACGTCTACGCTTATGTTCTTTTTGTTATTCATGTCAGAGATGGCATTTACTGTAATTATGCTTCCGATTAACACTCCGCACACCCATGCAACAACAAGCGCCAGGATGCCTTTTTTCCTCTTGTCCTTATCCTTAAACGCCTTGAAAGCATATACCGTACCGGCAATGGCGAAGCTGAGATAAGCAACGAATAAAGATATCTGGATCGCATTCATGATCATGGCCCAAGCCATGGCCTGTCCTATATAATCGAGACCCTTTTCGCCGGTATACTCAAACGGGAAAAGCGAAAAGCATATAAACGAGATTCCGAAAACGAGAGCTATAACAGCAAAGACCAGAGAGATCTTTTCAGGTTTGTTTGTCTTACGGAATTTGATCATAAGAACAAACGCTGTTATTACAGCGATGAGCGCAGGGCAAAGCAGCAAAAACTCAGCCATTACCATTCTCCTTTTCCAAATACTTGCACCATTATATCACTATGAAAAAACATGCCATCAGAAAGGAATAAAATCTATCCGCTTTATATTCCCTGCATTATCGTGCGTTACCTGTGCCACTTCGAAAACCAGATTCTTATCATACAAGCCAAACTCAGCGACAAAGCGTTCAGCTGTTCTTATCACCTTCTTCCTCTTGGTCCAGATGACAGACTCAGCCGAATCAGGATAAGATCCGATATTCAGTCTTGTCCTGACTTCAACTATATGGATATCCCAATCCTTCTCGGCAATTATGTCTATCTCACCGACATTGTGGACTCTGTAATTGCGCCTAAGGATATTAAAACCCTTGTCTTTAAGGAGCTTTACGGCAGCATCTTCACCGGCAGCTCCGATGTATTGTTTGAATGTTTTATTCTTTGTTTTCATGTATACCTCAGTATCTTATTTTTTTGATAATTAAATTAAAAGTTGTAATAGTTCTATAAGTGACATAAAATTGAGAATTATAATTAAAGGACAGATCATGATCGCAGGCATACCTGACATAAAAACTTTCTTTGATACTCTCGACGAATGCGCCGATTGTAAGTTCAACGATAAATTCGCAAAGTTTGCCGACTATCTGTCCATCGCGAAGATCGAAGATACCGTATTCATCAGCGGCAAGCCTGTATCCAAAAATGTCGATTATCTTTCCGACAATGTCGGTCAGGAATTTTTCGAGATAATACTTGGCGGCAATGATTCAGTCACAGTCGTAATCAGATTCACCTACAAGCAATTCCCTCCCCAGAAGACTGTCGAGCAGGAAGAGTTTATGCAGGTATTCAGCGAGAGCGTCGCCAGCAGGATCTCTGTCATGCGATTAAGCAGCCAGTATTCTTTCATCTACAACAACGATATAGAATTCGGAATGCATAACCAGAACTACCTCTTCGCAAGATTCGATGAGATGTTCACTGACGGATCAGCTACCAGATACTCCGTTGCTTTCGTTAACATCAAGCACGTTAACCAGCTCAACAGATATTTCGGTTCCGATATCGCAGGTTCTGCTATCAAGATGTTCGGCGCCAAGCTCAATTCATTCGCTGATGAAAGCAGAGGCGAATTTGCAGTTCATCTTGGCGGCGATAACTTCGTTGTAGTCGTTATCACTTCCCGTCTGCCTGAACTTGAGAAGTTCATAGCTTCAGTTCCTGTCACACTGACTTACGGCGGCGACAGATTCGAACACATCTTCAACTGCAGAGCAGGAATCACGACGATCCGTTCGAACCACCGCTTCGGAAATCACGTAATGGGCGAATGCTCACAGGCATTCAGTTATTCAAAAAAGAATAACGTTGATATCGTCTACTATTCAGATGCCATCAACGAATCCAATCACAATAATACCGAGACATTGACCAGAGCTCTTAACGAGAACAAGTTCCTGATCTACTATCAGCCGGTAATCAGTCTCCAGGGTAAGCCTGCCCTTCACGCTGCAGAAGCACTTGCAAGATGGCCCCTGGACGGCAAGATCATCGCGCCTCAGGAATTCATCACTCTTGCTACCGATTCAGGTATCGTTACCAAGATCGACTTCTATGTCCTTGAAAACGTCTGCAAGAACATCAAGTCCTGGCAGGAACAGGGCCTCTCGATCGTTCCTATCACAGTAAACTTCTCAGGCCGCCACCTCTTCAATGCGGCTATCGCTGATGACATCCTTGAAGTAATCGACAAATATGGTGTTGATCACAACCTTATCGGTATCGAATTCTCAGAGCCTGACTTTACTCAGAGAATGCCTGTCCTTAAGAACGTAAGCCACACATTGAGCGAAGCCGGCGTTCTTGTCACGCTCGATAAGTTCAGCACAGGCCAGTCAACGCTTACCCTTCTCCACGATATGGAAGCAAGCTACGTTAAGATCGATGCCGACAGATTCGACCCGGAAGATCCGAGAGGACGTATCATCGCCAACGACATGATCAACCTCGCCAATACTCTTGGCTATAAGGTAATCTGCGAAGGTGTCGAGTCACAGAAGCAGGCTGACGATCTCTTGATGTGCGGCTGTAATCTCTTCCAGTCTTTCTTCTACGATAAGCCGATGTCCGAGCGTTTCTTCGTAAGCAGACTTCAGCATCCTGAATACGAAGTCGAGAACTCTGCAGCTGTACCTGACGTTCAGGCATAACCGCAATCTGCTGTCATTATCGCGATTTTTTTTCGACCGTGATAATAATCCTCTGACACTATTATCCATTAACGGAAATTCTGTTCTATCATTCTATCAAGTATGCTTATATCCAAAGGCATATTCGAAGTTTCAAATGTATAGAATAACCTGTCACCTTGAAAAATACCTTCACGAGAATAATCTCTGGACCTTAAAACCATATCCCTTGAGTATTCAGGATCATCCATTCTGCCGCAATGCTCGTAATACACTATTTTCCTGTCACTCATTCTCAAAATCGTAAAATCCGGATGAATGATTTTGCCGTCAACAATTAACGGGCACTCGTATTTATAAGGGATATTCTTTAAGTACAACCTGTCAGCAATTATCACTTCGGACTTTGACCTGACAATATCTCCTTTCAGAGTCCTGTTATATGAATACGCTTCGGCGATTGGTTTCTTATCATATTTCTGAGCAAGCCATCTGTCTCTATATTGCTCATCTGAGAGAACAATAGGTTTTACGAATCTCTTCCGGTCATCTGACAACTGATTATAAATATCTTCAGCTACCAGTTCCGGATATTTGCGTTCAGCCTTCGTCAACACATTCAGTTCATTATTCAAAGCCTTTATTACTTGTTCATAATATCCTTTTTGAAGCAGATCACTAGTAAGCCTTTGATCAGTTTTCTTCAAAAGTCTTGTCTCATTAGTACTACTGATGAAATAGTAGTAAACATTCTTTCCCTGCCGGCAAACCTTGATCCTTCCTTCCGGATAGGAACTGAGCTTCTTCCGGACAGCTTTCGAAGTAAGCTCTATCACATTTATCCGTTCATTAATAATATTATGTAGTCTGGTGTTCATTCTATCCTCCATATAACTTATAATCCTTAGGTGATTGAAATAGATATTTGATATGATATTGATCCAATCTATCCACACTCAGCGGTTTGGATTAGATTTCAATCCTTATATCTAATCCAAACTTATGATTTAGTAGACTTGGATTAGTTCTAAAGCCCAATTCTAATCAACACACGCTATTTTCGATGATCAGGATTAAATATAGGACCTCAATCTGATCCAAACATGTAATATCAATCGATTTGGATTAGAATGACCGTTTCTTGCTATAACACATCTGCGTTTCCATCTTTATTTGTGCTATATTTATTCCTATAATTTTTAAGAATCAGAGGTATTACTATGATCTCAAAGAAAATGGCTGAAGCTCTTAAGGGCGGTTCAGAGATCCGCAAGATGTTCGAAGAAGGCGGAAGACTTAAGGCTATCTATGGTGCTGATAACGTTTATGATTTCTCTATCGGCAATCCTGACTTAGAGCCCCCGAAGGAAGTATTCGATGCTCTTAAGGACCTGGCTGAGAATCCCATTCCCGGCATGCACGGTTATATGCCTAACGCAGGCTATCCTTCTACACGTACGATCGTTGCTGAAAAGCGCGGCAAGGAAGCTGGCATCGAGATCGGTCCTGACGCAGTCTGCATGACAGTCGGTGCTGCATCCGCAATGAACGATGTCCTTCATTCCATCCTTGATGCAGACGATGAAGTCATCCTTCTGGCTCCCTACTTCATGGAATACAACGGCTATGTTGCAAACCATGGCGGCAAGGTCGTAATCGTACAGACAGACGATTCCTTCATGCCCGTTATCGCTGATATCGAAAAGGCCATCACTTCCAGGACAAAGGCGATCATCGTAAACTCACCTAACAACCCTTCCGGCGTTGTATATCCCGCAGAGCTCCTTACTGAGCTTAACGATATGCTCAAGAAGCAGGATCACACTATCTATGTGATCTCTGATGAGCCTTATATCGATCTCGCTTACGATGGAGCTGAAGTTCCTGCTGCTCTCAAGTATATCGACAACCTCATCATCTGCTTCTCATGGAGCAAGTCTTTGTCACTTCCCGGCGAGAGAATCGGATATACACTCGTATCACCCAAGTGCGCAGACTTCGCAGAGCTTACAGGTGCTATCGTTCTTTCCAACAGAACGCTCGGAAGCGTCAACGCACCTGCAATCTGGCAGAGAGTCATCGAGAAGGCAATCTATGCAAAAGTTGATGGTGCTAACTACGAGAACAGAAGGAACCTTCTTTACTCCAACATTATCGATGCCGGCTTTGATGCAGTTAAGCCTAACGGCGCGCTCTACATCTTCATGAATACGCCTAAGGGATTAACCGATGAGGAATTCTCCAAGATCTGCGCAAAGCAGAATCTCCTTCTTGTTAAGGGCTCAAGCTTTGCACGTCCCGGCTACTGCCGCCTTGCTTTCTGTGTTTCTGAAGTCTCTATCAGAAACTCCAGAAAGGCATTCTTCGCAGTTGCAGAGGAACTCGGCATAAGCCACAGAGCAGAGCTTTGATCTTCACTCAGGTATCAGCGTGGCAATAAAGCGCCAGCTGTTGCCTTTTTCCCTGGCACAAGTGACCAGAGTGATCATGACGGGATATTCGCTCGAAGATCCTACATAGTTTTGAAGTTCATAGGGTGAACAGTAGTAAGTACCGTTCACCCTATATCTTTGTTCTTCTCCATCAGGTGTGATCACTATTGCCGTTTCGCCTTTCTTTATCTTTGGAAGCTTATCAAAGACAGTATGAGTTACAGTATTTCTGTGGCCTACAATGACAGCATTTCCTTCTGAACCTAATCCTGCTTTGTCATCCATAAGGATAACGCCATAACGCATAGCCAGAGCAGAGTTCTCTTTCCACACGGGTTCATCAATACCTAATGAAGGGATCTTAAGCCTTCCGATCATGTGCAGTTTTTCTGTCTTGCCTGTATTCCCGCTTACATAACCTGCAATCCTGATCCAGCTGTCCAGAACACCGTCATCACCGCCGTCTTCTTCACCTGTAATTGCAAGGAAGTTTCCTGCAGGAACCTCATAAGTCATATCTTCGCTATCAGATTCTTTTATTATCTCTTCTTTAACACTCTGTCTTACATATGACTTTGCATATTCTTTTGACATAGCCAGGAACGAGAATGCGAAAAGAATGACAATTAATAGGATCACTAATCCTTTCAGGCTCTTTTTCATCTTCTGTAATTCCTCTTCATCGTTTTCCGCCTGATCTCAATTACGACAGCTGCAGCAGCCGCACCTGTTGCAATAAAGAAAACAACCAGTCCTGCTATCGTCTCATTGCTCGTGACCTCACCTGAGATAGGAATATCCGTAACCGAAAGACTCTGGTCTTTGTTATTCAGATCTTCATGAGATACAACTCGTATATCCTCAGTCTGAATACCCATAAGCTTTTCTTCATCGGTAGACATATCGTAAATATTTTCCACGATAACTACTGTATCTCCCGCTGAAAGGCCAGTTGAGTCGAACTTGATCGTTACATCCACCATCCCGTTTCCTTCAAGCGGAACGAACTTCTGAAGAGATACTACTTCAGTACCGTTATTCTCGACTCCTGTTCCGTCAGTTAAGAATAATGTTGCTTTGGCATAGTAAGTGTTTCCGGGCTCAAGATTCTGATAACTTACATGATCCACCAGCGTGACTATGGAATCATTAAGAAACGCCTTATCGCCCTTTACTGTAGTTGCTACAGTCTTGCACGAAGGCCTCTTTAGTGTCTGATCTTTATCTTCAATATCTTTATGCTCAGCTATAGGCTTGTCATAACCTTCAGGTCTTAATGTCTCGTAAACCACCACCTCAACAGGATCAAGCGGAACCTTAACATCTTTAAAGCTTACATTCACATAACCGGAAGAGGTTTCAGGCACAAATAACTTCTCTGCTTCATAAGTGTTTCCTTCAGAATCCATATAAGGATTACCAGTAGACTTATCCATAAGCGTGCCTGTCAGGACATAAGATTCTCCCGGATTAAGGCCTTCATAAGTCACCTTGTCATTAATACCGACAACATCAGAATAAGTAAGAATGCCACTTCCGGTATTACTGTCAGAAGCACTGGTAGATATCTTTACTGACACCTTTACTGTCTGCTTCTCATCTTCAATATCTTTGTGTTCGCCTATCACGATCCCTCTGAATGTCAATGTCTCAAAGCAGACAACAGATAACGAAGACTCTCCCTGCTCATAGAAAAGCGAATACACAAGAGCTGTATCAACATTAAACTTTATCTCGATATCTCCGAATACGACATCCCTGCCCTGCTCGTCTTTTGCAAGTTCACCACAAGTCTCATCGGCAATGAATGTCGCACTTGTCTTATACTCATTGCCTTCTTTATCTTTAAACACTTCTCCTGTTCTTTTATCTATAAGAGAACCTGTGATCTTATACTCATAACCTGATATAAGATTCTCGAAGTGGACTTTGTCCGTAAGGATAATGCTTTTACCACAAGACACATCGTGGGACATATTCCCGTCTGCAAGTTCTGTGGATATGGCAGGCTTTATGTCGATCTTGTTTGTTGCTTTTACCTGAACCGTCTTGTTGTCATCATCTTCCGTAAGTCTGATCATTCTGGATCTGCCTGTGGTACCATCATCCCAGACCGCTTTATATACAGGCTTTATATCTTCGTCGATCCTGTACCATCCTGTCGGAAGATGCTTGAAAACAACTACTCCGTTTGAATCTGTTTTGCCTTCTGCGATAGCTTTTTCCTGCCATGAAGGTTCTTCATCTTTTCCACCGTAATAGACACTGAAACGGACTCCTTTATTCTCTCCGTCTTCAGATGCTTTCATGACTTTGATTGTAACTTCGGTTCTGTCATTTGTGACGCTTTCCGTGACTTCTTCCGCTCCGATCCGGATCTCCTTGTACCACTTACCATCTTTGCCATCCTCGAAGCCTTCCGGGACCTTGTAAGTATATGCATTCGAAGTATCAATATACCCTCTATCAGGGACAATCTCTGCAAGTACATATACTCCGGTTGGTAGTCTAAATGACTCAAGACTATTACCGGTTTTTGTTTCCCACAGTACTCTTCCATCTTTATCTGACACTCCTTTCGCTAATAATTTGGTCTTATCTTTATTCCATAATTCGAAGACAAATCCGTCCTTTGTATCATCTTCGTCTGCTACATTCTTAAGCACCTGAAGTTTTCCTGAATAGCGGTTGTTCTCAACTGCAAATGAATATGTGCTCTTTGACTCAGGACCTTCAGTTTTGAATGTATATTGGTAAGCTGCATCTTCAATATAAGTCCAGCCGGAATCATTTGAGTATTCATAATCAATGGTGCTTCCGTCAATGCAGTTAAAAGCTTCTTTTGTAAATCTCTCTGTAACCGTATATTCGGTACTGTATTTGATCGGGAAGACAGTTCCCGGCCACTTCGTATTATTTACGTCATACCAGTTCCAGCTTCCGTCAGAATACTTATAGACAGCTACAGTCTTCTCACCTTCAGACAATGTAAATACAGTTGTGGTGACATCGAAATCTGTTTTTGTGGTCTTTTCGAGTGACAGGCTGCTGGCTTCTGTAAACAGACCGGCGCCTTTTCCTCTTCCGGCCGTCTCATCATCGGTTATCATGTTCGTGATCAGGATCACATCTGACCCCGATGTATAGGCATAACCGCTGACAGAAGTCTGGTACAATACACTTCCGTCGGTCTTCTTAACTGAATAATCGAGTTTGCCCTTTGAACCGTCGATTCCGGTAAGACTGATCTCAACAACATACACATTCTGATCTGCAAAGTTATAGACATCCGGTACATTCCCTTCGCTATCAGTAAGGCTTATCTTAGTGCCGTCTGCAAGGATCACACCCTGCGGTGCTTTTGTCTCCCTGATATAAAGCGTATCCGAATAATTATTCCCGCTCTTGGTAAGCTGATACTTTTTCCTGGTATAAGATGAACCGCTTAGCGCATAGTAATCCGTATATACTCCGTCAGCATTATCATCCCTTAATTCACCGGCCTTGGTATTAAGTTCAGGATCTTTATAGACCGAAAATACAGCACCGGTATAGTTGATCCCTGACGGATCACGTTTATCCAAAGTAAATCCGGCAAAGGCGTTGTCAACCATTGCAGTCGCTTTAAGAGCCATAAAACCGGTGAAGCTTCCCTTTCCGGCTTCTGATGTGCTTGAAGCCAGGGACTTCTTACAGAAATGTCCTGAGGTGGAGCTTGCTGTCCAATGCTTTGCCACACCATTTTCTATTCCGGCATAGATAGTGATATGCTGGGCGTTCGTCTTATCGTTATTATCATTCCACCACATGATCATGTCACCGGGCTTGAACCCGTATTTGTTAATGATCTTTACCCACTCATCATTCTGAATGCCTTTTTTGCCGTTGGTATCAAAGCTCGAAAACTTATTCTCCTTGGGAGAGATACCTCTGTTCTTGAGCAACGCATTAGTAAATGTTGATTTGATCCCTGCAAAGCCCGGCCTGTAAAAACCATACTTGTCGGGATTGCCTCCGCCTGTATAAGACAAAGTCTTATTGCCGTATGAACCTGATGTACCGGTAATCTTGGCAGTCTTAAGAGCAACACTGTATGCAAGACTAACTGAACCGGCGCAGTCTATGCCGTTCCAGCCTCCGCCGCCCCACTGGTATTTGACACCGTCCATCTTCTTGCAGGCAGCCAGGATCGCATCCCTGAATGCTTTTTCAGTCTTATAGCCGGCGGCCTTTGTATTTGCTGTCGTTACAAGGGCATTTGAACTCAAGACTGCCGCACTTACTTTGTCTGTGCCAATAAAAAACGGCAACGTGCTTATCGCTATCGTCGCCGCTATTATTCCGGATACTATCCTGGTCTTTGTTTTCGATAAATGTTTATATATCACGATGCTTCCTCCACAGGGTCTTTAATTCGCTGCAAAGAACCGTCCACTATGCTGTACAGATAGATACTGTCCGACAGTCTGTCAGAGTTCTTTACATGTTCCTTATTTGTCTCCTTAACAAGATTTATAAGCTTGGATCTCTCGCTGAACACATCAGTGGAAAGCACGATGAGGTCGTGAACTGATGACGGCAGTATATAGCAATCTGTACCGATCTTCTTAACTACTTTTCCAAGGACATCAGAATACAGAAGAGCATTTGCTCCGAAGAACTCAAACTCGTTGCTGATCACATATACTCTTTCCTTTTCGGGAACATCCTGCATACCCGGGAATGCCATCTCCGCATCTCTTTCTTCAGATCCCCAGCGTCTCATCATGCGGCACATCGTCTCTTCGATCCTCTCACTCTTAAACGGGAATATCTTCTTGGTATTCTTCTTTGCAAGGCTGAACAGGAGCTTCTCCGAAAGCTCTTCAGCTTCAGCTATGTCGTTAGTGATAAGGAAACCCGATACGCCATGTTCATCAACGCTTACGATAACTCTGTAAACGATCGACAGGTCCATGAGATCTCTGTGGGGACAAAGCTCGATCATCTCACGGTTCTCCTTTGTATTAACGACCTGGAAAACGATCTTATCCCTGATAGTCGTAAAATCCAGCGTCATAATATCCTTCGGCAGATACTTCAAAGACTCTTCAAGATATATCGCCTGATTAGCCATTACCTTCTCAAAAGAATCGCTTTCAAGATACTGCTCGTACATTCTTTCCATATAGAATGTGGGGCTGCAGTAAGACCTCGGCTTGCCCTTCGGTCTAATAACAACACCGGTAAGAACAGTGTTTACCTTCGGGACTTTTCTAAGCTCGAGCTCACAGTCAGAGTATCTCTCCGGCATGTAGTCAAGGAACTCACGCATTACTCTCTTCTTAAAGTTCTCGTAATTCATCATGGTAGAAACCTCCGTATAAAAATGGCAATAAAAAAACGCACCCCGAAGGATGCGTTCATTCATTTGCATCATAAGTTTATATGGTTTTGGAGTCTCATTCAATAGCCAAAAGTCTCAATTTTGGCACCCAAAAATCACATTTCAAAAATCGAAAACAGTCTCAAAGCCTTATGGTAACGGCGTTTTAGACTTTTCAGACTGCTCTGGAAACGGCAACTGTCAGCCGGCCGGATTTTATGGAAACTTTTGCGGATGTCACACCTGCTGACGGATGGTTCGAAAACGAGAAAGAAGAACCTGCCTTAAGCTCGGCATTTTCGAGCGGATAATATAAACCTTCGGTCGTAACACCGGTAACAGGGGTATCAAAGTCCATAGGGATAAGTGATACAGACACATCGCCGCCAAAACCTGTTACACCAAAGCTTACTTCATCTTCTCCGTTCAGCGGATAGCAATATGTATCACCGTCAGTAACAACAATATGAGTACCTCTGCCCCTGATAGTTATAGCGAGACAGAGATTTGCGATCACATGATCGATCCTTGCAGACAAGGGACATACAAAGATGACTTCATCTTCTTGACCGGCTTTATTCAATGCGATCTCAGAATCAGTCCAGTCCTTCTCGACAGGATATTTCTCGACAGGAATGCTATTCGCCTTAATGAATTCAAGACCTTCAGATGTAATTGAATCAAGATCTCCTACGACAAGGTCAGGAACAGTATTATGGCGCGCGAGAAAATCGCATCCGCCATCGCATGCGATCAGTAAAGAATCATCAGAGTTATAGGAATCAATGACCTCTGAAGCCTTATCAGGCAAAGGTCCGCCTGTTACGATAACGTAGCGCATTTGATAAGATCCTGAACAGCCTTGGAACGGTCTTCAGAATTAAATACTGAGCTGCCGGCAACAAATAATCTCGCACCTGCATCGTAGATTTCTTTGATAGTGGAATTGGAAACACCGCCGTCAACAGAGATCACAGTATCACATCCTGCATCATCGATCGCTTTTTTGAGCTTGGCAATCCTCTCACCGGATGACTTAAGATAACCCTGACCGCCAAAGCCCGGATAGACAGTCATTACAAGGATGATATCTGCTTTTCCGATATAAGGGAAAACTTTCTCGATAGGAGTATCAGGATGGATAGCGACACCGGCAGTAAGGCCAAGGGACTTGATCTCATCGATGAGCTTGACAGGATCTTTTGCGCACTCAACATGGAATGTGATATTGTCTGAACCTGCGTCAGCAAATGCCTTGATATACTTTTCGGGCTCTGTGATCATAAGATGCGTATAGAACTTCATGCCCGTATATTTACGTATGGACTGGATAACAGGAATACCGAATGAGATATTGTTGACGTAATGACCGTCCATAACATCTATGTGCAGATACTCGCAGTCATTCTCGACTGATTTGATATCATTCATCAGGTAGCCGAAATCCGCAGCAAGGATCGAAGGTGCTATCTCAATATCTTTCATTGCTTTCTCCTATGCTTATAATTATTCCTATTATCGTAAAGCTCCGTGTAAAAGCTCTTATATCTTTCATAACGTCCGGCATCGATCACGCCTTCGTCAACAGCATTTCTTACGACGCAGCCGTCTTCCTTACGGTGAGAGCAGTCATCGAACCTGCAGCCTGTAGCAGTTGCCGTTATCTCAGGATATCCAAAAAGGACATCCCTGTAATCCACGCCCTGATCTTCCAGTGACAGCGAGGTAAATCCCGGTGTGTCACAGATAAAACCGTCCATGAACTCGTGAAGCTCAACATGCCTTGTCGTATGCTTACCACGCTTGATCTTGGCACTTACTTCACCGGTCTCCATAAGGTCAAAACCCAGAAGCGAATTACACAGCGTACTCTTGCCGACTCCGGAAGGACCTGCAAAAGCGGCAATTCCATCACCTATTATATCCTTTAGATCATTTTTGGTAATAGGCTTTGAAGGTGCAGATATAAGAACTTCATAGCCTGCCTTAGTATAAACTGAACAAAGCTTTTCGCCTTCACCTTCACTTAAGTCGCTCTTGGTAAATATAATGACCGGCTTGATGTTCCTAAATGAACAGACCAGAAGCATCTTATCAAGAAGCGTCAGATCAGGTTCCGGATTCGTAACCGAAAACGTTAGGAGCATAACTGACAGATTAGCGACAGGAGGTCTTGCTATAAAACTCGTCCTCTCCTCAATGTCAGTGATAACGTATTCGACGTCAGGATCACCTGAAGGCATGATCGTTACCCTGTCACCTATTGCAGGCTTGATGCCCTTAAGCCTGAACGCGCCACGTGCAGCGCACTGGCCGTATTTATATCCGCTATCAACAAAGAAGCGAACGGTGTAAACACCGCCCACTCCTTTAGTTATAACTCCATTGTAAAATTCCGTATCAGCCATCAATTACTGTGATCAGCCTTCATTACCCGGCTTATTCGGATCTTCCGGACCAGGTCCCGGCGGCGGCGGAACAGGTGTGTTCGTCGGCGGAGGCGGAACAGGTGTATTCGTCGGCGGCGGAACAGGCGTGTTCGTCGGCGGCGTTGTAGGAAGAGGTGAGAATACAGCCGTATATGTTGCACTTTCCTTTACTACAAATGCGTAGTTTGCAGAATATGTAACGATATTGCCCAAAGCATCTTCCCAGTACTCGAACTTGAATCCCGGAGCAGCTGTAGCTGTAAGCGTTACCTGGGTATTAAGATCGTACTTGCCGGCGCCTGTGATGGTACCGCCATTGCCCTTAACCACAGTCTTGATCTCGGCCTGCGGAGGTGTAGGTGTCGGAGTACCACCGTTCTGGTAATCTTCCTTCGTACCGACATAGAGCTTAACGGATGTCTTTCTTGCGACAGAAGTACCTGCTACAGGGTTCGTGATGATGATGTACTGCTTCTTCTTATCGAGAGCAAGTACTTCAGGTGAACCTTCAACAGAATAGTTAAGATTTGCTTCCTTGAACTTGGCCTCAGCCTCGGCAACCGTCTTACCGATAACATCAGGAACGATGGAAGATGTAGGCTCAGTTGCGTAGATAATGATAACCGTCTCGCCTCTTAACATCTGTGTATTAGCTGCAGGCTCAGTCCTGATTACCATACCGGGCTCAACCTTATCAGAAGGCTCAGGACGGAGTGATACTTCAAGGCCTAAGTTCTTAAGTGTTGTATAAGCATTCTTATAGTTGCTGTTTGAATAATCCTGCAGGATGATCGACTCGTCAGCAGAAGATACTGTGATAACGAGATGGCTCAGCTTATTAGTCGTAGAGATGACAACGCCTTCATTGATGCTCTGGTTGATAACGATGCCAGGCTCATAAGCATCAGTCTTCTCATATTCGATCGTGTAATAGACCTGTGCATTATCAAGCTTCTTGATGACTTCATCAGCTGTAAGACCGACATAGTTCTCTACTTCATAGTCAGTATTCTGCTGGATCTGCGTAGCATTTCCCACAGCCTTGATAACAAGAATACCGATACCGATCAGGAAACCGACGATAACGACGACGATAAGAGCAAGGAGGATATTATCCCTGAATCTTGAGATACGTCTTGATTCGGCACTCTTCTCGATTTCAGTGATCTTCTCATATTCAGGATCCTGTCTGAATGAGATATTGGTCTCTGAAGATGCTGCCTTTTCGGGCGCATTGCTGATAACACCATAGATACCGTTAGGATCAACGAGCAAGGAATCGAGCTCAGTTACGAGCTGACGCATTGTCTGATAACGTCTCTCGGGCGACTTCTGCATACACTTGGCGATGATGGAATCAAGACCCTTCGGGATGCCCTGCATAAGTGATGAAGGAACCGGAGGTGTCTCCTGAAGGTGCTTAACAGCGATAGCTACATTGGAATCTCCGTCGAAAGGAAGTCTTCCGGTAACCATCTCGAAAAGTGTTACACCAAGTGAATAGATATCAGACTGGGGACCTACATTACCGCCTCTTGCCTGTTCAGGTGAGAAATAATGTACAGAACCCATCTGAACGCCTGTCATCGTGATCGTTGTCGATGAAGCGGCACGTGCGATACCGAAGTCCGTAATCTTAGCGACCCTGTCGCGTGAGATAAGGATATTCTGAGGCTTGATATCCCTGTGAACAATGCCGTTCTGGTGTGCGTAATCAAGCGCAAGTCCGATCTGAATGACGATCGGCACCGCATTACGCCAGTCAAGGTGTCCGTTCTGGCTGATAAGATCTTTTACGGTAATGCCTTCGATATATTCCTGAACGATATATCTGAAGTTACCTTCGTGTCCTACTCCGTATACTTTTACGATATTGGAATGGTTCAGTGAAGCAACAGACTTTGCTTCAGCATCAAACCTTCTGATGAACTCATCATCTGATGAGAACTCTGGCTTCAAGATCTTGATGGCAACGTTTACGCCGGTATTCATATCGATTCCGAGATATACATTAGCCATACCGCCTGAGCCTATAAGCTTGACGATCCTGTACTTATTCGCAAATATCATGCCCTCCGGGCCGTGAACCTGATTTGCCATATTATCTCCTTATAGTTCGGTAAGGTGTTCTGCCTTGCCTATTGTAACCGTAATATTATCACTACTTCCGCCTTCAATGGCAGTCGCAATGAGTTTTTCACATATACTCTTAAGGTTATTCCTTTCACCGGTGCAGGCCTTGAACTGTTCGTCGCTCATGAACGAATACAATCCGTCTGAGCACAGGAAGACCAGGTCACCATAGTTAATATTATAACTGTAAATGTCCGGAATAAGGTATTGGTTGTCACCAAGCACCTTTAAGAGTCTGTTCCTGCCGGGGTGGTGCTTTGCCTCTGTCTCGGTGATGATGCCCTGTTTTACGAGCTTTGCAGCCGCATTATGGTCATCAGTAAGCTTGATAAGCTCAGAACCGTGCAGCAGATATCCCCTTGAATCACCTATATGAGCCACCGTAAGCTCAGTTCCTTTGATCAGAGCTACGGTAAGCGTGGTGCACATTCCCATACGCTCCCTGTGTTCCAGGCAGTCGTGAAGGATCTTGATATTAACTTTATTAAAGACAGTCTTAAGATAAGAGGGAAGCTCCTCCCTGTCCTTTACAAAAGCCAGGCTTTCCTTGAATTCACTGATAACGGAATCTACGGCGATCCTGCTCGCGATCTCGCCGCAAGCCTCACCGCCTACACCGTCAGCAACAGCCAGGCAAAGACAATTGCCAACCTTCTCGTAAGCAAAACTGTCTTCATTCATTTCCCTGACAGGGCCTTTCTCACTCATTCCGTAAGCTGTCATCTTGATGCCTCTATTGTTCCCCTTCTAAGCTGTCCGCAGGCAGCCATGATGTCACTTCCCATCTCGCGCCTTATAGTAGCATTTATGCCGCCTGATTCAAGAATATCCCTGAACTGCTTGACCTTTGCAGGAGAAGCGGACTGGAATACCGTACCCGGCACTTTATTTGCGGCTATAAGATTTACGTGATAGAGTCCGCCCTTTAAGAGCTTTACGAGTTCTGCTGCGCACTTAGGCGTATCGTTTACGCCGGCGAAAAGACTGTACTCGAAAGTAACTCTTCTGTTCGTGGCGTCAGTATATTCTTTACAAGTCTTCATGAGCTGTTCGATGGAATAAGCCTTGGCAACGGGCATGAGCTGTTTTCTTAACTCATCGTTCGGAGCATGGAGCGATACAGCCAGATTGACCTGAAGGCCTTCCCTGGTAAACTGTTCGATCTTGGGAACAAGTCCGCATGTTGAAAGCGTAATGTGTCTTGCACCGAGATTTAATCCGTCAGGATCGTTTGCGAGCCTGATAAAGCCCATAACATTATCGTAGTTGTCAAAAGGCTCTCCGATTCCCATAATGACAACGCTTCTGACTCTTTCTCCGAGGTTCTTCTGCGTGACGGATACCTGGGCTAAGAGCTCACCTGCAGAAAGGTTTCTTCCGAACTCGATCTTGGCCGAAGCGCAGAAAGCACAGCCCATCTTGCATCCTGCCTGTGAAGAAATGCAAACGGAAATGCCTGTCTTATATCTCATGGCAACTGTCTCGATTATGTTGCCGTCATAAAGAGCGAAAACGAACTTCTCTGTGCCGTCCAGTTTTGATACAAGATGGTCTTTTAATATGAACCCGCCGAAAATAAAATCTTCTTCGAGCATTGCTCTGACATTTTTGGGTACATTAGTCATCTCATCAGTAGTTACCGCTCCTGATGAAAGCCATCCGTAGATCTGTGAAGCGCGGTACTTGGGTACGCCCCTTTCCTCACACCATAAAGTGAGATCTTTAAGAGTTAAATCCAGACAGAACTTATCTTTCAAGATCAATCTTCCTTTCTATCTCTTTCCATGCGGCAGATAAAGAAGCCTTCGCATTTGTCCAGGTGCGGAAGCAATGTGATCATGCCGTTAGCCGCTATTTCCTGTCTCTCGTCATCCATGTAGATACCTTCAGGAAGGAACTTATCTATAGGTACGGTATGGAAACGCTTATGTTCAGATAAGAATGTCTCCACCTGGTTCTGGTTCTCATCGGAATTAAGTGTGCATGTACAATAGATCAGGGTGCCGCCTGGACGGACCATTTTCGAGGCATGCTCAAGGATCGAATACTGCAAAGGAATAAGTTCATCAAGTTCATCGTAAGTGAACTTTTCCCTGATATCAGGCTTTCTTCCGAGAAGGCCAAGGCCGCTGCAAGGAACATCACATAAAACGATGTCGTATGTCTTCTTGGAATCCTTGTCATCCTTATTGATCTTGGATGCATCGGCGCAAACGGTCTCGATCGATGTAAGACCCAAACGCTCACAGTTATCTTCGATCAGCTTCAGACGTGATTCATTGATATCAATAGCGATAATATGAAGGTCATCCCTGCACATCTGAGCCATATGAGTGGACTTGCCGCCCGGAGCCGCGCAGCAGTCAAGGATCTTATCAGCAACCCTCGGATGCGCTACATGGGAAGCGAGCATAGCTCCCTGGCCCTGAACGAACATACCGTACTTATTGAAGCACTCTGTATTCTCAAGACCGTTAAGACCACCGGTGATCTCAACACAGTCAGGAATAAAGCTTCCCTTAACTGCAGTAATGCCCTCTTTCTTAAGTTCTTTGATAAGGGTATCACGGTCAACTTTATGTGCATCGAATCTTACGGTGATATGTGCAGGCTCAAGAAGCGCCTTGCCGATCTCAAAAGCTTCCTGCTTGCCGAAATCCTTCTTGAAGATACCGTAGATCTCAGGTTTAAGCGCGACTCTTATGCCCGGCTTAAACTGCTCGAGATAACGCTTCGCTTCAGGCGCATCAGCAAACTTTCTGAGTACTGCATTAACATAACCTGAAGCCTTATGGTTGTATTTCTTGGTAAGCTCCACAGCAGAATCAACAGCTGCGTATGCAGGAATATTATTGCCGAACTGGATCTGCCATACAGCCATTCTGATCGCTGTTCTGGAGACAGGATCCATCAGCTCGGTCTCCTCTTTGGTAATGTGCCTTATAAGGAAATCGATGGTGAATGTATATGTTATCGTTCCGTAGAGCATAGCTCTCGCAAAGTCGATCTTCTTGCCCTGTTCGGATGCGATCTTATCAGCTTTTTTTATTACGAGATTGGAATAAGCATCCTTCTCGTAAACCCAATAGAGCATGAGAAAACAAAGTTCTCTCTCATTGTCGTCAGCTATTATCTTCTGAAGTTCTTTCTTCTTGTAAGTAATGTCATCAGACATATTGCTGCTCCTGTCCTAAGTGTTAGATAATGGGATTTCCGACAGTAAAGTTATGAGCGCAGTCTCTGCTGTTAAGCCTTTTTCCGCCCGGCTGCTGGAGTTCCTTGACCTTAAGGAAACCCTTGCCGCACTTAACAATAAGATTCTCGCCTTTTGCCTTAACAATAGTGCCAGGCATAACATCTTTCATATCGGCCGGAATGATGCTGTCATCTTCGCTTATAACTTCAGAATCAAGGACTTTAAGCTTATTCTCACCCTTTAACACATATGCGCCGGGCCACGCACTCAAAGCTCTTACTCTGTTATGAATATCTGCTGCATCCTGATCCCAGCTGAACTCACCTTCCTCAGGTCTTATAGGCGGGCATGAGGTTGCTTCAGAATCATCCTGCTTTGTTGCGTTGAGTTTTCCTTCAACCCAGCCGTCAATTATCTCAGGAAGCTTTTCGGCACTTGCTTCAGCAAGCCTGTTCATGAGACTTTCAGTATGTTCATTAGGATCAATAGCAACTTCGATCTTCTCTATAATGTCACCCGTGTCCATGCCGACATCCATCTTCATGAAAGTGATACCTGTTACCTTGTCGCCTTCAAGTATGGAACGCTGTACGGGAGCAGATCCTCTTCTCTTAGGCAGAAGGCTTCCGTGACAGTTGATGCATCCGTACTTAGGAAGATCAAGGATAGCCTTCGGAAGGATCTTGCCGTAGGCTGCAGTAACGATAAGATCGGCTTTATAAGACTGAAGCTTATTAAGCGCCTCTTCTGTCTTAAGGGTATCCGGCTGATAGACCTCAATACCTTCTTCCTGGGCAATTACCTTTACCGGAGGAGCCGTAAGAATGTGTTTACGTCCTACAGGCTTATCGGGCTGGCAAAGAGCCAGGACCACATTAAAGCCGGCGCCGGTTAGTGCCTTGAGGTTCGTGCCTGCAAATTCAGGCGTTCCCATGAATATTATCTTAAGATCACGCCTGTCCACCTGACTTAATCCTCACTCTCTTCAGCTTTGTAGATCTTTCCGTCTACTGACTTATCAATGAAGAGAATGCCATTTAAGTGGTCATTCTCGTGGCAGATACACCTTGCAAGAAGATCGTCAGCTTCAAGTTCGAACTCATCACCGTTTCTGTTCAATGCCTTGACCTTGATATGCTGGGGTCTTTCAACTGCGCATGTCTTACCGGGAACAGAAAGGCAGCCTTCGTTATCGGTCTGGGAGCCTTCCATTTCGATGATCTCAGGATTGATGAATTCGATAAGTCCGTGCTCATCACCGACATCAACGATGAATACTCTTCTGAGCACTCCGACCTGAGGTGCAGCGATGCCGATACCTCTGCCTTCGAAATACATGGTGTCAGCCATATCATCCAGAAGCTTGATGATCCTGGGAGAGATCTCCTCAACGGGTCTGCTCGTCTTTCGAAGAAGCGGATCGCCTTCTATAACTAAGTTTCTTAAAGCCATTATTCATGTCTCCATTCGTATTTTTCCGCATATATTATAATTTTTTATATATAAATAAACAAGTTTCGGACCTACGGCATGGTTTTGGCATAAAAATACCTGCCAGACAGCAAAAGCCATTTGGCAGGTATCAGTAATGTTCTTTAAGTCAGATTACAGGTCCCAGGAGCTAATATACTTCTTCTGTTCCTCTGTAAGTGTGTCTATGGAGATTCCCTTAGTATCAAGAAGGATCTCAGCGACACGGTTATCGATGACCTCAGGTGTCTGATATACATCAACAAGCAAACGCTCTTTGCCGCCTGCGATATACATGGCAGACTGCGCCTGAAGAGCAAAGCTCATGTCCATGATCTCTACAGGATGTCCGTCGCCTGAAGCGAGGTTTACGAGACGGCCTTCCGCAATAACGCAGACTGTTTTGCCGTTCTTAAGCTTATAGCCGATTATGTTGTTCCTGAGTTCAGCACTTTCAACGCAGATGTTCTTTAACTCGGCAACGCTTACTTCACAGTCGAAATGTCCCGCATTGCAGCATACCGCGCCATCTTTCATTGCCTCGAAATGTCTTCCAACAATGACATCCTTGCATCCTGTAACAGTAACGAAGAAATCTCCCAGCGGTGCTGCTTCATCCATAGTCATGACCTGATAGCCTTCCATGATAGCTTCGCATGCCTTTACGGGATCGATCTCAGTAACAATGACCTTCGCACCAAGGCCCTTAGCCCTCATGGCAACGCCTCTGCCGCACATGCCGTATCCGGCAACAACTACAGTCTTTCCTGCTACGACAAGGTTTGTAGTGGCCATTATGGCGGTCCATACGGATTGTCCTGTACCGAACCTGTTATCGAAAAGATGCTTGCATCTGGCGTCATTTACAGCGATTACAGGATAAAGAAGCTTGCCTTCATTCTTTAATATCTCAAGACGGTGTACGCCTGTTGTAGTCTCTTCGCATCCGCCAAGAATATCAGGAGCCATATCCTTAAGATCCGAATGAAGAAGGAGTGCAAAATCGCCGCCGTCGTCGATAACGATGTCAGGCTTGAAGCTTAAAGCCTTCTTAAGCCTTCCCCAGTACTCCTCTTCGCTGTCGCCATGAACGGCATAGACATTCATGATATCCATAGATGCAAGAGCTGCAGCAACGTCATCCTGCGTAGATAAAGGATTGCAGCCTGTAAGTGCCACTTCCGCACCGCCTCTTGCCAATGCTCTTGCAAGACAAGCCGTCTTAGCTTCAACATGGACAGATACTGAGATCTTCATGCCCTTGAAAGGCTGTTTCTCTATAAGCTCGCTCTCAATAGCACGGAGAACGGGCATATTGCGGTAAGCCCATTCGATCTTCTCGATACCGGAATGAGCAAGATTGATGTCTTTTACTTCGTAATTAAATGAACCCATCTGGAACCTCTTATATGTTTAATCTATTTACAAACTCTTTTACGAGAGCGCAGCTGTTCTCTGAGGCAAGTGCCGCATTATCAAGCACTTCCTGCTCTGACAATGCATTGCCCGAAATGCCTGCAGCCATATTAGTGATGCAGGACATAGCTGCAACTCTGATGCCCATATGAGAAGCAGCAATAGCTTCTGGAACAGTTGACATGCCTACGCAGTCTGCACCAAGCACACGAAGAGCCCTGATCTCAGCAGGAGTCTCATACTGCGGACCCTTGGAATATGCATAAACACCACGGCTGATCCTGATATTCAGGTCACGTGCACTGTTTACGAGAATATCCGTTAATTCAGGGTCGTAAACATGGCACTGATCCGGGAATCTCGTTCCGAATTCAGAAATATTAGGTCCTCTTAACACTGGCTCTGCATTAAATGACAGATGGTCTGTAATGGCAACAAGTTCAGGCACTTTCATCTCAAGATTGATACCGCCTGAAGCATTAGTCAGAAGGAGTGCTTTGACGCCTAATCTTCCCATTACCCTGACATAGAAAGTAACGGTCTCCATCGGATAACCTTCGTAATAGTGGAATCTGCCGTTCATCATGAATACAGGCTTTCCTGAAAGCTTTCCGATAATAAGGGAACCCTTATGTCCGGGTGCTGTTGATACTGGAAATCCGGGAATATCCTTATAAGGTATCTCAATGGCCTCCTCTGCCATTTTGGAAAGTGGTCCCAAACCCGAACCCAGAACAATGCAAACGGACGGAATGCCGCGTTCAGACAAAACGCTCCTGATATACTCAGCAGCGCCGTCAACACGATTAATAAATTCGCTAATATCTGTGATCATGAGTCAATTATATATTTTTGTCTTAATTCTTGCTATCAGATAAGAGGCCAAAATAAAACCGGGTCAGCATCTTGAATGCCAACCCGGTTATGATCTCTTTTATCAGGGATTACTTCTTGCCGCAGCAATCCTTATACTTCTTGCCTGAACCGCAAGGGCACGGATCGTTCCTTCCTACCTTGGAGGAATCACGCTTTACAGGTGCCTGGGGAGCGTTGTTTCCGGCTGTTCCGTCGATCTGCTTGGATGCGGACTGGGGAGTTACATTGGAAGCGCTTGCATGGCTCTCCTTCATCTCCTTGACCGTTGACTTAGCTTCGATGTGTGTTTCAGGTGTGAATCTTGCTCTCATGATGAACTTAACAGCATCATTCTGGATGTTCTCGTTCATCTCTTCGAACATTGCAGAACCCTCAAGCTTATATTCAACAACAGGGTCATGCTGACCAATAGATCTCATTCTGATGGAATTAGAGAGCTGATCCAATGCATCGATGTGATCCATCCACTTAAGGTCAACTGTTCTGAGGAGGATCTGGCGCTCTGCTTCACGGAATACTTCAGATGTGATCTCCTCTTCCTTCTTTGCAACGAACTCCTTAGCTTCATCAGCGATCTGAGCTGCAAGCTCATCACAATCAGGGATATCCTTGCTGTCATCCTGAACGAGAAGAACAGACGGAAGCTGTCCGAAAATATCTTCGAGGAGCTTGCCGAGTGAATATCTTTCAGTAGATGTGATCTTGCCGTCGAGAGCGAACTGGTTGCAGACTCTGGATGCTACACGCTCGATCATCTGGAGATAGATACCATGTACGTCCTCACCCATGATGACCTGCTTTCTCTGGTCATATGTGATAGTTCTCTGTACGTTATTAACGTCGTCGTATTCGAGGACGGACTTACGTGCTGAGAAGTGCATAGCTTCTAGCTTCTTCTGTGAACTGTCGATAACCTTTGTAAGAGATCTTACCTGGAGTTCCATATCATCTTCAATACCAAGGCTCTCATAGATCGTGGATACACGGTCACCGCCGAAGATTCTTAAGAGGTCATCTTCAAGTGAGAGGAAGAACTTTGATCTTCCGGGGTCACCCTGACGTCCTGCACGTCCCTTGAGCTGGTTATCGATACGTCTTGATTCATGACGCTCAGTACCAACGATATAAAGGCCACCGAGTTTTCTTACCTCTTCTGCTTCAGGGGCAAGCTCAGCCTTATACTTGGACTCGAGTTCATTGAACTTCTGTCTTGCTTCGAGAATGAGTTCATCATCTGTCTCGTTATGAGCTGTTGATGCATCGATAAGATCATCTGTATAACCTAATCTTCTCATTTCCTGGAGAGCCATGAACTCAGCGTTACCGCCGAGGATGATATCGGTACCACGGCCTGCCATGTTCGTAGCGATAGTAACTGCACCCTTACGTCCTGCCTGAGCAACGATCTCAGCCTCACGCATATGGTTCTTAGCGTTCAAAACGTTGTGCTTGATTCCGTACTTGGAGAAGATACGTGAAAGGAGCTCTGACTTATCGACGTTAACTGTACCGACAAGTACAGGCTGTCCCTTGCTGTTAGCTTCCTTAACCGTCTTAAGGATGGCTGCATACTTACCGTTCTCTGTCTTGAATACTGCATCGTATTCATCAACTCTTGCGATAGGTCTGTTGGTAGGGATCTGGATAACGTCGAGGTTATAGATCTGTCTGAACTCGGCTTCCTCTGTATAAGCTGTACCGGTCATACCGGAAAGCTTTGTGTACATACGGAAGAAGTTCTGGAAAGTAATCGTAGCGAGTGTCTTGTTCTCGTTAGCGACCTTAACATGCTCTTTTGCTTCGATAGCCTGGTGAATACCGTCACTGAAACGTCTACCCGGCATAAGACGGCCTGTGAAGTCGTCTACGATGATGACCTGTCCGTCCTGTACGATGTACTGCTGGTCTTTCTTGAAGTTACCGTTAGCCTTCAAAGCGTTGTTGATATAGTGCTGAAGGTCGAAGTTATCAGGATCTGAAAGATTCTCGATATTGAAGAACTTCTCGGCCTTTGCGATACCGTTAGCTGTAAGGACTGATGTCTTAGCCTTCTCGTCAGTAACATAATCAGCGTCACCTACGAGCTCATCCATATCGACCTTATCGTCAGTCTCGACAACTGTGTACTGCTTCAAAGTCTTAACGAATGTATCTGCTTTCTGGTAAAGGTCAGATGATTCTGTTCCTCTTCCGGAAATGATGAGAGGTGTTCTTGCCTCATCGATGAGGATAGAGTCGACCTCGTCGACGATAGCGTAGTTAAGCTCTCTCTGAGCGATCTGCTCCTTGCTTACGACCATGTTGTCACGGAGATAGTCGAATCCGAACTCGTTGTTTGTTCCGTATACGATATCGCATGCATACATGCTCTTACGGTCTTTCATCGGGATATCGTGAATGATAAGTCCTACGCTCATCTTGAGGAACTTATAGATCTTGCCCATCCACTCGGAGTCACGCTTTGCGAGGTAATCGTTAACGGTTACTACGTGAACACCCTTGCCGGTGATAGCATTGAGATAAACAGGCATTGTAGCTACGAGTGTCTTACCTTCACCTGTCTTCATCTCGGCGATTCTGCCCTGGTGGAGAATGATACCGCCGATTACCTGGACTCTGTAAGGCTTCATGCCCAGAACTCTCCAGGCTGCTTCTCTTACTGTGGCAAATGCCTCAGGAAGCAATGAATCAAGGGATTCACCGTCTTCATATCTCTTCTTGAATTCATCGGTCTTGCCTGCAAGGTCATGATCGGAGAGCTTGGAAAACTCCTCCTCATATGAGAATACCTTGTCGACAAGAGGATTGATCCTCTTAAGTTCGTGGTCGCTGTGTGTGCCGAAAATGCTTTCAAATAAACCCATGTTGTACTTCTACCCTTTTAGTTTTGTTCTTTATTCTCTCCGGAAGCTTCCTTAAGTCTGTTAAGTGCTGTCCTGTATCCGCCATCGGGATTGACATAGCAGTTCTTGACTCTCGAAATCGTCGTGGAACTGACCTTTGTCGAAGATCTGGCCTTGCCACGAACCCTGCCGGTTGATTTCTTTTCTGTATTTGCCTTATCGGCAGCAGGATCATCGAGCGGCGAGATCTCCTTGATGATCTCCTCATAGCTCTTGCCCTGTTCGATCCTTCTTACGATCTGCCAACGATGAAGAAATGAATGAAGTTCATTTATCGAGCAGAGATCCACAAAAAACTTATGCATCTCAGTGCTGTCTTTCATAGTCAGCATGGCGTTGTAAAGATCTGTTAATTCCTCCAACTCACTTTCAGTAAAATGAGTGTCCTTTATGCCGTCCATCATGTCACCTAACCTGTTATCACGATACGACTCTTAAGATGTAGTCCCAGATTGGCTGGGCATAGCCCAGATAGACTATAGCGAAAATAGCTGTGGCAGCGAGCACGACGAGCATGCCCAGGAGCAATCTTGAAAATATAAGATTGGTCTTTGCCCTTCTCAGAGAATCTCCGATAGAGAGCGAAGACGATCTGTCAGTAGTTATCTTCGAATTAGCAAGACCGGGACGCCTTACGCTGTAATTATGTCTCAATTTGCTTACCTCCAAACATACTCATACATAATAACGCATTATTTATTTTAATACAATAAAGGAGGAATCCGGTCACTTGCCACTGTATTTTTCCGAAGTCTCATATTCGTCGATCTCAAGTATAACCCCTTGAACAAAGGCATAACCCTTAAGATTTTCCACAGTTTCCCTGCCTATAGAACCTGAATTCTTTGGTATTACCACCTTAAGATATCTTGAATCCACCCGGTCAACACTGTACGTCTTGCCGTTAATCCTGGCTGACTGAGGCTCAAATCCTTTGATTGCCTTGATGTCAGAGATTATCTTCTTCTCGATATGGGTCGTATCCTGATAGTAAGGAGATGTCAGGTCGATACTCCTTATAGCCGTAACTTTTCCGCCTTCCACCGAATCGATCACAGGAAAAGTCTTTGGAAGATTAGCTCCATATAGCTCCCTGAACGAATCTCCCCTGTCAAAATTACTAAGAGACCAGATATTATCCTTCTTAGTGTTGTTTTTCTCAGATTGCGAGGCATTAAGGTCAAGCACCGGCTCACCATACAGGGGTATTACCGAGTAAATGCTCCTTTCCTTCCTGCCTGCTATGGTTACCACGGTATAATCAGTCGTAACCTCGATCACATGATGTGAATCGCTGATGTTAAAGAACACTTCAATATCCTTGGGTTCAAAGAAGTGTGATCCTCCGTTCCTCTCCACAAAGGCTTTCCTGATCTGATTTTCCATAGTTTTCGAGAAAAGGCCCTGAAGGATCAGCTCTTTTAAGGTGTGTCCCGTCGCTTCATCTATTCCCATGCCGACAGATGAGGCCTTCGATATTACTGCCGCGCCTTTTGTGTCTCCTATTCCCATATCAGGGAAAGCATTTACTGCTGCAGACATCAGATCACTTGAAGGCACAGATACAGGATATAGAAGTGACATCCTCTCACATGTCTGTTCGACAGCTCTTCTCATAAGGATATCCGTACGGTAATAATCTATTGCACTGATGACCGAAGCCAGGAATACTAATGTTACGGTAAAAGCGATGGAAGCTTCCAGAGCTACCTGACCGCGCTTATTCTTCTGATGTCTCATCTAGAGGTTCCTCCTATCCGTATAAGCTGTATGACTTCTCAAGAGAATATGTACTCCCCCTGAAGTCCGTCTCGATCTTTATTCCCTTATAAAGCTTTCCGTAATCCCTCTCGAGGACCTTTGTCATCCTCTCAAGGAGCGTATCTGTCGGCGCGCAAAGAGCTGCAAGATAAAGGATATCCCTGTAATTGAATGTGATCAGCTTCTCATCTTCATATTTGAGCAGCACAGCACGTTCGCCGTGTGTGAGCTTAATGAACAGCGGTATAGTCTGGAAGGCCGCACAGCAAAAAGTAAGAGCTGCAGCAATAAGTCTTGGATCGATATCTACAGAACCTTCACTAACGGCAAGGATAATGGCCGATATGACCTGTCCCAGAACCTCCATCGTGTTCCTGAACTTTTCATTGATGTAGTCATTAAGAATGCAGGATATCAGGAGCACATGATACATAAAATACTCGATCTCGAGCACTGCAGGGACCTGATCCATGCCGGTTATGATATATTCGCTGTCTGCTTTGGATTTGCCGTGAATGGCCTTAAAGTCTGCTCCATTGATCGAAGTATCCCCCTTGGGACGGCAGTGGCAGTCAAAGTTATATGCACAATAGTGAGAGACGGAAAACTTTGTAAACGCTGCATCGGAATTGTCAGTAAGAAGGCTGAAAGTCTTCTCAAGCTTGGACATCGTCTTAAGAAAAGCCTCGAAATTCTCGATATTTAGGTTGATGTCTATCCCGAAGTCCTTTATGGCATTTTTATAATCCTTGCTTATCGCATCCATATCCGCGGCTTCTTTTGCCAGATCATCGATATTAAGCGTATCTCCTGCTTTCTTTATCCATTCTTCGGCTGATTCAGTTCCGCCAATGATCTTTGCAAGATATCCTGCTGCAGGGCTCTGCATGAACTTTCCGGCTTTATTTATAATGCCAGTCTTATCAAGTTCACGAACCATCTCAGAATAGTTCCGGGCTACAGTCTTAAGAGCGATTCCGGTACCTCTGTACCAGTAAAATGAATTGATTGCCTTCTTCAGATCTTCAGCCTTGAACCTTTTCCTGCCTGATACAAACAACTCAGAATCAGCCGTCAGACCGTTTATCTCAAGAGCCTTCGAGAAGCATTCGTCATCAATACCTTCCATGGTGAATGCATATACGCCATAGACGCTGTAAAGCTGTCTGTTATAGTCACTTAAGATCGTGTCAATCTCTGTCTTTAGGGCAGTATTTACTGCCATGGCACGGTCAAGATTCCACACAAAGGCTAAGAATGTGCATTCGACAAGGATCAATGCCGCCATTATTATAGCCAGGAATACAGAGGCAGCTCCATGCTTTGTTCTGTTGAGATTACTTATCTTTTTCATTTGAATCCTCCTTTGACAACTCATAAACAGTTCCGTATACGAGTCTGAAATTGTCTGAGATTCCGGTCAGATAAGTACAGAGCTTCTCAGGGGAAGTGTCATAACATGTGACGCCATGAACTTTGTTCTTATAAGCGACCTCCCTGTCCATTTCCATGTAAAAGAGCTCGTTGCCGCCGTCTTTAGCTGCCTGAAAACTGTCCAGAGCTATAGCTTCAGGACCGGAGATCATAAAAGCCAGAAGTACCAGGATTAGCGAGAAACAGATCGCGGATTCAAGTGCAGACATAGTAAAACCTCCTTTTTTGACTGTGATTCTACAATGAAAGGAGGCTTCAAAAATCTTACAAAGTACGACAAATTACGACAAAACCGACAACGTGAACATCTGTTAAAAACTATGTTCAAAACCTGATGGAAGTATTGATTTTACAACGTTTGTCAAAAGCTGATTGCTTTTGCCGGCCATATTAACTTATTTATAACAGTTTAGGTTACATGGTATTCTTCAGGAACATCATAATAAGCACTATCGGAAGATCAATAAATGCGCTTACGAGATTTGCCACAAAGCCATATATGAGATTTCTCTTAACAGAGACCTCTCCCTGCTTGTTCACCAGCTTTTTGCTGTAATAGATCATCTCTATCGCAGTGATAACAACTTCCATACAAAGCCATATCTGGAAATGATTAAGCATTACAACAAAAACAAGCCTGGATACAGTATTAAAGGCCATTAACAGACCTTGCGTAACAAGGTTTATAAAAATGAACCGCTTAAGGTTCTTTTTGTTAAAAAGCCTGAACGCAAAGAGCAGAAAACCTTCGATCTCAACCGTTATTGAAAGATAGATAATGATCTCGATGAAATAGGTCACATCAAAATCAGGCTTATACACTTCTTTAATGGTATTGGATTTAAAATCATAAGTGCATTCAGAATGAAATGCTTTGACAGTTACCGGATCGCTTACTGTCACTTCACCCTTTCTTGTTATCACAATTACCTTGAAAGTGGAAGGAACCATATAGTTGTATTTGACAATGCCGTCATGCATCTGGTCTTCCGAGCTTCTAATGGAATTGGTGCTTCCGGCATAAATGAACAGTCTGTAGCCATCCTCATCGTAATTATAGAAGAGTTCCCTGATCCATGCATCTTCTTCCCTTACATGATCGTAATGGTAGTTGATATCAGCTTTATAAGAGGTCTTTTCAAGCAACGCGAAATAGTACGGTTCATCCGGCGGATTACTTATCTCTATCGTTATCGAGCGCTTTGGGCCTGTGTCAGCACGAACTGTTCCGGAGAAAGAGCCCGCGAAAAGCAAGGCAACGATCAACGCTGCAAAAAGGCATCTAGCAAAAGCCATCAGACGGCCGGATCTTTTACGGGTCATATAACACCTCATATGACTTACAGAAAATGGTGCGTCACGTTCTTCCCTGATAATAGCATACAAAATTAAAATCCCTATATCGAACTGGTAGTTCGACATAAGGGTTTTAAAATGTATTTCACTTCAACAACAAACCCCTAAATCGAACCGGTAGTTCGACATAGGGGGTTTTCTTGTCTCGAAAAGCCGGCTGGTGACGATCTTGAGGCAGTTTTTTACTTTCCCTGTCCCGAAAAATAGGCTGGTGACGAGATGGTGACGGTAATGCTTGTTTTCGTCACCACTTCGTGCATTTTGGACCTTTGGTGACAGTTTTGGTGACGATTCTGAGGTCTTTCGTCACCATTTCGTCACCACGGTATCTTCTTGGTGTCCTCATGCCACCCTGGCGACAGGTGTGCAAAAATGGTGCCAGAATCCACTTAAATTAGCACCAAATCGTGCATTTCAGGGCCAAATTGCTCATTATGGTGCTAAACCACTCCCAAATTGGCACCATTTTTGCACTGGCCCGAAAAGCTGGCGCCCGATTTTCGAGACGCGCCGAAAACAATTCAAGGTTTTTGAGACTCCCCATCTTTGATTTGAATTAAGCTCTTAACGTTATTCCGTATTTATCGTTCAGATTCTTAAGTATCGTACTTACAAAGCCATCGATCACCTCAGGCTTGAACTCCTCATCCTTAGGAGTGAATACTACACTGAACGCAAGGCTCTTCTTGTTGAGGCCGAGCTGGAGACCTTCATAGATGTCGAAGAGATCGATCTTTGTAATGTAATCACAGGATGCCTTGATCTCCTTTTCGACTTCGGCACAGGTAACAGCCTTATCCATAACGAAGCAGAAGTCACGCTTCTCTTCGAGGAACTTCGGAAGAGGTATGAACTTTCTGTCCTTTCCGTAATACTGGCTTAAAGCTCTCAAGTCGATCTCGGCAACGAATGCGGGAACACGCATATCGAGTTCATCGCAGATCTCATAAAGGACCTGACCTAAGTAACCTACTTCTTCACCGTTGCAGATTACCTTTGCAGTTCTTCCGGGGTGAAGGAATGTCTTCTTGTCCTTCTCATAATCGAACTCAACGTCAAGTGCGTCAGATATAACATCAACGAGGCCCTTGATCGAATAGAAATCCTCGTCCTCACCGAAAACACCGATGCAGATAGTCTCACGCTCATCAGGATATTCAGTAAGAGGCAGGCTCTTGGGAAGGAACTTATTGCCCATCTCATAGATACGGCCTGAAAGGATACCATTCTTCTGGTTCCTTGCGATAGCCTTGATCATCTGAGGAGCAAGAGTCGTACGCATAAGTGAAAGATCGATATTGATAGGATTCAGGATCTTGATAGCTGTACGCTCCTTTGCATCTTCAGGAAGACGGAGAAGGTCAAAATCAGAGGGTGAGAAGAATGAATAATGAACACCTTCTGAAGCACCTGAAGCACAGAGAGCACGCTTGATCTTAAGCTCTGAACGCTGCTTGAGATTATAGCCGCCGCTTGTGACCTTAGCTGTAGGAATGAATGTAGGAACGATATGCTCATAGCCATACATACGGATAACTTCCTCAGCAACATCCTGGTAAGACTCCATATCAACACGGTAACCCGGGATAGCTATTGTAAGTTCATCTCCGTTAAGTTCGGGAGCGAAGTTAAGACCTGTAAGGATACGGACAATGTCTTCATCAGGAACTGTGATTCCGAGCACGCCGTTAACCTGCTTAACGCTTACGGTCATTTTACGGGGTTCAACAGAATTACCTGTATTGATATCGAAAGAAGTCTTTGATACCTTACCGCATCCGAGCTCCTCGATAAGGTGAAGTGCACGCTTCATTGCCATGACTGTCGTATATTCGTCAACACCCTTTGAAAAACGCTGGCTGGAATCAGATACCTGGCCCAAAGCCTTGGAACTCTTACGTATATTGTCATGAGCGAACTTTGCAGCTTCGAACATGACTGCATTTGTAGTATCAAGGATCTCAGAATTAAGACCACCCATGATACCTGCCAGAGCAACAGGCTTCTTGCCGTCGCAGATGACAAGGTTCTCAGATGTAAGAGCAAATTCCTTCTCATCGAGAGTCACGATCTTCTCGCCTTCCTCAGCACGGCGGACATGGATCTCGCCGCCCTCAAGATATGAGAAATCGAAAGCATGCATCGGCTGGCCAAGTTCTTTCAGAACATAGTTCGTGATATCAACGACGTTGGAGATAGCAGAACATCCTACAAGAGCAAGACGGCGCTTCATCCACAGAGGTGATTCAGCGATCTTAACATCTGATACATAGTGACCGATGTATCTGGGGCAAAGATCAGGAGCTGATACGCGGATGTTGAAATCAATGGCAACATCACTTTCTGTGTAATCAAGAGCGGGCTCCTTAACAGGCTTTCCAAGAACTGCAGCAACCTCTCTTGCAATACCGAAGATGCTCTGGCAGTCAGGTCTGTTAGCTGTGATGGAAATATCGAAAATATAATCATCAAGTCCTAAGATAGGCTTAACATCAGCGCCAGGAACAGAATCTTCAGGAAGGACAAGGAGTCCGTCGTAACCTGCGCCGGGGAACATATCCTCAGTAACGCCGATCTCAACACCTGAGCAGAGCATACCGAATGAATCGTATCCGCGGAGCTTGCCCTGACCTATTGTCATGAGACCTTCTACGGTCTTGTGATCTTTTGCAGTAGCATAGACCTGTGCCCCGATAAGAGCCAAAGGATACTTGCCGCCTGCCTTAACATTATCAGCGCCGCAGCAGATCTGAAGAGTACCGTTCTCTCCTGCATCTACAGTACAAAGGTGAAGGTGTGTTCCTTCGATAGGATCACAAGTCTTAACCTCACCGACAACGACCTTACTGATGTCCTTGCCTACTTCATATTTCTCCTCGACTTCGAAGCCGCAGCTGAAAAGCTTTTCTTCGAGCACGTCCGGAGTTACATCAATATCAACATAATCTTTAAGCCAGCTTAAAGGTACTAACATATTATTGCCTCCCTTTCCTTAGTCATCGATCTGTTCGAGTACGCGCAGATCAGACTCAAACAAGAGCTTGATGTTGTTGATGCCGTACTTGAGCATTGCGATACGGTCGATACCGATACCGAAAGCAAGACCGCTGTATACGTTGCTGTCGATTCCGCAATTATCCAATACCTTCTTGTTAACAACGCCTGCACCGAGGACTTCGATCCAGCCTGTTCCCTTACAAAGCTTGCAGCCCTTGCCGCCGCACTGGAAGCAGCTGACATCTACCTCTACAGAAGGCTCTGTGAACGGGAAATAAGAAGGTCTTAAACGTGTTCTGGTCTCTTCACCGAAGATCTTCTTTACGAATACGTCGAGCATCCCCTGAAGGTCACAAAGAGTGATTCCCTTATCTACGACAAGTCCTTCCATCTGTGAGAACATCGGAGAATGTGTAGCGTCATCGTCAGAACGGAAAACCTTACCTGGTGAGATGATCTTGATCGGGGGCTTCTGAGCCTCCATAACATGAATCTGTCCTGCTGAAGTCTGTGTTCTCAAAAGGAACTCAGGGCTTAAGTAGAATGTATCCTGCATATCACGTGCAGGGTGATCCTGAGGGATATTGAGAGCTGTGAAGTTATAGTAATCTGTCTCGATCTCGTTTCCTTCATAGATCTGGAAACCCATTGAACCGAAGATATCTACGATCTGGTTTCTTACCTGGGTATTCGGATGGAGATAGCCCTTCTTAAGCTTCTTGGACGGAAGAGTAACGTCAATGACCTCGCTGTCATACCGTGCCTTCTGCTCCTTTTCCTTAAGTTCTTTATCAAGGCTGTCGAACTTCTCCTGAGCCCAGTTCCTGATCTCGTTGACCTTCTTGCCATAATCAGCCTTAAGTTCCTTCGGGATCTTGCCCATCTCCTTCATGAGAGATCCGATCTTTCCTTCCTTGGAATCCATGACACTCTTTCTGTACTCGAAGATTCCCTTGGAACTGTTGATCTCTTTAAGGTCGCTCTCGATCTTACTCTTGATCTCAGATAACTTCTCGTTCAATTCATTAAGATCTGCCATACTTACCTCCTCTAGCATTTTCGCCTGTGGCATAAAAAAAGCCCATGGCAATTTGTCATTGCCATGGGACGAATTCGCTTAAAAACGCACCTTCGCGGTACCACCCATGTTCGAAAAGCTTGAATATATAGCTTTCCGCACTTGAAAAGCGCTGTAATGCCGCGCTTATCCGCATCTGCTTAATCAGTAAAATACCGTTTTCGCAAGAGTGCTCCAGTGTTGAAATTCATCTTAATACACTTAGGATCGTGCTTTCAGCCGGTGACACGACTCTCTTTTCCTGTTATAGAAAGACTACTTACGCACCTTCATTGCAGAGCCTATTTTACATATATAACCATTGGAAAGTCAAGCAAACCCCAATGATAGAGGGATTTTACTTAAATCTCGAAAAAAGGATTGAACCTGATCTCGTTGCCTATAGAAGAAGCGGGACCATGACCGGGATAGATCTTAAGTTCCGGAGGAAACTTACTTATCCTTTTAACAGAATTCATGAGTTCCTTTGAGTTGCCGCCAGGCATATCAGTACGGCCGACTGAACCTGCAAATACAGTATCTCCTGTAAAGAGCATATCCTCATCCCCTGTTGAGACAAGGTAACAAACGCTTCCCATTGTATGACCGGGAGTCTCAAAGACTTTGATCTCAAAGCCAGCTTCCTTGATGATGTTCATACCGTACATGCCGGCAACATTGGTGAACTTAAAAGAATAAAGGGTCTCAGAACCTTCCATATAGGAGCAGTTCATGAAGCCGTTGCCCAAAAGTTCCTTATCATTGCTGCTGAAGAATACATTTGCATCAGGATAAGCCGCCATCCACTCATCTATGTATTTGATGTGATCGTGGTGGCCATGAGTCAGAAGCAATCCTTTCACATCTGATTCACCTGTAGAAAGCCCATGAATAGAGCAGAACTCTTCAGCCTTCTTAGGAGATACGGAAGGATCAACAATAAAAGCACCGGCAGGACCGGTGACGATATACATATTAGATTCAAGGGGTCCTAAAGGGACTGTTATCAGCCTGCAGTCCATTCGCGGTAATCAAGAGCACCGCTGTCGATCGCGGTAACGAGGATCTCTGCAGAAGCGATATTGGTCGCATAAGGGATCGTGTTCTGATCACAAACGTCCAAAAGCTCAAAAGGATTGGACTCGCCAACCTGGTGACCGTCCCTCAAATAAATAACGCAGTCAATGCCGTTATATTCAGCTCTGGAAGCAAGCTGCTCAAAGCCGCTCGAATAGTCAACTGAAAGTCCGGACACTTCAAGATCCGCAGCAGACTTCAAGAGCTTAGCAGTGTTATAAACAGAGATGAGCTGATGTTTCTCAAGCAAAGGCTTGTAGGCAATGCAGAAGTTGACCAGAAGCTCGGTCTTTCTGTTGTCAGCCATCAAAACAATCTTCATCCAAATTCTCCCATTAAAGCGAAACTATACAGATTGTACAGTAAAATGCATTTTTGAGCAACTAGTCTTTATTACAAATCAACAATCCGAAAATTGATTATTTGACAACAGGCAGGATGAACCCGCCATTACCTATTAACCGCGGCGGTTATTGTTGTTGACCGACGGAATATAGTCACCGATGATCGGATTAGAAATAGTTGTTGTTTTTGAAGTATTAATCGATTTATTAAAATAAGCAGCCATGATCTTCTTGGCGATACCAACTGATGCAGATCCCCACTTACCTTTCTCTACAACGAGAGCCAAAGCAACTTCCGGCTTATTCTTAGGCGCATAGCAGATGAACAGACCGTTCGAATACTCCTTACGTGAATCCTCGAATCCAGTCTCAGCCGTACCGGTCTTACATACCATCTCGATCGGATAGTTGGCAAATGTCGTACCGATCGTGGAACCCCATCTGTAAGTACCTGTAGCAGCGCATCTCATCGCTGTTCTTACGGCCTCAATACTTGGTTCAGAGATTCCGATATCAACAGATTCCGTCTGACCCTGATACAGGATAGAGCCGTCACCTGCTACTACTTTGTCGATAACATAAGGCGTGCAGAGCTTGTTTGTCGCGATTCCGCATGTATATCTGCAAAGCTGAAGGATCGTAAAGCAGTTATCGAACTGGCCGATGGAAGCCTGTGCGGTATTGGACGGGAACCATGTCTTATCGTAGATAGACTGACGTGTAAGTCTCTTATTCTCACGGCTGGACATGACGCCTGAGATCTCACCCGGGAGATCGATTCCGGACTTAACGCCTAATCCGAATCTGTTGGCCATTGCCGAGATATTATCGATACCAGTCCTGATTCCGAGGATCATGAAGTAGATATTGCAGGACTGTGCCATCGCATCGTTAAGAGAAAGACCGCCGTGTCCTGACTTAGGGAACTCGAGGCACTTAAAGATCCATCCGTCAACGTCATAAGGACTGACACATACGATGTTGTTCTTTGTAGGCGTGATGTCCCCGTTTTCGAGAGCTGCGAGAGCCGTACAGGGCTTAAATGTCGAACCCGGCGCATACATTGACATGATCGCACGGTTCCACAAAGGAAGGTCACCTGCAGTGATATCCTGATACTTATCGATACCAAGATAGTACTTTACCTGTTCCTTTGCCTGCTCGTCGCCGTAATTGGCGAGGATAAAGTCATTAGGGTCATAGTTCGGATAAGAACCCATGGCAACAACAGCACCGGTGTTTACGTTCATCATAACGAACGCGCCCGCAGATGCCGTTTTGAATCCTGAAATATCATTGGCTTTTTCTTCCTGGATGTACTCCTTGAGAGCCTGGATTCCTACTTCCTGAACGTGAGAATCGATAGTAAGGTAAACTGTAGCGCCCTCTTCAGGTGCAGAACCGTAACTTCTTGGTACGAAAAGGCTGTTCTCGCCATTCATCGTCCAAATGCTGTAAGGCGTTATACCGCTGCTTCCGTGCAGATATCTTTCCATCTGCGCCTCAACACCGGCCTTTCCTACATAGTCGTCACTCGTATAGCCGAAATTACGGAGATCCTGATATGTGACAGTGGATATCTTTCCTACATAACCTAACACGTGGCTTGCATATAGAGCTTCCGGAGAATACGTTCTCGCATATTCCTTGCCTGCCACAATGCCCATGTAATGGTAATTCTGCTCTTCGAAGATCTTGATGAGCTCGTCAGGAACATCAGTAGCGATCTTAACCGGCGTACCCTTGATGAAAGCCCAGTTATCAGTAAAGATCTGATATCTGATCCTCATGATCCTGTAGGCTTCTTCAATGGTGTAATTATTATCGATATTGAATTTACGTCTTAAATAAAGGAAGAATACATTCGGGTCTGTCTTTACATAGTCATCAGAGAACGTAACGATAACGCCTGAAGCATAGTCCTTGAGATCAAAGAGGTTGGAGTCTGACTGCCAGAGCCTGATCTTCTTCTCTTCCTTAACAAATCTCGCCTTAGGATCGAGAACAAAATACTGGTCAAGATCAGCAACTTCAATACAGTGATACTGATCGAAAAGATAACTGAGTTCAAGACACAGGGAATTAAGAGCAGCATCATCAAGATAAGCATTAGCTATCATTACGCTGTTGTACTCATTTGAAGATGCAAGAAGCACTCCCCTGCTGTCATAGATATCACCTCTCGGAGCCTGTGAGACATACTGCCTTACAACACCCGAAGTACTCTCAGACAATGTCTTCTGGTAACCGGAGAACTGAAGCTGCGTAGTAGTAATGAAAATGGCAATACCAAAGGCAATAAAACCTAATGCCAAAACAAGATATCTGTTTATGAGGAACTGATAGACACGCTTAAGAAACGACGCTGTGTCAGCCCTTCCGCCTCTTTCCGCATTATTATCAAATGCACCGTAGTCTTCTGTCAGATTCCTAGCCATGTGCCTTCACCACTATCACTGATAACATCGTCTTTTCGCTTCGTATTCCTGAAAGATACAGGACCCAAAAACCTTATTAGTACGATCAAGGGGATCGCCGTGACCGTATTAAGAAGGAGCTGCGGCAGGAATGAATAGACAAAAGCCGCAACAGGATTATAGAAATTCATGTTAATGCCTGAAATCGAGCTCCATCCGAAAATAAGGACATATCCTGCTACCTTATAACAGAAAGTAACAAACATTACCGCTACAACTGAGAACGGAATGTTCCTGTGCATTCTCTTGGTAAAGAAAGATGCGCCTGTGATGCCGGCAGCAAAGAGCGTGAAGGCACCGATAAAGGCAGTCACCCTTACTTCCCCGTCAAGGCCCACAACGGCCGGAGGAGAGAATACATCTCTTAAAAGTCCGCAGATAAAGCCGACAACAGCTCCATCCCAGAAACCATTAAAATAGCCTGAAAGAACTACAAATACAAACATCAGGTCAGCTGTCTGACCGGCAAAGCTGAACGCATCAGGGAATGAAACCTGCAAAGTGGAAAGCAGGAAAATATAGATCGTATAAACGATCACCTTTCTTGCTCTGCTCTTTGTATTCTCGTTGATGATGCGCATGAAAATATCTTATCCGACAGTTGTCTGTGCTGTCTCATCAGAAGGTTCTACATAAGGGATCATGATGAACACGTCTTCAAGTTTGCCGATCTGGGAATAAGGTCTTAAAGTTGCTGTGATCTCAAGCGGATTGGAATTATCGACTGACTCAATAACTCCGATCGGAATACCTTCAGGGAAAAGACCGCCTTCACCTGAAGTAACGATCTCCATGCCGGGTTCAAGACGGACATCAGCGTCGATATCCTTTACGAGGCAAAGGCCTTTTCGCTTAAGCTCAGCATCACCGGTAACCATGAATGTCGCACCGTTAACCTCATTTACCTTGCCTGCTACGGCAAAACCTTCATGAAGGAGCGGAAGGACTCTGGATTCTGTGTCAGAAGTCTCGATAACACGGCCGACAAGGTTCATCTCAACATCAAGAACCGGATAAGAGTGACCGGGCTGAAGAACGATGCCGTCAGCAGTACCGGCATTAAGCCTGATCGTGGAGAACCACTCATCTGATTCTCTCGAAAGAATGGAAGCACCATAGATTACGTAGTTGCTGAACGTATCCTTAATATGAAGCGCTTCCTTAAGCTCCTCGTATCTGAGTGCAGCTTCCTCGTTCTGAGTAAGATGATATCTTAAGTCAGCGATCTGCTCTTTAAGAGCTTTATTCTCTTCTCTGATAGCAATACCATCAGTAATAGCAGACCAGAAATCGGTTATCGTATCACCGGCGCTCTTAACGATTGACTGCGCAGGTGATCCGACAAGCTGGACCGGTCTAAGCAGATTCTTGATTGGACTTCCCGGAATCAGGCTCAAAATTGCAAATGCTGCCAAGACGAGCAAGACAACAAGTGCAATGAACCATTTCGTTTTCAACAGTTTTTTCAAGACTATTCCCCTGTCTGATCAGAAGGATCAGCCCTTCTTACCGCAGCAGTTCTTATACTTCTTACCTGAACCGCAAGGGCACGGATCATTACGTCCGATATGCTCGGAGTGAGCCATATTACTCTCACGGTATTCACGTGTGATCTCGTTTCTCTTATCTTCAGAAAGGATATCCTTCCATGCCTTGATGCCGAAAAGCCAGTCAGCCTTTGCATCACGCATATTGTAGTAAAGCTTCTCGTAATCGATAACGAGCTTGAGCTCATAGTTGTCATCGATAGCTTCAAGATCGATATCATCGCCATTTGTAAGGCTTGACTTGATACCGTCGATGAAACCTACGAATACATCCATAGCATCCTTAGGGAACTCAAGCTTCTTAGCAAGCTCAGCAGCTGTGCCGTTCAAGAATTCCTCGTTGTTAGGATAAGCTCCGAGGATCTTCTCGTAAGCAACCTTCTCGAGAGCATAGTAGCGGTTGATGTATTCCATGTATTCCTGTCTGTTGGAAGCATCTTCGGACTTATCCATCCATGTCTTGTAATAACTCATTGTCGTAATCCTCCAATATTAAAGCTTAGCAGCTACAGCCTTGAGGAATTCCTCAGTAGTAACTGTCTTCTTGTTCTCATTATCAAGGAGATTATTGAGGTCTCCCGTGATCGTTCCCTCTTCGATCGTCTTGATAGAAGCCTGCTCGATCTTATCGGCAAAAGCCTCAAGCTCAGGAAGGTTATCAAGCTGTGCTCTCTTTCTGAGCGCACCTGACCATGCGAAAAGTGTAGCCATAGGGTTAGTAGATGTCTGCTCACCCTTAAGGTGTCTATAGTAGTGACGTGTAACTGTGCCGTGAGCTGCCTCGTACTCGTAAACGCCCTTAGGTGAGACAAGAACGGATGTCATCATGGCAAGTGAACCGCAAGCTGAAGCGAGCATGTCGCTCATAACGTCGCCGTCGTAATTCTTAAGCGCCCAGACGAAACCGCCTGAAGAACGCATAACTCTTGCTACGGCGTCATCGATCAGAGTATAGAAATATGTGATGCCTGCAGCCTCATACTTTTCCTTGAACTGAGTATCGTAGATGTTCTGGAAGATCTCCTTGAAACGTCCGTCGTACTTCTTGGAAATAGTATCTTTTGTGGCAAACCACAGATCCTGCTTGGTATCCAAAGCATACTGGAAGCAAGATGTAGCAAATGCGGAAATGGACTTGTCTGTATTGTAAAGTCCCTGAACGACACCGGAATCCTTATATTCAAAGATCGTCTGGCTCTCCTGTCTTCCGTCAGGATATGTGAGAACAAGATCCGCTCTTGCAGGACCGTCCACCAGGAACTCTGTGTCCCTGTAAACATCACCATAAGCATGTCTTGCAATAGTGATAGGCTTTTCCCAGCAGGAAACGAAAGGTCTGATGCCCTTTACAAGGATAGGTGCTCTGAAAACGGTACCGTCGAGGATAGCTCTGATCGTTCCGTTAGGGCTCTTCCACATCGTATGGAGGTTGTACTCTTCCATTCTCTGGGCATTAGGTGTGATAGTAGCGCACTTAACGGCAACACCTAACTCATTTGTCCTGTTCGCAGCATCGATAGTAACCTGATCTGCTGTCTCATCTCTGTGCTTGAGACCAAGATCGAAATACTCAGTCTTCAAATCAACAAAAGGCAGAATTACGATGTCCTTTATCTGCTGCCAGATAATTCTTGTCATCTCATCCCCGTCCATCTCTACAAGCGGGGTCTTCATCTGAATCTTAGCCATAAGATCTCCATTCATATAAATAATACTAGAAGATTTTAAGACATAAGGCCCATAACGTCAAATCGGTTAATGAGGAAAAAAATAATGAAATCTTACCTGTTAAACGCCTGATTTTGCAGACGCTTTAACAAGGATTATCTCGAGTGAATAGCGCTCATCAATAAGGCCGTGCTTAAACTCACTGTCAGAGTCAGAAGCAGCAAGATACAATGAAATAAGCCCTTTCATGCTGAAATTATTGGCCTGTGATACAAGCTTTCTGGCCCTGAAGTCATTCATTCCGGTCCTGTCTATGAGCACATTGGCATTTCCGGCCTCCTTAGCCATGATCAATGCCTTGATGTGATTTACGATAGATACCCTGATCCTGGCCAAAGGCTCCTTGTTGGCAATAAGCTTATCAAGCGTACCCAGAGCTATCTTGGCATTTCCGCTGCCGCAGGCATCCATGATGTCAAAGATCTTGCCGCTCAGGTCAGGCGGACAGCAAAGCTCTACAATGTCAGGCGTGACTTCTGTGTAGCCCTTGCCCTGGCAATAAAGCGTCAGCTTATTTATCTCATTTACGAGCTCCATCATGTTATTGGAACACCTTGAAGCCATTGAATTAGCAGCTTCAAAGCCTATCCTGATGTTATCCTTGGCAAACCTCTTGGATATCCAGCCTGCAAGCTCGTCTTCCTCAAATCCACTCATGGCAGCAACAGTTCCGTACTGCTGGAAAGCTTTAAACGCTTTCTTCCTGCTGTCAGCTGTCTCCTCGAAAAAGACAACAACGACAGAAGACGGGATATTTTTCAGGATCTCAAGGTCCTTGTCCGACAGTTCCCTGCCCGGAAGACCTGACTGCTTTACCACGACCAGTCTCTTAGGCGACATCCACGGCGGCATCGAGATAAGCTCCTCGAGCTTGCCCATATCGAACTTATCACCTGTTCTGGTGTCAATGACCGCATAATCCATGTCTTCGGCGCCTTCACCGAGGCAGACCTTCTTAAGCATGGAGACAGCACCGTCGATCATATAATTCTCGGTGCCATACATAAGAACAAGACCTAACGAATCAGGCTCCTGATTGATCTTCGCAAGCATCTGGCGGGAATTCAAAACTCCCTTGGGCAATGCTTTTGGCTTAGCCAACTGAGCCACCATCATTCTGACCTAATGAATCATCGGCCGCTGAAGCATAATCAGGAGCAGGTGCTTCTGAAGGACTATCTCCTGAGCCTGATCCAAACACTTCAGGATACTTGCTCTTAAAGAGGATATTCGTATCAACATCCTCCGAACAGCCGCTGATCCTTCCGATAGAGCCGGTCTGCCACATCGTATACTCGCCTGAGTATGAAGTCTGCTTAACATAATGAGCAAGCCATACATCATAACCTGCAGGTTCCCAGATGATCTCAAGATAGTACTTGCTCGAATAAAGGAGCGTCTTATAGCCGTTCTCATCCATGATGGAAGCAAACTCATAGAACAGATTGTTGATATCAACAATGCTCATCTTATACTTCTGGAAATTCCACCAGCTCTCCCAGTCAAAAGCGACCGGAAGATCCAGTTCCTTACCCTCGAGAGCCTTAAGAAGTTCAGCAGTGTGCTCTTTCAGCATAGGGATCGTACTGTCGGTCGAATAGTAGTAAACACCGATCTTAAGTCCTGCAGCCTTCGCATCCTTATAGTACTGCTCAAACTTACGGTCTTTACCGAGTTCACCATTGTTATAGATCATGGCTCTGAGCATAACGAATTCGCAGCCTGCAGCCTTGACCTTTTTAAAATCGATATCACCCTGATATCTTGATACATCGATACCGTGAGCGATGTCACTATCAGGATATCTGGCCTTGAAATCGCTGAAAGCCAATGTGGTATGTCCGGTGGATCCGCCGCCTCCGCCACCGCCGCCAGTATTACTGGGTTTATAAACCTTGACGGTCATCTTACCTGTCTTGGAATTACCGGCATCATCAGTCAATGTAATAGTGATTGGATACTGACCCACAGTTGATGTGTCAACGTCACCTTCGACCTTTATGTCGACTTCACTGTCGCAGTCATCGATATATCCGATGTGCTTCTGAATATTAAAGGTATTACCGACCTTAATACTTACAGTCTCAGGCAGATTAAGGAACATAGGTGCCTTGGTATCTGTCTCAGGCTTATCCATATGACGGATCTTCGGTGTGGGAGTCGGAGAAGGCTCCGTAGTCTCGGATTCATCCGTGAAAACGATCTTCTCGATAGTCTCTGAAGTGTCTTCAGTAACAGTCGTACTGGTATCTCCGTCCTTAGTATCATTAGTCGGGTCAGGGATCTGACATCCGGTAACAGACGCCAACATCACAGCCGCAGAAAGAGTCGTGGCTGCAATGAGCTTAAGCTTATTTTGTACTCTAATACTCATATTTCTCCATTTCCGGCACATAGCCGTAACATCTTCATTATTCCCATACGCACTCGATTATAACAAACTTGTTACAAATTCCATTGCACTTTATAGGACAAAATTATGGCAAAGGTATGCTGCCTGCCCATTTATAAAAGCGTTTTTACATCTGGTGTGGTTTCTTTTATTCGAGCATTTAACATAATTCATTCCTGCTCAGTTCAAAAGATAATGGTCAATTATTCTTTCGAGCAGCTTGGTATCCAGCGGTAATGTACTTGTCTCCCTTGTTGTAATTAGACTGTCTCCATGAAACAAGCCGTTTTTCTCATACATATTGAGCCTGAATGTATTCTTTCTGGCATAATCAGGATCATCCATCTTACCTAAGTGTTCCCAGTAATAAATCTTCCGCCGTCTTATATTCAGCGCAGTAAAATCGGGATGTATCTTCCCTATCCCCTTAAGAACTATCGGACATTCGTACTTATACGGAATGCCATGCTTCTTCAGGGCATTTGCTATCAACACCTCTGACTTAGACCTTACACGTTCGCCATTGTCAGTATAGAATTCCGTCTCATCATCTTCCGCAAACGGCTTCTTCTCATATGGCGTTGCGATCCACTTTTCCACGAGCTGCTTATCTGTAAGCCTGACCGGAACAATTAATTTCTGACGGCCTTGACTGAGGGATTCGTAGTAGTCTTCAGGAAGCGTTCCATCACATAAACCAAGATATTTATCTAAAAATGTTAGTTCAGAATCAATTTTCGATATAACTTTCGAAAGGTAATTATATTCAGCAATCTGAGCCGCCAAATGATACTTATCTTTTTTCAGATATTTGACTTCACTTCCATTTTTCAAATACATTTGATTCCGTTGAGAGCTTATACGGAGCGAGTATTTGGGAACGCCTTGATAGGTCAGTATGCCCATTCTATGTACAGCATCATTTCTCATCCCTATAAGTTCACTTCTTCTGGAAAGAAGCTCTTCTGTTATTTTGTTCATTGTTTACCTCCTTGTTTATTGTTAAAGTGGTTTTTCATACCAAAATTCTCATATCGCGATTTGATATGCCTTTTGGGGCTTGTTTTTAACGAATCATCGGCCTCTTATGCATACCAAAACGCGAAAATTGTTATCTGGTATGCTTTTTCGAGTTCCATTAGCACCTTTTTCTTACAAATTCTGCATACCAAATCTCGAAAAATGACATTAAGTATGCTTTTCGAATCAGTTATTGATTAAAAAGTCGGTTTCAAGGCATACCAAAACCCAAAAAACAAGATTTGGTATGCTTCCCTCAATATTCCAGCACCACCGCGCCTTCCTGGTCAGTGCGAAAAATGCTGCAGCCGCCTTGCCGGAGGCGGGATATGGCATCGGGAGACGGATGGCCGTAGAAATTATTGGCACCGACGGAGATCACAGCGATCGAGGGCGAGGCCGAGGCGATGAAATCTGACGATGAGGAGTATTTCGAGCCGTGATGAGCGACTTTCAGGATGTCGCAGTCGACATCGACATGACGGTCAAGAAGAAGCTGCTCGGTGGAAGTGCCGATATCGCCTGTATAGAGGATCGAAGTATCTGAATCCGCGATATGGAGCATCAGGACGAGACTTTCCTCATTACCCGCGCCGGTGCTTTCAGACGGATAAAGGGCCTCGATATACACAGAACTGGAAAGTTCGATCCGGTCGCCTGCCAGGAACAGCCTGAGGCTTGAAAGATAAGAAGTCCGGTCAAGACCTTCAGGAATAACGGCTTTGAAGAAATCTGATACGTCATTATTACTGTCATCAGGCTTAGGGACATAAGATGTGAGGATGGTTTCTGTCCTGCCCTGATTGAATAGTGCAGCAATACCGCCGGCGTGGTCAGTATCCCAGTGACTCATAATGCATACGTCGACCTTGGGAATGCCGTAATAATCAAGAATATCCCGGACAGTTGACGCGCCTTCGATATAAGTTCCGGCATCTATCAGGCAGGTTTTGTCTGGTGTAATAATGAGACAGCAGTCACCCTGCCCTACATCTGCGAAAATCACTTTACATGAGGGCTTGTTTATAAACGAAAAAACTTCAAGTCCGATAGCTGCTGCCAGAATGAGTGACACAATCTTTAGCATTGTTTTCCTCATAAAACATGGCGGCAGCATGAAAAGAAAGACCGCGAGACTCAAAGTGATCAGTAATGCATTATTAAAATGGACAGGTGCTCCACTTTTCTCACTTACCAGGCTTCCAACAGTTACAACCTTCATCAAAGCCTTAAGGCATAATAGCAACGGCATAGACAGATATTCTGACCAGAATGGAAGAATCAGACTCATCAATGCACACGGGACAAAGCAGGTACAGACCATTCCTGCGATGAAAGAGGCTGATATCTGGATCAAAAGGTGAAATAGATCAGGTCTCATCGAGATATCAGACCAGAACGGGATCATGCCGAGAGATGCTGATAATGCAGGGCTTATCAGCGATGTGAGCTTTTCGCCAATGCGAAAACGGATCAAACATGATGATATCTTCGCACTATAGACTTTTATGCCGATAACAGAGCAAAAACTCATCTGGAAGCCTGCGGATAAAGGACAGAACGGATCAGCTATCGTCATTACGGCAGACGCAAGGCTTAAGGCGGAAAGCCAGTCTCTGTCGGCAAAGACGCATATGCTCATTATAGAAGCCCTTGTGACGGATGAATTCCAGCCTGTAAAACAGCCGATCAGAATACAGAAAAACACATGTAGGGCAAATGCCTTTTTCCGTTTGATATTAAGGGCTTCCAGGATAAATGGAACGCATGCCAGAAAACCAGCAAAATGAGTACCCGACACTGCAAGAAGATGGGAGCAGCAGGACAACTTAAAATCACGCTGGATATCATCTGATATAAGCGATCTGTCACCGGAACAAAGGGCCGCTGTCAAAGCTCTGTATTCTTCCGGGAAAGTACGGGATACGGCATCGATTACATATTTGCGCAGTAAGAAGAATCCTGACTGAAGGAAGCCAGTCAGATCAAACGGAAATCCGGCTATTTCTGCAACCTCAAAACGCTCGCAGTTGATCGTATAAAGAACACCTTTTTTGAGCAAATAGTCACGGTAGTCAAAACCGCCCGGATTCCTTGCAGTTGACGGTTCTTTTATCTTTCCGTACAGGATAAGACTGTCGCCTGTACAGACTGAAGAAAAAGAATCGTCTTCACCGTAATACCTGACCGAAGCAAGAGCTCCGCCATCAAGTCTTACAATAAGGCTGACATCACCCGAAAGATCACGGTCAACTGAAGTAACTACGCATTCAAACCGGCTCTGATCCGCATGAGTAGCCGCATTAAGATGCATATCGATATAAACACTGATATAACCCAGTATCAGACACGTGATCAAAGCAGTAAGAATAATGGATATGCCGCCCTTCTTCTGCCGCCAAAGGATAAATGCACCTGATATAACCGCCAGACAAAGCAAAATAACAGGGATCAAAGTCCTGAAGAAAAAGGTCAAATAGCAACATAATATAAGCAAGATCGCCGGCAACACAAAAGGCCTTGATGAAAAAGCCTTGTGAAGATTGCCAAGATCACTTAAATATGAGCCCGGCAATGCTTTAAACCTTGTATTTATTGATGTTTTGCCATAAAAGTCCTTCATGTTAAAATTCTAATGCGGACCTTTGTCGTATTGAGTCTCAACTTTCTTACAAAGTACGACAAGAAAACCGACAAATACGACAAGTTGAACACTATAAACAGAGTTATCTACATGGCTATCAATTTCGGAAAGATCAAATATCTCAGGACATGCGCTTCCATCAAAGACCTCCCCGGTGACGATATCCCGGAGATCGTTCTTGCCGGAAGATCAAATGTCGGAAAGTCCTCTCTTGTAAATGCCCTGGGCGGCAACAAAAAGCTTGCAAGAGTTTCACAGACACCCGGCAAAACGCAGCAGATCATTTACTTTGATATGGATAGCCAGGCGATCCTGGCAGATCTTCCAGGATACGGCTTTTCGAAAGCTTCAAAAGATAAGTCCAAAGGCTTTTCGGAGCTTTGTGATAACTATTTCAAAGTCAGAAAGGGCATCGATCTGGTGCTTTTGCTCATCGATATCAGGCATGAGCCTTCAAATGACGACATCGGAATGCTCAATTTTCTTAACAGTACGGGACTTCCCTATTTTCTGGTTTTCACGAAGTGCGACAAGCTTTCTGCACAGCAAGTCAGGAAACAACTCCAGATGATGTCAAATTGTCTTGATTTTGCCGAAGATGCAAGGGTTTTCGCGGTATCTTCCAGTGAGACCAACCCTCAAAAATCAGGAATAAATGATTTAAAGCAAGCTATCTCTGATGAGGTATGCAAATAATGAACAATCTTTTTAGTACTTTTCGTGCAAATTTTTGTATTTAAGCGCTTTGAATAATCAGATTACTTATATATCATTTAACTAGATCTTTTGCGGGGGATTTTGATTGCCATGAGCGACTCAAATGTCAATAAAGACTATAAGCCGATTACTTTGGCACCTTTCGGTCCTATTGGCATAATTGCACATACCTCCAATATTGATTTCGTCAAAAAAGTTTCCAACGATCTGTCTCAAAGAAGAAAGCTCCGCGCCCAGAAGCCTGAGAACATTTATGCAAATGATCCGGGTTATTGCCGCGAGAACTATATTTTCGACTCCGAACTTATCAGATTCCAGTCCGGTGAGGGCAAATTCTCCATCGGTGAAAGTGCAAGAGGCCACGATATCTTCGTAATCACAGACGTTCTTTCACATAATCTTGATATCGATCTCATTGACGGTTCACATGTCATCTCCCCTGATGACCAGTACATGGACCTCTTGAGGATCCTTTCCACTCTTAAGGGCAAAGCCAAGAGAGTTAATGTTATCATGCCTTTCGTTTATGAAGGCAGGCGCGAAAAGCTGGACTCCCACAGAGAATCCTTCGACTGCGCTGATATGCTTAAGAAATTATATAAGTTAGGTGTTGCTAACCTTATTATATTTGATCCTCATGACGCGAGGATCGCTAATGCCGTACCGCTTATGTCTATCGAGATGCCGCGCTGCCAGTTCAAGATGACTTCCACTCTCTTGAACAAGTTCGGTTCAATTGTACTTGATAAAGATCATACGCTCGTGGTAAGCCCTGATGAGACAGGTGTATCCCGGGCTATTTTTTACGCATCAAACCTCAATCTTCCTTTAAGCCTGTTCTACCGTAAATATACAGGTAATCCGGGCCAGAACGGTAAGATCTTCGAGTATCTGGGCGAAAGTGTCGAAGGTATGGATATCCTTCTTATTGACGACATGATCAATTCCGGCAACACGATGTTCAGAACAGCCGAGCAGCTCAAGGCAGCCGGTGCTAAAGACATCTATTGCATGGCGCCCTTCGCCCTCTTCACAAACGGCCTCGAAGAGTTTGATAAAAAGTATAAAGAAGGCGTCTTTAAGTGCATTTGTACAACTAACCTTATCTATGCACCTGAAGAGCTTCAGTCCCGTGAATGGTACCTTGCTGCAGACATGGTTCCTTACATGGGCAGGATCATTGACGCACTCAATACTGATGAATCTGTATATGACCTTATCAACTCCACATCAAGACTTCAGGATCTCAGGAGCCAGATGAGGATCGATGAGATATCGACTTTGAGTGCAGAGAACAAAGATAACGAAACAAAATAATGGCATGAAAGGCAGGCTGCAATTATGACATCAGCATCTGACGAAAGAGCTTATTCCCGCTACGACCAATACGGCGACAACCCCATGGCGCCGGTAGGACCTATCGGTCTTATTGCTCTTAAAGGAAGCGAAGACTTCACACAGAAGGTTAACTTCTATCTGAATAAGAGACGTTCAGAGTATCAGAAAGAGCAGATCGTTAATACTTATCCCGGATTCTTCCGTGAGGATTATACGATCCCTGTCGAGAATGCAAGATTCTCCTCCGGTGAAGGTAAAGCTGTCGTAAAGAACACAGTAAGAGGCCATGACCTCTACCTCATCAGCGATATCATGAACTGCTCCTGCACATACAAGATGTTCGGACAGGACAACAGAATGAGCCCTGACGATCACTATCAGGATCTTAAGCGTGTTATCCTCGCCTGCTCCGGTAAGTCCAGAAGAATCAATGTCATCATGCCTTTCCTTTATGAGAGCCGTCAGCACAAGAGAAACGCAAGAGAATCCCTTGACTGCGCTTTCGCACTCGAAGAGCTCTATGAGCTTGGTGTTGCAAATATCATTACTTTCGATGCTCACGACGAGAGAGTTGCTAACGCTATTCCTCTTGCAGGCTTCGAGAGCCTCCCTACCGCATATCAGATCATCAAGGAAATGTACCGTCAGGTACCTGATCTCCAGTTCTCCAACGGTAAGTTCATGATCATCTCCCCTGATGAAGGCGGTATCGGCAGAGCTATGTACTACGCTTCCATCCTTGGAGTTCCTCTCGGAACATTCTATAAGAGAAGAGATTACACAACTGTAGTTGACGGTAAGAACCCCATCATCGCTCACGAGTTCCTCGGTGACTCCGTTCAGGATATGGATATCCTCATCGTTGATGACATGATCTCTTCCGGTGACTCCATGATCGATATCGCAAAGAAGATGAAGGACAAGGGCGCACGCAACGTTTACTGCGCTGTTACTTTCGGTCTTTTCACTGAAGGTATCGACAACTTCAATAAGGCTTACGAAGAAGGCATCATCAATAAGGTTTTCGCTACAAACCTTATCTACAGAAGACCTGAGCTCTTACAGGCTCCCTGGTTCGCAGACGTTAACCTCTGCAAGTTCGTTGCCCTCCTCATCGATGCCATCAACCACGACGCATCACTTTCAAGCCTCATCAATCCTACTGAGAAGATCAAGAAGCTTCTCAAAGAGAAAGAGAATATCGGCTGATAATGGCAGGTTCAGGAAGAACAGGTACAGGCAGATCTTCTTCAAGGAGCTCGAAAAGCAGTTCCTCCAGAAAGCCTGCCCGTACAACGTCATCTTCACGTTCAACAGCTTCCCGTTCTTCATCCTCAAGGAAAAGAACTACTACACCTGCTCCCCAGGAGTCAGGCGCATCGGAAGTTGTTAATAAGTTTGCTTCTTCCAAGGTTGCAAAGCCTCTCATCTTTATTGCTGCTGTACTTCTCATCACAGGAATAGATCTCCTGGTAAGCTGGGACAAGTTCGAGCTGTTCTTCAAGATCCTCGGTATCGAAGTCCTTGCAGCAGCTATTGTTTGGATCATCCTTACGCTGGTCTTTTCCAGCAAGAAGAATATGGAATCAGATGGCGAACCGTTAGAAGACGAGGTATAACACCTTGACTTTAGACGGTATCACTTGTCAGCTTCTAGCAAATGAACTTAATACAGAGCTTGAAGGCAAGCGTGTAGATAAGATCTACATGCCTGATAAGCACACTGTCATCCTTCACATCAGATTTACAGGCGGATATAAGAAGCTCCTCATCTCAATAGATCCCGGCGCTCCCAGGATCTGTTTTGCTGATGATACTGTGGACAATCCTTCTATTCCGCCCTCATTTTGCATGCTTCTTAGAAAATACCTGGCGGGTTCCAGGATTGAGAGCGTGACAAATCCCGGCTACGAGCGAATCATTGAGATCACAGTCAGTAAATACGATGAATTAAAAGACCGTAAGACATATACTCTTACGATCGAACTTATGGGACGTTTCTCAAATATTGTCCTTATCAACGAAGGCGGCAAGATCTTAGATTCCGCGATCCATGTTGATTTCTCCGTATCCCGAGTCAGAGAGGTCATGCCAGCCAGAGTCTACGAGTATCCGCCGGCACAGGATAAGCTTACTCCAGACAAGGCACTGGAGATATCAGAAAGCGGCAGTCTTCCCATAATGGAATCAGAGCTTTCCAGACCGATCGAAAAGGCTTTGGTCGGATCCATCAAGGGCCTGTCCCCAGTTCTTGCATCATTCATATCCGACAAGGCAGACATCGATGACCGCAAGACGCTTTCCATGCTTAATGACAGCGATAAAGAACGCCTTAATAATGTCGTAGCCGGATTCTTAAGATCTGTTACTGACGGAACATATAAATCCTATGTTTTCTACGATTCAAATGGCGATCCCGAAGACGCTTCCATCGTTGAACTCAGAGGCTTTGCCAAGACCAAAGAGGTCTCATCTATATCTGAAGCGATTGATCTTTGCTATCAGGCCAGGGATTCAAAGCTGATCCTGGATAAAGGCAGAGACAGATTAAGCCAGATAATCGGAAGTGCCTTGGCAAGAGTCATCAAGAAACGCGAGATACATGAACAGGACTTTGAGGAAGGTCAGAAAGCTGATCTTCTGAAGCATTATGGTGACCTCATCCTCACCTACAAGTACATGATCTCTCAGGGACAGGCGAGTGTAACCCTTACCGATTACACTACTGAGTCCCAGAATGATATAACGATTCCCTTGAATCCCACGCTCGATGCTTCTGGCAACGCCCAGGAATACTATAAGCGTTTCCATAAGGCAAAGCGAAAAATGGAGCTCGCTGAAAACTATCTTAAAGAAGATGAACTCGCTGCACAGTATCTCCGTTCCTTAAGTGCAGCCGTTACCGCTGCCTCAAGCGTAGAAGATCTTGATGCGATAAACGAAGAGATCAAGTCAGAGATATCCGGTGATTCCGGTTTTCGAAAAGGCTCTGCATCCAAGACCAGAACTCAGGGCGCTGGCGACCCTAATAAGATGGTCGGTGTCGCCAAGTCCGGCAAAGCTTCCTCACGCGCATTAAGAGAAGCAGCAAAGAGAGCAAACATGGGCAAAGCCAAGAACCAGAATAAGGAACGTGCTCTTCCCTGCCGCAGATACATTACTTCAGACGGTTATGAGATCCTTGCCGGCAGAAACAACATCCAAAACGAGCAGCTCACTTTCCATACAGCTTCCAGACGTGACTGGTGGTTCCATGTAAAAGGACTTCCAGGAACACACGTCATCTTAAGGACAAAACCCAACGAGGAAATGCCTTCTGATAATGCTGTTCTCGAAGCAGCAAGTCTTGCTGCATTCTTCTCAAAGGCGATAATCCTTGAAGAACACATGACTTCAGAAGATTCCAAGCCCGGCCAGCTCAAAGCCGAAGTCGACTACTGCCCTGTCTCCCACGTAAAGAAGATTCCGGGAGCAAAGCCGGGCATGGTTATCTATGAAGGGTATTATTCTGTTCTGGTAGAAGCTAAAGAACCATCTTCAAAAGATTTATAAATCTTATCCCTGAACTTCGATTCCTCCAAGGAGAAAATACAGCCACAGTATTTTTGTCTGTAAAGGCCTATCTCTCTGGCCATGTCCTGACCCTGTCTGAAGCCAGGGCGGAAATCCATATAATCAAAATCAACACCGTACTTGGAAGCCTTCATATCGCTTATCTCGGCAATCTTATCGTGCTGCTGATAAGGGCTAACAAGAAGTGTCGTGCAGAAAGAATCATAACCATTCTCAGATGCGAACTTAGCTACGCTGTCCATACGGATGTCGTAACACATCTCACATCTTGATCCGTACTGCTCTAAGTATTCCTTGGAAAGCCAGTAATCCTGCATGCATTCAGTTCCTACGGAAATGAGCTTTATTCCGAAGTGGTCACATGCCTTCTGAAGATTTTCGTGACGTCTGTCAAATTCAAACTGCGGCTGGATATTGGGGTTATACCAGAAACAGTCAAGGTCATAATCCTTTGAGACCAGAAGGTCCAAAGGATACATGGCACAAGGGCCGCAGCAGCAATGAAGGAGTATCTTCCCCATCAGTTGTTCTCGCCTTCCCTGTTGGAGTTCTGCCAGTCTTCGATCGAGATATTCTCAAACTTGGGAGCAGTCTGAACTTCGGTACTCTTCATTCCGGCAATAAAAGACGGCGGAGGTGTGAGACCTAAGTGCTCGAATGCCCTTAAAGTTAGCATTCTTCCTCTGGGTGTCTTATGAAGGAAACCATTCTGCAAAAGGAACGGCTCATAGACATCTTCAATGGTTACAGGATCTTCGCCTGTGCATGCAGCAAGAGTCTCAAGTCCTACAGGACCACCCTTAAAGATATCTGCAATAGAAGTAAGAAGCCTTCTGTCGACAGCATCCAGACCAATGGCGTCTATATCCAAAGCATTAAGTCCGTAGTCTGAAACTTCCTTATCGATAGTATCCTTATCAAGGTATGAAGCAAAGTCTCTCATACGCTTAAGAAGTCTGATCGCGATTCTCGGCGTGCCTCTGGATCTTGACGCGATATTGCGTAAACCTTCTTCATTAATGGCAATGCCCAGAAGACCTGCATCACGCTTAAGTATCTCCATAAGATCTTCCGTCTCATAGAGTTCAAGACGGTGGATCATGCCGAATCGGTCTCTTAAAGGAGCTGAGAGCATACCGGCTCTGGTGGTGGCGCCTACAAGAGTAAAGTGCGGAAGATCAAGTCTTACGGATCTTGCAGCAGGACCCTTACCTATCATGAGGTCAAGGCAGTAATCCTCCATCGCAGGATAGAGGACTTCCTCTACACTCTTATTAAGTCTGTGGATCTCATCTATGAATAAGACTTCATTCTCATTCAGGTTCGTAAGAAGAGCTGCAAGGTCACCGGCCTTTTCGATGGAAGGTCCTGTGGTGATATGCATGGCTACACCCATCTCAGATGCAATGATGCCTGCAAGCGTTGTCTTACCTAATCCCGGAGGACCATATAAGAGGACGTGATCCAAAGCTTCTCCACGCTTCTTGGCTGCGTCGATAAAGATCTTAAGATTGGTCTTTACTTTGGTCTGACCTGAATAATCTTCAAAGGTAACAGGTCTAAGAGCTTTTTCTTCCGTATCTCCGGGCTGTCTGAGCCTTCCTAATACGCGCTCGTCCTCATTCTCTTGTTCATTAAAATTCATCATTGATATCAGATTCCTTACGAGAACTTCTTACCGGCAGCTACTTTCAATGCCTTACGGATAAGATCTTCAAGACCGATTCCGTCCTCGTATGCAGACGCTACGGCCTCAGCTGCTTCCTGATCTTTATATCCTAACACAATGAGAGCGCCGGCAGCATCCTGCATGACACCTGAATCCGCATTAGAAGAAGATGTGGAAGCGGCAGGAACGACAGGAACACTGGCTGTAGCTCCAAGCTGTGACTTGAGCTTATCCTTAAGTTCAAGGATTATCCTCTCGGCTGTCTTCTTGCCTAATCCCTTTACTCCTGTAAGAAGCGCAACATTATTGCTCATGACTGCTGCAGCGATCTGTTCTGCAGATAAAGCGGCGCAGATGGAATGTGCAACCTTGGGACCGATTCCGCTTACGGTAATGAGCTTTAAGAACATCTCCTTCTGAGCTCTGGAATTAAAACCGTAAAGTGAGATGTCATCTTCTTTTACGCTCTGATAAAGATAAACAGTAACCTCGTCACCAAGACCTCCGATCTCAGCCGAGATACCAAGAGGACAGTTGATCAGATAACCTATCCCGTTATTCTCGATAACGATCTGCTGGTCATTTCTGTCAGTGACGGTTCCTTTAATATATGCGTACATCTATTATCTCCTTAATAACTTATAAACGTATTCTATCAATAAATCAGACAAATCCCTGATTGCGGTTCGAATAGCCGTATCTGCCGTACTGATATCCGGATACGGCCTTTCCGGCAAAAGCGATACCTGTATTAGCGAGCGTTATCGCAAGAGCCAGAGCATCTGCTGCATCATCCGGCTTGGGGATCTCCTTAAGACCGAGGATGGACTTTGTCATTATCTGGACCTGTTTCTTCTCGGCTTTGCCGTAACCTGTAATAGCGAGCTTAACCTGTCCCGGAGTAAACTCGAATACCTCAACACCGGCTCTGCCTGCTTCAACGAGCACAGCTCCCCTTGCCTGTGCAGTACCGATAACAGTCGTATGGTTATGACCCATGAAGAGCTCTTCTATCGACATGAAGTCAGGCTTAAACTGCTCTAACAGGAACCTGATCTTGTCATTAATGGCAAGGAGTCTCAGCGGGAAATCCACACCGGCTTTCGTCTCGATAACACCGTAATCGACAACTTCGAACTTGGATCCGACTTTATCGATAATGCCGTAACCCGTTATCGCATAGCCTGGGTCGATACCGATTATTCTTTTCTTAACAGGCTCTTTGGTCATAGTACTCCCGCATCATATAAACATTTGTTCGTATTATACCTTATCGTTAATACAAATCAAGTGATGACACCTAATATCGCAGGCTTCTTCTCAGGCTTTTCGGGACCGACCTTATATGCCTGGAGAATGAGATCCATAGCATCGAAAAGTCTATCTTCAGGAATATCTGCCTTCTCTCCGTGGTAAAGAGCACAGAGGGAATCGCCTCTTGCGACCCTGTCACCCACTTTGACAAAGAAACCTATTCCGGCACCGTAATCTATGGAATCTGTTTTCGCGAGACGTCCGGCACCGAGCAATACTGAAGCCTGACCAATAAGATCAGCTCTTACTTCCTGAACATATCCTGCATCAGGTGAATTAACATGCATGCAGTCGAAAGGCTTATCAACATAGACAGGACCTGCCCCATCGATCCATTTGCCGCCCTGCGACTGGATAAGAGCTTTATACTTCTCATAACAGGTTCCGTCAGAAAGCCTTGCCCTTATCTCCTGTCTTAATACTTCGTCACTCATGCCGGCTGTCTTCTCCGCAAGCTTTATAAGCTGGAAAGCAAGCTCGGTTACTACTTCAATGACATCCTCTTCGCCCTTGCCGGTAACCGTATTATAGACTTCCTGCATCTCAAGGATATTACCGCAGAATCTGCCGAGCGGTTGGTCCATATCTGTAATGACAGCAACGGTCTTGCGGCCGGCAAGCTTACCGATCCTGATCATGGCATCAGCAAGCTTTTTGGCACTGTCGTAATCCTTCATGAAAGCACCGGAACCGCATGTAACGTCAAGCGCAATAGCAGAAGCGCCTCCTGCGATCTTCTTGCTCATGATGCTTGAGGCAATAAGAGGGATCGAATCTACTGTTCCAGTTACATCCCTCAATGCATATAGGATCTTATCAGCAGGAGCCAGGTCAGGAGTCTGGCCTGATATGACCATTCCGGTCTTGATAACGTACATATGGAAGTCCTTGGTATCGACCTCGACATTAAAACCTTCTATCGATTCGAACTTGTCGACCGTACCTCCGGTAAAGCCCAATCCTCTTCCGCTAAGCTTAACTGTCTCGACACCGAAAGTCGCTATTAGGGGCAATAGGATCGGAGTGATCTTATCTCCGACACCACCCGTGCTGTGCTTATCAACGGGAATGCCTTCAAGATAAGGGAAAGTCATCTGGTTGCCGGAAGCTGCCATTTCAAGAGTAAGTGTCGTCATCTCACGGTCGTCCATTCCGTTAAGGACGATAGCCATAAGAAGCGCGGAAGTCTGATAATCAGGAATGGTACCGTCGGTAACACCCTTAACGAAGAATCTTATCTGTTCATCTGAAAGACATTGCTTATCTCTTTTGGCAATGATTATATCCCGCATATTCATGGAAGATCACCTCCGGTATTGGTTCACTAGACATATTATATTATTATTAGTGCCAAATTTACCTTTTGTGCTAAACTATTTCAAATCAAAAACCTTATGGAGGCTTTAAATGGCCGCAAATTCGACAGCAGCAAACAACATGGCACCTCTTCCGGTAGTCCTTATCGGATGCGGCAGAGTCGCCGAGAAGCATCTTAAAGCTATATCCAAGCTTAAAGGTCTTGCATTAAAGGCCGTAGTTGACGTTAATCCGGATTCCGCGAAAAGGCTTTTAAGTTCCGTTAAGGGTTTTTCCGATGTAAAGATCTTCAATGACTATAAGGAAGCCATAGATGAGATAAAGCCTGCTATAGTTTCCGTTACGGTCCCCTCAGGACTTCACTATCAGATCGCCAAATATGCCATGGAACATGGAAGCAATCTCCTTTTGGAGAAGCCTATGACCATGTCTGTCTCAGAAGCTCGCGAGATCTATGAACTCTCCCAGAAAACAGGGCTTAAGGTCGCCATGGGACATATCTACCGCTATCTCCCTATCGTCGGACTTGTAAGAGAAGATATCGCCGAAGGCAAATACGGCAAGGTTACTCACGGAACGATCTATGTCCGCTGGGGGCATGGAGAGGATTACTATTCCAGCGCTGCATGGCGCGGCACATGGAAGAGCGACGGCGGCGCACTCATGAACCAGACCATCCATGCCATTGACCTTCTTGTATGGCTTATGGGTTCCGAACCTGAACAGGCTCAGGCAATGATCGCCAAGCGTATAAGAAACATTGAGGCTGAAGATCTCGGCATGGCTGTCTTAAAGCTCGAAAACGGCGCGCTCGCACAGATCGAAGGCACGACAGCTACCATTCCTTCAAAACATACGGCAGAGTTTTCCGTCTTCTGTGAGAACGGACAGCTCTCCATGGGACTTGATTCAGGAAAGCCTCATCTTAATATCTTAAGCGTTAAGCCTGACGGCAAGACTAAGAAGCTTAACGGCTATTACATCCGCAAACAGTTTAAGAAAGGCGGCTTATTCTCGTATAAGTGCGCTCTTAATCCGCATCTCGGAATCTATAAGGATCTTTTCGATTCCATTGTGGAGAACAAAGCTCCTATTGCTGATGCTTATGCCGGTTTCTCATCAGTTGACACGCTTTTAGGCATCTATAAATCAGCCAAAGAAGGCCGTCCTGTCGATCTTCCTTTGAAGGATAATTTCACTTCAACAGACATGACAGGATTCTTTAATTAAAAAACAAATAAAAAAACTGTTGACTTGTAAATACCTAATGGCTATAATAACTCACGTTGCTTGACGCACCTCTAGCTCAGATGGTAGAGCAACTGACTCTTAATCAGTGGGCCCAGGGTTCGAGTCCCTGGAGGTGCACCAGAACGATAAAGCGCTTCGTGTTAACGGAGCGCTTTTCTTTTGCCAATAATAAGCGGACAGCGTTTTGTTAATCGATTGACTCATATTATAATTAGTGGCGGAGGGTGAACATGAACAAGACGATCAAGATATCCTACAAGTTATTCTTTACCTTGGCAGTTATCTATCTCACACTGCCTGTTGTCGTTTTCCTTCTCGGATATCTGAAGATATGGCTTGGCATCATCTTCACTGCCGTAATGCTTTTCGCTGTCTATCTTGCTGTCAAAGACTGTGCTAATGGACCTGACGGCAACGCTATAGATCTTAAGAACGACGTCAGCTTCTCTTTGTCTTTCCTCATAGCTGCATTTATCTTTGCCTTACTGGTCACCATTACTAACGGTGTCGGTGAATACACATGGGGTCCGTTCGATCACGCATACAGAAGGGCCATATTTAATGACCTTATCAACTACAAGTGGCCGATAATCTACGATCCTTCCACGCAGACAAATCCGGAAGTTATCGAGATCCTTAATCTGCAGGGCAATCAGGGATTTGTATATTACTTTACCTACTGGCTTCCTGCAGCAATCGTAGGCAAGCTTTTCGGATTTACAGCAGGCAATATATCACTCATCCTCTGGAACAGCCTCGGCATTGTCATCATACTTATCGGCATGTGCAAATACGTTAAGAAGGCTTCATACGGAACCTTTTTCATGTTCCTTTGCTTTTCAGGTCTTGATGTAATTCCCTACTTCATAAATCAGATCCACCCTTACGACGGCTGGGCATGGCTTGAAGGCTGGGTCCCGTTCGTATCTTTCATAAGCAACTTCAATAATCTTGAGAACGTATTTAACCAGGCCATTCCATGTTATCTGATAGTTACCCTTATCCTGCTTGCCAAAAACAACAGGAGCTTAGGCTTTACCTCAAGTCTCATGTTTGCATATTCGCCCTGGGCAACCATCGGAATCCTGCTCCCGGCTTTGGCAAGACTTTTGTCAGGTGACCTCAAAGCATCCGAAAAGAAAAAGAGATTACTTAATATATTCTCTTTAAATAATCTGATGGTACCCGTCCTCATGCTCTTCGTATTCGGAGCATTCTACGGCGCTAAATCCGGTGCGCTTCACATGCAGGGATTCCTCTGGGAATTCTATGGCGGAGACATATTAAAGTTCATCGTCGTTTATATACTGTTATTTGCAGTGGAAGTCCTGCCCTCATTCGTATTCGTCGTTAAGAGCCACAAGAAGGATCCTATGCTTTGGAGTGCTGTTGCTATGCTCCTCATACTTCCCTTCTACTTCATGTCAGAAGGCAATAATCTCGTAATGAGAGGAAGCATGCCTGCGCTCTTTATCCTTTGCGTATTCATGGCTCAGAGGATCGCCGAGTTTACTACAGAAGATGACAAGATAAGGAATACAAGAAAGAAAGTACGCCTGCCCAAAAAGGCGCTCGCTGAGCGTTTCTTCTTCTCCCTTGTGATAATCGGAATGACTTACATCACGTATTTTATGGTAACGGTAATCTATCCAATGACATTCATGTCTGACGAGAGATTTACGGACAGCATCGTATCATTCGGTAATATCGCGCAGAATGAATCAGACTTCGTTATAGTGATCCAGGATCAGTTCCTTCTCGAATCACCCGAAGACACATTCTTCTTCAAGTATCTGGCAAAATAATAAGGATATCAGAACTCGTCTTCTCCAAGGAATTCCTTGAAGTCGTCGTAAGTCTCTTCATCAGATACGACCGTAGTGGTCTTCTTCTGCTCCCAAACCGGTACAGGCTTATCCTTGGCAGCCTTCTGCTCTGCTTCTTTTGCTGCTCTGCTCAATGCTTCCTTTGCAGCCTTCTGTGCAGCTTCCTTTGCAGCATTTACCTGAGCGATCTTGGCAGCATCTTTTGCAGCCTTTTCCTCAGCTTCTTTTCGAGCCTTTTCTTCAGCCTCGCGCTTAGCCTTCTCCTCAGCCGCCTTTGCTGCTTCTTCAGCTTCCCTGGCAGCCTTCTCAGCAGCTTCCTTCTCAGCCTTTTCCCTTGCTTCCTGCTCTAACTTCTCCTGAGCTTCTTTCTCAGCTTTTTCCTTTGCAGCCTTTTCTCTGGATTCTTCAAGGATCCTCTGCTGAAGGATACGGCGTTCCTCACGGGCCTTATTCTTAGCATCTTCTTCAGCTTTCTGCTGCTCACTTTCCTTCATGCTGTCTTCAAGCTCTTTTCGCTTCTGCTCATTGAGCTGGGAAATGTGAGATGCCTTGAGATCACCAATAGTTTCAGGTGCCTGAACAGCCTTACTCATGATCTTATCCATCTTGGCACGGCTTTCAGCCTTGGAACGTGCTTCATCTTCAGCAACCTTAATACCAAGCTGCTGCAGTCTTGCAAGCTCTTCAGGAGATACCGGTCTTTGAGTATGCTCTTCAAATACAGGTTCAATGCTGACAGACTTGATATCAACATCACCTACATCGGAGATGCTGAAATCAGAAGCAGCTTCCTGAATACTCTTCATGTCAGGAATTTCTACGCCGGGAAGGATCTCGTATTTCTTTTGTTCACGCATAACACACTCATCCTTTAAGAGAAAGCACTAATTCTATAGCTCCTATGATGCAAAGGATAACGCCGATAGCAAGGATAATGATCGATATCTTGCTGATCTTTGAAGGTTCCTTTGTAATCTCTTGTTCCTTACTGACTTCGGCTGCATTAGGCTCTGCTGCCTTTTCAGTTTCTGCCTGCTGGACTTCTGTGACTTCTTCTCCGGCACACTTTTTAATGATCTCGTGAGCTGTGATAAGCTCGGGCTTGATAGCCTGTGAGAGGTCCTTAAAAGTCTCCTGTGAAGAAGCAAACTTAGCCGCAGTGCTCTCAAGCGAATCAGGCTCAGGTGCTTTTGTGCCTTCGAAATACATAACTCCGAAGCTTGCATCATCACTGACATTGCTTGAACCTACGATATACTTTTGAACGGTCTCAAGGATCGACTTTTCCCCCTCTTGCCTGCCTTCGGCAAATGTCTCAGCCATTTTCACGACGACAGGCTTTACAAGACCTGCCTCCTCGTTATAAACGCTGTCCTGGACACCGTCAGTCATTAAAGCTATTGCATGTACATCATCTACAGTCGTCTTGAGAAGGCGCATGTAGTTATCCGCATGAGCGGCAGTAACAAAATATGTCTTGCCGTCCTTATCGTTCTGCGGCATCGAGATAGGACTTACACCCGAAGGCGAGATCCTTACGATAAGACCGTCACCGATATGGCCGATCATCATTCTTCTGTCTTTTACTGCAACGAAAAGAAGTGTGCATGAAAGTCTGTCGATGATATCGATCGTGCGCTCTTCCATGATTCCTGCAAAAGCTACACGGAGCTTGGCCATAAGATAACCTCTTACAGCAGCTTCCCTGTTCTCACTGTAAAGAGCATCGAAATGCTCGCAAAGAGTATCTGCGATTACATGTACAGCACAATCAGATCCGAATCTGGCATCGGTGTACTGCTTACCGCCGGCACCGTCAGCTATGCAAACAACGGAAACATCATTCTTTGAGACAGCATAGGATGCATCCTCGCAGGGAGTTCCGCGGTTTACGTGCTTATTGCCGATCGTTGTGACCGCTCCGACTGTGATACCTTTATACATTAATCATCCTCGTTAATGAACTTCATGAAATCGTCTACATCAATAGCCTTACCTTGAGGTGATGTATCGATATTGTAGAGAGCGTCATCGCTCATACCGGAAGATACGATCGAAGACGAAGAAGAACCGAGGAATTCAAAGAGCTTTCCGAAATCAGCTGAATTAACTGAAATAGGCTCAGCACGCTTAACTGAAAGTCTCTTCAATATATCGAAGTCAACGCCGCTGCCAACGCCGATGTTAAATACAACAAGCTTGTCATTACGCTCAAGTTCATTACATGCTTCGATAGCACGCTCCATGTTCTGCATGGCATTAGGGCCCTGCGGAGCACCATCGGTGATAACAACGAGCCAGGGCTGGAAATACTTGATGCCCATCTCTTTGTATCCTTCTTTACGGGCATTGAGAAGCTCCAATGCTGTAAGAACGCCTTCGCCGATAGGTGTAAGTGTCGTTGAAGCTGTGATCTCGGGTAATCCCTTCTCCTTGGAGATCTTACCGAAAGGCATGACGATATCAACCTTTGAACCGAAAGTAATGATCGCGATGTCGGTAGAAGATCTTGTATCATCATTTGACTTGATAGATGATACGAAATTCTGGAGGCCCATGTTAAGCTGCTTTATAGGGTTGCCCATCATGGAACCGGATGTATCAAGCGCAAAGCAAATAGGAAGTCTTCTCTTTGTACTTGTACCGAAATCTGAACTGGAAAAACTGTCCGCCATAATAATCCTCCGAATACTTCGAGAGTTAAATAATCATATTAAGTAGAGTATACCAAAAATACCGAAGAATAAAGCGAAAAGACTTTAGAACAGACCAAAGAATTTCTTCTTATGAGGCTGACTCTGATCATCATTGATACTGTCCTTCTTTGAAGAAACATTATCGTCAAATCTCATAGGTCTGTAACTGTTATCTCCACCTACGCTTGCGGAAACAAATCTTCCGGAAGGAGCGTTGGCAAAAGTCTTCTTCTCGAACTTGGGCTTTTCAGCAGGTGCAGCTTCAACGGCTGTACCATTAGCTCTTGCAGCAAGCTGGGCTCTGACATCATTAACATCAATGCTTACCTGCTTATAATCCTCACAAGGGAAAAGCTTATATGCTTCCGGATCGTCATATGCACATGTCTCAAGTTCGTGCATGTACTGCTGTACAGCATCTCTCCAGCAAACGGCCTCATAGACCTTGCCTTCCTTGAATGTTCTGTAAAGCATATTCCTAAGGTTCTCAGGAAGATATTCCCAGATATGATCATAACCACCGACAGGGATATGTTCCTTATCAGAATTATCAAGAGAATAAGGGAAGTTCTTATTAAGGATCTCTTCTCTTAATGTCTCAGCACCATTTCTTGTCGCATAAGGATGCAGACCACAGAAAAGGACTGTGAATACGAGCATAGCAATAGAGTAGTCCTCATCTTCAAGCGTTCTGACAAAGCTTGAGAAATCTTTTCCCCAAAGTCTGGGATCAGTAAACTCTTCCGTTCCTACAGGGCAAGGAAGATTACCGACCTGTACACTGTCCATATCGATGAGATACTGTTCAACAGATGAGTTGATGAGTGCATTCTTAAGCTGGATATCACCTGCGATGACATCATGCATATGAAGATAAAGATACTTGCTTATAAGTGAGAGCAATGTCTCGCAAACATCAAGTCTTGTCCAGTCAGGATAATGCTCAATGATGGCATCAGGACCGTCGAAAACATTGCTTAATGTAGTTCCCTTGCCCATGAACATCGTATAACCGACAGGTACGTTACGGAAATAGAGAAGATGCTGGGGGCTGCAGAATCCGGAAGAAGTAATTCCAAGTTCTGTCAGCTTTTTAAGCTTGGCCCATCTCAAAGGAGTAATAACACCTTTGTGATAGATCTTGGCAACATACTTAGGATTGTCTGTAATGAATACCATACCTTCAGCACCGCCGCTCAGTCTCTTCTCAAGAGTGAGCTTGTCGCCATTGTTATATGTAACGACATCACCGATGCTTGCTCTGGCATCTGTATCAAGGAAGGTATCATTCTTGGCAAGTCCGCTAACCTGGGGAAGCGGATTATCTTCAATCATCTCAGCAACAGAATGATAGATCTTAAGACCTGTCGGTGAGATGATAGCTACATCATTATTGTATTCTGGCTTTTTCTGAATAAGTCTCTTAACAAGAATACTCTTATTGGTTGTAAGAAGGACCGAGAATCCGCCGAGCTCATTTACCTGCTCGATGAATCTTTCAGTATTGCATGTATTGATAAGGTGAAGTCTGTTTGTGGTAAGAAGACCCTGCATCAGGGAACGCATAGCGCCCTGTACATGTCTGTCTTTTGGATCCTGTTGAGCTACAACGCACTTATGCAGAACCTTAAAAGTATCGTTAACATAACAATCGATACCATAGTCATTGAAAAGGTTTAACAATTCGTCAAACCATATACTATTCGAATACTCCAAAACTACGGAGTAATCAAGCACTATCGACAGATATTTGCTGAGTCCTTCGAACATAACCTTACCTAAACACCTTCTCTCCAAATTTATAATAATATCTGCAAAATCATAAATCAAGAAAGAAATAACAAGATATTTAATATTATTTCAATAAATCTAATATTTGCTCGAAAAATCGTCTTAGTTCACTAACTATCAGCCGATACCGACCAGTTTCATTAGGTATTTAGCATTAGACTGTCTGCTGATTCCCTTTGAAAGCTTATAGTCGAATGTTATTCCGGTATCTGTATAGCTTTCAGAGAAATGATAATACCTGATGTTGCTGAAGTCTTTTTCCGTCTTATCTATCATCGCATAATCGTGAGTTGTCATAAGGCCGCAGATATAAGGCTTAGAGAGCTTTCTTAATACAGTCAGTGCACCTTCTGTTCTGTCATCAGAGTTTGTGCCCCTGAAGATCTCATCGATAAGGAATAACAGTGCCTTCTCCTCACCTGCTGCATTCATGATGCCCGATATCCTTACAAGCTCAGCCTTAAATGTACTCATATTCTCTTCAATACTGTCCACGATCCTCATCGAGCTCATAACTCTCATCCTTCCGAGAGTAACCTTAGATGCAGGAACAAGGCCGCCAGTAAGAGCCAGGATGGAACAAACACCGACAGTCCTGATAAGTGTTGTCTTACCGGACATATTAGATCCCGTAATGATCGCTATATCCTTATTGATCGTTACTGAATTCCTGACAACAGTGGTGTTATCAAGAAGAGGATGTGCGAGGTCATATCCTTCGAAAAATGCGTTATCCTCTGCCTTGTCTGATTCAACAAAATCAGGGAATGCGCTCTCCGGGAAGACCAGTCCTGTCTGTGCTGCGCACATAAGAGATTCAATCTCTGAAAGGCCGTCAATATATGAGGGGAGTTCCTTTCCGTAATTAACTGCCCAATTACCCAAAAGATAAGAGATAAGATAATCCAGAGGGAAAATGAGATTGAAGATAAAAGCAAATAAAGGCTGTGAACGGATGGCTGAGACCTTAAGTGCATCATCTAATTTTCTTAAAGATTCATATGCGCCTTCTTTTCTGTCATTGCCTTTTACAAGAGACTTCAAAAGACTGTTCTCAAATCCGGCTTCCTCCAGGATCTTATAAAGCTTAAGGATGGTCTTTACCTGATTAGGCATGCCTTCACAAGCCTTAAGATAATTCTCATTAAATGCTCTGCCGATCACCCAGATGATCAGATTAACGATAAGGCATGCAGGAATTGAAGATGCACCGTATTCGGGAAACAGTATGTAAGCTGCAGGAACACTTAACCATACAAGCACGCCAATGATGGCAAGAATGTTAGCTGAAGTCCTGGTTTTCGAGCCGGAAGATGCAAAATCCATAAGAACCTTAGGATCCTTGGTCATTCTTCCTGCCCTTGCTGTAGCCTGGTAATCCATAAGGAACTCAGGCTTTGAACAAAGCTCTTCAACAGCCTTCTGCTTATTCTTAAGCTGCTCTACCGAAATACCTGAAACATGCGGATCCAAAAGACTTGACGCAAATCTCTTACGGCCGAATGAAGTTTCAGAAACATTAAGAAGAGAGAACAAAGACTTCTTGCCGAAGACATCGAGATCCATAGAATAATCGTGACCCTGAACGTCAAATTCAGTTCCGTAAAGTCTGGACTTTGCAAGTCCTATGTCCTCTGCCCTCTTCAGTCCCTTAACAGCGATATTGCGGAGTTCATTGAAGTCTCCTTTGATCCTGGCGATGTAAGATGAATTAACCTTCAAAAGCTCAGTCAGGTAATTGACCTTATCAATAATGCCGCCGTGAATGATACAAAGGACAACAAAAAGAATGAATACAGCAGTTCCTGCAAACCAGAGTGCAGGAATATTACCTGCATAAGCACCGATAAAAAGACCTGCTGCACCCAGAAAAGTTATCAGTCTCAAAAATGATAAAATGCCGCTCTGCCTTCCGTATTTGGCAAGACCGGCAATTATCTTCTTCTCATTATCTTCGTAGAATTTAAGATTTGCTTTCATCCTTCTTCGCCTTTGAAGCCGCCGGCTTCTTAGTTCCGGTGGATGGTTTCTTAGCCGAAGCGGCTTTCTTTGATGTAGTACTCTTTGAAGCTGTGCTCTTGGCAGCAGTCTTAGTCGTAGACTTAGCTGTTGTCTTCTTGGCAGTGGTCTTCTTTGCCGAAGTCTTGGAAGCAGCATTCTTTCTTGAAATGCGCTTGGGAACGACCTTATCAAGAACCTCGCCAACATTATCGTGAATAGTAAGCAAAGCCTTAAGATCCATATATGTGGAACTCTTATTGATGATAACGATCCTGTCATGCTTAAGGAACTGGGCAAAAGTCGCTGCAGGATATACCGTAAGAGATGTACCTGCGATGATCATAAGATCGCACTTCTTAACTGCCTTAATAGCATTATCAACATTCTGATGCTCAAGATTCTCTTCATAAAGGACGATGTCAGGTCTTACGATACCGCCGCATCTGTCACAATGAGGAACGCCTTCCTGAGCTGCAATATACTCGATATTGAACTTCTTTCCGCAATCCATGCAGTAGTTCCTGAAAACGGAACCGTGAAGCTCGATAACGCACTTGCTTCCTGCCTCCTGATGGAGATTGTCGATATTCTGTGTGATTATAGCCTTAAGCTTGCCCTGTCTCTCAAGTCTGACGAGAGCCTTGTGAGCCTTGTTAGGTCTTGCATCAGGATATATAAGCTTACGCTTGTAGAAGTCATAGAAATCTTCAGGATGTTCGATGAAAAAGTCATGAGCAATGATATCGATCGGTCTGTACTTGGTACCGCTCTCAGTGTTATAGATACCTGCTCCGCTTCTGAAATCAGGGATGCCACTTTCCGTGGATACACCTGCTCCGCCAAGGAACACGATATTATTGGATTCCTCGATCAGCTGCTTAAGCTGCTTGATCTTGTCATCACGTACACTGCCGAATCTGTCAATCCTTGTTTCCACTCAATTACCTCAATCAATGAACATCAGGTATTCCGTCACCGTCAAGATCTACGCCGTCAAGATCACCGTGATCGTGGAACATTCCGGCAGCGCCGAACATTTCCTTACCGGTGACACGCTTCTCGTCACGTCTCTGTTCAACTAAAGTACTTAAAGCCTTCCTGATCCTGTCAGGTGTCTTAATATTCTTAAGTTCAAGAATCGGAGTGGTCTTATCAGCTGTCGTAAGGATTACTGAACCAACACCAAAGATCTTCTGCCAGATAGACTGCTTGAATGTGATGTCCAGGATTCTATATAAAAGGATCTCTTCAGAACTGATGTTGATAATGCCCTTCTTATAATAGAGCTTATTCTGTGTGAAGCTATAGATAGTAAAAGAGATGGGCAATCCTAAGTATCTCTTTCTGTCCTGCCAAAGGATCTCTTCCTTCTCGGTCAGATTAGTAAGTTTATCGATTCTGCCCATAAACAAGCTCCCTTCAACAAAGCACAAGATAGCCTTTCATAACTTACATTATAATAAAAATCGGTTTTTATGTGCAAATAATTCAAAAATGAAACCTAATATTAATATTAAGCTAAGTCTCAGTTGCTCTTTTTGTTGTCTTTTTTCGCTGTACGGGCCGGGTCAACTATCTGGTTATAATCGAAAAGATCCTTATATGCTTTTCTGGTAAGAGTCTTATAGCTCATCATCGCGCGGTCCAGGAACAGATAGTTATCACCATACGTATAATACGGTGTGGCACCGCCGCCGAAGAAGATTCTGAATCCCCTGTTCTTATAGTAGACCGCCCTGTCATCCGTACCCGCAATATAGTTGCCGTTCGGATAGACAAGCATATGGACCTCACCGAAAAGGCTTCCTATCTGATCCATCCACTTTGTATGGTCATCCATGAGGATCTCTTTCTCGGTATGCCTGCAGTCATCTATATAAGAATATGTGCAGGAAGCGAACTTCCAGCCGTTATCCTTAAGGACACTTACGATCTCCATTACCTTTTCCCTGTTGAAATCAATATCGGCATTTGTGATATTGACCTGCGGGAGGTTGATCGCAGAAAGAGCCTTGTTACGGTCATCAATCTCATCAGCACTTACAACATAGCCGAAGCATGACTCATATCCGCTGACGGAAATGATGCCCTTCGCACCATCGTATGTAAAATCAGGATGTTTCTCGACGAAAACGTCAAGTACGCCAATGGCTTCAGCTGTTCTTCCGACTACGGTCTCACCTGCCGAATTCTGGTATTCACCGCAGACCTGGTTCTCATCGTTAAGAACAAGTCTTCTGCAGGTTCCGCAGCGGTAAGAAGATGCACTGAGCTGAAGGTTCTCGATAACTACGACAAGAGGCTTCTTGCCCTTGGGCACCTTGAGGTTACGCTCAAGAAGGAATGACGGGTCAGACTGATCGATAAGATCTTCAACGTCAACAAGGACATATCCTCTTTCATAGAGATTCTGAAGGATCTTCTCAAACTCGGATACCGTAAGATAAAGATCCGTATTGCTTGAATGATATCTTCCGGAGAATGCCACATCCGTATCTGCTATAAGAGATCTGACGCAGATACATTCGATCTTTCCCCTGTACTCCTTAACCTCACTAGTATATGAAGTTGCATTAAGAAGATTGCTCTTTATCATCTCATCCTCAGGGAAGATTACTGCAAGATCAGAGAAAAGCTTTTCTGCTGAATAGAATTTATAAGTCTGAAGAAGGTGTTCACCCTCTGCCATCATCGGCTCGTACATCGTCTCTTTGATGGAAGCAATACGCTTATCACAATAATCACCGACAAAGCCGGTGTATGAGGCATTAACCTGAGTGTATTTCTTTACGGCAGAAATGTAGTCGCCCTTACTAAGAGACTTCTCTGCTGTCTGAACATCACCTGTTGCAGTCTCGATAAAATCGAGCTCGCGGTGCAACGGATTGGCCGTAGCGGCGAAATTACCGATAGGCTGTACCTGATCGAAGAAGAAAGTAACTACAGGCTTTTCCACCTTTCCCAAAAGGAAATTCTCACACAGAGAATACAGTCTTTCTGATACGATCGAGCTCGTGAGTTCTTTCATGGAGTCAAGGAAATTAATATCACTTGCCGATAAAGTATAGCGGTTATTGATAACACGGTCACAGATCGTATTAACACGTTCTCTGACTATGTTTTCCATGTCATCAAGAAGCTTAAGACGGGATGCATTCGATGCCTGCGCATCAGGAGAAGCTTTAAGGACATCATCCTGGATGCTTCTGTATAACTCAAGAGCATCAGTATAACGGCCCTCATCTATAGCCTGTGTAAAGCTTGGAATGGCGTCCATCTCATAGGCGGTCTTTTTTCCGAGTATAACAGTAGATATTGTCAATGCTATGAGCATGACAGCACAAAGGATAGCTGCAAGGTTATAACCCGTAGTGTCCTTATGTTCATCTTCTGATACATGATACTCTGAAGAAAATACCGTCACTTCAAATCATCAAAGCTTACCTGCTTTGCCTCCAATGAATTCTCCCTGATATAGTAACCGATAGCAGGAACTTTACGTATCCTGTAGTACTCAGGATCCTGTACTTCAACTTCTGCAAGACGTGCAAGAGACTTCAATACAGAGCCCTTCTTTGAAGCAAGAAGCTGTACACCCTGAGTCGTTCTCGTTGTCTTAAGCGGAATAAGCGAAGCCTTGAAAACAGCAGCCTTATCAAGACTGTTGGTAACGATAAGATCAGGATCCTCATCTTCAGAAAGAAGAATGAAGCCGATGGCTTTGCTGCCGTCAAAATATGCATTTACAAGCTTCTTTCTGTTCTGCTTTGTCTCATAAGAAGATATAGGGAATCTCGCTGCCTTGCCGTTCTCGAAAGCAATGAAAAGAATGCCCTTATAATCCGTTGTGGAGATCATGAACATGGGCTTCTCACCGTCTTCCATCTCAAGTTCACTCGATAAGAAGTGACCCAGATCACCGGGCTTTGTATCTGAGAAATCATATACATGAGTCTTATAAAGATTGCACTTATCAGTAAAGATCAAAAGATCTGATCTGTTCTCACACTCAAAGCCCATAAAGATCTCATCGTCGTCCTTGGTCTTAAGTTCACCTGCACTCTGAAGTGACTTCATAGTGTGCTTCTTAAGATAACCGTGACGTGTAAGCATGAGATGGAGCCTGTAATCCGGAATGACTGCGGACTCGACAAATGTCTCAGTCTCTTCCATACCGACAAGCTCAGACTTTCTGGGCTGGCCATACTTCTCTGCTACTTCTCTTAATGTCTTAACGATAAGACCATTGATCCTTCTGGGGCTGCCAAGGATATCTTCGGTATCGGCTATGTCAGCCTTAAGCTTATCCCTGTCGGCGATCCTGTTAAGGATATACTGCTTGTTGATATTGCGGAGCTTGATCTCTGCGACATATTCAGCCTGCTCCTCATCGATGCCGAAGCCTTTCATGAGGTTAGGGATAACGTCAGCTTCGAGTTCAGTCTCTCTGATTATCTTGATCGCTTTATCGATATCCAGGAGGATAACTGCAAGACCGTCCAAAAGATGGAGTCTCTTCTTCATCTTGTCGAGGTTGAACTGAAGTTCTCTTGATACGCAGTTCCTTCTCCACTTGAGCCATTCATCAATGATCTGCGGAATGCCAAGAACCTTAGGAGTTCCGTCGATAAGGATATTGAAATTGCAGGAGAATGTATCCTCAAGCTTTGTAAATCTGAAGAGCTTGGTCATGAGCTGCTCATGATCGGTTCCTCTCTTGCAGTCTATCGTGATCTTAAGACCATCCAAGTCTGTCTCGTCTCTGATATCGGCGATCTCTCTTGCCTTACCGCTCTTAACGAGATCAGCAATATTGTCGATGATAGCTTCAACGCTTGTGGAATAAGGGATCTCTGTGATCTCTATCAGGTTGTTTGCCTTATCTACCCTGTAATTAGCTCTTACAGAGAATGAACCCTTGCCGCTCTCATAGATAGCTCTCATCTGTTCCTTGTCATAAAGGATCTTTCCGCCACCCGAAAAGTCAGGCGCCGGCATGATCTCCAGAAGATCACAGGCAGGATCCTTCATGTATGCTTCTGTTGCTGCACAAACTTCCGCAAGGTTAAATGAGCAGATATTGGACGCCATACCTACGGCAATACCCTGATTGGCATTTACAAGCACAGCCGGGAAAGTCGTAGGAAGAAGCGTGGGCTCTTTGAGAGTGCCGTCGTAGTTATCAACCATGTCGACAGCATCCTTATCGATGCCCTTGAAGATCTCTTCGCAGATCTTTTCAAGTCTTACTTCCGTATAACGGGGTGCAGCACACTGCATATCCCTTGAATACTGCTTACCGAAGTTACCCTTTGAATCAACAAAAGGATGAAGCAAAGAGCCATTACCTCTGGTAAGTCTTACCATCGTATCGTATATAGCCTGGTCACCATGAGGATTGAGCTTCATAGTCTGACCTACAACGTTTGCAGACTTGGTTCTGTTACCGCCCAGAAGACCCATCTTATACATCGTGTAAAGAAGCTTTCTGTGTGAAGGCTTGAATCCGTCGATCTCAGGGATAGCACGTGATACGATGACGCTCATCGCATACGGCATATAGTTGATCTCGAGCATGTCGGTAATAGGCTGGTCAACAGCCGGCATATCCTTGGCATTACTGTCTGTAAGCCTGCTCTTAAGTGAATTTGAATTGATATCGTCTTTCTTCTTACGTGCCATTTACATCACCCTAAATCAAGCATATCGAGGTATTTCTTTCCATCCATCTCGATATGGAGTTTTCTTCCAGCAAGGTTATCGCCTAAGAGCAGATCAAAGACTTCTGCAGTTCTCTGCGCATCTTCAGGGCAAGCCTTGATAAGTCTTCTGCTCTTGGGGTTCATGGTCGTCTGCCACATCATCTCAGGCTCATTCTCACCCAAACCTTTTGAACGCTGGATCGTGCAGAGCTTGGGATCGACCTTGGCGAGGATCTCAGCCTTCTCCTTCTCGTTGAAAGCGAAGAATGTCTCTTCCTGGGCATTCTTACCCTTAGGTCTGTAAGTGATCTCGAAAAGCGGAGACTCAGCTACATAAACATAGCCTTTCTCGATGAGCGTAGGAGTAAGCCTGTAGAGCATTGCAAGTATAAGTGTTCTGATCTGGAATCCGTCGACGTCGGCATCGGTACAGATTATTATCTTGTTCCATCTTAAATCATCAAGATTAAACGCACTCATGTCCTTGGTGTGCTTATTCTTGATCTCAACACCGCATCCCAGGACCTTAAGAAGATCTGTAATGATCTCACTCTTAAAGATGGTGGCATAATCAGCCTTAAGGCAGTTTAAGATCTTACCTCTTACAGGCATAACAGCCTGGAATTCGGCATCTCTTCCGAGCTTAACGGAACCCAAAGCTGAATCACCCTCAACGATATAGAGCTCACGCTTGGCAACATCTTTTGTTCTGCAGTCAACGAACTTCTTGATCCTGTTGTTGATGTCGACCTTGCCCATGAGGGTCTTCTTGATATTTACCTTTGCCTTCTCAGCGTTCTCACGGGCACGCTTGTTAATAAGGATCTGCTCTATAGTCTTGGCAGCAAAATCCTTATTCTCGATGAACCAGATCTCAAGATTATCTCTGATGAGCTGTGTCATGAAATCCTGAATAAACTTGTTGTTGATAGCCTTCTTTGTCTGGTTCTCATAAGAAGTCTGCGTGGAGAATGTATTGGTTACAAGGATCAAAGAATCGGCGATATCCTGGAATGTGATCTTTGACTCATTAGCCTTATACTTCTCCTTAAGCTTGATCTGCTTATCGATCTCAGCTACGAAAGCATTCCTTACGGCCTTGTCAGGTGAACCGCCGTGCTCAAGGAAACTCGAGTTGTGGAAGTATTCCAGAGCATTGATCTCGTTATTAAAGCAGAATGCAACTTCAGCTCTTACCTTATATTCGTCACGGTCTTCCTTATCCCTGCCCCTGCCTTCGCCGGAGAAAGTATAAGTATCAGTAAAGCCCTTCATATCATTAAGTTCATCAACATATCCCTTGATACCCTCAGGATACATATATGTGAACTCTTCACCGGACTCAGCATCCTTAAGGGTAAACTCGATTCCGCTGTTGATTACTGACTGACGCTTGATGATCTCTTTAAAAGTATCAAGGGGAATGATTATCTCAGTAAATACTTCTGTATCAGGCTTCCAGCGCTGGATGGTACCGGTGCGCTTGAATCTGTAGGGTTCCTGCATAAGCTCTGTAACAGGTTCACCCTTCTTAAATCCCATCTCATACTTGGTGTGGTCTCTGAATACGGTTACCTGGAAAAACTCAGATGCATACTGGGTAGCGCAGGCACCAAGACCGTTAAGTCCCAAAGAGAACTCATAATCGCCTGAAGAGTTATTGTTATACTTGCCGCCGGCATAGAGCTCGCAGTATACGAGTTCCCAGTTGAATCTTCCCTCCTTGGCATTGTAATCCATAGGGATTCCGCGGCCAAAGTCTTCGATCTCGATAGTACCGTCTGCAAATCTTGTGATGATGATCTTATCGCCGTGGCCTTCCCTGGCTTCGTCGATAGAATTCGAAAGGATCTCAAAGAATGAATGAATGCATCCTTCGAGATTATCAGAACCGAAAATAACTGCCGGACGGAGTCTTACTCTGTCCGCACCTTTGAGCATCGAGATGCTCTCATTGCCGTAATCTTTCTTACCCGGCATATTCCACCTGACTCCTTATAATAAAATAATATATATGTATTTGACTTTTCGATTATATCACAAAGAATTCAATATCCTTCAAGCCTAAAGGTGGCAAAAAACAAGGTTGTCCCAAAAACGGACAACCTTGTCACATAAAACTAAAATGCCTTTGATTAAATATATGGAACTTCCTGCGGAGCACAAGATTTCAGCTCGATCGGGAATCCGTGGTCACTCGGCAGGCCGAAAGGTCTGTAAATAATATTGAATTTGAATCCGAACGAATTGAATTCAGGTGATACAACTATCTGAAACTGATTGGTTTTCTTGTACATATTACCGCAGCAGACGATATGAGGGCCGGAACTGAGCATTATCCTCAGAGATGAATGATTGGTGGTCACGCCATAATCAACACCGTCAATGAAAATATTATAAGGCACCGCCATAATGAGGGGATGAAAACTACCCATTCTGTATAAGAGGAGCTGACCGCCATAGGCATAAGCTTTCTTACAGACAGGACATGGATATCCGGCTGAAGTATCCCTCTTGATATCATCAGAAATATGGCCGCAGTCAGGACAACGGATCCTGAACGACCTTCCAACAGGAATAATGCAATTATTACCTTCCATAACCGGAGGTGCATAAGGAATCTCAACCGGCTCCGGCTTTGCACCGGGCTGGGGATTGATCTCCACAGGCGGAATCGCTGCAGCATCCTGCGCAGGACCGGGAGCCGGTGCAGGTGCAGCCTGGGCAGGAACGCCTGCAACAGGCGTACCGCAGATCATGCAGTAATTATTACCTTCGGCTACGGGATTACCACATTTTACGCAATTCATAATATCTCCCCCCTTTCCATGCTGAATAACTCAGCAAGAAGATTATATCAAAAATTACTGAGAGAAAATATATCTCTAAAAACCAAAAGCGCTCCGTTATTCACGAAGCGCTTTTTGATGGTGAGCCATGGGGGACTCGAACCTCCGGCCCACAGCTTAGAAGGCTGTTGCTCTATCCAGCTGAGCTAATGACCCTGGAGCGAGTGATGGGAATCGAACCCACGTGGTCAGCTTGGAAGGCTGAAGTTCTACCATTGAACTACACTCGCATATCGGCACTTAAATCAAGTGCCTATGTATATTACACTAAGGATAAAAAATAATCAACTAAGAATTTTAGTTAGGCATCTTTCCTGTGAGATAAGTCTCGGAAACGAAGAAACCGTCCTTAGTCTTGTACCAGCCGTTGCCTGCTTTTGCAACTACAGTAACTGTCTGACCTCTTGTAAGTGTACCGATCTTGGTATACTTAACGCCAGGTCCCTTTCTTACATTAAGGAACTCGCCCTTGGATACAGCGACATAGTATGTAGCCTCTGATTCAAGCTTGGTCTCTTTCCATGTTACTTCCTCATCATTCTGAAGAGGGCCTGACCATACAGGAAGTGATGTCGTAGCTGCAGTGGTGGTTGTTGTGGTTGTCTGTTCCGTAGTCGCTTCAGTAGTTTCTGTAGGCTCCGGCTTCTTCTTACATGCAACCAATCCAAGGCTCATAACGCCGACCATCATAGCTGCTATAAGAGCGGTAGTAAATCTTTTTCTATTCACAATAATCACCTCCGCATATACGATTGCGCAATCATTTACAATATTATTGCATACTTTACGTGTAAATTTATTTAAATTTTGTTACATCTTAAGGCAAATTTAGATTTTTTTCTGATTTGCTCCCGGAAAGCGTCTCATTTAACATCATCTTCCAGAATATAGTATGCCTCATGGTCCCTGTATTTGCCATTTATGTGCATATACGAGAACCTCTTCCCTTCATAATGAAAACCGAGGCGCTTCACCAAAGCAATCGACGGTTCATTCTCAGGAAGAATAAAAGCTTCGATGCGGTGCATCTTATACTCGTCGAAAACAAATGCCATGGCTCCTTTTATGGCTTCCGTCATGTAGCCGTTGCCGGTAGCATTTTTATCAAGGTGATAGCCGCATGCACATGACATCATGCCGCCATATGCAAAATTGAAAAATGAAACACGTCCGATGATCTTTCCGTCTTCTTTTCGCGTTATCCAAAGAGGGACAAGCGTACCGTCAAGAAAACTGTTGTAATCATATGCAAGATATTTCTTCTGCATTGATGTTGTGAAATAGTCATCACTGTGCGTTTGCGCGAATGCCTTATGGAAATCCCTGTTCTCACGGAAATACTCCGTAACCTTTGGAGCCTCGCTTTTCCTTAAGACAGCAAGCCTTAGACGTTCGGTCTCCAAAGCAAGAACCTCGTATCTGTGCCTGTCCGGCTGCAAACTGTATCCTGATCTGGACATCCGGCTTATCTCACCTGATATTATGTGGTCGCTGCAGATTCAGATGTTTCAGAAGGTTCAGAACCTGACGTCTCATCCTGAGTCTCATAATCCTTAAGGAGCATTTTTCTTACATAAAGACCTGACTTGGTGATGATACCATCCGGCCAGTGCGCATCCTTCTGCTCATTAGTGTATTTATCATTCAGGAGATAGAGTGCATTTGCTTCATCAATAAAGTTACTTCCGATAGCATAGTTGCACCAGGAGATGTTGTTTTCCTCAAACAAAAGGCTCCAGGAATCACTCTCGCCCATGTTAAGGCCTTCTTCACCATTGTCAGAGCAAAGACCCCATTCAGTTACGAATACGCATAATCCCTGCTTTACGGCCTTCTGAACCTTTTCTCTGTACTCAACACCATGAGTTGAGGAGTAGATACGGCAAGCGTATGCAATGTTATCACCTTTGATCTTTGTCTTGGAGATAGTATCAATACCAAGGCCTCTGTCAGGTGCGCCGACAATTACAATGCTTAAAGGGCTGTTCTTCCTTATGGCCTTAATAACATCTTCTGCAAAAGGCTTGATGTTTTTGGTCCATTCATCCTTTATCTTTCCGGATTCTTCAGTCTGGATCATATTATTCTCGATCTCGTACAGGATATTCGGAGAATCAGAATAAATGGATGAGATCCTGGTAAAAAAGTCCACAGCCTTTGCTTTATTCTCATTAGCTGCCTTCTCATACTCGACATTCCAGTCAAGTATTACATAAATACCCTGATTGATGCACATATCACAGATCTTGCAGAGAGGATCGAAATACTTGTCAGGATCTTTAAGATAACCTGTCTCAGCATCACCGGTTATAGCAATTCTGATAACATTGCATCCCCAGTCTTCTGCAAGAGTCTTGATAACTTCTGCAGTAAAGAAATCAGAACAATCCTGTATACCGTAAGAACTCATTCCCTTAAGAACGAAAGTCTTGCCCTGACTGTTTACTATATTTGCACCTTTGACTTTAAGACGTCCGTTCAATTCAACAGCTTTCTCTGTAACAACGGGTGTACTTGCCGGATCTGTGGCCTCAGGTGCAAGTGTCGTAACTGTCACTTCAGGCTCTGTCTCGGTAGGTTCTGTCGAAGGCGTTGTGGAGGGAAGCGTTTCAGGTCCCAAGTTAGTGGAACAGGACGAAAGCAATAAAGCTCCTGACAATATAAAAACGGACATTCCGTAAGCTAGCTTGTTCATTAAAAATTTACCTCTCAAAACAACCAAAATAGTGAAAACATCATTTAATTTTCAGGTTTTGATTGTATAATCAAAAGTATTATAGAGCAAAGTATACCAAAAACTAAGATTATTTAAGGTTATTTTGGTGAGAGTGATGTTTTTTTTTAAGTTTTACTCTATAATATTGTTTAGAATATGACATGGTGGGAGCCTTAAGTATGGGACGTACTGATGCTTTAAAAGATAAAATCCTTAAGCTTGGATCAAAGCAGAAGCTTGGCGCTTTGTTAAAGTATGCGGACAATCCTGAAGATGATGTCCGTATGACAGTAGCAATGGCAATGGGCATGGTTCCTTCCTACGAATCCGGAATGGCATTGATCCCCCTCTTAAGAGATTCTTCACCTATGGTCAGAGCAGCAGCAGCTACCGCAGCAGCTGATATCCACGCAAAGCATTGCGAAGAGTATGTTAAGAAGCTCGCTTTCGCCGATTCCGATCCTAATGTCAGACAGGTTGCAAAGCAGGCATTCGACAAACTTAAGGACAGCGTAGTCTGATAACAAATCAATTGAATGAATAAGGGCACTCAAGATTGAGTGCCCTTTTAATATGTCCGGTTTATTTCCTTTAATCAGAGTTTATCACTCTTCGATAGGAACGATGTGCTCAGCATCCTTGAAGATGTGCTTCTCAGGGATAACGCCTCTAACTCTTGAAAGCGGATACACTCTGCTTCCTCTGCCGATAACTGTACCGGGATTAAGAACGCTCTGGCATCCGACTTCAACATTATCACCTACGATTGCTGCGAACTTCTTAAGTCCTGTCTCGATAACCTCATCACCGTTCTTAACACTAACGAGAGTCTTATCTGACTTAACATTTGATGTGATAGCACCAGCGCCAAGATGAGACTTGAATCCGAGGATAGAGTCACCTACGTAATTGTAGTGAGGTACCTGAACATTATCGCTGATGATAACATTCTTAAGCTCAGTTGAGTTACCGATTACGCACTTACTTCCGATGAGAGCACTGCCTCTGATAAATGCACACTGACGTACTTCAGTCTCAGGTCCGATAATGCAGGGTCCTGCAATATATGCTGAATCAAAGACTTTCGCACTCTTTGCGATCCAGATACCGTCTCCCTTGTCCTCATAGATCTCAGGATCAAGAGTAGGTCCTAACTTAAGAATGAATTCCTTGATAAGGGGCAAAGCTTCCCAAGGGTATTTCTTGTCTTCGAGGATCGGAGCTGCAAGCGTGTGAGTCAAATCGATAAGGTCTTTTGTTTCTAACATTTTATTTATCCTTTCTGCCCGCATCCGCCGTAAGCGTCCGAGCAATAGATTACTTAGTCGGAGAGTATACAGTTACGAAAACCGTTCTGGGATACTGATTCTCTACACGGAAGTATACGCTGTTGCCTTCCTTGCTTGAGATATTAACAGGAAGCTCAACGATTCCGATATCACCAGCGTCGATATCAGAATAGTCGATCGATACGACGATATCATCTGCCGTCAGGTTATTCAAAGTACCTGCACGTCCTACGATCTCAAGTTCTACTGACTTAAGTGAATAGTCAACAGCTACATTGTCAGGAAGATTCTCATCCTGATACTTATTGATCGGAACTGTAATGTTCTTAGTAACTACAGGGTTTGTTACTACCTGGATATAGATCCAGAGGAGCAATGACATAAAGATGGATAAAACGAGGAAGATAACTCTGGTGGCAGTACCGACACGCTGTGAATTACTCGTCTGGTCAGCAACCTTGGTCCTTATGGAGATCGGAACAGCTGTCTCTCCTGCTATCTCGACCTGTGTTGTTGCTACAACCGGCTCGGGAGCTGCTGTCTGCTCAGAAGGCTTTGCCTTGGCAGCTTCCTGAGCAACCTCGTCCTGTGTCAGCACATCCTTATCAACGGAAGGCTTTCCACGCATCTTATCAATAAACTTGCCGATAAAGGTCTTATTCTCACCGCCATATTCTTTAAGTCCCAACAGATACGAGAGGTTAGCTTCGAGCTCTTTTGTAGATCTCATCTCGAAAAGTCTTCCGTTAACAGCGATAGAAGTCTTTCCTCTTTCCTCGGAAACGACTACTGCAACAGTATCACCCATCTCGCTCGCACCAACAGCAGCTCTGTGACGGGTTCCGGAACGCTCGAGAGAATGCATCGTAACTGAAAGCGGGACATGACATCTTGCTGCGATGATCCTGCCATCTCTTATAAGGAGACCGCCGTCATGCATCGGCGAACCTTTATAGAAAATACTCTGAAGCACGGAACTGGTAACTTCAGAATCGAATGTAACAACATTTTCCTGGGAAAGGAGCTCGTCCAATCTTGTGTGTCTTTCAATAAGGATAAGAGCACCTGTATATGTTCTGGACATTTCCTTACATGCTGCACTGATCTCTTTGATAAAGAAATTGAGTTCATCCTTTGTCATTACAGCTTCACTGTGTCTGAACGGATTGGTAGCACTGGAAGTTCTAAGACCAACTGTCTCAAGAGCTCTTCTTAACTCAGGCTGGAACAGTACAACGAACAGGATAGCTACGATATAAAGAAGGCGGTTAAAAAGGAACCCCACCATGTCGAGTCCGATAACACCGCAGAATGCAACAAATACAAGGATAAGAACGATACCCTTGATAAGCTGCCATGCTCTTGTCTGTCTGATAAACAAAAGAAGCGTATAGAAAAGGAAAGTTACGAGTGCAATATCGATCGCGTAACGGACAAAATCCCAAAGGCTGCCAAAAAAGAGCGTGCCTTTATCAAGGCTGTTAAAAAGCTCGCCCAAGAATTCAAATATCTGGCTGATGAATGATGAATTAGACATCAATCGTGTCCTTCTTCCTTACGCTTATCTTATTCAGTATAACATAAGGAAAAAGAAGATTTGAGTAAAATTGTAAGATAGGAACAAATAATATCCCTGCCGCTCACAAAGTAGCCGGGAAGGTATTAATTACTAGCTTTCTTTGTGGTTGCCGTCGCAGAAGACTCTGAAGATTCAGATGATTCAGAGGTTTCAGACGTATCTAAAGAATCCGAAGTATCCGAAGTCTCTGACGAAGCAGATGTCTCAGTCGCTTTTGTCGTCTCCGAATAGAAAGTCTGTCTGGTGGATTCGATCTTGAAAGCCTCATATTCTGCCGGAGTCATACCCTTGTCAGAACCCTTAAGGAGAGCCTCGCAAACGATGAAAGCAACGCAGTTGATCCTTATCTGGAGTCTGTCGCCTGTACAGTCGATCTCGCCGTCTCCATCACGGTCCTTATCCTCTTCAACAAGGATAGAATCCAGGAATGCTGTGCAGTCTGCAGGTGTGCCTCTTACAGTACCATCAAAATCCTGCAATGTGAGGTTTTTGGTCTCCCTCATCTTTTCCATGCTCGTGTAGTTATAGTCGAAGCTCTCGAAATACACGATCGGGATGAATCTGTCATCGAAGGCTTTATAGTCGGAAATAGCGATCGGAACCTCCGAGAAAACATCCTTGTAACCGTCATCATCAATATCAAGGCCCTTTATGCAGGCTTCGTTATAGTAGAGATCAAAACCGTAATTGGTATAGAGAGTGTTCGTAAAGCATACGTCGTATGTCTGATAAAGCTTACGGCGCATCTCATATTTTCTGTTCTTCTGAAGTGATTTAAAACCGGAAGAAGCATACACTTTGTCGCCTGAATAAAGGCTGTCTATGTTATACATTACGTCGATGCTGTAGAACTCTTCTTTTGAAAGAGCCTTGCAGAACTCTTCAGCACCATTGTGATTGTCTGTTCCGGCACCGAAAAATACAAACCAGACATCATAACCGACATCCTTATATTCCTTAAATGCTTTAAGCGCAGTAAGAACACAGGCTGTTCCTGACGCATTATCTGAAATACCGTCGAAGACATACTTGGGAGTGTCTGTCTCCTTTGTCTTACTGTCCTTGCTGTCTTTCTTGGCATCAGTCTTCGGCTTGTATTCGGGAAGGATAGCAGCATCGTAATGGGTACCGATTATCGCCACCCTGTGCTCTATCTCGTAGCCGCCGCCATCCTGGGCACAGTAAAACCCTGTTCCGGGAATCTTGACGATGTAATTGGCTGAGCTTTTTGCCTCAGTCTTCCCATCGCCTTCCTTCTTGAAAGTCTGAATCTCAGGTGTGAATCCGAGTTCCTTGATCTTACCTTCAATGTAAGCACCGGTCTGGCTCTCACCTTCTGAATATGCGGCTCTGTCTGGATACTGGGAAGCTATCTCACGCGCGATATCGGCACCATATGTACCATAATCTGCAGGCTTGCCCTTATCCTTGTCCTTATTCTTGCATGATGTCAAAAGCAGCGGCTGTGCAAAGACCGCGGCACACATTGCTGTTGCAAATAATCTCTTAACCAAAGTACTGTTCATAACTACGCTATTATACCCTAAGCCTCGTCATCTTTTGTGGCAATTGATGAAGAGCTGTTTGTAATCTTCTTAAGTCTCTTTTCGAGGATCTCCAAAGCCTCTTCGGTAGAGGGATTTTTGATGGCCCAACTTCCCTTCCCGTCTACTTCTTCATAGCAAACAAGAGTGTCATTGGATACGGATCCCTTCCTGTAAGTATCCCTGAGCGAATTCATTATCGCATTAAAGCTTACGCCTTTAAGCTCAGTAGGAAGCCCAAGCTTCATATAAATGGCCGTAAATGCTGCCCTCGCCTTATCCGGGACAGTGGCATAAAGGCTTAATGCCAGCGCCTCTCCCTCCGAATAATTCATAAACCTGAAGTAGCCTTCGATAGCCTCCGACAGTTCGCTTCCCAGAGTAAGGAGCATCGGATTCTTCTTATCAATGGCTGTCCTTGCCGCATATACACGGTTAAGGAATACCCTGATATCAGAGTGGCTTGAACCTGAGATGTCGATAAGTTCTGTAAGAAGGCCGAAGTCAGCAAGCAGAGCATATCTGATTATCTGTGAATAACCGTTAGGGATAAACTTCTTGGGTACAGTTGCAAGAAACACCGGATCTACGAATACGGCAGTCTGGGATATTCCTATAACGGCTGTATTCTTATGGCTTCCTGAGTTAAGGCATGCCCTGTCGGAACAGCAAGTCTCAGCCATGGACGAAAGTGTCGTCGGGACAGCTATATATCTGGACTTTCCTGTATAAAGAGCTGCTGAAAAAGATGCAATATCCAGGACGGAACCGCCGCCTAATGCGATTATCCAGTCATTGCTGTTAAGGCCGAAGTCATTTAACTCCTTAACGACGTTATTGACCTGGGACAGGTTCTTATTTGCCTCTCCCTCTTCAACGGTTATAAGGCAAGTCTTGATATTCCTTAAGACGAACTGCTTTTCAAAAGCGTTGTAATAGTAAGCACTGACCTGTCTGTCAGAGATAATTGCAGCCTTGATCTCACGGTCTGAAAGATCTTCATTGTCATACTGCTCAAGAATATAGCCGGCAATAAACTCTTCTGCTATACCGCTTCCGGTAAAGCAATCGTAGCTTCGGTTACAATCAAGTCTGTCCAAGCTCCAGTGCTCCTTTCGTTCAATGGCGGAAAACCGCATTCTTTTCGAATTGTATATTACCACAAAAGTGTTAAAATAAACGCTCAGGTAAAATTATTAATAGAGGTTATGTATGAAAATAAGAACGAGATTCGCACCCAGCCCCACGGGATTTATGCATGTCGGTAATCTTCGCACCGCACTTTACGAGTACCTTACAGCCAAGCACGAAGGCGGTACTTTTGTATTAAGAATCGAGGATACAGACCGTGAACGCTATGTAGAGGGCGCAACTCAGGTTATATATGACACAATGAAGCTCGCCGGCCTTGAGCACGATGAAGGTCCGGATATCGGCGGTGAATACGGCCCTTACGTCCAGAGCGAAAGACTCTCAATGTATAAGCCTTATGCCGAGCAGCTCGTAGAGCAAGGAAAAGCATACAGATGTTTCTGCACCAAAGAGCGTCTCGAGGCATTAAAAGAGAATGCTCCTGAAGGAACAGGCTACGACCGTCACTGCAGAGACTTATCTCCTGAAGAGATCCAGAAGAACCTTGATGCCGGCATGCCTTATGTCATCCGTCAGAAGATGCCTCTCACAGGATCTACTTCCTACCATGACCTGGTATACGGTGATATCACATTCCCCAATGAGGATCTTGACGACCAGGTACTTATCAAGACAGACGGTTTCCCTACTTATAACTTCGCAAATGTTATCGATGACCACACTATGGGAATCACTCATGTTGTAAGAGGTTCCGAGTATCTTTCTTCAACACCTAAGTACAACCTCCTCTACGAGGCATTCGGCTGGGAGATCCCCACATACATCCATCTTCCGCTCATCATGGGCAAGTCCGTAGATGAGGAAGGCAATGAAGTTATTTCCAAGCTTTCCAAGCGTCACGGCTCCACAGGATTCATGGATCTCGTTAACGAGGGATATCTCCCCGAGGCGATAATCAACTATATTGCTCTTCTCGGCTGGGCACCCAAGGACACAAGAGAGATCTTCTCATTAAAAGAGCTCATCGAAGCTTTCGATATCAACGGTATCTCCAAGTCACCTGCTGTCTTCGACTACGATAAGCTCTCATGGGTCAACCAGGAACACATCAAGGCAATGACAGACGAAGAGTTCCTTACACATGCCAAGCCTTACTACGACGAGGCAGGTGTTGATCCTTCATGCTATGAACTCCTTGCTGAGCTCTTAAAGCCCAGGATCGCGAAGTTCACGGAGATCACCGAGAAGCTCTCATTCATCAAGGAGTACGGTGACTTCGACCTTGCGCTTTTTGAACACAAGAAGAGCAAGTCCACGCTGGAATCTTCGAAGGAAATGCTCGAAAAGGCCATCCCCGTGCTTGAGCAGCTTGACTGGGACAGAGATCAGATCACAGAAGCAATGAAGACTCTTGCAGAGAGCCTTGAGGTTAAGAACTCTGTTGTTATGTGGCCGGTTCGTATCGCTGCTGCAGGAGTTGCTGTAACCCCCGGCGGATGTGCAGAGGTCATGCTCCTTTTGGGCAAGGAAGAGTCCTTAAAGAGAATTAAATACGCTTATTCAAGACTTTGATTTGGGAGAATATGAGAAATGGCTGAAAGCAAGAATTTTATCGAGCAGATAATCGACGAAGAGCTCAAAGAAGGCGGCAGAGTCTACGGCAAAAAGATCCACACAAGATTCCCGCCTGAACCTAACGGTTACCTTCACATCGGTCACGCAAAGGCATTGGAGATCGACTTCGGTACAGCTGAAGAATACAACGGCCTTTGCAACCTCAGAATGGACGACACGAACCCCACCAAGGAAGATGAGGAATTCGTTGATGCCATCAAGGAAGACATCAAGTGGTTAGGTCACGACTGGGACGACAGATTCTTCTATGCTTCCGAATACTTCGAGAAGATGTATGAATTTGCGATAGAGCTCATCAACAAGGGCATCGCTTATGTTTGCGAGCTTACTCCCGAACAGATGCACGACATGAGAGGCGACACCAAGACTCCTGCTGTCTCACCTTACCGTGACAGACCTATTGAAGAGAGCCTTGACCTGTTTAAGAGAATGAGAGCCGGAGAATTCGAAGACGGCAAGATGACACTTCGTGCCAAGATCGATCTCGCATCCGGCAACTTCAATATGAGAGACCCTGTTATCTACAGGATCAATCACCTCCCTCACCACAGAACAGGAACCGAGTGGTGCATCTATCCTATGTACGACTTCGCTCATCCTATCGAAGACGCGCTTGAAGGCATCACACACTCCCTCTGCTCATTGGAGTTCGAATCACACAGACCTCTTTACGACTGGGTCGTAAACAATATCTCTGTAGAGTGCAAGCCCCGTCAGATCGAGTTCGCAAGACTCGGCATCACACACACTGTTCTTTCCAAGAGAAAGCTCCGTGCCATGATCGAGGCAGGAATCGTAACAGGATGGGATGACCCAAGAATGCCTACACTCTGCGGTCTCAGGAGACGCGGATACACACCCGCTTCCATCCATAACTTCAGTGCCAGGAACGGCGTAGCAAAGGTCAACTCCGTTGTAGACTTCGCATTCCTCGAATACTGCTTAAGAGAAGATCTTAACGAGCACGCTCAGAGAGCCATGGCTGTCTTAAAGCCTATAAAGCTCATCATCGACAACTATCCTGAGGGTCAGTCCGAAGACTTCGATGTCGAGAACAATCCTAAGGATGAGAACGCCGGCATGCGTAAAGTATCCTTCTCAAGAGAACTCTGGATCGAATCCGAAGACTTCATGGAAGTTCCCGCCCCCAAGTATTTCAGACTCTTCCCCGGCAACGAAGTTCGTCTTAAGTCAGCTTATGTTGTTAAGTGCGTCTCATGCGATCATGACGCTGACGGCAACGTTACTGCAGTTCACTGCACATACGATCCTGATTCAAGAGGCGGCAACACGCTTGACGGCAGAAAGATCAAGTCCACAATCCACTGGGTAGATGCCAACAACTGTGTTGACGGTGAGATCAGACTTTACGACAGGCTCTTTACCACAGAGCAGCCTGACCTTGCTGACTGCAACTATCTGGACTTCATCAATCCTGATTCTCTGGAGATCATCAAGGGCGCAAAGCTCGAAGCATTCCTTAAGGATACAAAGCCTGCTGACAGATTCCAGTTCTTAAGAACAGGTTACTTCTGTGCAGACTCCAAGGATTCAACTCCCGATCACCTCGTGTTCAACAGAGCTGTATCTTTAAAGGACAGCTACAAACCGGAATAAGCAAAATTAATACCCCGCACTTCAGACAATAATTGCTTACGCAATAAACTCGTGCGGGGTATTATTATGCTTATTTGCTGTTTCTCTCGTAAGTTGGCTGCTCGTATAAAGTCTTGCCCAGAAGCGTTATAGCCTGCTTGGGGCAATAATCCACGCATCTGTAGCACATCGTGCATTTGGCGGAAGCTACAGCCTTGCCGTTCTCTATCCTGATATTCTTTGTCGGGCAATTCTTCGCACAGATACCGCAGCCGATGCACTTCGAAGGATCGATCTTGAGTTTATCTTTATAACCTGTCGTCTTATTGTAGAACCAGAGCCTCTGGCCGAATAATCCTGCCAAGTGTGCCGCAAAAGAAAGACCTTCTCTAGGATAATTATCTTCCCTTATCTGCTTAGCAGCTTGTGTCACGCGTAAGTCAGCTTTATCAATTATCGCCTTATTCTGTTCCCTGGTCTTCTTAAGTGCCTTGCAGTCACCAATAGAGTCCGGCATAACAATCTGAAGGCCGCCGGTAATCTCCGCGCCGTACTTCTTAAGGAGCCTTGCTGCGCACCCTGTACCGTCTCCTGCAAAAAGACCCATTGTCGTAATCAGAAAGACCTTCTTACCTTTCCAGACTTCTTGGTTGCTGTTTATAAAGTCTCTTACAAGATACGGAATATTCGAAAACATCGTCGGATAAGCGAGGATCAGTTCATCATCTTCAAAAGCCTTCAAAACGTCAGGCGACTCGATTGAATAGATTCTCGAATCCTTGCCGAGCTCATCTAAGAGCAACGTCACCACATGCTTCGTGTTGCCTGTTCCGCTTAAATAGATCGCATTCATAGAGCACCCTCCAGAAGCATCTTGAAAGCTTTCTTAAGATACTCTTCTTTTGTCATGTTGAACCTGAGTTTCAGGTATTCTTCTTTGTCGATTGCCATAGTAATGATCCCGGATATCGAAGACCACATCATTATGACCGCCGGATAGATGTCGATGTCTTTTCTGACCTTGCCTTCTTCTATGCCGCTTTTGATGAATCTGGCAATCTCCTCATTTGTCTGTTCGCCGATATCGTAAATCTTCTTATAAAGCTCCTGATCCATATCGACGGAGATCTTACCGAGCGTCCCCCTGCAGAATAAAGGATGTGCTTCAAACTTCTCAGCAATATCAAAACAGAGCTTGTAATACCTGTCTTCAAAGCTCCCCTTGCCGTCAGCAGCTTTCCTGGCATCCTCAAGAAACATCTCCATATACTTGCAAACAATCGAATCCCAGATGATCTGCTTGCTCTTGAAATAAGCATACATCGTTGACTTGCTGATTCCGGTGAGCTTTGCGATATCGTCTGTCGAAGTGGCTTCATATCCCTTTTTCTCGAAAAGTTCTTCTGCCGCCATCAGCACGGAGGCTGTATGTATCTCGATCCTTAATGCTTTTCGCATATAATCTTCCCTCATCTTTCTTGTATTCTGAATCCCTTATATCGAACTATCAGTACAATTATCGTACTACCAGTTCGATATAGTGTCAACAGAACACATCTGACAAAGAGCTGATTAAAAGAAATAGAAGCTTTTTCAGTAGATCTCAGGAAGTTTAAGCATCCTGTCCAATGCCTCATTTACAACGCTTCTGGGGCAAGCGATATTCATTCTGATGAACTGATCTGCCTTTTTGGAGAAGAATGTGCCTTCGGAAAACCTGATGTGCGTCTTTTCGAGGAAAAACTTCGAAGGGTCTTCCAAGCCCAGCCCGGACGCATCTATCCAAATGAGATAAGTGCCTTCGATATCTGTTACTTTAAGCTTCGTGCCGGCGAGGCGCTCCTTAACAAGATCGATGTTGCCTTTAAGGTATTCACAAAGCCCGTCCATCCATTTATCGCCATAGGTATAAGCTGCTCTTGTCGCAACAAGGCCCATTATGTTTAATCCGAACGCACCTGTCGTAAGAGCATATTTGTCCACTGCCCTTCTCATCGTGTCATCGGCAATAACGATATTGGCAGCCTGAATGCCGGCGATGTTGAACGATTTGGTGGCAGACGTGCAGGTAACTGTTATCTTCCTCAATTCTTCTGATAAAGAAGCGATCGGTATATGCTTATGTCCGCTGTAGACGAAGTCTGCATGGATCTCATCGCAGACAATGATCATATGATTCTTAAGACAGATATCGCCTACTCTTAAGAGCTCTTCCCTTGTCCAAACGCGGCCGGCAGGATTATGCGGATTACAGAAGATCAGCATCTTTACGTCGTTCTCACGGACCTTGCGCTCAAAATCGTCAAAGTCTATCTCATAGCGGGAACCTTTCAGGACAAGGTCCGATATGACAAGATTCCTGCCACTGCCCTTTACGGCTCTGCCAATGGGACCATAAAGCGGCTCAAAGATAAGTATGCTGTCGCCCTCTTTTGTAAGCGCCATTATCGAATCCGATATGCCGAGAACAACTCCCGGAAGCTTTATTATAGTTTTGGAATCAACATCCCAGCCGTATCTTCTCTTATACCAGCCGGTAACTGCCTTATCGTAGGATTCATCTGCTTCAGGGTATCCGAAAACGCCTCTTTGCGCTATCTCAGTAAGAGCATCCCTAACTTCCTTGGGACACCTGAAATCCATGTCAGCAACCCACATGGGAATGAGGTCATCAATCCCCTCGATCTTCTGATACTTGATATCCTCCGGCGTATTCCTATCTACTATCTCATCAAATCCGAAATCCATCCTCTACACCTTCTGTAAAGCAATTATATAATCTCACGAACGAGTTATTTGCCGCAGGCAAATACTGTTTGAAGTGAGGAGATTATATAATTGCGTATTTAATATCCAGCTAAGAACGCCTTAGTTCTCTCCTGCTGAGGGTTAGTAACGAGTTCGTATGCAGGGCCTTCTTCAACGATAACGCCGCCGTCCATGAATACGATACGGTCAGCAACATCTCTTGCGAAAGCCATCTCGTGAGTAACGATGACCATTGTCATCTTTTCGCGTGCAAGCTCCTTGATTACTGTTAAGACACCCTTCGTAAGCTCAGGGTCAAGTGCTGATGTAGGCTCATCGAAGAAGATGATCTCAGGGTTGGTGGCAAGCGCTCTTGCGATGGATACACGCTGCTGCTGGCCGCCTGAAAGATTGCAGGGGTAAGCGTCCGCCTTTTCGACAAGATCCATCTTCAGAAGGAGTTCGTCGCAGATGATATTTGCTTCATCCTTGCTCTTCTTGTGAACGTGTATCAAAGCTTCAGTTACGTTCCTTCTTACGGAAAAATGAGGGAAGAGATTGAAATTCTGGAAGACAAGACCGAACTTGGATCTGATCTCTTTCTCGGTTGCTTTATCACAATATTTACCGCCGTCGCATAGTACATCGCCGCCAATAACGATCTTTCCGTTGTCCACTTTTTCGAGTGTGGTGGCACATCTGAGAAGCGTTGATTTACCACCGCCGGAAGGACCGATAACAGCAACGACTTCACCGCGCTTAACATCCATGGAGATGCCCTTTAAGACCTCCAGTTTATCGAAGGACTTATGTACGTCTTTGATCTCAAGAACGATATCGTTATTTGCATCAGACATATAAGCCACCTCTTAGGAATAGTAAGACATGGATTTCTCCACGCGGTTTAAGATGAATTCGATAAGGAGATTCATCGCATAGTAGAACAATCCGGCAACGATAAACGGCATTACGGATACCTGCTTAGACGCAGCAGCGGATGCCTTGGTAAACATTTCAGCAACAGAGAGTACCTGAGCAAGCGATGTATCCTTAACGAGTGTGATTATCTCATTAGATACGGATGGAAGGACTCTCTTTACAACCTGAGGCAGGATGATCTTGAAATATGTCTGAGACTTGGAAAAACCAAGAACGGTCGCAGCTTCATACTGACCTTTTGACATAGACTGGATACCGCCTCTGAAGATCTCGGCAAAGTACGCTGCGTAATTAAGCGAGAACGCGATTATTGTCGCTATGAATCTATAGTCGTTTCCAAGGCTCACTCTGAATACATAATAAGGTCCGAAATATACAAGAAGGAGCTGAAGCATAAGAGGCGTGCCTCTTAAGACAGATATATAGAGCCTGCATGCAAGTGAGATAACAGGGATCTTGGACATCCTGCCTTTGCAGATAAGAAGACCCAAAGGGATCGAGAATATCAATGTCAATCCGAAGATCGCAAGAGTATATCCGAAGCCCTGCACCAACTGTGTTAGTGTTGACAGCAGCAATCGTAATACATCATTTGTTCCGTCCATACTGATCCTCTACCCTGGAAATATAAAACTCTTAGATTGTACCATAACCGCCGTCTTAAGTTGATGGCAAAGTAAGATGTGTTAAAATTGTTTTACTATATATCTTTTAGATAATAGCTGGATAATCGATCGAGGGGAAAAAGCAATTCACATGGAAAACAGTGATACCGGCAATAACGGATTTACTCTGATACTGAAGTACCGTTATGTCCTTATGGGCCTTGCGGCTATATGGATCCATATCTTCCATGTAGGGGTACCGTTGTTTTATCATCCGGCAAATGAAGTTGCACAGTTTATTTACAACATTGAAGAATTCATCAGAAGAATAGGTTATTGCGGTGTTGAAATATTCCTGATCATATCCGGCATGGGACTGACCTATGCTATCAAGAAAGGTTCAGTGGCACATTTCTATAAAAGAAGGCTCAGCAGGATTTACCTGCCTTATCTGATCGTTACTCTCATAAGATGGCCAATAGATAAATGGACTATCTGGATGTTTTTGGAAAACGCAACCGGCCTTTCATTTTATACGAAGGATATACATCACTTCTGCTGGTTCGTTCCTGCCATAGCCACTCTTTATCTTGTTTTCCCTCTTTACTACTGGATCTTCAGCAAAGCAAAAAACAAGTTGCTGTTCACTGCTCTCGCCATTGCATTATGGTTCATGATAACCATAGTTACATGCGGTTACCTGCGTTTTGATTTTTACGATTTCACTAACAGGATCCCTATATTCCTTATCGGCATATATTTCGGAGAGTTATCGCAAAAACAGCCGCAGAGTAAATTCACCAAAAAACATTATCTGATAATGCTCGCCGTTTTTGTTGCCGGCCTGATCCTTGCTTATTTTTATAACTTCCGTGATTTTGAGCTGATAATCCCGAACAGCAAGACATTCCTTCCAAATATCCTATTATCTGTCAGCATGGTATTCCTGATCACAAAGTTAATGGATATATTGAACCGCCGTTTGCCAAAACCGGGCCAGATCCTTACTGAGATAATCAGTTTCTGGGGAAAAATTTCTCTTGAGATGTACTGCGCTTATATTTGTTTTCTGAAACCCTGTTTCTTAATCTGCGTACGGATACTTGCCGGTTTTAAGTTTCCTTTAATCGCGATCAATATCACAGTCTTCATATTAACTTCATGCGTAGCTTTTCTTATCAGTCTGTTATGCAAAGGTATCCGGAAATTAATAGAACTCCCCGGAAAGAACAAATTGGCGAAAGAATAATAAAAGGGCTGCTTCAATACTGAAACAGCCCTTGCTTTTGGTTTGTTTTAAGGATTATTTTCCGAGAATAGTAACGTCCTTGCCGAACCACTTCTTGGAGATCTCAGCCATTGTGCCGTCCTTAGCCATCTCATCCATGACCTTCTGGACTTCATCACGGAGAGCTTCATTTCCCTTAAGGAAACCTACACCATACTCTTCAGAAGCAACTGACTCATCAAGAACTGCGAAAGCCTTGCCTGATGTCTGGATCTCATAACGTGCAACGATCTCGTCCATAACGATAGCATCAACGCTGCCCATCTCAAGTTCCATCATTGCATTGAGGTAAGAATCCATCTCGACGAGCTTGCCGAAAGAATCCTTAAGAGCTGCATTGTCTTCAAGAGCTGCAAGTCCGGATGAATCCTTCTGAACGGCTACAGTCTTGCCTGCGAGGTCAGCAAGTGAAGAAATGCCCGAATCATTCTTAACAACTACTACCTGAGCATTGGACATATAAGCCTTTGACCATGTGTAACCGTCTTCTCTTCCGCTGATCGTAAATCCGTTCCAGATGCAGTCGATGTTGCCGGACTTAAGTTCCTGATCCTTAGCATCCCAGTTGATAGGCTGAGCTACGAACTCTTTGCCCATACGCTTTGCTGCTTCTTTCGCAAGGTCAAGGTCAAAACCTACATAAGAACCGTCATCTGCAACGAATCCCATAGGCGGGAATTCCTGGTCGAAACCTACGACGAACTTCTTGCTTTCCTTCTTGCCGCATCCGGCGAAAGCCAGTGCCAATGTAGCTACAGCCATAACTGAAGCTACGATCTTCTTCATAACCATATAACACTTTCCTCCAATGGTCTTTTGTTTTATTTGGTGCCGAAAATACGGTCACCCGCATCTCCCAAACCGGGGAGAATATACGCATTTTCATTAAGCTCTCTGTCAACGTTACCAACATAGATATCGATATCAGGATGAGCTTTTGCAAGTCTCTCGATTCCAACAGGTGCTGCGATGATGCACATGAACTTAATGTGCTTTCCGCCGTGAGCCTTGATGGAATTAATGGCATCAACTGCTGAACCGCCTGTAGCGAGCATAGGATCTACTACAACGATGAGACGCTGATCGATAGGATCAGGAAGCTTGCAGTAATAGTCGTGAGGTTCATGTGTCTCAGGATCTCTGTAAAGACCAATGTGACCTACCTTAGCAAGAGGTGTAAGAGCCTGAACGCCCGGAACCATACCGAGACCTGCACGAAGGATAGGAACGATAGCGAGCTTCTTACCGTCGATCATGGGAGTCATTGTCTTCTCGAGAGGAGTCTGTACTTCAACATCCTTGAGAGGAAGATCTCTTAATGCCTCATAACCTTCCAGAGTAGCGATCTCTTCTACGAGATGTCTGAACTCATATGTTCCGGTCTCAACTTTTCTCAAAAGAGAGATCTTGTGCTTGATGAGCGGATGTTCCATGACCTGAACGTTCTTAAAATCTTTGTACTGCATATTCCGTCTCCTTTTCAGCTTAAGTGAAATAGGGTAATACAACCTCTTGAATATTTTAGTTGAATGAATTTTTAAGTCAATAAAAGCGACGCGGTCACGAGAGTAATATTACAGACAAATGTCAAATTGATTGCTTGAATTTTACACAAGAGTGCTATTATAAATTAAATTCCAATTACAACGGAGGGCTTGTTATGAGTAAATCCAGTCTTCAGGATGGAGCTGTCTACGACGCGAAGTCACTGGGTGCCGGCCGTGTTATCGTGCTTGGTTTCCAACACATGTTCGCAATGTTCGGATCAACCGTCCTCGTCCCTGCTCTCACCGGTCTGTCGGTGTCAGCCACACTTCTTTTCGCAGGTTTGGGAACAATTCTTTTCCACCTTATCTCCAAGAGAAAGGTTCCTGCATTCTTAGGTTCATCTTTCGCATTCCTCGCAGGTTATTTTGCAATTGCACCTAACGGAGAGAAAGAGTTACTTCCTTATGCATGCTTCGGTGTCGCACTCGCAGGTCTCGTTTACCTGATCCTTGCAGCGCTCATCAAGGCATTCGGCGTTAACCGCGTAATGAAGTTCTTCCCGCCTATCGTAACAGGTCCTATCATCATTGCTATCGGTCTCTGCCTTTCAGCAACAGCTATCAACAGCTGCTCCACTAACTGGATCGTAGCAGTCGTTGCAATCCTTATCATCGTTATCTGCAACATCTGGGGCAAGGGCATGATCAAGATCATCCCTATCCTCCTGGGAGTTATCGGTGCCTGCATTCTCTGCATAATCCTTACACTCGCAGCAGGCCAGCCGGTTGAAGGTTACTATACCATCATGGGCAACCCGAACTTCCAGCTTTTCTCTGTAGCAAGCATTGAGAATATCAAGAATGCTGCATGGATCGGTCTTCCTTTCAATTACAGTGATACGGTATTCAGCATCTTCACAAGCGGAACACCTGATACCGGACTTCTTATTACAGCTATCTTCACTATCGTTCCTATCTCACTTGCAACAATCGTTGAACATATCGGCGACATCTCCGCTATCTCTTCAACAGTCGGCGAGAACTACATTAAGGATCCTGGACTTCACAGAACACTCATGGGTGACGGTCTTGCAACAACACTGGCTTCACTCTTCGGTGCTCCTGCCAATACAACATACGGCGAGAACACAGGCGTTCTTACACTTTCCAAGGTTTACGATCCTTTCGTTGTAAGACTTGCCGCAGTATTTGCCATCTGCTTCTCCATCTCACCTAAGCTCGCAGCATGCATCTCCGCTATCCCTACACCTGTAGTCGGCGGTATCTCACTCGTGCTCTACGGAATGATCTCTGCTGTCGGTGTAAGAAATGTCGTTGAGAACAAGATCGACTTCAGCAAGGCAAGAAATGTCATCATCGCAGCTATCATCCTCGTTCTCTCCATTGGTGTTACATACAGTGCTGCCGGTGCTATCGTTATTCCTTGCGGCAAGATCGTTATCTCTCTTTCAGGTCTTGCTATCGGTTCACTCGTAGGCATCATCCTTAACGCTGCACTCCCTGGAAAAGATTATGTTTTCGAGACTAACCAGAAAGCAGCTCAGGCTAAGGACTCAACCATTCAGTCTGAACCTGTCGAGTACAAGAAAAAGGATAAGAAGTAAGACTTAGTACTTATCACAAAAATAGAAAGGGTCATTTCAATATGAGATGACCCTTAATTATTTCTAAGCGGTTTTCCGTATCTTTTTTCCGATGCCCGAAAAGTACGATATAGATATCAGATGGCGATAAGAATAGCTATTCCTGCTGTCTCGAGGATGATTGTTGCGGCCAGAAGCAGAACATACATCTTAAGCTTCGCGACATCAGTAACAGCCGCATGAGGTTTTGCTGCAACAGGCTGAGGCACGGCTTCTATATCATCCATGCCGCTGAAAGCATCGGCAATATAATCACTTGAAGCTGCCCTGTCTTCTTCAGCTATGTAGACAGGCTGCTCGACCGGTTCAGGCTTAACTTCCGGAGTAACAGGTGCCTTGATCTCCTTCTTTACCTGTTCATTATCGATCTCAGGAACAAAGATCTTGCTCTCCACTCTGGAGATTCCGGGCCTTACACCAACAACCTTCGGCTTTACGTCACCCATCAGAAGAGCTTCATCCTCAAAAGGATCCATGGCATTTGCAGACTGGTTGGTGAACTCAGGAACGTTGGAATCTACGAGATAACCCTTCCGGGCATCGTCGTAATGAACATTAACATCCACTCTCTTACGCCTGTCCATGGGAATATTACGGTCGGGATTAAGTCTTCCCGGCCTCTCATAAAGCGGTAACTGGCTGGCGCTTTTGTTATATGAGATGTTGTTTTCTTCTTCCATAACGCGAATTATAACACATCAGTCTTATTCTGCTTTTACAAAGCAGTCATCGTCCATGAACAGGAGTTCCTGGCAGATGCAGTAATCGACGGCACGCTTACCTAAGATATAGTTATCGGAATCAGCCGGGACCCTGGAAAGGCCCAGAGCTTTGGCAGTCTCCACGATTAGACTCTCATAAGGCATTCCGTACTGCGACTTGGCAAGATACAGGGCAGCGCAAGCAGCTTCCTGAACTGGGATATCCGTGGCTTTTCTCGCCTTCTCGCCATCAGCAGGGATCCTGTAATGATCCATTACTTTCCCAAGTTCAGTACCGTCTTTCCAAAGGATATAAACCTCATCATCTTCCTCAGATGCGGGATTTAACTTCTGTGAGACAGTTCTGATGCGTGAGCCTGCTCTCATAAGAAGATCCTTACAACGTGCACGGAGCTTCGGAGTCATCTTGGTGATGCCGGCGATGGTGATCAGTTCTTTTGAAAGCACATCAAAACTGACAGGAGATTCCTGCTCTACGATCGCTACGAATGCGTTTACCAGCTTATCTGTATTAAAAGCATTATCGCAGAAATCACTTGCGGTCATCTGATTCAAATGGACGTCTGCTGCCTTGTAGACCATTTCCGGAGATGTGCCATCCCCTATGTCGTCAGTTTTTTTTTGAGCCTGATCTTCCGATCCGTCTGTCTCTTCCGGAGTTACTCCGTAGATCGTAACCTGAGGTCCGGCTTCTTCCTCTCCGGGAGCAGTTTCTTCGGGGACGTCAGCTGCTTTTTCAGGAGCATTTGTCTCTTCCGGAGCAGGCTCTTCAGGCTTCTCTTCTTCCTTCTTCGAATCTTCGATTATTGAGACGAGCTTCTCGAAAACCTTATCAGGATTCTCCCACCATTCAAGTGACCAGATCCTTACGATGTTCCAGCCGAAGCCCTTGAGCATTGAGATCTGAGATACTTCTCTCGAAGTGGTAGTTCCTGACTGTGCATAGACAGGGCCGTCCAAAAGGATGCCTAGACAGTAAGTGCCGTCCTTCTCGGGTGATACAACGCCGATATCGATCTTAAATCCGGACTTACCTACACCCTTGTCAGTGTCATATCCGATTGCCTTGAATCTTGCACAGATATCATCAGCAATACCAGTAAATGCAGCATTACGGTCGATAAGAGGCGTACCGGAATTGTCGGATGAACTTCCTGTCGAAGCGATATCCTGATCCCAGACAGAACTGCCTGATGCATACTGGAGGAATCTCTTAAATGCCTTAACGCCTTCAGATGCGGTGTCATTGATACGGATCTCTTCAGGTGAGATTGAAGAGAAAACCTTCATCTCGATCCTGGATCTTGTTACTGCAACGTTGAGTCTTCTCCAGCCGCCGTCTCTGTTCAGAGGACCGAAGTTCATTATGAGCTTACCTGTCTCATCCTTACCGTAGCCTACGGAGAAGAGGATAACGTCACGCTCATCACCCTGGACGTTTTCTAAGTTCTTGATGAACACAGGCTCTTCACCGCCGAATGCCCATTTCTCAAGTTCAGGATCCTTACTTGCCGCTTCATCCAGCATATCTTCGATAAGGGACTGCTGCTGGATATTGAAAGTTACAACACCAAGGCTGTACTTGGAAAGCTTGGGATCGTGAGCACGCTTAATGATCTCATCGATAACAGCCTGGGCTTCTGTTTTATTTGTTCTAGTCTTTCCGGAATCGAAAACTCCGGCACAGTCAACATATGTGACCTTTGACTGTCTGTCGTCAGGCGACGGGAATGTGTAGAGTCTTCCGTCGTAGAATGACTTATTGGAGAATGTGATGAGGCTTTCATGACGGCTTCTGTAGTGCCATGCCAGGAACATCTGAGGCATGCTTATCGCAAGGCAGTCATCAAGAATGCTCTCCAGATCATCAGTATCGTAATCGTCATCATCGTTATTAACCTGCTCGGTAAAGAAAGACGTAGGCGGCATCTGCTTAGGGTCGCCGACGATAACAGCTTCCTTACCTCTTGCGATAACACCGATCGCCTTACATGTGGGCAGCTGGCTCGCCTCGTCGAAGACGACGATATCGAACATGCCGCTCTTATCAGGATCAAGATACTGCGCACATGAAAGAGGGCTCATGAGTACGCAGGGACAGAGGCTTAAGATCAGATCGCCGATCTGTGAGAACAGGGTTCTAATTGATACTCCCCTGCCTCCGGATTTGATAGCATGCTGCAGGATACCCAATGCAGAAGACACATTCGCATTCTTGCTCAAGTCAGGAAGATTCTTAGCTATCCTCAGATAGATCTCCTGCCTTGTGAGCTTCTCGAACTCATCGTTGACTCTGGAAAGTTCATTTATCTTCTGCTCGAAAACAAGACCGCTGAAAGTCCTTAATACATCAGAGTTGTCGATGATCATCGAGATAAGAAGTGAACTGTAGCCTTTTCTGAAAGACTTTACGATCCCTTCTCCGTCAACAAGACCGGTGTCATATCCCTTAACAAGATTAGATACCTTATACTGGCTGCATCTTGAAGCCATAAGATTGAACTGCATTCTGTCTCTTAAGAATTCGCTGTCAGACTTAAGAGATTCAGCCATCTGCCTCTTTGTTGATATTAAAGCGTCAGAAGGTTCGAAGCTGCCTTCGGCAAATCCATAAGTGTTCTTAAGCGCATCATATGTGCTCATATAAGGCTTGATCTTCGAGTCAAAGGAATTGGCAGCATCAATGATCAAAGCATCACCATTGCCGATAAGCTTTCTGAGAGAACCCGTCGGATCGAAATTCGCAAAGCCTGCGAATACCTGATGAGCATTCTCATTAAGTGCTTCAACCTGAGCGATATCAAATCCGGGGAAAGCTGCTCCGGGATTATAAAGTTCACCAAGATAGCCTCTTGCTGAAGTGATAAATGCCATAGCATTAGCTATTGATGTCCTGTATTCGGAAAGTGCCTTGAAATCCTGATCAAGGACCTCTTTGCGGTTACCGTTCTTATCGTAGGCTCTGACCTTCTTGTAGACACCATTCTCAGCCATGCCTCTTACAAGCGCATTCTTAGATCTTGCAGCCATGAGTTCTGTTAAGAGCATCGCACCGTCAAGATCAAGGAATCCCTCCTGCCAGTTAGCAAGAAGTGCGTCACGCTTAGCTGCAGCATCCCTGCAGCTTATGCACATGTCACGCAAAGAAAGATAAGCACTCTCCGTGTCATCACAGCAGATAAGTCCCTTGGGGAGGTTAAGACTCTTAAGATAGAGTATTCCTGAAGCGCAGGAATTAAGGCCTGCAATGTAAGCCAGAGTATCGTTTTCGCCTGCTACTCTGCCGTTATTGGCAACAAGCATCTGTTCAAAAGATCTTATGCAGGAAATGAATTCATCGTACGCCTTGATGAAAGCATCAACGAGTTCAGGAAGTCTGTTTTTCGCATCCTGCGAGAACTCGGATGATCTTACAAAAGGAAGCTTTCCTTCAAGCTTGCCGGAAGATGCGACGAGCTCACCTAAAGCGGTCTCTGTCTCCTTCATCCTTTCAGATGTAAGCTCATTGATAAATCCTTCATCGAAGTTACCGCAGTTCACGGCATCCTGATTCGAAGCATAGATATTGATGAGTTCATAAAGAGTCAGTCCGCATTTACGTCTTACATGGAGTTCATCAACATACCTGTCGAGTTCGCGTCTCTTGGAAGCGATATCTTCAAGAGCCTTATCGTAATCACCGTCAGATACATTCTTCAGACGGACTTCACTGGCGATCTTAAGCTGATCGAGCACATAGCTCTTACGCACCTTGTTCGAATGAAGCTCAAGACAGAACGGAGCGATGCCGATCTTCTCAAGTCTCTTATAAACTACATCAAGCGCAGCCTTCTTCTCCGCTGCGAAAAGAACTTTCTTGTTATTCGCAAGACAGTTGGCGATTATCGATGTGATAGTCTGGGATTTACCTGTTCCCGGAGGACCGTGAAGAACGAAGCTTGCGCCTTCTCCGGCACGCTTGATAGCTGCAAGCTGCGAACTGTCCGCGACGATAGGCAGATAGACATCCTCTTCAGGAACTTTCGCCGTAGCGGAAAGGTCTTCGTAATCCCATTCGAGCTGGCCGTTGATAAGGCTCTTTACGATCTTATTCTTGGAGATAGAATCCCTGTGGCTGTGCATGTCATTCCACATAACGAACTGTGAGAATGAGAACAATCCGAGAACGCAGGATTCAATGACCGTCCATCCCTTAAGCGGAGCTACGGCTTCCTTGACCTGCTCGAAAACCTTATTAACATCGACGCCGTTCTCATCAGAAGGAAGATCCTTGCTGAAAGAATCGAACTCGATCTTGAAGTCCTGTCTTAACTTCTCAGAAACTGTAACGTTGAACTGAACGTCTTCGTCTCTTCTTCTCATCGTGTACTTGATACCGAACTTCTTTACGAGGTCGACAGGAATAAGAAGGATAGGCGCATAGCAAGGCTCTTTTCTGTCCTTCTCGAACCACTTCAGGAAACCGCATGCAAGGAATAATGTATTGGCTCCATTTTCTTCCATTGAAGTCTTGGCGCCTCTGTAAAGCGTCTTGAGGTTCTTATCCAAAGCGCCTGTCGTTATTGAAGATACGAGAACACCCTTCTCATACTTCTTCTCGATGAATTCTTTAAATTCAGATATATCTGCAAGATCTTCAATGGAATAATCCTTTGCAGGTACTCCCTTGATCTTCTTGGTCTCTTTAGCGGGTGTCTTTGAAGCAGCCTTCTCAGGAACATCTTCCTTAACGGGCTTTTCTTCTGCTGCTTCAGGCTTTATCGCTTCAGGGATCTCTAGGGGCTTGCTGTCTTCTGCTTCCTCTTCTGTTACCTCTTCTTCAGCCTCTTCGCTGCCTCTGGAGATAATTGAGAAATTCTTATCCTGGGCGATCAGATCCTCGATATTTGCACAACCCGGCACGAACAGAGGGATCGACGATCCCTTTATCCTCAGGTTAAGAAGTGAATTGCGTGTGCTTAAGTCAAGGAGTTTACGCTCCCACAAGTCGAATTTGACTTTGCTTCTTTCAAGATTAACAGGACTTGTCGTCTGAGCTTCCTTGTTTTCAAGATCGAGTTCACCCATAAGTGATTCCCCCTGATAAGGCTTTTATCAAATAATTATAACTTATTTAGGGGCCGATTAGTGAGCAAATTATTTATTATTAAGCCTTTTACGGAGAACTTTATAGTCCGGGATGACTTCGGCAACGATGGTCCAGAACCTTGAAGAATGGTTAGGCTCGATGAAGTGTGCGAACTCATGGACAACGACATATCGGATCAGCTCCCTGTCCTTCTCGAAAAGCCTGTAGCTGAATTTGAGCTCGCCTCTTTTGGCAAAGCACTCACCCCAGAAGGATTTGTAGTCACCTAAAGTAATCTTTTTGGGCATGGCAACGCCACGCTTTTCGAACCAGGGATACATCTCGCTGCAAAGGTCGACGATGAGGCTCTTGATGCAGCGACGTCTCCACTTCTCGTAAGTCATGTACCGCGTGCGGTAGCTGGAGGCGTCGTTTACTTCAAGAGTAATAATGCCGTCTTCAGCGCGGCAGGTATTTTTCGCGCCATGGATTACCTTCAATACATAAGGCTTTCCAAGCACCTCAAAGACTTCCCCGTCCACATACTGGCGTGAAAGGCTTTTCGTCTTCTCCTCATTGACCATCTTATCCAGTGCGTCAAGAAGGAAATCCTGCTTGGAGATTATGAATGCCTCGGCTTCACGGATGCTCGCATAGTAAGGAAGTGAACAGTACAAAGTACCGTCACGCCTTACGCGGACATTGATATTCCTGACTCTTTTTCTTTCGAACTCAATGGTGACTTCCCTGTTGTTCAGGGTGACCTTGTGGACCGAAGACATAGCGTTCCTTTAACGGGGTGCCTTGATCAGCTTATCGAAGTTCTTTCCGTTAATGTCGTACATGTTATAACCAAGTTCGGCAATACGTGACTCGATATGCTCCTGCTCCTTGGGACGCTTGATCTTAAGCGTTGTAGTCTTGATCATCTCTTCTTCGGAGAATACGAAGTTACGGACGATCTTATACTGAGGCATCTTGTGGTTAGCCTCATGCATCTTGTCGTTAAGATATGCCTCGATCTGGCCGTCGTCAGCCTCAGTCGTAAGACCTAATTCAGCACTGATAGCCTTACGGTTGATGAGAAGCTTGGCACAGATATCGATAGCTTCACGGTCGTTTCTGTTACCCCAGACAAATGCCTCGGATACACCCTTGATCTCTGTAAGGACAGCTTCGATCTCTTCAGGGAAAGCCTTCTTACCGTTAGTAAGAACGATCATGGACTTAACACGGCCAGTGATATGGATGGAACCTGTCTTGTCGATATAACCCATGTCACCTGTATGGAACCAGCCGTCTTCATCGATTGCTTCCTTTGTAGCTTCCTCATTCTCGTAATAACCGAGCATGACGCAGTCTGACTTTGTGAGGATCTCACCTATTGCCTTGGGACCTTTGCCCTCAGCATCGATCGCGACAGTAATGCCGGCCATAGGACGTCCTACGGAACCATGTACGTCGCAAACCTCTGTATTAACGGAAATAACAGGTGAAGTCTCTGTAAGACCATAACCCATGAAGAACTGAAGACCGAAGTCTGTAAATGCATCGATATATCTCTTGTCGATTCCCGCACCGCCAATAACGATCATACGGAAGTTGCCGCCAAGCTTATCAAGGAGTTCCTTGAACACATTACGTCTGATGTCGATACCGCACTTCTTGAGGAAACGAGTAACAGGCCTTGCTATCGCGATGACCTTCTCCTTGCCTGAAGCCTTGATACCGTCTTCGATCTTTGCATAGATATTCTCGAAAAGAAGAGGAACGGAAATACAAACACTGGGCTTCCACTCTTCCATATTCTTTACGATATATCTCAATCCGTCGCACATGCAGATGCAGGCACCGCATGAAAGGATGAAGAAATCACAAGTGTTCTCAAACGTGTGATGCAGCGGAAGGATAGAGAATGCCCTGTCGCCTTTTCTGACATCAAGTGTCTGCGAGATCGCATAAACGTTTGAAGTAATATTATTATGAGAAAGCAGAACGCCTTTACTCATTGATGTCGTACCTGAAGTAAAGAGAATGATCTTAGCTTCATTAGGATCGATCGGAGTATCCTGGAACTTGGTATCTCCAGCCTCGATCATGAAAAGACCGTCTTTGATAAGGTCATAGATATCAGCAAAACGCTTGTCATCCTCAGGCCATGAATCATCAGGTGTCTTGCCTGAAAGACCGTCTTTATAGAAGATAACGAACTTCTCGAGCTTTAAGTCTAATTCACCCTTCTTAATCTTCTCGGCGATCGAGAGCATCATCTTGTGATGTCTGTGATGATAGAAGATAACGCGTGATCTGGAACGCTGAAGGAGCTGGATCAATTCATCTTCAGGAAGAGCCCTGTCAAGAGGGACTCCGACAGCACCCGAAGAAAGGATCGCATTATAAGATACGAACCATTCGTAAGCATTCTCACCGACGACAGCTAATCTGCCTCCGGCATAATCACTGTTAAGGATATATGTGGCAAGACCCTTAATGTCTCTGCCATACTCATAGAAAGTTCTGTGAACTTCGGAAAGCTTGGGTGAACGTCTGAAGATAAAAGCATCAAGCTCAGAGTACTTATCACAGGTGCGGACGACAAGATCTCTTAAGTCCGCAAACTTCTCAGCTGTAAAAATTGGCGTACCCTGCACAGGATTCATATTATACCTCCATATACTTTTCTTTCCTAAACGAAAAGACAAAGCGCAACTGAAAATATAACATATTTACGAAAAAATATACAATAGTTCGCAAAATTGCCTCTATTGAGTTATATTAGTTGCGTATTTATGCCAGAAACCTTTCAGGAGTACATATGTCTGAAGAAGAAAAAGTAGTTAAACCGGCCGGTACAGAGGCTTCCAATACTGAGCCCAAGATGTCCAAGGCCGACCACCATAAGCACTTAGACGAGAAATATCCCACCAAGCGCGGCTTCTGGGATGTCGTAGCTAAAAACGGATTTCTTCTCTTAACACACATCCTCTGCGATATGAAGTGTATCGGCAGAGAGAATTTCCCTAAGAACAATCCTTACGTAGTCGCTTCCAACCATCAGAGTTACCCTGACGGCGTTCTTATCATCGACTACTTGCCCAAGGGACACTTCAAGTGGATGTGCTGCCTTGCTGCTTCTGACCTTGAGACCAACCACGGCAGTCTCGGCCGCCTCATCATGAGAGTCGGCAGAGGTATCGCAGTTGACCGTTACGGCAACCCTGTACGCGGCCTCATCAAAGCCAAGAAGGAAGTCGAGAAAGGCAATATCTGCTTCGTCTTCCCTGAAGGAACAAGATCTCACACAGGTAAACTCGCTGAGATGAAGGACGGCGCCGCTTACCTCGCCATCAAGGCAGGTGTTCCCATGGTCCCCGTCTATATCGCCGGTGCATATCAGATCTGGCCTAGAACATCAAAGAAGCCTCATCCGCTTAACGGTCTCCACCGCCGCAAGATAAGGATCTACGTCGGCGAACCGCTCCATGGTGAAGACTTCGACAACGATCCTCACAAGATGACCGAAGCCCTCTCAGAGTGGATGCACAAGCACGAAGACCTGTACTGGGATCCGGAAACAAATTACGAAGCCAAGTAATAACAAAGGGGTTATCTCATTTTCGAGATAGCCCCCTATTATTTTCAGATATACTTCGAAAAAGAAGCTTTGCTCAAAACGTTACGCGCCACCTTACTTATAAAGTCCGCCCAAGTATTCAGTCGCGAACTGGATCTTCGTCGGATTGAACACATCCCTGCTCTCATCAGTCGGATAGATGAAGAACGTGTCATCGTAAGTCGACAGCGTGACACAAGGTCCGTACTTGCCCCTGTAATCGTATTCTGTATGGAGCGATACCATGGACTTCGCAGGGAACTTCAAAGTCTCATGCTTCTCAGTCCTGTAGTTATCGAACTCAAGCGAGAATCCGCTCTCATCCTGAATAAGCCTTCCCTCACCGCAATCGACAAAGTTGACTGAGTTAGGAAGCGCCCAGATGCGCACAGGGATATCGAGCTTATATCGGCCCTCCCTGATCTCATCGTGAACGAATCCGCGCTGCCATTCATACCAGTCAGGAATATGGATCGTCTCACCTGAAGATGAATGGAGCTGACCAAGCTCGTCCATCTCATAGGAATCGCCGCAGTATTTGCAGGTAATCTTACTGCCTGAAGATGTCATCGCAAAGTCCTTGCCGCACTTTCTGCATCTGTAAAGCGGATAATGAAGTCCCTCAGCTCTCCACTCATCGTTGATGACGATCTTGTTGTCGAGCTGGTATTTGTACTCATCGTAAGTAAGTTCTTTTGACACGCGTGAGAATATCTCATCTACGGAGATCTTCTCTATCTCATCTTTGGTTGCTACACACTTGAGTTCTGCGTGAAGTCTTGCGCCTTTTCTCTCCTTAAGATTCCAGATAGGCTGCTGCAGATAATTGCCGTGCATATTGATAGTGACTACAGGTACCTTAAGCATCTTGGCAAGCTTAGCAATAGAAGGAGTCAGGTGTGAGTTCGTGCCGACATTCGCATATCTTGCCTCAGGATAGATGACCATAACATCACCTCTCTTGATGACTTTCATGATGTTCTTGATCAGGTGCTGGTCATTAATGAACTTTCTTGTTCCAAGGCATCCGGCCTGACGGTAGATCCACTCGCCGAAGTTCTCGAAGCCTTCCAGCTCGGAAATGTAGTTCGCCCTATAAGGCTTCAATGCCAGAGGTGTTACATAAAAGTCCATGAAGGAATTATGAGATCCGTAAACCAGGAACGGAGGCTTTACTCCCTCCATATTTATCTTGTCGATCTTAAGCTTATAAGGTGCGGTAAGGATCTTGCATAAAAGCCACATCAAAGGTAGGAAGAATAGATTCTGCCTTGGCGGTGTCTTTGCCCTGTCAAAAGGCTTCTTGTCAGGACTTGCGTATGTATCAGTTCTTACATATCTTCTGATGGGCGGAAGCTTGCAGAGAAGATAGTAAAGGATCGCAGTAAAGAAAAGCGAAGCACCTGTCGGTGTCAGCATGAACAGGACTTTATTGTGAATGACTGATTTAACAGGATCGTAGATAAGAAGCGAAAATGCGAAGCCCAGAGCAAGGCATACCGCACCGACGATATTGAAACCGTGAGTGTATTTATACGCATTATGTCCTTCCTCTTCATAAGCTCTCTTAAGGTCGATCTTCTGCTTTCTTACAAAGAAGAAGTCAACAAAGAGAAGTGCTGCAAGAGGAGCATATACACATGCGCTGATCGTAAGGAAGCTTCCGAAGTATTCTGTTATCTTTCCCCATACGCAAAGCAGTGCTACATAGACACCAAGTATCAGTACAAGCACCTTGTAAGATGCTTTCTTGAACGTTGATTTGAGCATTACGCCATAGATATAAGAGCCGACTGCCTGCGTTCCGATGTTCGCGAACGCTACGAGAAGGAGTGATGACAAGCCAAGGATAGGTGCTGAAAGCGTAGCCATCATGAGAGTAGGATCATCTACCATCTGGCCGGTTACATACTGCATAGCGATAGCCATGACTGCACCGACTACGACGAAGAAAGAACCTGCTGCGCCCTGGCCTAGTACGCCTGCATAGTAGCCGGATCTTTCGGACTTGCAAAGTCTTGGGACTTCGGCCATTCCTCCGACGAGCGTTATAACAAATGCGAAGTTCGCTTCTATATTAAGGACATAATTGACTGTCTTATCCGCATCTCCTGCAAGTTCAGGCTGATAGTTCCAGATGACATCCATAGGCACGGATGTGAATCCGACAACAACTACAGCAACGCCTACAAGAAGAAGGAGCGGAACCAGGATCCTGGTAGTCCATGTGATAGTTCCTACACCTCTTAATGCGATAACCGTACCGATAACAACACAGGACAGGCTTAATACAAGATGTGCCCCGTTGAACAGGTGTATTCCGAACAATCCCAGAAGATTCTCCATCGAGTCTGCGAACAGTTCGCAACACACTGCATACCACGGGAAATTAACTATGATGATTATTACCGTTACAACTCTTACGCCCTTTGTTCCGAAAACACTTCTCAGCCAGATCCATATATCAATGCCGTATCTTACTGAAAGGATTACCGGAAGCTGGTAGATCATGAGCATGAAGATCGCTGCAAGGAAAGCGCCTATCAAAAGCTGCTTGAATCCTACAAGCGTTGCAAGATAAGAACCTTGCGTATAACTCCACGTCGCGATGCAGTATCCCGAAAGGACTAAGAGAGCATCTATAAATCCGTATTTACGCTCTTTGGGCAGAACCGGCAATGTTCCGCAGTAGACTTCATTCTCGATCTCTTTGTTGACATCATGTTTCCGGCTCATAAGAAGAATCCCCCTATAATTCCTATAAGTGAGATCACTGTAATGACCGCTGCTATGATGTAATCCTTTTTTGTCATTCGGGGGATGACATTATCTTTTTCCGCCTGAAGCATCTGCCCGATCCTGGAATCGAGTTCACTGTCTTTTTCCATAATTATCTCCACCTTAAAATTTGTGAGGCTGCCTTATTATACAAGACAGCCTCCACTTCTACCCCTATCCCAAAAACTTACCGATTGAACTTAATTATCTCCGGTGCCCTGGATCTGTTCCGTAACCTGTCCGAAAGCACCCTTCCAGTCATATTCCATGGCCTTGCCGCCAAGCTTGACTGCGAAAATAACGATCGTGATGATTCCGAAGAAACATGCGAGGAAAAGAGCAATCGCGCCGGTAATCAATGCTTTAATATCTTTCTTACTCATGATCAGTCCTCCCCTAAGCCGTAATTCCAAACGTTCTTATTCCATCTGATGTATGCCTTGAGTCCCTTTGCATAGTACTTGATTCCGAGCCAAAGCAATACTACAAGGAAAACTGCTACACAAACAAGTGTGATTATAAGGAAAATGAAAGGTACAAGGAACTCTGCAAGTGTTCCGAAAATGAGACCTGCAAGGATCAAACCTATAATAGCCGCGTCACCTGCAAGACACATAGCAGCTGCAATGATGGCTGCCAAAAGGAGAAGCCAGCATTCGATTCCTACGAAGCAGTTGAAAATGATCACAAAGATCCTGCCTCTTCCGTCAGGTCCCTTGAAGTTATCAGAGAGCTTGCGCTTCTTCATGATCTGCTTGAACTTAGCTCCATCCTTGAATTCAGCAGCCAGTTCCTTGGGATCACCAAGGCTTTCAGCGATCTCTTCTTCGCTTCTGCCTTCGCTGACACCTTCATCAAAGTGTTCTTCAATTGATTGGATAATGTCTTTAACATCACCATAAGGCATGTGACCAAGCTCGTTTGTGAGCTTTGCAAGATATTCTGTCTTATTCATCAGCCTTTCCTCCAGTCTCTCGCTCCAATATTCCGTTAACTTCCCCGCAGAACTTGATCCACTCCTCACGCTCGCTGTTCAGCTTGTTACGTCCTGCATCAGTGAGGTGGTAGTATTTGCGCGGCGGCCCGTTCTGAGATTCTTGTAAGTATGTTGATACCACACCTTCAGAAGCCAGCTTACGCAGTATCGGATAAACAGTGCCGTCTGCTACTTCGACTTTGCGTGCGAGGCTACCTGCGAGGTCGTAGCCGTAACTGTCGCCCTTTTCGAGTAAGGCCAGCACGCACAAATCGAGAATGCCCTTCTTGATTTGGCTGTTCATGGCAAATCCCCTTTCATTCCGATTTGACGGGGGTTGGGGGCGCCCCCTATTCCTTAGCGCCCCCGCCGTCACTACCATTTATAGCACACTACTGTTTATTGTTCAATACTGTTTTTTGAACAATTCCGAAAATGATTTCTGCGCCATGTTTTCGACGGACAAAAAAACTAAGTATATCTCTTCTAAATATGCCTAATTAAAAGTTTTGTCTAAAAAATAAAGAGTGTTATATTCTTAGCGGAGGATTCTAATGCCAGGCAACAATCTCGACAAATTCAAGAAGATCATCGACAAGCTCCCTTCTGATAAAAGGAAGCTCCTCTATAACCGTCTTCACGATATGCCATCCTCCGAACGCGAAGGCTTTATCAACGACTTTGTAAAAAAGTACGATAACAGACAGCAGAAATCTCCTGACAGAAAAGAACCTGTCAAAGGCAATGTGCCTTCTCAAAAGAAGCCTGTTCCTAAAAAGGACAGGAACAATAAAGCTGTTCCCCCCAAGAATGGTCCGGTAAACAAGAAGCCCATTCCCCAGAATGCTGATCCTGCAAAAAAGCCTGCTGCTAAGAATGGTCCGGTCAATAAAGGCGCCCCGGTAAAAAAAGAGCAGATCCGTAAGGACGCTCCTCATAATGCTCCCGTAAAGAAGGCTGTTCCTCAAAAAGCGACTTCCCATAAAGAGATGCCCCATAAGGATGCCTCTCATAAGGAAACTCCCCGCAAGAAGATACCGGTAAAAAAAGAGCTCCCGCCCAGGGAGGAGAACATCGATCTTGATGATCTTTCCTATGAGGAATCACTTAATATCGAGATCCCCGAAAAGAAGATCGAAGAACCAAAAGAACCCGCAGAACCCAAGAATCCTTACATGAGCGTTGCCGTCGGATTGCTTTCCGCACTGCTCATTATCGGTCTGTTCTATATCGTATATCTTTTCAATAAGCAGAGGATCGACGGCAAGTTCAACGAGATGTTCGGAATGCCGCCGTCTGATACGATATCCACCGCTGTGGAGACTGATGACATTGTCGGTCCTGCTCCCAAGCACTTCCCTACCGACACTCCCACACCGGTCCCTGCTACTCCTACGCCCACACCGATTACGCTTAAGGACGACCATCCGAATCTTAAGGGTAAGACTATAGTTATCGACCCCGGTCACCAGGCAGAAGCAAATACCGAACCTGAGAATGCCATTCCCAAGACTTCAGCAGAAAAGGATAAGGCCACAACAGGTGCTACCGGCGTAGATACTGGCGCTAAGGAATATGAGATCACGTTAAGATATGCTCTTGTAGTCAAAGAGTACCTCGAAGGGTGCGGTGCCAAAGTTATCCTCACCAGAGATACCAATGAAGCCAATATCTCCAATATCGAGCGCGCGAGAATAGCTACTGACAACAAAGCAGATTATTTCATCAGACTTCATGCTGACGGAATAGAAGACGCTACTAAAAAAGGTGTCAAAGTATATATCCCTGACTCAGGCAAGTATCTCTCTTCTTCAACAGTAGAAGGCAAAAAACTTGCAGATATGGTCGCAAAAGAGATAGGCTCCACTTCTCTGGGTGTCATCAGATCCAAGATGTATACCGGCCTTAACTACGCAGATTCAGTCAGATCCTATCAACTTGTTATAGGTTATATAAGCAACAGCGAGGACGATGCTCTCATCGCGAATGAGGATACTCCCTACAAGGTAGCCGTTGCGATTTCAGAGTTTTTAGCAAAGTAATCGATTTTCGTTTGAAAATACAAAAAGTTTGATATATTAGTATCAGTTAGTCAAACAAATTTATATTTGAGGAGGTAGGTTGCAATGGTAGATTTCGATCCTAACATGATCAAGGATATGGCAAAGCTCAAGAATGTTAATGAAGCTGATGAGCTTCTTCACGGTCTTAAAGAACCGGGCAAAGATGGTGAGCTCAAGAATGAGTATCAGTCAATTAAAGAAGTTGAAGAACTCAGACGTAAGGTAGAGAAGCAGACTTACCTTCTCCACGCATTCTGGATCTTACTTAAGGAAAAGGGTGCAACAAACGATGAGCTCGATAAAGCTCTTAATGAAGCTGTACTTCTTGAGAAGAGAACAGATTTTAAGAACGCCGTTAATTGCCCCAACTGTGGCAAGGGACTTCAGAAGATGGAGAACAAGCCCTTCTCTTCCAAGTGCTTCTATTGCGGCACAGAGATCCTCAACAATCCTTACAAGAAGTATGACGGACTTGATCCATACAACACAGGATATGCTGAAACACCTATCGAACCTGAGCCTTATGTACCTGACGATGTCGCAGACGAGTCTGAACTTAAGGAAGCCCAGGAGATCATCAGCCAGAGCTTTGAGCCCTATGATGTTACCAAGGATCTGAATTTCGACGAAGAAACTTGATTTTCGCCGCCGAGACTGTATAATCACGCATAAGCTAAAATGCTTCGGTCACAAGTGTTGTGTGGCCGAAGCTATTTTTTCCAGATCTGGGGATGTACCGGTTTCGACGGGGCTTCTGAGGTCGGGAAAGCGGGTGGAGGATCCTCGTTGTGCCTCCTTAAAAAACGGGGAATTGCAAGTAATTGCAGACAACACAGAGCTCGTAGCAGCCTAAGGCTACCGTCCTCCCGCCTATCTTCTCGCGGGAGTGTACGTACACCGAAGACCTCGCCTGAGAGAGGTTAAGCAGGCAGTCCTACCGGTTAAGCTTTGCGCCGGATAGCGACTTAAATCTTATGAAGCTACTGGAACCGAAGCCCGTCGATGGGCCACGCGGGAATAGGAATAATTCATCCGTCGACTGCACCCGGAGATTGTCCCGGAGGAAGAGGTTTCGGACAGGAGTTCGATTCTCCTCATCTCCACCAGAAAACATGAAGTTACCCCCGTAGATTGGACATTTACGGGGGTTCTTTTTTGCACATCTCATCCACGCTCGTTCAGGACTTTTTGTATTCGATCCTGAGCTATATCTACAACCGCGTCCAGGCTTTTCTGTCCAAGAAAATACGCCGGCATTTCTTCTGTCAGAATAATACTAATTGCTGAATCTTCTGACTTCATGCCTGAGCAGCTGAGAATAACCGCTTCAAGATCGTCAATATCTTTCTGAGAGAACATTTCCTTCTTTTCCGTTACCTGATAACCCTGACTGGCAAGTCTTCTTACTCCGGGGCCATTATAAAAATCTACAGCGGCTGCCCCGCTCTTTCTGAACGCCTCACGGTTTAATACCAGGTATTCCTGACCGGCAAATCCGGTCTGTATATCATCAGACAACAGAAGTTTGGCAAATTCGGCGCATGCGCTGATATCTGTTGCCTGAGCAGACACCGCGACTGAGACCCAGGCATCAAACTGCGGACCGCGTCCGTCACAGGATGGCAATCCCAGGATCGTATAATCACCGTTATACTCTGCTAATTCACCGAAGTACGAGCTTATTCCATAACATGTAACCGGAATAGCTTCATACTTTTCAGCCATTTTATTCTCATCAACGGCTACATCCTTATCTTGAACATTATCCTTTACATAAGCGGCCAAAGCAGCGAATTCCGGACATTTAAGATCAGCTTTACCCTTAACCATGAACTTTTCGCTCATGTTATTGAAAAGACTTGTAAAGTAAAATGCCTGTCCTGTACCAAGGATATCCTTGCCGTTTAACGGTCCTTTTACTAGCTCTTTATATTCATTGAGCGAAAAGCCAATGCCTGACGCTCCTGCATTCTCTCTTTTTGTCCCGATTCCTACGATCCTGATGCAGACAGGCATCTGATAAAGCTTACCATCGACCTTCGATGCTTCAACAATATTGGTAAAATACTTCGAAGTGTCAAGGTCATTGAAATATGGTGACAGGTCGGCCAGATAATTCTCATTATTCAGGACTCCAAGCTTACCGGTGTTTACGAATATATCCGGACCATTACCGCTCAAGATATCCATAGTAAGCTGATTACTAAAGCTATTGTCTCTGTTTAGGCTGGCCTGTCTGTATTCACTATCACTTTGAGCATTACGCGTTGCAGAGTTATCTTTGCTATATCTGTCTGTTATCTTTATGAAGTAATCTTTGCTTGAGTTGTTAAAGGATCGCATTGCATCAGCAACTTCATCGAACCCGGTCTCATCTTCCATATAAAGACTTAAGACAGTCTTGCCTGCATGAGGATTCTTCTCTGTCCTTTTCAGTTCGACGACATAATACTCCAGTCCTGATTTGGGATCACCTGCAGTCAAATTGAACTTTCCTTCCACAAGACCTGCAAGAGTAACCGAATTGCCGTCGTTTTCAACCATATCGAGCAGTGACAGCATATTCATATCCGCACTGCACCAATTGTAATCAATAAACGTATCGATCCTCTTATTATCAAGATCAATACTCGATATCCCCTTACCGTTATACTTCGTGTAGTATGTCTTTCCGTCAGTTCCGATAAATGTTTTTCCTATCTCATCTAATTTGAGCCACTCGTAATCTTTGGCATCAAGAGAATTAACAGATCCATCCTTAAGATCAAGCCCGTAGAAAAGAGTGTCTCTCTCAGAATCGACCGGAACCAGAACACGGGAATCCGTTATCGGGATAATGAACCTGACACCATACAAGGCATTGTTTTCAGCTTTGATCTCAGCCTGCTTCTTATCACCACCGGAAGAACTCCAGTTAAAGACCACTTTGGAGTTGGTGTCCTTGCCCTTCAGCGCAGTTTCTATGCTATAATCTCCAATCTTATATATATCAACTGAAGAATCGTCTTCGCTGCTGTTATGCTTTCTTGTATCAAGGAGCTTTCCTGTTTTTATGTCTATATCTTCGTCGACGACACTTACTTTATAGGTTTTCGGATCATATTTATTGATCTGCAGAGTAAGCTTTCCATTTTTATATGAAGCACTGTTAACATAATCATTCACACCAATTAAACTGGTCAGATCAACCTTCCTAACGTCTTTTGACTGCCTGTCCAAGACCGAAAGATTAGCTAACGGCTCTTCCGTTCCATCCTGGGAAGAATACGTTCCGGTTATAAGTATGACCATGGAATTATCATCAAAACCGGCCATCTTCGCACCATAAGTTGAAAGATCCTTACCGGGTTCTATTCCGAGATCGACTTTGATCACTTCACTGTTAAACCATGGAGAATCTTCAGCGATCTTCTCCGCATTACGCTTGTTGCTGTTGTTCTTTACACATGAAGCAAATGACAATGTCACTGACATCATTACTACCACAGAACACAACTTGATAAATAATCTATTCATCGAATGCCCCAACATTATAGACTTCGGATCAATAAGATAAGAATACACAACAAGCAGATAAATCGGAACTGAGTTCGTGGCAAAGCTAAGGAAATAGTCTCATACAATAGTCCGGTCAAAAGATCGACTCTCATCAGATATCCAGTCTCAGCTGTTTGTCTATCCAGCTCTTCTGATCTGCCTCATGGATTATGTCATCAGGCGTATAGCCGCCCAGAAGGAATGGTGACTTCGGATCGTGCTTTTTCATATTCTGCCTTACAAGATCCGGATCTGTATTTGCATAACAATACCTGCACAAGTGTCCGCATGTATCGTATGCACCGATATCTGTTCCGAGAAGACATGCGCATTCACCGTTTCGCTGGTTTCTCCCCTTTTTCGGAACATTCAGATGAGAATCAAGTGCTGTCTCATATGTATTCACAGTCATGCAGCCGGAACAGTCAGCTCCGTATGCTTCAAGTTCATTGCCTTCAGCACAAGGCCTGATAGTCATGCCATACTGCTTTGCGATCTCTATAAAGGCTTTGCCGATAGTGATCTTATCATCATGGCGAACGGCATGAGCTTCAGGGAAATTCTTTTCGACCTTCTTATAGATATCGATAAAGCTGATAACACATGTGCGGGTATAGCCGGAAAGCTCCTTGACCATCTTCCCAAACTCGCTGATATGCCACTGAACTGAATGGTTGTCATCTATGAGGATCGGATCGTAACGCCACCCGATAGAGTTCACACCGACAATGTCAGACAGTCTCTTAAAATCAGCCATCACCTTCTCTTTGTCAGGAACATTCGGCTCGAAGTCTTTTCCGTAAGGCGTAATAGTCACGAACCAGTACTGGCCATAAGGGGCAAGGTGTTCCATCTTGCTCAGCATAGGTGCAGGATTCTTGGTGCAGAAAGAGATCAGGTCAACCACATCAGGCGAAAGACTGTACCTGGTTACCTGGATGGGATTATAGGGATTTCTTACAAGAACGAAGCCTTCTTTTATCCTGTTGATAAACCAATCGGAATAGAAGGCCGGTATATCCGTTCTCATACCGGTCTGTATGATCATTACCCTTCCCCCGTAATATCATTAAGCACAGTGCCGATAACAACTGCAGAGGCTGTCATCCGGCCTTTATGACAGAAGCTGTCTTATCAGATATTTTCTCTTTTCGTTCTGATCCATAAACAAGCATTTCAGAACTGTGCCTTAAGTTCTTAAACCCATAATAACACTAATCTTCTTCAGTCCGGTTAAGAGGCATCACAATTGGCCCCAAAACGGGTTCTTCACGATATCCTTGGGATTAGGTCTTGCTCCATACAGTGCGCGAAAATGTACGCATTTTGATACCAAATGCGTACGTTTTTTGGTCTTGTAGTGTACAAAGGGCAAATTTGTAATCATTTCGGGGTCAAATGCGTACATTTTTGCGTACTCTGGTTTCATGGATAATGAAGTGGGGCAATTGCTGAAATTTTGCCAAATCAGGGCTCAATTTAGCAAAATAATAGCAAAACGGGATTTTACCCGCCACTTTGGCACAGTTTTAAGAATATGAAGAACCCTGTGCTTCAGCTGATCTTAAAGCACAGGGTAATCCGGGGGGCTAAATACTTGTTATATCTGATTACTTAAAAGGTGTCTCTACGCCAAGTTCTTCCCAGGGAAGATTCTTTACGATGCTGATGTAGCCGAAGCACATTACTGATCCGAGAATTACGATGATGGCGATTACTGTTACCATTTCTACGAGTGTGTATCCTTTTCTGTTGCGGTTGATCTTTTTCATTGTTCTTTCCTCCATTATTTTGTTTGGCTTTGGTTTTTGTTTGATGGCTTCATTTAACCATCCAAAGGCTTGTGCAACTATGCTCAATGAACAGGTCCGCTGTTGTTTAATCAACACCCGGAGTAAGATGTGTTGATTAACGGAAAAATTATTGCTGCAGATATTGTTTTTGGCATAAAAAAACCGGCACATTATCTGTGCCGGCAGGAATCACTTTTCTAATAGAACTGCAATTATACGATGGTCAGGATATCCGTAAAGCCTGTTACTTCAAAGATCTCCATTACCATGCTGTTAACATTGATAACCTTCATTCCGCCCTTCTTGGAGAACTCCTTATGAGCTGCAAGAAGAACTCTAAGTCCTGCAGATGAGATGTATTCAAGCTTTTCAAGATCGAAAACAAGTTCATCTGCTTTATCTGCAAAAGAGCTTAATGCCGCATCCAGTTCAGGGGATGTATTGGTATCAAGTCTTCCCTCCAAAGAGAAAACAGCCTTGCCGTTATTGATCGTCTTAGTGATATTAAGCACGGGAATGCCTCCTTGTTTATTGGTTTTTAAACCCGGAATACAGTATATACAGTGTATCACAAAACAATTAATTCAAATAATCATTCTAAGTGATATTATAATAATTAAATAAAAACTGAGGAGTGTGCTTCACTTATGGATGAGAAAAAGACTGACCGCAGAACGATAAAAACACGCAAAGCGATCTATAACGCTCTTATGGAGCTTCTTATTGAGAAGCCGCTTCACAAGATAACGGTTCAGGATATCTCTACTACTGCAGATATCAACCGCGCGACTTTCTACAAACACTTCCTTGATATCTACGATCTTTACGACCAGATGGAGCAGGACATCCTTATCGAATGGGGTATGCTCGTACTAAAGCTCCAGGAACTCCGTTCAAAGGAGTTTTTCGATAACCTTGCAGGATATGTCGAGAAGAACCAGAACGTCTTCAAGATGGTATTCAGCTCCAACGCACCCGGACAGCTCCGTGCCAAATTTGAGAAGATCCTTGACGGTCTCCTTAAGAAAATAGAGTCTGAGAAGAAAGGCGCCAACTTAAAAGACATTAAGCTCACTTATCAGACATGGTACCGTTCACAGGGCTGCATCGCGATCCTTACCAAGTGGGTAGAAGACGGACTTGTCCAGCCTAAGGACTTCATCGTAAAGACTTTATCAGAACTTGATTCCAATACCGAAAAGATAATGTGATCTATTCATTTCTGATACTCCGGAGGTATTCCATTGGAACAGAATAATGCCGAAAACAATGGTGAGGGCTTATTCCGTGCTAAGACTATTGCACGCATATCCTCTCCTGAGGAACTGACTAAGCATCTCAAGGTCACAAGTCCCGGCATATGGGTTGTTCTTGCCGTAGTTATCCTTCTTCTTGGCGCGCTCTTTATCTGGTCAATGATAGGCACGCTTGAGACCAAAGCAGCTGTCAAAGTTATCGTAAAAGAACACCAGGCACAAGTGGTTACTGACGGGACCGGCACAATAACTTCCGGAATGCCCTTAAGGATCCTTTCTGAGAATTACAATATAACTTCCACCGCCAAGGATGAATACGGCAGGACCTATGGAATAACAGAGGTCTCACTCCCTGACGGTTCTTATGAAGGAACTGTCGTTATCGAACAGATAAGACCGATTGAATTCCTTATCGAGAGCAGGTAAGCCTGATGGCAGCAGCGAAAAAGACTGTCACTAAAGGAGTCGCAAAAGTTCCGGTGATCATGCAGCTGGAAGCTTTGGAATGCGGTGCTGCATCACTTGCAATGATCATGGCTTACTACGGCAAATGGGTGCCGCTCGAACAGGTCAGGCTCGACTGCGGTGTTTCCCGTGACGGTTCAAAAGCCAAGAACATCTATCTTGCCGCTGAGAATTACGGCTTCGAAGTCAAGGCATACAGGGCGAGCCCTGAAAGCGTGAAAGAAAACGGAAAGTTCCCATGCATCATTCACTGGAACATGAACCACTTCGTCGTTCTCAATGGTTTCCGCGGCAATCACGTCTATATCAATGACCCTGCAAGAGGAACAGTTAAGATATCCTGGGATGAATTCGACAAAGCATTCACGGGAATCGTCTTGGAGCCTGTCCCATCACCTGACTTCAAACCAGGCGGCAAGCGCAAGAGCACGCTTGACTTTGCAGCGAAAAGGCTTGCCGGAACAGGTGCTGCGGTTGTCTTTGTAATGCTCACCACTGCAATAAGTTATCTTTTCGGAATAGCTGATTCGGTTACATCCAGAATATTTATCGACAGGCTCCTTACAGGGATAAACAAAGACTGGGTTAACCCGTTCATGCTGATAATGATATTACTTGCCGCGATCAATCTTACGGTGTCATGGGTACAGACTATCTATTCATTAAAGATAAACGGCAAGATGGCTATAGCCGGTAACGCTTCCTACATGTGGAAAGTGCTGCATCTCCCGATGGAGTTCTTCTCACAAAGACTTGCAGGAGATATCCAGTCAAGAGCAGGAATGAATGCATCCATAGCAGGCACACTGGTCGGCACATTTGCTCCCCTCCTGCTTAATACTGTAATGATGATCTTCTATCTGGTACTCATGATCCGCCAGAGCGTCCTACTTACCCTGATCGGTTTTTCGACACTGACACTCAACATAATAATGTCACGGATCATATCGAATAGAAGGATCAACATCACCCGCGTTCAGATGCGTGATTCAGCCAAGCTCGAATCCACTACTGCAAGCGGAATAGAGATGATCGAGACAATCAAGGCAAGCGGCGCCGAGAACGGCTTCTTCCAGAAATGGGCGGGCTTTCAGGCATCAGTAAATGCCCAGAATGTCAAAGCCGCCAAGGAACAGCAGTTCATCGGAATAATTCCTGCTTTCTTCTCCACTGTAGCCAACTATGCTGTGCTTATTGCAGGTGTTTATCTCACGATGGATGGCAGGTTCACGCTTGGTTCCGTACTGATGTTCCAGGGCTTTCTCGGATCTTTTATGTCACCTGCAATGACACTCATAAGTGCAGGTCAGACCATCCAGGAAATGCGCACGCAAATGGAGCGTATCGAAGATGTTATGGAGTATCCGGATGATCCTTCGCTTGATAATGAACCGGTTATAGAAAAGACAGGAAAGCTTAAAGGCAATATCTTGATAAAGAATATCACTTTCGGTTATTCACGCCTCGAAGAGCCTGTTATCAAAGACTTTTCCCTGTCTCTTAAGACCGGCGAAAGAGTCGCTATCGTAGGAAGTTCCGGAAGCGGAAAGTCTACAATGTCGAAGCTCATCTCTGGCCTCTATCAGCCGTGGAGCGGCGAGATTCTTTTCGACGGTCATAAGAGGTCTGATTATCCAAGAGAAGTAATGACAGGTTCTATCGCTGTTGTTGATCAGGATATAACAGTATTTGAAGACACGATATCCAACAACATCAAAATGTGGAATGACGATATCCAGGATTTTGAAGTGATCCTCGCTGCCAGAGATGCGATGCTTCACGATGACATCACAAAGCTGCCCGGCGGCTATGAATATAAGCTGCAAAGCGGCGGCAAGAATATCTCCGGCGGCCAGAGACAGCGCATGGAGATCGCCAGAGTCCTTGCTCAGGATCCGTCGATAATCATACTTGATGAGGCTACAAGTGCGCTTGATGCCAAGACGGAATACGGTGTCATAAATGCTATACGCGACCGCGGAATCACATGCATTGTTATCGCGCACCGTCTTTCCACAATAAGAGACTGCGATGAGATAATCGTGCTAGATCATGGCGAGATAGCAGAGCGCGGCACACACGATGAACTGATGACAAAAGGCGGGATCTATTCAGACCTCGTCTCAAACGAGTAAGGAGCCTTGATCAGGATGGGACACTTAGAAAACCGGAATGATGAAAGGCGTGAAGCCGCAATCGATAAGATCCTCAGGTACTATCACTTTAAGCCTGTGGAGATTCCTGAAAGCATCACGGAACCAATAGAGCAGATCGATTACAGCATGAGACCTTACGGACTTATGAGCAGAGTCATTGAGCTCGAAAACGGCTGGTATAAAGATGCTTACGGACCTGTCCTGGCTTTCACCAGAGACGGCCGCAAGCCTGTTGCTTTATTGCCGGGTAAGATCTCCGGTTATAGTTTCACAGATCCTTTGTCCGGAAAATTATTAAGGATCAACAGAAGAACTGCCGCTCTTTTTGACACAGAAGCGCTGTGCTTCTACCGTCCGCTTCCACAGAAGGAACTCGGCATACCGGACCTTATCACATATATGAAGAACTGCATCTCCTTAAGCGATATTGTGTTCATCATCTTATCGACTTTCGCAGTATCAGCGATAGGACTTCTTATGCCGAGACTTACCAGGTTGCTGACAGGTCCTGTCCTTAACTCCGGAAGGACTGATGTTCTTATGGCAATCGCGGTCTCGATGATATGCGTCGCCCTGTCATCACAGCTGATGAGCGGTGTCAAGACGATGATCCAATCTAGGATTGACATCAAGACTTCGCTTGGAGTTCAGGCTTCAATGATGATGCGCCTTATGTCCCTGCCCGCCAACTTCTTCAGAAAGTACAACCCGGGCGAACTTAAAAGCCGCTCTTCATCGGTCAACAGTTTATGCTCACTCATACTGGGCATGCTCATGAGTACTGCTCTCACTTCCCTGACTTCACTGATCTATGTCGGTCAGATATTCAGCTTTGCACCTTCTCTCGTTATCCCTTCACTCATCATCGTCGCAGTGACAGTGGCATTCTCCATCATATCGACACTGACACAGATCAAGATCAACAGAAAGCTCATGGAGCACTCCGCGAAAGAGTCAGGCCTTACTTACGGCCTAATCACAGGCATACAGAAGATAAGATTGTCCGGCTCGGAGAAAAGAGTTTTCGCCAAATGGTTTGATGTCTATTCGGAAGGCGCCAAGCTTACTTATAATCCTCCCCTGTTCATCAAGATCAACTCTGTCATCTCCACTGCGATCAGCCTGATATCGACCATCGTGCTGTATTACATGGCGATAAGGAGCAATATCGATCCTTCATCTTACTTTGCATTTACTGCATCTTACGGCATGCTCATGGGAGCTTTCATGGCAGTATCGGGTATCGCCCTCTCTGCTGCACAGATCCAGCCTATCTTCGAACAAGCCGAGCCTTTCCTTAAAACTCAGCCCGAAATGAGCCATGGCAAAGAGATCATCACCAGGATCAGCGGAAGCGTCGAATTAAGCCATGTCTCATTCCGATATTCTGATGATACGCCCTATGTTCTTAATGATATTTCATTGAAGATAGATCCCGGAGAATATGTAGCTATAGTGGGAAGCACAGGCTGCGGCAAATCTACACTTGTAAGATTGCTTTTGGGATTCGAAAAGCCGGAAAAAGGCTCAGTATTAATTGACGGCAAAGACATATCAGAAGTCGACCTCTCATCACTCCGCAAAAAGATCGGAACCGTGATGCAGGATGCAGGAGTCTTCCAAGGTGATATCTATTCCAACATCGTAATAAGCGCACCTCAGCTTACATTGGACGATGCATGGGAAGCAGCAGAAAAAGCCGGCATCGCTGACGATATCAGAGCGATGCCGATGGGAATGCATACGATCATCTCTGAAGGCCAGGGCAGCATCTCAGGCGGACAGCGTCAGCGCATCATGATCGCACGGGCAATCGCACCCAAGCCTAAGCTCCTTATCTTTGATGAAGCCACAAGCGCACTGGATAACAAGACTCAGAAAATGGTATCTGATGCTTTAGATGCTATGGGATGCACGAGAATAGTTATCGCTCACAGATTAAGCACGATCAAACACTGCGACAGGATCCTTGTCCTGGACAATGGTGTTATCACTGAGCAAGGCACATACGATGAGCTTATCAATGCTGACGGCTTCTTTGCAGAACTCGTAAAAAGACAAAGAACGGACGATACATGATCGTCCGTTTCTTATTTCTTTGAATCGTATCTAAGTCAGTATCAGTAATTCCAAGCCTGCTCGTTCATCTGATGGCCTGTGATCGTCATAGCGTGCTTCTGAGCATCTGCCAAAGAGATCTGCTTTCCGTTAAGGAAGTACCTGTTATCGTAACCGAAGATAAGATCATCTAACTGTACCTGAATTCCTACCTTGGCCCAAGCTGCTGCGATCTCTCTCTTTGCCTCGACGTTGAGCCAGCAATCGAAGAATCCCATTCTCTTTGTTGATCCGTTGAGGCTGTTAAGGAAGCGGCTGTCTGTCATCATTTCGAATGCTGTACCTGCTGAGATCTGATCGAGTTCGTTAAGGCTGAGTTCTGTCATTTCTGTGTTTTTCATTTTTTTGTCCTCCGTTTTTGTTTTGGCTTTGGTTTTGTTTGATGGCTTCATTATCACAAGCAAACGGGGTTTGGAATATGATTAATAAAGCCCCGTTCTGATGCTTAAGCAACATAACGGAGCTTTGTTGTTGATTATCTTAAAATCTTTTCGAAAAATGATTCAGAAACTACTGGTTTTCCTGAAAGATCAACGGTTAGGACCCTTGGGGGGCACCGGACCTTGAGGCTTCATTCCAACCATTCTTGCAACAAGGGGCGCTAACGCAATCGACAGAACATAACTGATCACAAGCGTAGGGAAAAACAGCTTTATCCAGCTTCCGAGCCACATCACAGGGAACGGCGGAAGCGTTGCCAGGATATCCGCAGGGATATTGGCGCGGGCACTGAATACACCTACACAGCTTAAGATCAGGCTGATAATTATCGTATTTCCTACTGAGTTCGGGATAGCATTTAAAAGGATGAACTTCATAGAAGGCGGAACCGCATTAGCCTTACGTGCAAGAGCTGCGCCCATCTTGCCGAGCGGCAGGAACAATCCGGTAAGAAGGCCCAGAATGACCGACAGGATGATATTCATCGCATAGATCATTACAGCTGAATGCGCCTTAAGTGAATCCGGATTGGTATATATGACAAGAATGGCCGATACAAGTCCCATTGCAGCTGAGACAATAACAGACATAATTATTCCAACAAGACGTTCCTTTTTCATATCTCACCTGCCGGTCGTAGTTTTAATCATTATACATAAATCATGTGATAAAGACTTGTTTTTTCGCGTTTTTAGGGCAAAATCAGCATCTTCTCTTTATTATTAATTATTCTTTGCTATAATTCGCACATGCAAAACGAACAGGGTACATCTTTTAGAAAAAAGCTTATATCTCTGATACTTCCGATGACTTTGCAGAACTTTGTGTTCGCATTAGTTCCGGTATCAGATGCTATTATGCTGCTCTTCTTATCACAGGAATCGATGGCTTCAGTATCACTTGCGACACAGGTCGTCCTCGTACTGACGCTCTTCGTCATGTCCATAACAGCTGGCGGATCCATGCTTGCTGCACAGTATTGGGGCAAGGGCGATATCAAGTCGATCGAAAAAGTTTTCGGATATATGTTCGCTTTGTCACTTCCAGTCATGATCGTCTTCTTCTCATGTGCGATGTTCATGCCTGCAGGTGTAATGAGAGTATTTACTAATGTTCCTGAACTGGTAGAGAATGGTATCCCCTATATCAGGATCGTCTCTTTCTCATATGTCTTCATGACATTAGCCAACGTTTTCGAGACACTCTTAAAGAACGTCGGCTTTGTAAAGGAATGCACTATAGCAAGCGTTGTAATCGTATTCCTTAATATCTTTCTGAACGCAGTCTTGATCTTCGGACTATTCGGTGCGCCTCAGATGGGTGTCGCAGGTGCTGCTCTTGCAACTACTATCTCTAACGGCACCGGCATGCTGCTCTGCATTATCTTCATATTGAAGCTTACAAAGTTCAGACTCAGGTTCAAGAACATATTCCACGTCGATATCGACTTGAGGAAGAGATTCTCGAAGTATACTCTTCCCTACCTTCTGAACCAGCTTCTCTGGGGTTTCGGCTTTACCATGATCACGGTCATCATGGGTCACCTCGGACTTGATGCTGCTACGGCTAACGGCATTGCAGCGATCGTTAAAGACCTTGTATCGTGCCTGTGCTATGCGATCGCCGGCGGAAGCGTTATCGTTATCGGTAACGAGCTTGGAGCGAACAGGCTTGATACAGCAAAGGAATATGGCGACAAGCTCTTCAAGATCACGATTATCTCAGGAATCATATTAGGCCTTGTCGCAGCCGCTTCAGCGCCTCTTGTCCTCTACTTCGTAAATCTCACCGAGACTGCCGAGCATTATCTTTTAATTATGCTCCTCATGTGCAGTTACTACATCCTCGGACGCTCCATCAACTCGACTCTGATAGGCGGTATCTTCTCTGCCGGCGGAGACACGAAGTTCGGCTTCATATGCGATACTCTCACGATGTGGGCATTTATCGTGCCTGCCGGATTCATCACGGCATTCGTTCTGGACTGGCCTGTTATGGTCGTCTACTTCATCCTTAACCTTGATGAGATAGTAAAACTTCCTGCAGTGTTCATTCACTACAGGAAGTATAAATGGGTCAAGAACATAATTAATGACGAGGAAGATCAGCGGGCGTAATCAGTAGATTCGAATGATTCGTAAAGGTTGATTATCTCCTGCTTCATTCCTACAAAGATCCTTCCGAGATGCGGATCGAAGTGATGTCCGAGTTCTGATCTTATGATCTCAAAGGCCTCATCGTAAGACATGGGTTCCTTATAGTATCTGCGGCTTGCCAACGCATCGAAAACATCAGCCAGAGCCATTATTCTTGCCTCGAACGGGATGTTCTCGCCTCTTAACCTGTCAGGATAACCGGTGCCGTTATACTTCTCGTGATGATAGTGAGCGACATTTGCAGCGACTCTGACGAATTCCTTATCATCAACGTCTTCAAGAACCTTATTCATGATCTGAGCGCCGTAAGCAGCGTGGATCTTCATCTTCTCATATTCCTCTTCAGTAAGACCGGAAGGCTTTCTTAAGATGGCGTCATCAACGGCGATCTTACCAAGGTCATGGAGAGGGGCAGCATTGATTACGGCATCCCAGTAATTCTCACTCATGTTGTAATCATCAAGATTACGGAGACGCTCAACAAACAGTGCAACACATGCTGATGTTCTGTTGATGTGACCGCCCGTGGAGTTGTCACGTGATTCGATCATGGCAGCCATGCCCAAGATGGTAGACATCTGCATCGACTTAGCTCTCTTGGTCTGACGCTCTACCTCACGCTTCAGTGACTCACCCTTGAAGCTCATGGACTCGATCATGTTGTGCTGCTCTGTTACATCTGTAAGCTCAACAAGATATCCTGAGACATGGTTCTGGAAGCCGAAATGGATAAAGCTCATCTCGCAGTCCAGGTATCTTCTCTCACTCGGGTTTCTGTCATTGATAACGATAGATTTTGTAAACTTGTTGATAGGCTTCTTGCTCTCAGCTGCCTCTGTGGCATTAGCGTTTATCCACTTAAGCAGATCCTTCAAAGCGTAGTCCTTTGCAATGATCTTTGAGTCGATACGCGCATTCTTGATCTCCGGGAAGAACTTCTCGGAAACAGGGTTGGAACCGACATATCTGAACTTCTTGTCGAAAACGATATAACCGAATGTACTGAGTTCATTGATCTTCTCCTGAACACTCAGATTAACGTTATAGATCGTTGATCTTGCGACCACATAGTCAAGGATGATCGTGCAGACAAGATAGAAGAACGGGATAAGATCGTACTTCATATTGAAGAGGTTCTTTGCCAGGTAAACAAGCAATACACCAAACAGAGAGCCTGCATATGTGACCATGAGTCTGAATGAAGCGCTTCGCTTGCCAAGATATGTCAGTATCGTAAAGAAAGCAGCAAGTCCGACTTCAACCGCCAGGATAATGTATCTAATGTAATAGACAGAGCCCGGTTCCTTATAAAGTATGCCTGGATCACCGCGCTGGAAAATAACGCTCGTATAGAAATACGGGAATCTGTCAGTAAGAAGGACTGACAGGAATACGAAGATGTTGACCACGAGGATAACAATAGAGAACCATGTAGGAACCTTTGAATCCGAATAGTCGATCAGGATATATACGATAAGAAGCGGCAGGAAGATTCCTCCGATATAGGCCATGGCATTTGCCAGAACCGCTTCCTGAACATTTCTGGAACAGGAGAGAATGAAGTAACCGGCGTTACTCATCATAATGCAGACGGAAATCAGGATCTCAAGCGTATTTGTACCTCGTCTCGAAAAGAGTACGAGCGCGAAAGTAGATAATATGCTAAGCAGCATAACAACTGCCAGAACAGTAGAATAAATACCCATGTTCACCCTGACGTCCTAAGTTTTAAAGCACTAAACCGATATTATTTTACCGCATCTTCAATATAAAGTGTTATTATTTTTGCTATTAAGTTACATATATGGTCTCAATTTGAGGCAAAAACATAAAGAAGGTCGATCTAATGCTCAAAGATGATGTTCTGAAAATCATATACAGTGAAGAAGACTATATCTCCGGTGAAGCAATAAGCCGTCAGTTAGGTGTATCAAGAGCAGCTGTTAATAACGCTGTAAAAGCTTTGCGTGATGAAGGATATGAGATAACTTCATCTACCAACAAAGGCTATCTTCTGAACGGGATGCCGGACCTTCTGACTAAGGGTTCCGTATGCCTGATACTTCCTGATAAAGTGTCGTCGCTCGTACATGTTTTCGATTCTGTAGACTCGACCAATAATGTCCTTAAGGATATGGCCAGGAATGGAGCACCGTCAGGCACAGTAGTCATATCAGATCACCAGTCAGGCGGAAAAGGCAGACGCGGCAGAAGCTTCTCCTCCCCTAAAGGCGTCGGGATCTATCTGTCTTACCTGTTCAAGCCTGAATCAGGCTTTGATAAGATATCCAATCTTACGAGCTGGACTGCCATCGCCGTATCTGACGCTATTTTCAATGCCTATGGGATCGATTCACAGGTCAAATGGGTAAACGACCTTCTCATGAACAGGAAAAAGATCTGCGGCATTCTCACGGAGGTCACAGTAGAGGGCGAGAGCGGGATGATCGACAACTGCATTATCGGCATAGGCATCAACGTCAACGAGAGTTCTTTTCCTGAGGAGTTATCACAGATAGCCACATCGATCTCGATAGAGAACGGCGGAAAGACCTTTGAACGCTGGAAGCTGGCAGCTGAACTTATCCGTGCTCTTGGAGATATAGAATACAGATGGCCTGACGACGATTACTACATCAACCGCTACCGTATGAGCAACATAACCGTAGGCAGCAAGATAACCGCCTTCCCCCAGCTTGCCGAAAACAGCAAGGGACGCACTGGAACGGCTATTGCCATCAACGATGACTTCACCCTTAAGGTCAGGTTTGATGACGGTTCCGTAGAAGACTTAAGAAGCGGAGAAGTAAGTGTCCGCGGTCTGTACGGCTATACCTGATCAGACACAGATATAGTCCTTGATCCTCTTAAACTTGGATTCACCTATCCCAGTCACATTCCTGATATCTTCAATGGACTTGAACGGCTTGGTCTTCCTGTAATCTGCTATTGCTTTTGCCGTCACTTCGCCGATACCCGGGAGAGCCTTTAATTCATCCACAGTAGCAGTATTGATGTTTACTTTCTGAATGCTGCTCCCGTCAGGATCTGATCCGGTTCCTGAAGAGTTGCCCCACACATATACACCATCCTGCCGTATTATGTCTCCGCCGTTAAAACCTTGCCTTATCTCGCTTTCCGATGGGATATATATCGACATATTGGACGTTATCTGATAAACGAGATTAAGGTTGTTTACCGAAGCTTCTTTTGTAAGCCCCCCTGCCTCCTCTATGATGTCATTTAAAAGAACGCCTTTGGGAGCCTTGTATATCCCGGGTTTATTGACCTCACCGCATATATACACGCTTATCAGGCTTGCTTTCTCAGTGCTTTCAGACGGATTATAAGAGGGGTTATCTCCTGATATATCAGATGGAACTGTCTCCCCCGTCTCAGATACGGCTGAACTTGTTACGATGCTTTTCTTACCACCCTTTACCGTCTGAATGAATATGTCTCCGCTCCCCTTGAACACAAGCTTATAAAGGACACTCAGTATCACTACCAGAATGAATGCCAATGGATATATGAATCTTTTGATCTTGCCTGATGCACTCTTTTTCATCAATGAGAGAATAACATCCTGCTTTGTCGTTTTTTCGCGACAAAATACGACAAAACCGACAAGGCAAATGCCCTGCCGGTTCCTAACATTACTTTAAATAATATACTAGAACAGATTACGCTTCTGTATCTTTACGCTTTGTCTCCCAGAACTTCTCGATGTTATAGTTCTGACGCTCTTCACGGCCCATGACATGAACAACTACATCCTTATAGTCCAGAAGGATCCACTTGTCACCTGAACGTCCTTCGATGTGATCAGGTACGATGTCGTAATCCTTCTTAAGGACGAATTCGACTTCATCAGCAAGGGACTTGATCTGTGTAGTGGAATTACCGCTTGCGAGAACGAAATAATCTGCAAGTACAGTCTTGCCTGTGAGATCTATCGTCTCAATATCGATACCCTTCTTAGAATCGAGTATGTCAGCGATCTTAGCGGCTAATTCTTTTGTATCCATTATTTATCTCCTTGGTTTAATTGATAATTTGATTTTAGCACAATAACCCCGTCATAGTTTTAACTTATTGTTAAGCAGACAGAAACGATAAAAGTACTTATAGATTGAGATCTTTCATCATGAGGACAGTCATCGGATGGATGTCTCTTCCCTGCGATACGAACTTATCCTTAACAGATGAAGCAGTCATCCTCATGGCACTGTCCAGATCCTTCTCTGCAGCAGCTCTTATCGGAGTTAAGTCTGTGTAATCTCTTGAAGGCTCGATCTTGTCAGCTAAGTAGACGATCTTTTCGAGAATACTCATATTGCCTCTGCCGGTCGTGTGATAACAGATGGCATCAAGTATCTCTTTATCTTCTATGCCGAACTGTTCTCTGGCAAAAGTGGCTCCTGCCGGCGAATGAAGGAGCTTCTTTTCTGTGAAAAGATCGCCTGAATACTTCTGCGCGAGCTCTGACTGCTGTTCAAGAGGAAGTTCCTTTGCACAGTCATGCAGAGCACCGGCAATAAGTGCTTTATCCTTATCACAGCCGAAAACATCAGCCAGATGAGCTGAAAGATAACCTACATTGAGCGTATGAAGAAGTCTCTTACCGCCCAGATACTTATACATCCAGACAGCACTTTCAAAGAACTGTTTCCTTGCTTCATCAGATACACCTTCAAGCATGGTGTTCTCAGTATAGAGCGCATGCTTTTTGATGAACTTAACTGCAGGCTCAGGAACCTCCGAGAAATCACCGCTGTCTATGATTCCGGAAGAAGAGCACTCGATACCATCCAGTCTGAAGATCTCGACCTTGCCGCCTAAGTTCTTTCTTATGGAATCAGCCGCCTTCTCCACATCGGTATCATCACCCGGTCTTACAGCAGCCAGTAAAGCTGCATGATTCAGGATCTCGCCCGGCTTGTACCATGTCTCGAAAGTCCCGAGTGTATCAGAACCCATGATCCAGAAGAATTCATGGTGTTCTTCAGCTTTCTTGCGCTTGATATCATTTGAGATAAGGAAATCCCTGATATAGCTGTCAGAAGTAAGTTCTTTAAGGACAACAGCCGTATAGCTTACTCCCTCTATCCCATACTCGATGTCACTTACAAAGACATTCTTAAGACCAAGTCCTTCTACGGTCTCTTTCATCATGTAATAACGGTACGGTGGTGGAAGTTTGTTCTTATAAAGCTTGAAGTTGTTTCTGACAGAAGGGATCGTGATCACACAATCGACAAATCCGCTCTTTAAAGCGGATTTGATCATTGCTATGTGACCGTTATGAACGGGATCGAATGAGCCTCCGTAGATGCCGATTCTCATTTATCAGCCGAGTGTCCTTCCTATGTCATGACGGAAGTGCATATCCTTGAAGGAGATCTTAGCAACACCTTCATATGCTCCGTCGATAGCCTCATCAAGAGTATCTGCCTCATCGTATACGCAGAGAACACGTCCGCCGCTTGTAACGAGCTTGCCGTCCTTAAGTGCTGTGCCTGCCTGGAATACGATCTTGCCGCAGGTATCGATGCCTGTGATCTCATAACCCTTGGCATAGCTCTGAGGATATCCGCCTGAAGCCATGACTACAACACAGGAGCACTTATTCTTCCACTTGAATTCAACCTGGTCAAGCTTACCGTCGATAACTGCATCGACTATATCGAGGAGACTGTTCTCTAAGAGAGGCAATACTGCCTGAGCCTCAGGATCTCCGAAACGTGCATTATACTCAACGACCTTCGGTCCTTCAGGTGTAAGCATAAGTCCGAAGTAGATGACACCCTTGAACGGTCTTCCCTCTTTCTTAAGAGCTTCGACTGTAGGTGTGATTATCTCGTTCTGGATGCGTGCCTTAAGCTCGTCAGTCATATCAGCACCGGGTGTAACAGCACCCATACCGCCGGTATTAAGACCTTCATCGTGATCATATGCTCTCTTGTGGTCTCTTGAAGATACCATCGGAACACATGTATTTCCGTCTGAGAATGCAAGAACCGTAAGCTCAGGGCCTGTCATGCATTCCTCGATAACGATCGTGGAGCCTGCGTTACCGAACTTCTTGTCTTCCATCATGTCCTTTACGGCCTGCTTAGCCTCATCAAGGTTCTGGGCAATGATAACGCCCTTACCTAATGCAAGACCGTCACACTTGATAACGATAGGCATAGGCTGAGTCTCAAGGTAATCAAGTGCCTTCTGTTCGTCTTCAAAGATCTCATACTTTGCAGTAGGGATCTGATACTTCTTCATGAGCTGCTTTGAGAATGCCTTGGAGCCTTCAATGATCGCTGCATTTGCCTTAGGGCCGAAGGTTCTGAGGCCTGCTTCTTCCATTCTGTCGACCATACCAAGAGCGAGCGGATCATCAGGAGCTACGAAAACGAGATCGAACTGCTCTTTTTTAGCGAACTCGACCATAGAATCGAGATCAGTAGCCTTAATATCAACGCAAGTGGCGATTGAAGCGATACCGCCGTTACCGGGCGCACAGTAAAGCTCCGTTACCCTGGGATCCTGCTTGAGCTTCCAGCAGATAACATGCTCTCTTCCGCCGCCGCCTACTACGAGTACCTTCATTTATAATTCCTCCGAATCTGTTTTCGATTATTTAAGATAGTGCATCCAGAACTTGGCACCGGATTCACTTACAAGCTTTTCAATATCCTTATGCTTGATTCCCTTAACGAGGATAGCCTCATCAGAAAGGACTTCACACTCGAAGCCTTCTGCTGCGCCTATGACCTTGGCAGGAACATCAGCTCTTACGACGATATCAGCTGCGATCTCATCATAAGGAGTGATCTTAACGCTCTCAGAAGTCCATGCCCTGTTCTCTGTGGGATTGCCCATTGCTGCCTCGAGAATATCGCCGCAGACAGCGGAAGCCGTAGGAAGCGTACCTGCTCCCTGACCATAGAACATAGCCTGGCCCAAGCTGTTGCCGTCAACCATGATCGCGTTGAAAACACCGCCGACATTAAACAGGAGATTGCTCTTATCTACCAGTGTGGGAGCGACATAAACAACAGGAAGATCATCAGCTTCATAAAGAGCGATGAGCTTGATGTCACAGCCGATGGATGCAGCAAACTGCATGTCGTCTGTGGTTATTTTCGAGATGCCTTCTGCAGAGATCGATTCAGGTGCGATATAGTCACCATCATTTGCGATCGTAGAGAGGATAGAGATCTTTCTCTGTGCATCGATACCATCGATGTCAGCGGAAGGGTTGGCTTCTGCAAAGCCGTTAGCCTGAGCCTGCTTCAATGCAGTATCGAAGTCGATGCCCTCATCCTTCATCTGTGAGAGGATGTAGTTTGTCGTACCGTTTACGATACCTGCGATCTTTGTGATCTTATTAGCTGAAAGGCACTTATACAAAGGTCTGATGATCGGGATTCCGCCGCCTACTGCAGCCTCAAAGAGATAGCAGCAGTTATTTTCTTTTGCAATCTGCAAAAGCTCAGGACCATGTGTTGAAACAAGTTCCTTATTGGAAGTAACAACGCTGATTCCAAGGGAAAGTGCGCGCTTGGTGTATTCATAAGCGATCCTCGCACCGCCTATAGTCTCGACCGCAATAAGGATATCACTCTCGAAGACCTCATCTGCATTATGAGTTATGAGATTCGCGAATCTGCTCTCAGGGAAATCCCTGATATCAAGAATGTACTTAACGTTGACTTCTTCGCCAACGCGCTTCGTGATCAGATCCTTGTTGATATCGAGAGTCTCGGCAACACCTGAACCAACTGTACCGAAACCCATGATTGCGACGTTAATTGCCATGTCTTAAATCCTTACCTTTCATTATTCCCTGCTCAGGATCATGCACTTGCGCACGCCGGCGAGCTTGGAGATATCATTGATTATGTCGTCAACAGTTCCATACATCGATACTGTCTCTATTGAGATGGAGATGTCTGCAAGACCGTTGATCGGGATATTCTGATTAATGGTCAGAATATTAGCACGTGATTCCGCGATCGTTCTGATGATCTCGGATAAGATGCCCTGGAAATTCTCGACAGAGAGAAGAAGCGTAACTTTCTTGCCGCTTGCCGCCTCGTAGAACGGGAGAACGGAATCCTTGTATTTGTAATATGCACTTCGTGACAGACCGGTCTTCCTTACAGCTTCATTTACCGACATGGATTCGCCGGTATTAAGACGCTGCTTGACTTCCATCACCTTAATGAAAACTTCAGGTAAAACTCGCTTATCTACCAAATAATATTCGGGGTTATCCTGATGCATATTAGGGTGTCCTTTCTATGAGTTTCCGCGCCTGAATATACTTTCAGTGGTGGACATTTGTACGCGCCTGAAAATATTAACACGATTAAAGTGGGTTTTCAATCTAATAATTATAATAAGGCGGAGGATTGGCCTAATAATCGAACAGCGTTCTGAAACCGCAACGTTTTCGGTGTTATTTTCAGTTAAAAAACGTCACCATTTCGTCACCATCAAGAAAAACGGACACAACGGGCAGTTATCTCATTTGTGTCCGTTGAACTGAACGTGTTTTCCCTGTTTGGGATCTGCCAGAACGGACACAAAAGGTAGTTTGGGGTTTTGTGTCCGTAAATTTTTTCGATTTTCCTGGCTTCGACGCCTGAAATTACGGACACAACGGGCAGTTATCTCATTTGTGTCCGTAAATGAGCTTGTTTTTCCTTGCAAGGACGCTTGAAAAGACGGACACAAAAAGCAATTTGTAGTTTTGTGTCCGTACCTGTTCTTTTCGATACCTTAGATAATCAGGCAAAGCATATCAAAATGGCAAAACTCGAGTTTGGTATGCTGTTTTCGGTGCCCGAAGTGACTCTGGAGAGGGTAAAAAGCATACCGATTCTTCAAAACAGCGTTTTGGTATGCCCCGAGGCCAACAAAAGCACTTAAAAACAAGCAAAACAGGCATACCAAAATCGAAAAATGCGGTTCCGGTATGCTTTTTCGAGAAATAATCCCAAGGATATCGTGAAGAACTTTATTTTGAGCGAAAAATTACACCAGAGACAAAACCATTCTTCGGCGGAATCTTACTTAAGCTCCTCTTTAAGCTTTTCAGCCATTGCCCTCGAAGCCTTGCCTCTGTGGCTTATGGAGTTCTTCTGCTCTTTTGTCATCTGGGCAGTAGTCATGCCGAATTCAGGCACATAGAAAATAGGATCGTAACCAAATCCGCCGTCACCCATCGGCTTCTCATGGAGTACGCCGCAGATCTCGCCTCTTACCGTGAATTCAGAACCGTCAGGTCTTACTACTGCAATGCTGCAAACAAACTTAGCGGTACGCTTATCTTCAGGAACATCTTTGAGCATCTCGAAGATCTTGGCGAACTTCTCAGGATAAGTGGAATTCTCACCGCAGAATCTTGCTGAATAAATGCCGGGAGCGCCGTCTAACGCGTCGATGCAAAGGCCAGAATCATCAGCCATTACATATGCATCAGGAGCAAGTGCGTGGACAGCACGAGCTTTGATAAGTGCATTCTCTTCAAATGTCTTTCCGTCTTCGACTATATCGGGATCAAAGCCCTCATCACGCATGGATACTGCCACAAAAGGCGTATCGCATAATATCTCACCGATCTCTCTAACCTTATCCTTGTTAGATGTTGCAAGAATGAGCTTCAACTCTTTCGTCATATAAGCCTCCAAGCCTTGGGATACATATTTTTCGCGGTCTGTCCGTTGATCTTGGCAAATCCCAGCGGAAAGTCACCGATTCCTACGAGTATTGTTCCGGATGATTTAAGACCGTCATCAGATGTTACGGATATGGTCTCTCCTCTTAAGTATTTAAGGAGCCTGTCATCGTCTCTGCCCAATGCCAGATAAGAATCATCCCTGACCGCTTCACGGCTAAGAGAGAGCGCGATGCTGTTTGACGGCTCGAAAACCTTCTTGCCGGACTTCAGCGGCTTTATATCACCGACATAAAGGCCTGTCTTTACGACTTTAAGTCCTTTGAAGATCTTCTCTGCAAATGTCATCTTGAATATACCTGTTCCATGGCAGATGAATTCACCCTTAAGGAGCTCTTCCCTGCCTTTAACAGACAGGACTTCATCCAGCATCTCCATGGCAGCTTCTATATTTCTGTCTTTGGATTTTATATCAGTCTTTATCAGATACTCTTCAGCAGATTTCAGGTCCTTTTCCTCACCCTTTATAAGATGAACGCAGAAGTGTCCGTCACCGTCTGATAAATGGGGCCAGATTCTCATGGAACCCGGAAGGATAGAGTCATCTCCGCCATGAGTAACGCCTTTGATCTCAGGATGGGCTTTGACGTGGTATTCCGGATGACGCTCTATGAATCTTGCGATCTGATTCTCATCTTCGTCAACGCAGAATGTGCATGTGGAATAAACGATTGAACCGCCTTCCTTAAGGCATTTATCTGCTGATTCGAGGATCGATTCCTGCAGAGGAACACAGACCTTAGGTCCGTAATTCATATAACTCTTAACAGCACCTGAGTCCCTTCTGAACATGCCCTCGCCAGAGCACGGAGCATCGATAAGGATCTTGTCAAAGAATAGAGGAAGCCTTGATGCTATGTTCTCGGGGGTCTCGTTAAGGATAACAACACCGCTGATGCCTGAGCGCTCGATGTTACGAAGGAGTGCCTTGGATCTTTCAAAGCTGATCTCATTTGCGACAAGGATCCCCTCACCGTGCATCGACTCGCCTAACCTGCAGGCTTTTCCGCCGGGCGCAGCACACAGGTCGAGCACGATCTCTCCGGGCTTTGCAGCCATGACCTGTGCAGGCAGCATCGCAGAAGGCTCCTGGGGATAGTAAACACCAGCATGATAGAGCGCTTCTTTTCCGCCTGTATCGTTATTTACGTAGTAACCGCCCTCACACCATGAGACCGGGTTTATATCCTCATTAAGATCTTTTAAGAGCTGATGTTCTTCTTCAACAGATCTGATCTTTGAACGCGAGAACCTTATGCCTTTAAGAGGTTCCTTATCAAAGCTCTCGTAAAATCCTTCCTGCGGCACATAACTGTGACGCGAGAAGAATTCATTCATCTCATTGATAAAATCCTCAGGAAGCCGCACTTAAAGTTCCTCACAGATTAAGGAATTCAGAGCATCTGTAAGCGAGACGCTTTATGACATCGACATCAAAAGGCGATTCAATGCCTGCACGCTTGATAAGGTTCAGGAATGTATCACTTCCGCCTAACTGGCAGAGAGTATTGTACTTCTCCAAAGCGACCTTAAGATCATCTCTGGACTCGTCCCAAAGCTCCAATGCGCAGATCTGGGAAAGACAGTAATCGATATAGTAGAAAGGTGTCGTGAAGATGTGATCCTTCTTCATCCAGGCACCGCCCAAAGCGTGGAAAGGTGTCTCCTTCTCATCGTAATTGATGAACGGCTGGTAAGACTGTTCGAGCATTCTCCAGATCTCATGACGCTCATTGGGAGTCATATTCGGATTATCGTAGATGATGTGCTGGAATTCATCGACCATGCAGCCGTAAGGCAGGAACAGGAGTCCGTCAGTCATGTGAAGCTCGCAGTACTGTTCAGCCTGCTTACCATAGAAGATGTTCATGAAAGGATAAGACATGTATTCCATTGATGTGGAGTGGATCTCGCATGTCTCAAGCGTAGGAGACAGGCACTCTACAAACGGAGAAGACTCAGCTCCGGCCAAAGCCGCGTAAGCGTGTCCTCCCTCATGGATAACCGTAGCCACATCATCGAATGTACCATTGCCGTTCATGAAGATAAACGGAATGCAGTAATCCTCAAGATACATGCAGTATCCGCCAGTGGACTTTACAGGACGGGACAGAAGATCTGTGTATCCGTGATCTGAAAGTATATCAAAGAAGCTTGGATTTGCACCGAACATCTGGCGGAAGAACTTTCCTGCCGCCTCTTCATAAGTATCCTTGCTGATTACAGGAGCCGGATTACCCTCAGCGAAAAGACACGGAAGGTCGTGGAACATCAGTTTATCGACATTAAGTCTCTGCTGCTGAAGCTTTCTAATCTGAATAGTAAGCGGAACGATATACTTCTTGATATTCTCCCTGAAAGAAGCAACATCTTCCCTTGTATAGTCGTAACGCTCCATACGCTTATAGCCGAGTTCAGTAAAGCTGTTGTATCCAAGCTTCTTTGCAACCGTAGTTCTTGTCTTTACGAGGTTATCGTAGATATCGTCGTAGGCAGCTTTTCGGGACATATAGTAAGCATCAAGAGTTGAATGCGCCTGCTTACGGACATTTCTGTCCGTTGACTGCAGATAAGGCTGGATAAGGCTTAAGTTAAGATTCTTCTTGCCGAACGGGATCTCAGCCTCGGACTGCTTCTGGGAATACTCATTCTCGAGCTTGGATTCCTCAGTAAGATCGTCGATAACTTCACTGGAAATGATCTCCTTCTGGTTCTTAGCCTTACGGAAGATCATGGGACCATACTTAACCTTGATACTGTCAGCACAGGGAGCGGTCAAAAGGCCTGATAATACGGCTGAAGAAAGCTCCTGGACTCTTGCTGAAGCCTCATCGAAAAACTCCAACTCAGTATTGTAAAACTCGTTCGAAGTATCAAGATCGTGAAGGATCTGGCAAAGCGCGTACTGTGTATCGAATGAGCTTATGGCGATCTCATACTCGCCGATCGCTTCATCGGCCGCTTCGACAGTCTTGGCGGTCATGAGCCTCAAACGCACATTCTTAATGGTTTCAGTAAACTTATCAAGGTCAGGCCTTGTATACTTAAGTTCCTTAAAATCCGGTACCGAACTGTTTGCTGTATTCTCCATCGATCTGCCTTTCTAAAAAGCCTTACATCTTCTCAACAACGCCGATTCCGAGCATATCAAGTCCGGACTTGAGCGTATCAGCAACAACCTCACAAAGCTTAAGGCGTGCATCCCTTATATCATCGCTCTCGGCATTAAGGATCCTGGAATTATTGTAGAAACGGTTGAAGTTTCTTGCGATAAGCGCGATCTGGCGTGAGATCATGAAAGGCTCATAGCTCTCTGCTGCCTTAACTACTGCATCCTTGAAGTCTGCAAGGCTTCTGATAACGGCATACTCATCTTCTGCAGCGAGCTTATCAACTGAGTCAACTGATGCCTTGATGCCCTGATCTTCAGCCTTTCTGAGGATCGACTTGATCCTGGCATATGTGTAGATAAGGTAAGGCGCTGTATCACCTTCAAAATCGAGCATGTCATCCCAGTCGAAGAGGATGTCCTTCTCTCTTCCTGCTTTAAGGTATGTGTATGAGACAGCACCGAGACCGACTACTTCAGATACCTTTGCGATCTGCTCGTCAGTCATGTCACCGCCTCTGAGTTCACTGTTCTTCCTGATGATCTCAGCAGTCTTCTCCGTGGTCTTATCAAGGAAATCATCAAGCTTAATGATGTTTCCGGCACGGGTGGAGAATGCCTCAACGACCTCATTGCCGTTCTCGTCCTTCTTAGGCTTGAACTTCAAAAGGCCGAATCCTACGTGAACGCAGTCATCAGCGAAGTCATATCCTGCCTTCTTCAGAACAGCGAATACCTGCTTGAAGTGAAGCTGCTGCGGAAGTCCTACAACGTAGATATTCTTATAGAAATTGTATTCCTCATGTCTGTAGAGAACTGCTGCAAGGTCTCTTGAAGCATAGATCGTCGTACCGTCGCTCTTTACTACGAGGCACGGAGGAAGTCCCTCATCGTCAAGCTTTACGACCTTGGCGCCTTCGCTCTCCTCCAGAAGCCCCTTATCTTCAAGCATCTTAACGACACCGGGGATCCTTGATGAATAGAAGGATTCGCCATTATAGTTGTCGAACTTGATGCCCATTCTCTCATATGTCTTCTCGAAAACCTGGAGTGACAGGTCTCTGAAGCGCTGCCAGAGAGCTACTTCCTCAGCTTCGCCCTCTTCGAGCTTCCTGAAGTTATCCCTTGCGGTGTCTTCAAGTTCCTTCTCGCGCTCGGGAGAAACCTTGCACTCGTCGTGGAACTTAACATAGATCCTTGTAAGCTCATCGATAGGGTTAGCCTTCATGGCATCTTCGTCACCCCAGAGCCTGTATGCAGTGATAAGCTTACCAAACTGTGTGCCGTAATCTCCTAAGTGGTTGAATCTGATAACGTTATATCCGAGTCTGGAATAAATATTAGCAAGTGAATTGCCAAGGATAGTCGTAAAAGCGTGACCTACATGGAAAGGCTTTGCGATATTAGGGGATGAGAACTCGATGATGACATTCTTTCCCTCACCTATATTCCTGTTACCGTACTGGTCGCCCTCAGCGATGATCTCAGATACTACGCTCTTGGCAAGAACGCCCCTGTCGATCCTGAAATTAATGTAAGGACCTGCTGTATCAACTGTAACAGCACCGTCAAAGCCATTTATAAGCTCAGGGGAATCCTTAAGCTCATTTGCGATCATGGGCGGAGCCTTGTGAAGAGTCTTGGCCAGAACGAAGCACGGGAATGCGTAATCTCCGAGCTCGAGCTTCGGCGGGATCTCAATAAGTCCTTCAACCTGGGCCTTATCAAGGCCTGTTACTTTACTTAAATTAGCAGCTATTAAATCTTTGTAATCCATATCTGATACTCCTTAATTACAAGTTGATATATTAACATATTTCGACCAATACTGACGAGTGTATCAGGTCTATTTATTGCACTATTTGATGATTTTTTTATGCGTTTTGTTAGGATATAATGCTTTTGTTATAGAAACCTAACGAGCAAGAGGCATTCTTAATGTACTTTATCTATAAGATGGCGATAGGCCTTTCAGCCGCATTTGCCATTACAATGATCCTTCTCAGATTCCTTCCCGGAGAGAAGATATTATTAGGACATGACCGCGGACGTAAATTCGCCCAGGGATCTGAAGTAAACATCGGTAAGCCTACCGGTGTCGGTTTTTACTTTATGCTCGTTTTCCTGGCAGTTTCCAGTGTACTCTGCTTCTTCTATAACCCTGTAACTTCAGAAAAAGGCTTATTTGAGAGCGGAAATGCCGTATCCGGGCTCGGTTTCGGACTTCTTGCCACTCTTGCAGCAATGGTAACAGGCTGGCTCGACGACAGATCCAAGGACGCCTGGAACGAGTATTTAAAGGGTGCACTTGATTTTGCCGTATCTCTTATCGGAGCTTTCATCTGTGTCCATTTCTTTGGCACAAGAGTATATATCGCTATTACAGGCACATATTTTGACCTTCATCCGGTCGTTTTCTATATTCTCGCCGTAATACTTTTCGTCGTATCGATCAATGCCACAAATGCTACAGATGGTATAGACGGACTTTCCGGAACACTTTCGATACTTGCAGTATTAATGACATTCCTTATGGGCTTTATGGCTATGTCCTTAATCGACAGGAACTCCATAATCCTCCTGGTAGTCTTTATCCCGGCAGTCATGGCTTATCTGCTCTACAACTTCAACCCGTCGAAAATGCTCATGGGCGATGCAGGCTCCAGAGGCTTGGGATTCTTTATAGCTTTCTTCCTGATCTATTGCAGGATTCCATTGCTCTACTTTATCGTAGGTCTCCCCTTCCTTTGTGACGGCGGTATCTCGATCGTTAAGATCACAGTCGGAAGACTTACAAAGAAGAAGGTCATCCTCTTCAAGAACATCACCACGCCTTTGCATGACGAGCTCAGAAAGAATAGGAAGTTCAGCGTAAAGAGAGTATGGCTCGTTCTTGTCCTTGCTGCAGGCATGATTGACTTCCTCTATGTATTTACAGCAACGCTTCTCAGGGTGTTGGGAGTTGTAGGGTAAACTAGCAACTGTATAGTTTATCCGATATTGTTTCTTTCATTTTTTTACAGCATTTAGCAACAAACCCATTCTCTAATTATGCGGAGATGTTTCATTATTGGGATCGTGAGGAGCAATAGCTAAATCATCATAATCCGTGTGTGCATTGTTATAAATCTCAATTCCGAAAATTGAAATAACAGTGCCGTTCTCATAATACCCATAACCATCAGCATCAACCGTTTGGGGCAGTCCATGTCGTTGTTCTACCTTGTATATAATTCCAAATCCAAAACTGCCGTATGCTACAGAACCGCCATCCAGATAAGTGTATCTGCGCGGAAACAAAAGAAAAAGAATCAAAAAAACTACAAGAAATATAATCACATATTTTTTTTTGCCTGTTTTTTTGTCATTGTTAGTTTGTTTATTCATAATAAACCTCTGGGGAAATGAGCATTGTTCCGTTCAGTATAGATTAATACTGCAATGGTTTATATGCTGGCCATATCCAAAAATACCAATATGATTTAACCTCTCTCATACCAACTCCGTCTGTATCCTTATTATAAAACTCTACATAGGCTCCCATTATAGATACATTCTGTCCAAATTCAAATGATGCTTGATCAGTCCAAGCATAAACTTTTAGGATATTATTTTTCTTAAAAAACTCATATGCAATACAAGTTGTAGTATTAATAGTTTTCCCATTAGTATTTTTATAAGTATAACCTACAGGCTTAGCGCAGTAACAAGCCTGAATATCAAGCAGATTAATCTTACATGCTGGGTTTACATTTTTTATAACATCTTCAGAGGAAATGTAACCATTGTCATCATCAGGCATAAACTCTATCCAATTATAGGAACCATGCGCTATTATTATCATTTTGTCTACATAAGTATTTTTTTTCTTGGCTTTGATTTCTTGCTTAGTTAAATCGTATTTCAACCACTCAAAAGTTCTTTTCGCTAAAACATACACAGCAAAAGGCGGATCATCATCACTTTTGTTCGAATCATAAAAAGTCTTTGCTTTCTTATAATAATCTGAACCATAACACATTTCTAAAACAACAACTTCTTGTCCAAGTTTAATAAACGCATCAATATAAGGCTGTTTCATGCACGAAATCTTATCTTCTTCAGGTTTATCCATACCAATCAAAATATAATTAATTGGTTTATTTTTCTCATTTGGCGTCGCATCTTCACCATCCGTAGCATCATCTCCATCAGAGTCGCTCAATGTTGGATTGGATCTCATACAGAAGAATACCCATTCATCAGGTCGCATACCATACGCAGCATACCAGTACCTGACATAGTATTGGAACGTGCCAAGTTCATACGCATATTTAGTAAGGCATAATTCTCCCATTTCATAACCATCTGTTAATCCATCACCATCAGTATCCGGATTATTGGGATTAGTTCTGATCAAAGCACCGATATTGGTAACCATACCATTCTTTTCCAAAACATCAGGCAATCCGTCTTTATCGCTGTCAGGCAGGTTTTTCATGCTCGTTCTATAGCCTTCAAGGGTATAGTGATTACTTAATGCACTGGCTTCGCCTGCTTGAAGCATTCCACTGGCCCAAGACTTAACCCACTTTCCTTGATCGATCAGCATGTACTTAGAAAAGTGGTCTGTATAGATATAGAAATAATTCGCATCATAATTGATCCTGCTTTTCTCTACATCAATTACTTCATATCGGAAGTTTTCTTCGTCATACCATAATACTCTCAGGTCGTCTTCATCAAAGTCTCCTTCTTCGTAGTAGAATTTGATCATCATCTCATCAAATTCGCCGCTTGTTTCTATACTAACAGGTATGCCGACAAGTGCATCAATCGAAGCCGTATGCGGATCTGAATCAGAGATATCTCTGATCTTAGTGTTTTCTTCGATATATCCGCTGATGTATCCACTTACCTCGATTCTTGTTACCCCTTTGATTTTCGCGTCAGCTTTAGGATAGTACGTCAACGTCTGACGTCTTTGAATGTCACTGTCTTTCGATTTTGGATTGCTTCCTAAGCTTATTTCACCTGCATCGCTTATTCCGTCATCGTCCGTGTCGTATTTCTTGGGATCAGTACCATACAAATTGACTTCATAACCATCTGTAAGGCCATCAAGATCTGAATCACGATTTGTAGGATCCGTTCCGAGTTGGGATTCCTTGGCATTTGTTAATCCATCGTTATCAAAGTCGTTGTTTCCGTTGTCATCTTTTGTAAGAGGATCAGTTTCCAGCATCAATTCAAATAAATCGTTTACACCGTCTCCATCAGTATCTATTTTATTCTTATCAGTTCCATAGTAATCTTCCAGATCGTCAGGCAATCCGTCTTTATCAGTATCCTTCTCATAATCTATGTCATCAGGAAAACCAGTAGTCGAAGCAGTAGGCACAGGAGTCGTCGTAACAGTATTTGTTGGCGTAACAGAAACAACCATCGTTGGCAAAATCGTCGGTGCTGATGTTACAGTTGGTTCAACTGTTGGAGCAGTCGTAATAGTTGGTTTTGAAGTAGGAGTGTTCGTTACTGTCGGCTTTTGTGTTACTGATGGATTAGGAGTATTTGTTGACGTAGGTCTTGAGGTATTAGTAGGTGTATTGGTGACAGGTATAGATGTTGGTTTATTAGTTGCCGTAGGCGTCGCTGTCTCACTAGGAGTTGAAGTTGCGGTCGGAGTAGATGTAGGTATTTCTGTAGGTGTGACTGTAACAGCGCCGTTAAAATCCACTTCTAATACATCTGCTATGCCATTCTTGTCCTTATCGTCAGTAAGCTTTAGTGCCATCTTCTTGGCTGTGACAGTATAATCTGTAAGAGCAAAAGCTATAGAAGAGTCGTTAGAGCCGCCCCGGATTCCTATTCTATATGTTTGACCTTTTGCGATGTTTTGATTGTTGCCATCGTTATTGATAACATATGTGCCGTCTGCGTTATTGGTTAACAACGAAGAATCTGCCTGTGTTATTGGTCTGTTGGCACCAAATGTTATAGTCCAGTCTCTTATTGATTCTTTAGTTTTGTTTGTAAGGATAAGTGCTCCATCGAAACCGGAAGACCAGTTTGAGTACTCCTCATATTTGTATATAAGATCACCGCTCTTTAATGTAACCGTCTCTGTATTGAGGAGATAAAAAACGGGCATTTCCTTTATATCACTTCCATCTCTGGAAGAAGCTGTAAATCCAATAGTTACGGATTTACCCGGCAGGATATCCTGATTCCAGTCATTATTACCTATGGTGTAAAGGTTGTCCTTATTCTCTATAACACAACAGTTGACGGGATTCTCGATCATGTAATTGAAATCAAACGTGAAATACCAGTCGTGAATAGTTTCCTTACCCGTATTCTTGAACATTATTTCAATATTGGAATGACCAGACCACTTGTTAGTTGTCTTCACTTCAGCAGTAAATGACGCTTTTTCCACGCTTCGGTAAGAACAATCTGATGACTGTTTTTCACCACTATAATTGATATGGGTGTCTGCTTTGACTTTGTTGTTAAGACTTCGTGGAATGATTGAAATTACAAATGATGAACACAAAACGAATACGATTATCTTCGCTGCTCTGGAACTTAACATATTCCTTTCCTCCCAACAAAAGCCAAACACTTCTTCAAGTTTAATCTGGTGGTAAATAAATACAATATTTTTTACAATTTGTCTAAGATAGATTTTTCAATCGTTGTTTTGTGCAATGTGTAATTAATTATACCAGTCGATGAAGCAGTCAATCTCATACTTCCCACCAAATCTATTAAACCCGCTATTTAATATATTAAAGAGGTTGGAGAATCCTCCAACCTCTTTTTTGGTTGTATGCTTTTAATTAAGGACTTACATCTCTCTGACGTATTTGGTCGTTCTGTCATTTATATACTTTATGACATCATCCAGCGAACGGTCACCGGCATAATAAGGCTGCAGTTCTTCAGTTACAAAACCGGTGATCCTGGCATCCTCATAATAGTACGTTGAAATTGTTGACATACTATTCTTAAAGCTTTCCTGCATATCTTCTGTTGACCTCTTATCCCCCTCAGCACTTTCAATATATCCCGGAACCTTTATCGCACCACTTCTGATCGATGCAAGGTATTTTTCGTATGCTTCATTGTTAAGCCTGGTAAGAGTTTCTATGTTTTTATCCATTATCTCTTTATTCGTTACGATATCCTTGAATTCACAGTCAGTGCCGGCGAAAGCCTTGCCGGAAAACAGATAATTCAGGAATTTTACGCATCCTTCCTTATTATCTGTTCCAGCTGATACAGAAATGGTCTCAATAGCTTCAAATCTCGGTCCGGCAGCATCAACTGACGGTGTTCCTATGATCTTAAAATGTCCTTTCATTCTGTTGCATGCACGCACAAAGGAAAGGTAATTGTCGATCCTGGCATAATAACAGTCAGTTCTATGTCTGTGTTCCCAGTCATTAATATGTTCGGGCGGGACACTTAATATATCATCATACTGAAAGTTCGTCTTTGCGTATTCGACTGCGGCACGGAACTGTTCTGTTCCGAAATCGATCTTATCACCTTCAATGGCTTTCTTTGTATCAATGCACGATAACAAGAATGAGGTCTTATTATCATAAGCCGATTTCGGATAATCATATGGTGAGATACCATGAAGCTTTTCCTTCACCATTTTTTCGAAATCAGCAAAAGTGATTCCGACAGCACCGTCTTTTAAAAGATCTGCCTCTGTAACCAAACCTTCGATCCTTATGGTAACCGGCAGGAAATACTGCTTTCCATTGATCTTTGCAGCATCAAAGATGTTGACATATTGTTTCTCAAGAACTTCGGGACTTAATAATCCTGTAAGGTCCATGAAAACATCATCACGCATCGCGTAGTTTTTCTGAATGCCTATAATAATATCTGGAGCATCTCCGCCTTTTAGTTCCTGGATCATTTGGAATAATTTCTGATCATATTCATCCGGATTTCCAAATTCCCTGCCCATTACAAATCCGGATTTATACTTGTTCCAGATCCTGATCAAATACTCATTATCGGTCTTATTGAACTCGGAGATAGAATTAGAAAGGTATTCTGTCACACCCGCCTGCGGCGGAAGCGCCAGTTCAATGATCTTTTTGCCGACATGCGGATTCTTGTCAGCCTTTTTAACGACTGTTATCCATTTATAATTTCTGTAATCCTCCATTCCGTATGGAGAATGAATAGCGTCAAGGATTACCGTTCTTTCATCAGTACAACTAAGAATACTGGTACTCATAAAATCATCAGAATCAGGTTTCGGATTAGAGTAAAAATGTGGTGTGTACCAGTTAGTATCTACGACCGTCTTCGGAGTCATAGTACTAATATCCAATTTAACAATATTGCCGTAAGAATCGATCTTGCAGAGATCACCGTTATATGTGGATTGGTATTCTGCAATGTTAACTGCGTTTTCTTCTGATGGAATAACACTTTTCTTACTCTTAAGTTTTCCGCTCGAAACATCAAACTCCATGATGTATGTTTCACCGCCGCCGGAGCCTACCAGATTAATAGAATCTCCTCCTGCACTTTGAGAAACGCCATCGAGCAGAACGTCCAGTTTTACTGTAGACAGATCCAGCTCTGTAACAAATTCCATGTTCTTATAGAGCAGCAACTGATACTCCATTCGCTGAAAAGAGAAATTACTAAGCACCACAACCATATAGTCTTTTGCACGGGAAACAGCCCAGACATCACTATCAGCCTTCTTCACTGCTTTGGCCTTGCCGCTAAATAATTCTTTGACTCCGGAAGCACATCCAGTCTCAGCATCAATAACAAAGCTTGCCTCAAAAAACTTGCCTCCAGATTTGACTCTAGCAATTGCTGATATATTCTTCCCTTCAGGATCAGCATCTAAATATCTCGGAGTAAGGATTTCAGTTTCATCTGAAAACTTGACATCACATTTATTGATCTGTTTTCCATCGAAATCAAATGAATAAATGGTCGTTTCGTATGAAGCACCCAGATTATATGATTTACATAAACAGTAAAACAATCTGTTATCACTTACGAATATATTATCCATTGTGAAAAGATCGAGATCCGGCATATTTTTATTCAGCATGAATCTGTTTGAATCGAACCACGGATCATCCGCTTTGACTACAGCATTCTTTTTACCGCCTGATTGACATGACATAAGCATAGGCATCAGCATAACAATAACCATAACAATGGCAAAAAGCTTATACTTCCTCATAATCCCCTCCTTCTACTTGCAAAATGAATTCCAAAAATCCCCAACAGAAAACTTCAAAATACTTGAAGTCATTTTTATACTAAAATACAGTTTCATCCAATCGGCATCAAAAGTATTAATATTCTTGCATCAATATGGTTCGGCATTTTTAACAGCTCTGTTTCCTGCAAAAGCAATGCATAATACCTTAGCGGCTCCTGCTTTATACAAGGCCTTGGCAGCTTCGTGAAGCGTAGCACCGGTTGTGGCGACATCATCAACTATCACTACCCTAAGACCTGAAATATCCCACTTATCACTTACTGAAAAAGCGCCCTTAACATTATTGGCTCTTTTGCTTTCTTCACTTATCTCGGATTGTCGTTTTGTATCCCGTATCCTGATAAGACAATCATCTGCAAGCGGGATATTATTTATCCTTGCCACAGGCTCTGCTATCTCTTTGGCCTGATTGAATCCTCTTTCCTTAAGTCTTGAATCCGACAGCGGAACAGGAACAATTAGGTCAGCCCTGATGCCCTCATCAGATACACATGTGCCAAGAACCGCACCGAACAGCCTGGCAAGCTCTATGTTCTTTCCGAACTTGATCCTTGGAACAGCTATATCTACTATCCCCTTGTATGTAAACGGCATATAAAGGGCAAGTCCCGGACAAGGGTCATTCTCAACAGGCTCAGACAAGCACAGGAACCATCTCTTATCCTCATCATTGATGGTAAGCCCGGATAAACACTTTCCGCATATGTGAAGTTCATTCTTACTGCCATACAAAGAACGGTACAGTCTGTCGTAGTTTCCGAACCTGCCTTCTGTATCGGATACACTTCCGCAGATACTGCATCTGAAAGGAAGGATAAGATCGACCGCCCCCTTTAATGCATCTCTTAACTCTTTTGGAATAACTGTTCTTAACGTCTTGCCGCCGTTTCCTGACATTACCTGTTCCGGCGGAAATCTACGGTCATAAGCAAGTCCTTAAGGCACGTCTGTCTGACCTCACCTTTCGGTGCCTTTAAGAACTTCTGGAGCGTACCTTCCAATTCGACTATAGTGACATTCATCTTGCCTCTAGTCACCGCCGTATAAAGAAGGCTGCGCTTATACAAAAGCGCATTCATCTTACCCAAAGCGATTATTACCCTGTCGAACTCACAGCCCTGTGACTTATGCACCGTTACGGCATAAGCAAGATCGATATTCTCCAGAAGTTTTCCTTTGTATTCTGCAGTCTTACCTTCATCAAAAGTTATGGTAACACTGCCTTTCAAAGGATCTATATCGCTTATCACTCCAAGCTCACCATTAAATATACCCTGCAAGACCTCACCCGTCACAGGATCTATCCATTCTGTTGAGTAATCATTCTTGTTCTGCATTACCTTGTCGCCAATATGAAGGACGAGGCTTTGACCACGCTTGATGACCTTCAGGTCGTCTTTATCCTCCAAAGCCTGGATCAGCTTATTAAGCTGTACAGTACCCAGAGCAACATTCTCATTCTTGGTCGGAGTAAGACAGATAAGATCTTCATCTTTATGCTCGATCACAAGTCTTGCAATGGTCTCCTGCGCTTCCTCTTCCGTCTTGCAGCTTATGACTTCAAAGTCGTCACCTGAACTCTTTGGCTCTGAGCCTTCAAGTATGAGATTTGCATTTGAAGCAATGGTACCGTCATCAGATTGTCTGTGAAGAGCATCGAGTCTGATCTTAGGGATAGAACCGCAAGACAATAGATCTCTCAATATATCGCCGCACCCGACAGACGGAAGCTGATCCGGATCGCCGACAAGGATGAGCGAAGTACCTTTGTCCACAGCATCAAGAAGATGTCTGAAAAGCATTGTATCTACCATGGACATCTCATCGATTACTATGACCCTGCATACGATCGGATTATCTTTTCCATGCGCGAAAAGAAGGCTGTTGTACTGCCCCGCCTTATCGTCAGGAAGGAGATCTTCATCATCCGTATTGACAGTCCTTCTTACGCCTAGGAGTCTATGAATAGTTGAAGCTTCACTTCCGCATGCTTCAGAGAGTTTTTTCGCAGCTCTTCCTGTAGGAGCAGCAAATACACAGCTTATCTTATTCCTTCTGAAGTATTCTCCAAGAACTCCCATAATAGTGGTCTTGCCTGTACCGGGACCTCCGGTGATGACACTGATCGGGCTGTACATGCAAAGATATAATGCCTCGAGCTGGGACTTGTCCGAAATTATGCCCAGGTCCGATGCCACTTCCTTTAAGATCCTGTCGCTCTCATCTCTCGGCGGCGGATCAATCCTGGTATTGAGCATCCTGTTAAGCCTGCGTTCGATCTCGAGTTCAGATGCAAAATAACTCATGGTCGCAAAATGCGCTTCAGTATCTTCAACATCACATACAGCACACTTGCCGTTATCATACTTATATACTGCGATCTTCTTATCGCTTATTGCCAGTTCAGCAGCGTCCCTGAAGACCTCAGAGAACTGATCTGAAGTTATCTTGGATTCATTGTTGTTAACATACTCCAAAGCTCTTTTCCTGACATCCTGAGGAAGCAATGCGGTGGACTTTGTCTCCTCATGAAGATACATGCAGGACTGATATAAAGCTGCAGCTATCCTCTCCTTTGCAGTAATCGCCATGCCTTCTCCAAGTGCGATCCTGTCAAGGAGTTCAAATCCTGCTATTCCATGTCCCATAAGCGAATATGGAGTCTTCCTGATATCTTCACAGTCAAGTCTGTCTGTATTCTTAAGCATCTTGATCTGAGCCTGCGAAAAGCCCATGAGCTTTGCCTCTAATCCCTGCTCAAAGAATTCATATTCCTGTGTGATCTGGTCGCAGACAGCCAATGCTCTCGATTGGGCCAACCCTTTTACTTCTGAAGAAGCAAGTTCAGGGGTTTCGGTAAGAACTTTAAGGATCTCCCTGCCGAACCTCTCTGCCAGAGCCTCCGAAGTAGTCTTGCCAAGACCTGAGATATTATCTGCCAGAAATGAAGCTATAAGCAGAGTATCCCCTGCCTCTTCATCCATACTGATCTTCTTAAGAGTAACTTGAGGTCTGTTATTCCACTCTGTAACTTTTCCGGAGATTATGTAAGTGCCGCCCTCGACAATATCAACTTTGGATTTGCCTGCTACGGTGAACCTTCCGTCACAAAGAAACGAGACGAAATTATTAGCTTTCCTCGGGCAGAAGACCTTGATGCAAGTAACCTTTGCATCTTCGATCTCACTGCCGATATCAGCTATCGACAAAGACAGTTTCTTGTTGTCTTTGGATTCCGTCTTCATGACTTACTATTCTTCGCCTTATAAAGTTTTTCCAAATGCTAACAATAAACTTCGGACAAAACAATAAGCCCCGCAAAAGTTGAGACTTTTGCAGGGCTTTTGAGACTGATCTTGTCCTAATATCAGATACCGGCGAGCTTTTTGATCTCTTCTGCCTTATCTGTCTTCTCCCAGGGGAGCTCGATATCTGTTCTTCCGAAGTGACCATAGCTTGCAGTCTTTGCATAGATAGGTCTTCTCAAATCGAGATCTCTGATGATCGCAGCAGGTCTTAAGTCGAAAACCTTATTAACGATCTCAGTGATCTTATCATCACTGATCTTTCCTGTACCGAAAGTATCTACCATTACTGATACCGGCTTAGCGACACCTATTGCGTATGCTACCTGGACTTCGCACTCGGAAGCTATTCCGGAAGCAACGATGTTCTTGGCAATATAACGCATCATGTAACAAGCGGAACGGTCAACCTTCGTAGGATCCTTACCGGAGAAGCATCCGCCGCCGTGACGTGCAAATCCGCCGTATGTATCAACGATGATCTTTCTTCCAGTAAGACCGGAGTCACCCTGAGGTCCGCCTACAACGAATCTGCCTGTAGGATTAATATAGATCTTTGTGTTCTCATCCATAAGATCTGCAGGGATAACTGCCTTGATTACATTCTCCTTGATGTAGTCTTCAAGGAATTCAAGAGTAACATCAGCGCTGTGCTGAGTAGAGATAACAACTGCATCGATCCTCTTAACCTTATCGTTCTCATACTCTACTGTTACCTGTGACTTACCGTCAGGTCTTAAGAAGTCAGCACCGTTCTTACGGACTTCAGTAAGACGGATCGTAAGCTTGTGAGCAAGAGCGATCGGCATAGGCATAAGCTCAGGTGTATCGTCATTAGCATAACCGAACATCATGCCCTGGTCGCCGGCACCTGTATCAAGTTCCTTCTCTCCTCCGTGACGTGCCTCATAAGACTCGTTAACGCCCATGGCGATGTCAGGAGACTGCTCATCGATAGATGTAAGAACTGCGCAAGAGTGGCTGTCAAAGCCCATCTCGCTTGAGTTATAGCCGATCTCCTTAACCGTGTTCCTTACGATGGAAGGGATATCAACATAAGCTGATGTGGAGATCTCACCCATAACAAGCACCATGCCTGTTGTAGTACATGTCTCACACGCAACACGCGCTTTAGGATCCTGCTCCAGGATAGCATCGAGCACGCTGTCAGAGATCTGGTCGCAGATCTTGTCGGGATGTCCCTCCGTTACAGATTCAGAAGTGAACAGCCAATTACCTTTTTTATTTCTCATTGTCTTTCCTTTCCGTTCAATGCTTTGATAAAAGAAAACCTCCCCCTGAAAGGAGAAGGCCGACGCACAATATATACGATCCTCATCTTTCAGGTTTCCCTGCCGGAATTGGCACCGCTGCTTTCCGCGGTTGCCGGACTCTTATAACGGGCCGGTCCCTCGAGTCACTCTTGATAAGCAAAGAACATTTTTAATTTGTGGCTTGATTTTACTTATCACTTACCGCTTTGTCAATCACTTATTACCTATTACCCAGATTGGTTCAAAAAAACTTTTCGAAAACAGATACCAAATGCCAAATTGTTAATAATATTAATTAATTTATTACCGCTCCAAAACAGTGCTTTTGAGGCTTTTCCCTTGTCGGTTTTGTCGTATTTTGTCGCTTTTATCTGCCCATTTACGGCCTTACAATCCAGCTATAGATATCGAAAAGACAGGAGGCTCAAGGACATGGCATTCACCATCAAGATCTATGAGAAAGACGAATATATCTATAAGCTTCTTAAAAAGCGTCTCGGAAGCTTCTTTCCCGATGCATATGTCATTAATCCGTATCTAGATGAAGGAAGCACGGACGAAAGATTCAGTGAATATACAAGCGTCCTGTACGATCCAAAAGATATCAGCAAAGAAGAAGTCTCACTTCATACTGCCTCACCCTTAAGACTGACGGATGACGGCGGAGTCATTGATTGTTCCAGGTTGGTCCATTCGCTCAGGCAATCTGATGAATCCCCCTTATTTATCAGGCCGGCTACAGGAACGATCACCGCCGTTATTCCGTTCGTCTACTCTGATGTGAGAGACAGATTTATCAGCGATATAGAAACAGAATTATCCGGCTCCGACTATAATGTCAGACTTGATTTTACAAGTAAGCTCAGAGCGCTATGGCGCCAGAGTGCCGGCAACAACATGACTGCACTACTCGAAGCCTGCAGATCGAGGAGATTCAAACCGGAGGACATCCTCAAATACTGCAACATGGACGAGTTGGGTTTCCTTACTCCCGGAAGCTGCAGGAATAATGATGATGTATACGACTTTGGTGTTGCAAGAGTTGCAGCTTTGATCAATCATGCAGCAGACCTGGCCCATTCAAAAACATCATTCATCAATGTTCTTACTGTTGTGGAAGGATTCAGATCAGCAGATCTCCCTGAACTCCTGAGCGGACTGGATAAAGTATTCATTCTCCTGCCAGCCAGGAATGCAGGAGAAGATCTTGGCGCAAGAGAACTAATCACTTCACTTACTAAAACACTTGGATGTGAAAGAGTCTCTGTATATTACGCGGAAGATCTGACAGCACCGGGAGAACTTGACGACTCATTAAGCCCCAGGAGACAAGTCGTATGACAGATACTGCAGCAGGTCTGACAGACATTAAAGAACAGATTACCTACTGCGTACTGAACCAGATATCCAATGAGACTGATCCTTCTGACGAGAAATTAAGAGAGATCATATCCGATGTTATCTCGGAGAACACTACGTATAAGATGAATCTGGACCAGAAACGCGAGATGGCTCAGATGGTCTTTAACTCCTTAAGACGTCTCGATGTGATCGAGCCGCTTATGGAAGATCCTTCCATAACGGAGATCATGGTAAATGGTCCTTACAAGATATTCTTCGAGCGCGGCGGGAAACTGTATAAATCCGACTTATCTTTCCGTGATGAGGAGTCACTTAAGACCTGTATATCCTGTTTCTTTGCAAATCAGAACAGGCCTCTTAATGAAGCAAATCCAATCGCAGATCTAAGACTGCCTGACGGTTCCAGAGCTAATGCGGTGCTGCCTCCAATATCCAGGGAAACTACAGTAACCATAAGAAAGTTTACAGGTATTACTCATGACATAGTAACGCTTATCAGACAGGGATTCATAAGTGAGGAAGCAGCCAGGTTTCTCGCTGAATGTGTACGCAATAAAAGAACGATATTTATTTGCGGCGGCACAGGCTCAGGTAAGACAACCTTCCTGAACAGCTTAAGCAATTTTATACCCAGGAACGAGCGCATCGTTACGATCGAAGATTCTGCCGAACTCAATCTTCAGGGAATAGATAACATCGTCAGGATGGAAGCAAGGCTCCCCGGTCCTGACGGCACAGGTGAAGTAAACATAGGCATGATGATAAGAGCTTCTCTGCGCATGCGTCCGGACAGGATAATCGTAGGCGAAGTAAGAGGCAAAGAGAGCGCTGATCTTCTTAACTGTCTGACCAGTGGACATCCCGGATCCATGAGCACAGGACACAGCAATTCATGCCTTGAAATGATGGAAAGACTAACAGCGATGATCATGTCAGGATCAAGTCTTCCGTACGATGCAATCCTTTCGCAGGCTTCTATGGGCATAAACATAGTCCTGCACATTATGCGAAGCCGCGAAGGTAAAAGATATATAGACGAGATCTGTGAGGTATTACCTCCTCAGGATCACGAATACAGACTCAGGACTTTATACAGGAACGAAGGAGGTGAAAAACTTGAGCGTATCGCAAGCATTGAAGATATCAAAAGAGCAATGGCATACAGGGCGTAAAAAAGGCAACACCTTTAAACTGTTCCTCGCAAAGACAATATGGGTCTATCCGCTTTTTGCAGCGGTGGTCTATTTTGCTTCTGCTTTGTTTATAAGTTCTGAAGTGATAAGGTTCATCCTGGCTTTAGTACTCAGCATCTTCCCATGGAAAGAAGCCATGAAAAAGATCTACTCCAATAACTACCGCCATATGAGAACTCAGCTTCTTGTTCTGCTCCAGGTACTCTGCACCAGCGTATCAAGCGGTTATTCGATCGAGAAGTCACTTCTTCTGATAAGACCGGTTATCGAGAGAACTTTCGGCAGACGTTCCATGTTATTAAAGCCACTTATCAATCTCGAGAATAATCTCAAGCTTCATGTAAGTCTTGAAGAATCACTTAACACTTTTGCACAGCAGGTAGGTTTCCCGGAGACAGTGCCGGTATTCCATGCTTTGGCGATATCAGGCGAGATTGGAAACAACAGCCTGGCAATACTTAGAAGCTCATGCCAGATGCTGTCAGAACTCAATGCAGTGCAAGGAGAGATCGCAGCATCAAATGCAGGAAAGAATGCCGAAGCAGCGATCCTTTGCGCCATGCCTTTCGGAGTAACATTTGCTCTCAACTATATGAGCCGCGAATACCTTGATATGGCAAGAAATACCAGAACCGGATCTACGCTTCTGGCGCTGGCATTCGGTATCTGCACAATAGCTTGCGCAATGCTCTTACGATTCATGTCTCATGAACAAGGAAGAAAGCCTTTCAAGTCAGAACTTGCAGTAAACACTGCGTCAGACGGCAGAAAAAACGGAACACCTCTAACCAGACTTGCAAAGAAGCTCTTCCCTGCAAGCTTCATTACCGCAAGGCATGAACTGTTTAACGAGTTATCTGTAAACCCGGATTACACATATGAGCAATATTTGAAAAAGCAAGTGATAACAGGAACAGCAGCATTTGTATTAGCTTCTGCGATCCTGATAAGCACAGGAAAGAACCTTCTCTTTGCGCCGGCATTTACGGCCGCGATAATCTTACTTGGCGGATATGAGATCAGATCTGATGTCGAGCGCAAACGGGAGGATCTTATGAGTGATATTCCGTTGTTCCTGTGCCTTATGTCAACACTTCTGGAATCAGGCATGCAGCTTCCTAAAGCGATATCGATCTGTTCCAAAGCTTTCGATGAGAATAAGAGTCTTTCACTTGAGATAAAGAATCTCAGGGCAATGGTATTAAGCGGTATCCCCGCATCTGATGCTATCGAGAAATTCTCTTTGAGGATACAGATACCGGAAGCACAAGCCGCACTTTTGCTTGTAGCAAGATATGGAAGGCTTGGAACTTCCGAAGTATTGAATATGCTTAACCTTCAAGCTCAGTCCTGTTGGAACCTATGCAGAAACGCATCACGCAAAAGGCAGGAACGTGAAGCACTTGGAATGATCATCCCAATGACACTTGATTTTATCAGTGTACTTATGGTCGCAATGACACCAGCAATTATCTCACTCGGCATATAAAGGAGGAAACGACAATGAGAAAAACAACGAAACGGAACAATAAGAAAGGTATGGGAACCGTTGAGATAGTTATCATCATCGCGGTCCTCGTAGCTCTCGCCCTGCTCTTCAGGACCGGGCTTACAGAATATGGTCAGAAGGTTATGAAATTCTGCTTTGATGAGAGCAAGATATCATCTGCTTTCTGACAGATCACTTCCACTAAAGTTTTTGAGTTTGTACAAGAAGGAACAATGAACATGCAGATAAAGAAGGGACCCTACGGATACTACGCAGTAGAGAAGCTCGAAGATCCGGATAGATTATGCACTTATGCCGAAGAGGTAATTGCCGGAAACAAGTCAGACTTCTACCTTACGCCCTGCACAGAATACATGGGTCCGAATGTAATGTGCTACTACGAATTCTCAGATTATCTTCAAATAACAGATCCCGGTTTTTCCGTATTTTCACCGGGCAGAAAAAACGCTCCACACAAAAAAGAAATCCATAATCTGAGTCTGCGCAGAAAATCCGCCGGGGACCTTTTTTATACTTTCGTAAAGATGCTGGATAACCTCATATCCCCTTCTTGCATAGTCTTAGATCCTGATATGGTATTCACCGATCCTGATGGTATCGCCATCAAGTTATGCTGCCTTCCTGTTAAGATAAGGCCGGAAGAACTTACCCTTTCGTCGCTTGGAGCAACAAGGCTGGAAATCCTGTTAAACTGCGATTTCTTCAAGAACATAATTACTGACGATGAGCGGAATGCGCTTGTATACAGCGTAAAAGAAAACAATGAAGACCTGTTCTTAAAAACAGCAGAAACTATAAGCGGAACAGACAGAAGAACTGATAATAAAAAATCAGAGATCACTGCTGAAAGAATGTCCGGATCAGGATTTTTACAGACACTTACCAGAACTGAAAAGGACCTTATCATATCTGCCCTGTCTTCTCTCTTATCACTGGTTTCTCTTATCGGAAAACTCTATCTCCCCTGTTTTCTTTTCGCACTGCTTTCCACGGTAATACTGGTTATGTCATTACTTAATCAGAGAAAACAGGAAACACATAAGAAAGCGGAAGAATCGCTTGAACAATCAAGGAAAAGAAGTACGATCCTTTTCTCTGAAAACCCGGGAATGAATTCAAAAAGAGAACTTGAACCGGATGATACAGCAGAAGTAAATTTCAGGAAGTTTCCTTCAATTACTACCGGATTATTGACGCTTATTTCAGACAGAAAAGGCATAAAAAATAAATATTCTCTTTACCTGGACGAGACAACTATAGGTTCAGATTGTTTTCTGTCAGATATAGTTCTGGATGAATCTGGAATTGCGCCGCTTCATGCAGTTATCAGGCAAAAGAACGGCTCATTCTATATAGAACCTGCCAAAGGAACCGGAAGGACATACATAGAGAGTTCACCGGTGGAAAACGGAAAGAATTATGAGATCAAATCAGGACAAAAGATAACCGTAGGAGATATCGAATTCAGGTTTACAACAAAATAAGAATAATCAGATATCCGGGAGCTCCCATTTACTTCCACTTTGCTTTGTTGTAGCAGATGTTGACGAAGTAGGTTTGGTTGTTGATTTGCTACTATTATTTGTCGATTCTGAAACCGAGCTTTCAGCTGTGCTCTCTATAGTAGTTTCAGTAGCAGTCGTTATTGTCTCAGAAACTGATTCTGAAAAACCATCAGAACTACTTAACGTGGTTTGCTGTGTTTCCATAGCATCAGAAGAAGAAAAAACAGAGCCATCAGTAGAACTACTGACGGTCTCTGTTGTATCTAAACTGCATCTTCTAATACACAAGAATAAAAGCAAACCCAAAATAGTTGCAAATAATACTACAACTATTACTATGGTTAACCCTTTATTCTTAATCATGGCATATCTTCAAGTTCACTAGGACATGTACTACTAGTAATAATGTCTTCACTCTCGAAATTAATAATTTCCATTTCCAGAAGCTTGTAGTCTTCTCTTTCCATGAGCAAACTCCTTTAATCTAAAAATCTAACTTACTTATAATATCATTAATTATGAAAGTCAACAAACAATTCTATAAGACACCAGAATGTAATATTGCCGCAATCTTACGTCTTCTGTTGCCTCAGAAGAATCAGCCTCAGAACCATTTTTGTCAGAATCCGACACTTTCTCATCTTCAACGTTAGTTTTCTGATCCTCAGGGTTCACTGTCTCAGGTTCATCAGACTTGGTTTCAACAGCTTCGGTTTCTTCTGCTGCTTTTTCTTCAGGATCAGCTGCTTGGGTTTCCTCAGGTTCTGCTACAGCGTTTGTTGCACTTTCGCCTGTTGAAGCTGTTGCTGCAGGTTCGTTTACTCCAAATCTTACGATAGCTGCTCTGTTATCCAGATACATAGCCTTTACAAGAGACACAAGCTTTGCAATCTTCTTTATGCTGATAACATAAATATTTTCTGATGCGTTATACCATAGTGTTACCGTTCCTGTTGTGCTTGTTGTTATCTCCTTACCATCAACATAGAACCTGTAATCACTTACCGTCTTTCCGGCATCAAGCTTGAACTTGTGGTTGATCTCCGTTGCTGCCTCTAATGCCAAAGAAGAGCCTTTCCTTGTGATTCCAGCTCCATTTAAAGTTACTGTTGAAAACTGCCAAAACCATTGCATAGAATCCAATTTGATATATCTCATTATTCTTTTAACCTATGCAAGAACCAAATCATATTTATTCATTTTAACCCTTTAAACTAAATAAACTATATAGCTATAAATTGATTTGCATTACACGACTTTCTATATAAGTGCTGCCTAAAATACAGTTGCAAATGCTTCTTCTGTCATCTATTTATCCTTCTCAGGCGATACTCCGTTTCTGTCGCTTTTATTTTGTCACAATGCTCAAAGCAATCTGGACACCCATTATAGAAAAAAGCTGTACACTCTGGCAGGAATCTGCAATTCCGGCATTTATCAGCGGCTTCCATAAATGCCCTTTTATCACTTTTAAGATTATAAGACTCATCGAAAATGTTGCCATCAGATGTATTGCCCGGAAGATGTTCGCAGTGGTAAAGGTCACCTGAAGGACTAATAACAACACACCTTCCGTCTGAATCAGCCATACAGTAATTGGACTTCATCTTAAACGGCTTATCTGATATCTCTGGATGTAATATACCGCGATCGATAGCCTGGTATTTTAGTTCAAGCATTTTTCCTGCCAGTTCAACACAATTCTCCGAATCATGTGCCTGGAAGAGCATTGCCGCATAGATCGAAAGCTTATCTGACTTGCCGTATCTGTTATGGACGTCTTCCCAGAATGAATACATTCCTTCTATATTGTCCTGATCGTAATTGCATCTGAGAGTTACCTTGATATCTCTTTCGAGGAACAGTCCGATAACTTCGATCAGCTTATCGTAGTTATGCTTTTTGGGATCTGCAAATAGTTTTCTAGATTCGTAATCACATCTTGCGCCGTCAGCAGAAACCTGGACTGACTTAAGATGCCAGTTGTTTACTGCCTCATCCAATAATTGCGGCGTAACAAGAGAAGCATTGGTGATCATCTTGGACTTAAAAGGGATTCCGCGTTCATTAAGACTGGTGCATATATAAGATATTATCTTTGAACCGACAAGAGGCTCACCGCCGAACCAGCTGATCGTGATCTCTTCATCGCCTTTAGTCTTTGCTATGAATTCTACGACCTGCCTAGCAGTCGAATCACTCATGGTACAGACCTTCATTCCCTCTTCATAGCAATATGTACAGCGGGCATTGCAGCCTGTGGTGGGAAGGATCGTATAGGTATGCACGCCCTTCTTTTTTTCCATTGCTTTAAGGATCGATACTGCAAGCTGATAACGCTCGTAGTCATCATCATCCTTGTAGACCAGAATGCAATTGTTTGTGAGGACTTCAAATCCTTTTCCTTCAAGCGAAGCGCCTGAAATGACAGGATTATTTTCAGGATCTATAAGTGACCATTCGGAATCTGAAAGTGAGACAATCTCGCCTGTAAGAGTGGAAAGGATAAGATGCTGACTGTCCTCAGAATAGGCGTAAATATATGTCGACATCCTATAGTTACGGTCAACTTTTATATTCTTGCGGCCGATGATATCAAATACTCTTTTGTCGCCTTCTCTGATAATGTTCATATCGATTACTGCAGTCTGGGCATTACACCGTTCGGGAAGTCTGTCTTCTTATAACCGGCAAGTCTTTCTTTCTGTTCATCAGTACCATAACGCTCGATGAATTTCATTCTTGCCATAGCGCGCTTGCCCTTGGCAACACTGTCTTCGGGAAATACAGGTCTTCCGTTCTTATCGAAATGAGTCTTTATCTCTTCCAAAGCATTGTTATAAGCAGTAACAATTCTTCTAAGACGCATGTTTTCGGGCCATTCGGCTGAATTGCAGACAATAAGTGCAAGCATGCCGTTGATCTCGCAATATCCCTCTGAGAGCATGCAGTATCTGGTCTTGCCGTTTGTCGTCAATGCACAGGCACCGGGCTCAAGCGCAGCAACAAAAGGACTGTGCCCTGCCATGAAGCCGAACTCACCATCGCTTGTCGGAATTCTTACACTGTCAACCATCCCCTCGAAAAAATCTTCGTAAGGGGTAACTATCAGGAGGTTGATCTTGTGTGATGAGTGTTCTGCCATATGAGATTAAGGTGTGGTTTCCTTATAAGCCTTGATGATGTCATCGAGCCCGCCCTTCATGAAGAAGCACTGCTCAGGGATATGATCGAGTGAACCTGAAATGAGCTCACCGAAAGCTTTTACCGTCTCTTCAACAGGAACATATCTTGGTGCAAAACCTGTGGAATCTGCTGTTACGAAGAAAGGCTGGGACAAGTATCTCTGTACCTTACGTGCACGGGATACCATTATCCTGTCTTTCTCGGAAAGTTCTTCCATACCAAGGATCGCGATGATGTCCTGAAGTTCCTTATAACGCTGGAGCATTTCCTGCACTTTACGTGCAACGTGATAATGCTCAGCACCTACAACTTCTTCTGTAAGTACTCTTGATGAAGATTCAAGAGGATCAACTGCAGGATAGATACCAAGCTCAACTACCGCACGGGACAATACGATGTTCGCGTCGAGATGGGCAAATGTCGTTGCCGGTGCAGGGTCCGTGATATCGTCTGCAGGAACGTAGACGGCCTGGATCGATGTGATGGAACCGTTACGTGTGGAAGTGATCCTCTCCTGAAGTTCACCGACTTCTCCTGTAAGTGTCGGCTGATAACCAACGGCAGAAGGAATACGGCCCAGGAGTGCTGATACCTCCGAACCTGCCTGAACGAATCTGTAGATGTTATCGATGAATAAGAGCACGTCTCTGTGCTTTTCATCTCTTAAGTATTCAGCCATAGTAAGACCAGTAAGAGGAGCTCTCATTCTCGCACCTGAAGTCTCGTTCATCTGACCGAATACCATGATGGTCTTATCAAGAACGCCGGACTGCTTCATCTCGTTCCAGAGGTCGTTACCCTCACGTGAACGCTCGCCGACGCCTGTAAATACAGAGTATCCGCCGTGCTCGCTCGCGATATTGCGGATAAGCTCAAGGATAAGGACTGTCTTACCTACACCTGCGCCTCCGAAAAGACCGATCTTACCGCCTCTTGAGAAAGGTACGAGAAGGTCGATTACCTTGATACCGGTCTCGAGCATAGTCTCAGCAGGATACTGCTCGGTAAACGAAGGAGCACGTCTGTGGATAGGCCAGTAAGCATCGCTGTTTACATCGCCCTTGTTATCGATAGGGTGTCCGATCGCATCGAAAAGACGGCCGGTGATATTCTCACCTACCGGAACTTTAATGGATGAACCCAAAGACTCACAGACAAGACCTCTGGTAAGACCTTCTGTAGCATTAAAAGATACGCATCTTACGATACCGTTGCCTCTCTGCTGGAGGACTTCCGCATATACATCTTTATCACTCTTGATAACATCCTGCTCCAATACTACAGGCTCATCATCAGTGGAAACTGTAGGAGTCTGCCTCATGATACGGATCGCCTCATTGATCTTCGGGATCTCGTTCTTACTGAATTCGCAGTCGATTACAGGTCCAATTATCTGTACAACCTTGCCTAATGCCATATCTTATTCCTCACATCTTCTCTGCCTGCTGGGCACCGTTTACGATCTCGGTAAGCTCTGTCGTGATCTTTGCCTGACGGGCACGGTTGCTCATGAGTTCGAGTTTTTTCATCATTTCTTCTGCATTGTCTGTCGCGTTCTCCATAGCCGTAAGTCTTGCAGTCTGCTCACTAGCAAATGCATCGACCATGGCTCCGAATACCATCGCATTCGTATATGTATCGATAAGATAGCTGAATACCGCATCAGAATTAGGAAAATACTCAAGGTCATTTCCCTTCGGGATTGCCATACCTGCATCAAGAACATCCTTGGGCAGGAGCATCGATATCGACTTCGGGTCTACAGGTAAAAGTCTTAATGCAACAGGCTCCATCTTTACTGATGATTCCATGCGTGTATAAAGAAGATACACAAGGTCAAAGTCATCTTTAAGGAAGCGGTTCCTCATGATCGCGCTAACCTGTCTTGCATCGTTATATGTAGGTTCGGAAATAGGGAACGCGAATTCCGAATTAACCTTATATCCAAATCTCGTAAGCTTCTCTCTTGCAAGCCTTCCGAATACATTGAGCTCATAGGTCGTCGCCAGGTTCTTCTGGGTATTCTCCATGATCTTGTGTCTTATATGGTCTTCAGTGATCTTAACCATATTGTTGTTATAGGCACCTGCAAGTCCCTGGTCACCTGAAAGAACGTAATAGCCTATCTTCCAGGTCTCACCTTCCTTTTTCTGTTCAAGAGTAAAGAACGGATTGTCCAGATGCTCGTTATTACGGATCATCTCCTGCATGCTCTCGACGCAGAAGAGGAAAAACGGATACATGGATTCATGAAGGAGCTGGGATCTTCTCATTTTCGCGCTCGAGACAAGCTGCATCGCATTAGTCATCTGACTAATGTCGTTGACGCTCTTCATCCTCTTCTTGATTGCGGAAAAGCTCTCCATAAGATCAATAATCCTCGATGTACTCCTCGTGCTCAGCGAGGAAGGATTCCTTGTACTCCCCGTATGCCGAATCTATCTCGGACTTGATCTCATCTGAAAATACCTTACTGTCTGTAAGCTCTTCGAAAATATTCGGATAATGGACCTTAATGAATTCCATAAGCTCCGTATAGAACTCGAAAATATCCTCTGTAGCAAGGAAATTAAACTTATCTGAAGTCGCGCAGTAAAGCAGGATAACTTCTTCAGCCATTGTAAGAGGGCTGAATCTTTCCTGCTTCAGTACTTCATTAAGGACAGTGCCTCGTTTGATCTGAAGCTGTGTATTCTCATCCAGGTCTGAACCGAACTGGGAGAAGGAGGCCATCTCACGTGCCTGTGCAAGTGAGATTCTCAAAGGTCCGGCAACCTTCTTTACAGCCTTCGTCTGAGCAGCGCCGCCTACACGGGATACTGAAAGACCTACATTTACGGCAGGACGCTGGCCTGAGAAGAACAACTCAGGTGACAGATAGATCTGACCGTCGGTAATGGAGATAACGTTCGTCGGTATATAAGCCGAGATATCGTTACCCTGTGTCTCAACGATAGGAAGTGCTGTTATAGAGCCTCCGCCCAGCTCATCAGAAAGCTTGGCTGAACGCTCGAGAAGTCTTGAATGCAGATAGAATACATCACCCGGGTAAGCTTCTCTTCCCGGAGGTCTTCTGAGGAGCAATGAGATTGCTCTGTATGCCTGTGCGTGCTTTGAAAGGTCATCGTAAACAATGAGCACATCCTTGTGATAGTCATACATGAACTTCTCTGCAATGGCACATGCAGAGAAAGGTGCGATGTACTGCATGGCAGCTGACTCGGAAGCAGATGCGGCAACTATGACCGTATAGTCCATGGCGCCGTGCTTTTCGAGCAGTCCTGCTGTGGAAACGATATTGGACATCTTCTGTCCGATAGGAACATAGACGCAGATAACGTCTTCGTTTTTCTGGTTGATGATGGCATCCAGTGCGATGGATGTCTTACCTGTCTGACGGTCACCGATGATGAGCTCTCTCTGGCCTCTTCCGATTGGAGTAAGGGCATCGATTGCAGTGATTCCGGTGAACAGAGGTGTATCAACCGGTGCTCTCTCGATGATAGTGGGCGCGGGTGACTCAACAGGTCTTTCCTCTGTATATCTGATGACGCCCTTGCCGTCGATAGGATGGCCCAAAGCGTCTACAACTCTTCCCAAAAGGCCCATGCCGACAGGTACAGAGCATGTGGTCATAGTACGCTTGCAGCTCATGCTCTCGACTACCGTGTCTTCACCGGTAAGGAGAACGACACCGACCTTGGTCTTTTCAAGGTTCATCGCAATTCCGGTAGCGCCGGAAGCAAAATAGATGAGCTCATTGAGCATGCAGTTCTTAAGTCCTGTAACGGATGCTACGCCGTCTGAGATCGAAGCAACCTTACCGACCTCGTCCCTGTGCTCCTGGAAAAGAAAAGCATCTTCAAGACGCTGATCAAGTTCAGCGTCGGATAACTGGAAGATCTCGATATTATCGATACTTAACTTATGTGACTCAGGGAACTGGTCAAGGGCCTTCTCCAAGTCTTCCTTGACCTTTGAAGCCGGGAATTCCTCTTTCGAAAAAGCTTTCCTTGAGGCTTCGCTCTCTTCCATATTGATATCGAAAGAACGCGCACGCTTCATGAAAGCGCCGATTCTGTCGAGCTGTCCCTTGGCGGAATAGTCGTAACGGCTTCCCTGGAAATAGATAATGAAACCGCCGATTATATCGTCACGCTGTTCAATGGTCAGACGATAGTCTTCGATCTCATTTACTTCTGCGAACTTGGCTGCCAGCCTCTGAAGCTTTTCCTCAGGGATATCACCCGCTGTCTCGATACGGAGATGCGGTCCTCTGGCTTTGCCCTTGCTCACCTGCTTGTTATCTGAATTGTCAGATGTGTTATTGCTCACTCTTAGCTACCTCTTGTCCGAGGATCTCTTCTGTATACTTTGCAGCTGATTTCTGGAGTTCTTCCTTTGCAACTGCATCACCTATGATGTGACCTGCGATCTGAACTGACAGGTCAGCGATATCATCCTTCATGGTCTCGAAAGCATTGCGCTTCATTCTTGCAGCGTCATCTTCTGCTCTCTCGATGATCTGGGCAGCTTCGGCATTCGCATGATCGATTACCTGCTTGCTCTGCTTATCGGCATTTGCCTTAGCCTCTTCCATGATCTCAGAACTCTTGCGCTTAGCTTCGTCGATCGTCTCTTTGGATGAATCAACTATTGCCTGAGCTTCTTCCTTGGCCTTCTTAGCCGCATCAAGCTCAGCGTCAAGCGCTTCCTGACGGTCATGAATGATCTTCAGGATCTTCTTATAGGCGAAAACTCTGAAAACAATAAATACCAATAGGATATTGAATATTGTAATAACTGCAGTTACCGCATAACCTGCGAACTGATCAGGCGAGAAGAGATTGGATTCAGCCTCTTCTGCATACAATAACAATGTCGATAATACTGACATAGTGTTTTGCTCCCTTATTAAACGTCAATCATCCCGTATTACTGAACTGTGAAGATCAAAAGGAATGCGACAACGAGTGAATAGATACCGATTGACTCGATGAAGACGATTGAGAGAAGGAGCATTGTCTGGAGCTTGCTTATGACCTCAGGCTGTCTTGCACCTGCTTCAAGAGCAGTACTTGCTGCCTTGCCCATAGCCATTGTGGAAGCGAAAGCACCGCAAGAGATAGCGATAGCTGCACCGATCGCAGCGATTCCTCTTGTCTCCAATGCAGCGATGATAGGTAATGCTGCTATAAGAATGCCGTACATATATATTCCTCCTAAAATAATTATCTGTTTATATCATCAAGCTGCTACAGCTTTAGATTTCTTTTCCTTTTTCTTCTTCTGGTGATCTTCGGGATGCTCGTTATATTCGTTTACTGTCTCGATGTTCTCGCCGATATAAGACATCGTGAGATAAGAGAAGACTACGGCCTGGATGATTCCGTCGATGATATCGAACCAGAGACCTGCAACACCCGGAAGGATCAAAGGCACAGAGATCGACAGGAATTCCATGAAGATGAATGCTGCGAAAACGTTACCGAAAAGACGGAGTGACAAAGACAGGGGCTTTACAACATAATCCAGGAGTTTGAACGGGATCATGATGGGGATCGGGGTCGTAAGTGTGATCCAGAATCCCTTAGCGCCTACAAACTTAAAAGTCATGACGATAACGTAGATGATCGCTGTGATAGCACAGCCGATGGCAAAAGCGATATTCTTTGCCGGCGGCGGAAGATGCAGATAAGAGATGGAGTTGCAGGCAGTAATGACAAGACCGAATGTGAGGATCATGGGAGTTACCTCCTCAGCCTGCTTGCGGTTCATGCCAAAGCTCATAGCTGTAGTGATGACAAGCTCAGTAAGTGAGACAAGAAGAGCCTGACCCTTGGAAAGCTTCATATCCTTAGAGGGTTTACCTGCAAGAAGGCTTACGACAATGATCATGGCGATAACTGCTACCCACGTTACGATAATGGCGTCAGTAATAAGGAGCTTATAATCTCCTACTTTAAAGTACATCTGTACCTGCATTATGGCTTCGCTGATCTCAGAGCCTATATCCTTGTTCGAACTGAAACGCTCAGCAAACTTCTCTGCGAAGGCTGCAAAGAACTCCGAAAGCCACGAACCGGCCGTAATCAGTGCCATACTCATATAATCTATCGCCTGCCCCTTTTTTCGATTAAAGACATTTTAACCCTAAATGTCTAAGATGTCATCCATAATAATAAATAATAAAAATAGCTGATCGTTCGGATTTTTCAGAGAATAATCAGATTTCATCATTCTGGAATCTGGAAAGATGCTCAAAAGGAAGGATCTGTCTTCCACGAAAAAGACCGCAACCGTCATTTATCAGATGATTGTTATAGGCTTTGAACATATTCACCTTGATCTCAGACAGATCCAGTTCCTGCAGCTTTATCAGGCGCTCATACGCCTCATCAAAGATCTTGCACTCACCCTTCGGAATAATATCCCTTTTACTGCGGTTTGCCTCCTGACTCTTTTCATATCCGAAATGATTGGCTTCGCCGATTTCCGCATAATCATCCATATCCTTTGTCCGGAGCTGCATCTCGGTAAAGCATCTGGCAGGATTATCGTAAAGAGTTATATGCATTGACCTGTAACCGGACAGACGGGGTGTATAGACATAATCCCTGTAATAAGAACGCACCGACTCATCCAGAACAGGCGAATTGAATTCTTCCGAATAGCCTGACAGTTCAGGTGTAAAGCCTCTTTCTTCAAGGAATCCCGGAAGAGCATTAGCTATCTCATAAAGATACCTGATCTCTTGTGTCTCGAGCTCCTCTTCTTGAGAGACATGGCATAAAGGCAACGAGATTACGATCCTGTACGCGATCAGATCCCTGAAACAATTAAGATTATTCTTAATCTGAGCCTCACAGGGATATGTCCCGTTTTCTTTATAGTAATTGTAAATATATTCAAGGATATATCCGTTGAACTTCTCTTCGGCACGGATCAATGACTTTATTCGGCCCTTAAAAGTGAAAGCAAGGAATGGGTATTTCTGCGTCATATAAATATAGAATTCCTTGATCCTCTGTGACTGTGACGTAAGGAAGTCCGTATGCTCAAGAAGTTCAATGATCTGTATAAGAAAATTGCTGTGAGCAAGATCTACTGAATTGTGCGCTTCTATGGCTTCGTTTCTAAGGTCAGATGAATACCGGAGCAGGATCTTAAGAACAGTATCACCCGAATAAAGATAATCATTTAAAGTAATCATTTAATTTCCATTTCTCTAAAAGCATTTCCCCGGAGCACTATGGCCCCGGGGAAAGCCGGCTGGTTTGAATATCAAGAGATTATTTACTCTACATCCTGAAGTGCCGCATAGTTCTCTTCACCGGTACGGATCTTTACGACCTTACCAACGTTATATACAAAGATCTTACCGTCGCCGATATGTCCTGTATAAAGAACCTCTTTCGCCTTTTCGATAACCTTTTCGACAGGTATCTTCGATACGACAACTTCGACCTTGATCTTAGGCAGGAGCGTAGCATCTACTTCAACACCACGGTACTTCTCGCCTGCACCCTTCTGGATGCCGCAGCCCATAACCTGTGTTACTGTCATACCGGTTACACCGAGATCGTTCATAGCCTTTCTGAGCTTATCGTAGCGTGAGAGCTTAGCGATAATAACAACCTTATGCATGCCTGTGTCGATCTCAGGAGCAACTGCAACCTTAACAGCTGCATTCTTCTGTGCCTCAGAAGCCTCAGCGTAATCAGGTGTACCGAGGTCTGTGTTCTCGTTCTCTTCCATCATAGCGCCTGAAACGTCCATGAGTGAGAAGCCGGAGTAAGCACTTGCAAGACCGTGCTCTGTAACGTCAAGACCTGTAAGCTCTTCTTCCTCAGAAGCTCTTAATCCGAAGATAGCCTTGATGATGAAGAAAGTGATAGTAATTGTAATTGCTGTCCAGGCTGCTGTAGCGCCCATTCCGAGGAGCTGGATTCCAAGGAGCTTGAAGCCGCCGCCATAGAAGAGACCAACCATCTCGTTGCCTGCTTTGTCAGCTATAGCATAAGCAGGTGCCGTATTGGTAGCGAAAAGTCCTACTGCGATAGTACCCCAGATACCATTAAACATATGAACTGCAACGGCACCGACAGGGTCATCGACTCTTAATACGTTATCAAGGAACCATACACCAAAGACTACAAGTACGCCTGATACAGCGCCGATAACAGTTGCACCGAAAGCATCAGTTACATCGCAGGGAGCTGTGATAGCAACGAGTCCGGCAAGTGAAGCGTTAAGGCACATAGAGACATCGGGCTTGCCGTACTTGATCCATGTGAAGATCATGCAGACGACTGTAGCGATTGCAGGTGCGATAGTTGTTGTTACGAAAACAGATCCGAGCTGTTCCATGGATGTGCAGGCAGCGCCGTTAAATCCGTACCAACCGAGCCAGAGGATGAATACACCCAAAGCGCCCATGGGGATGTTGTGACCGGGGAATGCGTTAACTTTAGTTACCTTACCTGCCTTGTCCTTTACGAACTTACCGATACGGGGTCCCAAGATAGCTGCACCGATAAGAGCTGAGATACCGCCTACCATGTGGATGCAGTTAGAACCTGCAAAATCATGGAATCCGATCTGCGAGAGCCATCCGCCGCCCCATGTCCAGTGAGCTTCGATTGGATAGATGACTGCTGAAATAACTGCGGAATATACGCAGTAAGACAGGAACCTTGTTCTCTCTGCCATAGCACCTGATACGATAGTAGCTGTTGTGGCACAGAATACGAGATTGAATACGAAGTTAGACCAGTCAAAACTTGCGTAATTTGTAAATATGTCGATGTTCGGCTTGCCCATGAATCCCATAAGCATGTCTTCGCCAAGGAATAAACCGAAGCCGATCACGATAAATACAACTGTACCGATACAGAAATCCATCAGGTTCTTCATGATGATGTTGCCTGCGTTCTTCGCTCTCGCAAAGCCGCACTCAACCATCGCGAAGCCGGCCTGCATCCAGAAGACCAATGCCGCGCCGATAAGAAACCAGACGCCAAAGACCTTCTCATCAATCAGGCTGCTGATTAAATTAGTGTCCATATACTCTCCTCCTTCAAACCATTACCAAAAAGTATCGAAATTATATTTCAATGCGTTTTGGCTATCGTTTTTTGATTTCAAGTAGGATTGTATCTTTAACCGCTCAACAAATAAAATACGAATAGTTTGAGCATAATGATACCTTTTTGATATAGTTAAATACAGTACAGGGCTTAATGATATGTACAAACGCAATGTTTTCGGGGATTCCAGGGCATTAGAAAGGCTCCGGAACATTCGGAGCCTTCAAAGTTTCATTGCAATTATCGGTATTAGCCGATAGTCATAGAGTCAAAAAACGATACAAAAAGATTACTTAAAATGCTTCTCCTCGATCTCTTTGATACCGTTTACACGTACTTCATGTCTGCCGCCTGCGAATTCTTCTTCGAAGAAAGCATCTACCATGCCAAGTGCCACGCCAAGACCTACAACGCGCTCACCAAATGCGAGGATCTGGGCATCGTTATGCTGTCTGGACATCTTTGCCATGAATTCATTGGTGCAAAGGGCGCATCTGATTCCCTTGTACTTGTTGCAGACAAGAGAGATTCCGATACCGGTACCGCAGATGGCGATTCCTCTTTCTGCCTTTCCGCTGGTTACATCCTCAGCTACCTTGATTCCTGCGTCAACATAGGAATAAGAATCTGTTCCGTTCGGAGCACCGCCGTCAAGGACTTCAAAGCCCTTTTCCTCAAGATGCTTTCTTACCTTCTGTCTTAATTCATAGCCTGCATGATCTGATGCGATTGAAACTACCATGATATATGCCTCTTTTCTTAATTAAATACTGTGATGGATATGCTTGAACTTCTTCGAACCGTCACAGTAAGGGCCGACGATGTCGCCGTTTCCTACAAGACGGTACTTGTAAGATACAAGACCTTCAAGGCCGACAGGGCCTCTCGCGTGGATCTTTGAAGTAGCTATGCCGACTTCTGCTCCGAATCCGTAACGGAAGCCGTCAGCAAATCTTGTGGAGCAATTAACGAGAACGCTTCCGGAATCGACCATAGTCATGAACTTCTCGGCTGTATCCTTATTCTCTGTAATGATCGCATCAGTGTGGCCTGAACCATAGTGATTGATATGTGATATAGCCTCATCAACATCTTTTACGATCTTTACTGAACACTTCATGGCAAGATACTCGTGATGCCATTCTTCAACCTTGCCTGTACCAAAGGTGGAAGCAACATAATCATCTCCGAAGACTTCCACGCCTGCATCCTGCAAAGCCTTAATGAACTTGGGAAGGAATGTCTCCTTCAAAGAATCATTTACCAGGAATGTCTCTGTGGCATTACATACTGACACATACTGTGTCTTTGCATCTATCGCTACCTTGAGCGCAGTCGAAGGATCAGCATCAACATCAATATATGTGTGGCAGACGCCGTCAGCATGACCCAATACTGCAATATTGGTATTCTGCATTATGTACTGTACAAAGGAATTGGATCCTCTGGGGATAATAAGATCGATGTATTCATCGAGCTTTAACATATCAGCGATCTCGGAACGGAGAGTAAGGAGATTAAGCCATCCTTCCGGAAGTCCTGCTTCAATGCCGGCCTTGCTGATGACAGATGCCAATGCCTTATTCGTATTGATAGCCTCTGAGCCACCCTTAAGGAAAACGGCATTTCCGCTCTTGATGCAAAGAGAAGCGATCTGGACCAATGCATCAGGTCTGCTCTCGAAAATAACACCAATTACACCGATAGGACATGTAACTCTTGTAAGCTCAAGTCCGTCATCCAGAGTAGTTCTTAAAGTTACCTTACCTACAGGATCTGTAAGATAGATCAGGCTCTCGATTCCTGATACGACATCATTAAGCTTATCTTCATTGAACTTGAGTCTCTTAATAAGAGGTGTCTCAAGATTTGCCTTCTCAGCTTCTTCAAGATCGATCTTATTAGCAGCAAAGATCTCGTCTTTGGAATCCTTAAGTGCGGCTGCGACGTTTGCTAATGCTTTATTCTTAACCTCACTTCCAAGTGAAGCCATGATATAAGACGCGTCGCGTGCGATCTTCGCGGTGTCATGGAGTTCAGACATATGAGCCTCCTATATAAATATCTTATTCGAAGAATTATAACAAATAAATATACATCTTGTTACTGTGATGCGATTTTTCCAACACAGACCATGCCCCGAAAAATAGCAAGAAAAAGCACATCAGTTTCATTTTTGAACTCAAAATCACAAAAATCGCAATCTACAAAAATGTTCATAATGTTCAAAACTTTGTTTATAACTACAAAAACAATCACTTCAATTTCAAAAGTGCCAAAACCCCCGATAATTCAAGCATTTGACAATTTGTTACGATTTGTTGACAAAACAATTACAGCATGGTAGCAAAACTTAGAAAGTCAATAGATTTAGGCATTTCAAGGTTTCTTGAACCTTTGTTCGAAGAGGGGTGTCCACGAGAGAAATACACCTAAAAATCAAAATTAATACTTGACAGAGCATTTTTCGGCGGGAAATCCAAATAGCAAATTTTGCATAACAAACGATCCAGATTCAACCTTTAGCGGTTTCCTAAAACCCCATTGTTTATAGGGTTTATAAACTAAAGAAGCAATTTCAGTTTCCATAGGAAAACCTTTATAAGCAAGAAGTCCGACAGTTTGTTATACTTGCTCTATGAAAATCGTGATCACAACATTATTCGGGCTTGAATCGCCCACCAAAGGTGACCTCCTGGACAGAGGCTACGATAAGGAAAAGATCACCGTCAACGACGGTGTTGTTACTCTTGAGGGCGATTTCTTTGATGTTGCCCGCGCAAACATGTGGGTAAAGCATGCTGAGCGTATCTTTTTCGAGACCGGAGAGTTCAATTGCGGCGCCTCAGATGACGCAGATACGAACTTCAATGCTTTCTTCGAAGGATGCCGCGCCATCAAGTGGGCTGACTATATTCCTGCCAACTGGGCATTCATTATCAACGGCTTCTCCAGAAAATCCAAGTTGTACGGCATTCCTGCCCTTCAAAAGCTCGCTAAGAAAGCCATTGCCGAGAGCCTTGCATTATCCAGAGGTCTTTCAGCAGGAACCGTTATCAGCGAGAACGAAGAGATGGGCACCGTTAAGATCCAGTTCGGAATCGTAAACGACGTCTGCCGTTTCATGATCGATACATCAGGCGCCGGCCTTCATAAACGCGGCTACAGGCCCCTTACGCACGAGGCCCCTATAAGAGAGACTCTTGCTTCAGGAATGCTCACATACGCCAAATACCGCCCTTACGGCAACGAAGCGCTTGTTGATCCTTTCTGCGGATCCGGAACGATCGTTATCGAAGCGGCAAGAACTGCCTGCGGAATCGCTCCCGGCAGAGACCGCCACTACGCTTACGAAGATCTCCCCTACATCGGCAAAGCACCGTATCAGAGAGCTCTTCAGGAAGCTCTGGATAACGAAGATACTGAACCTATGGACGACTGTTACTTCTATGGCTCTGACATCGATCCCAAGGCAATCGAATCTGCAAAACGCAATGCCGAAGCAGCCGGTGTCGGTAAACTCACCAGATTCAGGTTATGTGATGCTGCAAAGATGACTCCTGAGTATCTCGAGAAGCTCACCTCCCTGCCCAGACAGCTGGTCATAACGAATCCTCCTTACGGCGGACGTCTCATGACACCTGAAGATGCAGAGAAACTCTACAGACTCATAGGACATAATTACCTTACAAGAGACGGCTTCTGCAAAAAGGGCTTAAGACTCTCTGTAATTACGCCTGAGAACGCTTTTGAAGATGCCACGGGATACAGACCTGACAAGCGTGTAAAGCTCTATAACGGTGCTATCGTGTGTACATTGAGCAACTACTTTAAATTAGGTGATAAGAATGGTAACCGCTAAGATACCATTCCTGGATCTCGTTAAGACAGCAGATTCAGGCCAGGCCTTCAGGATCAAGGTAATAAACGACACCCATATCGAGCTTGTCGCTTTCGGCAGATATCTTCAGATAGCCAGGACCGGCAAAGACACTTTCGCTTTTTCATGCAGCGAAAAAGAGTTCAATACGATATGGAAGCCATACTTTGACTTAGACCGCGACTACGGAAAGATAGTTAAGTCCATAAGCAAGGACGACCAATACCTTCTTGATGCTGCAAGATTCGGTCACGGCATAAGGATCTTAAAGCAGGATATTTTCGAGACGACGATAAGCTACATCATCTCGCAAAGACGTTCCATACCGTCCATCACGACATCCGTTGAGCGCATCTCAAAGCTCTGCGGCAAGAAGATCCCTGCGCCCAAGCTTGCAGAACCGTTCGAAAAGCCACTCTGCAAAGAATACTACGCCTTCCCTACACCGGAGGAACTGAACAAACTCCCTTTCGAAGAACTGGAGAACACAGGCGTCGGCTACAGAGCGCCTTACATCTCACAGGCAGCAGAGGGATTTGCAAAAGGAAAACTCGACCCGGATGCACTGTCGCAATTATCAGACGATGATCTCTACAAGGCTCTGACAGCCATGTACGGCGTCGGAACAAAGGTCGCCAACTGCATAATGCTTTTCACATTCGCAAGGACAGGAAGGTTCCCTGTGGACGTCTGGATACAAAGAATCGAGGACAGATACTACGGTGGACACTTCGACTGCACTCCCTATCCTGAAACAGCAGGAATAATGCAGCAGTTCATGTTCTACTACGAACGTAAAAAGGACTTTTAAAAGAAGATAAATAAATCTTCAAATAGCACTTGACACTCAAAACATCTAACCTTATAATTACAAGGCTTGCTCAAAGCGGTATATGCGGCCGTGGCGGAACTGGCAGACGCGCACGTTTGAGGGGCGTGTGGGTAATTCCATACGAGTTCAAGTCTCGTCGGCCGCACCAATTCAAGAGGTTGTCAAATAGACAACCTCTTTTTTATTGCTTATTTGACGCCAACGAAAAAGCCGTTCCAATGAGGAACGGCTTTTAGTTTAAGAATCAGTCTTTAGATCAGCTTCTCTTTCTCTTGATCCTGTATATTCCAAGACCAGCGAGGCATACTGCGCATGTGCAGATCAGGGCTACACCGATGATGGATGTAAAGCTGATCTCCTCACCTGTTGCAGGAACCGGCTTACGGTTAGCGGAGATAACATCTTCGTCATCCGGCTTGTAATTAGGATCTGCCCTGTCGATCATGACGATAGGTGAACCTGAAACCGTAATGTTGTTCGTACCGTCAGCATAGAGCGTGAATGTAATTGCATCAGCTGTAAGATACTTCTTAGGCGTTACAGTCTCTGTAAGGCTGTAATCACCAGCCTTAAGTCCGCATACTACAGAAGGTGCTGTATCAACTGTTGCAAACGTGATGGCAGTCTTGTCATCAGAAAGCTTATGTGTGATCTTCTTGCCGTTCTGCATTACATAGACATTAGACATATCGTAACCGTCAAGGCTCTTCAATGTAAGTTCAGCATTTGCAATAAGCTTATTCTGCTCATCCTTCTTCTCGAAAGTTACTTCGAGGTCAGAACCTGTTGATTGTTTCTTGTAAGTGTTTGTAATCTCGACCTTAGTTGTCTCACCAGCTGCAACTGTCTTGCTCTTACCATTGTCACCACTTACTGTGAGATCGTAATCAGCGATTGCTGCGCCTGTCTCATCCTCAGTTACTGTGTAAGAACCAGGTTCGAGATTATCAAGTGTGACCTTGCCAGCACCGGTTATTGTTACAGTCTTCTCAAAGTTCTTAGGACCTGTAACTGTAAAGCTGTAAACCTTATTAGATGCTGCAGAAGGAGCGCCTGTTGCAAGCGCCTTTGTAATCTCCAAAGAGCCTGTCGTAGGTGTTGTGTTATCTGTGTACTTATTTGTAATTGTAACCTTGGTTGTCTCACCTGCTGTTACTGTCTTTGCAACCTTGTTATCTCCTGAGACTTCAAGAGTGTAATTAGTAATAGCGGCATCATCTTCATCCTCAGTTACTGTATAAGTACCGGGTTCAAGATCAGTTATTGTAACCTTTTCACCACCCTTAACAGTTACTGTCTTCGTGTAGTTCTTAGGGCCTGTAACTGTAAAGGTATAAAGCTTTTCAGAAGCTGCAGAAGGAGCTCCTGTTGCGAGTGCCTTCGTGATCTCCAAAGAGCCTGTTGTATGTGTTGTGTTATCTGTGTACTTATTTGTAATTGTAACCTTGGTTGTCTCACCTGC
>CAMIYM010000003.1 GCA_946403085.1 uncultured Clostridia bacterium | reverse complement strand
GTTATTTCAAAACAGAAAACTACCAACAAGCTCTTGATTTTTGTTAGCAGGTTTAGTTTTGCATTATTTTTCCTGACCGATGTCAGCGCCTGCTGATAAAGACAGCCAGGATATCAGGCAGATAGGTATAAACAAACAGCAGTAATGCGAATGCGAAGAATACCCACATGGTGACATTATGTGTAAGTTTACGGAGGATCTCTTTTCTGCCAAGCTCCCCTTCCCTCGCGACGAGTTTAAACTTCTTACGCTTTACTATAAGAAGTACGAATCCGGCGATCTGCATTCCTGCAAGTACGATGATCCACACAAGAAGGATCAGCAAAAGAGGCAGGATGCTCGCCAACAGAGCATCGTAATCAAAATTCGGATCAATGTCGCCTGTCTTAAGAATAGGACCCATCTTATCGATCAGTTTGGCCAGGAGTTCTGCAGTAACGGTTGAAGTAACGACATTCAAGCTCGCGTGGAAGATCATGGTATAGATGATCTTTCCGGTGCGGATATATACGAATGCGAACATGACACCGATAAAGAATGCAAAGAAGAACTGCTGGAAATTGCCGTGCCATAATCCGAACATGATGCCCGACATAGCGCAGCTGACAAACTCACCATGGCGTATCGTCCTGTCTATAAGGAATTTTCTGAACAGTAATTCCTCAAAGATAGCAGGAAGAATACCTATGGTTATTACTCTTATATAGATATCTGAACCGATTATAAGGTTACTCTTGAGATTGCTTATGGATTCCTCGGCATTAGTGGTCAAAGAAGAAAACGATGTGAGTGCCAGATGGATCGGCATTCCCATCAATGAACCGACCTGAGTAAGGCCATACATCATCATGATGAGAAGTAAGATCTGTCCGAACTTAAGATTCCTCTTCTCGATCTTCATCTTGGGAAGCTTGCGGAGTCCTATTGCAAGAACTAAAGTGCCTACAACGCAGACATTAAAAGAATTAAGACAAAGATAGATCGTAGTATAGTATGTGTTGTAGAAATCAGCGAAGAAAAGATCCAGGATGCCGGATATGAATTTGATCAGGAAAACGAAAAACCATCCGAATATCGAATATCTGACAGCTATTGCAGCCATCATCTCCTCAACTGTATCAGTCCTGTTGTAATAACGTGTAAGTACGATAAGCACTGCAAGAAGCGGGATAGCAACTGCAGCTATAAAGAAAAATCCGTAGAATGCTGTGTGCTCACCGAATACTATTGTGTTTGTGGCATTTAATGAAAGAAGCGCTGCAGATAAAACGATCAGAATGATCGCTGTAACAGACAATCCCTTTCGAAAAGCATTATCCTCCATATATCCTCCCTATTTCCGCTGATATACCTTTATTCCTGACTAATTATACTCAAATCTTTTTGTCTTTACCTTAACCTAATCTTAAAGATTATCCGAGCAAAAACGTAGGTTTATTTCAAATAAAATCGTGTATAATGTCGTAATACTAAATATTAAAAGAGGATACTTTATGTCAGATTCAAAGACATACCGCATTTTTGTGGTCAATCCGGGCAGCACTTCGACCAAGGTCGAGTTTTTCGAGAACGAGAGAAGCATCCTTGAAGGCAATGTCTTCCACGATTCCGCTGTCCTTAAGACTTTCCCTACCATTAACGACCAGCTTGATTACCGTATGGAATACGTAAGAAAGTGGCTTTCAGAAAACAACATCGACCTAACAGGCGTTGATGCCATCGTAGGAAGAGGCGGCGCCTGCTATCCGATAGAAGGCGGCACATACGAAGTTGATGACAGGCTCGTAAATGATATCCGTGAAGCAAAAGGCGGCGTATATCACTCAAGCATGCTCGGCGTTCAGATGGCAAAGAAGCTCCACGATGAGTTCGGTGGAAGACTTCTTATGGTAGACCCTATCGTAGTTGACGAATATCAGGATGTGGCAAGGATCACAGGCGTTAAGGGCATTTACAGAACATCTGCCACACACGCCCTCAACCTCCGTGCAACTGCTCACAAATATGCAAAGAGTGTCGGCAAAAAGTATAACGAGATGAACCTCATCGTCTGCCACATTGACGGCGGTATCACAATCACTGCTCACCAGCACGGCAGAATGATCGACGCAAATGACGGAAGCGGCGGTGACGGTCCTATGACTCCTACAAGAATGGGTACAATGGCAGTTACCGATGTGCTCACAAAGCTTATGGACCGTCCGAAGGAAGAAATCAGAAATCTCTGTCTTGCAACCGGCGGACTTTCTTCCTGGTTCGGCACATCCAATTCAGATACTATCCATGATCTTGTAGATGCTGGAGATGCCAAGGCAACTCTTATCTGGAATGCCATGATCTATCAGATCACTAAGTGGATCGGTTCGATGGCATGCGTACTTCACGGCGAAGTAGACGGAATCGTACTTACAGGCGGACTTATGCGTTTCCAGGACGTATATGACGGCATCAAAGAAGCCTGCGGATGGATTGCTCCCATCGCATCCTATCCCGGCGAGCTCGAGCACGAAGCTATGAGAGCTGCTGCACTCAGAGTATTGAGAGGCGAAGAGCAGGCTAAGACTTATCCCGGCAAGCCCAGATTTGAAGGCTTTGATTATCTTTAAGGAGAATTAGTATGAGCTTTATCGAGACAATAAAAGCAAGAGCCAGAAGCGATATCAAGACTATCGTACTTCCTGAGTCAGAAGACGACAGAACGATCCTTGCAGCTGCAAAAGTACTCGCTGAAAAGACAGCACAGCCCATCATAATCGGTACAGAAGATGAGATCATGGGTTCTGCAAAAAGACTTGGAGCTGACCTTACAGGCGTACAGATCCTTGACCATACAAAGTCTTCAGAGATCGACAAATACGCTTCCCTTCTCGCAGAGATAAGAGCCAAGAAAGGCATGACCTTTGATATGGCAAAGGAACAGATCACAGGCGACAAGCTCACTTTCGGCATCATGATGGTAAAAGCAGGCGATGCTGACGGTCTTGTATCCGGCGCATGCCATACATCTGCAGATATGTTAAGACCTGCACTCCAGATCATTAAGACTGCACCTGAGAGAAAGATCGCATCTATTGCTTTCATGTTCGAACTTCCCGACAAGTCCATCGGTGAGAACGGCATCATCCTCTGCGCAGACTGTGCACTAATGCAGGATCCTAATCCTGAGGAATTAGCTGAGATCGGTGCTGAGTCCGCTGCTTCTTTCGAAGCACTCATGGGCAAGAAGGCAAAGGTCGCTTTCCTCTGCCATTCAACAAAGGGTTCTGCAAATCACCCCTTCGTTGATAAAGTCGTAGAGGCAGTTAAGATCGCCAAGGAAAAGTATCCTGATGTCCTCTTAGACGGCGAACTCCAGCTTGATGCAGCCATCATCCCTGAGATCGGTGCTTCAAAAGCTCCCGGCTCACCAGTAGCAGGTCAGGCAAACGTATTGATCTTCCCTAACCTCGAAGCAGGCAACATTGGTTATAAGCTCATTCAGAGAATCGGCAAAGCTGAAGCATACAGCTTCCTCCAGGGCCTCGCAGCGCCTGTTAACGACCTCTCAAGAGGATGCAGCGTAGATGAGCTTGCAGGAGTTATCGTAATCACTGCAGTTCAGGCTCAGCAGATCGCAGCTGCAAAATAAGATCTGAATAAAACTGGTGTAAAATAGAAGAAGCGTTGAATATCTCAGCGCTTCTTTTTTATGGGGCACTCCCCACTTGAGGTGATTATATGTGGAACGGACTTAAGATATCTGAAGTATTTTTCGAAGAGTATGGTCTTCCCATGCTCGAAAAGGACTTTCCTGGATATATTGATGAAATAGCAGCAGGTCTTAGCGGCCAGACATCTGAATGCTTCGGATACGATGACTATATCTCAAGGGATCACGATTACGCACCGGGATTCTGCCTCTGGCTTCCGGAAGAACTGAAAAAGAAGATCGGCGATGATCTCCAGAAAGCTTACGATGCCCTTCCCGTCGAAGAGTTTATCCTTAATCACAGAGCTGATGTCGGAATGGCAGAACCGAGCAACATCATGACCGGTGCAAGAAGCCACAGAGTCGGTGTTCACAGCATAGAGGAATTCTTTTATGAACATACAGGCATGACCGGAGCTCCTGTTACTACACAGGACTGGCTTGCAACTCCGCAAATGCATTTAGCCGAAGCAGTCAACGGAAAAGTATTCCGTGATCCTTCGGGCAAATTCAATTCTATACGTAATGTCTGGGCCGGATTCTATCCTGAAGATGTATTAAAGAAGAAAGTCGCTGCAGACCTTGCCATGGCGGGTAAAACTGGGCAATTCAACTATATCCGCTCTGTAAAACGTGGTGATGTCGGGGCCGCTTACTGCTGTGTTACCGAATTCATATACAAGATCACAGCGGCATTGTTCCTTCTTAACGGCCGTTATATGCCTTACTACAAATGGCGCTTCAGAGCGATGAATGAGTTTACCACCTTGAGGTGCTTAAAAGAGCCGCTTATCAACCTTTCTCAAATGAGCGAAGAAGAAAGTAATGGTAAGGTCAATCTTATCGAAGAGATAAGCGGCCAGATTATCAAGGAACTGGTTAAACGCGGTTGGTCTTCGGGCTACAGCGACTATCTTCTCGACAATGCAAAACTCGTAATGAAGACCATAAGTGATACAGAGATTGCATCCTGGAATGTTTTCGTCGGTGAAGACTGATATCAGTAATTCTCAGGCAGTGCTACAGTAACGCAACCCGAATCATCTACTGCGGATTCCATTCTGGGCTTGTCCTCATAATTACTGTCAAAAGTTGTTTTGCAAACGCCGTTCCAGCGTGCAAAAACCATAACAAACACCATTGTGATTGCGAGCAGAAAGCCCGCAATCACAACAAATCCGCTCCCCATATCTGCGGCTATATTCTTAACTCTTATCGTTAAATCCTGAAACATGCGATTTCCCTCCTTTTCTCAACTTTCTGAGCATATTATGGCAAAGGGAAAAATCAAAAAAGTACTAAATCGGCATCAAAACGGCATCAATTATATGAAATCAAAATGTCGACAACGCAGGATAGACATTCTCAACTTGAACCGTTATCTGGAATGTATAATTCTTGGAATCCCTGAAAACAAGGGTATAACCGACATTGTCTTCCACACCGGAATCCGGAACTTTATTATATGTTACAAGCTTGGCGGATATCTGTCTTACATAGTGATTATAAAGTGCATTGCTGAATCTTTCTGATATTGACTTCGATATATTAGTGTATTCCTGGGCACCAAGCACAAGTTCTCCCCAGCCCTGTTGTCCATCACTCGTCAGATTACATTTAAGGATCGCTCCGGTCTTATCGTCGATAAGACAATTCATAGTCCAGGTTCCGGTAACAGTACAGCTTACGACCCAGATGACGACCGTTCCCCTGTTATTAGAAAGATTGATAAGATACGGCACTGCATATGCGCCATACTTAACGTCGTACCTGAGTCCTGTAAAATCAGCAACAAAATCGGATACTATGCGTTCAATGTCGTCACTCTGATGATAGATTCCTTTGTCTATCTTCAAAGCCATACTCGGATCGTATTCAAAATTGATAACATTGATCTTCTGGTTGATGGCAAGATCATCCCTGTACGACAGATTGATCTGTTCTATTGCCAGCTTCATCTCCTTGCCTTCAGCAAACCTGTCTTCAATATTAAATGCAGCCAAAGGAAGAAACCACCCGAGAGCGGCTGCCATCAGAACGAAAAATCCAGCGATTACAGTACCCAGTTTCTTCATCCTGCTATCTCCTTCAGCGTAACTGTGACACAGGTTCCGTTTCCTTCACGTGAAGCAAATGCAATCGTTCCGTTATGAAGCTGGATTACCTCTTTACACAGTGTGAGACCAAGTCCGGCACCGCCCTGCGCCCTGGAACGTGATTTATCGACACGGTAGAAAGCTTCGGTGATATGCTTGATCGCTTCTTCCGGCATACCTCTTCCGTTATCAACAACACGTATCCTGTAATAACCGTTCACGCTCTCACCGAGTATCATGATGTTGCCGCCGTTATCGAGAGCTTTTCTTGCGTTATCGACGAGGTTCGTAAGAACAGAACTGAAAAGGTCAGGTTCTGCCATGCAGATACCGGGTTCACAACGTGAATCAAGGATAATGTTCTTCTTAAGATAAACCGGCTTAAGGTGAACCGTAAGATTGGTGATTATCTGATTCATCTCTGTAGGCACTAATTTAATGCTCTCTTTCTTCATCATAAGAAGATCGAGAAGTTTTAATGACAATGACTCAAGTCTCTTGCCCTCAGAGAAGATATAATTGGCAGCTTCCTGCGCTTCTTCACCTGTTAACGCCTGGCTTCTAAGAAGATCCGCATAACCAATGATGGAAGTCATAGGTGTCTTCAATTCGTGTGCGAAGCTTCCCATGAACTGATCCTGATGTTCCATTGTAAGCTTTAGCTCATTAATGTTATCGGCAAGTCTGTCAGCCATGTTATCAAAGTCCGAACCAAGCTGGCCGATCTCATCAAGTGTCTTAGGATTTACTCTCGATTCGAGGTCACCTGACGCAAGCGCTCTAGCTGTTTTCGAGACCTTGGCCAAAGGCTTGGTCATAAGATATGTCGAGATCCACGCAGTAAAACCTCCGACAGCTATCAGCAGGATCAGTATCTGGTGATATGTTCTCACCTGCAGTTCCCTCGCCTCATAAACTGATGAGATGTCATACATGATGATAAGGACAAGAGGTCTGGCATCAGTAGTAACGTTGCCTCTTATCTGATAGTAATTCTTTCCATTCCTCGAAAACATATAAGACTCAAAAACATTCTCGGTCTCATATTCGACAGCATTCTCGCCAGACTGGTAAAGGACTGACCCGCCCTTCATGAGCTTCACACCGACCAGACCTTCCTGTTTGCTCAGCTTTTCGAGTGTATTGCTGATGCTTGAAAGATCCTGCTGGATATCGACGATATTTACGAGCTGAACCGACTGAAGGATCATCTCATAGGACTGCGCGTCGGTCTTCTGAATCTGCGCCAGGCTGCTCTGGAAATTCTGTCTGATCAGAAGAACGCCTCCCACACCATAACTCAATGTGAGAAGCCATACCATGACGAGGAGCATCTTCTGGCGGAAACGCATTAATTAAGCCTCCAGCCTGTAACCCACCTTGGGAACCGCATGGATTACTTCTTCCCATCCGAGCTTCTTACGAAGTCTTTGGACGTGAAGGTCAACAGTCTTACTGCCGTAAGGGAAAGGTTCATTCCAGACCCGCTCATAGATCGTCTCTCTGTACATGGCGATTCCGGGATTTCTTGCGAAAAGAAGAAGCAGTTCGTACTCTTTCGGCGTAAGCGGGATCGGGTAACCGTTCTTGTATACGATCATTGCCTTGGTATCGATCGTAAGACCGGCTATCGTTATCTCCGTATCAGTCTTGTTATAACGGCGCAGAACGACATTAACCCTCGCAAGAAGTTCGATGATCTCAAAAGGCTTGGGAAGATAATCTTCCGCACCAAGTTCAAGGCCTCTTACTCTGTCCTCGACCATGTTCTTCGCAGTAAGGAAGATAACCGGGACTTTCATAGGGCGAATATACTGCATCAGGGTGAAGCCATCGATCTTCGGGATCATGACATCAAGAAGGATAAGGTCAAAAGCATTATTCTGGATAAGATTAAATGCTTCTTCACCATCAAATGCGCATGAACAGGAATAGCCTGCTTTTGTAAGGCTCATCCTGATAAGATTAGATATCGGCTTTTCGTCTTCAACAATTAATATATGTATCATAGTCCCCACCTCTTCAGATACAATTATACATTCAAGGACCGATTTACGATATTAATTATTTTTGTTCTTCTTTCCATCGCACCATTTATTTAAGCAAAGACCTTAACTCATTTGTTTTTGCCCTATTTTTGCTATAAGATAAATTATTGGGATAAGTGAGGGAATAAAATGGCTGTAACATGTAAAAACTGCGGAGGAACTTTAATCTTCGATCCGGAAAAACAGAAGATGATCTGTGACCGCTGCGGAAGCTCGATCACTCCCGGCGAAGTGGATTTTTACGCAAGAGAAACATTAGAGAACAAAAAGCCCGTTCCTCTCAGCGATGAATCGGAACCTGAGCCCGATTTGGACATATATCCCGGGAATGCATCTGACTCAAATGATGATACAGACTATGAGTGGTGTGACCCTCCGCCGCTGTTAAAAAATGAAGAAGTAAGATCCATTAAAAAAACATCATTGGGAAATGATCCTGATGATTTCATGGATTGCTCCGTATATACATGTGATTATTGCGGCGGTGAAGTGATCGTAAACGGTACTGAAGCTTCAACCATGTGCATCTTCTGCGGCAAACCCGCAATAGTTTTCAGCAGGGTCGCAAAGCAAAGACGGCCAAGTCTGATAGTGCCTTTCAAGATAACGAAGGAAGAAGCGATTCAGGCTATATGCAAAGAGTTCAAAAAAGGCTTTTTTATTCCCAGAAAAATAAAGCATTTCAAAGTACAGCAAGTCCGCGGAATCTACATTCCTTATTGGATTGCGGATGCAGAGCACTACGGTTCCGTCATTATCGAGGGAAGCATCAAAAAGAAAAAATCCAACGAGTCTGATACTCATTTTTACGGAAGAGCCGGAATGATCACGATAAACGACTTCCCTGTTGATGCATCAAATATCTTGCCGAACGAAATCAGTTCAAGGCTTGAACCATTCGGGATCAGGAATGCAGTAGAATTCCATGAGGATTATCTTGCAGGCTTCTACTCAAGCATTGCTGACGACAAATTCGATGACATATCCGATCTGATAAAGAAAAGAGCAGCTTCGATCTTCGAAGAACAGGCAATGGGAGATCTGATGAATGCCGCACCCGAGAGGATCGTTGAAGCATGGCATTATACAGAAGTGGATTACAGCAGTCTGCGTTATGCTATGCTACCTGCCTGGTTCGTAATCTATAATCACAAAGGGAAGCATAACACCATCCTTGTTAACGGTGAAACAGGAAAAATCGTTTGCGGTGTTCCCTGGAACAAAGTATTATTCTTTGTGCTTTTCACACTGTTTGCTCTGGCAATGACTGCCATAGGTGTCCTTGTGATGGACATGTTGCTTGAAGTAACCGCAAATGATAATAAGTTCCTGGAGGCTCTAACTGTAGAAATAACAATGGTTCTTCTAATGTTTAAATTGGGAATAAACCATTTCAAAAAGATCAGTAAGAGTCTGGGACTTACTCAAAGCACTTCCGTTTTCAATTTTGTAAAAAGGAGGCAGGGATAAGTATGATCCTGGTTTTAAGTGTTATCCTGGGTATTGGATTCGGAATCGGCTTTGCCCTCCTGGTCTTTGGCCATTTTCTCGACAATTCCAATAACATCGGAGACAGCGTAGGATCTGGCTTCTATTATGTGCGCTCAAGAAAATTTACTGACAGAGAAGACAAAATGAATTCCGGTGAGAGCTTTGATTTCATGGCCCGGAACCGGAGGCTATTTGACTGACCGGTTCTAAAACGGGCCCTCAGATCACTCTATACCCGTAACCTTAAAATCCTTGTCCTCTACAGCCTTTGTGAGGACATCGTCTGCAACGTCCTTTTCGAGCGCTACAACAGCTGTGCCCTTATCATGAGATACATCAGCTGAGATAACGCCGTCTAAGGTCTCCAGAGCTTTCTTAACTGTTGCTTCGCAGTGTCCGCACATCATGCCTTCGATCCTGATAGTCTTGTTCATTTCTCTGATCTCCATTTCTTTTTTCTCATATTCGTTTTTTAATTCTTCAATTCTGTTCCTGATATTGCTCTTCGCCTTATCACTCCGTGTATTATACGGCTTGATAAGATTCAGTCTTAAAGCATTCATACACACGGTAAAACTTGAGATACTCATGGCGGCAGCGCCCAGCATTGGTGACATGGTAAGTCCAAGATGAGCATATACTCCTGCTGCTACAGGGATAAGTGCAACATTATAGATAAATGCCCAAAACAGATTCTCATGAATATTCGTGATCGTTTTTCCGGATATCCTCAAGGCCGCGACAGCATCTTTAAGCGTAGACTTCATAAGCACGACATCCGCACTGTCTATGGCGATATCAGTTCCAGCACCTATCGCGATACCGACATCTGCTGCCGTCAGTGCGGGAGCATCGTTTATTCCGTCACCAGTCATTAAAACTTTTCCGTATTTCTTAAGTTCTTTAACGATCCTTTCCTTATCTGCAGGAAGCACTCCTGCGATAGTAATATCAACACCTGCTGTCTTTCCAATGCTCTCTGCCGTTCTCTTGTTATCACCTGTAAGCATTACTGTGATAAGGCCTTTGTTCTTCAATTCGCTGATCGCTTCTGAGGAATCTTTTCTGATCTTATCGGCAACTGCAATGATTCCGAGAAGCCTGTCATCTGAAGCAAAGAACAGAGGTGTCTTGCCCTGTGAAGATAATTCCTCTGCCTTAGACAGAAGATCAGATCTTACGGTGGTTCTTTTCGAGATAAAGGAAAGATTGCCGCCTGATATCAGATTACCGTTAAGCTTTCCTTCAAGCCCGTTTCCCGCATATGCTTTAAAGTCATCAATAGATTTAAGTTCCAGAGAGTTTGCTGTGCAATATTCCTTTACGGCTCTTCCCAGAGGATGTTCACTGCCGTTTTCAAGCGCATATGCGTTAATGAGCAGTTCATTATCTGTCGAATCATAAGAAGGAATGATATCCGTAACTTCAGGAACACCGTTTGTGATAGTACCGGTCTTATCAAGAACTATGATCTCACCTCTTCCGGTGTTTTCAAGTGATGCGGAAGTCTTGAAAAGAATGCCGTTCTTAGCTGCGACACCATTGCCTACCATTATCGCTACAGGAGTAGCAAGACCTAATGCACACGGGCAGCTTACGACAAGTACAGAAATAGCTCTTGTAAGCGCTCCTCCGACATGTGCGCCCAGTGCAAGCCAGACGGCAAATACAATGGCAGCTATAACCAGTACGGCAGGTACAAATATACCGGACACCTTATCAGCGATCCTTGCGATCGGTGCCTTGGAGCCTGCTGACTCGCTGACCATCTTTATGATCTGCGCAAGTGTCGTGTCTTCACCAACTTTTTCAGCGCGGCACTTGATGAATCCAGATCTGTTGATAGTCGCGGCTGATACGTTATCACCTTCAGTCTTATCTACAGGAACTGATTCACCTGTAAGAGCCGACTCATCGACAGAACAATCTCCTTCCAGGATGACGCCGTCCACAGGGATCGATCCGCCTGGTCTTACGACATAGATATCTCCTGCCCTAACTTCTTCCACAGGAACCGTGATCTCATTGCCATCTCTTATGAGGACAGCTGTCTTAGGCTGAAGATCAAGAAGTCCTTTCAGCGCATTTGTGGTCCTTCCCTTTGATATGGCTTCAAGAAGCTTTCCTACAGTTATAAGAGTCAGGATCATCGCAGCTGATTCGAAGTAGAGTTCATCCATCAGTGCCATCTGTGCATCGTGAGAGTGTTCTGCAGTCATCCTGAGCAATGTAATACAGCTGTATATGAAAGATATCCCTGAACCCATGGCGACAAGCGTATCCATGTTGGTGCTCCTGTGAAGGAGCGCTTTGAATCCGTTAATAAAGAACTTCTTGTTGATGACAAGAACTATTCCAGATAAGATCAGTTCGATAATCCCTATGCCGGTCATGTTATGTTCCAGGAAAGCCGGTGCGGGCCAACCCCACATGGATACACCCATAGAGAAGTACATCAATATGAGCAGGAAAACAAGAGAGCTTATAAGCCTGTTCCTTAATACCGGAATATCCTTGTTATCAAGTCTGTCTTCCATGCTCTTGAAAAGATTTCCGTCCTGCTTCTTTCCTTCTATTTCAGCGCCGTATCCTGCCTCCCTGACAGCCTTTATGACCGCCTTTTCATCAGCAGTTCCGGTTACGCTCATAGAGTTTGTCAGAAGTGACACGCTGCAGGAAGTGACGCCTTTCACAGAAGACACAGCCTTTTCGACATGCGCCTGGCATGCGGCACAGCTCATTCCGGTGACATTGTAATTCTCAGTCGTTGATTCTTTGTTTTCCATCAGGAATACTCAATTCTAAGGTTGATCTTTATTTCATAAGTTTCTGCAAGAGCTCAACCAACTCTTCAGTCTTTTCATCAGAACCGTTTCTTATGTCTTCAGCAACACATGTTCTTATGTGATTGCCGAGAAGCACTTTTGAGAAACTGTTCATGGAACACTTCGCGGCACTTACCTGAGTAAGGACATCCACACAATAGGCATCCTCTTCAACCATCTTGCGGATACCTCTTATCTGGCCTTCGATCTTATTAAGTCTTGTAATTAGATCTTTTATCTCTTCCTCAGATCTGTCCTTTGTTCTGCAATGCGGACACTTCTTTGCGGGCATACAGCACCTCCGTGAACATACCCCCTGGGGGTATATGATATTCTACGCACAATTATACCCCCCGGGGGTATATTGTCAATAAGGTCAGCTCTTGAAAAGAATTGCCTGTTAATATATATTTCTTTTGCTCTATATCATTCGAGAGGTATTTTAATGCGCCGAACAACGCCAAAGGGAGTCATATTACTTCTTATAACTGCGATCATCTGGGGCTCTTCATTCGTTGCCCAGTCGATCGGCATGAAGAGCATCGACGCTTTTACCTTCACCGGCATCAGGACTACACTTGGAATGCTCCTTCTGCTTCCGGTTACTCTCATTATCAATAAGGGTTTTGATCACGATAAGAAGACTCTGAAAAAAGGTCTTATCCTTGGCATAGTTTTCTCGATCGCGCAGAATTTCCAGCAGTTCGCGTTCTACTATTCCACATCAGGAAAGATCGCATTCATCACTGCTTTCTATATGTTCTTTGTACCCCTCTTCTCAGTTATCTTTCTGAAGAAAAAGATCGCTGCACTTACATGGGTATCTATCCTTATCGGATTAGCAGGACTTTTCCTTCTCTGCATTAATCCGTCGGAACTTACAAACATCAATCTCGGTGATGTGTTAGCGCTCATCTGTGCAGTATTCTACGCATTGCAGATCATGCTCATAGACAAGTTCCTTGAAGACGGCACGAGCGGCGTACAGCTTTCATTCATGGAGTTTTTCGTCGCTGCAATAATATCTCTTGTTGCGATGCTTATTTTCGAGCATCCTGTAATCGCAGATATAAAAACCGCAGCCCCTTCCCTTCTTTATTCGGGAATAATGAGCTGCGGCATTGCATATACTCTTCAGATCGCGGGACAGAAGCATGCAAGTCCCGTTGTTGCATCACTGCTTATGTGTCTGGAATCTGTTTTTGCAGTTATCACTGCTGCTATTGTCCTTCACGAGAACATGCTTCCCAGAGAACTTGCCGGATGCATAATAATGTTTGCTGCGATCATTCTTTCGCAGGTTTCTGAGTCTCTTTCTTCAAAGAAGAAGAATCCGGTGTCGGCAGAACATACTTAAGAAGCAGTACCATACCGACCATCAGAGCGATTCCGATGATGAGTGAGATCGCTGCATTCTTTACAAATCCGGCAACCATATAAGTGATGAACGATACAGCTGCACAGGTAAGTGCGTACGGGAGCTGCGTCGATACATGCGCAATGTGATTGCACTGCGCTCCTGCTGAACTCATGATAGTCGTATCAGAGATCGGTGAGCAGTGGTCGCCGCAGACAGCGCCTGCCATGCATGCAGATACGCAGATGACAGCAAGTGTAGCCTTTGCCGGATCGGGATCTGTAAGCTTGAATACTTCCAATGTGATCGGGATGAGGATACCGAATGTACCCCATGAAGTACCTGTAGCAAATGAAAGGCCGCAAGCGATAAGGAAGATGATCGCAGGAAGGATCATGTTGAAATCTCCCTTTCTGCTCTCTACGAAAGCAGCTACGAATTCAGCAGCGCCCAAAGACTCTGTCATGGCCTTCAATGACCATGCAAGTGTAAGGATCGTAATAGGTGCGATCATTGCCTTGAAGCCTTCTTCTACGCATGCCATGCACTCCTTGAAGTTTAAGATCTTTCTGAAAAGATATAAGAGGACTGTGAAGACGATTCCGCCGAATGAACCGTATGCAAGGCCGACAGAAGCATCACTGTTGGCAAAAGCATCAACGAAGTTCTTAAAGAAACCTCCTGTCAGTTCTCCACTGAAGAAGCCGCCTGTATGGAGCATTCCGATAACGCAGCAGAAGATAAGGACTACGACAGGAAGAACAAGATCGATTACCTTGCCCTTCTTTTCGACATTCTCCTCCTGCTCCTTCGTCTCTGTGGGCTTAACAGTAAAGATATCGCCTTTCTTGGCATTAGCCTCGTGACGCGCCATGGGACCATATTCGATCTTGAATACGGCCATAAGGATCATCATGAGAAGTGTTAAGAGAGCATAGTAGTTATAAGGAATAGCTCTGATGAAGAGCATGAGTCCGTTAGTTCCTTCAGGTGCAAAACCTGATACGGCTGCAGCCCATGAAGATACAGGTGCAATGATGCAGACAGGAGCTGCAGTAGCATCGATAAGATATGCAAGCTTTGCTCTTGAGATCTTCTGTCTGTCAGTAACAGGTCTCATGACTGAACCGACTGTAAGGCAGTTGAAATAGTCATCGATAAAGATAAGTACGCCAAGTCCGATAGTCGCAAGCTGTGAACCTACTCTGGACTTAACATGCGCTGATGCCCAGTTACCAAAAGCGGCAGATCCTCCCGCCTTGTTCATCAGCGCCACTATTATTCCGAGGAATACAAGGAACACCAGAATGCCTACATTATAAGGATCAGAAAGCGACTTGATGATACCCTTGTTGAATATGTGCTCGATCGCTGCTACCGGATGAATGACAAACAGGTACGGATTGCTTGTAGCGCTAAGAGAATAAAGTATGCCTCCTGTCGCAATTCCGACGAAAAGCGAGCTGTATACTTCCTTCGTGATCAGCGCCAAAACGATCGCGACGATAGGCGGTACCAGCGCCCAGAAAGTGTTAAACAATACGGGAACAAATTCTTCCATAACCGACCTCCGCTTAACAATATAAACCCATAATAGCACGGAGGTTTTACTGCCTCAAACCGCAAAACTAATAAAATAAAGCATTTTAAGTAGTCATAATGACATTTGACTAAAGAAAGACCCCCGCAGCATTAATGCCACGGGGGTCGTATATTTTTAATTCAACAGTTTGATCGTTCTATCAGAACTTGCCTGCCTTAGCAGCTTCCTCAACGGATACTGCTGTGGAAACAGTCATACCAACCATCGGGTTGTTACCTGCACCGATAAGACCCATCATCTCAACGTGAGCAGGAACTGAAGAAGAACCTGCGAACTGAGCGTCAGAGTGCATACGGCCCATAGTATCGGTCATACCGTAAGAAGCGGGACCTGCAGCCATGTTATCAGGGTGAAGTGTACGGCCTGTACCACCGCCTGATGCAACGGAGAAGTACTTCTTGCCTGCCTCGAGGCGCTCCTTCTTGTATGTACCTGCAACAGGGTGCTGGAATCTTGTCGGGTTGGTGGAGTTACCTGTGATGGAGACGTCAACGTTCTCCTTCCAGAGGATTGCAACACCTTCCTGAACATCGTCTGCACCATAGCAGTTAACCTTAGCTCTCGGAGAATCAGGATTCTTGGAGTAGCATGTTCTGGAGAGCTCCTTGAGCTCGCCTGTCTTATAGTCATACTCTGTCTCAACATATGTGAAGCCGTTGATTCTGGAGATGATCTTAGCAGCGTCCTTTCCGAGACCGTCAAGGATAACTCTAAGAGGCTTCTGACGAACACGGTTAGCCTTCTCAGCGATACCGATAGCGCCCTCAGCAGCAGCGAAAGACTCGTGACCTGCGAGGAATGCGAAGCACTCTGTATCCTCTTCGAGGAGCATCTTACCGAGGTTACCGTGACCAAGACCTACCTTACGTCTGTCAGCAACGGAACCGGGAATGCAGAAAGCCTGGAGGCCTTCACCGATAGCTGCAGCAGCATCGGAAGCCTTGCGGCAGTTCTTCTTGATTGCGATAGCAGCGCCTACTGTGTAAGCCCACTTAGCGTTCTCGAAGCAGATAGGCTGAATGCCTTCGATGAGGTGATAAACATCAAGACCTGCATCTTTTGTGATCTTCTCAGCTTCTTCGATGGAAGCGATTCCATATTCAGCAAGCTTAGCGTTGATCTGGGGGAGTCTTCTCTCGTATGATTCAAATAAATCTGCCATTTGTCATTCCTCCTTATTCCTTACGCGGGTCGATGAACTTAACAGCATCATCTACACGTCCATACTTACCGGAAGCCTTCTGAAGAGCTGTAGCCGGATCGTCACCCTTCTTGATGAAGTCCATCATCTTACCGAAGTTAACGAACTTGTAGCCGATGATCTCGTCGTTCTCGTCGATAGCGAGGTCTGTGATATAACCGTCTGTGAGCTCGAGGTAACGGGGACCCTTAGCGAGTGTACCGTATGTTGTACCTACCATTGAACGAGCGCCCTTACCGAGGTCCTCAAGGCCGGCACCGATCTGGAGACCGTCCTCAGAGAAAGCACTCTGTGTTCTGCCGTAAACGATCTGGAGGAAGAGCTCTCTCATAGCTGTGTTGATAGCATCGCAAACGAGGTCTGTGTTAAGAGCCTCAAGGATTGTGAGTCCGGGAAGGATCTCAGATGCCATAGCAGCGGAGTGTGTCATACCGGAGCAGCCGATTGTCTCAACCAATGCCTCCTGGATGATACCGTCCTTAACGTTGAGTGAGAGCTTGCAAGCGCCCTGCTGAGGTGCACACCAGCCGATACCGTGTGTGTAACCGGAGATGTCCTTGATCTCCTTGGAGCTTACCCACTTTGCTTCCTCAGGGATCGGTGCAGCACCGTGATGAACACCCTGATGAACAGAGCACATGTTCTTGATCTCTGTTGAATAAATCATGTCTATTTCTCCTTTCCTTTCAAGGAATTTGTTGGTGGAATGAAATAAAGTTTCCGAGTAGTTATTATATATAAATAAAGGGGGTATTTCAATCGGAAACCCCCACGAACAAAGGCAAATTTCATATTTGCAGAAAACGATAAGAAAACGTCTCAAAAATACACGGTTAAACCTTAGGACGGCACAGGATAATCAGTCTTTTTTGTCTCGCCAGGTTTTCGATGAGATCCGCGAAAAGCAGATAACCCTATTTGCTGATTTTTTGCCAAAACCATAGTGCTTTTGGCAAGGATTTTTGCAAAACCACTTCATTTTGCTATTTTTTTGCTGAATCAGGGCTGGTTTTGGCAAAATTCCAGCAATGGTCCATACATGAATTTTTCGAAAACAGGAAAACCAGGCGGATCCATAATTTCCGCCCGGCTTCCGGATAGTAATTCTAATTGATCAGATAAAATACTCAACCGCCATGGTCAGTATGTTCAATGCCATGAATACAATGATCGTGATAGCGATGCATTTGCCTTCGTCCTTTTTGCGGATCTTTCCCGTCAGCTGCAGAAGCTCGGTAATGTTAAAGATCTGGTATGTAATTCCGAGTATGAGGCACAGCTCTGCTGTCTGATGCCACCACCAGTTGCTCTCAAGCCGGAAAAGGACGATTATTCCGAGCAAGACAAATGCCAATGCCGTTACGCCTATCTTGACGATGATAGATCTTGCGATCTTCTTCTTCTCTTCTGCCGTGTAGTCTGATACCAATGCCAATGTTTCTTTAAGATCTTCGTTCATCCTGGTTTCCTTCCTTTCGCCTTTTAATATTTCGCGAAGGTCAACATCGTAGAAGTCTGAAAGCTCGATCAGAATACTGATATCCGGCATCGTGTTCCCGTTTTCCCATCGCGAAACAGATCTCTGTGATACGCCGAACTTATCGGCGATCGCTTCCTGAGTAAGATTACGTTCTTTTCTTAATTCCTTAAGTAAAGCTCCGATCTTGATCTGGTCCATTTTCGAATCCTCCTTACGATGGGATAGTACTATCTTACACCATTCGTTTTTAGGTCACGGACTGAGTAAACGCGAAAAAACAACAGGAGGACACACCTGTCCTCCTGCTTTTATCAGTCATTTCACGTATTAAAGTCTGAAAATTACTTGATCGCGTCCACCATCGACTTTACATACTCTCCGACATGCGAAGGTGCATCTTTGCCATACTGAGCGACGATCTTTACGATAGCTGAACCTACGATAACACCGTCAGCGCTCTTGGACATGGAAGCAGCCTGCTCCGGAGTTGAGATTCCGAAGCCGATCGCACACGGTACATCAGTTGAAGACTTGACTGCAGCGCAGAGCGACGGAATGTCTGTCGTGATATTGCTCCTGACGCCTGTGACGCCGAGGCTCGATACGATGTAGATGAAGCCTGAAGCCTCTTTCGCGATCATGGAGATGCGCTCGTGAGATGTGGGTGCGATGAGAGAGATCAGGTCGATGCCATAATTCCTGCAGATGGAATCAAATTCATCCTTCTCCTCATAAGGCACGTCAGGCAGGATGAAACCTCCGATGCCGACCTCAGCCGACTTCTGGCAGAAACGCTCGATTCCGTATGAGAATACGACGTTCGCGTATGTCATGAAGACCATGGGGATCGTAACTCCCATCTCAGTGCGGAGTTTTCTCACCATATCGAAAACCTTATCCGTGGTGCAGCCGCCTTCCAATGCACGAAGGCTTGCCTCCATGATGACCGGACCTTCAGCGGTCGGGTCTGAGAAAGGAATGCCGAGTTCGACCAAAGAAGCTCCGGCCTTCTGCATCTCCACGACGCAGGCAGCAGTCGTCTCAAGATCAGGGTCGCCGCATGTGATAAAAGGAATGAACGCTTTACCGTTCTCAAATGCTTTAGCTATATTACTCATTGATGTTCTCCCCTCTGTAGCGTGCGATCGCAGCGCAGTCCTTGTCTCCTCTACCGGAGATCGTGATGACCATGATCTTGTCCTTGGAAAGTGTAGGAGCAAGCTTTATTGCGTGTGCAACGGCGTGCGCGGATTCGATCGCAGGGATAATGCCCTCTGTTCTGGACAGATACTCAAAAGCATTAACAGCTTCATCGTCTGTAACGGCAACATACTGTGCCCTTCCCGTATCGTGGAGCATCGCATGCTCAGGTCCGATACCCGGATAATCAAGGCCTGCGGAGATCGAATATACAGGTGCGATCTGGCCGAATTCATCCTGGCAGAAATATGACTTCATGCCGTGGAAGATTCCGAGCCTGCCTGTATTGATCGTAGCAGCCGTCTCGAATGTATCTATACCTCTGCCGGCTGCTTCACAGCCGATGAGGTTAACTGACTTGTCTTCTATATAGTGATAGAAAGATCCGATCGCATTTGAACCGCCGCCGCAGCATGCGAGAACATAATCAGGCAGGCGGCCCTCCTTTTCGAGAACCTGCGCTTTTGACTCACGGGAGATTACTGCCTGGAAGTCACGTACGATAGTCGGGAAAGGATGGGGACCCATTACTGAACCTAAGCAGTAGTGAGTATCGTCGATCCTTGTCGTCCATTCACGCATACATTCGGATACTGCGTCCTTCAGTGTAGCCGTGCCAGATGTGACAGGTACGACATCTGCTCCGAGGAGCTTCATCCTGTATACGTTCAAAGCCTGTCTCTCACAGTCGACCTTGCCCATGAACACAACGCATTCCATTCCGAAAAGAGCTGCCGCTGTTGCAGTGGCAACACCATGCTGGCCTGCGCCGGTCTCAGCGATGAGTCTTGTCTTGCCCATCTTTTTCGCGAGAAGAGCCTGGCCCAGAACGTTATTGATCTTGTGGGAACCTGTGTGGTTAAGATCTTCTCTTTTAAGATAGATCTTCGCGCCGCCCAAGTCTTTGGTCATCTTCTCTGCATAGTAGAGATTTGACGGACGTCCTGCATAATCGTTCAAGAGATCTGTGAGTTCCTTATTGAACTCCGGATCGTTCTTATAATGGTTATAAGCTTCTTCAAGCTCTATTACCGCATTCATCAGAGTCTCGGGAATATACTGACCTCCGTGTATTCCGAATCTTCCTTTTGAATCAGCCATGTTTACCTCCAAGCTTAACTGCATTTATAAACTTTTCAATTTTCTCAGCATCCTTTACGCCGTCAGTCTCAACGCCCGAACTTACATCGACCGCAAACGGCTCAAGCGTGCTGATCGCTTCACCAACAGACTCGGGATCGAGTCCTCCTGCGAGGAAATAATCCCTGCCGAAATCCTTAAGGATGCTCCAGTCGAACTTTTTACCTGTTCCTGCACCGGAGTCGATAAGGATATAATCCGCTGAAGTGTTAAGTGCCCTTTCAAGTGCGCCTTCCTCATCTGCCTTGAACGCCTTGATTACAGGACGTTCCAGCGTACGCTTCACATACTCGACGTATTCTTCAGACTCATGTCCGTGAAGCTGGATCATCTCGACACCGCTTATTCTTGCAGCCGAGATAACACTGTCCAGAGGCTCATCCAAAAAAACACCAACAGACTTTATATCAGACCTTAAGAGTTCTATCAACTCACCGGCTTTGTAGGGATCTATGTATCTTTTCGATTTTTTGAAGAAAACGAAGCCTGCGTAATCGGCACCGAATCTGTTTACGGCAATGACATCTTCCAGTCTGGAAAGCCCGCAGATCTTAAGTTCTGTACCAAACATCACACTAATCCTTTCAAATTATTCAGGAATTCAGTCTTGTCTTCCGCCCTCATCATTGATTCGCCGATAAGGACTGCATCAACACCAGCGCGTTCCAGTTCAATGATATCTTCCCTTCTCTTGACGCCGCTCTCTGCAACGAAAAGAGCCTTATCTCCGACATAGTCCCTGAGTCTTAAGCAGTTCGTGGGATCGACAGTAAAGTCTCTTAAGTTACGGTTATTGACGCCGATAACCCTTGCGCCTTCACCAAGAGCCATATCGCACTCATTTTTGTCATGTGCTTCGACAAGTGCGGAAAGACCTAATTCATCGCAGATCCTTATGTATTTGCCAAGTGTCTGTGAATCAAGTATCGAGCAGATCAGAAGAACTGCGGATGCCTTTCTTGCCCTTGCCTCATATATCATGTACTCATCTATAGTGAAGTCTTTTCTCAAAACGGGAATTGTGACCTCCGATGCGATCTCTTCAAGATAATCAAGAGACCCCATGAACCATTTTGGTTCGGTTAAGACTGAGATGCATGAGGCGCCTGCCGTCTCATAACTTCTGGCAATATCCAGATAAGGGAAATCTTCTGCTATAACGCCCTTGGAAGGTGATGCTTTCTTGCATTCACAGATAAAGCTCATGCCTTCTTCCTTAAGCTTATTCTCGAATGCAAAATCAGTTCCGGGCACAGCATATGCCATGTCCATCATTTTCGTGAGAGATACATCCAGTTTCCTGTCCAGATATATCTGCTGATTATGTTCTGCGATCTGTTCGAGAATATCTGCCATATGATTTCCTTTTCGATAGATTACTTATTTGATGCTTCGACAAACTGGTTAAGCTTTTCCAATGCTGCGCCGCTCTCGATGAGGTGCTTAGCCTGACCGACACCCTCTTCGATCGTCTTAGCCTTGCCTGCTGCGTAGATTGCAGCACCTGCGTTCATGCATACAACGCTCTTTCTTACATCAGTGATTTTGCCTTCAAGAATGCCTCTTGTTACTTCGGCATTCTCTGCAGGTGTACCGCCGACGATGTCTTCCTTTGTGCCTCTTGCAAAGCCGAAACCCTCAGGCTTGATCTCATAAGTTGTGATCGTTCCATCAGGTTTAAGCTCAGCTACAAAAGTCTCGGAAGATACTGAGATCTCATCAAGCTTATCCTCTCCGTAGACTACGAGTGCACGCTTTGCGCCCAAAGACTTTAATACATGTGCAATGGGTTCTGCAAGATACTGGTCATAAACACCCAAGAGATAGAAGTCAGGTGTTGCAGGGTTTGTCAAAGGTCCAAGGATATTGAATACGGTTCTGAATCCCAGTTCCTTACGGATAGGTCCTACATATTTCATTGATGTGTGATACTTCTGCGCGAAAAAGAAGCAGAAGCCAACTTCCTTAAGGAGTTCTACACACTTTTCAGGTTCAAGATTGATATTTGCTCCAAGTGCTTCGAGACAGTCAGCAGTACCTGACTTGGAAGATGCAGCGCGGTTGCCGTGCTTTGCGATCTTGATACCAGCTGAAGCTGCGACGAATGCTGATGTTGTGGAGATGTTAAAGCTTCCTGCCCTGTCTCCGCCTGTTCCTACGATCTCGAGCACTTCCATGCCGCCCTTGTCGACCTTAAGAGCATGTTCACGCATTGCTGCTGCACATCCTGTGATCTCATCGATAGTCTCGAATCTTGCGCTCTTTGTGGACAATGCTGCGAGGAATGCCGCATTCTGGGTGGATGTGGACATGCCGCCCATGATCTCATTCATTGTCTCGTAAGCCTCTTCGTATGTGAGGTCTTCCTTGTTTACGATCTTCTCAATTGCCGCCTTAATCATTTTTCTTTTCTCCTTTCGGCCCGTTGTTCTGCCGGAAATGAAAAATCCCCAGCAGGAATTATAGTGTTCCTGCCGGGGACGAATTAAGACTAATCCGCGGTGCCACCCTGGCTTTGCGTTTGTGAGACGCACACTCTAAGGATACCAACATATCCCGGACTACTTACGCGAGTCTTACGTTGCACATTTAATGCACCCTCCGCGGTCCATTTGATAATACGGTTTCAGCTTCACTCTCAGCAACGGAAGCTCTCTGTATGGCCTGCTACTATCTTTATCTCCGCTTCAACGGTTTGATTGTTACGACAAAAATAATACTTTATGCCTAAAAAGTCAACAGTAAGATTCAAATGAAAGTATCAAAAAACTTGAATTGCTTGAAATAATTACGATCTGTATAATCTCGTTATTTAATAAAAAAACAATATTCAGTGCTTATATCCTTAATAACTTAAGACTTGGCTTTCACAGGAGAAAGGATTCCCCGATAACCAAATGGATTATAAAAGAATAACATGGCTTGATGTTGCAAAGTGTATCGGTATTGTATGCATTTTCCTCGGACACTTCGGCAAAGAAGCGGGCTTGTTCTATGAATATGTATTTAAATTTCATGTTCCGTTATTCTTTTTCCTTTCAGGTTGTTCCTGCACATTTGAGAAAGACCTGAGTTTTATAGAATTCCTTAAGAAGAAGGCATTAAGGATTCTTCTTCCCTTCTATCTTTTCGCGTTCTTTGCACTTATCACAAACTGCATCTTGACCGGAACAGAAAATCTCAAGATAAACCTGTTAACTATTGCATTAGGATGCATCCGTAACTGTTTCTGCGCCGAAAGTCTCTGGTTCCTTACATGCCTGTTCGTAATCGAGATTGCTTTCAAAGCTATCAAGATGATCAAATTCAAAGCAATAAGAATTCTGATCATTACTTCAGTGATTCTCACCAAACCATTTTATTATCACGAACCCAGCTTGCTTTTCAATATAGACAGTATCTATTACGTATTCTATTTTGCTTTAGGATACTATCTGTATTCTGCGATCAACATACTGTTTGATAATGCAAAATACAGACTGCTTAAAATACTTCTGTTCATCGGAACAGGTGCTTATGCGATAATCGAGTTCTTTAACTGCAATCCTTTGGATAAAGTAATCATCGCCACAAAATGGATCAACAACATCTACTCTACAGTGCACGCTTCATCCAGAGCACTCCTCCTCATTGCTTTTGCCATTCTCTTATCCAAGCTGTTTTGCAATGTCCGGGTTTTTCAGAAGATCGGATCGGACACTTTGTATCTATGCGGAACAGAATACTTATTGAAACAGTTTATATTTGGAATAGCAGGTCTTTTTGGATTCGACAGAACAGCCGGTGCACCGTTTACCACATATCTCTACGTTATAGTAATGATCATCATAGGAACATGGCTTGTCTCACCCCTGCTCCGCCGTCTCGTAAAATTCCTTCAGAAACTTGCAGTCAAAGCATTCTCAAGTTATTACAAACGGCGGAAAGAGATCATCTCAGCTAAAACTTAAAAGGCGCTGCAGCAAAGAATTGCCGCAACGCCTCTTTTTTCTTTCTTAAAGGACTTATCAGTCTAATCTGTAAGTGTCTCTTACCATCTCGTAAGATGCCTTATCGCTCGGCATATACTCAACAGAAATGTAGTGGAGCTGGTCATTCTTATCAATGAATATCCAGATTGTAAGGTACATTCCATCCTTATAAAGACCTGTAACTGTGTAAGCATCATAGCCGCCCATTGTGGTCTTTTCAGAAGTAATGTTGGTAAAGCCCTGCTTGCCGAGATTTGTAGTGTATGTCTCAGCCATCTTATCCAGAACATTCTTGTTGTACTTATTCTTGTAAACAGAGAGGTTGATGATAGACCTTGTCTTCATGTTGTATTTCTGAACTCTTGAAGCATACATAGCTGACTGGCCATCAGCTTCAGTCCAGTCTGCCCATGTACCCTGAGTCAATGTAACATAACCTGTTATGCTGTCACCCATTGTCTTGGCATTAGGATCAGCTGCTGTTGTCTCTGCAGTTGTAGCTTCTGTGGTTGCCTCAGTAGTAGCTTCAGTTGTTGCTTCTGTTGTAGTTGTTGTAGCTTCAGTTGTAGCCTCTGTGGTTTCCTCAGTTGTTGTTGCTGCAGTAGTGGAAGGTGTGTTGGTCTTATCGAAATCATCTTCAGGAACGAAATAGTAATACTCAGCAGTATTCATATTTGCGATATCGAGAACTGTCTTACCTGAAGTCTTCATATAGAAGCCGAAATAAGGTGTATCCCACTTCTCATCCTTAACGTTCTCTCCGCCGATCCACTGGCCGTCATTCTCAAGAACCAGGAATACGAAGTTCTCGAGCTTATACTTGCTGTTTCTTGCGAAAACATCTTCGAGTTCGTCTTCAGTTACACCGTACTCTTTGTATTCCTTTGTTATCTTGTCGATAGCTTCCTGACCGAAGTAGAGCTTATATGTTCCGGTATAGTAATAATCAGAAGTATCAGCATAAGACTGGTAATACTTGAATGACTTACCCTTACCGAAAACAAGATAAGAACCGTCACGCTCGATCCACTTAACATCAGTAATAACATCAGCATCAATAGTGCTGCCGGATCTTGTGGAGCTGAAACCTGAAGAGCCGAGTTCCTCCTCGACAACGTTCATGAAAACTCCCCAGAATGCAATCACCGAAACAATGACAATGCTGGACATGATGATACCGGCAACTGCCTTACCCTTACCGGGCTGCTTCTTCTTGGATGCGGAAATAAGACCGATAACAGAAAGGATCAAGCCAAATACACTGGTTATACCGGCTGTAAAGAAACCTATAATACCCAGAATAAAACCGGCCTTACAAAGTCCGTTAGTCTTAGGCTGCTGAGCAACAGGCTGTGTGATCGGCTGAGCATAAACGGGCTGTGCAACAGGCTGTACCTGAGGCTGTACCGGGACTGCCTGGGGCTGTACCGGCTGAACGGGCTGGGGTGCAGGTGCAGGTGCTGCTGCGGGTGCAGGTGCGGATACAGGAAGAGGTCCGCCACAACTGCTGCAGAACTTTGAGCCTTCATCATTAGCTGCGCCGCAATTAGGACATACTGCCATAATAATAATCTCCTTGTTCTTATTCTCTTTATTCTAAGCAGCCTGACAGGTCAGGCTGCTTATTAACTGTTTGATTTGCTCTTATTCTTTGACTTGATATAAGAGTCTCGTCTTTCCTTTTCCTCTTCGTCCTTATGATTCTTTCTCGCCCTAAGCCACGGCACTGCGATATCCTTGTAGATATATGAAAGGATCGCTGCAAGGGGGATCGCCAGAAGGACACCTGGAACACCCCAGATCTTTCCGCCTACAACGAGGAATACGAGCACGAGGAATGCCGGAACCTTGAGGGCGGAACCGAAAAGTCTCGGCTTGATCACATAACCGTCGATCAGCTGCAAAGCGAGAGTAAATACCAGGAACGGGATAACGAACTCAGGCTTTACGAGGAGCAGGATCACGGCACAGATGAATGCGCCTACAAAAGGACCGAATGTCGGGGCGAGGTTAGTAAGTGCCACGATTACGGAACAGAATACCGCATATGGCATATGCATAAGGAACATAAAGATCGCGTTGACCACACCTACAATTACGGCATCAACGAGTTCGCATACGATGAATCTTGAGAAGATCGAGTTGAATCTTGTCCAGATATTGCTGCAGTTCTCATAGTGCTTGGAAGGGATGACCAGATAGAAAAATTCTGAAAGAAGCTCGACGAGCTTTTTCTTTCCGATAAGGAAGTAGAATGCGAGGATGATACCGATAAGGAAGTTAAAAGCAGCAGATCCGATACTTGCAGATACCTTCAATACACCGCTCGGAGTGAACTCACTGCCAAGCACGTATTTACTGACAAGAGCTGAAAAGTCTGACTGCTCCTCAATGAAGTTAACGATATTTATCTTCAAATCCTGATCGATATCAGAAGTCAGGACCATATTCTTAAGGCTGAACATATAACCCGAAAGACCCATCGCGAAGTTCGTGATGTTCTCAGCGAGCATAGGAGTGATCACAGCCAGAAGTGCCACACAAAGCCCAAGGACAAAGACAAGCGAAACCGTTGCAGATAAGATCCATGCAGCATCCTCATTCTTCTTGATGACCTTCTTTACACGCTTGAAGAAAAATACCGCAAGCGGATTGACCATATAAGCGATTACTGCACCGATAATGACTGTGGAAGTTATCGTGAGAAATGAATTAAGAAAACCTCTGACATTCCCTATGTGGGACAGAAGCATATAGAAAACCACGACGATGCAAAGCGATATAGTAAGCCCTGCCCATCTGTTCTTCTCGTATTTATTAAAGCGTTCCTTGTAATTGACCATGCGAGTATTATAACATCATGGTCTTAATAATTCTTCTTTATAATTATTAAGAAACGCTTATTTTTTCGGCATATTCCTATGAAAAAATATCTAAAATGAAAAACTCCCGCTTTATTGGAGCGGGAGTGGGTTAACTGTTACAAATAATATTCAGATGTAGTCCAAGTTCGATTGATCTCTTGATTCGGCTTTTGAGAAAAACTCAATGTTAAGTTAAAAACTTACTTGGAGGAAACTGTTGAATCAAGCAAGACCAACCGTCTGCTTGTTTGTGTTTCACTTCCCATTGGTCTCACCTCCCTAGAACTTTTTGGTTCCTTTTTCTGATGGCTTGAGTATAACACTTCCAATGTCAGAATGTGTTACCAAAAAATGAACGTTTTCTGACATCAAAGTGTCAGCAATACTTCCAACAGGTTACATCAAAAATTACTGGGGAGCAGGAATACCGAAATCCTTATCGCCGTCTCTGGAAAGGAATGTCATCTCCGGAAGATCAACGAGGCTTCCGTCAGCTGAAGATACCGCCTTCATGAAGAATGTCATCTCCGGATGAGGGCATGAATCAACAGGGTTCATCTTATCATCGTAAAGCTCAGATACTACAACCGGAGCGGTATAGCCGTCAGGTCTGAGAACATTAAGAGTATCACCTTTATAGAGCTTATTCTTCTGAGTAACTTTAATAAGACCTGTATCAGGATTAAATGAATCCACCACACCAACAACAAACGCGGGCTTATTATAAGACTTGTCAGGATCTATCTTTGCATCATCACAAGGCGCATCGAAAAAGAAGCCTGTGTCATAATCCCTGTGAACGACCTTATCAAGTATCTCTTTCCAGCGCGGGTCGACTCTGTAATTGTCAGGATCCTTGCAGCAGAGATCGACAGCTTCCCTGTAGACCTTGGTTACTGCAGCTGCATAATAAGCACCCTTGATCCTGCCTTCGATCTTGAATGAATTAATACCTGCAGCAAGAAGCTCAGGCACATGATCTATCATGCAGATATCGCGGCTGCCGAAGATATATGTTCCCCTCTTATCCTCTTCAACAGGAAGAGGGATATCGGGACGCTTTTCCTCGACAACGTAATATCCCCATCTGCAAGGCTGCGCACAGGCACCGCCGTTGGATCTTCTTCCTGTAAGATAATTCGATAAAAGACATCTTCCGGAATAAGATACACACATAGCTCCGTGGATAAAGCATTCGAGCTCGACATCGGAAGGAATGGATGCACGTATCTTTTTGATCTGTTCGAGAGAGACCTCGCGTGCGAGAACTATTCTTTTCGCGCCCTGGGAAGCCCAAAAATTGCAGGCGGCACTGTTAGTGACACTGGCCTGTGTCGAGATGTGTATCTCAAGATCAGGGCAAAGCGTGCGCGCCATGGTAAATACACCCGGATCCGAAATGAGGACCGCATCAGCACCGCTCTCCTGTCCCACGAATCTTATCGCATGCTCAAGTCCGCCGAGCTCTTCCTCAGTGGGCATTACATTAAGTGTTACGTAGCACTTGACTCCGTGGTCGTGGGCATAAGCTATCCCGGCCTTCATCTCTTCTTCATTGAAATTATCAGAGAAAGCACGAAGACCGTAACTCTGTCCTGACAGATAAACAGCATCTGCACCATAAGCAACTGCGGCACGGAGCTTATCCGGATTGCCTGCAGGACTTAATATCTCAAAACGTGAACGGTCGTAGCTCATCTTATTACCTTTTGAAACGGATATGAGTAAACGCCGGGAATTAACCGTCGATTATCTGGAGACCCTGAGTGGTTGTAGTACCTTCGGTCTCTTTTGTCTCATTCTCTTTATCGATCTTGGCCCAGTTAGCCTTATACTTGTTGACGTTCTTCTGATGCTGCTTAAGTGTTGTGGCAAATGCCGTACCACCCTTAACGCCTGTAGCGCAGAAGTAGAGGTAATTGCAGTTCGGCTCAGGATAAAGAGCAGCTGAGATGGCATCAAGTCCGGGCATACAGATAGGTCCCGGCGGGAGTCCCTTGTGAGTGTATGTGTTGTAAGGGCTCTCGATCTTAAGCTGGTCATCTGAGTGAAGGATTGATGTCCTGCCGCCCTGCATCTCAACAAGATAGTTGATGGTTGCAGAAGAACCCAGATACTTGAGTGAGCCGTCTTTTGCTTTGAGTCTGTTATGGAATACGGCAGAAACAAGCATCATGTCAGCAGGCTTACCTGTCTCCATCTGGATGATGGAAGCCATAGTAATGACCTCGTCCATAGACATGCCAAGCTTCTTGGCTCTTGCATAGTACTCATCATAGAGCTTGCTCTGCATATTATTGAGGAATCTTCTGATGATGGATTCCGGGCTTGCATTGATATCAAAATAGTAGGTATCGGGATAAAGATATCCGGAAAGGATAAAGTCTCTTCCCTCCTTGATCTCGATCTTTGATACAAAATCATAATCGACGAAGAGATTAGGTGAATTCATGCATCTGTCGAATTCAGCATCGTCGAAGTTAAGACCTGCTTCATGAAGGATCTTCTTGATCTCGTAATATGTGGATCCTTCCGGAATGGTTACCTTAACGGCTTCAGGTTCCAGTGTAAGGAAATACATAAGCTCGTCATAAGTAAAACCCTTGAGAAGATAATGAGTTCCGGCAACATATGCGCCGTCAAATCCATTAAGCTTACTTATGATCGAGAAAACGGTCTTGTTCGTAATAAGACCTTCATCGTAAAGCTTCTCAGCAATATCAGAAGTGGAATCACCACTCCTGATTACGATGGTTACAGCACCTTCTGTATCAGCCTTAATATTGTCGTACTTTCCGGATTCGATACCGGCCTTGAGACTATTAAATCGCTTATCCTGTGAGATGACATAGTTATATCCGATGTAAACACCGGCAACGGCAAAGCCAAATAACAATGCCACAATTATCAGTATTCTGAGAGCGACTCTGACTTTGTTGGACAACATCAGTTATCGTTCACCCCCGGTCAAAATTCCCGATCAAGCGTCCTTCTTCTGCTTAGCGAGAGTCTTGGCACGCAAGTCGTTATTAAGTATCTTCTTGCGAAGTCTGATGCTCTGAGGAGTTACCTCACAAAGCTCATCATCTTCGACGAACTCCAGGCACTGCTCAAGGGAGAATGAAAGGGGCGGAGTAAGACGCATAGCGTCATCAGCTCCTGCAGAACGCATGTTGGTTACATGCTTCTTTTTGCAGACATTAACGGTAATATCATCAGGCTTAGGGTTAACACCTACGATCATGCCTTCATATACCGGTGTGCCTGCTCCGATGAAGAGTGCACCTCTATCCTGGGCATTGTACAATCCGTAGGTTACAGCGGTGCCTGTCTCGAATGCTACGAGAACGCCCTGACCTCTGGTCTCGATGTCTCCTGCGAAGGGTTCAAAGCCCGAGATAACGGAGTTCATTATACCATTGCCCTTAGTGTCGGTCAAAAACTCGGTACGGTATCCGAGGAGTCCTCTGGACGGGATCTTGAATTCAAGACGTGTATATCCCTTTGTAGGAGGAAGCATGTTGAGAAGTTCTCCCTTACGTTTTCCGATCTTCTCCATTACAGGACCTACAAAGTCCTCAGGAACGTCGATTACGAGCTCTTCGACAGGTTCACAGAGAACACCGTCGATCTCCTGCATGATGACCTTCGGCTTACTTACCTGGAACTCATATCCTTCACGGCGCATTGTCTCGATAAGTACTGAAAGATGGAGTTCTCCTCTTCCCTTTACGATGAATGCTTCTGTAGTATCTGTCTCTTCAACTCTCATGGAAACGTTTGTCTCGATCTCCTTGAAGAGTCTGTCTCTTAAGTGACGTGATGTAACGAACTTACCTTCCTGACCTGCAAAAGGGCTGTCGTTAACTGAGAAAGTCATAGCGATAGTAGGCTCATCGATCTTAACGAACGGAAGCGGTTCGGGATTTGCAGCATCGCAGAGTGTGTCTCCGATGTTGATATCAGCGATACCTGCAACGCAAACGATCTCACCGATAGAAGCTTCAGATACTTCCTCACGGCCGAGATTGTGGAATCTCAGGAGCTTTACAACTCTTGCATTACGTCTGCCGTCCTCGCCGTATGTAACGAGAGCAACGTTCTCACCCTGCTTGATAGTACCTCTCTCGACTCTTCCTACGCCGATTCTTCCGATATAAGGATCTGAATCGATATTGGATACAAGGAGCTGCATGGGACCCTCAGGATCGCCTACAGGACAGGGTGTGTACTTAACAACTGTATCAAGGAGAGGTGTGAAGTCTAATTCCTTACCTTCCTCATATTCCTTAAGATCAAGTGTAGCTACACATGTCTTACCGGAAGTATATACAACAGGGAATTCAAGCTGTTCGTCGTCAGCACCGAGCTCGATGAAGAGATCGAGTACCATGTCTACGACTTCAAGAGGTCTTGCATCAGGACGGTCGATCTTATTGATGCAGACGATAGGCTTAAGACCAAGCTCCAATGCCTTGTGAAGAACGAATCTTGTCTGAGGCATAGGTCCGTCGAAAGCGTCAACTACGAGAAGAACTGAGTCAACCATCTTAAGAACACGCTCTACCTCACCGCCGAAGTCAGCGTGGCCGGGAGTGTCTACGACGTTGATACGGATACCCTTGTAGTCGATTGCCGTATTCTTTGCAAGGATCGTGATACCTCTTTCACGCTCCAGGTCATTAGAGTCCATTACCTGCTCTACAACAGCTTCGTTCTCACGGTATACGCCTGCCTGCTTGAGCATGGAATCGACGATAGTTGTCTTACCGTGGTCAACGTGAGCGATGATTGCGATGTTTCTTAAGTTCTCGATAGTTGTGACTGCCATAAAAGAATTCTCCGTAAAATGATCAGTTTTCTGTCAGCTGATTCGCGCGTATTTATTATTAATTAAAACCGAGTAATATTTTGCTACTGAAATAACCTATTTGGTGACTGTGATATTACACAAAATATCAGTCTTCTTCGCCATTCTTATTACGCAAAAGGAGACGGAGAGGAACACCTTCAAATCCGAAGTTGCGTCTTAACTGGTTTTCGAGATAACGCTCATACGAAAAGTGCGACAATTCCTTGTCGTTGACGAAGAGAGCAAACGTGGGCGGCTGAACACTTACCTGTGTGCCGTAATAGATCTTGAGATGTCTGCCCTTGTCCTGAGGTGTGGGAACCTGTGTAACCGCCTCCGAGATCATCTTATTAAGAACGCTCGTTGTAAGGCGCTTTCTGGAATTCTCGTAAACCGTCTTGATCAGCGCGAAAAGCTTATCCACGCGCTGTCCTGTCTTGGCAGAGATAAAGAGTACCGGGGCATAGTCCATGAAAGGCAGACGCTGCTTGACGATCTTTGTCATCTCTTCAAGCGTGCCGGTCTGCTTATCGATGAGATCCCACTTGTTGATAACGATGACAGATGCTTTGCCGTTATCGTGAGCAAGGCCTGCGATCCTTGCATCCTGCTCAGTAACACCGGCCTCCGCGTCGATAAGGATGACACAGACATCCGCTCTGTCTACTGCTGCAAGTGCTCTGACCATCGAATAACGCTCGATAACATCTTCGATCTTGCCCTTCTTACGCATTCCGGCTGTATCTACAATGGTAAATGAGCCGTAATCGTTCTCTATGAGTGAGTCGATAGTATCTCTCGTAGTGCCTGCGATATCTGAAACGATGCTTCTTTCAGCACCTGCCAGCCTGTTGGATAAGGATGACTTGCCGGCATTAGGTCTGCCTATGAGGGCTACTCGGATGGTATCATCCTTGCCTTCACTCTCGTCAGCCGGCGGGAACTTCGAAATAATCAGGTCGAGCATCTCGCCCAAGCCCAGCTTGTGTGCTGCGGAGATCGCACAGACATCCTCAAGTCCCAGATTATAGAACTCGTAGAATTCCGGCGGCTGCTCACCTACATAGTCGGATTTGTTAACGCAGACGACAACAGGACGTCCTGCTTTCCTAAGCATTACGGCGATCTCTTCATCGGCAGCCGTAAGACCGCTCTTAAGATCGCACATAAAAAGGATGACATCTGCTGTCTCGATCGCGATCTCTGCCTGAACGCGCATCTGCTGCAAAATGATGTCATCTCCCGTATCGGGCTCGATTCCGCCCGTGTCGATCATGATGAATTCTCTTCCGCTCCAGGAAGTCTCGGCATAAATACGGTCTCTCGTGACACCCGGAGTGTCATGAACGATCGAGATACGCTCGCCATAGATAGTGTTGAACAGAGAGGATTTGCCTACATTAGGCCTTCCCACTATTGCCACAACCGGTTTGCTCATGCCGTTCTTTCCTTTCTTTGCAAAAAAAGAGGCAGTGCCTTTATTCCAAACACCGCCTCGTTAACTAAATACTTCTTTACTATATCAAATCTCGTCGCCGACTTTGATAACCTGTTTACCGTCCAGGTAACCGCAGTTCTTGCAGACCGTGCGGCGAAGCATCTTAGCATGACACTGGGGACATTCAACGAGACCCGGCATGTTAAGTTTCCATGCGCTTCTGTGACGTGCAGTCCTTGCCTTCGACCATTTACGCTTCGGATGTGCCATTCATCTTCACCTCTTTCTTTTCACAAATGCTTAGAGATAATACCTTATATTTCTCCGTTTTGCAAGAGCCTTTTTATCGAAAAGATATTCCTTATCGGATCACCGCTGTCCGGATCGAGTGTATAACTGATCTCAGCGCCGTCAATCAGGCCTCCCGGGAAGTTAATATAATCCGTTTCGATAACAACTTCAATAGGGCCGAAAGACGTATTCATAGTGCTGGTCGTCTTATTACCCGGCTCGAAGACCATTCTTGAAGTAACATCACCATTTCTTACAACAATGGCTTTTGTTTCTTCTTTAATAAGAGTCATAACAAAATGAGTTTCCTTCTCATTCTCGTTATGCTTCTCCGTCCAGTTATAGACAGTCCTGTTGCCTTCCGTAGTCACGGTGCCCTTTGTCGTCAAGGGATCGCCATACATTCCGGACTTGATCTCAAAAAGACATTTTTCTTCACTCTTATTATCCATTAAAGGGTTACCTCATATCTGTCAGTAGTAAAATGCTTTGTTCCGGAAGGCAGTCCCTCGCCTAAGAACGGCGTTGCAACCTGCTCGAAAAGTTCAGGCTCATCGCTTGTATAGAATTGCCTTACGGGACTAATATTGCCTTCAGAAGCAGTTCCTTCCTTTTCGAGAAGCTCCCTTACGACCTGTGCCGTAGCCTCTCCGGTATTTACGAGGACAACATCGTCACCCATAACTTCTTTAATAACCTTTGAAAGCAAGGGATAGTGTGTGCACGCCATAACGAGAGTATCAACGCCTGCTTCCTTCAAGGGCTTCAAATATTCTTCAGCCGTAAGCTTTGTAACTTCCGTATCCCACCAGCCTTCTTCTGCAAGTGAGACAAAGAGCGGGCACGCCTGCTGGAAGATCTCGATATCGTTCATACCAAGTTCTTTTGCCCTCTTCTCGACGGCATCTTTATAGACTCCCGTGGATACAGTAGCTTTGGTGGCGATAATGCCTATCTTGCCGTTCTTGGTGGCACGGCAGGCGACATCCGCACCCGGAGTTACCACTTCAACAACAGGAACCTTCGCCCTTGCCTTAAGCTCCTCATATGCATATGCGCTTGCTGTATTGCATGCGACGACGATCATCTTGACGTCATTATCTTCAAGGAACTTCATGTTCTGCAGAGAATAGCGGATGACAGTGCTTCTGGACTTTGTGCCGTAAGGTGATCTGGAATTGTCACCAAAATAGATGGTGCCTTCCTGCGGCACCGTTCTCCAGATCTCTCTAAGGACAGTAAGTCCTCCTATACCTGAATCGAAAACTCCGATCGGTCTGTTATCAGTCATCAATATCCTTCTTCCCCTATTTCAGGCGAACATTATAGTCTGGTCCTATTTTAAAGGTTTTGCCCGACACGTCAACGTGCATGTTGTTAGCCGGGATCCTTCCGAACATGATCTGACAGGAAAACAGCTGCTGGTACTTTACCTTCTTTCCGTCTGAAGTCTCGAAATGAAGGTTTACCTTATTCCTTCCGTAATTGCCGTCTCCGATGACAGGATGGCCCAGATGAGCAAACTGCGCCCTGATCTGATGCGTTCTTCCCGTGACCAATTCAAGTTCAAGGTCTGATACGCTCTCACCGTCAGGTCCTGCGTTTTCGAATGTCTTCAGGATCCTGTATTTTGTGGCGATATCAAGATCGCCCGGCTGCTTCTCGTCATGGATATAGACTTTGCCGGCTTTTGTCTTTTCGAGATATCCGGTTACTTCCTTATAGAGCGTGCCGTCCTCACCTACCGAAGGTTCACCAACGTCCGGTTCACCCAAAACAAGGGCTCTGTAACGCTTGGTGACAAGACCGTTCTTAAACAGTTCGACACAGTCAGCAAGAGCAGCCTTGTTCTTGGCAATGAGCACCAGGCCGCCCGTATTCATGTCGATACGGTGGCAGAGCTCTGCATCCTTATATCTGGTCTGGGATCTTATCTGGTCGATAAGAGTATCTTCTATATCGCTCTTTCCCGAATGGACGGCAATACCCTGCGATTTGTTGACTATGAGAAGCCCCTTTGTCTCAGCGACGATCTCATACATCTTTCCGGCGGGCTTTGCCTTGGGAGCTTTCTTCGCCGAATCGAAAAGTTCATCCGGCAGCCATATCTCTACTACACTGCCGGCCTTAACTGCTATGTCTTTATTGATCTTCTTACCGTCTATCCTGATATCGCGTCTTTTTAGCGCGTGGAAAAGATCGGCTGACTTGAGCTGCGGAAAAGCTTCTATGGAAGCCTTAACGACATGAAGTCCGTCCTGAGATTTACTTACTGTAAAATCACGCATCGGCTGTCTTTACTTCTTTCTTCTTTCTATATTCCTTAGCAAAGATGAATAATCCGAATACCACAAGATCAAGAACGAAGATCTCGATGAGGTAGAACCACGGCACATGCTGGTTCTGCATAACATCTGCCGTAAATGTACCGGTAAAGATCGGAATAAGATTATTGTTAAGGAAATGCATGCATACGCAGATCCAGATATTGTTTGTCTTAAGATAGACGAAGCCGAAGAAGATGCCTATAAATACGCATGTAATGATCTGGCCAATGATCATCTGGGGAACTGAATCCTCTGTATAGAACATCGTATCTACCGGAATATGCCACAAGCCCCATACGATACCCAGGAGGATAACGCCCAGCTTCAATCCGAACTTCTTCTGCATGATGGGCTGCAGATAGGATCTCCAGCCATATTCCTCACCAAAGAAAGCGATTACAGTCAGCACATAATTGATGGGGAGACTTATTACAGATGCCCAGAACAATGAGTTCTGAGTAAGCTGTAAATACGCATCCAATGTCTGGGGCATTGTATTGGTAAATGCCGCCTCTGCAAAGACCGGCCCAAGCGTTCTTAAAGAGTAAAGAGCGATAAAGAGAAGGACCATAAGGATTCCCAAGCCTTCCCTATTGCGTGAAAGGCCAACAAACTTACGTCTCTCCTTACCTGCAACAAAATAAGCTATCCAGAGAAGGAGCGAGAATTCGACAAGAACAGACTGGCCTATCAAATTATATAACTGACCGACAGGAATCTTTGTGGAAACTCCCGTAATATCAGAACTCATGCCGGATGAACCAAGGATCTCAGCAAGATCGATAACATCCGAAGATGAAAAAGGCATAAAGAAAACACTCGCGATACCGAGAAACAGCTGGATAATGTAATTGAGGACCAGCACGACCATGAAGAACTTTGGGACGCGCTTTTCGCCTTTCATAAAGAGAAGATAGCCTATTGCAACACCTGCTGCAGGAGAGCACATCTGGGCATTTACGATCTGGGTAATATCCAACCCTTTCATCTTGCCGATATACATCGGGATCATCATGACAAATGAGATTCCATATGCAAAGGCAATGAAAGCAAATAAACGCTTCTTATCCACTGATCTGGTATCAACAGAATTGGACTCAACATTTTCCATACAGACGATCCTCCCTTTTTAGGTATTTAAAGATAAATGCTTAACTTATATTTTACCATAGAACACAAGGCGGGATTTGGCCTGTCACTTCGGGATCGGCAAAAGGCATCTTGTGCAGGCCTTATAATCGGCATAGCCAGGCTTTTTTGACTGTCTTTTATCTGCAAGAGGAATGCTTACCGTCAGGAACAGGACCGTATTTGCAACAGCACCGGCAATCAGCCACCAGCGTTCCGGCATTACAGATACCGCCTGGATAGCGATACCCCACCACATAGATATCTCACCTAAGTAATTGGGATGTCTGGCATACTTCCAAAGGCCCGTGCGGATAAGCCCTTTGGTACCGCTCTTTCTGAACTTCTGCATCTGAACATCAGCGAAAAGCTGTAATGTCGCTGCACCAAGGCAGATTACTGTTCCGATGACACTTCCGATATTGGCATCAGACTCTTCCCTCGTTACGAATACTGCAGGAAGAGTGCACAGGTAAACTATCAGTGTCGGCATCATGTGGATCCCGGCAAAGTTTACTATCTGATAGAGTCTTCCCGTCTCATTCTGGTATTTGGTGTAGCGCCAGTCCTGATGTTTAAGGCCTCCGAATGTGTATGCCCAGTTAGCAGTAAGCCTTACTCCCCAATATACGATCGAGACGATCAGAAGAAGTGATGCTGCTGTGATCTTCGAACCCAGTGCAAAACCTGCAATAATAATTACCGGCTGGACACTCCAGTAAGGATCATATACTGATGCATTATTGAAGATCACACTGAATACATATACGAAGACTGTTGCAGCGGCATCGGCGATCAGGAGATTAAGCCAGAATGCGAACGGAAGCATGAGATAGATATAAGCACCCAGAAGAACAGCCATCACATAAATGACTGCGATAATTAGAATGCTTACCACTTTACTGTTCTTGACCGCGTCCATATCCCTGTTCTCAGCTGTAATTCTTCACTCTGCCGACTGATACATAATTATTCATGATGGCATAAAGATCCGTGCCCTCAGTTGCAGTCCAGTCACGTTCAAAGTTAACCATATAAGATATCTTGTCACCGTCTTTTGCAACGACGTCATAACCGCCGGCATAGAAATCATCCTGCGACAATACGCAGTCATACATGATACCCTTGCATTCATCAAGAGAGCAGTTGGGGAAATTGACATTCCAGATCTCATTACGTTCCAAAGGCCTGTCAACGAGTTCTGCTGCAATCTGTTCGATATACTTGTCAGTAACTCTATGATCACCTTCATGCGATTCCGAGAACGCAATAGTATGTATGTGATGATTGGCAGCCTCGAGTGCAGAACCTACAGTGGCGGAATACTGAATGTCCGATGCGATGTTAAAACCACAGTTAATTCCGCAGAATACAAGGTCAGGTCCACCGGGAACGATCTCATTAAGTCCGATGCTTACGCAGTCAGAAGGAGTTCCTGAAGTGCAGAATGCATGAACTCCTTCAACGGGGAAATCCACAGGCCAGACATCAACCGGTTTCCAGAACGTTGCCGAATGAGACATCGCGCTATATTGTTTACTTGGTGCGACTACCCACACCTCACCGAATTTTCTGCCGACCTTAACAAGTCTGGCAAGCCCTTCAGAATCAATGCCATCATCGTTGCTTACCAAAATCTTTCTCATCTATTAAAACCTCTGACTGTTAATCGTATGATATGCCGTAGGCAGGATTTATCGATGCCATTCTAATAAATTCATACTGATTTTCAAGTGCTTTTCCTTCCTCAAGAAGTTCAGCATATGTATGGTCCTTATTAAACTCGATCTGGAAATCGCTCGTGATCTCGATATAGCCCACTATCTCGGCATCGATCTCTTTGCAGATCTTCTCGATCTCCTCCTTGGGGGTTCCTATCTCACAGCTGATAAGAAGCTGGTTCTTAACATATACGATGCCTGTATCTTTATCAGTCTCGACATCATCGGGAGATACATCCTTAAAATAATTCTCGCCGATATCAGACAAAGTCTCTTTACCATGAGTTGTATCTGAAGTTGATTCGCCGGTGCTCTCAACAGTATCAGAACCGGAAGTGCTTATAGCCGGATCAGAGGATACAGAAGTATCAGATATGGTGCCGGATGTTTCCGGCGCAAATGTATTGCAAGCAGCAATAGAGAGGATAAGTGCCGCAGCAAGGATCACTGAACAGAGCTTTCTCATTCCCGTTTCCTCCTGATGATTCATCAAGATCGTCAAAGGGCCGCCATTACATAAAATATATTATATCAGTTTAATAGGTATTTACTCAAACATGCCCTATCAACAGCTGAAAATGACCTTATATCAGACAGATAATTTGCCCTGCTATCTGATACAATAAAAGGAAGCGGGGTCCTTCGGATCCACTGCTACTGATCTGAAAGGAAGATTGCTATATGGGTATTATTGAGAAGACTTTCAGGAACGGCGAGATCATCATCAATGAAGGTGACATCGGAAGAAGCTTTTTCCAGCTTTTGGAAGGCAGCGCTCTCGTATATGCCGGCTTCGGCAAGAACGATCAGATCAAGCTTGCCACTATCAAAGAAGGTGAATACTTCGGTGAGATGTCCATCCTTGAAGAATACCCCAGGAGCGCGACGATAGTAGCTTCCGGCAATGTAAAAGTCTTGGAGATACCCGGAGACGAACTCAGGGCATATTTCTCGGAAGATACCGACAGGATAATCAAGCTCATGATCTACCTCGGAAACAGAGTAGATGCCATGATCAAGGATCAGAACGAAGCGTCCGAACTTTTAAACCAGCTTAAAGAAGCGGATGCATCGAAGAAAAAGTCCTTATTCTCGATGATCAAGAAGCATGTCGACATGTATCAGTCAAACAAGAACATGATCATCGAACCGAGCGCAGAGGCACTCCGTGATGCCAAGGAGGTTTTCTCAGACGAAGGCTCCGGCGAACTCGTATCTTACACTAAAGGCGCACCAATTTTCAGCGAAGGTGATGATGCCCCCTGCATGTATGTCCTTTATGCAGGCAAAGTAGGGATATATCAGAACTACGGCAAAGCAGATCAGGTAAAGACTGCCGATTTAGAGTCCGTAGCTTTCTTTGGTGAGATGGGTCTTCTGACAGAAGCACCCCGCAGCTCGACTGCGATCGCAGAGACAGATAACACATGCGTGGAGATAATCTATCTTGAAGATCTCGAATCCATTTACCGCACATGTCCTGTTAAGATCGATCTTATCCTGCGTCATCTTTCCTACAGGTTAAGAAAGGTAAACAACGATTTCCTGATCACATGCAAAGAGATCACTGAACTCTACAATAAGAGATAATCAGGTATTTGTTTTCAGTTCTTGAGTTTATAGACAGCGTTAAGGTTCAGTCTTTTGAAATTGCCGTTGTCCGGTGTTAATGTGCGTTCAAAAGATATTCCCTGATGCTCCAGGCAAAGGTCCATGAAAAGCATGAATATTCCGATGTCTATGCCGCCGTAAAAAGCGAGCAGGAACGGCGGGATGATGCCATGCTTTCCGGGGCGTCTGTAACGGTAAACATCAAGTGTGCCATCACCTTTATTTACTACTCTCCAAGGCTGTATATTACATGCTGTCGGAGTAAGTCTTACGACTTCCGTGATACCGTCAATTACAGGACCTTCCCAGAACTCTTCAACCGGCACACGGTTAAAAGTCGAAAGATCACCAGGTGTCCTGAACTTTGAATCATCATCTATCTTGCGGATAGCCATCATGATGACGTATTCAAGACCTTCGAACCTGCGCTCTTTTGTCCTGCCCACACCGAACCAGAGAGGTCCTATTCCCCTGGCAGTAAGATACAGATCTAACTGTTCACCGATATATCCGATATTAGGAAGATATCCCGGCTTCTTCTCACTGTAGATGAGAATGCAGTATTCCTCTCCTCTGTTACAGCTTGTCTCACTTCCAGGAACTATCTTTATCTTTGTCTCTATGCCTTCGAAAAGAGGAATGAACTTATACCACATTTCCTTTATATCATTCAGTTCTTCCGTGGTTATCGTCTTGCCGTCCGGTTCACCGTATCTGTGGAAAGATCTGCGCTTGAAGATCATGTCATAGTAGTTAGAGTCCACAAGTCGTTCCTCCTTATTTTCGAGCCTCATTATAAAGATAATTCTAACATAAAAAGAGCCGGCTCCATTCCCGGAACCGGCTCATTCAGTTTTCTGTTGTTCTACAGTCAGATCATCCTCTGGATCTTACATATGCGAAAAGGAATACAAGCGGTGAATTCCAGTAGATAGTAACTTCATTCAGAGAGTATGCCTGATCGTTATCCGCATAACAAAGTGCCGGAGCTACATCCTTTAACACTTTTTCAGCATAAGGATCTTCGAGGTTCTGGTTAGGACCTCCGACAAGCATTCCTGGAACAGTCTTACCCTTAGCCTCTGAAGGTCTGTGGTGGGTAGATGTGGGTGACAGTGTTCCGAATCCTGTCAGGAAGCAGTATCCTGTACCATTTGTTCCGAGGAGGTAGTTAAGCTGCTGTCTTGCGCAGTTATCACCCTTGCCTTCTCCGTTGATTGCATCGAAAAGAAGCAGGTACATACCGTTATTTGCGATAGTCATGTTGCTTCCCCAAGGATATTCCTTAAGTGTTGAGTTATAGCTGTCATCTATTGCAGATGTCTCTACCTCCGCGATACCGCTCATAAAGCTTGCAAGAACGACATCGTAGAACTTACCCTTGCTCTTGTCGGCAGAAAGATAAGCATAACCTGCATATGCACTTACGCCCTGCCAGCCGAGATCCTTCGCGCAGGATGTTACATTGGCCATAACTTCGCTGAACTTATCATCGTACTGTGACTTGCCTGTTGCCTTAAAGAGTTCTGCATAAGCCCAGAGTCTTTCATCGAGGTCGAACTTATCACCATACTCACCTGTTACGATACCGTCAGGGTTTGCTGTGCCTTCGACGCCTGTGTGACTCTCAAGATACTTGGCAGCCTTTTCAGCAGCAGCAAGACACTTATCAGCATACTTCTGATCGAACTTTGCAAAGACGCCTGATGCCATTGCCATAACAGCTGCGAAGTCGCCTGTTGCAGTTGTGGAAACGGGTGTTACGATCAGCTCTTCCTTCTCTTCTTCAGGCATTACAAAGCCGGGGAAGTTAGCACATGTAACCTTGTGGTATACGCCGCCGTCAGATGTCTGCATCTTGAAGAGCCAGTCAAGCTCATACTTTACTTCATCAAGAACATCCGGAACTCCGTTGCCTGACTCAGGGATGCCGAGTTCATCATCAAATGCATTCGGATAGAGTGAATATGCGAGCATAAGGTCAGCTGCAGCCTTGGCACCGGATACTACATATCTTCCGTAGTCACCTGCATCATGCCAGCCGCCTGATACATCGATCTTTGTCTTTGTTCCGAATACAGTTGCTTTCTCCGCGTGGCATACGCCGTGAGCAAAATCACCTGCACGATCAGATGTAAGCTCGCATCCGCATCTCTGCAGATAGAACATGCGGAGTGATGCCTTGAAAGCCTCATCATAGACCATATCACCGATCTTGAATTCGCATGATTCGATATCGCCCGCCTTGATCTTATAAGTGCCGGGTGTCTTTACGCTTGAGAAATCAAATCTCGCTTCATTTCTTCCGGTGGATTTGTTGTTGACCGCAGGATTTATCTCTCCTTCAAATACGCTCTTGCCGGTAGCAACATCGATTACTGATGCCTTATCGACAATAGCAGCACCGTTCATAACGGCAATCTTCTCAGCGTTGGGAAGATATCCGATCTGGTTAAGATTGATAGGAGAATTCTTAACAGGTCCTGTCTCTTCACTTGCGACATAACCTGAATCGTCAATACATCTGAGGTCAAAATTATCAAACATAACAGAGTGCTCACCATGATCCTCAGCATCCTTAAACTTACCCATATTCAGGCAAAGACGGGGTGCGGGATCGTTGTCCTCTTCCATAGTAAATGTAAAATCAAAGTGCTTTACTTCAGGTCCGACTTTGATCGTCTCGATATGATAAGGGTGGTAATCCTTACCATTGATCTGGATCCTGTACTCGACATCACGTTCGATAGTTGAATATGCATCAAACTGGATCTGATACTTACAGTTCTTATAGACGCTGAATCCGTCATAGAAGATCTGGTTAGCCCAGTTAACACTGCCTTCCTTCTTGATATCGAGCTGCAATTCGCCCTTATCGTTTACGGAAAGCGTAGCTTCACCACCTTCAAAATAAGTACCCCATGCATGATCCTTAGATGCGAAATCGCCATTCTCGATCATATTGAAACCCTTGATTGAATTGGGGTCTAATGTAGTCTCTGAAGTCTCTGACTCTGTCGCAGATTCAGATGCTGATGGTTGTGTAGGTTTGATCAGTGAGCAGGAAGCAACACCAAGGAGCATTGAACCTGCAAGGATCGCACTTACTAACTTCTTTTTCATAATAAGCCTCCCCATTGGAATTCTACATTTGAGAATTATATCATCACTAAATCCCAAATCCTATCAAAATAAACTGTTATTATATGTTCCCGCGCGTATGATAAAATACTCCATAGATTAATAGGGATAAAGGGATGGTCCATGAATAAAGAGACTGCATTAAAAGAACGCCAGGACATAAAGAAAACGCTTACCGTTGCCGGAATCTCATTCTTCGTAACAGCGGTACTTACACTGATATTTTTCGCACTGTCAGAGATGTCCCCGTTCGGCAAAAATGCTCTTCTTTACAGAGACGGCGAGATACAGATGGTCGACCTGTTCTGCTGGTATAAGGATGTCCTTACCGGAAGATCTTCCATCGATTACACTCTGACCAAGTCATTAGGCGGAAGCAACTTCTCTGTATTCACCTACTATCTGGCATCACCGCTTTCACTTCTCGTACTCTTTTTCGACAAATCACAGATCCCGGCATTCATCAACATGCTGTTCCTTATCAAGGCAGCATTAGCAGCTTCCTTCATGAGCATCTACCTCACCGCACGATTCCGTCCCGGTGACAAGACAAGATACGTCTTCTATGTGATCCTTTCGGTAACTTATGCTTCAAATCCTTTCTTTATCACCCAGAGCAGCAACACGATGTGGCTTGACGGTGCTTATATGCTCCCTCTGGTCCTGATGGGAGCAGAACAGATCGCACACGGAAAGAAGAGCACTCTTTTCACCATTACTGCTGCGCTTGCGGTCTGCTTTAACTGGTACAGCGGAATAATCGATCTGATGTTCGCATGTTTCTGGTTCCTTTTCGAGCTTGCCCGTTATCTCATGGAGAACGGTCTCAAAAAAGATACTGCACTAAGGAAATCTCTTACCGCTATTCTCCGCTACGCTCTCTCCAGTATCTGCGCCCTGCTCCTTGCATCAGCAATACTTGTTCCCACACTTTTAAAGCTCTCCGGACGAACACACGGAAAAGGCGGATTATCAATGCTCCTGGACTTCTCTTTTATGGGAAGCGTACCGGATACTTTGCTTAACTATTCATTCGGAATGATCAGCATTAAAGGTCATGTAAGCCTTTTTGCAGGAAGCTTTGTGCTGATCGGCACAGGACTTCTTTTCCTGGCCTCTTTAAAGCCGCTTAGAGAGAAGATCCTTTACGGCATTTTATTGCTGTTTACTGTCCTGATGTTTATCTGGCAGCCTCTTGTTGCTTTGTTCTCGATGCTCCGCGTGGTCGAATCTTTCTGGTACAGATATACATATCTCGGAATATTCGCACTTATCTATCTTGCTTCCGCATTCTATCTGGATACCGGCAAATCAAAGGTAAAAGCCTGGATGCCGCCTGTCATTACAGGTGTATTCTCACTTATAGAGATCTTGCTTTTCTATCTGCTTCCTGCAAGACTTGAAGATCAGTTCTTTGCAAATTCAGTTGCAAGGATCACATCCGGCACTCCCGACACGACCGTCATTCCTATAGCTGCAAAGGTCATATTCCCTATCGTGGTTTCCGCATTCTTAAGCCTTTACATAGCCGGACAAAAAGAGAGTAATTCATTTAAGAGCATCATCTCAGGCATCACTGCCGTCATACTTGCTTCTGAACTCTTATTAGGTCAGCTGATCCTTGCCATCGATTATTCCACACCGAATTCATATAAGCTTGCTGAATACTTTAAGAACGAGGAATCACTCCTTGGCAACATAAATGACGATTCCTTCTACAGGGTCGTTCAGACTTCATATCACAGCATCCATGTAAACAACCTTCCGGCATCTTACAATGAGCCAATGGCATTCGGATTCAATTCCGTCACTTCATTCGTATCAGATCCTGATGAGAATACTATCACTTTCATGGACAATGCCGGATACAAATCCCACAGTGAGACTATAACTGTAACAACATCCGAGAACCTCGCAGCTGACAGTCTGCTGGGAGTTAAGTATGTAATGCTCCCTGCAGGCGACACTAACAATGCCGGCCTCGAGAAGATAGCAGGAACAGAAGGCTTTAAAGACTTATACCTTAATCCCTATTCTTTCCCGGCCGCCTTTGTATATTCCCGTATACCGGGCAGCTACGAAAGCACCTCAGATGTTCCGGCTCTTAACTTGAACGATATGTATAAAAAGCTTACGGGAATAAGCAAAGATATTTTCATCCCCGCTGCAAGCGAAGCATCCGCAGCGGGCAACGAATTTAATTATCGTGTAGATCTCGGAGACAGCTACGATCCTGAGCGCTATATCCTTTATGCTGATTTCGTTACCAACACTGAAGAAGGAGCCAAGATTCTTGTAAACGGTGATGAATACACGAACTATTCAATGTTCCTTGCGCCTTCAATGGTCAGGATCAAGTCTGATACAAAAGAAGTAACAGTAACCTTAAGGTTTAACGGGAATATCGCCGGTCCTGAAGTAAAAGCCGCACACTTCTATCTCCTTGACCTTTCAGTCCTCAAGGAAGCAGCTTCAATTGCCCGCGCAAACCAGCCATCCGTGATGGAGATCAAAGACGGCTACGGCAGATTTGAGATAGATAATGCCGAAGCAGGCCTGGACCTGTTCGTATCCATTCCCCGTGAACAAGGCTGGCATGTCTTGTTAAACGGCAATGAGATCATCTATGCTCACTCTTCGCTGATGTCAATTCCCTTAAATAAGGGAAAGAACACCATTGAGATCAAGTACAGCCTCCCTTACAAGACTGAAGGCATTGCAGCAAGCCTCTTGGGAGTGGTGCTACTGGCAGGAATAGCTGTTCTCGAGAAAAAGAAACTCAGCCAAGCCTGAACTCTAATGGAAAAACCATGACGTTATCGTTAGAACAGTCCCGGGACAAAAGAAAAGGTTACCTCAATACTTGAGATAACCTTTATATTTGGCTGCCGAACAAGGATTCGAACCTTGACAAACGGTGTCAGAGACCGGTGTGCTACCGTTACACAATTCGGCAATTCTTAACGCAACTCACGAATTATAGCAAAGAGAAATCTGAAAATCAATAAGGAAAATCATTCTTTTACCGGCTCTAACGGAGGCATGGCTCCGATCTCGGTCAGTTTCTCCCTGACTTTGCCCATATCTTCGTAGATCGGCATCTTATTTGCAGGGTTGCGGAGGGCATAAGCCGGATGGTAAGTCGTCATGATGAAGTACCCGTTCTTCTCGATAAAACGGCCTCTTACGTCATGCATGACGGGCTTGGTGCCGAAGAATCCCTCATAGGCCGTCGAACCGCACAGGAGGATCACCCTGGGCTTTACGAGCATGAACTGTTCAGCGAGCAAAGGCTTGCAGCTGTGTATCTCCTCCGGTGTCGGGCGCCTGTTCTGAGGCGGCCTGCACTTGGCGATATTGCAGATATGATAGTCATTATTGGTGAATCCATAACTGCCGAGAAGGTTCTGAAGGAGCTGGCCGGATCTTCCGACAAAAGGAAGTCCCTGGATATCCTCGTTCTCTCCCGGTGCCTCGCCAATGATCATGAGCGGAGCTTTCCTGCTGCCCCTGTATATAACAACATTTGTGCAGCCGTCCCTGAGCCCGCAGTTATGACAAGCCTTGCATCTGGCTTCAAACTCGCTCCATTTCTTATCAAAATCGTCTGCCATATTAACCTCTTACTTGAACATGATAACGGTTATTCCGTCATTCTGACGTCCCCAGTCCACATCTCTGGACACCGCCGGATGTCTGGCGCTCATATCCCTTCCTTCCGAGGAAAAAGGTCCGAAATCTTCACCGGGACAATAGGACTTGATCATCCCTCTCGCGATATACTTACGGAGTTCAACACCAAGTGCCTGCTTGATCGCCCCGCCCGTGCCGGACGAACCATAGCCGTGAACTATCTTTGCCACCGGCTGACCCGTCGCCCTGACGCGGTATATCCCGTTCTGGAGCTTGACCATAGCCTGCTGCACATTCGGATGACCCTGTTCGATGTTGATTATCTGCATTAGTAAGACCTCTCGAAAACAATTATACGCTAATTAAGCTATAATAACCTCATGAGACTCGACAGATTACTTGCAAACAGCGGTCTGGGAACAAGATCCCGGCTAAGAGATAAGATCTCTCATGGCAGCGTTCAGGTTAACGGTGTTGTCGTTACTGACGCTTCATATCACGTAAATGAGAGCGATTCCATCACCTTTGACGGACAGGAGATCAACTGTCAGACAAAGCTTTACTATCTTCTCGATAAACCGGACGGCGTACTTACAGCAATGGAAGACAAGCGCCTGCCTTGTGTTGCAGATTATATTCCCTCCGAACTGAAGTCCAAAAAGCTCTCCCCTGTCGGAAGGCTCGACTATCACACATCAGGTCTTCTGATCATCACCAATGACGGTGAGCTTTCACACAGGCTCCAGTCTCCCAGGTATGAAGTCCCCAAGATCTACCTGGCGACATATAGAGGACTGGAATGGACAGATGAAGAGATTGCGACTGTAGCAGCCGGCTTTTCGATCCGTGACAAGGGCTACAGCGAACAGATCGCACCTGCTGACCTTAAAGTAAAAGACAAGTTGAGCGACGGAACCATGAGAGCTCTTCTTACTCTTCACGAGGGAAAGACTCACGAAGTAAGAAGGATCTTCGCGCACTTCAATAAGGAAGTCTTAGAACTTCGAAGGATCGAACTAGCAGGAGTAAAAGTCAGCGAAGACATCGACTCATGCGGAGAGTTCCGACCTCTTACAGAGGACGAATTAGGTCTTCTCTTTAAAGCTGCGGGGCTTAAATAAGACTTACTTGAATGCCGCGTTGATGATCGTGGTGATGATCAATACAGTCATGTCATCATCTTTGCTGTTGGCACAGCGTCCAAGGACGAAAGTCGTCTTACGGGACTTCCACTTTGCTTCCACGCCCATTTTCGTAACTATATCAGGATCCGTGATCTCGATACCGATAAGTATCGGATCATCAGGGAATTCTGCAGGGTTTCTTAAATCTTCAGCTACAAATCCGCTGGACTGCAGAAGATCATTATTCTTTCTTATCGCTTCTCTCTCCGACATATAGACAGGTCTGATGCCGGCCTTTGCCTTGTCTGACAATCCGGCCATAATCCTGTCGTACAAGGGGCCCAGATCCTGGAAAGTGCTGAAGTAGTATTGATAACTCCTCTCATCTGAGATGAGCACATCAGGATTGGTATAGAACTGCGCATTGAAAGCCTCATTTCCCATCTTGTCCATCGGAATATTCTCATCGTTTGGAACGACGATATCCGCGAGTCCCACATAAGGATTCTTAAGGTTCTGTTCTTCCAGAGCCTCACGGATGTATGTGTTATCCAGATACATGTGCCCGAAAACAAGAACAGAACAGTCCGACTTGGAGTTCATTACATAGCCGATGATAACGCAAAGTGCTGAGATACCGACAACAGCTCCCAAAAGCCAGTTCTTCCAGTTATATCTGATGATATTATCCCAGTCGCTCTTATATCTGCCGAAGTACATGGGCTCATTCTTCTTGCGCTCTTCTTCTTCAGCCCTGATATCACGTCTTCCGGAAGCGATATCGTAGATAGCGGAGATCTCATCTTCCATAGCCATGGATTCCGGATCTTCCTGACCTCTGTACTTCTTGGACATCTGCCAGAAGCGGTCGTCGATCTCTTTGATATCGGAATCTGCATTAAGGCCCATGTATTCAAGAGCATCTTCGCGTGTCATCTTCGAATACTTCTCTTCAGCAGCTCTCGCAGAATCTATATCGTTTATTACATCCTCATAGCTCTTGCTAATAACTGTCTTGAATTTTCCACCGCAGAAATTAACGACCTTCTTAACAAGATCTGTACTCTCCGGTGTGATGAGGATAAGCTTTTCAAGACCGCTCTTCTTAAGGTTGTTAAAGAGGATCTTCTTGCTCCAGTTAATATCTGCTTCACTAAGCTCCGGGTCGGACTGAAAGTCAACTGCAAGGACCTTGCATGAATGCCTTAAGAGCATGTCAGAAGCATGCATCATGGGCGTTCTGTAGTTATCTCTTTTGACCTTCCCCTTCAATACAACAAGGACGATGTCTTCGTCCTTCTTGTATTCCACATTGATATGTTCCGAATCAAATACTTCGTTCATTTAACTCCTGTTTACGAGCACTTGATCGCGAGACGTATTACATTCATGGCGGCAGCCTGAACATCTGCAAGTGTAAGTCTTCCGTGGTTAACGGCTGTCACGATGTCTTCTGCATTCTTGGCACATCCGGGCATCTGCATATCACATCCGGCATAAACACATAATCTTGAGAATGCCGGCGGATACTTAAGCTTGGATTCGTCATAGCCTAAGAATTCAACATCTTCAAAAGATGAGAACCAATCGGTCATAACTGCACCTTCATAGTCCCATTCATCTCTTAATACGCTCTGGATCAGCTCATAGTTATTTGCTGTATGTATTCCGTTGAGGAGATTGTAAGATGTCATGACGCAGAAAGGCTGTGCCATCTTAACTGCGATCTCAAATCCTCTCAGGTATATGTCGCGCAGAGCTCTTACTGATACGTGAGAGTTGCTGAACATTCTGTTATCTTCCTGGTTGTTGCAGGCGAAATGCTTAATGGTTACACCCTTGCCGTCAACAGACTGTACACCCAGTGTGTCGTAAGCAGCACAAAGACCTGTAACCAGCGGATCTTCTGAATAATACTCGAAATTTCTTCCACACAAAGGATTCCTGTGGATATTCATTCCGGGAGCAAGCCAGAGGTGAACTCCGAATTCCTCCATCTCTTCACCGACAAGACGGCCGAGTGTACCGATAAGATTGAGGTTCCAGCTGGATGCAAGCGCATTCGCTACAGGGATCATCGTGCAGTACTGATAGTAATCGACTGCGTCTTCAGGTGTATCTTCCGGGAAGTCATTATAGATAAGACCAAAGGTCTCACCGCCTCTTAAAAGGTCGCCATCCTTTGTTGCCTTGAAATGAGGCTGAAGTCTTAATCCCGCAGGACCGTCAGCCATAACGAGAGGATGGATCCTTCTCTTTCTTTCAAACTGGGACGTTGTCTCGGCAGCAGCACCGGGAACGTTCATGGCCGATGAGAATACTATATCCTCAAAGCCATCCTTGATATAGTTTCCGACAACAAGTTCAGCCAGTTCTTCCAAAGAGAACTGTGCAACCAGTTCTGCAACACCGGCATTACGTCCGATTACTGAACCTAATGTGAGAACTTCATCTCTTCTCTCGTCCACGTAAGTCTCACAAACGCCTCTGTATCTGGTAGCACCTCTTCTGATACGGAAAGTATTGAGGGTGAACTTTCTGGTACAAGCGGCGAGCTGGGCTTCTTCAACGGCCTGGTGAGCAAGCTTTCCTGTTCCGGGATTCCTCATGTCTTCGAATCTGAATCTCTCATCGTCTTCAAGGATCCTGTCATACTTTTCCTTGACTATGAATTCAGGAATATTAAGGACAGCTTCGATCTTTGTCTCACGTGAACTTGTACCGACTCTGATGATGTAATCGCCGTCAGGGATTACTTTTGCCGGATAAGAATCGTCAAAGCAAGCGAAATTATCGATAGGGAAAGATACTTCAACATTCATGCTCTCGCCCGGATAGATAAGATCTGTCTTTGCAAAGCCGGCAAGTTCTTGATAAGGTCTGTCAATATAGCCTTCAGGTGCTGAGAAATAGACCTGAATGACCTGCTTTCCTGCAAACTCAGTACCGGTATTTGTTACCTTGACCCAGATCTTGATATCGGAATCTTCCTGGGTAACGCTTAAGACTTCAGTAGAGAATGTCGTATAGGATCTGCCGTATCCGAAAGGATAGAGAGGCATGATGCCAAATGAATCGAAATATCTGTATCCTACATAGATTCCTTCTCTGTAGAACTCGTCATCAGTATTGCCGTCAAGGCTCGAAAACTCATTCGCACAAGGATAATCCTCATAAGCCTTAGCCCATGTATCAACGAGCTTTCCGGAAGGATTTGTCTTGCCTGTGATTGCATCAGCAACGATGTATCCTGTCTGGTTGCCGACCTGGCCGACAAGCAGGATAGCATCCACACCCGGACGGTGCTTAAGCTGTGACATATCGATAACGCCGCCGATATTAAGAAGCACGATGATCTTCTCAAAATGGTCAGCTAAGAAATCAAGATTATAGTCTTCCTCATCGGTAAGATAGTAATCACCCTTTTCAGGCTTTCTGTCTCTTCCCTCTGTGGAATCACGTGAAATAACGAAAATAGCAGTATCACAAGCTGCTTCAGCTACATCTTCCTCTGTGATCTTAGGCATAACAGGAGCCTCAAGAGCCATCTCGAAGTAAACGCTTGTAGCAGGAACACCGCGTTCTTTTGCGGTCGTCTCGACCTTATCCATGTATGCCTTAACAGTTGCATCATAGACTGCATCATATCTGTCGAGCCATCCGGTCGATGCCACATCAAATCCTGCATCAACAAGACCGTCATAGATCGACACTTCAAATCTGGAATTAACCTCACCGGAACCGCCGCCGCCTTTAACGGTGTGTCTGGCACCGTTTCCGTAAAGGGCGATCCTTCCCGGATTTCTTATCGGTAAAGCCCCTCCGTTCTCAAGAAGGACCATACACTCACTCGCAAGCTCTCTTACGGTGTTCAAATGCCTGATCTCAAGATCTGTCATTTCATCGCTAGTCTTTGCACGAAAATCCATAGAGCACCCCTTTCGTATGGCCAAGAAAACCCGACTATACAATTCAGTTAACACCAGATAATTATAATATAAAAAGCAACAAGGTCAAACTTGGGCTTGCAATAAAAAAGCACTCCATATAATCCGGAGTGCTTTTATTATCTGTCATTTCAGATCTGTTATCGGTATGACCTTACTGCCCGTCAGATAATCGTAGTTATTGATCGTCTTGCCGCCATAATATCTCATATCTTTCGCGCCATATATCGCATATGTCAGCTTTCCTTTTTTATCCGGACCTTTCTCTATCCTGATAACCAGTTTAAATACGGTCTGATCGCTTCCAGCTAGTTCAGCATTCTTGACTTTGTATGGTGCCATATCCCGTCTGAGGTAAAGTGTACGTTCATAGACATCTTTGTCATCAGAAGGCCAGACCTTGATGCTGTCTAAAGCTGTTTCATCCTTTAATGTACAACTGCTTGCGAGCCTTCCGATCTTCGTCTTGCAAACTGCATCTTTGTATACTGAAAAAGAGAAATCACTTGAACTGTTTTCCGAATCAGCAAAAAGTCCGATCCTGGCAGGTGCATCAGTCAATGCGACAACGCAGGCATAATCGAGATAACAAACTTCATTAGTAATCTCGGAAAGGTTCTGCTTCATAACTTTCTTCTTGACCGCGGAAGCATGCCACATCTTGGCAACGCCCTTTTCTATTCCCGCATAGATTCCAACATGAGTCCAGAACTTATCATCTTTATCGTTATCCCAGAAAATAATATCTCCGGGCTGAGCACCGATCTTATTAAGATACTCGACCCACTGGGCATTATTCATGCCCTCCACCTTTTTACGCTTGGAACCACGGGGCTTTACTACCTTGTTTACATAGTTCTTGTATAGCCATGTAACAGAGGTGCCGCCCGGTCTGTAGATCTCATACCTGTCGACATAGCTGCAGGCAACCTTGTGCTCTTCTTTGATATTGAACTTGCAGTAGTACTTATCCTTACGCTTTGTGAATTCATGTGCAGTTCCAAATGTCAAACGGAACACAAGACTTACAAAGCCGTCACAAGCGAGATAGTTTTCCTGATTACCACTGGAATAGCCTATTCCGGAAAGCTTTTTGCAGTTCGCAAGGACTTTCTGCTGCATAACTTCCTGGGTCATGAACTTAGACGGCTTACCACTTCTGTCCCTAAAAACATCATAGAGGGTCGTGTACTTAGCACCGTCGGCCGTTACGTCCACCGGATTCACATAACTAACACCAATGCCTGCAACTACTGCAGCCATTGATATCATTGCTATAGCCTTAACGGCATAGTCCTTTACGCTTTTTAAACCCATTAAGCCTCTCATTTTTTCCCCAGGCTTATATTCTATCAGGCAAAAAGCAGAATATCATTAAAATTTTATTACAGAAACCCAGGTTACCTCTGAACTCTGCCTGAACCGTCACCCTTGGCAAGCTTCTGGACTTCATCGAGTGTTACCCTGTTGAAATCACCGTCAATGGTGTGCTTTAAGCAGCTTGCAGCAACAGCAAACTCAAGAGCTTCCCTGTCACTTCCAAGTTCATTAAGGCCATAGATAAGTCCGCCCGCGAATGAATCTCCTCCGCCAACACGGTCTACAATGTCATACATCTCATACTTACGGCTTACTATGAATTCAGATCCGTTATTAAGAGCTGCTGCCCAGAAGTTGATATCTGCGCTCTTGCTCTCTCTCAATGTGATAGCAACCTTTTTAACATTAGGATACTCAGCAAGAAGGCTGTCACTAAGTTTCTTATAGTCTTCCTGATCGAGCTTTCCACCTTCGACATTGCTCTCGCACTTAAGTCCCAGAGATTTCTGGCAGTCTTCCTCATTTGCGATTATGATGTCGGCATACTTAGTCATCTCACTCATGACTTCCTTAGCATCGACACCGTATTTCCAGAGATTCTTTCTATAGTTAAGATCGATCGAGACAGTGATGCCCCTCTTCTTAGCTTCCTTTACTGCCAGCAAAGAAGCATCCTTTGTCTCTTCTGAAATGGCAGGTGTAATGCCTGAGATATGAAGCCACTTTACATCCTTATAGACCTTCTCCCAGTCGTAACCCTCGGGCTTGAAAAGTGATATCGCAGAATAAGCTCTGTCGTAGATTACTTTGCTTGCACGCTGGTTGGCACCTGTCTCAAGATAGTAGATGCCCATTCTGCCTTCCGTTCTTATTACCTTGTCAGTTCCGACATTAAATCTTCTGAGCTCTCCTATTGCAGCATCACCTATCGCATTTTCGGGAATGACAGAAAGGAACTCTGCTTCGAGTCCGTAATTTGCAAGTGATACGGCAACATTGGCCTCACCGCCGCCGAATGTGGCTTCAAGAGAAGGAGACTGCATAAAGCGCTCTCTTCCGGGACTCTTAAGTCTTAACATCAATTCACCAAAAGTAAGATATTTACTCATGTTCTTGTCTCCTTAATGATCTTTACCGCATTCTCCGAAAGTGTTGTTATCTTATCCCAATCGTGGTTTGCAATATCGTCTTTCTTGCAGACCCAGCTTCCGCCGATCGCTGCAACTGATTTGTTTTCGATGAAGTCCTTAAGATTAGCTTCTGATACGCCGCCCGTAGGAAGGAACTTGATCTGTCCGAAAGGAGCTGACAAAGCCTTAATAGCTTTGATACCGCCGTATACATCAGCCGGGAAGAACTTGACCACTTTAAGTCCAAGACTGATTGCCTTCATGATCTCCGTAGGAGTAACACATCCCGGAATAACAGGGATGTTGTTTCCGATCGCCCAGGTAACAGTTTCCTCATCAAGACCGGGTGATACGATGAACTTCGCACCGTTTTCGACTGCAAGCTTTGCCTGTTCAACATTCAGGACTGTTCCTGCGCCGACAACTACTTCAGGCACTTCTTTGCTGATCTTTGCGATGCATTCAGCTGCACATTCTGTCCTGAAGGTTATCTCCATAAAGTCGATGCCGCCTTTAAGAAGGGCATTAGCCAGAGGCACTGCATCTTCAACATTATTTAACACTACGACCGGTACTATTCCGGTATTGAATACTCTTTCTGAAAAAGTCATTTTTATCACCTCTCAAATCAACTGGTATTCTACCATACTTTTAGTTGCGATAATAGCGGAAATAAGTTATTTTATAAGTCATAACATATCACAGAGGTGCAAAATGAAAAGCTTAGTCGGTGACAATTTCCTTCTTGAGAACAATACCGCCCTCAATCTCTATAACGAGTATGCAAAAGATCTCCCGATAATCGATTACCACTGTCATATCGAATCAAAGGAGATCGCCGAAGATATCACCTTCAAAAACCTTACTGAGCTCTGGCTTAAGGGCGATCACTATAAGTGGCGTCTTATGAGAGCCTGCGGCATAGAAGAAAGATACATCACAGGTGACGCATCTGATGAAGAGAAATTCAAGATGTGGGCCAAGGCTGTGGAATCAGCTTTCGGAAATCCCCTTTACCACTGGACATGTCTTGAGCTTGCCAGATACTTCGATATTAACGAACCGCTCTCCTCAATAAATGCAGATAAGGTCTGGAATACAGCCAATGATATTTTGCAGTCCGGAAAACTGTCAGCAAGGAGCATCATGAAGAAGTCGAATGTCGAAGCTATCTGCACCACCGACGATCCCTGCGACTCACTCGTATACCATGAGCAGATCAAGGAATCCGGTTTCTCTTCCATTGTCCTTCCCGCTTTCAGACCTGACAACATCGTTGACATAGAGAAGAACACATTCAGCTCTTATGTGGAGAGGCTCGAAAACATTTCCGGTTCGAAGATCAATACTATCTCAGAACTCAAGGAAGTCCTTTTATCAAGACTTGACCACTTCGCATCACACGGATGTGTCATCTCCGATCACGGAACAGAATACATCTGGTACGGTAAGAACTTGAGCGTTACTTCAGAAGATGTTTTCGCGAAAAAGATGGCATCACCTGATGCTGTCCTTACCAATGAAGAGATCACAGCTTACAAGACAGACCTCATGCTTTTCTTCGCAAGGGAATACGCAAAGCGCGGCTGGACGATGCAGCTTCATTTCGGATGCAAGCGTAATGTTAATTCATCCCTGTTTAAGAGCATCGGTGCAAACTGCGGCTGCGATACTATCACAGGTTCATTCGACTTCGTAACGCCGCTTACGGGATTCATGGATGAGCTTAACAGCGAAGATCTTCTTCCGCGCATGATAATCTATTCGCTTAACCCTGTAGACAATACAGTGATCGATACACTTTGCGGATGTTATAACGACGGCAGCATCCCCGGCAAGATCCAGCACGGTGCAGCATGGTGGTTCAACGATAATCTTATCGGAATGGAAGAGCACATAAGATCACTAAGTGCCCAGACTTCCCTTCCCTGCTTCGTGGGCATGCTTACTGACTCAAGATGCTTCCTGTCCTACACAAGACACGAATACTTCAGAAGAATATTCTGCAACTATCTTGGTAGTGTTGTCGAGCGCGGAAGATTCCCAAAAGACGAGCGTATCCTAAAGGATATAATCGAGAGAGTCTGCTACAGGAACTCCCGCAGCCTGCTTATAAAAGATTAAGAAATACGAACGGTCCGGTCAGCTTAAAAACGCATACCGGACCGTTTTGTTTTCCAAACAAGTTTTAAATTACTGCTTTCTTATAACTATTCTCTGAAGAACTACCATCGAATCGATGACCTTGTATTCGAGACTGTGTTTGCCTGCTCCAAGACTGTAAGAAGCCTTAAGTTCACGGCAGTTCTTAAGCACAGCTTCACTCCAGTTTGCATCGGTTCCGTAGCCTGCCATATAACCTTCAGGGAACAGATCGATCTTCTTGTCTTCTCCCTCATCCATCTTAAGAACAAAGCTTAAGTTCTGATTCTTGAATGTATTGTTCGAAGGCGCAACGAAAACAGACACCTCATAGGAACCATCCTCGGGAATATAGAAATCATATGTCAAAGAAGGCGATGACTCCGTTGAATAATCCTTAGTAAGCGGATAGATCTTAATAGCTTTTCCTGATAATCCGTAGTTGTCGATCGTAAGGAAAGAACTGTCACCCGGTTCGTTCTTGCGGGCATATGAGTCGCAAAGCATATTAAGAACTCCGCCTACCATGCAGGGACAATCTGCAATAGACTTGCTGTCGACTGCTTTTGTCTTGATGGTAACTGCATGTGAGTCGAAAATGGCCTTTACAGATGTCTCAGCCACGACGGAAGGAAGAATATCAAGCCTGTATGCACCGTCAGTGATCTTAACCGTCTTAATGCCGAGCAAAGACTTATCGTACTCGAGACTGAAAGGATCCTCCCTTATAGACTTTTCGAGGATATATACTTCCTTGGGCGCGGGGTCATTAATATCCATCTCAGGCAAAGAACATTCACCATCGTAATAACAAGCTGAGCGTTCGATAATGACTTCAGCATGCTTCTCTGAAGATACAGACTTCTTAATAACCGGCTTCGGATACTCGGAATCCTCGTCGTTCCAATGCTGGAAGTTTACATGCTTGGAACTCATCATGTATTTCCACTTGCCGCCGGACATATCCTCGTTATAGAACCTGACAAGTTCAATGTCTTTTTCAACTGTCTTGTTGATCTCCTCTGCCAGGTAGTTGGACACGATGAAATCAGTGTTTGTAACAATGTTATAAAGACCCGTGAGCACCATCATGCGGCGCAGATTAGCAGATGCAACCGCCGGGAAATAGACAAGTCCGTAAAACTTATCGTAGATCTCTAAAGGCAGGTTTGCTTTAAGTCTTTCTGCATCGGAAATGATCTTATCCGCACATCTGAGTTCGGCAAAAGCCTGGTTGGAAGGAACATCAAATGTATCAGGATGGGTTGCCTCAGGTCTTCTTCTGCCATTCATGTTGATGTAATCGTTAAGAAGATCACCTATTGCATCACGGTCCTTCTCTGATACCTCAGCGAACTGCTGCTTTACCCACTTGGAAAGATACTCAGCTGTCTTATTCGGCTGCTGCCAGTAATCAAAATCAAAGGCGAGGTCCATAAAATAGCTCAAAGGCAATTCAACAGGTCTTACATCACCTACGTTGCAGATCCAGAGTTTCCTTATGCCATATTCATAAGCAGAAGTCAGCTGCTCCCATGCTTTGGTGATCGGAGTGGAATTGACCCACTCATAAGAGATCGGATCTCCGTGATAGTCAAAGTGGTAGTATATTCCCCATCCGTTCTTTCTGTCTTTTAATTCAGGAGTCGGAACAGTTCTCAGGTTTGCAAAGTTGTCATCAGACAGGAGCAAGGTCAGGTCGTCTAATCCATCCCATTTATTAAGACCTTCAGCGGTCTCATCGCCATAGTAATAATCTTCAACTTCCTTATAGAGAGCAAGCACCTTGGGACAGCCTTCAAGACCATTCTCGGCAAGTATCTTCTTCTGATCCGTTATAGTCTTTTTCAGAAGATCGATATTATCCTTCATGGTCGCATCTTCACCCAGGATCTTGCTGTCACGCTCACCGCGCATACCGACGGTAATGAGGTTCTTATACTTGCCTCTCGCCTTAATGGAATCAGACCAGAATTCATAAAGACCGCGCGGATTTGTATAGTAACTCCAGTCCTTTCCGTATCCCACATCATTGCTGTCAGTCATCATGTGAGAGAACTCTTCACCGGCCCTTATAAGAGGCTCGTGGTGGGATGTGCCCATCGTAATGCCGAGTTCATCAGCAAGCACCGCAGACGCTTCAGGATACGCCTTTCCGTCGTTATTAAAGACCGCAGACCACATTGCAGGCCACATAAAGTTGCCGCGGAGTCTTAACAGAAGATCGAAAACATGTTCATAGAACACTTCATTGAAATCATCAAAAGCGTTGGTAACCCAGCCGCCAAGAGACGGCCAGTCGTCATTCATGAAGAAGCCCCTGTATTCGATCTTGGGCTCATGAGATACAACAGGGAATTCGCTTGGATCAAATACGATCTCTTCCTTAATAAGCGGCTTAACATCACCGAAATAGTGCCATGGACTGACACCTATCATTTCAGACAAGTGATAGAGTCCGTAGATCGTACCGAGCTTATCACTTCCCGCGATCACGAAAACCTTTTTGCCTTCAAGACCGGGAAAGCCCTTAACTTCATCAAATGCATATACTTCACGCTTGCCCAGCACTTTATCAGGGCTGACAGTTGTCTTTGCAAGAAGCCTGTCTATTAGACTTTCAGATGATCCAGTCAGGATCCCTGCAAAAACAAGTGTATCCGCATAAGCGGTCATGCCGCTTTTCTCATTATCAGTTACGGCAATCCGGCACTCTTTTCGAAGTGAATCAGTAACACGCTCTATGTCCTTGATAACAGCGGAAGTTACTCTTAGTATTCCCTTATCACTGCCATCAGTTACTATAGCGATCTTATTGCCTTTTTTGAAAAATTCCGTATTGCCCATATTCAGCCTCTGTTTGTCTTTTTTTGATAAGGGGCATCCCAATGCAATCATACATCGGAATGCCCCCTGTTATTTGTTCAAATCGATCTTGAATGGTTCAAGAATTATTTGACATAAAGTCCAGCATAGATTTCAACAAGACCGGATACATTGAGTGCATCACAAGACTTAACATATTCATCCCACTGCTTATCGATATCAGCCTGACCGGTAACGAACTTGAGTGTCCAGGAGTTAACGTTACTGATGAGAGGTGTAGCGATGAGGTTGATCTGCTCGTTCTGCTCAGGTGTAGGAGCAAGGCCAGGAGCAAGCGGAGGTACGTCTCTGTCTTCATAGTCACGCTTTACATAATCTGCAACAGCGCCTGTAAGGTTGTCAGACATTTCTGCAACAGTTCCGGCATACCAGAAGTTACCACCTGCATAACCCCACTTAAGTCTGATATCTGTCATGCTTTCCTTAGCATCATTAGCGAAGCCTAATCCTGAGCAGCAGAAACCTTCCTTAAGCTTCTTATTGCCCTGTGCATCTTCTGTGTAGTGAACATCCTTAACGCCCCACTTAACGAGATCATATGCCTCGTGAGAATAGAAGAGCCAGTCAACGAATCTGAGCATCTGCTTGAAGCCGTCTTCTCCGAGATCATCAAGAGCCTTCTTGGAGATCATGACACCGTTCTCAAGTCTTGCAGGATCAACTGTAGAATTTCTTGTGGAACCGATAGGCATTGTGATTACATAGTTCTCATACTTGCCTTCGCCGAGCTGAGCTGTCATGTTCTGCTCATAGTTAGCCCACTGGCCCTGGTTGATAGACATAATAGCTGTCTTGCCGTTGTAGTACTTAGCTGTAGCCTTAGCGTCATCCTGTGTGAATGTCTCAGGATCGAGAATACCTGCTTCGATGAAGCTGTGAGCTGTCTTAAGGAACTGCTTATAGTTATCGGTTGTAGGCGAGAAGATGAACTTATCCTGTTCCTTGTTATATCTCATGCCGTTGCCGATGTTCCAACCAGCATTACAATCGTATGTGGAAGCCATAACACCAAGGAGGTTTCCGCCGGAACCCTGACCAGACTCGTTTCCGCACCAGAGGTCAGACCAGATATAGTCAGACTCTTTGCACATACCCTGTGAAACCATGTAAGCCTTAACCTTCTTCAAAGCCTCGAGAAGATCTGCCCATGTCCAATCCTTCTGGATCTTAACAACATCAACACCAGCTGCATCCCAGATATCCTTTCTGATAACGAAAGAATAGTTGATGAGGTTGGCTTCCTTCATACCAGGAAGCTTATAGTACTTACCATTAGATCTTGTGATCGTCTGGATATCCTTGGAAAGGTCATACTTGTTATAGAACTCAATGTAGTTAGGCATGTACTGAACGTAATCAGAGATAGGTACGATAGCACCACCGTCTACGAACTTTGAGTCATCATAGATCTTAGGAATGATGTAAGCTGCGTTGCCTGCATTGATATCGAGTGTGATCTGGTCCATGTAGTCGCCGCTATCATAGGACTTGATGTCAAGAGTAACGTTAGTTCTCTTTCTGATCTCCTCGAAAAGTCCCTCTGTCTTCCATGTATCAACCATCGGATACCATGATGCATCACTAAAGAACATCGTGTAAGTAACAGGCTGATCAGCGTGGAATGTCTTGCCCACGCCATAGGTGTAAGGTACGTTTTCTTCAGTCTCAGTTGCAGATGTCTCGATCTGGCTGGGGATCGTTGTCATCTCAGAAGTTTCACCTGCACCACCGGAACAAGCTGCTAAGCTCGAGAGCATAGATACTGCAAGACCGACAGATGCTACTTTTGCAAGTTTTGTTGTCTTCATAACTGTTTCCTTTCTTAACATTTTTTTCTATTGCCGTGGGTAATCCCCTATAGCACAAAGTAATTACTCTTTTACGCCGCCGAGCATCATGCCCTGTACGTAATACTTCTGAATTGCAGGATAGATACAGATGATAGGAAGAACCGTAAGTACCATTGCGCATGACTTGATGTTTGCAGTCATAGTCTGTGCGTCAGGTTCGGAAGATCCGGCACCTCTTATGATGGTCTGGAGGAAGTAAGCTACAGGCCACTTGAGCTTATCCTGGAGATAGAGTTTTGCATTGAACCAGTTGTTCCAATACATAACTGCGTAGAACAAAGTCATTGTCGCAATGATAGGTGTGGACAAAGGTCTTGCGATGTACCAGAAGACACCGAACTTATTAAGTCCGTCGATCTCTCCTGCCTCTTCAAGATCCTTAGGGATCGTCATGAAGAATGATCTCATGAGGATTACATAGTAAGTGCTGATGAGCATCGGGAGAATGAATCCCCACATAGAGTTCTTAAGGCCGAGCTTGAGCATCAATACGTAGTTTGCCATGAGTCCGCCGCCGAAATACATCGTGAAGATGATAAAGGGCGATAAGAACCTGTTAACCTTAAGCGAAGGCTTGGAAAGCGGATATGCCAGTATAGCGGAGAAGAACAGTGACAATACCGTACCTACAAGCGTATAGAAGATCGTATTAAGGTAGTAAACGATAAACTCAGGAAGCTGGAAGTCAGGGAATACCTTGGGCAGTACCTTGACCGGGTTTCTGGTAACAACATAAACGTATGTGTCGATATTGAAGCCCTTAGGAATAAGTCCTGTGTAACCGTCGATGATTGCCTGTGTCGAAGTAAAAGACTGGGCGATCAGGTAAAGGAAAGGATACAGCGTAACTAATGCTACGAAGATCATTATGATCGTATTAAATACTGTAAAGACCTTATATCCTTTGGAGTCCTGGATCTTATTCTTCGGATTATGAGTATGTATCTGTGCTGTTGAATTATCAATTCTGCTCATACTGCTACCCCCTTACCAAAGACTTGTATTCGCAACTTTGCGGGATACAAAATTCGCTACAGTCAGGAGTACCAGGTTGATCAATCCTTCAAACAAACCAACTGCAGTAGCGAAGTTGATGCTTCCTGATTCGATACCCATACGGAAGACGTATGTGGATACGATATCTGATGTCTCATATGTGAGAGGGCTGTAAAGGAGATATACCTTCTCGAATGCTCCGCCTGATCCGACAAGTCCGCCGATATCGAGGATGAGAAGTGTAGCGATCGTGGGAAGGATGCAAGGGATAGTAACATGCATAACCTTCTGGAAATGTGTTGCACCGTCAACGGTTGCAGCTTCGTAAAGTGAAGGGTTGATGCCGGACATAGCAGCAAGATAAAGGATGGTACCCCAGCCAAGACTCTGCCATACACCGGAGACAACGAATATCGTTCTGAACCATTGAGCAAGTGAGATAAAAGGAATCTTCTCTCCGCCGAATCTTGCGATAACGTCATTGATAGGACCGCTTGTGGAAAGGACTTCCTTGATCATACCGCAGACGATAACCATCGAGATGAAGTGCGGGAGATAAGAAACTGTCTGTACGAACTTCTTCCAGTGAAGATTCCTGATCTCATTGATAAGCAAAGCGAAAATGAGTGTAAGAGGGAATCTTACTAAAAGATAAAGACCGTTAAGGATCAAAGTATTTGAGAATGCCTGCCAGAAAGGCTTAGCAGTGATGAACTGCTGGAAATACCTGAGAGTAAGCGGGCCTTCACCGAAGATATTACCGCCGGCATTATACTTACGGAATGCAAGGATATTACCGAACATCGGGATGTACCTGAAGATGATGTAATAAACTACCGGGATGACACACATAACATAGAGCTGCCAGTTGACTCTGAGATCCTTGCCGACTCTTTGCTTAAGTGTCAGTTCTTCGGGGTCCCATGCTTGCAGCCTTTGTTCATGAAATTTTGTTTTGCTAGACATTTCTGTTTCCTCTAATACTGCAGATATGACAAATACTAACTTACTTTTCACTCTTGTATACTTGTATGTTAGTTGACTTGCATTGAGATTATCACCGCATGGGCGATATGTCAAGACAATCTTCAACTAGAATACTAGCTTTTTGTGCATATCGAATAAGATAAAGGACAGGTGCTTATGACACCTGCCCTTTTAAAGTTTTGTCTTATATTTAAGAGTTATTACTATTTTAATTAAAACTCATTGCAGCTTTTGCAACATCCGCACCTATAATGCTCTTGTTCTGCGGATGGAGTTCATGGATCGGATCCGGACAAGGACTCTTAACTACCCTTATCCTGCTTATATAATTCGGTGCCTCATCCTGAAGCTGCTGTACCTTCTTCCAGCCTGAAGGAACCGATGTATCCTTCAGCGGATTGATATAGTCTGCGATCCTGATCATTACGACAGGAAGTTCTCCGAAGATCTCTCTGAACTTTTCGAAAAGAAGTATCATCTTCTTCTCATATCCTTCAGGAAAATCAGAATTGGATTCACCCTGGTACCACCAGATCTGGGATATCTTGATATTCTTCAGCGTCTGAACACTTGCATAGTAAAGGGAGGAAGGAATGTTCTGAGCCATCTTATTAGGCTCGAATTTATCTGCCATCTTCTCAAATGCCATCTTCCAGTCGCCTGTAAGATCTATGTTTCCGTCAGGTGTCTCAAGCCTGTAAGGATGACCGGGTACAAATCCGCCGGCACCTTGCTCAATGATGAGTCTTACACGGATCACGTTCTTTCCCGCTTTAAGCAAAGAACCGTCGAATCTGTATTTGCGGGGAGGATACTGATACTCAGTCCTGCCGACTTCTACGCCGTTGACATATGTCACATCTGCGTCGATCAGATCACCTAATCTTAAGAGGCACTCGCCCTCAACTGCCTTATCAAGCTCGAAGTCCTTTTCGAACCAGAGACTTCCGCTGTAATCTTCTGCGATAATGCAGGGCATCTTAATCGTGAAAGACTCCGCAAATGCCGTATCCGGATCGAAGTCAGCTGCGATCGTATTTGCACGCCATGCAGCAGTCTTTCTGTTACCTTCATCAACATACGCTTTGAGTGCACCTTTGCCTCTATATGGAGCGATCTCTTCTTCCTTTGTTCCGGTCGCGAAAAGATCTTCTTCACACATGAATGATTCGATGTTCGCGCCTCCCTGCGCATTAAGGATCAGACCAATGGGGACATTCTTTTCTTCAAAGATCCTTTTCGCAGCGTAAAAACCTACGGCGCTTATCTCATATTTACCATTTCCTTCTGCCTTTACCCAGTCGAACTCTGGAAGGACATTTATGGGTTCACCGCCCTTTTCAGGAATCTCAAGATCAGGTGTAAGACGGTATTGTCTAATGTACTGATAATCTTTAGCTTCGATCTCTTCTTTATTGAGGTCATAAGTCCTGATGACAGGAAGTTCCATGTTTGACTGGCCGGCGAGCATATACACATCACCAATGCAGACATCCTTTATGGTGATTTCTTCAGATCCTGCAACTTTAAGTTCGGTATCGAAAACTACATCCATCGGAGACAAGACAGCAATAAATCTGCCGTCCTCGACTTTTGCTGTTACAGACTGATCTGCAAGTGTTACCTTGACCTCAGCAGCCGAACTCTCAAAGCCTTCGATCACTATCTCCTTGTTTCTTTGGAGAACCATTCCGTTTGAATAAATACCCTTAAGTTTTGTGGAAGCCATATTATCACCGTCCTTCAAGTGACATTGTATCTTTTGAGTTTTCTCTTGTCTACCATTCTAGTCTGCAAGTAATTGATTTTTATTCAATTCACTTTTATACTGACTCTGTAAGGAAGTGCAAAATGGCTAATAAATCTTTGGACCGCGTCACAAACAGCTGGTTATACAGATTATGTAAGACCGTAGGAGATGTCGTAATCATCTCCGCTCTTTTCCTGCTCTTTTGTCTTCCCGTAGTTACGATCGGAGCATCAGTAACGGCTTTATATTATACCGTTTACCAGAAATATTATAAGAAGCATGACGAGATCTCCAAAGACTTCATGCATTCACTTAAGGACAACCTTAAAGAAGGTATAATTATTAATCTTATATACCTTATCTTCGGAGGAGTTGTAGGATTCAATATCTATTTTGCTTTCTCCGGTCTGGGCAACATCAAGCTTCCCGAATGGTATACGATAGTATCCCTCGTACCCTTATTGCCTATTATTTTTTCTCTTCCTTTTGTTTATCCGCTTCTTGCCAGATTCAGAAATGGTATCAGGGCTACGATCAAGAACAGCTTTACGCTCTGCATGATCAACTTCCCTAAGTTCCTTTTGATCTGGCTTATCGTAATAGTTGCTCTTGCAGTCAGCATTGTCTTCCCTCCAGCAGCACTCGTTATACCAGCCGGAGCCATGTATCTTTGCCAGATGATCACAGAGAAAGCTTTCGCCCAGGCTATCGAAGTCGAGAAAGCACGTGATAACACTGATGATGAAGAAGATATTGAAGAAGATTCTGCGAATGATGAAAACAACGATGATGAGGTAAATGAAGATGAGTGATTATCTTAATCTGATCCAGTTGATCTCCGGCATACTTGCCGCAGCACTTGTGGCAGTCGGCCTTTTCATTACCGTTAAGAGTCTTAACCCCGAAAAATATGAGACCATCCCGGTCAAGAAGACAGTAATATCGACACTTGTAATCCTCGCAGGTCTTTTATTCTATGCCGTGACCAAGACATGTACCAACCTTACTGCTGCTACAGAAGAACATTATGAATTATGGACAGTCTATCTTGTATCAGCAGGTGAAGTATTTAAGATGTTCGGATTCATTCTCCTGATACCTGTCGTATTCAGATTATTCAAACCCAGGAACCGTAAGCCACAGGAAACTGAGGATGGTATTCCGGAAGAACCTGAAGAATCCTGATCCTATTTTTTCGAACACTTTCCGAAAACCAGGCACAACAACGCCTGGTTTTATTCTTGTAAAACAATAACTTATCCCGTATTTTACTGTACTTTGAGGGGTGTTTCCGTTTCTTTTTGAGGGGTAACATCTGTATATGTCATAATCTATTGACAGAATACAAGCGGACTAGTATACTAGTTTACAGAATGAGGCTTGAGTATTTTCTCATATTCTCTTTTCAGAAATGATTGGCGGTAATAGTGCATATGAAATTGGTTTTGCGGTGGTTCCCGTATGGTGATGACAGCGTCACTCTTAAGCAGATCAGACAGATCCCGGGTGTCAGCGGTGTTGCCACTCAACTGACGAGGATTCCTGTCGGAGATGTATGGTCCATGGATGAGATCAATCTTGTAAAAGATGAGATCAATTCATACGGACTTGAGATGGAAGTAATTGAAAGTCTTAATATCCACGAAGATATCAAGAAGGGCCTCCCTTCAAGGGATATGTTGATCGATAACTACATCGAATCAATGAAGAATCTCTCCAAGGCCGGCGTCAAATGCATCTGCTATAACTTCATGCCCGTTATGGACTGGTACAGAAGTGATCTTGCAAAGGTCTTATCTGATGGAAGTTCAGCTATGGCTTACAGTCATGAAGTTGCTGTCCAGCTTACACTGGAGAAGATCACATCTTCCATGATCGACGCATCTAATAATTTCAGTCTCCCCGGCTGGGAACCTGAAAGATTTGCGCAGATGGCTGAAGACATCAAGTTCTACCAGAATATATCTTCAGAAGAATACTTCAAGAACATCAAGTACTTCCTCGATGCGGTCGTTCCTGCAGCTGAAGAACTTGATATCAATTTCGCAGTACATCCCGATGATCCTCCGTTCCCGCTTTTCAATCTTCCCAAGGTTGTTAACAGCAAGGAGTCCATCGATACATATCTGAATCTTAACAAGTCCAAGAGGAACGGTCTTACACTCTGCACCGGCAGCCTTGGCGCAGGCATCCATAATGATGTGGTTGATATCGCTAAGACATTCACTCCAATGGGAAAAGTTCATTTCGTTCACTTAAGAAATGTTAAGCACGAATCAGAGACTGATTTCCATGAATCAGCTCACCTTTCCTCCTGCGGAGATCTTGATATGCTCGCAATCGTTAAGGCACTTTACGAGAATGGATTCGACGGATATATCCGTCCTGATCACGGCCGCATGATATGGGATGAAGTAGGAAGACCCGGATATGGTCTTTATGACCGTGCTCTGGGAGCAACGTACATTAACGGTTTATGGGAAGCCGTAAGCAAACTTTGTTGACTAGTGTTTTCATACAGGCAATAACTCCTCCCTTGCCCGCAAAACCGATGATCTTATAATCACTTATAAGGTTATCGGTTTTGTTTGGGAGAAGATAAAAGCAAAGCAAAAAAAGAGGTATCTGTAATGGATCTTTCAAAAGAGAATCTTAAGAATAAAGAATTCTGGGACAGCATAAACGTTGTATTACCCAAGTATGATATTGACTCTGTGATCAAGGCTACAACCGCTGAGCCCACCTGGCTTCATGTCGGCGGCGGCAACATCTTCAGAGCATTCATCGCAAGGATCAATCAGAGACTTCTTAACCAGGGACTTACTGATACCGGTATCGTCGTATGCGGTACTCAGGACTATGAGAATTTCGAGCGCGTATATAAGCCTTTCGATAACCTCGCTATCATCTGCGACTTAAAGCCGGACGGTAATACAGGTTACGAGATCATTGGAAACATCACAGAAGCTGTTGCAGCTAATTACGACATAGAAGAAAACATCAATAGACTTAACGAGATAGCAAGTAATCCTTCTCTGCAGATCATTTCCTTCACGATCACTGAAAAGGGTTACGCTTTAAGAGACGCAGACGGCAAGCTATTTGAATCTGCCGAAAAAGATATGGAGAACGGACCTTCACATCCGCTCACATGCATGGGGTTTATCGCATCCCTTCTGTATCAGAGATACAAAGCAGGCAAATATCCTCTGGCTTTGGTCAGCATGGACAACTGCAGTCACAATGGCGATAAGCTCAAATCATCAATATTGGAGATAATCGATGCCTGGGTTGATAAGTGCTTCGTCGATGATGACTTTAGATCTTACGTAAATGATCCGTCCCGAATTGCATACCCCTGGAGCATGATAGATAAGATCACCCCAAGACCTTCTGATGAGATCTTGAACAAGCTTACCGGCTTAGGCATCGATAATCTTAAAAGTGTTAAGACCACAACAGGTGTTTTCGCAGCTCCGTTCGTTAATGCGGAAGTTCCTGAATACCTTGTTGTCGAAGACCTCTTCCCTAACGGGAGACCTGCTCTTGAAAAGGGCGGTGTCATCCTTACTGACAGAGATACAGTTGATAAGTGCGAGAGGATGAAAGTCACAGCATGCCTTAACCCTCTTCATACATCACTTGCTATCTTCGGATGCCTGTTAGGCTTCACAAAGATCTCCGAAGAGATGAACGATGAAGACCTCAAAGCGCTGGTAACAAAGATGGGTTATAACGAATGTCTTCCTGTCGTATGCGACCCGAAGATCCTTAATCCTGAGGCTTTCCTTAAGCAGGTTCTGGAAGAAAGATTTCCTAACCCGTTCCTCCCTGATACGCCTCAGAGAATTGCGACCGACACGAGCCAAAAACTTCCTATAAGATTCGGTATCACTCTGAATTCTTATCTTAATGAAGATCCTTCAAAGCTCGCTTCGCTTAAGCTGATCCCGCTTGTTATCGCAGGTTGGCTCCGTTATCTTCTCGCTGTGGATGACAACGGAAACCAGTTCGAGATAAGCCCGGATCCAATGGCCGGATTATTCCAGAACGAGCTTAAGAATGCAGGTGTTTTCTATGGCATGACAGAGAGTGTCGCAGGTAAGATCTCAGGCATTTTGTCGAACGAAAATGTTTTCGGACTGGATATTAACAAGACCGGTTTAACGCCTGTGATAGAGAAATATTTGGATGAATTATTAAAAGGTAATGGTGCCGTTCGCAACGCTCTGCACAAAGCTGTTGCTACTTAGTATGTAAGTGGTAGACATAAATATTTTTTAATGTTATTTTCTTTATAGTTTGTCGATTTAGTTAAAGGGGATACTATAATGATCATCACGCCAAAGAACAATTTTGAACCTAACCGCGAGTATGCCTTCAGGATCGTAAAGGATAACATTATCAACATGGAGATCAAGCCCGGCAGCCTCATCGGCGAGCAGGAGATCGCAACCCAGCTTGGCATCTCAAGAACTCCGGTTCACGAGGCTTTCCTTGAATTATCCAAGTCCAAGATCGTTAACATCCTCCCTCAGAAAGGATGCAGCGTTTCACTCATCGATTATGAACTCATTAAGGAATCACGTTTCCTCCGTATCGCCGTCGAAGGCGCTCTTTTAAGGGAAGCGTGCGATGTTGCTACAGAAGAAGATATCCAGAAGCTTTATGCCAATATCAAGCTTCAGGAATTCTATATCGAGAACGATCTGCCTAAGTTCCTTGATCTTGATAATGAATTCCATAAGGACATCTATATTATCTGCAATAAGCTCCAGTGCTTCTATATGGTAAGCCTCATGAGCCTTCACTTCGACAGAGTAAGATCACTTTCACTTAAGACCATCAAGGACGTTAAGCTCGTATCAGATCACAGGGCAATCGCAGATGCTATTGCAGCTCACGATAAATCAGCAGTTGATGCCGCATTTGCAAAGCACATGTCCAGATTCGATCTTGACTGGGACATCATCAAGAAAGCATACAGCGAATACATCGCTGACTGATCGGTCAAAACATATTGGATAATACTTTAAACGGGCTGCTTGTACGGCCCGTTTATTAATGCTTTAAACTGAGGAGCAGATACAGTCCGAAAAGCAGCAGGAGCGCTGCAACATTGATCCATGTAAAGTTAAGGATGTAATTCTCCTGAATGCCGTTTCCGTTATCCTTGTTGTTTTTCGAGAAAGATGCATGGAATCTGTATGTGATAAGGCTTGCCATGCTTGCTATGAGCGTTCCCAGGCCTCCTAAGTTGGTTCCAATGATAAGAGCCTTGCCGTCTTTGGTAAACGCTGAGAGGAGCATTGCAGCGGGAACGTTGCTTATGATCTGGGATGACAATATGGCAGCCGGAACCGGATTTCTGGATACAAGGCCTGAAAGCGTTCCGGTAACTGCCTCCATCCTTCCGATATTGCCGATAAGGATAAAGAAGAATACGAATGTCAGAAGCAGATTGTAATCCACTTTAAGGAAAGCTCTTCTGTCCATTATCATCATCACCACCATCGTGACAAGAAGCGATACGAGATAATGAACGACACCTACTACAGTAAGGATGTTGAAAATGAAGAGTGCGATATATATGAGAAGCTTCATTAAGGAAATGTGCTCATCATACTGCTTTGCAACTTTGGGAAGTTCCTTTGTCTCTCTAATAAGTATAAATGTCAGAGTGACCACTATCGCCAGTGACAACAGAGAATAAGGAAGCATGAGATATAAGAACTCACCGAGACCTATTTTATACTGCTCATAAAGATACAGATTCTGAGGATTTCCGATAGGCGTCAGCATGCTTCCGAGATTGGCTGCAACAGTCATGATGATCAACGTGTACATGAGTTTTCTGTTCTCACCGAAAGGTTCCAGAACCATGATGGCGAATGGGACCAGAGTAACAAGCGAGACATCATTTGTAAGGAACATGCTCATGAAAAAAGCCATAAGTGACATGAGAAGACTTATGCCTCTCAGCGTCTTAACTTTGGAAAGAAGTTTATTGGTCAGCACATTAAATGTTCCGATCCGGCTTAATGCAGCAACTATCAGCATCAGGCAGAAAAGGATCGCGAGAACACGCGAATTGATATAACCGATATACTGCCTGTCGGGCGTCACGATAAAGCATGACAACAACGCCAGAAGGCCGGATATGACCAGGATCGCGTTACTTTTAATTATGCTGAATATCTTCTGCATATTCCCTCCGTTAACAAAAGAATTCTACAACATTTCGCGAAATATGAAACACCAATTTCTGTCTGCCTGTGCATAAGAAAAGCCCGGAAAATTTCCGGGCATTCAGTGATTTGATCAAAAGGAGCGTCAACCCCAGCCGAGCACAGTATATGCTTCCTGCAAATCCTCGGCCTTACCTTCTTTCAGCACATCGATCAGCTGTCCGACATGAAAAGATGTCTGATACTTCTCAGGAACCAGGTGCTCATAAAGATGCATCTGTGTGATGTTATCCTGATAGATATCAATCATCTTCTGGTTCTTAAGACCCATCTTATATCTTTCCTGAACTGCCATATTCATCCGGTCGGCACCGCTGTTAAAGTCATGCTGCTTTCTCTTGGATACCTTAACACCAAAGAAGATGATGGCAGCTGCAACGATCAGGCCACAGATAAAAGCTGCAAAAGTATCCCCCATCGCTGCATTGACAAAAGCGTCCTCAGAAGCATATCTTGTGCCACTGTTTACAGCAGAGAACGCTATGATCATGACACCTACCATATAAACCGCATAGAATCCTACGATTGCACCGACAATGAAAGGCCAGAAATACTTAATGAAAGATCTCTTTCTGTACTCATTCTTATCAGACATCGGGAATTCGCTCTGAGGTCTTATCATCGTCTTAAGTTCCTCACATTCTGAAAGAAGAACCCTGAAATTCTCAAGCTTCGCGATGATGGTATCTTTGTCATTCGTAAAACCTGCTACAGTATTAATGTTACCTACAGGTGTACCGCATTTCGAGCAAACCTTCTCCCCTTCAACCATCGGGCTGCTGCATTTACTGCAAAAAATCATTTTTACCTCCTAAATAAATCTACCCTTGATATTCCTTTTTGAAAAAGCCTGTGTTTCCAGACACAGGCTTCTTCTTATGCATAAATAATACAATAATAAATTATAATTTACAATTCTTTTCACTCCCAGCAGACACGGTTCCTTCCCGTCTCTTTCGCGGTATAGAGCTTCTCATCTGCCTTGCTGATATTTTCCTCAATAGACTTTTTCGGATCGAAAAGAGCACAGCCGAAACTTAGCGTACACCTGATCGTCGTTCCGTCTGCATCAATGTCGGATTCCATAAGCTTAACTCTTATCTCTTCAGCCTTCTTTACGGCATCCTCCAATGTGGCATCACGCATTACCATTACGAACTCTTCGCCGCCCCATCTGTAGACACCATCGTTCTCACCGCAGAACGACTCGATAAGATGGGATGTGAATGCAAGAACATCATCACCCGCATTATGTCCGTATGTATCATTAACACGTTTGAACTTGTCGATATCACAGATAAATAATGACATGGTCTTTCCTGCCTCAGGAATAATGTAATCCTTGAAGCGCTTTCCGAAGTCGTAGTAGAATCCCATTCTGTTCTTAAGTCCTGTGAGCTTGTCATGGTGTGAGTCTTCAAGGAATGTCTCAGATTCCAATGCGATACCGCAGACAAGTGCAGCCAGAGAAAGCTTCTTGGGATCAGCTTCATCATCGAAGCCTTGTGGATCATTCTTGTTGATGAGCTGCAGCGCACCAATGAAATTACCATTGATATCCGCAACCGGAAGAACTAATACAGACTTGGTCTTGTAACCGGTCTTAATATCGATCTCCTTATTGAAGTCAGGATCTGAATACGGGTCGTTCGTAATTACTGTTTTCTTTAATCTCAGAGCCTTTCCTACAAGACCGGTATTATCAGGAATAACGATCTTATCAATGCCTGTAGCAGACATCGTCCAGATCTCACCCTTACGCTTATCCCACTTCCAGAAGCTGGCTCTGTCAGCATCAACTATTGTCTTGCCAAGCCCGGTCAGATAGTTAAAGAGCATGTTGTGATCTGCACTGTTGTTCATGCACATATCTTTGTAAAGACTGTCGGTGATCTCGAAAATACCGTCTAATATCCTTGTGGTATCACCGACTGTCGTTCCGCCGTTAATGAGCGGAGCAAACTCTGCGCCGGTCTCCTTGAGAACGTCACCGATCCTCTTCTCGTCATCCATATGCATCAGGAAAACATGCACACCGCGTGAGAAGTATTCCTTTATCTTCTCCTGAATATCAACGCAGTACAGATGAACGGGAGACTTATAAGCTGAAACTTCGGTATAAAGATAAGAACCGTCGCTGATGTATTTCTCATAAGGAAGCAATGTGTTCGTATCACCTGTGTAAACTACTCTGTTTCCTTCAACATTCAGGCAATAGCCGAAGCACTTTCCGGAGAGCTCATCTGTATGAGTTGTAGCGATGGGACATACGAACCATTCAGCCTCAAGCTCATCAGCGCTGATGAGTTCATACCAGGCATTATTGCAGCCTTCGATCCTGGAGAGAAGATAGAAGAGGTCACCTTCGACTTCTTTGGAAGGAGCGATGACCGTGACCGGCGTCTTAACGGAAAACTGCAGAAGATCCACAAGCATCCCGATACCGCTGATGTGATCACCGTGAGTATGTGTGACAAGAATATAAATGTGATCGAAAAGCGTCATGTTCATGTCGTTGAGCTTCTCGAAAGAACTCATCGGACAATCGATCAGGATAAGGTTACCGTTATCGATGAAAAACGAACTGTTGTGTTCGTCCGCAAATGCAGAACCTCTGCCTAAAAATGTAAGCATCTTTATTCCTCCGGTCCTAATAATTTCAAAATCTCAAATCCGTCGGCCTTGCCCTTGAGCTTGATCGGCTTTTCGAGCGGCTCATACTTCATTCTTCCCTTTAATGCATCAACCACAGCCCTGCTCACATAGATGGTTCCGCCGGGCGCATTGGCTTCAAGTCTTGCAGATGTATTTACGGTATCACCTATTGCAGTATAGTCCATTCGTCTTTCTGAACCCATATTGCCTACGACCGCAGGGCCATAGTTAACACCGACACCGACGTGGATCTCTTCGTTGACCTCTGCCTTAAGCTTTTCAGACAGCTCATCAGCACCTTTAACAATATCCAGTGCAGTAAGGCATGCATGATAAACGGGGTCCTCATCTTCGATCGGAGCGCCCCAGAATGCCATGGTAGCATCACCGACAAACTTATCGAGCGTTCCCTGATGTCTTTCGACGCAGGAACTTGTCATCGTAAGATACTGGTTAAGGATATAAACGACTTCTTCAGGAGACAGACGCTCAGACATCGTGGTAAAGCCTCTGATATCAACGAAAAGAACTGCAATATTACAGAGCTTGCCTCCGAGCTTTAAGTTATCCGTACCTTCTTTAAGAATCTCGTTTACGATGTTCGGAGCAACATATCTTTCAAATGTTTTCGTGACATTCTGTCTGGCTATGGCTGCACGGATATAGTTGCCTGCAACGCTTACAACGAAGAGTATGAAAATACCAAGAGGCAGCCATAAGGCATGCGTGATGTATCCGAGAGAATAAAGCCAGAAACTGATGCCTATCGAAAGGCCCTCGCCTACGACAAGTGCAGGCACCGTAAATAGAAGTCTTCTGTTATTGCAGAATACGAAAAATGCGACACATACGATCCATAGAGCACCTATCTGGAAATAGTCAGGAGCTTCCACCTTATACTTGCCGTCTAAAAGGCAGCGGATGCAGTTCGCCTGATATTCGACACCATACATCATCGTTGCCCTGTCGATAGAAGTGATAAATGAATCCTGAAGACCCGGAGCATAAGGTCCTATAAGTACGATCTTGCCTTCGAAAAATCCAGGATCGATCTCTCCGTTTATAAGTTGCTTTATCGAAATGCCGTCGTAAAAATTTCCCGGCTCTGCGGAGAAAGATAAGAAGTACTGGCCTCTGGAATTCGTCGGCGGTTCCTGGATAGTGTATCCATTCTGAAGAGCAAATGCTCTTGCAGTCTCATAAGCCATGGAATAAACACGCCTTCCGCCGTAACCATCAGGTTCAAGGTAGAACTGTGCATGACGGAGAACGCCGTCCTTATCGTTCATCGCATTTATGAATCCCTGGTGAGTAACATTCTTCAGTTCTTCAAATGGTTCTTCGTAATACAGAACGGCAAAATCATCTTCGATAACGGTGGACGAACCCCAGTATCTCTGTCTTCCGATCTTGGCTTCTGAAGCAACGACAACATCAAGCTCTGAAGCTGCCGCAACAAGTCTTGCATCCTTTTCTTTATCAGTCGTTCCTGAATAAAGAGCATCGATAGCTACCACAGCAGGCTTTCTGGAAGGGTCTCTTGCAAGTGCTTCCAATGCCCTTGCCATGATAGTTCTGTCCCATGAATTATACGGGCCGAATTCCTGAAGATCATCTTCTGTTATTCCCACAACAACGATATCACCAGGCAAAGTTTCAGGCTGCTGGTAAAGCTCATCCTGAAGCCATAACTCCGGAACTCTGAAAACATTAAGCGCGCATAAGAGCGTTATAGCCGTAGCCCAGATTATGGCAATTATTAGATTCCTGGTTCGTTCATTCATATATCAAACAGTCAGTTCTTACCCGTTATTTAAAGATTACTCGGTCTCACCGGTTCCGTGGGTCTTCGTATCCTTATAGAAAACAGTGCCGTTTTCAAGATAGAATTCATATATATACTGGGTATCACTGATATTGATCGGCTCCTGATAAAGTCCAACCCACTTACCATTGTAATAACCCTTGAAATTCTCATTGTCCTGGTGAACTATGTAAATAGTCTTGCCATTCTGCTTCACGCCCCAGACATACTTCGAATAACCGCTCGGAACAGAAGGAGCTGTGCTCTTCTTTTTCGGTACAGGTGTATTTTTCTTCTTGGGTGCCGGCGTATTCTTCTTTTTCGGCTTCGGCTTAGGTGTCGGAGTCGGCGAATTCGTAGGAGTAGGCGTCGGTGTAGGTGTAGATGTTGAAGTCGGCGTAGGTGACAATGTAGGTGTCGGCGTCTCAGTAGGGAGAGCGACGCTGCCAAGACTTCTTAATACTTCCTTGAGCTTATCCTTATTCCATCCTGTGTGCTTACTGATCCTGTCCATAAGATCTTCATTATCTGCAAGACCAGGGAAAGAGAAACGTCCGAGTTCATCAAGAGGTACATCCTTGATCTCGAATTCAACGCTACTACCGTAATTATCAGTAAGATAGACCTTGATCACCTTACCTGCAACGACTGTTGCAGTCTTGGTCTCTCCGGTCTTGGAATTAGTAGCAGATACTTCTACCACGCCGTCAGTAACGATAAGAGATTCTCTATTGTCATCTGTCTCATCATAATAAACAATTCCCGATGTGCCTCTGATACCGGCCGTCATCGTGGAAGTCTTTATCTCGAATGACTCATCAGGATTGAGTTTTTCAGTTACATTGAAGAACAGTGCACCCTGTGTAAGCTTCAGTTCAAGCTGCTTTCCCTTCTTCGTGAATTCAGCTCTGCTGTCGTTCTCAAGTGTTACGATCTTCGTATCATCCAGACCTACTGAAGCAAGTCCGTCTTTTCCGGTATTGAGAGCATCTCCGGACTGGAATCTTATGTTGTCGATAACAGGCTTCGAGCCACCCTTGGTGTCCTCGATATTTACTGTCCCCTCTACACGGAGAAGCCTCATGGTATTTGCAAGCAGATTATTCTGTCCCAGCACTATAGCTAAGATGGCTCCGGCAATTACAACAATTGCACCACCGCCGATACCTATCTTCTTTGCCTTAGATAAGTCTTTTATCTTGTCAACAATACTCATAAGATCTGCTCCCCAACAAGTGGTTTGATGCTTTCTTAATTATAGCATATTAATAATAATTGATTATTCACGAAACAAGTGCGGATTGTTGACCCTTTTCCTTAAGATAAACATCAGTCTCCATACTCTTGGTATATCTGTGTTCTGCCGCTTGAATCTTTATAAGTGTACCTGGATCCATAATGGAGGCCTTCGTCATCTAAGACTTCTTCGTATTTCAGATCAATCCATCCGCCATTTACCCAGCCTTTATAATTGCTTCCATTAGAGCAAATATATACTTCATGACCATTGTAAGTAACACCCCAACCATCCTGAGGGGCCCAAGTATATCCGGCAGGAACATCATTTTCATCGGTAGGACTTGTTTTGGGCGTCGGACCCGCTGTAGGCACTGGCGAAGTCGTTGCAGTAGGAGTTGCAGTAGATGTCGGAGTTGCAGTTGCCGTAGGTGTAGCCGTTGCCGTAGCTGTCGGTACTGGTGTTGATGTTGCCGTAGGTACAGGCGTAGCAGTAGCAGTAGGAACAGGAGTAGCTGTAGCTGTCGGCGTTGCAGTTGCCGCAGGTTTAGCAGTCGACTTAGGTGTAGATGTTGCCGTCGGTTTAGGAGCCGGACTTGGTGTCGGCGTCGGAACAGGCGTTATTACCGGTGTCGGATCAGGAGCATCTGTCGGCGTCGGAGAAGGAGTTTCTTCCGGTTCCTCAGTCGGCTCAGGTGTAGGCGTCAATGTCGGATCTGCATCCTTATTATCAATATCCTTCAACGCCTTCTTAAGCTTATCCTTGTTCCAGCCTGTGTAATCACAGACTCTGTTTAAGAGTTCATCATTATTCGCAATATTGGAAACAGCAAAATTATCCAAGTCATTTTCTGTCACATTATCGAGTTCAAACTCGACGCTGTCTTCAGTTCTGTCGTTATAAAGATAGACTTTGATCTTCTTGCCTCCCTCTACTCTGGCAGTCTTTGTCTCGCCTGTAACAGGATTTGTTGCTGATACTTCTACAACACCGTCAGTGACAACAAGAGATTCTCTTCCGCCGTCCTTATTGTCGAAATAGATCATGCCGGAAGTGCCTCTGATACCGGCGGTCATAGTGGAAGTCTTTATCTCAAAGGATTCATCGGACTGAAGTTTCTCAGTAACATTAAAGAAAACGGCACCCTTTGTAAGCTTAAGTTCTAAGTGCTTGCCGTTCTTCTGGAACTCCGCCCTGCTGTCATTTTGAAGAGTAATTATCTTCTTATCATCAAGACCTACGGATGCAAGTCCGTCTGCACCCGTATTAAGCGCATCTCCCGACTGGAAACGTATATTATCCAAAACAGGTTTTACACTGCCTTTGGAATCTTCGATGTTAACCGTTCCTTCGACACGGAGAAGTCTCATCGTGGTTGCCAGGTAACCGTTCCTGAAAAAAACGACACAGAAAACGGCAGCTGCAATAACAGCTACCGCAATAGTAGAAATAATAATCTTGGATTTTGTATTTAACTGCTTGATTCTGTCGATAATCATCACCAGGATCCCCCTCTGGTTCGGCATTCACAAGCGAACCATAATAGAATATCAAACAGAGATTAAATTTCAAGTACTATTTTTCATCCGGAACATCTTTTTTGTACAGCAGCAGATAAGCTCCAAAGAATGTCGCTAATGCTGCTATTCCGAAAACAACTTCATTTACCCAGTTGGGAAGTGTGAAAACGCCTGCCAGCTGAACTCCCAAGAAGCCGTCGATCAATGTATGAATGACGATCGCAAGCGGATAGAGCCATCTCTTTCCCTTATCTCTTGCAGCATAAAAGACCAAGATCGAAGCACCGATGTGATATAAGACCGCAATCGCTCTGTCGATAAGCGCAAGGCCCAACGCGCCGGCACTGAAAGTCGTTATCTGACCGACAATGTCAGTGATCTGCTTCATTACTTCAGGCGTAAGCGAATCCTTGACAGGCTCGATCATCTGCTGGACGAATGTTCCCTGGTTAAGCATGATGCCAAATATAAAATACTCAATATATGTAATACCAAGTATAAACATAGCCTCAAAACCGCCGTGGCCTATACCGTGAGAAAGACCGGTTTCTCTCTGTGTCCTCTTTCTTAGAAGAGTCTTAAACGCTACCAATCTTCCGGTTTCTTCGAAAACACCCGGGAATAACCCTACAATGATTCCCCAGAGTATCGGTCTTGCATTAACGAACTGGCTTACAGGACTGTCGAGCTGGATGACCAGTGCCTGCAAAGGCTTTTCGATCACGATCGCAAAGAGCATGAACGTTGCAGCACCAATAAGAACTGTCGTAAAAGGCTCATGCTTTTTCCTGCACCAGATGATCGCAACGATCAAAGGTAATGCAATTCCCAATACAGCTGCTAAAAGCATGAGTATGAGCTGTGTCGTACCTACTGTCCCAAATTCCAAGTTTTCCATAAAAACACCTTAACTCTTATTCTTAGTCAAAACTTTCTTGTGATATGCCTTCTGTCCGCAATGAGGGCACTTCATTTTTCTTGATCTTCCCATATGAGGAGCCATAACAACTTCCTTCATTGTCGGAACATAACGTTCGCCACAGTTCGGACATTCATAGTAACCCGCATCGTGTTCGATCCTTAATCCGAAGTATACGAACGGGATCAATAAGATGAACTGACCGATTATCAACGCAGTGCCTAATGCAACCTGCCCGTTTTCGCAAAGATACGAACCTGCCAATGTCAATCCGCAAAGAAAAGGAATAACAATGGCGATCATCCAGATCTCAAGATCAAGAAGCAGCTTATCTCTTTTCTCAATCCTATTACTCATCTCAAGAAGATTCTCTTCTGCTTTATCTTTATAGTTTTCCATGGTGATATGTTCCCCGGTCAGGAGTTCATTTACGCCTATATTTAATATCTTGCAAAGTTCAAGCATTATCGATGCATCGGGAAGGCTCTTGCCGTTCTCCCATTTCGAAACTGCCCTGTCTGTTATGTTGAGTTTCTCAGCTAAAGCTGCCTGGGTGAGACCTGCCTCTTTTCTGCATTCTGATATGAACTTTCCAATCTTTACCTGATCCATTTTTAAGGGATCCTCCTTTCACCTCCGACGATAAGGCTACTTGGATAATTTTACCACGAACCGGCGGTTGAGATGCCTGAAAAAGCGCCTCCCAACCTATAGTTGAGTCAGCCTGAAAACGCCTAAAGCAATGGGTTTTCGCTTCAGATGGCAAGCATAGACGGAATTACGAAGCCGGAACTAAATACTCCTTTGCATCATATGCTTCGAGACACTTATTGCCGCACATAACAAGATTATATTTCCTGCCCTTTGATCCGTATTCATAGTCCTTCGAATTGATCTTTTTCGAAGCGCCGTTCTCGAAGATCAGGACATACGAATCATCCATCGAATATCTGTTTCTCTGATACTCCGCATAAACAAGCCTGGATGTTTCCACATGGGGCTTTGCCAGAAGCGGTGCAGCAGAGATCACAAAGAATGATACGAGAATTGCAATATCGATTCCGATAAGAATAATCGTGAACGGCTTGCTTCCGACAAGCGCCGTAAGAACGCATGTAATGAACAGACCTATAAAGAGAAATGAAAGGATCTGCGAGATAGTGTTAAACAGATAGTAGGATCTCAGATTCTCGATATAGTAATCAGTAAGATATGTTCCACTCGGCTTTTCTGATACATTTCTGAAAATAAGCAACAGGATGATATCAAGTACAGTTACTCCGGCCACGATCTTAAAAAGGACAGACGAAGTGTTCTCGCGTAAACGGTCGCCCATGGTAATATTCCTCCAAAATTAATCTTTCCCTTACCGATAAGCATACTCTAAGAGATTAAAATTCTCAAATAGTTTTAACCAGCTCATGAATGCGTTTTTACTGCGGCGAGGCGGAGTGCTAAAAATGTGCAAAATCAGCTTGTTATTGACACCATTTTCGACAAACGAGGACGAATTTGCTCGGAATGGTGCCGAAAACGTGGAGAATCAGCACCATTTTCGCACCCTGCATAAAAAGGACCCGGCAACATCCGTGGAGAGATGCTGCCGGGCAAATATCAAAACACTCTTTACGATACGATCTTATAGTATGCGTTAGATGTGAGCTTATAGATCACCGCATAGAAGATTCCGCATACGAGTACGCAGATTCCTGCACTTACGAGGAGCAGTGGCATATTGTTGTGGCCAAAAAGCTTTAAGAGCTTATGGATGATAGGAAGCACGGTAGCCAGGTGGACGCATGCAAAAATGATAGGAATAAGGAATACCGTCAGCATCTGGGAGTTGATGCTCTTCTTGATATTATCCTTTGTCATTCCGACCTTCTGCATGATACCGAATCTTGCCTGGTCTTCGAATCCTTCAGAGATCTGCTTGTAGTAGATGATGAGCACGCAGGATACGAGGAAGATAATGCTTAACAGGATACCAAGGTAGAACAGTCCGCCGAATGTCCTGACAAAATCGCTGCGCTGTTCGACCCTGCTGTCGCAGACGACTCTGAAATAATCCTGTTCCTTCGGATAAAGATCATCTCTGATGTGTTTTGAGAGGATTTTTCCGAGTTCTTCCTGTTTATCTTCATCAAGGTTGGTATCGAAAGCGAAGTTCCACTGCCACATAAGCATTGTATCGCCTCTTGAATCTTTAAGACCGGAATAGCGTGAAGCTGTCTCACCGAGATCATCGACAACAAGCGTGATCGTAGATACGATTTCATTTAATCCGATGTACTTCAGATTATCTGCTCTGGCATCGATCCTCTTTGCGACCTTGAATGTCTCATCACCGATACAGATGCTGTCTTCAACCGGAATATTGCCGCTGACACCTGCGAGGACTTCTCCCTTGCCAAGTACAACATTCTTTCCGGTTATCCTGTTGTAATCCTCAAGATCAATGAAATAAACAGTAGCGACATTATCGAAATTGATGCTTGTTCCCATTGTAAACGGATCTAAATCGACACGGAGTCTTCCGTTTTCCATATAACCTGAAAAACTGCAGCAGGAAAGCGAGATGTCATTTGTGGTCTCTGCGCCGAATTCATGAGCCTTCTCAATGACCTCTTTCTCAAGTCTTTTAGCTGTTTCCGTATAGCTGTCCGAATAACCGTAATTGCTGGCAGAAGCGTTAAGCTGCCTCGGATAATGATTCTGAAGAACATCTTCCCTGTTAACATACAAAGATGAAGTAGATGACATCATTACGAGGACCATGGTAAGCAGGATGCAGATGGATGCAAGACCCGCACCGTTTCTCTTCATTCTGTATGCCATAGAGGATACGGATACGAAGTGGTTTGTCTTGTAGTAGTATCTCTTGTTCTTCTGAAGGATCCTGCAGAGCAGAACAGAACCTGCGATGAGTACAAGATATGTTCCGATAATGATGAGGATTACGGCAACAAAGAACATCGCAAGTGCCTGCATAGGAGTCTTGATCATGAGCACGATTCCATAACCTGTCAGAAGGATAAAGAGGCCCAGGATACCTACGAACCAGTTTGCCTTCGGGGGCTTTTCGCCTGCCTTATCGGAATTGATAAGATTAATGGTTCGAGAGAACCTTACGAGTCTTGCTGCATTGAGGAAGATCAGGACGAAGACAATGCTGTATATGAGAACAGTGAAGCTAATCGACTGTCCGCTGATAACAAACTTATAGCTGGATTCAAGGCCGAGCATCTTTCTAAAGCCCAGCTCGGCAAGCTTGGACAAGCCGATACCGATCGCAAGACCTGCAGTAACAGATACGAACCATGTGATCAAGGTCTCGAAAAATATGATCTTACCGAGATTCTTCCTGTTCATTCCGAGCACGCTGTATAGGCCGAATTCCTTAAGTCTTCCCTTGATAAGAGTTGACTGTGTATAGAACAGGAAAATGGTTCCGAAGATTGCCATTATAGTCGATCCGAGCTTCAATATATCTCTTGCTGTTCCGACGCCCTCAAAGTTCTGCATCATATCGGAATAACCAAGCAGATGCATGATGTAATAAATCGCAACCATCAGAATGCATGCCGCAATATATGGCACATAAAGCCGGCCGTTCTTGCGCATTCCGCTGACGGCCATCTTGGGATAGAAACCGGCCTTCATCAGTTGTCACCTCCCTGCGCGAGAAGTGTCAATGTATCACTTATCGACTGATACATCTGCTGATCTGTTGACTGGCCCTTATAGATCTGATGGAAGATCATTCCGTCCTTGATGAAGAGGACACGTGATGCATTGGATGCAGCCTTTGTCGAGTGAGTAACCATGAGGATCGTCTGACCAAGCCCGTTTACCTTTTTGAAAAGTGCGAGGAGTTCATCTGAAGACTTCGAATCAAGTGCACCGGTAGGCTCATCTGCAAGAATGATCTTAGGGTTAGTGATAAGAGCTCTTGCTACGGCAGCTCTCTGTTTCTGACCGCCTGATACCTCATAAGGATATTTCTTTAAGAGTTCGGATATGCCTAAGGTTCCAGCGATACCGTCAAGTCTCTGCTTCATCTCGGTATGTTTTTTGCCTGCAAGCACCAGAGGAAGATAGATATTATCTTCCAAAGAGAAAGTATCGAGTAGATTAAACTCCTGGAAAACATAACCCAGATTATCTCTTCTGAATCTTGCGACATCCTTGTCCTTAACTTTTGACAGATCCATGCCGTCAAGGATAACCGTTCCTTCGGTTGCTCTGTCAAGGGCAGCGATGATGTTAAGCAGAGTGGTCTTTCCTGAACCGGATTCTCCCATGATGGCGACATACTCGCCCTTTTCGACAGTAAAGCTTACATTCTTAAGTGCCTCGACAGAAGCGCCTCCGAATCTTGTCTTGTATATTTTTTTGATATTCTTTGCTTCAAGCAGACTCATAATTCAATTATCCTTTCCTTGGTTTGATGGCAACAGTATAGAATTACCAGTAAAACCATTCCTTAGCTTCTGCTTACGCAAATCTAACAAGTCTGTCACATTTACTCTATTCCTATCTTGCGTCTTCTAAGATCGATCATTATAGTCGTTCCCTTACCGGGTTCAGATCTGGCACTTATTTTATGTCCCAGATTGTCGCAGATCCTTTTGCAAAGATATAAGCCGATACCGCTCGCACGCTTATCCTCACGGCCGTTAAATCCCGTATATCCGTTCTCGAAAACTCTCGGCAGATCTTCTGTGCTTATGCCTATTCCTGTATCCTCGACGCAGAGTATTCCGGATTCATTCATATAGATCTTTATGCCGCCGTCTTTTGTATATTTGACTGCATTGGATATTACCTGCTCCATTACAAAAGATAACCACTTATCATCAGATAAGACCTTAGCCTCTGTGGGCTTGAAGTCCATAGAGAGTTTTTTGGATATGAAGTCCCTCGCAAATTTTCTTATCGCCGGCTTGATGACCGCATCAAGGTCGATCTCCCGGATCACATAGTCTGTACTGTCGGAATCAAGTCTTAGGAATGTAAGGACCATCTCGACATAAGCTTCTATCCTGTTAAGATCCCCTTCAAGACGTCTCGAAAAATCAGTGTCTTCAGACTGGAGCTGAAGACGCATCGATGCGATAGGTGTCTTAATCTGATGAGCCCAAACGGTGTAGTATTCGACCATGTTGTTGTAGTCAGATACAGATTTCTGCTTCGAGTATTCCTGCTCCTCTTTAAGCTTTTCTATAATCTCAAGATAATCCTTTTCGATAGTTCCGGAAGGATCAGGGAAAGTGTTCTGCTGAATCTTTTTATGTCTATTAATGATTATCAGGTAATCGATTACTGCAGCTGTCAGAATGACAACAGCACTCAGGATCAAGGGATATAACACTGTTACAGCAGGCATATCAAAGAGAAAATAGGAGGATGCAAAGATGCCTTCCGCCACTAAAAGCAGAATGATCACTCCAAGCCTGGACTTAAGGTAATCCTTGAACATTAATCCTCCAGAATGTATCCCACGCCGAACTTGGTCTTGATCAGATCTTTAAGTCCTATGCTCTCTAATGTCTTTCTCAAACGTCCGACGTTGACAGTAAGTGTATTCTCATCCACATAAGAGTCAGTCTCCCACAAAGCTTCCATGAGTTTCTCACGGCTGACGACCTTATTCTTATTCTGCACGAGTGTCAGAAGGATCTTGTACTCGTTTCTTGCCAGATCCGCCTCTTTCCCGTTAAATGAGATCGTGTTGTTGTTCGTGTTAAGAACAGCTCCTCCCACTTCCAAAGTGGCAGAAGACTGGCTGAAATCGTAAGTCCTTCTGAGGAGAGCTGTGACCTTCGCTATGAGCACGCTCTGGTCGAAAGGCTTGGCGATAAAGTCATCAGCACCCATATTGATCGCCATTACGATATTCATGTTATCCGTCGCAGACGAGATGAAGATGATCGGCACGGAACTTGTCTTCCTTATCTCCTGGCACCAGTGGTATCCGCCCATGTAAGGCAGTGTGATATCCATGATGATCAGGTGAGGCTCATATTCATTCACCTCTTCTATGACTTTCATGAAATCAGATACCGGGCGGCCTTCCATGCCCCAGTTGCCAAGGCAGGATACTATGCCGTCAGCGATCCCTTTATCATCTTCAACAATAAAAATCTTATACATGTAATCCCCGTTATAAAATCTTATTCATCTTCACGCAATCGAAGGTTCCGCTCTTGATCACGCTGTCATCAATATGTTTATACCCGAGCTTTTCATAAAAATCTATCGCTTCAAGTCTGCTGTCGATCTTAATCTCTTTATAGCCCAGTTCAAGTGCCCACTTCTCGGCTTCAGTCACCACAAGCGAACCAAGTTTCTGACCTCTGTACTGAGGAAGGACTACAACACGGCCAAGCGTTACGGCACGCTCACCGCTCTCATAGAAGCGGCATGTCGCGACCGGATATCCATCGTCTAACAAAACGATGAATTTTGTGCCATCACAATCGTGTTCATCGAATTCATCTCTGAGCGATATGTGATGCTGGCGGTTCATGCCCTCGATCCTTACAGAGTAAGCTCCGGCTCTCTGCCACTCTTCTTCTGCCCTAAGGATTTCCACGTTTATCAGCCTCCGAAATGATTAAAGCGAACACGCTCGGAGAAAGCCTTTTTCGAAGGGGCATGAAAATCATCCAAAGCCTTGCCGACAGGAAGGATGCATACGACATCATATTCACCGGGAACACCTAACACGGATGCGATCTTGTCGCATATGCGGTCTTCGTCCGTAATGTGACCTTCATACCAGCAGCTCTGGTAACCGAGCTCTACTATCGCAAGAAGCATATTCTCTATTGCAGCCGAATAATCCTGGATCGCAAAGCACCTGTCACGGTAAGCGTTGATCCTTCTTGTCAGGACGACGATCATGGCAGGTGCAGTCTTGGCTACCGGCGGATCGATCAGGCTCTTAATCTTATCCAGCGTATCTTTATCGTCTACTACGATAAGGTCCGTCGTCTGCTTGTTACAGCCGGAAGGAGCATCGATACCGCAGCGTGCGATAGTCTCAAGATCTTCTCTCGGAACTGACTCATCTGAAAACTTGCCTCTGTAACTGTGTCTGGTGGCAATAGTGTTCACCGCGCTCTTCAGGTTCATCACGTAGATCTGGCAAGGGTTTGCCTCATCCCAGTATTCAGGAAGCACTTCAAGTTCTTTAAAGCCTAAGCTTCTGTAGAACTCATTCGTGATGTCATAGTCTTCATACATTCCTGAACGAACGGTCTTAACCTGTATGAAAGAATAGCCTTTCTGAACTGCATAATCCTTTGCAACAGCGAAAAGTCTCCTCCCGTAACCATTCCTGTGATAATCCTTCTTGACTCCCATAACGGCAAGTTCCGCAGTCGCATCTCCTGTCTGCTTAAGGCAGAGAAAACCTGCAAGAGCATCATTCTCATATGCTGCCCAGAAAGGCCAGCCTGCAGATTCCCTGATATACTGCTCCCTGCTCTCTTCGACTTCGAACCACTGAGTCAAAGCCTCGAGCACCTCACGGGAGATCTTTCTCTTTTCATCTGGATCTTCGATAAATCTGATCATATATACCTCAATTGCTTAGAAATTCACTTAAATTCAGCTAAGGCTTATTGTACCATTTTCAGGAAACATGATTCTAAATCAAATGGGTTATAATCGTGGAAAAGTAATATCAGGAGTAATCTTAAATGATAAATAGAAAACTGACCTCAGTGATCCTCGCAGCTTCGGTCATGACGACCGCATTCTGCTCATGCAATTTCATCACGGTTCCAAGTGAGTCATCATCAGACCTTACCACTGCATCCGTATCGGAAGAACCGACACCCACACCGGTGCCTACACAGCCTCCGGTCGAAGTCATAGTCAAGACAAAGGATGGTAAGACAATAGCCGATACCGACTATGTTCGCCTTATGGATGACGTAAAGCCCGAGATGATGAATCCTGAATACTGGATCAAGGAAGGCGACGATCAGATACTCATGAACGACGAGCAGATCGCTGCTTTTAACGATAAGAACCGTGCTGTGATCCTCGCTGGAGACAACAAGACCAGGATGCCCCACATCAACGATTTTGAGGAAACACTTGACGGAAATGTCTTAAGGACATTCTTAAGCGACAACGCGAAATCTGTCCCGTCAAAGCCGGAGAAGTTCTTTCTTAACGGCCAGCCCACGACAAAAGAATACTGGGATGAATTAGTCCGTCTTTCAAATATGGACGCTGTGCCTGATGAGATAAAAGTGCAGTACGGCTTTACGACCAAGAGAATGTCCGTAAGGATGTTCCCCACTGAAGACCGCGTTTTCGAGAGTGCCGATGATAAATTCTTTGACAGCCTCATCTATTCGGAATGCATGCCTTATATGCCGGTCGTTGTTCTGCATGAGAGCGCTGACGGCGAATACCTTTATGTCGTCTTCGACAGTTTCTCTGCGTGGCTTAGAAAAGACGCGGTAGCTCTCTGCCATGACAAAGATGAATGGACAAAGAGACAATCGCCTGACAAGTGGCTCGTCGTTACCGCCAGAGAGATCAGATTAGGAGATGACCCTCACAGTCCGCTTACAACTAACCTCGTTCTCCCCATGGGCACAAGGATGGAACTCGTACCTGTCAAAGATGCTCCCGACATCATTAACCAGAGAACAACTTACGGTGATTACGTGGTAAAAGTTCCTGCAAGAGGAGAAGACGGATATATCAAAGATGAGTATGTTCTGATCCCCGTCTCTGACGATGTTAATGTCGGCTACCTCCCTCTTACTCCCGCCAATATCGTCAGACAGGCATTCAAGCTCCTGGGCGACCGTTACGGATGGGGCGGCGACCTTCAGGCAAATGACTGCACCGGCATCACAAGAGAGATCTACAGATGCTTCGGAATACTTCTTCCAAGAGTAGGACAGTCAAGTTCAAAAGGCGTCTATAAGGTTGACATGAAGAAGATGAGTTCAAAAGAAAAACTTGCAGAGATCGAGAAGCTCGCTCCGGGAAGCCTTATCTCTTTCCCTGGACACATGACGATCTACATCGGAACTGTAGACGGTGTGCCATATGTCATCAGCTCAGTCGGCACGTTCGTTCAGCCTGCTCCGGGTTCCAAGGAAGTCCTTCACCCGAGGAGCGTCGTCTTAAGCAGCCTTAACGTAAGACGAAGGAACCTTGTATCCTGGCTCGATACGGCAACCACCGCGCTAACGATAAAGCCGGAAGAAGAGAAAAACGAAGGTTAAAATAAAGGGTTCACTTCAAATGAAGTGAACCCTTTTTAAATCAATTAACGATCTCGATATTCTTCACATCTTTATGCGACCAGTCGTTGGACAGATCCATATTGGCCCAGTCAGACCGGTGCGCACTGAAGCTTATCGTAAGCGTATCGCCTTTTGCAAGAGAACCGCCGCCAACAGTGATCGCAAGGCATGTATCCCTGTCTTCACCCGTGCAGGAAGAGTACTTGCCCTTCACTTTGCTAGTCAGTTCGGTGTACTTACCTGAAGCGGAATTCGTTGCTGCGTGATAGCAGTCGAAAACCATGTCTCCGCCTTCCTTCTTGAAATAGTAATTGATCTTGATCTTCGACAGATCGACTTTTGTCTTGCCGGTATTTGTTATCTCAAGAGTTCCTGCAATGGCATTAACATTTGTAGATTTGTCATTATAGTTCATCTTGATGCTGAGATTTCCGACCTTAGTCTGGCCGCCGGAAGATGAAGTATCAGCCTGTGTTGCGGAAGTTGCAGTGCTCTGGTCAGGAACCGTTCCTCCTGCAGACTCACCGGAACCTTTGCCTTCCTCATCAGGAAGTGTTCCGTATACAAGCTTGCCGTCATCAAGAAGCACCGCGCCCTTCTTGAATGAATAGTCATTGCTGTTATCCCATACGCCGTTAGGGCTTGTCATCCTGACCTGGATCTCAGACTTATACTGGGACTGTCCGCCAGGTCTTAAGTTCCCGTCATCGAAAACTACTGATAGATAATAGATATGATTAGCTTCATTCCATACCTTAAGTCCGTCAACACGGCCGGACTGCATATAGTTGGTGCTTATCTTGACTCCCGCTGCATTGCCGCCTGCCTTATAGATCTCCGAAAGATCCACATAGTATCTGAATTCGAGCTTGGTTGCCGCTCTTGCAGGCCATGCGGTCTTGTTGTAGATAAGGGCTTTGATCTCTGCAAAATCCTTGCCTTCGACATTAAGACTGCAATCTGTGGAATACTCATCAGCAGGTACTTCCTCCACTGCTCCGAAGCCGATCAGAGTCTTGCCGTGATATCTGGAATACATTGCTGCGAGAAGGCCCGTGAATCCTGCATTGTAATCGCATGCGACCTCATTCTTGTTGTAGTCACTTACCGTATCCGTATATCCGTCAGAAGCATCAGGGCCACCTACAAGAGCACCGTAAAGCGTATGTCTTGAAGTGCCTGGCTCATTCATGTTGTCACAGTAAGAACCCTGGCTTGTTCTGTGGTGAGGGTGCACAGGAGGATTCTCGCCGAATCCGACAACGTAGGATCTGCCTGATGAACCAAGAGCATAATCAGCCTGTGATACCGCAAAATCCCAGTATGTATTGACCTTGTCTTTGGGGCAGCCGTCCCATCTGCTGTAGACAGTTGCTATAAAGGCAGTTGTGGTCGCATATCTTAATGAACCCCACTGGTCGAGCCATGCTAGACCTTTGGGTGAATATGTTATCTTCTGGCCGTCTGATGTTCCCTTAGTCCAGAAATCAAGATGCTTCTGGACTTCATCCTTATATGCCTTATCACCTGTTATCTTTGCAAGAAGCACAGCTGCTCCGATATGAACATCATCCCAGCACATGGACCAGTTGTAATCGTGGCCGGCTTTGGTGAAACATGTTTTCGCATTATCGAGATAAGACTTGTCATTAGTTGCCAAGTAAAGCCAGCTGCCCGCCCATGAAAGCTCATCGTAAAAACCGCTCCATGAATTATAGAATCCGTTCGCCGCGGTATATCCTGAATCACTTCTGGTCGAATCTGCAAAACTGTATAAACTCTTAGCATGTTCAAGGCAGAGCGCTGAATAATCTTTATCAATGTCCTTGAAAACGATCGATGTGACAGCCAGCGCTGCAGCTGCCTCACCGACTACTGCAGAACCCGGATTATCCTTGGTGACCTTATAAGACGGCCTGTTCATCGTCATCACTTCGCAAGGACCCCACCAGGAGTGATCCGCATTTCCGTCGCCGACCTGATAGTAGAAGACTTCCTTCTCGGGATGACACTTGATCAGATAATCGCTGACCCACTTGATATCTCCAAGTACATACTCGAGCTGGCCGCTCTGCTCGTAAGAAGCCTTGTCCTCATAGACTGACCAGCCAAGCATAGCAGCGGAATATGCCATCGGGAGATTGAACTTCACGTTGTCTCCCGCATCGTACCAGCCGCCTGTAAGATCGACATTGTTGTCTGCGCCATCCGTAAGGCCGGAATCACCGCGCCAGTTGCATCTGGTATTCTCAGGAAGCTTGCCGCTTCGCTGGAGTTCATAGAACAAAAGAGATTTCTGAAGGGCTTCGCCGTAATTGAACTTTCCCGTTCCCTCAGTTCCCTCATAACCTTTGCCTTTCTCAGTAAGATCCTTTGTTGAATGTGTGCTGCCGGACACCACACCTGTAGTAGTGCTTGCGGCAGACGGATCTGTAATATCTCCTGATGCTTCAGTAACTGATTCGCTCTGACTTTCTTCAGAACCTGATACAGGTGCCTGGTTGCAAGCTGTAAGAGCAATTGCTGCAACAGTTATAAGCGCCAGCGGCTTGATCGATCTCTTCATAAACCCCTCCGGAAAGTGATAGCCACATTATACGACAACACCTTCAAAGCGGCAGTTAAACATCTGTAAATCATTGAGATAGTACATTTATTGGCTTATTTAATAAAATATTGTTTATCCGCTCACTCTAAGTTATAATTTTTAATTAAATTGGAAGATTGTTTTTTGCAGTCTTTCCCGGACAAGAGGATTTAGGAAACAATTATTTTAGCGAGGTAATTCCATGTTATGTATTGGATGTGGTAAGCAAGTCGGAGGCGGCAGATTCTGTCCTTACTGCGGCACACCTATCGAAGATTCAGCTAAAGCTGCAGCAGAGGCAGCTTCTGAGACTTCCACTGTAGACACTGTAGAACCTGAAACAGCTGAGACTGAACCAGAAGCAGCTGTAGCAGAACCGGAGACTGCTGAGGCAGAACCTGAGGCAGCTATAGAAGCAGAAGAACCTGCTTACAAGCCTATGGAAGAACTGGCCGCTGAATCTGAAGCAAAAGCATTAGCTGCAGCAGAAGAGACCGAGCCGGTTCAGGAGAAGTTATCTTCAACGCCTTCAAGCACGGCATCTGTTCCGTGGGCACCTATGACAAATGCTCCGTCAAATGCACCGTGGAATAAGACTCAGGCTACGCCCTGGTCATCTCCTGCCACATCTGCTTTTGCATCAACACCGGCGGCTCCCGCCCAGGAGGCAGCCGCTGAGGCTCCGGCAACTGTATCTTCCGCTTTTTCGGCTCCTGCAGCACAGTCTTCATCAGCACCTGTATCACTTGATACACCTGCTCCCGGAGTAACCACTATCTATGAGGAGCCCAAAAAGAAGAATCCGTTCCTCCCTATGTTCATCATCATCGGAGCGGTCTTACTTGTTGCAGCAATAGCAGGCGGTGTTATCGCCATCTGGCATTACAGCCGTGTTCAGAGATACAACAAGGGCATCGAGGCAATCGATGCAGGCAACTACGAAGAAGCTCTCACTATCTTCAGCGGAGTTTTGGACTTCGAGGATGCTGATTACTATTCAAGAATGGCCCAGGTCGAGATCGACTATAAGAAGGTAGACGGACTTCTTAAAGAGAACGATTATGACGGCGCCATCAAGATCCTTAAGACAGTCGACGCATTCTACGGAAGCGAGGAAAAGGGCAACGAAGCTCGCTCCCTCATGTATGAGTGCAGTGCAGCCAAGGAAGCAGAAAAACTCTATAAGGACAAGGATTATGCAGGTGCAAAATCCAAGTTCAATGAACTGAAAAAGCTTAAGGAAAAGTATCTTAAGGAAGCCGTAACCTGCGACGGATTTCTCGCAGTGAAGGAACAGGACTGGAACACAGTCATCAAGGCTGCTTATGCTCTCCAGACAAACGATTTCGAATATAAGTTCTTAACAGAACCTCAGAATGAAGATGCAAAGGTAATCTCCAATGCCGTTGCAAATGGTACAGATGATTATGCTGCTGTCAATGCTGCATTAAAGCCTGAGACAGAAGAGGCAAAAGAACTCGCTACTGCAGGTGTTAACGGACTTAAGTACAAGTACGCAGACAAGCTCTTTAATGAAAGAAATTATGAAGAGGCAAAGAAGATCTTCGGCGAACTCAATGACTTCCTTGATTCTGAAGCAAGATATAAGGAGTGCCAGAGAAAGATCGACGAGATCGAGCAGGTCATCCAGACTTATAACCAGGCTGAGAAGTACTTCAAGTCAGGCAATTACTATAAGGCTTATGCAGCTTACTCCTCTATTGCAGGTTATAAGGATGCTTCCGAAAAGGCGAAGAAGTGCCAGCAGACAATGCCTAAGAACGGCGCTATGAAGAAGGGTTCAAGCGGCGTTAAGCTTACGATCAAGAATCCTCCGAGAAATGCCCTCGTCAGAATCTATAACAAGAAGGGTGCAGTAGTTGGACAGGTCTTCATCAGAGCCGGAAAGAGCGCCACCATCAAGGTCAAGCCCGGCACATATACAATGAGGATCGCATACGGCGACAAGTGGTATGGCTCCAAGGATCTTTTCGGTGATCTCGGTGTATATTCAAGACTCAGAAACGGTTCAAGCTATAACTTCACATTCAAGAACTATTACAGATATACATTGACTCTTAACACATGGAACGGAAACGTTGGAACAGAGAACATCGCAGGCGGTGCAGCAGGCATGTGATCCGTTCCGTAAAAGGAACTTTCAGAGGCTGTCTCTTTACGGGGGCAGCCTCTATTCTTTATCTTTTGCAAGCCCTCTTCCCTGATCTTTTGCTATAATTCTAAGTTGGTATGGAAGGAAACATATATAACAGATGCAAGATACAGATAACATACTGCTTAACGATCAGGAATCATTGAACTTCAGAAGGAACTCTAATACGCTCGTCATCCTGGGAACGGGTGTTATCGTATTTGGCTTCTGGAGCGTTATCAAACTTGCTGCCCAGCTTCTTTTCGGCTATCAGCTTTTCGATGATGAACAGATAGAGGAATTAGGAGATATAGGAGTCCTGATCTCGACAGTGATGGTATTCATCATCATGGGTGCCGATGTAATCCTGAGGCTTATAGCCGGACTCAAAGCCATAAGCGAAGGGCGCGGCAAAAAGGCAGGCAAAGGCTATCTTGTCATACTGATGCTGCTGATCTTAAGTTCGGCAGGCTCTCTTATCATCGTCATTCCTACACTCGCAGACGTAGGTGACTCATTCATCGAAGGCTTCGTATCAGTATTCATGGAACTTACTTCACTCGTGATCACACTCGAAGTGTTCATTGCAGGGATAAGTGTGAAGAAACACAAATCCAAACAGATCGGGGGTGCCGGGTAATTGCAGGCTGATTTCCATTACTATGCGACTTACTGCGCAGCAATACTTGCAGGCTACTCCCATGAGGAGGCGCTCTCATTATGCTACAGCGATCAATTTGTTGATTGCTGCACGAAAACCTTCCTCAAATCAATTTCCGCATCAATACATGCGGCCACATCGCAGACACAGGCAGAACTCGTTGATACAAGAGCTGACATAGTCGGTCTTCAGGACATAACCAGGATCTGGGCATCATTCCATTTCCTTCCCAAAGACCTATATGCGAAGACTCCGCGTGCTACAAAGACATATAAGAATAAATACAGGCTTATCTGCGGCCCCAACGGTGAACTTGTAAAAGACACTGTCGAACTTGCAAAGGATAAGAGCATCCAGGCTGCAGGGATCGCGATGCATGTCCTCGCAGATACCTGGGCACATATGAATTTTGCAGGTACCCCTTCCCTTGCGATCAACAACACAAGCAATGATTTCTACGAGATATTATTCGACAACACAGAGCAGAAGATCTCGTTCAAACATGCTCCGGGTGCTGCAGATGACATCGAAAACTCTGTATATAACAGTACAGTCTTTAATCCCAGTGAGACCAATATCCTTAACCTGGGCCACGGACACGCAGGCCATCTTCCCGACTACAGCTTCATCAGATACAAGTATCTTCCCGCCTGGGGCAGCTACAGGGAATTCCTGAAGGATAACCCGTCTGATTATATGAAAGCATTCAGCCAGATGATATTTGCGATGAAGTACTTAAGAGGCGAAGCTGAAGAATTCACAACAGATACTTACGATGAAAAGACTGTAGAGCCTTATAAGGACAGGATCCACGAGATCCTTACCAAAAGACAGCCTGATGCATCTGAAGACTGGAAAAGATTCGGTGAAGAATTATCCGGTAAAGATATTCCTGACTTTGATGTAATGACTTATTCGGAAGAGTATAAGAATGCTGAAGATAAGAATGACACATTCCTCGGAAGATTCATACTTGCCGCATTGTCACAAAAGAGCATGGTCACAAATAAGATCTTTACTTCAGGCAACGGCCTTGCAGGTTATTCAATTGACTACAACAAGAAAGGTTTTGGCGGGATCAAGGATTACATGAAACTCGTCAAGCAAAACTTAAGGAGCGGGTCATGAGCAAAGCAAGACGCGTGTGGACAATAATCGGAGCGGCATTTGCTCTCATCGGCGCACTTGCAATAGTGCTGATGCCGGACATGGCACTTGAGCTCCTGGCTTTTGGCATCAGCATCACGCTCACATATTACGGAGCAAAATTCCTTATCTACTATCTGACGCATGCACAGCATATGGTAGGCGGTAAATGGTTCCTGCTTATAGGTCTCATACTTTTCGATATGGGAGTTTTCGCGATAGCAATATACGATCAGGCTAAGATCATTACGGTCATTTATGTCATCGGAACTCATCTTGTCTCAGGAATCTTGAGTATGATCCGTGTCGTCGGTAACAAAAAGGATAACAATCCCGGATGGAAGACCGATCTCGTACAGGGCATTGCCAGCATCTCACAGGTAATACTCTGCATCATCTTCATTAACTCCGTCACTATAATCTCAATATCTTACGCTATATACACCATCTACTATGCAACCATGATGGTCATATCCGCATTTAAGAAAACGGCTATAGTATATGTACAGTGACTTGCCCTGCGGCAAGCGTTCATTTGTGAAAATGAATAATTGATAATGTAATCCTCTATTCTTATAATTTCGTGGTTAAAAATGCTAATTAAAGAATAGAGGGTGTTTTATGAAGGAATTTACGCCGAAGCTGTTCTCCGTAATGAAGAAGTATTCAGGTGCGCAGCTAGTTAAAGATATAGTTGCAGGAATAATCGTTGCTATCATCGCTTTGCCGCTTTCAATAGCTCTTGCCATCGCATCAGGCGTCGGACCTGAAGCAGGTATCTATACTGCGATCGTAGCAGGCTTCATCGTATCTTTCTTAGGCGGAAGCAGAGTTCAGATCGCGGGACCTACGGCAGCTTTCGCGACCATCGTGGCCGGAATCGTTATGAAGGACGGCACACAGGGACTTATCATCGCGACCATCATGGCGGGCATTATCCTTGTCATCATGGGTTTCTGCAGATTCGGAAGCCTTCTTAAATACATCCCTGATCCTATCACTACAGGATTCACTGCAGGTATCGCCGTTACCCTTTTTATCGGTCAGATTAAGGATTTCACGGGTATCGCTTATCAGCACGGCGAAAAGCCGATAGAGACATCCGAGAAGATCATGACACTTGTTAAGAATGCCGTAACCATCAACTGGCAGGCAGTCATGATCGGCGCCATCGCACTCGTAATCCTTATCGTATGGCCTATATTCTTTAAGAAGATCCCCGGTTCTTTCATCGCTGTTATCGTAACTGCAGCCATCGTGGAGTTCTTCCATCTTGATGTAAACACGATCGGAAAGCAGTTTGCCGATATCCCTGCAGGCCTACCGCCGTTCAGCCTCAACGCTTCAATGTTCACATTCGAGAACTTCAGAGGACAGCTAACCAACGCAGTTACTATCGCATTCCTTGCCGGTGTCGAGTCACTTCTTTCTGCAGTAGTTGCAGACAGCATGATCGGCTCCAAGCACAAGCCCAATGCGGAACTCATCGCTCAGGGTGTCGGCAATATCGCATCTGCCTGCTTTGGCGGTATTCCTGCCACAGGTGCCATCGCAAGAACTGCCGCAAACATCAAGAACGGCGGCAGAACACCGATTGCGGGTATGGTTCATTCAGTTACACTTCTTATCGTAGTTGTATTCCTGATGCCCTATGCAAAGCTCATTCCCATGCCCTGCATCGCAGCTATTCTTTTCCAGGTCGCATACAACATGAGCGGATGGAGAAGATTCGTTAAGCTCGTTAAGAGTTCACCTAAGAGCGATATTGTAGTCCTTCTTATCACATTCGCTCTCACTGTCATCTTCGATCTCGTAGTAGCTATCGAAGTAGGCGTACTCCTTGCCGCAGTCCTCTTCATGAAGAGAATGAGTGAAGTTACACAGATCGAAGGATGGAAAGATGTTGATCCGGAGAACGATCCCGACAGCATCGATCTGCGTGTCCTTCCCGAACACACTCTCGTATATGAGATCTCAGGTCCTATGTTTTTCGCATCAGCAGGAAAGATCCTTCAGATCTCACCTAAGGAAGACACCAAGGCTCTCATCCTCAGAATGAGAAGCGTAAGCACTATCGATGCCACAGCCATGAAGAATCTTGAGATACTCTCAGACGAATGCCAGGCAAGAGGCGTACAGCTCATCATGTCCCATGTTAATGAGCAGCCGATGAAAGTCATTAAGAAGGCAGGCTTTGAGAAAAAGCTCGGTGCAGAGAACTTCTGCGCTCATATCGACGATGCTATCGCAAGAGCAGGCAAGATCGTCAGCAAATAAACACCGCTAACCTTTTTCACTTAATATAGAAAACTCATCCTTTCAAGTTCCTGCTTAGGACATCCGGGATGAGTTTTTGTTTTACTTGTTTCCTGTCAGCATATCGTAAGTGACGCCGTACTTTTTCGCGATATCGGCTGCATAGGAAGAACCTTCAGGCGGCGCTATCGCGAGCTTAAACGAACGGTTGCCTCCATCACTTCTCACGATGAGTGAGGATGCTTTGAACTTACTGTCCTTTGAGAATTCTTCAGCATCTATTCCCAGCTTATGCATATGCGTGTTATAGATAGTCCTGCTGCCCTTCGTAAGAAGCGCTTTAATGGAATCACATGCGATGTAATAACCTTCTTCAAATGACGTGGTGGAGAATGTCTCGTTCATGAGTACGAGACTGTCTTCCGTCGTTTCATTGAATATCTCTTTGAAACGGATGCACTCTTCTCCCAAACGTCCAAGATCCATCGTCTTATCCTCATCTGCAGGGAAATGCGTAAAGATGCAGTCCACCGGAGCAAATTCAAACGAATCTGCAGGAACATATACACCGCCCTGTGCGAGCGCGAAAAGAAGTCCAATGCCCTGTGTAGCAGTAGTCTTACCGCCTCTGTTGGCACCTGTCAGGATATAGATCGTGTGATCAGGATCGAAGTCAAGATCGTTTACCACAAGTTCCTTGGGATCAGAAAGATTAACGGCAAGCTTAAAATTGTAAAAGCCTCTCGCCTTCATCGTTACATCGCTTTTAGGAACTGCAACTGCCCTGGTAAGCTTGAATCCCTTTGCTTCAAGTTTGCTCATGAACTCAGCGAATCTGATGTAGTACACGAATTCAGGGATGACATCAGCGACTTCGCCTAATGCCATGTCCGCATATTTATCGAGCGTCCTTCTCAGATTCTTCGCCATGACATCGAGCATCTTGTTAAGAATGCTGTCAAACTGGGCAGGAGTGTTTGCGAGTCCGTCTCCCTGGGCGATAGAAGCAGTGGTGCCGCTTGCACTTCTGACCAGAGGATTGGTAGCCTTGATGGCTTCGGTCATGGTATTCGTAAAGCTGAAGCCTGTTGTCCTGTCCACTAAGCGGTAATGCATGTCACCGTTCCAGTCGTTACCTTCCTTTATCTTGTCTCCGCCTATGCCGTCTGCGAAATTACTTACGATTCCGGACTTCTTAAACGGTTTGTTATTTACTGATACGATACCCATGCTTACAGCTTCAAGCCTATTATTAAGGTTAAGGCCCAAAGTAACGCTCTGGATCTCGGAAGTGTCCTTTGTTAAGGTCTCCAGGTCTTTTTTCAGATCATGGAAATGAGCATCGTGATAGATCTCATCGATATATGCCCTGTAATCCTTAAGTCCTCTGGATTTGATCCTGTCATCGTCCAGGCAGTCCTTAAGAGCATCAACGCATGTGATGTAATCACGGTACTGGTTAAGCCTGTGCATCAGGAACCACAGACCTTCCACCTCATCTTTTGACTTTCTTAAAAGACCATACTGCTTGTTGAATTCGATCTTCTCGAAAAGCTCGACAAGCTTAGTCTTAAGATCAGGAAGATCCTTAAGATCTTCGAAGACTTCCTGTCTGTAATTGGTGATATCAGGATCAGAACTGAAATGAGACAGGATATCCGATATGATCGCCTGCTCCTTCTGTTCTGAAGTTACTTCTTTTGTGATGACATCAAGACCGAGATCATGAAAAGCACTGTCTTCGATCTTTTTAAAGACTGCTTCTTTTCCTCTGGGATAAAGAAGACTGAATCTCTTATTTCCTACCATTTATCAACAGACCTCCAGTCCGTTCATTATACATATTTGAGGAACTCATCCTCTCTGAGAGGCTTTGCGTAGAAATAACCCTGGAAGCTCTCGACGTGATACTTCTGAAGGATATCCCTCATGCCTTTCGTCTCGATGCCTTCAACGCAGACCTTCGCACCGAAGAGGGATGCAAAGCTGGAGAAGTACTTGATAAGCTCTCTTTCGACCTCATCTTCTTCGATCTTCATGACAAAGCCTCTGTCTATCTTAATGATATCAAAAGGCAGTTCCTTAACGATAGCGATCGAAGAGAAACCTGTTCCGAAGTCATCGAGCGCTACAAGAACACCTCTTGATTTCAGTCTGGCAATTACATTTTTAAGAAGCTCTATATCGAGCAGTCTGCATCTTTCCGTAACTTCAAAACAGATGTGTTCAGCAGGATAGCCGGTCTCTTCAAGGATCTTAAATACTATGTCGACGAAGTCCGGCTTTTCGAGCTGGGTATAGGAAAGATTGATGTTGATCACAAACTGCGGATTCTTCTCAAGCACCTTCTTCGCAGTATATATGGCTTCCCTTATGATCCATTCACCAAGTTCAGGGAATATCGGATCTGATTCAAGAAGCGGGATAAAGTGGTCCGGAGGAACGATCCCGTACTTATCGTTCTTCCATCTGAGAAGAGCCTCGGCACCTATAAGCTTCTCTGTTTTGGCATCAACAACAGGCTGATACATGAGATAGAATCCCCTGTATCCGTTCATGATGGATGCGCGGATGACATGGATCTTCTCGAGTCTTTCCCTGTTAGCCTCATTGAGATCATCATGGAACATTACCAAGTCTCCCTGGTGACGCGCTTTGGACTCGCTATATGCGTAATTAACGCATGCATATACAGTCTGGGAATCGACCTCGAACTGATCAACTCTTACTACACCGCAGTTAACTTCCAAAAGGATCCTCTTATCATCGATCTGGAAGACTTCACGGAAATAGTTCCTGAATCCGATATACTTCTGACGGATCTCATCTTCGGAAAGAGTGTTGCTGATAATCGCAAACTTCGTTCCGTCGATCCTGTAACAGTTGCCTGTATTTCCGGTAACATCGAAAACCTTTCTCGCATAAAGCTGCAGAACACGGTTGCCGTAATGATATCCATACATCTCATTGATCTCGGAGAATTTGCTGATACCGACCATGATCACATAGACTGCAGCTTTTCTATTGATGCAGCTCTCAAGATCATCAAAGAATCCGTACTGGTTCCTGAATCCCGTAAGCATATCGATATGTCCCTGAGTGCTGTGGCTTCTGATGGTACCGACAAAATAATCAAGCTCGCCGACTGCATCCCTTATTACAACACCTCTGCATGTACAGACATCGTATTCACCATTTGTCTTCATCGCGCGGTACTGCATATCATGTCCGGATGAATTGCCTGAGAAGATCTCATCAATTCCTTTACGGTAAGCCTCACGGTCATCAGGATGAATGACATTCTCCCAGATATCACCTGCACCATACATATACTCAGAAGGAAGACCATATGTGTCGACTGCGATCTTCGACCACTTCGAGAAGTCATATTTCATGTCACAGAGATATACATAAGTACCTTCTGCAACGACATCATATGATTTGTATAGTGAATCGAGCGCTTTCTTTCTTTCGTCTGTGATTATCCTCTCAGCAGGTAACTCTTTCACTGAGTGGCTCTCACGCAAAAGCTTCATTTCCTTGAGGTATGCTTTATCCTCATACATACGGCCGTCAGCACGTTGGAAGATCTCCTCAACGGTCTTATCTATATCAGGCTGATACTCGGCAAGTCCGCAGGCGACAACAGGGCCTTCGCCCAATCTGGTGTTATCCTCTATCTGTCTCTTGAAGGAAGCGATGAGATCATTGCGCTCAATATAATCCTGATTTCTGATGATTACTGCAAACTCATCACCACCGACTCTGAAAACAGGGCAATGGGCAAAAGTCCTGCAGATAAGTCTGCAGGCAGCCTGAATGTATTCGTCTCCGGCTTTATGGCCCTGTGTATCATTAACGATCTTAAGGTCGTTAAGATCGCAGACCAGGATACCGAAGGGTGATATCGAATGTTCATCTATCTCTTTCTGGAGATCTTTCTCGAATTCCTGATAAGAAGTCTTATTTCTTGTACCTGTAAGACTGTCCCTTCTTGCGATCTCATTTGCTGTCTTTATTGCCTGAAGATGTTCGTTTTCTTTTTTGACGATCTCTTCCCTGTTCTCGATACAGATGATGAAATGTGATTTATCCGAAGACCAGCTTATCGTCATTCTCGTGTACTGAGACTGACCATTTCCAACTATCATTCTGTAGTCCTGTATCAGTTTCTTGGATTTTTCAAGTCCAGTGATGAAGTTGTCTTTGTTGAGGAAAAGCTGAATTCTTCCCAAGTCTTCCGGATGGATCAGTTTATCAGAGTTCTTCCATGCAACACCAAAGAAATCTTCACCTTCCTCCTGGATCTCAAGTTCGCCATAGAGTTTATGGGTAGAGAACTCAGTGTAGTAACATGTCTGCGCATCGACGTAGTAGATCATGTCATATTGGGAAGCAAGGTTCTCAGCAATCCGGTTATAAACGGCGCTCTTCTCAAGGTTTTCTTCAAGCTCCTTATTCGCCTTGATCTCTTCATCGATATTCTCGAAACAGACGATAAGATGTCTATTGTCCTTGGCCATGATCTCGGTAAGTCTTACATGGATGACTCTTTGATTCATGATAATTCTGTATGTAATGGCATAAGAATTCCTATGCTGAAGATTCTGAAGCATCGTTTCTTTGTAATGGAGTTTTAAGACTGTTTCCAGATCCTCAGGATGAACAAGCCAGCGGAGGTTTCTTCTGCTATCAGCAAAGAAATCAGTACCGGACTTAGCAATATTGAGCTCTTTGTATTTTTCATTTGAGGCGATCTCAATGTATTTTCCGTTCTCGATATTTATGTAATACAGAGTGTCGAAACGTTCAGCGAGACTCGAACATACCTGGTTATAGATCTCCCTCTGATGAGCGATCTCCTTCTCATTTTCCTTACGGTGGTACTCGTCATCAATATTGATTACACCAAGAATGAAATAATCGGAATTCTCATCAAATCCGTGGATCATCCTCAGTGAATGCCACACGGGTTTACCATTGATCATAAGGCGGTAATCGATGCTTTGCATCATACCCTTGCTCAAGAAGCCCAAAAGATTTTCTTTCTGGATATCTTCGCAGAATATGTGCTGATCTTCTTCGTATATAACTTTCTTGCTGTCACGGATCAGGTTCTTAAAGAAGTCGTCGCCGCCCTTTTCGAGGCTTAAAGAGTGGAATTCAGGATTCACGGAATACCAGTAATACTCGTTCGTAACCGCGTTAACATAGTACACGCTGGAATAATCTGAAAGCAGTGCTTCTGAGATCTTCTTGAAAATTTCATTTTCCATCATTTGCATCACCCCGTTAGACTTTCACATAAGTCCTTAATCAAACCATTGCTTCTCAAAATCCTCCACCGGTACCGGCTTCGAAAAATAGTATCCCTGATACAATTTGCATCCCATCTGATAGAGCTTTTCAAACTGCTTTGCAGTCTCCACGCCTTCGGTAAGCGTATCGATCTCAAGATTTTCTGCCATGCTGATAATGCTCTTAATGATCGTGTTCGCCTTGGGATTACGTTCTGAATCTTTAAGGAACTGCATATCGATCTTGATGACATCGATATCCATATCCTTAAGAAGATTAAGCGAAGAATAACCGCTTCCGAAATCATCCATCTCAACGATAAATCCGGATTTGCGGAGTTCAACTGCGGTCTTAAGGATATCCACAGCTCCTGTGATCATGGCAGTCTCAGTGATCTCTACCCTGAGCTTAACCGGATCAATTCCATATTCTTCCACAAGATTTTTAAGCTCAGATACAACATCCATATAGTAGAAGTCCTTAGGTGAGATGTTGACCGAGATAAAACAGTCGATATTCCTGGATTTCCAATCAGAAAGGATCTCACAGACGGATCTCCACATATATCTGTCAACCTCTGATATCAAGCCATTACGTTCAAAAGCAGGGATGAACATCCCGGGATTCATAAACCCTTCATCCGGATGGATCCATCTGACAAGTGCCTCTGCGCCTGCAACCAAGCCCTGTGAATCCATTATCGGCTGAAGATATGGTCTTATCTGCTTTGTCTCTATGGCATTCTTAAGCTGGTTGGATATCATCTGATCATGAATGATCTCATTTCTGAGCTTATCATCGTAGTAGACCACAAAACGCTGGTAATCATCATGTACCATTGTGGCTGCAAGACGTGCACTGTCAAAGAACAGAGGAACATCAATAGCCTCATCAGGTTCGATATCATAAATACCAAAGTGGATCAGGATATGGTGTTCCAGATTATCATCTTTAACTGTAAACTTTTCCAGAATGCCTTCGACACGTTCATCTTTGAAAGTCGGCTTATCAAGTAAGATACCGAAGGAATCATCAGAAAGTCTTCCGTAGATACACTTCTGACTTGTACCCTTGTCAATAAAGTCAGCAATCTTCTTAATGGAAAGCTCGGCAAATTTCTTTCCGAAAACGTCATTTAACACTTTGTAATTAGAGACCTCTATGTATCCGATCATATAATCTGATTCGCGATCATTGTTAAGTCTCTTCTCGATATTCTCATACAGGTATTCTTTAGTGTACAGTCCGGTAAGAGAATCATGCGTGGATCTGTACATCTCACGTTTCATCTCCCTCTGCTCTTCGGTAATATCACGAATGCTTAAGTAGGAACCTGTAACCTTGCCTTTTTCATCAGCGATCGATCTCATGGCAAGATAGGAATACTGGGTTTCATTACCTGTCCCCATTGTTATCCTTCTGAACCATCCGCTGCTGTCAAAATCGAGATCGCCGAAGAGGAACTTCAGATTATCCTTAACATCATCGTAGTTATCATTATTAATGCCTATCAATTTTTTTCCTGGATCGTTGATCCAGATGCATTTTCCGCTCTCATCAAAAAAGAACAGAGCATCGGGCATATCAGAAGCCACACCGGCAAGCATACGGTCGAGAAGTTTCAAAGGTCTGTAATGAAGTGCAAAGAAATAGATAAGAAGTCCCAAAAAGCCCAGACCGATCATGGATACATCCATCGGCTGTCTTGAGAATACATAGTATGTCTCAACGGCACATGTAGCCAACAGTGAGAAGAAGATTATCCAGTACTTCTCTGCATAGACTTTGGACGCTTTCCGGCTCTTTATATAGAGTATTATCAATACCGCAATAAACAATCCGTAACAGATTAATCTGTGATAAGCCTGGCCATAATAAGGTACTACTCTGAAATAAGCTCTGTCTTCGACCAGGATCTGTTCATAAGAGAATGCATGTCCTGTAAACGCGTTAACGATATATTGAAGGAAATCAATACCGAAAGCTGAATAAATAAGAGTCTTTAAGAATGGCTTAGGAGGTCCCATCTCACAGTAATCGTGTGTGAAATGCCAAAGAGAGAGCACGGTGGCATCCATACCCAGAAAATAAACATTGAATCCGATAAATGCCATGTAGCTGTCTGATGAGAATATCAGGACCAGATTGCCGAGCACCGGAATAGCAGTGCAGAGTAATACGTAAGATACGGACTTGCTGACAGGCTTCTTAGAATGCTGTGCCAACATCATACACACAACAAGCGCAATTATCAGTAAAGAAAATACGACTGATAATGCTATTCTCATAAACCGGCCCTCATAAATTTTTTATTATTTTAACATGTATTAAAAATAATCTCATTCACAAGCGATTTACTTCTTATTAACAGTTCGGGCGACAGATCAGCCGTCTCTAATATAGATATCACCTTATTTCATGTGCGTTCAGCCCCCAACCGGCATTCAGACCGGCTTATCCCCTGAGAGTGAAATAAATGTGTCCGTTTTATTATGAAAACGGCCCCGGCCGTGATTTCGCACGACCGGGACCGCCCGTATATACTGCCAGTGTTATTGTCAGATTGATTATTTGATCGCTTCTCTCCAGGTAGCAGGCTTGAATTCGTCAAGCAAAGGCAGGAGGCGCTTATCAACGTCGATCTTAAATACAGCGTTGAAGTTGTTTGTAGCGATCATCTGGCCTGCGAAGCCGACGATAACTACGAGTTCCTGATCGTTGAAGAACTTTCTGAGCTTGTCGAAAAGTTCGTCAGATACTGCTGTAGGATTCTTTACGATCTGCTCTGCGAGTTCTGCAAGAGCTGTCTCCTTCTCGTCATATACGAGGTTAGCGGGGTCAAGGCCTAAGCCCTTAACGTCACTGATAAAGAAAAGTGAGCAGAGCTGGCATGAGTTTGTTGTTGAGATCTTGTGAGCATAGAGGATAGCATCTTTCTCGCCGATGACTTCAACAAGTCTCTTCCATGATGTGTACCAGGCCATATATGCGTCGTATGTTGCAGCGTCGTTAAGAAGGCCCTTCTTCATGTTTGTTACTGCGTTGCGGCCGGCGAGCTCATCATATCGCTCCTTCTCGGCACCTGTTGCTTCGTTCTGTTCTACAAGTTTGATTCTTGCCATGGTTGTAATTCTCCTTTGCGATTTTCTTTCCTCGGTATTTTATGCTTAAAGCGCAAGCTTTAAGATCTGAATGAATTTGTCTGCGTCAAGAGGGACATAATGTCCTACAGTGCCGCCTGCTGTAGCGCGCTTTGCCATTACTTCGAAGTCCTTGTCATCGATTCCCAGTTCAGACAAGTGAGTCTTAAGACCAAGTTTCTTAAAAAACTTTTCGAGTTCTTCCGATAACAGAAGCGCACGTTCTCTTTCTGAATAGTCATACGGATCTTTTCCGTATACTCTGCTAGCAAGAAGCGCCAATCTCCAGGGCTTGATATCTGCGATATATCTGGTCCATGCCGTGAAGACTATAGCCATGCCTTCACCGTGTGTGATGTTGTATTGTGCGGAAAGCTCGTGTTCTATACGGTGTGATCCCCAGTCTGCAATTCTTCCTGCATCAAGGAAATTGTTGTGTGAAACACTTGCGAGCCACTGGATCTCAGCTCTTGCATTGATATCTGACTGATCTGCCAAAAGCCTGTCTGCATTTACGAGCAATGCCCTGATCGCACCTTCGATAAGATAATCTGTCGTATCTGAATTCTTGGCGTCAGAGAAGTATCTCTCCAGAAGATGTGATAAGACATCTGCGATTCCTACGAAGGTCTGGTATGCCGGAAGATTTACTGTATACCTGGGGTTCATGATCGCGAACTTAGGAATGATGCGGTCATCTTCGAAGCCCTTTTTCCATTCACCATATGACAGGATCGCGCAGTTGGATGTCTCGGAACCGCTCGATGCCGTTGTTGCGATAACTCCGATATTAAGAACATGCTCGGGAGAAACACCTTTATCGAAGAAATCCCAGACATCGCCATCGTACGGTATACCGAGTGCTATCGCCTTGGCGGTGTCGATGGAGCTTCCTCCACCGACTGCCAGAACGAAGTCAACATTATCCTTCTTGCCCTGTGCGACAAGCTTTCTTACGAGTTCGATGGAAGGATTGGGTACTACTTCACCGCTCTCAGAGAACTTGATGCCAAGTTCATTTGCTGCATTTGTAATTACGTCGTAGATTCCCAATGTCTTGATGAAATCTCCGCTGTACACGAGAAGCAGACTTGTAACCTTATACTGCTTAAGAAGCTTGGTTAAGCTCTGTTCGCTTCCCTCGCCGAAAACTATTTTCGCCGGATTATAGTACTCAAAACCAATCATTTTACCCGTCTCCTAATGTGCTATTTATTAGCCGAAAAGCGGAACTACTGCACCGTCATATGTATCCTTGATGTACTTAGCGATCTCAGGTCCCTGAAGTACTTCTACAAGTGCCTTGATTGAAGGATCATTTTCCTTCTCTTTTGATGTAGCTACGATGTTGCCGTATGTCTGTGCTGCAAGACCGTCATTTGCTTCTACTGCGAGTGCCTGGCTTACGTGGAGACCACCCTCGATCGCATAGTTGCCGTTAATGACTGCTACGTCTACATCAGGAAGTGCTGCTACGAGCTGCTCAGGTGCCAATTCCTTGAACTTGATGTTCTTGGGGTTCTCTACGATATCACCTACTGTTGCATTGATTCCTGCACCGTCCTTAAGCTTGATGATGCCTTCCTGTGCGAGGAGAAGAAGTGCTCTTGCTTCGTTTGTTACGTTGTTAGGAACTGCGATCGTAGCGCCGTCAGGAAGGTCCTTAAGATCCTTTGTCTTTCCAGCGTATACGCCGAAGGGTTCATAGTGGACTGCGCCTACTGAAACGAGTGTGGAACCGTTCTCTTTGTTGAACTGCTCAAGGTAAGGAACGTGCTGGAAATAGTTTGCATCAAGTGAACCTTCGATAACGCCTGTGTTAGGTGTAACTGAATCTTCGATCTTTACGATCTCCAATGTGATTCCTTTCTCTGCGAGGATGGGCTTTGCAACCTCTAAGATCTCTGAGTGAGGTGTGATGCTTGCGCCGACCTTGAGTACTACGTTTGTCTTAGCGTCAGCCTGTGCCTCTGTCTGTGTGTTGCTTCCTGCACCGGTGTCAACTGATGTGGGTTCTGCCTTGCCGCAAGCTGCGAAAGATCCTGTAATTGCGAGTAAAAGTCCTGTGGCGATTGCCTTCTTAAATATGTTTTTCATTTTTGTAGTCTCCTTTAAATGTGTTTGTTTTTTTGCTTTAAGAATGATTTTGTTTTGGGCATAAAAATGCCCGGGTAAGTGATTAACCTCCCGGGCGCATGGCATATGTTCAAATGCAATTTACTGCTTTAACATCGATCGTTCTCAAGGCGTGAGGAATGCTTTCCTGTGCCCTGGGCCATATTGCGCACCCGGGAGCTAAACATTCGACAACACATCATCATGGTAGCTGTTGTATTGATTGTTCTATACATTTCTCACTCCTCCTTTCGTCGTGATGGCGATACTTTACTCCTACTTTCCTATCAAGTCAATAGGTTTATTGAATATTTTTTCTAAATTTCTTCAAATGCTTGAATATATTGCATTTCTGCACTAAATCACTGTGATACTACTGCTTTTTTCTTGCTGATTTCACTATTCTGTGACAGCTGATATCTGTCGAAAAGCTTTACATACATAAGCGGTACTGCACCTACGATAGCTGCACTTGCCTGGATGCCGTTAGGGATGACTGAGCCCAATGCTGCAGTAACACCATACATGAACGGAAGTGACTCAAATGCGAAGTAGCCTGCGATCATTATGATCTCAGCAACAAAAGATGCTGAAAGCTTTCTTCCGAGAGATGTCTTTCCTTCCTTGTTTCTCTTAAGAAGTGCGCCCGCAACAAATCCCATTACGCCCTTAATGATGAATGTTGCAACTGCATACTGCGGATATCCTGCGAGAAGATCCGCCAGTGTTGATCCGATCGCAGCAGGCACAAACGCAAATGGTCCGAGTATATATGAACTTACAAGTATCACGAGATCTCCAAGATTGATATGTCCGATCGCCGTGGGGATGTGAAGCTCAGTTCCGACGAAAACAAGTGCTGCAAGAACACCTGCATATGCTATTTTCTTCAAATTGTTTCTGTTTTTTTCGTTGCTCATAATATTGTCTCCTAAAAAAATGTTATTTATGTTTTTCTGTTCTTCTTGGACATCCAGATACCTATCTCCTGGATAAGCATTACCATTATGATGAGAAGCGTTACCGTTGTCCAGAGCACGTCTTTCTGATAACGGTAATAACCGTACTGAAGCGCGATAGCACCAAGTCCGCCTCCTCCGATAACACCTGCCATTGCGGAGTATCCTAAGACTGTTGCTACATTGATCGCACCGCCCTGAAGAAGCGAAGGTGTTGCTTCAGGGATGATGAAATGGATTATCGTATAAAACGGTGAAGCTCCCATCGATGTCGCTGCTTCTATGATTCCGGGCTGTACTTCATTAAGGGATGACTCGACCATTCTGGCGACGATCGGTATCGCGCCTATCGTAAGAGGAACTATAGCTGCTGTCGTACCGATGGATTGACCCACAAGCAATCTCGTAAAAGGTATAAGCAATACGAGCAGGATCAGGAACGGCAATGAACGCGCGATATTCACGATAAGTCCAAGCACAAAGTTCACCGGACGGTTCTCAAGAAGTCGTCCTCTTGATGTCGAATAGAGTAACACACCAAGAGGCATGCCGATAATGTATGAAAATAAAGATGCAAAGAACGTCATTACGAACGTCTCCCATACACCTGTTAAGATCGCATCTCTAATATAATCAGTCATTCTCTTTTACCTCCGATACGGAAAGACCGCCGTCTTTGAAAAAGTCTATAACCGTCTTTCTGTCCTTTTCATTTGCCGGCAGTTCTATGATCATCTGACCGTAACCGATACCGCCGACACTTCTGGTGTTTGCACTCAGGATATTTACCTTAAGGCCAGTCTTTTCGACGAGATTCGCGATGAAAGGCACATTGGACTGTGTCCCGTCGAAAACGATCCTTACGAGCTTTCCGTTCTCATCTGAAGGATCGAAAGGATTACTCGGGAACACGAGCTTCTTAGCAGCCTTTGACTGTGGGTTCGAGAATACTTCCTTCACATCACCGATCTCAGCAAGATTGCCGTCATCGATGATCGCGACTCTGTCACAGATCTTCTCAACGACGCTCATCTCATGAGTGATGATCACGATCGTGAGTTTTCTTTCTTCGTTGATCTTCTTCAAAAGGTCTAAGATCTCGCCTGTGATCTTCGGATCCAATGCACTCGTTGCCTCGTCGCACAATAAGACCTTGGGGTCTACTGCAAGAGCTCTTGCAATCGCTACTCTCTGCTTCTGGCCGCCTGATAGACGTGCGGGATACTGGTTCGCCTTATCCTGGAGACCTACGATCTCAAGCATCTGCTTGGCTTTTGCTTTCCGCTCTGCCCTGGGAGTTCCAAGGATCTTCAAAGACTGCTCTACATTCTGCAATACAGTACGCTGATTGATAAGGTTAAAGCCCTGGAAGATCATGGAGATGGAATGACGTACTTCACGGAGCGCCTTCGGCTTCAGTGCTGCAAGATCTTTTCCATAGAATTCGACAGTACCTGAAGTCACTTCCTCAAGACGGTTAAGTGTCCTTACGAGAGTTGATTTGCCGGCGCCGCTCATACCGATGATACCGAATATCTCACCTTCTTTTATCGTGAGACTTACATCTTTAAGTGCGGTAAATTCCTTGCCGTCGTTCTTGTAAACCTTATATACGTTTTTCAGATCGTAAACGTTTTCCATCAGTCAAATAATCCTTTACTCAAGTATCTGTCTCCCCTGTCAGGGAACACTGTAACAATGTTACCTTCGTCAATTTCCTCAGCTAATCTCAGTGCTGCGGATAATGCTGCGCCAGAAGATGATCCTGCAAGGATACCCTCATGCTTAGCAAGTCTTTTAACAGTATCGAAGGCCTCATCGTCTGTTACCTTTATGACCTTATCGACCAGAGTGATATCCATGGTGTCAGCGATAAAGTCATTTCCGATACCTTCAATGTCGTAATCGAAATGCTCTCCGCCTCCGATCGTGGAGCCATATGGATCAGCCAGGATCCCCTTGATCGAAGGATCCTGCTCTTTCAGATACTTCACTACGCCTGTGAATGTTCCGCCGCTGCCTGCGCCTGCCACGAAGTAATCGATCTTGCCGTCCAGCTGCTTATAGATCTCAGGTCCTGTTGTCTCATAGTGGGCAAGAGGATTTGCAGGGTTCCTGAACTGTCTTAAAGAGATGGAACCGGGGATCGTCTTAAGGAGTTCTTCTGCCTTTTGCTCAGCCCCGAGCATGCCGTCCTCTCTTGATGTGTGAACGATCTCAGCACCCAAGGCTCTCATAACCTTCTGCTTTTCGATAGAGAACTTTTCAGGAACGGTAAAGATAACCCTGATTCCCTGGTTAAGAGCTGCCACTGCGATTCCGATACCTGTGTTGCCTGCTGTGGCATCAATTATCGTTCCGCCTTCTTTAAGCAAACCCTTTCTTATCGCATCGTCGATCATGTAAACACCGACACGGTCTTTGACGCTTCCTGCAGGATTCATTAATTCAAGTTTTGCATAGATATTTACACCGGGCTTAACGCCCATATGGCTTAACTTAAGCATCGGAGTATTTCCGATCATCTCTCTGACATTTTCGAATACGTTAATCATCTTGATCACCTTATGCCTTTACTGAGTTTTCGATTGCCTGCTTCAGATCATCGATAAGATCATCCACATCCTCAATGCCTACTGACAGTCTGATGAGCTCATCAACGATACCTACTTCTTTTCTGATGTCAGCAGGGATTGCAGCATGAGTCATCGTCGCGGGATGGCATACGAGTGATTCAACACCTCCAAGGCTTTCAGCCAATGTGATAAGATTCAGCTTTTCGAAAAAGAGTTTATAGTCATACTTCTCATTAAGAACAAAAGAGATCATCGCACCGGCACCGTCAGCCTGCTTCTTTTGGATCTCATAGCCCGGATCAGTTTCAAGACCCGGATAATAGACCTTGCTGACAAAGCCGCTGTCCTGAAGCCATCTTGCGATCTTATTCGCATTTGCAACGTGTCTGTCCATACGCACACCCAGTGTCTTGATTCCTCTGATGATAAGGAAGCTATCCCAGGGAGCGAGCACTCCGCCGATCGCATTCTGGAGATAGTAAAGTCTGTCTGCCAATGCCTTATCATTTACCACTACAAATCCCGAGATCGTATCGGAATGTCCGCCAAGATACTTCGTACCGCTGTGGATAACAATGTCAGCACCAAGAGTCAAAGGTCTCTGCAGATAAGGTGTAAGGAATGTGTTATCAACGATAACGAGCTTATCGTGCTTCTTACCGATCTTGGATACTGCTTCGATGTCAGTGATCGTAAGGAGCGGATTTGCAGGTGTCTCGATGTAGATAGCCTTTACGTCATCATCGATAGCTGCTTCAACAGCTTCAAGATCAGATGTGTTTACGATCTTGTATGTGATATTGAAATTCTTGAAAACATTATCGAGAATACGGAAAGTTCCACCGTAGATATTATCTGAGACGATAAGCTTATCTCCTGCCTTGAACAGTGAGAGAACCGTGTTGATAGCAGCAAGGCCTGAAGCAAAAGCGAGACCGTACTGTCCTTCTTCAAGATCTGCGATAAGCTTCTCAAGCGCTGCTCTTGTAGGGTTTCCTGTTCTGGAATATTCCCATCCTCTGTTCTTTCCTATTCCATCCTGCTTATAAGTTGATGTCTGGTAGACAGGAACATTTACTGCACCTGTTGTCTCATCTCCGTCGATACCACCGTGTATAAGTAATGAATTTCTCTTGTAGCTCATTTTGTATTTCCTTCTTTCTTGTAGTCATAAAAAAGCCCGGAAGTTATCTTTCCGGGCTGTAAGAGTTGATGTGATTAAGTTTTCAACATCGGAAATCGTCTGGGCGCTTTTTAGTGCAATCAAATACGCGGGACGATACAGCCCTTAAATAACGCATTCGACAACAACACATGTTCTTGAACATTTTTACTTACGCCCTTTCTTTGAATTTATGACACATTATGCCACATAAACCTACTATGTCAATAGGTTATTCTTTCAAACCCGAAAAATATCTGTTCGAAAGTTCTTTAGATTACTGTTCCTGCCTGGACTCGTAGTCCTTAAGTGCAGCTTCAATTGCTTCCTGTGCAAGTACAGAGCAGTGCATCTTATAATCCGGAAGTCCGTCCAATGCTTCTGCTACAGCTTTATTCGTAAGCTGTCTTGCTTCCTCAACAGGCTTACCCTTGATAAGCTCTGTTGCCATTGAGCTTGAAGCGATCGCACTGCCGCATCCGAATGTCTCGAACTTAACATCCTTTACGATGTCATCTTCGATCTTGAGATACATCTTCATGATATCTCCGCACTTTGCGTTGCCTACTTCGCCTACGCCGTTTGCATCTTCAAGCACTCCGACGTTTCTAGGATTTCTGAAGTGATCCATTACCTTTTCGCTGTATAATGCCATGTTTTTTCTCCCTTATAAAATAAACTTTGTCTTTCCTGCTACGAGGTCTCTCCATACAGGCGAGAAGCCTCTCAAATACTCAACTACTTCCTTAACAGACTTAACGATGTAGTCAGCCTCATCATCTGTGATATCCTCACCGATACTGAGTCTTAAGGAACCGTGTGCAACATCATGAACTCTGCCGATCGCAAGGAGTACATGGCTCGGATCCAATGAACCTGAAGTGCATGCACTGCCTGAAGATGCTGCGATTCCCTTATCATCAAGAAGGAGAAGAAGTGATTCACCCTCAATGCCTTCAAAGCAGAAATTGATATTGCTCGGAAGACGGCTTGTCTCATCTCCGTTAATCGCTGAATGAGGGATCTCCTTAAGACCTTTAATGATCCTGTCTCTTACAGCAGTGAGACGGGCCGTATTCTTTTCGATATTGTTAACTGATTCAGCAAGCGCTGTTGCCATTGCAGCAATTCCGGGAACGTTTTCAGTACCTGCTCTCTTACCCTTTTCCTGCGCACCGCCTTCGATAAGGTTAGATACTTTGATTCCCTTCTTTACATAAAGGAAACCAACACCCTTAGGGCCGTGGAACTTATGCGCTGAAGCTGAGAGCATGTCGATATTCTGTTCCTGAACATTGATAGGGAGGTGTCCGATTGCCTGCACCGCGTCTGTATGGAATATAACGCCCTTCTCTCTGCAGACTGCACCGATGCCTTTTATATCCTCGATCGTTCCGATCTCGTTATTTGCATACATGATAGTAACAAGAATCGTATCTTCTCTTATTGCTGCAGCAACTTCCTCGGGCTTTATGATGCCGTTCTCATGAACATCAAGAAGCGTTACTTCGAAGCCTTCCTTTTCGAGCTTCTTGAGAGTATGAAGAACAGCATGGTGCTCAAATGCACTGGAGATGATATGCTTCTTGCCCTTCATCGCACCGATCTTCGCAGCAGAGATCAAAGCCTGGTTATCTGCTTCGCTTCCGCCGGATGTGAAGATGATCTCCCTTGCATCAGCGCCGATTATCTTAGCGATATCCTCGCGCGCCTGCTCCAATACTTCCTTGGCTTCCTGGCCGAAGGCATAAAGGCTTGAAGGGTTTCCGTAGTTCTCCCTTATTACTCTTGTCATTGTCTCGATTGCCGCATCGCTCATCTTTGTTGTAGCGGCGTTATCTGCATAAATCACGTTAATTTTCATCCTTTCGGTTTTTCGCTGAAGGTATGATAATCCGATTAACCTACCAAGTCAATAGGTTTATGCGTAAGTGCGCGAAAATGGCTCCCCTTCCCGTTTTTCGGGCGGATTGCGTTTTGCTGATTTTTTGCCAAATCACCAGTGGTTTTGGCAAGGATTTTTGCAAAACCTTCCTGTTTTGCCATTTTTTTGCTAAATTGAGACCCGATTTGGCAAAATTTCAGCAATGGCTCACTTACTACATCAGCGTACGTAAAACTGTACGCATTTACACCTGAAATGAGTACATTTTTGACCGTTGTATGTTACAAGGCCGGAAATTGTACGCATTTAACCCTTAAATGCGTACGATTTTGCGCACTGTACTTTGCAAGGTCATAAAAATCCCCTCCGGAACCAGAGGGGATCATAAGAATCAATCTATCAGCCGTTCTTCGCTGCTTCAATAAACTTCTTGAAGATTGGATGCGCTCTGTCCGGTCTGGACTTGAACTCCGGGTGGTACTGGACGCCAAGATAGAACTTGTGGCCGGGGATCTCCATCTCTTCCACAAGGGAATCGTCAGGGGCAGTGCCTTCCCCCATATTATAAAGGGCCGCCTCTTCATCAAGAGACAGCCCCCATAATTCAGATGTTTACCCACATGACCGGGCGAATACATACATCAGTTGCATGGCAGGATGCACCCTTATCAGGATTGATCACGCCCTTATCATCTACAATGCAATATGAGTTTTTGTAAGCAGCGCTTGTACGGAGCCACCACTTGCAGTTGTCTTTATAATCTTCATATCCGCCATTAGTCCTGGCCAGAGACGAGAGCGGACACATTCTTGATTCATCTGATCTGAAATACTTTTTCGCTTCCTTATAGCTCAGTAAAAAGACACGATCCTCAGTGTCTTCACCGTCTCTGGCAAAGCAATACTTAGCGCTGCTCTTCTCGAAAACGACTGTCGTCTTATTTATCTTCTTCTGCTCATCTTCGGTGAAAGATTCCTTGTAGAATTCATCATTGAGCCATGCGCGGAGATCACAATCTTCCCAGATGTTCTCGACCGTGCCTGTCTCGTCATCCATTTGCTTTGCGTCAAGCCCTTCCTTCGTGATCAGCAGCGCTCCGGTTTCTCCTGTATCAAGGACGATCCACTCGATATTTCTGCCCGCATAAGCACCGAACGTTACTGTATCGCCGGGTTTAACAGACACCTTGGGTGATCTTTTCCCACAGGAACAGATTCCAAAAACCATAGCCATGGCCATTACTGCGCTTAAAACTCTTATGATCTTATACATGCCTTTTCTCCTTTATATCAAAACTCAACATACACTGCAGGACGGACGCCGACTCTTGTTTCTGTAACTCCTGTCCAGTACTTCTCGCCGAAATCTCCCATTTTACCGACTTTACAAGCCGTACACATCCTCATGCTGTCAGCGTGACCTGCGATTCCGGGTGTTCTTACCCACCAGGTCGCACCTTTCCTGCCGATAACGTCTTCGGAATAACCGAAATTCTTATATGTTTTCTCGTAATTATCCTTATACATCTCCCACATGAGGCATTTGTTTCCGCCTATGAGATTCTCAACAGGAGAGATCATAAGGTCCTGATTATAGCCGCAGGCATTTTCCTCATCGATATACTGGAAACCATAGTATTTACCGATCTCTTCTGCACTTAAGATGAAGATCTTATCCTCCGTATCGCTGCCGCCCTTTGTGCCATAGTATGAATTATCGGAATTCTTCAGCGTGACTGTCTTAATAACAGACTTCTCTGCATCCGTGAAGGCCTGATTGAAAAAGTCGTCATTGAGCCATGCTCTGAGAGTACAGTTTTCCCAGGTAACCTCGCCGCCGTCTTCTGCATATTCTTTTGTGTTATATGGCTGGCTATCGATAACATATTTGCTTACAAGGAGCGCCCTGTTTCCTTCAACACTTAAGACCACCCATTCGATCGGATCAGTATTCTTAGGGTTCTTTGGTGTATAGAGCCCGAAAATAACCGTATTTCCGGCTTCAAATTTCTGACCGCCAAAAACATCTGCAGGAGCAGCTTCTTCAGTGGTTGTTTCTTCGCTCGTTGTCTCTTCAACAGAAGCCTTGATAACTTCCTTTTCCTTCTTGTCAGCAGTAGTTTTCTTTCCGCATCCTGCGAATCCGAAGAGCATTACAGCGGCCATAAATCCTGCGATCAATCTGTTATATTTCATAGTTTTTCTCCTTTTCTATGCATGATAAACACAGCATCTTCATGCTTGCTAAAAATGTTATTGATATTTAAAGTTACGGGATCAGATCTCGTCGCTAAGAGGAGATCTTGAAGTCATGTATCCCTTTACGCCATATGTCAGCGTCATGAGCTTGGCATCGTCAGGATTGCCTGTTGTATTAACAAAGCAGAACTCGTAGACATTGCCCTTGTCATCAAGGAAATAGTAATAGAATGTACGGTCTGTCTTGTTGCCGATGACATAGGCCGGCTCCCCGAATTCAGATGTAAAGTCCTTCTCCGGCATATTGAGCCTGATATCGTAGAAACTCATTTCTGTCTCAAGCATATATATCTCGATAGCGGATACGACAGCGTCTCCGGTGGCGACTCCGTTATACTGGCCCGGGTTCTGCAGATGGCAGATAAAGGGCCATTCGTTATCGTAAACATCGTCAGATATTGTCATCATTACTGCGCCGTCTTCGATTACTCCGCCGTCAGTAAATTCGAATCCTTTTGCCTGCAGTTCTCCGATCGTGCAGGCAAGTGAGATCTCTTTGCCGTAAAGTCTCGGCATCTTATCGAAGACTTTTGCGCCATTCGCGAAAACACCATCTGTCTTCTCAGAAGAAGCATCTGTAAAAGTAGGTTCCGGCACATCAGACGGCAGTTCGCTTCCGATCGTTGGAGAAGGTGCTGCAGAAGGCTCGGCAACTTCAGGCTTCCTGTTGATTACAGCAATGATGGCTGCTACGGCCGCACCGACTGCAACTATACCCGCAGCTGTGCCGATGATAATCTTGTTGATCATAATCCCTGTTCCTTTCTTTGCTGCTGAAGCAGCAACTTTGATTCCGGCTCCCTGTGTGGAAGCCTTTGCTGATGCGGACAGGGTTGTAAGTGAAGCAGGCATTGCCTTGAAAGGCACCTGCTCTGCTTCTTTCATAAAGAGCTTGCTCAGGAACGGCAGAGCAGCCATACCGAACAACTTCGTCTTGTTTTCTTCTTCATATTTCTCGACCTCCTTCTTGATCTTGTTTCTGGCAAAATTCAGACGGCGGCGGACTGTTCCTTCCGGAACGCCGAGAGCCTCGGCAATTTCCTTAGTGCTCATCTCATCAAAGTAGAACAGGATAAGCGTCCTTCTGATCTCTTCAGACAGCGACTTATTTATGATGTCCATGATGATCTTGCGCATCTCAGCCGATTCAACGATCGTATCGGGCAGAAAATCCTCAGGAACTGCTTCAACATCTTCAAAGAACTCATCTTCCACTGTGTCAGTTTTCGCAAGCTTTATGCGGTTAAGACACTTGTTGGCAGCGATTTTCTTAAGCAAAGCTGTAGCCTTAGTCGTATCCGACATATCAGAATAAGCTTCAATGAAAGAAACGAACGTATCCTGAACGATGTCTTCAGCATCTGCCTCATTCTTAAGGATTGCCATAGCTGTCCAGTAAACGGCCCTATAAGCTTCGTTATAAATCTGCTCGAGTTCTTTGCCGGTCATCTTTTTTTGCCTCCTTTCTATCCGCATCTACTTACTTAACAATCAACAGATGCGAAATGTTCGCGAGGTTCGGAAAATTTTTTCTTGGGGTCAAATTCCCTTCCTGATTATTCTAAACTAACGTGCTTTCAAAACAAAATCATTATAAACATATAGCGAAAAAACCGGCTCCGCAAAATGCTTAGCCGGTTCAATTAACACACTTTAGTTATTGTTTTATTTTATCGACGCTTCAATGAATTTCTTGAAGATCGGATGAGCCCTGTCCGGTCTGGACTTGAACTCCGGGTGGTACTGGACGCCAAGATAGAACTTGTGGCCGGGTATCTCCATCTCCTCGACGAGAGAATCATCAGGTGCTGTACCTGCGAATCGTGCTCCGCTCTCGACAAAGCGTTCCCTGTAGTCATTATTGACCTCATATCTGTGTCTGTGGCGCTCGAAAATCTCATTCTGACCATAGCACTCGAAAAGAAGGCTCTCAGGTGCGATCTTGCAGGGATATGCACCAAGACGGAGCGTACCGCCCTTGTCGATGTCATCACTCTGACCGGGCATGAAATCGATAACCTTATTCGCGCACTGCTCATCGAACTCACCGGAATTCGCATCAGAGATTCCAAGCACGTTACGGGCATATTCAATTACTGCGATCTGCATGCCGAGGCAGATTCCGAAGTAAGGAATGTTATTCTCACGGGCATATTTCGCAGCAAGGATCATGCCGCTGATTCCGCGGTCACCAAAGCCGCCGGGAACGATAATGCCGTCAAGGCCTGAAAGCATATCGCCTACTGTCTGCTCGTTGATGAGCTCTGAGTCGATCCAGTCGATATTAACCTTAACGTCATTAGCGTAACCAGCACTCTTGAGAGCTTCTGCTACTGAGAGATATGCGTCGTGAAGGTGGACATATTTGCCGACAAGACCGATCTTGACTTCCTTCTCGATGTTATGGATCTTATCGACCATCTCTTTCCAATGTGTAAGGTCAGCTTCACCTGCATCAAGGCCGAGTTCTCTGCATACGATCTCGGAGAAATGAGCTTCCTCGAGCATAAGGGGTGCCTCATAGAGAACAGGAAGTGTGATGTTCTCGATTACGCAGTCTTCCTTAACATTGCAGAAGTGAGCGATCTTCTTCATGATCTCATCTTCAAGCGGTTCGTCACATCTGAGGATCAACACGCCGGGATTAACACCCATTCCCTGCAGTTCTTTTACGGAGTGCTGTGTGGGCTTTGACTTGTGTTCGTCAGAACCTCTTAAGAACGGAACGAGGGTTACGTGGATAAAGAGGCTGTTCTCTCTTCCTACTTCAAGAGATATCTGTCTTACTGCTTCTATGAAAGGCTGTGACTCGATGTCACCGACCGTACCTCCGATCTCTGTAATAACGACGTCAGCATTTGTTTTCTTGCCTACTCTGTATACGAATTCCTTTATCTCGTTTGTAATGTGCGGAATAACTTGAACGGTCGAGCCTAAGTACTCGCCTCTTCTTTCTCTGTTGAGGACGTTCCAATAAACTCGACCGGATGTGAGGTTAGAATATTTGTTGAGGTCTTCATCGATGAATCTCTCATAGTGACCTAAATCGAGATCCGTCTCTGCGCCGTCTTCCGTAACGTAAACTTCGCCGTGTTGGTAAGGGCTCATCGTGCCGGGGTCGACGTTGATGTAAGGATCAAGCTTTTGCGCCGCAACCTTAAATCCCCTTGCCTTCAACAGTCTGCCCAATGATGCAGCCGTGATTCCTTTTCCTAATCCCGAAACAACTCCTCCGGTTACGAATATAAACTTAGTCATAAATCATCATCTCTTTTCTGAAAATCTTATAAATAATTTCTCTAAACAAAATTCTAAGTAATCCCCAGAGTCCGAAGACTCCGGGGGTTACTTAGTTGGGTGGAATATGAGGATCTGTTATTTTACGCTGAAGAGCAAGTCACCGTAAGAAGGAAGCGGCCAGCATTCCTTGGATACGTATGTCTCTGCTTCGTCTGCTGCCTTACGGATGTCGTTCATCGCAGGGATGACTGTATCCTTGATGAAGGCACTCTCTGCTATGATGTCAGCTTCACCGTTAGCACCTTCGATTGCTTTTTCGAGAGCATTAGCGCCGGCATAAACCTTATCAGCGAGGTCTGAGAGTTTAACGATGATGTCACCCTCATAGCTGCATGCTGCTGAAGGAGCTACTGCCTTCTTTGCGGAAACGCTTCCGGCGAGTTTATTCTCGTAGCACTCGATTGCAGGAAGGATCATGCGTCTGCTCATCTCGAGCATTGTGTTAGCTTCGATCAAGACTGACTTGCTGTAGTTTTCGAGCATGATGTCAACTCTGGACTTGAGCTCTGCCTCTGTGAAGACCTTGTGTGATGTGAGCATCTTTACGTTCTTCTCGTCGAGAAGATGAGGCATACAGTCAGGTGTTGTCTTATAGTTGGAAAGACCTCTTACCTCTGTTGCTTCCTTGACCCATGCATCGTCGTAACCGTTGCCGTTGAAGAGGATCCTCTTATGATCCTTGATCGTCTTCTTGATCATGTCGTGAAGTGCTGTCTCGAAATCTTCTGCGCCTTCAAGTCTGTCTGCATAGATCTTCAAGGACTCTGCTACTGCTGAGTTGAGCATCATGTTTGCGCAAGCGATGCTGTTGGAAGAACCAAGGCTTCTGAACTCGAACTTGTTGCCTGTGAAAGCGAAAGGTGAAGTTCTGTTACGGTCTGTTGTATCACGTGCGAAGCGAGGTAATACGTCGACACCGAGCTTCATGATCTTCTTCTCTGCACCTTCATAAGGTGTGTCATTCTCGATTGCATCGAGGATGGCTGTGAGCTCATCACCAAGGAAGATGGAGATGATTGCCGGCGGAGCCTCGTTAGCACCAAGTCTGTGGTCATTGCCTGCTGTAGCAACTGAGAGACGGAGGAGATCCTGATAATCGTCGACTGCCTTGATTACTGCGCAGAGGAAGAGCAGGAACTGTGCGTTCTCATAAGGTGTAGCACCGGGGCTTAAGAGGTTGATGCCTGTATCTGTAGCCATTGACCAGTTGTTGTGCTTACCTGATCCGTTAACGCCTGCGAAAGGCTTCTCATGGAGCAAGCAGACCAAACCGTGACGAGCTGCAACCTTCTGCATGATCTCCATCATGAGCTGGTTCTGATCAGTAGCGATATTTGTTGAAGAATAGATAGGAGCGAGCTCGTGCTGAGCGGGAGCAACTTCGTTATGCTCTGTCTTAGCGAGGATACCGAGCTTCCAGAGTTCCTGGTTAAGATCGTTCATGAACTCCTGAACCTTGGGCTTGATAACGCCAAAGTAATGGTCGTCCATCTCCTGTCCCTTAGGAGCCTTAGCACCGAAGAGTGTTCTTCCTGTGTACTTGATGTCAGGACGCTTGTCATACATTTCCTTTGTGATGAGGAAGTATTCCTGCTCAGGACCTACTGATGTATGAACATACTTAGCATCTTCGTTTCCAAAAAGCTTCAAGATACGGAGAGCCTGCTTATTAAGAGCTTCCATAGAACGGAGCAAAGGTGTCTTCTTATCAAGAGCTTCGCCTGTATAAGAGCAGAAAGCTGTAGGGATGCAGAGTGTCTTATCCTTGATGAATGCATAAGATGTAGGATCCCATGCTGTATATCCTCTTGCCTCGAAAGTAGCTCTGATGCCGCCTGTCGGGAAGGAAGAAGCGTCAGGCTCGCCCTGGATAAGGTTCTTGCCGGAGAATGCCATGATGACGCCGCCGTCAGGAGAAGGCTCGATGAATGAATCGTGCTTCTCAGCTGTTACGCCTGTAAGAGGCTGGAACCAATGTGTGAAGTGTGTAGCACCCTTTGAAAGAGCCCAGTCACGCATTGCTGCAGCTACTTGCTCTGCTACATCTGTATCGAGCTTAGCGCCCTCATCGATTGTCTTCTTGAGTGAATTGTAGACCTTGTCGGATAAAACCGCTCTCATCACTCTGTCGTCGAATACGTTCTCACCGAACATTTCCGGAACTGTTTTTGTTGACATATGTATATCCTCCTAAAAATTTATTAACTGTTTTACCGGCTTCATACGAGCGGGGAATAACCCATCAGGTATTTATCCATTTCCGCTGCGCAGTGCCTTCCTTCTGCTATTGCCCACACTACGAGCGACTGTCCTCTATGCATGTCTCCTGCCGTGAACACCTTCGGTATCGAAGTTTTATACTGTTCAGGTTCTGTCTTTACTGTTCCCCTCTGCGTAAGCTCGACATTGCTTTCTTTCGCAATATAGTCTTCAGCTCCAACAAAGCCTGCGGCAATGATCAGGAGATCGCACTTAATTGTCTGTTCACTGCCCTCGATCTCAACCAGCTTTCTGTCTTCGAACTTGACCTTGACTGTCTTGATCTCTTTGAGCTTTCCCTTTGAAGTAATGAATTCTTTTACGGTAGTCTCATATATTCTCGGGTCGTGACCGAATACCTTGATTGCTTCCTGTTGACCGTAGTCAGTCTTTTCGACCTTCGGCCACTCAGGCCACGGGTTACTCGGTAATCTCTCGACAGGGGGCCTTGACATCATTTCCAATTGGGTGATGCTCTTGCATCCTTGTCTTATGCATGTACCGACGCAATCGTTTCCGGTATCACCGCCTCCGACAACTACTACGTTCTTGTCTTTGGCACTTATCGTCCACTTTCCGGCTTTTCCTGCGAGGAGGTCCTTTGTAGCGGACTTAAGGAAATCAACTGCCAGGTGCATATCCTTACAATCTTCGGAACCCTTTGCAGTAATCGTTCTTGCTTTCTTTGAACCGCAGCAGAGAGCTACCGCATCGAATTCTTCTGTTATCTTTTCGAAAGAAGCTCCGTTGCCTACATCAACACCTGTCTTGAAGACAACTCCTTCTTCTTCCATGAGCTTTCTTCTTCGCTCGATAACGCTCTTGTCAAGTTTCATGTTCGGAATGCCGTACATCAGTAAGCCTCCGATCTGGTCTTCTCTCTCGAAAACGGTTACCTCATGACCTCTGTGGTTTAACTGGTCTGCGACTGCAAGTCCTGCAGGGCCTGCGCCGATTACTGCGACCTTCTTACCGGATCTGGTCTTCGGGATCCTGGGTTTCATGTATCCCAGCTCATATCCCTTTTCTATGAGGAAGAGCTCGTTATCGTGAATAGTAACTGCTCCTGAATTTATTCCGTTGATGCATGCCTTTTCACAAAGTGCGGGACAAACCCTTCCTGTGAATTCAGGGAAGTTCGAAGTCTTCAAAAGTCTTCCCAATGCTGCTTCGTAATGTCCTTTGTATATCTCGTCGTTCCACTCAGGGATAACGTTATGTAAGGGACATCCCGTTACCATGCCCTTAAGGCAGATGGCCGACTGGCACATAGGTACGCCGCAATCCATGCATCTTGCTGCCTGGCAGCGTCTTTCTTCTTCATTTAAATGGTTGTGGAATTCTTCAAAGCCTGTGATTCTCTTCTCTTCTGTCACCCAAGAATCTTCGTGCCTGTCGTATTCCAAAAATCCTGTAGCTTTACCCATAAGATCCTCCTGATATCAAGCACCGACTTTAGTGAATTCTTTGAATGCTTCGTAGACTGCCTGTTCACGTGCAATACCTTGTTCTTCGTACTTGGCGATCAAGGTCAGCATGTGACGGTAATCTGTCGGGATGATCTTCTTAAAGCTTCCAACATACTTGTCGAAATCTTGAAGTATTGCCTTCGCTTTTGAAGATCCTGTTGCCTGCTCATAATCTTGAAGGATCGTTTTGAGCTCATTCTTATCTGCGTCTTCTGTGATCTCGCTCATCTCTACCAAAGCCTTGTTGATCTTTGTATAGAGTGTGTGATGTTCATCCAATACGTACGCCATACCGCCGCTCATACCTGCTGCGAAGTTCTTTCCTACTTCGCCGAGGATTACGGCCTTACCGCCTGTCATGTATTCCAGGCCGTGGTCACCGGTACCTTCGCATACGCCCGTAGCGCCTGAGTTTCTGATCATGAATCTCTCACCAGCTACGCCGCAGACGTATGCTGTACCATTTGTTGCACCGTAAAGTGCGACGTTTCCGATGATGACATTCTTTGAAGGATCAAATCCGGAATTCTCATTAGGCTTGATGATGAGCTTGCCGCCGGATAATCCTTTTCCGAATCCGTCATTCGCATCACCTGTGAGCTTTAATGTCAGGCCCTTCGGAATGAATGCACCGAAGCTCTGGCCGCCGCCGCCCGTAAGTTCTACGATGACGCTGTCATCTGCCAACTCTGTTCCGTATTCGGCTGTGATCTCCGAACCTAAGATAGTTCCTACTGCTCTGTCGGTACTCGATACCTTAACGTCAGTAATCTTGATGGATCCTTTCTTAAGGCCTTTTGCGAGTTCAGGGAGGAATACTCTCTCGTCGATCGTCTTTTCGAGCTCGAAGTCGAATACATGGTCAGGCTCGAAATGGCGTACTTCGGAATCCGCATAAGACGGATCTATAATCTGTGCGAGAGAGACCATCTCGGCTCTCTTTGTTATCTGCTTGTCCTTAACCTTGAGGAGATCGGATCTTCCGACCATCTCGTCGACTGTTCTGAAACCAAGCTCTGCCATGATCTCTCTTAACTCTTCTGCGATGAAGAGCATGAAGTTCATAACGTGCTCGGGCTTACCCTTAAATCTCTTTCTTAATTCCTCGTTCTGGCATGCGATACCAAACGGGCATGTATCCTTGTTGCAGACTCTCATCATCATGCATCCCATGGATACCAGAGGTGCTGTAGCAAAACCGAATTCCTCAGCGCCTAAGAGTGCTGCGATAGCAACGTCTCTGCCGCTCATGAGCTTACCGTCCGTCTCGACTGCAACTCTTCCTCTAAGTCCGCTCTCGATCAACGCATGGTGTGTCTCAGCAAGACCTAATTCCCAAGGAAGACCTGCGTTGTGGATGGAGCTTGCAGGAGCTGCACCTGTACCGCCGTCGTAACCTGAGATCAGGATTACCTGTGCGCCTGCCTTAGCAACGCCGCATGCGATAGTACCAACGCCTGCTTCGGATACGAGCTTAACGGAGATCCTTGCTTTTCTGTTTGCATTCTTCAGATCGTAGATGAGCTGTGCCAAGTCTTCGATCGAATAGATATCGTGATGAGGCGGAGGTGAGATAAGAGCAACACCGGGTGTTGAATATCTTCTCTCAGCGATCCAGGGATAGACTTTCTTTCCGGGGAGATGTCCGCCTTCACCGGGCTTTGCACCCTGAGCCATCTTGATCTGGATCTCTTCAGCGCTGTTTAAGTATTCGCTTGTAACACCGAATCTGCCTGATGCGACCTGCTTGATCTTGGAGTTCTTCTCTGTACCGAATCTCTCGGGTGACTCACCGCCCTCACCTGTATTGGACTTGCCGCCCAGACGGTTCATAGCGATCGCCATGCACTCGTGTGCTTCCTTTGAGATAGAACCATAAGACATAGCGCCGGTCTTAAATCTCTTAACGATCTCTGAAGCAGGTTCAACTTCCTCGATAGGGATAGAATTGCCTGTCTTCTTGAATGCGAGGAGTCCTCTTAATGTATGGGGCTTCTCATTATCTACGATTGCCGTATATTCCTTAAAGAGTTCGTAAGAACCTTCTCTTACTGCCTTCTGGAGGGCAACGATCGTCTTGGGGTTATACAGATGATCTTCCTTGTCATCACCGCTTCTCAAGTTATGGAAGCCCGTGCTGTCCAAAGTCTCATCGTTTTCGAGTCCCATGGGATCGAAAGCCTTGTCGTGTCTGAAAAGGATTCCTTCTGAGATCTCTTCGAGACCGATACCGCCTACACGGCTTACGATACCCGTGAAGTACTTATCTACTACTTCTTTGCAGATACCGACTGCTTCGAAGATCTTTGCGGACTGGTAAGACTGCAGTGTGGAAATACCCATCTTTGCGGATGTCTTAACGATACCGTGAAGGATAGCGTAGTTATAGTCATCGATTGCAGTATGGTAATCCTTATCGAGGATTCCCTTGTCGATCATCTCAGCGATGCACTCATGTGCAAGGTAAGGATTGATCGCACGTGCACCGAAGCCAAGGAGCGTTGCCATCTGGTGTACATCTCTGGGCTCGCCGCTCTCGATGATGAGGGAAACTGCCGTTCTCTTTCTTGTCTGGACCAGATGCTGCTCTACTGCGGATACTGCGAGGAGCGAAGGGATTGCAACGTGGTTCTCATCGATGCCTCTGTCTGAGAGAACGATGATGTTGGCGCCCTTTGCACATGTTCTATCTACAGTGATAAGGAGCTGGTCCAAAGCCTTCTCGAGCGATGTGTTCTTATAGTAAAGAATAGATACAGTAGCTGTCTTAAAGCCCGGCTGGTTCAAAGACTTGATCTTAACCAAGTCAACGCCTGTGAGGATCGGGTTATTTACTTCGAGTACTCTGCAGTTGCCGCTCTTTTCTTCCAGGAGGTTACCGTCGGAACCGATATAAACTGTTGTATCTGTAACGATCTCTTCTCTGATGGAGTCGATCGGCGGGTTTGTAACCTGTGCGAAGAGCTGCTTGAAGAATGAGAACAGAAGCTGGTGCTTTTCTGAGAGAACTGCGAGAGGGATATCCGTACCCATTGAAGCTGTTGCCTCAACCTTGTTCGTAGCCATCGGCAGGATCTCATTCTTAACGTCTTCGAAAGTATAACCGAATACTTTATAGAGCTTATTTCTCATCTCCTGTGTATGAACCGGGATCTTCTTGTTGGGGATCTTGAGTTCAGATAAGTGAAGGAGATTTAATGCGAGCCACTCACCGTAAGGGTGCTTTTCAGAATAGTACTTCTTGCACTCTTCGTCAGATACGAGCTTACCCTTTTCCGTATCGATCAGGAGGATACGGCCGGGCTGCAGTCTGGACTTCTTTACGATATGCTCAGGCTCGATATCAAGTACGCCTACCTCTGATGAGAGGATAAGTCTGTTATCGTCTGTGATGTAATATCTGGAAGGTCTTAAGCCGTTACGGTCGAGTGTAGCGCCTGCAATAACACCGTCTGTAAAAAGAATAGCTGCAGGACCGTCCCAGGGTTCCATCATGGTTGCATAGTAATGATAGAAATCTTTCTTTTCCTGCTCCATGTAAGAATCGTTCTTCCAGGGCTCAGGGATCATCATCATGACTGCCAGAGGAAGCGGGATTCCGTTCATCATGAAGAACTCCAACGTGTTGTCGAGCATCGCAGAGTCAGAACCCGTCTTATGGATGATCGGGAAGATCTTATCTACGTCGTTCTCGATCGAAGGGCTGTACAATGTCTCTTCACGGGCGAGCATTCTGTCGAAGTTACCTCTGATCGTGTTGATCTCACCGTTGTGAGCGATCATTCTGTAAGGATGTGCTCTCTCCCATGAAGGTGTTGTATTTGTTGAGAATCTTGAGTGGACCATTGCGATTGCTGTCTCATAGTCCTTGCTCTGGAGATCGTCATAGAACTTACGGAGCTGTCCTACGAGGAACATGCCCTTATATACGATAGTTCTTGAAGATAAAGAAGTAATATATGTATCGTCCGTGCTCTGCTCGAACTCTCTTCTTGCGACATAGAGCATACGGTCGAAAGCAAGACCCTTTTCGCAGCCTTCAGGGCGTCCAATAAAGCACTGCATGATAACAGGCATCGCATCTCTTGCAACTTTTCCAAGGATATCAGGATTAGTGGGAACCTCTCTCCAGCCAAGGATCTTAAGTCCGTTCTTCTCGGAAATGACCTTGAACATACGCATCGCAAGAGTTCTCTTCTTCGCATCCTTGGGAAGGAAGAACATACCGATACCGTAGTCACCTTCGTCCTTTACTTCGATGCCTGACTCTTTTGCAGCATTCTTAAAGAACTTATGTGATATCTGTACAAGAATTCCGACGCCGTCACCTACTTCGCCTGATGCGTCCTTACCTGCTCTGTGCTCTAACTTCTCTACAATGGATAAAGCATCATCAAGAGTACGGTATTCTTTTTTACCATCAATGTTAACTACTAAGCCGATACCGCAGGCATCATGTTCTTCCTGCATTGCTCTATAGCATTCATCTACATACTTCTTCTCGTATGGTCTCATATTCTCCTCCACCCAGCCGGCAGTTCCATCTTTCATCCACCATGATCTGTGCCGGTCTCGAAATCATTCTCTACGAGTATTGATATTCTTTTTCAATGCGTTTAGAATATCGTTAACTGATTTCAAGTGAGATTGTATCGCTTGGGGCTTAGGAAATAAAATACATATAATATTCGTATAACAATACCTTTAGGGTATGATTCGAAACCAGGAGGTAAATACATGGATCTGCGTCAAATACGTTATTTCTTAACTGTTGCAGAGGAACGTAATATCACACGCGCTGCCGAGCGTCTTCACATATCCCAGCCGCCTCTCTCGAGAGCTCTTATGGATCTTGAGGAAGAACTTGGCTGTACACTCGTTATCAGAGGCAAACGTCACGTAACCCTTACTCCCGAAGGCCTTGCCCTGAAGAGAAGAGGAGAACAGATCTTAGCACTTGCAGACATTGCAAAGACAGAGATCTCTGACGTTAAGAAAGGCTTAAGCGGCACCTTATATCTCGGACACGTAGACAGTAACGGTCCTTCACTTGCTGCGGAATGGATCTCAAGCTTTAAGGAAGAATTCCCTAATGTTACCTATAACCTCTGGTGCGGCACCGTGGATGATCTTACATACAGAATGAAGTCAGGTCTTCTTGAGCTTGCCATTACCATGACACCTCTTAACACAGAACATCTGGACGGCATTACGGTCTACAGCGATCCGTGGGCTGCGATCATCCCAGGCAATCATCCTCTTGCCAAGTCCAAGAAGAAGACCGTTACCCTTAAAGAGCTTGTTGATACAGATCTTATCATCTCATCAAGACACTCAAGAGAAGAAGAGATCAGAAGCTGGTTCGAATCAACAGGAAAAGAACCTCACTTCATTGTTAAGACGGCGCACTCATCCAATGCATCAAAGCTCGTCGATAAGAACATCGGCATAGCGATCTTCCCCGCATCAGTTGCCAAGAATATCTCAGCAGATTCCAATGTAGTCGTAAAGACCATTACACCTATCGTTAATGTCGACTATGTACTGTCATGGGACAAAGAGAAAACGCCTAGTGCTCTGGCAATGAAATTCATAGAGCATGTAAGGAATAAATACGCATAATTCTTTTTCGAAAACAAGAAGAAAGCCGTCTCAAGAATGTGAGGCGGCTTTTTATATCTTTATTTATCGTAAGTGATCACCTGGTGACCGTATGTGTTCTTAAGCCAGTCACCTTTGCTGTTATCGGATGACGGGAATACGATCGTATCCGGATTACCGTCTGAGATATATCTCCTTCCCTCACTTAACTGCTTGAAGTTCATCTCGATATCCCAGTCTTTTCCGTTGTTATCGTAACCTCTTATTCTTCTTAAACGTCTGACATCATAATCTCTTACAAAAGGCGAATAAGATCTTGTCCAGGAACAAAGGAGCGAAGACTTTGTCGTATAAGAAAAACCTTCATATGTACCGGAGAATATCTTCTCATACTGAGGCTTTTCGGGAGGGAAAGTCTCAGGTGAACCATAAGGCAAAGCAACGATGTTTACATACTGTCCGGGAATGATCTCATTCAGGAGCTTATACATCGAGCCGATCTGCTTCTCGATCTCTGCTGCGTCACACTTACCGAGAGTCTTATGATCGTATGTGTGATTGCCGATATCATAACCGTTATCGACCATCCACTTCATGACTTTCCTGTCATCCGCATCATTGTTGTTGAAAAGCTTATAATTCAGAAAGAATGTTGCCGTTACATTGTAATCAGGGAACTCTTTCTTTATCTTTTCCAGGATAGCAAGAGCACATGTAGGGTCAAGAATCGGAGAGCCGTCGTCGTTCCAGCCCTGAATGACAACGTCTCTGATACCGTCATCAAAAGTCAGGATAATGGGGCTGTATCCGAATGCGACATCGATATTGCCGTCGACATAGTCTGTCAGCCTCATCATGCGGTAACCATCTTGATAGTATCTTCTAAGATCCGCTTCAAAAGCTTCGGACGTTCTGTTATAGCCGTCCTTATCGACATTGCCGCCGGTAAATTCCGTCTCATCATTCTTCATGCCATAGACTCTGTGGTACATGAGGATCGGAACGGAATTAAGTTCGTTTACACCGGCTTTTCTTAAATCATCAGCTGTATATGTAATCTGCGTACTTGTTTCAGTAGTTGTCGCTTCAGTCTCTGTCGTAGTAGTAGTCGGAACCAGTGAAGGCTCTGTATCTTCTGCTTTGCCGCTGCATCCTGAGAACATCGCAGCAGTCATCGAAGCCATGAGTGTACATGCCGTTATCTTAAGTAATATCTTTTTATCTGCAAAACAATCCATATTTAAATCCCGCATTCTCAAAAGAAATGAATCTGAATGTTCCTTATTATAGCAGAACTGTTCAGATTCATCCTTGATATGCGTTGGAATTACAGAGTAATTGCCGCAATAAACTTGCCGTCTTCAGTCTTAAGATCCAGTTTTGATCCCAGCATCGCGAGATTATTATCAGCTATGGCAAGACCTAATCCTGTGCCGGTGCTGCCTCTTTCAGATCTTCCCTTCACAAAAGGTTCTTTCAGTTTTCCTACGTCGCCCAAATCCCCGTCAATGGTATTTGTGATCACGACTTTGCCTTTGCCTACACTGATCTCTACAGTGGAACCTTCTTTGCAATGAATCACAGCATTGCTGATAAGATTTGCTATAGCCTGGCTGAATAATTCCGGATCAGTCCTAATGATCTCATTCTTTTCGTCATAAACGATCTTTACTGAACGATCTGCAATTATATGCTCATTTTCGCCCAATACTTTAGTTATTACTGCACCAATATCAGTATCCTCTTTACTGATCTTAATACCGGCATTCTCAGACCTCGAAAAGTCCAGGATACTGTTCACCATACTGTTCATCCTGGCTATGTTCTCTTCTATCTTTCCAGCATAGTAGTCCTGCTTGTCTGTTCCTATGTGATTGGAAAGGTTCTCCGCATAAGCAGTTGCAGCTGCCATAGGAGTCTTAAGGTCATGTGCCATCGCGTCAACCATCTTGCGGCGATATTCAAATGTATCGAAGATCCTTTTCTTTTTGTTATAACTTATTGATGCAGGAATGAATGCAAATGCAGCTGCAAGCCATATAACGATCAGAATAACATTGCGTATAAGATCTTTATTTGTCTCTGTAAATGAGACAGCTTTAAGCTCCGTCGCTTCATAACTGTATCCCGTTTCTTCTGCCGAGATAATATAATCTGCATCATTATCAGGGCCTTCAAATCCTATTACATCGCCCCACGCTATATATGTCTTCTTATCAACTATGTCACGAAAAGTCTTATTGTCAGTTACGATATGTGTATATCCGTCCGTATTGCCGGGATCGAATTTTACTATAACTCCCGTGGGACTGTAGTTGGTCTTAAGGGCAGTCACAGTACACATCTCTATCTCAACCGGAATGAAAAGTCCTCTGTTAAAATCTGCATAGAACTCACGAACATTAAACTGGAATCTTGGGCTCTTCCTGAAATGATCAAGTCCGTCAGAATCAATGCATTTCATTTTCGATATTTCTTCTGTATCGAATTTTTCCAGGAACCTGTTATCTGCCAATCTCAGTGTATGACTGACTGTGGCATCCGGATTGTCGGGATCTACTAACACACAATATACGACAGCTGTCCGTGATGCATCGATCACATTGAACCCGCCTATGTGGATCCTGTATCTTTGTCCAGTCTGGGCATAACGCTCGGCCACGCCTGCCTTTATCTTGGAGATGTCTGCTTCAGTCACGGAAAATATCTGAACATCATTATCAGAATCATCATAATACTCTGCCATGCTTTCTCGTATGTAATAATCGTAATTTTCTTTTTCTTCCTGAACTTCATATACATATTCGATATACACTGCCGCTACAAAGAGCGAACCCAGAAATGCAAATACCAGAAGAGTTACGAGCAGACTGATAATATAAGGGACAATGAATCCCGGTTTTTTGATCTTGTAGTTTTTAGCCTTCATATTAATCAAGCCTCCGTTATACGGTAACCCCTGCCTATAACCGTCTTGATCTGGCCGGAAGAATCCCCCAAGCATTCACGGAGCCTTCTTATCGTGTTATCGACAACGCGGTCATTTACATCGAGCACATCGCCCCAGACATGATCCAGGATATTCTTCCTGGACAGTACCGAGTCTTTATTCTCGAGAAGATAAAGGAGAAGGAAGTATTCTTTTGAATTGATCGTTATCTCTTTATCTTTTACTTTGACGATCATAGACTTTTTGTTAAGTGATATGTCACCGCATCTCAATTCTTCACCATCGCTGCCCTTATTCGCGCGCTTAAGAAGAGCCAGGCTTTTCGCATAGAGATGCCTTGTAGAGAACGGCTTGACGACATAGTCATCACAACCGGTCTCATAACCTTTCAAGATGTTATCTTCAGAACCTAAAGCAGTCAGGAATATGATCGGGCAGTCGCTCTTGCGGCGGGCTGCTCTGCATATATCAAAGCCTGACGCTCCGGGGAGCATTATGTCCAGCAGTATGAGGTCGAAAGGTCCTTCCGTGACCTTGGCCAAAGCATCATTTCCGTCTGATGCAGTCACGACATCCCAAAGCCCGGCGCCTTCCTCGCGATAGAAGTCGCTCACAGCTTCGAGCAGTTCCAATGAATCTTCAACTATCAACAATCTGTAAGACATAGAATCCTCCATGGCTACATAATACACATAAGATGTGTCACCGGTATGTCACGGCTGATATTTTTTCCTGATGTGAGATAATGTATCCATAATAATTGTTTACGGAGAAATAATATATGTTCAGACAAATGAGAAGATTCAAGCAGCAGATAGATAATGAGGAATGCATCCGCATCTTAAAAGAGCAGCCCAGAGGCGTGCTCTCACTTATAGGTGATGACGGATATCCGTATGGAATACCACTTGATCACTGGTACTGTGAAGAAGACAGCAAACTGTATTTCCACGGTGCAAAAGAAGGCCATAAGATCGATGCCATCAAAGCTTGTGACAAAGCAAGCTACTGTGTAATGGATCAGGGGTTTAAGAAAGACGGCGAATGGGCGCTTAATATCAACAGCGTAATCGTTTTCGGCCGCATAAGTCTTGTCGAAGATCCCGAAAAGGCAAAGATCATCTGCACAGAGCTCTGCCGTAAGTTCACCGATGACGAGGCCTATCTCCAGCACGAACTCGAACACGCTTTCCCGAGAGTCCAGTGTCTGGAGCTCATTCCTGAACACATGACAGGAAAACTCGTTAATGAGTCGTAACACAAGTTCAAAAGTGATAGAATCTTAATATGAAATACGGTGAATCCACATTCGATATCCTGTACCTTCTGTTTGCAATATTAACAGGTCTTATTATTCTGGTCAGACACCGTAACAAGGCTGATAAACTCATGGGAACTGCAGCGCTCGTCTTAGGACTCGGTGATGCATTCCATCTTGTACCGAGAGTTCTTAACTACTTCATCGATAAAGACTTCACTTTTTATCTTGGCCTTGGAAAACTTGTCACTTCCATCACCATGACAGTCTTCTATATCCTTCTGTTCTATCTTTATAAGAATGTATACAGGAAGAAAGATCAGGGCACAAATGCAGCCGGAGCAGCTATTTACTTCTGCGCCTTAGTAAGAGTATTCATCTGTATCCTGCCCGGAAACAACTGGTTCAAAGGTGAAGGCACCGTGCTCTGGGGAACTCTCAGGAATCTCCCGTTCATAGTCATCGGTGCGGTCATCGTATATCTCTACTTCAAAGTCCGCGAGAAAGACAAATACCTTAAATGGATCTGGCTCTATACGACCCTTTCATTCCTGTTCTATCTGCCTGTAGCTATCTTCGCGCCGCTTCTCCCGATCCTCGGTATGCTGATGCTTCCGAAGACTGTATGCTATGTTCTGATGCTGGTGTCATTCATTAAGAAGCACAGATCTACTTTCTGATAAACTTGGAGTCCTGTGCAGCCTCGTATCCTTCGTCTGATACGAACCTTTCAACCTTCATGTGAAGATCATACTTCTCACGCAGGGATGCTATAGTCTGCATCATGGAAGTCGCATGATGGGCATCGATCGCAGCCTGGTCTTCCCATGAATCGATAAGAAGAACCGTCTCAGGATCATTCATCGGGAAGAAGTAATCATACCTGACATTGCCTGCTTCAGCACGGATCTTGTCTGCTGTACCGCTCGACTCCATCTCTTCTGCAAACTTTCTGGCATTTCCATCTTTGCCCGTGTAATAGAGATTAACTGTGATCATTTTATTCCCTCTTATTCAATCTTATGTACTGCAATATTCATTACGTAATTTGCTGTAACGATTCCGATGATGTTCTTTCCATATGATACCACCGGAGGCACGAAAACCAATTCCTCAATCTTATGATCACCATAGACGGTCGGGATATCCACACGAGTCAGATTAGTCAGACTGATATCCTTTACTTTACTGCCGTATCCCAGAAGCTCTGCGACCTTCTTCGATAGCTTGCTTGAGAAATACCCTGCATGTTCAAGACTTAATGCATCGACCAGTGTGGGATCAAGTTTCCCCATAAACAGAAGAACGAGATAAAGGCGTCTTTTATCTTCCAGCTTCCGCTTCATCAGTTTCTGTATCTTACGGGCATTTTCTTCAAAGGAAACACTCTTGTTGTATCTGTATTGAAATGAGATTCCTGTAGCCTGATTGCCCATTGATCTGTTGCCATCAGTTCTGCCGTCTACAGCAAGACCAATATCTGCCTTGATATCCATATTCTTGATCATATCCGTGATCAGATAAGAAGTTAAAGTAATACCAGCCTCTTTGGCTTTCTGATGCATTCCGTCGAGCTCAGCTTTTTCATAACGCTTAATGTCAGTTACTGACTTGTGGTCTTTCCAGTAGCATTCATAAGCCTTATCCATATCTTCAAAGCTGAAGACTTTCTTCTCCTTTTTCCATTTCTTATTCCAGTACTTAAGGAGCATTTCATATAGGGAAGACAATTCACTTCCTGCAGGTATATTTTCCACCGTAAGATTTCTAAAAGGAACTGGTTCTACTTCTTCACCATTAAGACACCTCATAAATGTCTCGATAAAATACAGCAGTGACTTACCGTCTCCTCCAAGATGGTGCATCATAAAAAGGATTCCGTCAGCAGATTTAAAGCCTCTGATGAACTCACCATCTTCTATGTGAAATCTCTTCCGCTCATTTAAATTGATAAGTTCCTGTATAGACTTATCAGTATCTTCAAAGCTGTTATGCGTCTCATCAGCAGTTACATAATATGCCTCACCAGATGATTCTATAACAACCTTAGTATTCAAAACTTCATGAACACGGCAAGCCTTTTCAAAAGCTGCTTTTAAGATTTCAAACGGAACATCTTCATTGATCCTTAAAATCATTGATATAACAATGCTTGTATCAAAAAGATCTCCTCTTTCAGTCTCGATCCTATATCTCATATGTATTCCTTTATTCCATTAACCCACAACTTCATTTCAAGCCTGTGAGGCATTACCTTACTTAAGAAACGCATGTAACGGTAGTAGAAAGAGCACACAGATACATCTCTGCCTTTCCTGGTATCTTTTAAAGCAACATCCACAACTTTACCGGCATTTACAATTCCGGGATACTTGATCTCTTTCCCCTTATTAGCTTTCGGAAGCATCTTCGTATCGACCCAACCTGGACAAACAGCTGTACATGTTATCCCTTCATTTTCAACATTTAGGCTTCTTGTAAATGACAAGAGATAAGCCTTACTTGCAGAATATAAAGCAATATACGGATTAGGCTGAAAAGCAGAGGCAGATGCAATATTTAAGATATAAGATTTTTCTGCCATATATGGGAGTGCCGCTCTGCAGATTAGTGTTGCTGCTTTATCGTTGATATCAAGCATGTCACTTATCTCTTCCAATGTGAATTCTGATACCGGAGCCATTCTTGCAACACCTGCATTATTTACCAGATACTTTATCTCAGGCTTTTCAGATTCAATCTTTCTACAAAGTGATAAGATCTGTTCTTTATCTGAGAGATCAGCCTTAACAGGGATAATCTTGTCACCGTAAAGTTCTACCAGTTCTGATATCTTTTCCTCACTTCTTCCTACAGCCCAGATATTATCTACTTCGCCGTAAAGCTTACTTATAAACTCTTTACCGATATCACCTGTCGCACCTGTAACTATTGCGATCATTACTTGTCCCCCAGCAAAACTCTTGATAAGTCATCTGAATTGATCATAGCAAAGTCAGTCTGATACATATTCTTTACAGCGTAAAGATAGACGACACCCCAGTATAATTCTGACAGTTTTCTGGAGTTGCCGGATACAACACTTCCTTCTTTCTGACCCTGCTTGATTATCTTCTCAGTTGTCTTATAGAAAGACTGATCAGCCTCCCCTTCAAGAAGTCTTTGAGTATATAATGCGATTCCCGCAGAGAACATCTCGTCCTCCTTAAGATTCTTGATAAGATAATCCGACATCTTTCTGATCTTCGTCTCAGCAGGAAGCGGAAGCTTAACGAGTGTTGTGAGTTTATCGTTCTTAGCGATCTTATCTGATATGGAAAAGATCTCCGAATATAATTCTTCTTTTGATTTGAAATAGATATATATAGTTCCCTGGGCGATGCCAATATGCCTGGACAAGTCACTTATCTTCGTACCATCAAAACCATTCTTCGCAAAGAAGAGAACAGACTTTCTGATGATCAGATTCCTGGTCTCTTCCCTTATCTCCTGGCAGCGTTCCTGTGATTTTGGCATACCCGCTCCTTTATGAATGAATTTTTATTCATCCATAAAATATCACATGGTCTTTCATATTGTCAACAGATCAGATAATTACGTTACCATTCTCTTCGAACTTTAATGTAGCATTTTCGGCATGCATCATTACCGGTCTGTACTTATATGGCTTTATGTCACCTTTGGAAGTTTTAATTACTGTACCATATACCGGCTCAATACTTCTAAGACTGCCTGATTCATATAACTCAAATCCGAGCCTGGTCTTTACTATACCCGCAGTTGTTGTAACCACGATCTCATCTCCCGGCCAGAGAGTTACAGCCCTGATCTTACCTGATGGATAAAAATATATGCACTGTGGCCTTATGCGAAGAGTATCACCTGATACATTGAAATCATAATACGGTGCATTCTCGACTTCCTCTTCGATACTCCAGTATGCACTTATCTGACCATATAATGGGAATATCCTTTTCACATTCCCGTCTTCATAGAATGTTATAAGCTCTGTCTGAAATCTTCCTGCCGGGAATTCCAATATTTCCGGTTCATCCAGATAGACGCTTCTTAATGAACCGTCATTATAGTAATCAACAGCGAAACGGTACTTCTTTCTGTAATCAGAAGCACCGCTGTATGGTCTAAGTTCACCGTATTTAGTATTAACTGTGTTCACAAATTACCTCAGCCGTGGCTGAATGTATCTGCAGCTCTTTCCTTACGGTCTTTATAGAGTTCATTATGAAGGTCCTTGCCTTTTCCGGGGATTCCAAGGCTGTCTGCTCTGCAGTGCTGGCAGTGACGGAACACTTCAAGATACTTTCCAGCCTCCGCGCGGACTTCCTCCAGGTCTGCACAGGTAGGTGCCGGAATATCCTTCATCTCGTTCTGAGGGATCAGCGGAATGATATTAAGGATAGATGCGCCAAGTTCTGAAGTTACTTTGGCAACCTCAGGAATATGCTTATCATTGATACCGGGAACAAGAACACTATTGATCTTTACTACTATCCCCTTCTGAGCAGCAAGACGGATTCCTTCAAGCTGTTTTTCTATAAGAAGACGTGCACCTTCGAGGCCTTCGTGCTTATTGCCATGCTCGTCTATTACGAAGTTATTTATCTGTGCTTCGATCTCAGGATCTACGGCATTTACTGTGACAGTAAGAGTCTCTATACCGATCTTAGCTATCTCTTCGATCTTATCAGCAAGCCTGAATCCATTTGTGGATAAGCAGCAGATAAGTTCAGGAAATTCCTCCTTAACGAGCTTAAATGCCTTAAGTGCCTGATCATTTGCAAGTGTATCACCCGGCCCTGCGATACCTACTACTGTAAGCTCAGGGCAGAGTTCTTTTGCTTTCCTTACTGTCTCCACAGCCTCTTCAGGTTTAAGCACAAGAGAACTGACACCAGGCTTGATCTCTGATTTATTGAAGGCTCTGGTGCAAAACTTGCAGCTGATGTTGCAGACAGGGCTTACAGGAAGATGTACTCTTCCGGCGGTTACATTCGAGTGTCCGCCGAGACAGGGATGTCTTTTTTGAAGATTCTCAAAGGCACCTTGCTTTACTGATCTCTCATAAACCTTTCTCGGTTTTTCCGCTTTATATTTTGGGGCCAGAATGCTGATACGAGAAGATACGACTCTTTCAAGAACGAATTCCACTTTCTTCTCCACATCAACAGCCTGGATCAGTTTCTCATCCAGGGCCTGCTTTGCATGAAGACCTGACTTGGCAGAGAATACGATATTGCAGTCGTCGATTGTTTCAGCAAGGCGGTCGATAAGAGAATCGTCATGCTGGAGACTTACTCCATAACTGTCGATCCTTCTGGTATCAACAAGATCATACTTCTTGTTTTCGACATCTATCTCATAGATATCGAACCTGTCAGCAATACCGAAGTGCCTGTTGATATTTATTCCGTCGCCTGTTGCAAATGCCGCTCTGATCATTTGTATTTCCTTAAATGTGATAATTGTCCTTAATGCTGTCCATGAGACCAAATTCGATAAGGATCTCTTCAAGTCTTTCCTGCGTCATCGGCTTCGGGATAACGAACTGTGTATTATTCTCGATTGCCTGAGCGAGGTTCCTGTATTCCTGAGCCTGAGGATGCTTAGGATCGTGATCTATTACTGTCTTCTTCTTGATCTCTGCTCTCTGGACCTCATTGTCACGCGGGACGAAGTAGATAAGCTGGCTTCCGAGTTCTTTTGCAAACTCTCTTAAGAGTTCATTCTCACGGTCTACCTTACGGCTGTTGCAGATGATACCGCCAAGTCTTACACCGCCCTTAAGAGCATACTTCTGAATACCCTTACAGATATTGTTTGCAGCATAGAGAGCCATCATCTCACCTGATGCTACAATGTAGATTTCCTTAGCCTTTCCTTCTCTTATCGGCATAGCAAAACCGCCGCATACAACGTCTCCTAATACGTCGTAGAAAACATAATCCAGATCGTCTGTATATGCACCAAGATCCTCGAGCATTCCGATGGATGTGATGATGCCTCGTCCTGCACAGCCTACGCCAGGCTCAGGTCCGCCGGATTCAACGCATCTGATACCGCCGAAGCCCTTTTTCTCTATCTGGCTTAAGTCATCTACTTCGCCTTCTTCACGAAGTGTATCAAGAACCGTTCTCTGTGCGAGTCCGTTAAGAAGAAGTCTTGTTGAATCCGCCTTAGGATCGCATCCTACGACCATGATCTTTTTTCCCATCTCTGCAAGACCTGCAGTGAGGTTCTGTGTTGTTGTGGATTTACCGATACCACCTTTTCCGTAAATAGCTATCTGTCTCATTTTTTGTGTCTTCTCTTTCCGTTTATATTTTTATCTGTAAGTAGCGAGTACTCTGTCGTAGATATCTTCTATTGCACGAAGTCCGCCTTCATATCCTAAGTAACCGCAGTTCATGACAAGTCTGTGCTGAACCGGAACTGAGATTATGAGGAGGTCGGCATTGAGTTCGTCTGCAATATGTTTATCCCATGAACTTCCAAGGATCAGGAGTCTCTTGTCTTCATAATCTTTTGCATCCTCAAGAAGTTTCTTCTGATCAAGGCCGGCATCAGGATCGAAAACCACCTTTACATCTCTTCTCTGGAGATCCGAGATCCTTGAGAACTCGTCAAGTACACTCTCCTGATACTTCTCCGGGATGTCATCTACAATGAACTGTATACCGGGGATGATGCCAAGCTCATTTAGGAGAAACTTCGAAAAGCCGAGTGAATAAGAAGCATCCGCAAGTGAATAGAATCTTCTCGGGATTCCGTATCTGAACTCGAGCATAAAGCTTGCCATCTTGTCGATGTGTGAGTAGAACTTCTTTTCTTCACGGTCGATGTAAGCTTCAACTTTCTTCTGGTCAAGCTCACCGAATTCGGCAACCTTTCTTAAGAACGCCGAGGTCTCTTTCGCACCGATAGGTGTATATGGGAAATGCAGATAAGGCGTGCCGTACTTTCGCTTAAGGTGCTTTACGATATCAAGACCTGCCCATGATCCTACGAAGATGTTGAACTGTGCCTGGGGGATCGTCTTCCACTCTGATACGCCTTCTGATTCGTTACTGAAAAGAATATTGACCTTAAGGCCTATGCCTGTAAGTAACCTTTTAAGCTGCTCCAGGTTTCCGTTCCAGTAAGGATCCTGATAAGGAATGCTCGCAAATACATTTACAAGACCAGGAATAACTTCATCGTCTTCATAGAACTTGTCGACATACTGGTCGATGATAGCGTTTACTACTCTGGAATGGCTTACATAGTTATTTGACTTGAAGCCTCCTTCTTCTACATAAACGACCGGCTTATCATCAAGCTGGAACTCACCTACTACTGATGCGATATCATCTCCGGTGATTGCCGCTGTGCAACCTGTGATAACAACATAGAGATCACCGTCGATTACCTTGAAGGAATTCTCGATAACGTTTCTGAGCTTCTTCTCGCCGCCGAAAACGACATCTGCCTCTTCCGAGTTAGTACAAGGCATAGTAGATCCGCCTGCATAACCTTCACCCTGTCCGATCAGTTCAGAGATCTGAACTCCGCATCCGGGGCCGGAGTGAAGGATCGGTACGCCTTTCTTTATAGCGACAACACTCTGGCAAGCGCCGAGTGCGCATGTAAATCTTGGTTGTTCTATTGCTCCTGCCATCTTTAGAATCCTCCATTTCCTGCACCGGAACATCCTCTTCCGGAACCGTCACCCTGGAAATATCCGGGATCCTGATCGAACCACCACTTGGTGTAAGGATTCGAAGCGTGCTTGGAATAGTTCTTTATGAATTCGATCGAATCAAGTGCATCTTCGATCCTTCTCGCATAATTAAGTGCACCCTTGTATCCGATACCGAACTGCTCATCACCGATAAGAAGTGAAGGGATACCGAACTTTGCTCCCCACAAGGTCATTCCTCCGTGTCTTGCAAGGATCAGGTCAGGCTTGATCCTGTTAAGTGCGTTAACAAGCTCACACGCCTGCTTATTGCAGACTCTGTAGTCGGGAACATCGCCATAGTTCTTGACTGCCTGTCCCAAGATATCGAGCTTGTCATCACCACTGTCGTATACAGGATCGTGATGGAAAACTGCTGCACCTACGACATCCATACCGAGCTCACCAAGCAATGTGATGAGTGCCTGGCCGTGTGCTGCGCCTGCAGTTACATAAGCTCTCTTTCCCTTGAATCTTTCCTTGAGTTTCTCGATCTCAGGTACATACTTCTCGTGACCTTCCTTGATGATCTCTTCTGCGATCTCCTCTTTGCCCACGAGTTTGCCGAAAGCTCTAAGCCACCTGTCTGTACCGGCAACACCATAGGCAGGCGGTACGAGGACTTCAGGAACGCCGTGAAGCTGGTTTAATCCCGCACCCATATACGTTGAAAGTGAAGGGCAGATATGGATCGAAGCGGCAGCTTCACTTACATGAGATAATTCCTCTACTGTTGAGAACGGGATTACATACTGGGGTTCATACCCGAATCTTCTTACGATGTCATCGAAAACATGGGTTCCCCAGAAGTTTATGATATTTACTTTATTCGTCTTCTTCTCTGCAGGCTTTACGATACCTCTTAACACAGCATGATATGCAGCATCGAATCCTGTCGTCCAGATCTTTGATCTGAAGCCTTCACAGTTGCATGTTACGACCGGAATCCCGAGTTCTTTTGTAGCTGCTTCAACTACTGATTCAATATCTTCACCGATGATGCCGGATGCACATGATGTGGTAATGAAGATAGCCTTGGGGTGCTCTCTTTCATATACGAGTCTGATCGTATCTTCAAGCTTTTTCGCAGCTCCGAAAACAGTATCCTTCTCCAGGATGTTTGTTGAATAGTATCTTCCGAGCGCCGGTGGAAGGTCTCTTCTGGACTGCTCGATTCTGTATGTGAAATTGAATTCAGCAAATTCGCCTGCGCATCCTATTGGTGCATGGTTTATTACTACTGCATCCCTGATCATCGCTAGCTGGCAGAATGCCTGCTGCTGATTACAGCCGAGGCACTGTGAGAACTTTCTCTTGCAATCGCGAAGTTCCCCCTTGGCAGATTTTTCGACGATCTGCGATGCTGATCCGCTGAAAGCATTAATCGTTCCAAGTCTTTTCTCACGGATTACAACGCTTGGTTCTTTGATGTTGATCTGTGACATTCTAAGGTTCTCTCCTTTTAGAAAACCATCAATTTGATAGGTTTTGTTTTGTGCTTAAGTGATAATACTCCTACGGTTTTAGAAGTGATAATACGCAAGATTGATAGTCAGTTATAACTGTGGTTTATAACTGGATCTGAAGTCAGGTCTTCTCAGCAAAAGCCTTGAGATTATCTATATATTCCTGTCCCAGTCTGCTTAGGGTACTGCCTGCACGGGTAACATAGATAACAGATGTCTTCTCCCTGCTCTCATAAGGGATGGCCTTATAGCCTGAGCCGTTCAATTCTTCGCATATAATGCCTGAACAAAGGGTATAGCCGTTTAACCCAATCATCATGTTGAGCATGGTACCGCGGTCATTCACCTTAATGATCTTCCTACGTTCGAACATACTTACCGGCTCTTCAGCGAGGTAGATAGGATTCTCTTCACCCTGATTGAATGTAAGGCACGGATATGGTTCCAAGTCGTGACTTGTTAACCTCTTTTTGTCCGCAAGAGGGTGCTCTGTGGACAGATACACAAAAACTTTGCAGTCAAATAGTTTCTGATACTCCAGGTTATTCACCCTTAGGTACTTCAGAAGGAAGTTATGGTTATATTCATCCAGATGTATAATTCCGATCTCGGATTTGAATGTTCTGACATCATTTATCACTTCTGATGTCTTTCCTTCATATATCGAGAATTCATACTTTTCAGGATCATGGTTTTCGATAAGTTCTATATAAGATTTGACTGCAAATGTATAGTGCTGAGCGGATACGCCGAATCTCTTCTTCTGCTCTTTATCTATATATCTCTCTTTAAGAAGGTCGTACTGCGCCACCACCTGCCTTGCATAGACGATAAAATCCGCGCCCTCATTCGTAGTCGTGACACCTCTGTTCGATCTCTCGAAAATAGTTATTCCTATCTCCTCTTCAAGATCCTTTATGGCATCGGATATTGCAGGCTGTGATACGAAAAAACGCTGTGCCGTCTTATTGATCGATTTCTCATCTGCTGTTGTTATTGCATACATTAATTGCTGAAGTGTCATATATAATTCCTCAAATTTTTTTCAGACAAAAAACTGCCCGGAAGAATTGCATCTCCCGGGCAGTTATCAGTTCTCGTGCTTCTTGCTAATGAATGGATTTAAATAAACATCGACATGACGCACCGGTCAACCTTGCTGCCCGGGAGCTTCAGCATTCGACAACACATGATGATATTTGCCGTAATAATGCCAGTCATATCGTGTCTCCATTCCTTTTAACTTTTGAGGAATGGTAACTTATAATACCTACTATGTCAATAGGTTTATTGAAATTATGTCAAATGATATAGAACCACTCTTCGCTCTGCTTCATTTCAGACTTAATGTGCTTCTCACCTGCAGAGCGGTATTCCATCTCAGGATTCTTAATGCTTACAACAGTATCAGCCGGAACTGAGCTCGTGATAAAAGTGTTGCCTCCTACCACAGAATTCCTTCCGATAATCGTCTCACCGCCAAGGATAGAGGCACCGGCATAGATAACGACATTATCCTCGATAGTAGGATGACGTTTCTTGCCTGAAAGCTTCTGGCCGCCTCTTGTCGAGAGAGCGCCGATAGTAACACCCTGATAGATCTTTACATTATCTCCGATTATGGATGTCTCACCGACAACGATTCCCGTACCGTGATCGATAAAGAAATGCTTGCCGATCGTAGCGCCCGGATGGATATCGATACCGGTTCTGGAATGAGCAAACTCTGTCATGAGTCTGGGAATTACAGGCACATTCAAAAGATACAGCTCGTGTGCAAGTCTGTATGTGGTGATAGCGATGATTCCGGGGTAAGCCAGAATGATCTCCTCAAGACTGCTTGCAGCCGGGTCACCATCATATGTAGCTAGAAGGTCAGATTCAACATATTCCCTTATTGCAGGAATCTTCTCGAAGAAGGCCTTGCAGATGCGGTAACTCTCTTCTTTACGCTGCTCTTCAGGCATTGAACCTCTGGTCTTGCAGAAATCCAGCGCGAGAGCGACCTGCTTGTTCAGGTGATAGAAGATATCTTCCACCATAACAGCGATCTCGTTCTCGGGATTGTACATCTTATATGTACGGTCTTTGAAGTATCCGGGGAACACAACGAAGAACAGGTTATTGGTTATATCAATGATCTCGTTTCTGTCAGGCTTATTGAACGTATCTGTGGCATCTATGTTCTTGGTGCCGTTATAATCCGCGAGAACCTTATTTACCAGTTCTCCGATCTCTTTCTTCACATCATGACCCATTTAGTATCCTCTTTCCTATATTAAGTTGATCTTTATATTTTTATCATACGCTAATTCAGGAGCTTTTACACAGTTCCACAGGAACGCTCCGGAACAGGGCTTATCTCATTCTAATATATAAGCCTACTCAGTCAATATGATTATATCAAGTGATTCAGATCAATTTGAGGGTCTTTTTGACTTCTTCTATATAGCCTGCTGCAAGAGATCCGAGTTCCACATTATTCTTAGTAATATAGCCGATATGCATTACCGTATCGTCCTCATCGCCCTTGAACTTGATCATCTTATACTGGTCGCCGTTGACGTCATCGCAGATTATTCCGGAGCAGAGAGTGTAGCCGTTAAGCTCGTTCATCAGGTTGAGTCCGGAGCCTCTGTCATTTACCTTTATCCGTCTGGGATAGTCTTTTTCTGCAAGGATCTCCTCATAATAAAAGATGGAGTCACCGTCTCCCTGCTCGAAAGTAAGACACGGGTAAGGTGCAAGATCTTCCATGGTCAGTTCTTCAGCATCTGCCAGAGGATGAGTCTTGGTGATATAGACACAGGCTTTGCAGTCGATCAGAGGAGTGAAATGCAGATCGTTATCACGAAGTTTCTTCTCTATTACTTTTCTGTTGTATTCACTTATAAATAGGATTCCGATATCGCTCTTCATCGAGCCGACATCATCGATGACATCACGGGTCATGGTCTCCCTGAATGCGAATTCGTACTTTTCGAGGTCGAAGTCCTTAACAAACTCCGTGAATGCTTTTATCGCAAAAGAGTAATGCTGAGTGGATATGCCAAAGCGTCTCTTCCTCTCGCCCGATGAACCGAAGCGGTCCTTTAAGATATCGTACTGCTGGCATACCTGCTTGGCATATACAATAAAGTCCCTGCCGTCAGGTGTTAAGACCATTCCCTTTCCCGAACGCACGAAAAGTGAGAACCCCAGTTCGTTCTCGAGTTCCTTGATGGCTTTTGTAAGCGTTGGCTGTGTTATATACAGATTTTCCGCGGCGCGGTTCATCGAGCCGACCTTGGTAATCGTTATCGCATAGACTAACTGCTGGATCGTCATTGTCTCCAACCATCCTTGATTTTTTGATTACCAAATTGTATTTCATTTCGGAAAATCGAAATAATACTCATTTCCGATAACCAAATATAACTTTTGGTTATAGAAACAGATAGTTATTATCAATCGGTCAAGAGACCTCTCTAAGCTTGCCCTTCTCCATCGAAAGGACTCTTGAGGCGTATCTTAAAGTCTCCTTCTGGTGAGTTACTACGATAACAGCAGTCCCCTCTTCTGCAATAGTTTTAAAGATATCCATCACTTTTGAAGTGTTGACAGAATCAAGACTTCCCGTAGGTTCATCCGCGATAATCAGTGAAGGTCTGTTGATAACTGCTCTTGCGATGGTAGCTCTTCTCATCTCTCCGCCTGAAAGATCTGAAGGATATTCATCGAGAAGATCTGAGATGCCGAGCTTTTCTGCTACTTCAAGAAGTCTTTCATCTGAAGGTCTTGCAGCGCCGCCGATTACGAACGGGAAAAGGATATTCTCTTTTACTGTCAATGACGAAAGAAGGCTCTCTCCCTGGGGAATGTATTTGATCTTCTCATTCCTGATACCTGATATGCCCTTGTCGTCAAGGTCTTTCAGGTCCTTGCCTTCGATCGATACAGATCCAGAAGTGGGATCAGTAAGACCTGTGAGGAGATTAAGAAGAGTTGTCTTGCCGCTTCCGGATTCGCCTTCTATCATGACGAATTCACCGGAACCAATCTGAAGATCTATATCATCAACGGCGCGAAAAACTTTACCGCGTCTCTTATATTCTTTAACAAGTTTTTCTGCTGTAAGAAATGCCATTTTATTCACCTGCCCTCATCGTGTAGTATGTCTCGGCGTGTGCAAGACTTAATGTCGACAGGAACGATGCAAGTGAACCGAATGCCGTCGTTACAACGACGCCTAAAAGGCCGTATAAGATAACGGCAGATACAGCAGGCATAAGGTAAGGAACATCCAAAGTATTCTCGATGTAATCATTAAAAGGGAACACTGTAAGGATTCCCAGGATAAGGCCGCCGATGCCGCCTGCTGCTCCGATCGTAATACCCTCTGTAAGTGAGATGAGGCAGATCTTCTTAGAAGTCGTTCCGAGAATTCTAAGCACTGCGAATTCCTTCTTCCTCTCATGGAAGATAACAGAGAAGAAAAGGATCATGGTCACAAACGAGAATACCAAAAGCACAGTCAGAGTGATATTGATTATGCTTTCAACAGAACCAAGCTTTACAGTGATATCATTTACGAGCTTATCTGTCTCGATGAACTTGATGCCTTCTGCTTTTTCGTATATCTGTTTCTCAATCCCTGTGATGTCAGCATTATCCTTAACACGGATAAGAACTGTTGATACATAGGAACCGTCATCTTCAGGATTTAAGAACTGATATCCCTTTGCCTTGGCATCGTTTAAGATCCCGTGCATCGTGTCACGTGACATGAACACTGAATTATCAAGGCCCGTTGCGGTCTCGCCGAGCTTTCCTGCGACCTGGTATTCATTGCCGTAGAACTTGACCTTACCGTCCGGCAAAGGTGTGACTTCACTTCCGACGATCACGCTTCCGTTTGCCACCTTCTCAGTAACTTTCTCATCGATCCAGGGATGGATTACAAAATCCGTATCAGGATCGAATGCAATAAGCTGTACTCTTGTTGAACAGCAGTCTGATGATAAAGAAGTGAAATAGAGCTGGCTTGTAACACACTCCACACCTTCGATATCAGCAACTGCACGTGCTACAGAAATATCCATATAGAAGAACTCCGGCTCTCCCGTAAGAAGGACATTCTTAGCTTTTACTTCTGATTCTTCAGGAACGATCATGAAGTCTGCACCCATGCGCTCCTGCATTCTCTTGATTCCGTTATTTAGAGATGCTTTAAGAGATAATCCTACGAACAAAGCGTAGGATCCGATAACAGCGGCAAGCATCAGGCAGAAAGACCTGTAAGGTCTTTTCCTGATGTTTCTGATGCCGAATCTGAAACTCTCTTTAATGTTGCTCATATTAATCTTTCTTCTTTGAAGTGAGATAAAGAACTGCATTGATAAGACCAACTAATGCGGTCAATGCACCTGCAATGATAAGAGCAGGCTTGGTTCCTGAATTGCAGGGCATATCAGCTGAACCGCAAACTCCGATAACAACTGTCGGAATAAGGATAACCAATACCCCGTTGATGGCTGACGCCAAAGAATATGCAGATGCTGCTGCCTTCTCTTTTGAAAGGACTATGAGAAGTCCGATAACTATAGTCGCAATACCTAATGCAACCTCTACCTGGGCTGTCCAGTGACACTTCATGAATTTGCCGTCCATCGCTTCACACACTTTGAAGATCTGTGTAGGGATAAGGACTGTAAGAAGTCCCAGAATTGCTATAAGTATGCCTGTGATCTTTGTCTTATTCATATTGATCATTCTCTTTTCTTAAATATTGTATTCGGGCTCAGGAAGAGCTGTGGCAAGATCGAATTCCTCTAGAAGCTTTCTTCTCATCGCGAGGAATTCCACTCCACCTCTTTGCCTTGGATGAGGGATCTTTACATCTATTATGTTGCTGATCTTTCCCGGCCTCGGAGTCATGATGACTATTCTGTCTGAGAGATAGATCGCCTCATCGATATCGTGTGTGACAAGCACCATCGTTATTCCGTTAAGCCTGTGAAGTTCCAGAAGCTTATCCTGGATATCGGCTCTGGTAAACGAATCGAGCGCCCCCATCGGTTCATCAAGAAGGAGCATTTTCGGCTCATTGATAAGAGTCCTTGCGATGGCAACTCTCTGCGCCATTCCGCCGCTTATCTGATAGGGATAAGAAGACTCGAATCCTTTAAGTCCGACAAGTTCGATATACTTTGCAACATCGGCTTTTTTCTCTTTAAATACTCTTCTGGTCTTAAGTCCGTATGCTATGTTCTGTTCGACTGTAAGCCAACTGAAAAGACCTCCCTGCTGGAAAACATATCCACGTTCCGGATCAGGTCTTGTGATCTTGTGATCATCCATAACAATCGTACCGGAATCAGGCTTATCAAGACCTGCAATAGAACGCAGAAGTGTTGTCTTTCCGCATCCGCTCGCGCCGATGATCGAGATGAACTCGCCGCGCTTTATCTTAAGGCTTACATCTTCCAGAGCTTCGACATCAGCGCCGTCATCATCTTTATAGATTCGTCTTAAGTTCTCTATCGTAAGAATATATTCTTCGTTTGTATCTTTATCTGCCATTATCTTACGAGTCCCTTCTGCCATCTTAATGCGTACTTCTCAATCTTTCCGAGAATTGCCGTGATGAAGCTGAACAATACTGCCATTACGACGATCGCTGCGAAAACCTTGTAGTAAGCACTCCATACTTTGGAGAGGTTGATGTAGTAACCAAGTCCACCCGGCTGACCCATCATCTCCGCCATTACAAGTGTCGTGAATGCGAATGCATTTGCTGTCGAAATACCTGTGAAGATCTGGGGCATTGCATGAGGTACAGCTACTCTGAATACAAGGTCAAATGTGTTAGAACCCAAAGTCCTTGCAGCTTCGAACTGAACCTTCGGTGTTGATTTTATTCCCTGTGCGGTAAGGCTTGTTACCGGGAACCAGACGCAGATCACGATAAGGAAAACTGCTGCTGCAAAAGGTGTCGGAAGCAGTGTCAGTGCGAAAGGCATCCAGGCTACCGCAGGTATTACACCCGTGACGTTAAGCACGGGTGTAACCCAGTAGTAGACTTTCGGGAACCAGCCTATCAGGATTCCGGTTCCAACTCCGAATACTACGCCCAAAACAAAACCTGCTGCATAGAGCCTTAATGAGTACAGCGTATTCTCAAGAACGAATTCAGGTTCTATGAGGAACGCTTCTATTATTCCGGCAGGGCCGGGAAAGAAGGGCTGTGGTAACAGCTGCCATTTGGTTCCGAGAAGATCCCATACCAGCAGACCTATACCTGAAGCAAATCTCAGCGGCGCTCCCTTCACGAACTTCTTCCATCTGTCATGATCCTTAAGGGATACAAGTCCCAGGATAAGGAACAGACCTGCGAGGACGAAAAGCACGAATCTATATGCGATGTTGATGTTTACAACTATTCCGCCGACAGTGTATTCAACGATATTCACATCCGCTGTAATCGGGATCAGTGCATTCAATAATGCTGCGATCAGGAATCCTGATACCGACAATAACAAACCATAGACAACTGAACTTTTTTTAATCATCTTCAGCCATCCACTTTCACATCAACGAAATACTTCGATGTGTATGTATCAGCGTCAGTCTTAAGATAGCCGATATCATAAAGCTGCTGGGCAAAATAATGTACGTCTTCTTTTACGTTAAACGCACCTGCCTGACGCTGCTCAAATGACGGATAGTTATATGAAGAGATCAGTGCGATAGCAAGTTCGCGGTCTTCGATCTGTGAATACTTACCCTTGATGATGATATCAACTGCCTGTTCAGGATTCTTATTGATGAAGTCCTGTGCCTTTCTGTAAGCACGAAGGAGCGCTGCAACCTGTTCGGGGTTCTTCTCATACAATACTTTTGATGCATATAAGAAGCAGCATGCCTTGCCTGCGAAAGGTTCATCCTTTGTGATATCAAGGATTGTCTTAACCTTACCAGCCTTCTCTGCTACGCTTGCGAGCGGATCCCACATTGCTGCAGCATCAAGATCACCCTTGTAAAGGGCTTCAAGTTCGAGGTTACCGTCAGCGAAAGGAAGGAATTCAACCTGATGATCTTCCTGACGTGCTGAGATGCCTGCATTCTCAAGCCATACACTTGCTACCTGGTGAGGTGTTCCGCCGATTTCATCGACACCGATCTTAAGGCCCTTAAGATCTTCCGGTGACTTGATGTTGGAATCGGGACGGACTACGATTTTGATGCAGCCGTCGTGGAGCTTATCAACAACTACTGTGTTAACGCCTTCCTCCATTGAGGGGAAGAACTGGAAGTCTCCGTTAACGATCGGGATCGTTCCGTTGTTAAGGCCGATCTTTCTTGTCTCTGTATCAGCTGAGATCAAAGTAACATCAAAGCCTTCTTCTTTAAAGTAACCATTCTCGTAAGCAATATAGATCGGAGCACCGCATAAAGAGCCGTCTAACCCCGGAATATTGATCTTGCCGAACTTGGAACCGCTGTCTTTCTTTGCACAACCTGCAAATGACAATGAAAGTGAGAATAATGTAATTACTGCTGCTGTCTTCTTTACAGCGGAGTAAATACCCTCTCTTGTGAATCTCTGTGACATAACTGTCGCCTCCTTTTTTCGATTGAGAAGATTTAAGCACAGAGATGTTTTTGCCGCTAATTTATAAATCTCATAGAAACCTATAACAAAAGGCTATACAGGCTTGAATGTCAAGCGCATTTGATACCAGGTCACTCCGCCGTGAACAGATTTCAGGGTAACGCCTTCATTGACAAAACCGAAACCGGAATAATAAGGTATTAGTTCTTTTTTACATGTAAGAACAAGACCATCACGGCCCTGGTCATCCGCATCTTTAATGGCCTTACTGATAAGAAGAGCTGCACAGCCCCGTTTCCTGTATTCAGGAATAGTATTTACACCGAAGATCATCTGCCAGGCTCCATACTCATCATGCATCGAGGCATCCTCATACATCCTGTCAGTAAGATCCCTTTCATCAGTTGCAAAACCGTCTACAAAAGACACAAGCCTGTCCCCGTCGAAAAGAAGCCAGAAGTGATCCCCGTAGAGCTTAAGTCTTTCACGGAAATCATTTTCAGATGCTGCTTCTTCAGGCGGAAAACATTCCCGTTCGACTTCTGTAATTATCTTAAGATCATCTATTGTCGCATTCCTGATTTTCATGGGATTATTTTATACGATACCTATATGAGATGGGGTATACCTTTTATTTATCGGAAACGATAAAAAACGTCTATTATCTTTAAATTCCCGACTATTCTATAATCCCTTCCATCACAGGAGGACATGAATATGGCTTATAATTTCGACACATTAAAGATCCGTGCAGGATATAACCCGCTGGAGCATAACAATGCAGTAAGCGTTCCGATCTACCAGACAGTAGCATATGAGATGGGAAGCACAGCAAGAGCAGACTCACTTTTCGCATTCGAACTCGAAGATCCGCTCTACACCAGAGTATCCAATCCTACAGTCCAGGTTCTCGAAAAAAGAGTTGCCGCACTTCACGGCGTAGATTACGCAGTTGCAGTCGCATCAGGAATGGCAGCAATCTCATATACGGTTTTGGCGCTTGCATCAAAGGGCGGCAGGATCCTTACAAGCCCCAGACTCTATGGCGGCGCCGTAGACGGCTTCCACTCGATCCTTGAAGAGCTCGGCGTTAATTACGACATGATCGAGAACCCTGACGATCCGGAAGAATTCGAGCGTAACATCAAGGAAGATACAAAGGCTATCTACATCGAGACTATCTCTAACCCTCTTGCTACAGTCCTTGACTTCGATAAGATCTCTGAGATCGCTCACAAGCACGGTATTCCGCTCGTAGTAGATAACACAGCTGCCACACCTTATCTCTTCAACCCTTTCAAGCACGGTGCAGACATCGTTGTATATTCCGCTACAAAAGCATTATGCGGACACGGCAACGTAATCGCTGGACTTATCCTCGAGAAGGGCGGCTTCAAGTACGATCCTGAGAAGTTCCCTGTCTTGGACAGAAAACTCTGGTTCTTAAGAGACAGAAACGAGAATCCCAGGAGCATCCTTGATATCTTCCCAGTATCACCTATCACAGGCAAGATCAGAGCAGTACACCTTAACTACCTTGGTGCTGCACTCTCACCTTTCGATGCTTACCTGATCCTTCTCGGCATCGAGACACTCTCCGAGAGAGTAGCTAAGCAGACGTCTTCTGCAGTTAAGATCGTCAAATATCTTGAAAACAACGAACATGTTAACTGGGTAAGCTACCCTTATGCCAAGGGAAGCAAGTACAAGGAACTCGCCGACAAATATCTCCCGAACGGTGCAGGCGGAATCTTCTCTTTCGAGTTCAAGGGAACCGAAGAACAGAAGAGAAAGTTCATTGAGTCAGTCAATATTTTCGGTTATCAGGCAAATATCGGTGATGCAAGATCACTCATCGTCAATCCCGCGCAGACAACACACGGTGAGCTTACACACGAACAGCGCAAGGCAACAGGCCTCACAATCAACACGATCAGATTGTCCATCGGTCTTGAAGACCCTCAGGATCTTATCGACGATCTCGACCAGGCCTTTGCCAAAGTTTTCTAAGTCAGTTGTATTTCTTCTTTCCGATAAAAATCCCTCTTGTTCTCCCAGTGAACGGAGGGATTTTTTGTTATCCGCTAATACTGTTATAATTAGTCTGGTCTTAAGGGATGAACCTTAGGCTTACGGAAAGGTTTTTCGATAATGGACGGCATGAATTACTCGGTATTGATGAGTGTATATAGAAAAGAGCAGGCACCGTTCCTGGAGTCTGCCATGAACAGCATCTGGAATCAGACAGTTCCCACGAACGATTTCGTACTTGTCTGTGACGGACCTCTTACTCCCGAACTTGATTCCGTTATCGCGAAAATGGAAGAAGCTCATCCTGGTGTTCTGAATGTTGTCCGTCTTGAGAAGAACGGTGGTCTCGGCAACGCTCTTAATCACGGCATTAAGTTCTGCAAGAATGAGCTTGTAGCAAGAATGGACAGCGATGACATCAGCAGACCTGACAGATGCGAAAAGCAGCTTAAAGTGTTTGCCGATCATCCGACAGTATGCATCTGTTCGGGCACCGTTGAAGAATTCACAGAATCAACAGACATCATTGATGCCCAGCGTGTCCTTCCCGAGAAGAACGACGACATCGTTCTTTTCGCGAAGAAGCGCAATCCTTTTAACCATCCATGCGTTATGTATAAAAAATCAGAAGTGGAAGCTGCAGGAGGCTATCAGGATTTCTATCTTCTTGAAGACTATTATCTCTGGATCCGTATGCTTCAGAAAGGTACTGTAAGCTATAACACTCCGGAACCGCTTCTCTGGATGCGTGCAGGCTCTGATATGTATAAGCGCCGCTCCGGCTGGAAATATGCCAAGAGCCAGAAGAACCTGTTCAAGTATATGAAAAAGACCGGCTTTATCACGACCGGTCAATATATAAAGAGCGTTATTATCCGCGGGGGATCTTCTATCGCACCTAACTGGCTCAGGAAATTCATGTTCAAAACTGTCCTCAGAAAATGATCCGGCCGGCACTCGCCCTTCAATTTATATAATCTTTCGATACTTCCATATAGGATCTTTTTCCGGAAATGTAATCATCATAGGCGCATTCCGGATCTTTACCGTGAAAGACTTTGCAAAGACCGCACATATCACAGTCAGAAATGCAGTGGAACCTGTTTCTTATGTATTCCCTGCGTTCATCTACAGTTGATGAGGATATATCCGGTGCTTCATTCATAATATCTGTCTATCCTGACGGTATTCCTTCATGTAGCCCATGTTTATATCCTTGATCTCACGTTTGCCGTCGATATAATCCTGATAAATATCCCAGGGATTTCCCCCGCCAAGCCAGCATGAAGAACAGTTCTCACATCCGCCGCCACAATCAAGGGAAGCACGGATGATCGCTTCTCTTTCTTCTCTGGTCGTGTCTTTGATAAGGATAGATTTCATGAGTATCTCCTTTAGGCTTCCACCATCAAAGCATGCAGCCTGTGAAAAGGACCTTTATTGTTTTTTTCGAAGTCAAAAAAGCTTCATCACGCGAGATCATACATTTACTCCCCGATACTCTGTAAATTCATTATAATCCTACTGATTGAATATGAATATTACAAGTACCCGATTCGTCCAAACCGTAACCTCCTCATAAGAGTATTGAATTGTAATCCGGATATTAGAGATTCTTCAGTGTCTCTTTTTCCATCTCGATAATATGGATCATCCTGTCTATCGCGCAGATTCCTGAATATGGAACGTGCTCTTTTATCAGCATGTCTCTGTTTGCCTTAGTTCCAGCCTCGTATTCATCAAGGATCGCCTGTCTTTTTTTCTTCTCGGCTGCAAGTTCTTTCTTGCTTAAGACATCTGAATAAAGCACTGCCAGACAGAACCAGACTGAGTCGTAATCAACTCTTTCATAAAGATCACATATTGTCTTTTTAAGTTCAGCCGTTCCCTTATCTGTAATTCGGTAAACCGCTTTGTTATCAGCTTCCCCGGTGTTCTCGATATATCCCTTTTTCTCAAGACGTATGCATGTCTCGTAAAGTGTGGTTGCACCAATCGGAAGCCAGTATTTCATATTCATCCTGTCGATATCTTTAAGCATGTCATATGCATTCTTTTCACCCTTGGTAAGAATTCCCATTATCACTATTGATGTTTTCGACAGCATTCTTATTTCTCCTTATTCTGCGTATAGCAAACCAGAATATTATAAGTATCCAGATAACACCTGCGAAGATAAACGATTCAATATTCTTGATCCCTTCGCCTGCATCAGATGATATTATAACATCCCACAGCGCACCGACTCCCCAGAAGAACGGGAAAATAATAAGCATATTCTTCGTTATATAGAAGACTGAACAATACATGAGACCTACCAGGAACAAATGCAGGAATTCAGGCTGAAACCCGGCATGGTGAACTGAATAGAAAGCGCTGGTCAATATTATTGACGGAATAATACCGAATGCATTCTCGAAGCTCATTCTTAGAGATCCATAGATGAATGTCATCTCGAAAACTCCTGCGGTGAGTATGTACAAAGACGCGTACAGATTCGTTATATCTGATGTATTCCCCGGCATGCCATCTTTCATAAACATAGCAGCTAATCCAACTGCAAATACCACATCAAGTATCAGGCTTAATACGATCTTGCGTTTTGTAAAACCCATATCCGCCAGGATCTGTCTGCCCTTTTTGTCTGTGTATTTTGAAACAAATACTACCCCCAGACCGAATATCATCAAAACATCTCTAAGGAAAAATGACATGATCGTATCAATCCTGGAACCACCGGAAAACGGTATCATCAAAAGACTAAGAGCAATCATTACTGATCCGGCAATCAAAGCAATCGTTGTGTCCACTGTATATTCCCATCTGAATAAGTTTTTCACTATAGCAAACTCCTAATTATCATTTTACTACGCATACGGAGTAGTTGGCGATAATATTACTACGTTTACGTAGTATTGTAAACCCTGTTGTAAAAGTTCCTCTTGACTGACAATCGGTAACATGTTACCTTATCAGCATAAAGGTAATATATTACCGATTGTGAGGAATGGTCATGATCATCGAAGATGTAATTAGCAGCAACATAGTTAATTTCTCTGAAATACCGCCGAACTACTATCTTCTCGGATTGTTAAGTGCTTTCGAGAACAGGTTTCAGGCTATGGCAGATAATCTTATGAAAGAGATCAGCTGGAAACAGTTCTTTGCCGTCATCTGCATTAACATGTGCAAAGAGCCCCCTACGCTCAAAGAATTATCCGATGTCTTAGGAAGCTCTCATCAGAATGTCAAACAGATATTGTTAAAGCTTGAGAAGAAAGGCTTTATAGAGTTTCTTCAGGATGAATCAGACAAGAGAAAACAGCTGATCGTACTTACAGATAAATGCAAGAATTTCTGTGAGAAAAATGATGATGCCAGCGCTCTCATCATGGCAAAAATGTTCGACGGTATCTCTGACAAAGACATCAGGACAACGATCAAGACCATCATCAATATCGAGAAAAATCTGAGAGGATTGGAATAACAAAATGAATGAAATAATTATCTACGGTTCATATTACGGTACTACGAAAAAGTACGCCGAAGAATTATCCAGCAAGACAGGGATCAAGGCATGTTCCTACAAAGACATAAAAGACATTAACGCTTATAAAACAATCATCTACTTAGGCGGTCTTTATGCCGGCGGAGTTGAAGGCATGAAAAAGACTCTGAAAGACCTGACTGACATCTCAAACAAAAAGATAATCATCGCTACAGTAGGATTGGCTGATCCGAATGATAAAGGAAATATCGATCAAATTAAAAGCAAAATGAGATCACAGATATCTCCGGATATCTATGAGAAAGCTGAGATCTTCCATCTGAGGGGCGGAATAGATTATTCCAAGCTCAGTTTTCTGCATAAAACGATGATGAATATGGTCTATAAAAAAGCCTTAAGCGTTCCTGAAGAAGAGAAGACAGCTGAGATAAGAGCCATGATCGAGACATATAATAAGCAGGTTGATTTTGTCGACCTTAATAGTCTGGATCCGATAATCAATTCGCTCTAAATAATCCGGTGATTTTTAAGACTTTCTTATAGGATGTCTTATGACAGTTTTCATCTTGTCAGGCAAACTTTTTCTCGGATCTGACAGATATATTTCGTGGTGAAGCCGTTTAATGTTGATGTCATTCTCATATCCGTTCTGCTTTATGTATTCATCCATGAGAGCAACTGTTGCAGGCTCACTATCATAAGGACCTGTGTGCATCATCTGCACACAAAGTCCTTCTTCTATCGTCATAAACTTTACAGATGAACAGTCGATTTTCTTTTTATTTGCTGCAGTATCAACTGCCCATTTCACATCATCTTCTGTAATAAATTCAGGCAAACGTATAACTGATATCCAATTGAAAGAAGATTTATCTGAGTAATTCACACCGGTCGTTCCTTCCTGCCACCAGAAACCTTCAAGCGGAGGAACAACATATTCATAGAATCCACTGATCTTATGCTCAGTTTTGTAACTCATCTTGAGAGTGTAAGCAACTGCGTATAAACATCCGATGGCCTGCTTGTAATCACCATCTTCGGCATTCGGGTCCCCTGTTCCACTTATTGCAAGATAATTGATTGCCGGCACATTAACGATCTCCGGTTTATTCTTCGGCAGATAGAATTCCTTATATTCTTTCTTAAAATCGAATGCCATGTTCAGCCTCTAAGTCTCTTTACACGTTCTTCTACCGTCTTCAGGAATTCTTCTTCGGTCATATTAGGATCTCTGGTTCCAAGTATGAGATCGCAAGGAAGCTTGCTGCATTCACCGCATGACTTAAAGCCGTTTTCGATTCTGCTGCAAAAATAGACAGGGCATTCTTTACCCTCCGGTGCATGGAAAACTTTTCCGCAAAGTGCATTGCAGCCTTCACACATTTTCCCGTAACAGTAACATGCACCGCAATCAGAACCGCAGCAACTTATAAGATCACTCATCTCCTAATATCTCCTTCTGCTTTTTCTTGCTGAAGCTGCTAAGCACTATTTCATATGCTTTATTCAACAGGTCCTTGAGGACATCATCAGGTACTTCGCCATCTGCTTTTACTGAATTCCAATGAACTTTATTCATATAGTAGCCTGGAATAATATCCTCATACTGCTTACGCCAGAATTCACCTTCCAATGGTTCCAGTTTCATTGTGATGTATACGGGATTGTTATCGTCATCTCTGCAAATAGCGGCAAACATTTTCCCGCCTATCTGATAACGTATCCAGTTCCATTCCGGCTGAAGGTCTTTAGTCACTCCAGGTTTACTTAGAAGGAACTCATCGATCCATTCGTATTTCATACTATTCTCCAACAATTATTTTCCACAGTATGCTACTGCATCCACCTGGAACTGCAGGCCGTCTTTACCGCCAACATGTGCGAACTCTGTCTGGATGGACTTACGGACAGGATACTTGCCATTGAATCTCTCCTTGATGATCTTCTCCATCACAGGAATATTCCATACATCTCTGAAGAGACAATCCATCTGAACTACTGATTCCAGAGTAAGTCCGACCATTGCAAGCCTTTCCTCCATATTGTCGAAAGCACCATTGATCTGCTCTTCAATGGTTCCGCCGACATTGCCGGCGCAGTAACTTAAGAAGCAAAAGTCACCTGCTTTAATGATGCCTGAATGTGCCCATTCTTCACATACATCATATCTTTCAATCTCTGCCATTTTTCTTTCCTCCATATATCTTCATCATTGATTCTGCCATCGCTTTTAATCTCTCGCGAACTTCCAATGGTTCGATCACTTCGACCTTATCGCCAAACGTCAGCATCCACATCGTAAGGTTTTCAATATCGCTGTAATCTCTTATCAAAAGAAGTTTTCCGTTATCCTGTTCCTCGTAACAATCAGGGCCGAATTCCTCGACCAGACGCCATTTCATATCCGGATCGAACAATGCCTTAAGGACAATATTCCGCGGAAATCTCAGTTCAGAAGAAAGATCCGGAACCGGTGCATTCCTGCAAGTAAAACTCTTGTGCGTCTCCTTCACCTTATCCATGCGGTTCAGCTTAAAGAGTCTGTAGTCCTTACGTTTCAGGCACCAACCGTATACATACCAGCTCGTCCATTTGAATACGATGTAATACGGCTCTATTGAACGCTTACTTTCACCGGAAGGTGCATAGTAGTAGAACTCAAGTATATGCCTGTTCTCTATCGCATCCTGTATAGATGATATCTTTGGTGCAAGTGTTTCCTTATACCATGAAGAAAGGTCGATAAGTATAGAATCTTTTCCACTTATAAATTCAGATGATCCGGCCTGTATCTTCTCCATCAACTGACCGTAATATCTGCTTCCGCTTACACTGTCGAGGCTCCTTAAACCAGCAAGTATCATCTGCATATCCTTCGAAGTCAGGATAGTCCTGTCAACTTTATAACCTTCAGCGATACTGATTCCGCCGCCCGTACCTTGAGAAGTACGTATAGGGATCCCGGCATATAACAGATCATCTATGTCACGGTTTATAGTCCTCCTAGATACTTCAAATCTCTCAGCAAGCTCGGGCGCCGTTACTTTTTCCTCTTGCAGCAATACTGACAATATCCCGATAAGCCTGTCTATCTTCATATGTTTTCCGCTCCGAAATGATCTTAACAAAATAAACACGACACCTGTATGTCATGTTTATTCTAACAGTTTGCATTTTGTTTTGGAAACCTGCCCTGTAAAGAAATAACACCTGTTAACTGATATAAAAACAATGATATTGAATTGTTGGTTCAAGACACTTGGTCTATCATCTTACCCATGAATAAATTGAAGAACATTTTCAAAAAAGATCATATGGTCAAACGCATTCTGATGAGCATATTCGGCGTGCTCATCTGCGGTGTTGCAGTAGGCTTTTTCAAGCGCGCTATGTTCGGAGTCGATCCGTTCCAGTCACTTATGGCAGGTCTTGATACACTTATTCCGATCGACTTTGGTACACTCTACGTCATCGTAAACATAATAATGCTTTTGTTCAGTCTCATTTTCGACAGGCACTATATCGGACTTGCTACTTTCATCAACCTGTTTCTGATCGGTTATATAGCTGAGTTTTCCTTAAAAACTCTCGAAAACTTCTTCCCTGACTTAGGAATTCCCGGCAGATCTGTCTGTCTTATCATCGGAATACTGATCATCTGCGTCGCTTCATCGTTTTACATGACTGCAGACATCGGTGTCTCAACATACGACGCTGTCGCGCTCATAATCTCTAACACTTGGCACCTTGGCAAATTCAAGTATGTGAGAATCATCACTGACGTTGTTTGTGTAATAGCAGGCGTTGCTCTCTACTTCCTCTCCGGTGCCTCTGTATCAGGTATTGGTGCAGTAATCGGAGCAGGAACCATTATTACTGCATTCTTCATGGGTCCGCTTGTCGACTTCTTTGCCAGGAAACTTGCAAGACCTTTTCTTTACGGAAAAAGTAAAACCTCTCAAACATAATGCCTGAGAGGTTTATCTGGCGGAGACGGAGAGATTCGAACTCTCGTGCCAGTTGCCCGGCAAACGCATTTCGAGTGCGCCCCGTTATGACCACTTCGATACGTCTCCAAACGCGCCCTATTGTAAATGATTCAGTCTGAATATTCAACTAAACGGGCTGTGTAACAATGTTAAATCGCACCAAATCTGATGTTTGTGCGCAATGCTTCCTTCTCTTCCTCACCGCAGAGGAAGCCTACAAGAGCAAGTCCAAAATCAACAGATGTGCCCATAGCCTGGCTCGTGATGATGTTGCCGTTTACGACAACTTTTGAATCCTCGATGACATTTGCACCATTAGCACGGAGCTCTTCCCAGAAGCCGGGATTACATGTGGATGTCTTGCCGTTAAGGATGCCAAGTCCTGCGAAAACTGTAGGAGCGGCGCAGATAGCTGCTATTCCTTTGCCCTGATCGTTAAATCTTACGATCTGCTTCTTGAGGGCTTCGCAGGCATTGAGGTTGTTTGTTCCTCTTACACCACCCGGAAGGACCAGAAGGTCGTATTCGTCAAAATCTATATCATCGATCAGCTTATCTGCTGTGATCTTTACATCTCTTGAAGCGCTGATCTCAAGGGTGGGCATTATAGATACAATGTCAACATCAACCTTAGCTCTTCTTAAAAGGTCAACAGGTGTAATTGCCTCCACCTCTTCACTGCCGTCAGCGATAAAAACTGCAACTTTTGCCATAAAACAATTCTCCATTCTTTACAGGTTGAAAACACCTGTGACAAATATCTCGATTCCGATCAGGATCAGTATGACACCGCCGATAATCTGTGCGATACCTGATATCTTTTCGCCTATCTTCCTGCCGAAAATGAGACCAATTAAGCATATCACAAGCGTAACGGCTCCGATAATCAAAGATGAGGCAAAAGCTCGTAAAGGAGAGTAACTTGCTATAGTAAAACCAACGGATAGCGCATCTATTGAAGTTGCCACACCCTGGACAAAAATAAGTTTCCAAGTAAGTTTTCCCTGGTGTTCAGTCTCTTCTTTTTTGCCGTTCTTCTTTTCGAGAATTGCCTCGACGATCATCTTGCCGCCGATAAAAAGGAGCAGGAACAATGCGATCCATGGGATCAGCACACTGAATTTGGTAAAGATCTCTTCGAGAGTAGTAACAAGAAGCCATCCAAGCATCGGCATAGCGAACTGAAAGAATGCATATACACCGGCGATCTTAAGCATTCGTGTCTTCTTCATGCCGGGTTCTATTATTCCGTTGGCTATGGAAACAGAGAAAGCATCCATCGCAAGGCCGACTCCAAGCAATACGGAATTGATGATGAGTTGAATCATGTATTTCCTTCCCGCCCGGGCAAAAAAATAACCCAAGGCATTCCAATAATCGCCTTGAGTCTCACACAAAAGAATAAGCCAGGTATTAACCAGTATGTTGACTTAGACAACGCTCTTGCCAGCGTTTGCTACTCCCTCAATGAAGCAAATACTAACAATGCGGTTCCAAGTTAGTCAAGACTTACTTCAAACGGTGTATCTGAAAGGCCGCATTTTTCGCAGTTTCAGATACAAATACCACAAAAATGTATCTGAAATACAGTTTTTTCGAGGTTTTGGATACAATTATCTGTTCACTCATATATATTATTAATAAGCACGCACGTTAAAAATGATGTATAATATTCAACCGCTACGAAAAGAAATGCTACTTGAAGCATCAGGAGGCTAATATGAACGAATACATTAAGCAGATATCCGACAGGATCAGAGAGCTTAGAGACATCCTTGACTTAACAGCAGATGAAGTGGCACAGCAGACAGGCGTGAGCAAGGAAGAGTATTTAGCATATGAGAACGGCGAGAAGGAGATCCCGATCAGCCTTCTTTACAAGGTGGCAGGCATATTCAGAGTCGACCCTACTGTCCTTATGACTGGCGATGTTCCGAGAATGGACGACTATACAGTTGTAAGAGGCGGAAATGGCATCAAGGTCGAGCGTTATCCCGGCTATTCTTTCAGTGCACTTGCATTCAACTATAAGAACAGACAGATGGATCCTATGATCGTTACCCTCTCCAAGTCAGAGACAGCTGAGCTCGTACGCCACGGCGGCCAGGAGTTCAACTATGTCATCGAGGGCGCCATCAAGGTCGTCGTAGGAGACAGGGAATTTACACTTGAGGCAGGAGATTCCATTTACTTCAATCCTGAGAAGCCTCACGGACAGCGCGCCGTGACGGAGACTGCTAAGTTCCTCACGATCATCAACGAGTGATTTAGCAGTTCTACCCAAAGGAAAAAATATTGAAGTAGAAAAGGAATGAATACCCATGGATTTATTAAACAGATTTGTAGACAGAATTGATTTTGACAGTTACGAAGATTTTAAACAGAATTTCAAGATAAATGTTCCGGAGGATTTTAACTTCGGTTTTGATGTCGTTGACGTATATGCCAAGGAGGCTCCTGATCAGGAAGCTCTTATCTGGTGTGATGATGACGGCAACGAGAAGCATTTCACGTTCAAGGATATCAGCGAAAAGAGCAACCGCGTTGCCAACATGTTCAAAGACTTAGGCCTCAAGAAGGGCGACAGAGTCTTAATGATGCTCCGTCAGCGTCCTGAAGTATGGTTCACGATGGTTGGTCTTCACAAGCTCGGTGCTCTGGTAATCCCTGCTACATTCCAGCTTCTTTATCACGACATCGTATACCGCTGCAACGCAGCTGATGTAAAGATGATCGTTTGTGCTGATGACCCGCAGATAATCGAGCACGTTAACAAGGCACGTCCCGACTGCAAGACAGTACAGTACTGCAGCGTTATCGGTGAGGCACCGGAAGGCTGGAGATCTCTGACAGACGATATTGATAACGCATCCCCTGTTTTCGAGCGTCCCACAGGTGACGAAGCTACACACGCTTACGATCCCATGCTCATCTATTTCTCATCAGGCACGACAGGTGAGCCTAAGATGATCCTTCACGATTACACCCTTCCTTTGGGTCACATCGTAACAGCCAAGTACTGGCAGCAGGTATACGACGGCTGCAGACACCTTACTCAGGCTGACTCAGGCTGGGCTAAGTTCGCATGGGGTAAGATCTACGGACAGTGGATCTGCGGTGCAGTTAACGTTACTTACGATACACAGAAGTTCAAGGCTGCAAGAATGCTCGAGATCATGGAAAAGCTCAAGCTCAATTCCTTCTGCGGACCTTCCACGATCTACAGATATCTTATCCAGGAAGATCTTACAAAGTACGACTTCTCTTCCATCAAGCACTGCTCCATGGCAGGCGAGCCTTTGAATCCTGAAGTATTCTACAAGTGGCAGAAATACACAGGCCTTGAGATCCGTGAAGGATTCGGCCAGACAGAAGGAAGCGTTCTTTTCGCTAACTTCCCCTGGATCGATGTTAAGCCCGGTTCCACAGGCAAGCCCACACCTATCTACGACATCCAGCTTCTTGACGACAATGGTGTACCGGTAGAAGACGGTATCGTAGGAAATATCGTTATCAAGAATGCATCCGCAAAGCCTATCGGTCTTTTCCGCGAATACTACAAGAATCCTGAAGCAATGGCTGAACAGTGGCCCGGTGCGGATTACAGCACAGGTGATACCGCATGGAGAGATCCGGAAGGTTATATCTGGTTCGTAGGAAGAAATGACGACGTTATCAAGTGCTCCGGTTACCGTATCGGACCTTTCGAAGTTGAGAGCGCCCTCATGACACACGATGCAGTCCTCGAGTGCGCTGTAACAGCTGTTCCCGATCCCATGAGAGGCCAGGTAGTTAAGGCTACTATCGTCCTCACAAAGGCTTACAAGGAGAAGGCTTCACCCGAGCTCGTTAAGGAACTCCAGAACCATGTAAAGAACGCTACTGCTCCTTACAAGTATCCGAGAGTTATCGAGTTCGTTGATGAACTTCCCAAGACTACAAGCGGCAAGATCATGCGTACCGCTATCAGAAAGGCTGACGAAGCCAAGTACAGAGCAGAGCAGGAAGCAGCTGCAAAGGCTAATCTTTAAAGGAAATCTTCGATTACAACATTAGCAAGATCAAGACCGCTCCGTGTTAGACGGAGCGTTCTTTCTTTGCGCTCCAATAAACCCTTTTCAATATTCGTTTTCACGGCATTTCCGAAAACAGAATCAAACTCGACACCGAACATCTTATAGAAATCATCAAGCAGGATGCCTTCTGTTGTCCTGAGCCTTAAAAAAGGCACTTCACGCATCTTGTCTTCCCTGCTTAAGATCTCTTCAGCATAGAGCGACTTCAGAACGCTCTCATTGCCCTCCAGAAACGCTTTGTACGCATCAGGCGTAATCGTATTCATTTCTTCGATGTAAGCGCTCACATCGTCTCTATGGCCGTATCTCATGTCACCCAGAAATCCGTGTGCGCCCGCACCTATAGCAAAGTATTCACAAGAATTCCAGTAAGACGAGTTATGGATGCTCCTGTATCCCGGAAGAGCACTGTTGGATATCTCGTAGGTCTCAAACCCTGAATCCTGAAGATGCTCTCTTGTACCGTGATACATTGCACGTTCTTCATCAGGGGATACCAGGTCTTCTATCGTTTTGCTGTATCTGTCGAAAAAGGCTGTTCCCTCTTCTATGCTTAATGAATATGTGCTGATGTGTTTTACACCGAGCTGCTTGAATGTATCGATATCTCTTTTAATCCCTTCCAGCGTCTCACCAGGAACACCGGTGATGAGATCGGAAGATATATTCTCAAAGCCTGCCCTGGTTATCTTTTCGATAGCATCAACAGCACCTCTGGAATCGTGAAGTCTGCCTAATGTCTTAAGCACACCGTCATCCAAAGACTGAACGCCGACAGATACGCGGTTAAAACCCGCCTGAAGATAGTCAGAGAGCTTTTCCGAAGTGACAGATGACGGATTAACCTCTATCGTTATCTCTGCGTCAGAAGCGATGTTAAAGGCCTTTCTGACCGAGTCCAGTAATCCGCAGACAAGCCTGCTGTCAGGAAGAGAAGGTGTGCCTCCTCCGAAATAGACCGTATCTTTCCCGTCTTTATCATTTACAGGATTGGTTCCGGTGTTATCAGTAATTACGGAACCAATGATCTCTGCTTCCCTTACAGCAGCTTTATATAAGTCTTCGCAAAGGGATGTTTTCGTGACTGAATAAAAGTCACAGTATGGGCACTTGCGTACACAAAAAGGATTATGTATGTAGATGTGTCTTGCCATCAGAATGCACGCCTTCGGTAGAGCGGAACAGGGTTCTTCAAAGCAGTGACAAGAGCCATCTTGAACGTGTTGAAACTGGGCGATACATTCTTCTGAGGAAGCATATACTTCGAGATATTCTCTGCCCACAGTGCCTTATAGTGACCGATGGCCGGATATCCGATATCGATCAGATCATCAGCGTTCTCACTTATAGCCCTGCAGAGAACTTCCCATGTGCCGCAAATGGAATCCTGTTCGTAAGCATCTATGACCTCGGTCCTGCAGTCAGGATAAGCATCAACAACAGCATTCTTATCACCTAACATCCACGCTTCTATCTCTTCAGTGCAGATGCCTACAACGCTTCTTATATCAGGTGCGAACTTGGATGCGACCCTGTAGAGTTCCTGTCTTAATGTCTGGGGATCCTTGTCATCGGAATCCATGACGATAATGAGGATCAGATCCTTTCCTGCATAGACTTTGTTATATGCACGCAGTTCCGAAGGAAGGAGATCCAGAAGTGAACTCGCGAACTTCGGCGGCTTGGCCGTAAGATCTTTGGGCAGGCTTCCGCATCCTCTGTGAGGATGGACATTGACCTCAACATCCATTCCCTCATTTGCAACTATCCGTTCCGCAAGACGCTCTACTACGACTGCTCCGGATTTATCTTCTGAAAGTATCTCAATCAGCATATTCTAGCCTTCTGTCAGTCGTCTTCCTGTTTTGAATCAAGATGTCCGCCATACCATATCGCACCCATTCCGATACCCTGATGGAACAGTTCCATAACGAGCGGATCAGCACCTGCGCAGCGGATGTTCACGTCACCATCGTCCTTCTCGAAAGAACGCTCGAAGATCCATATCTCCTTAGGAGACAATGTCTCGATGATGTATGGATTGTGAGTCGAGAACATTATCTGGCAATAGTGATTCTTCATCGTGTATTCACGCATCTCATCACTTAATACATCTACCATGTCGTGATAGAGATCCTTATCAGGTGTCTCTATGAAAATAGTTGAACGGGGCTTTGAATCGCGGAGCAGCAGCAGATAAAGGAAAAGCTTATCCGGACTCTCTTTAAGAGCCTGGGGAAGATTCTTCTTTTTCTTCATCGCAGGGATCTTATCCTTGATCTCATTTACGATACGCTCGTATTCATCCTCATTATCCATCTTGATGTATTCAAGAACATTACCGACATTTGACCCTGTGCTGTTAAGGTGTTTGTGTCCGCCCGGCGCACCGCCTTCGTAGAAATATGAGCTCTGCTCTTCTGATGAGAAACTGCAGAAGAACCAGTGGTATATCTCTTTATAAAGAAGAACATAATCCCTGTAGCCTGTGAGTTTGCCGTAAAGGCTTAATGCTGTAAGGTGCTCGTCTTCGACACCTATCTCATTGCCTGAAGAGCCGTCTTCGAGATTAACTATCGTGCCCTGTCCCTGCTTAACGTCCAGGATCGTAAGAGGCTTTTTCGCACCGTCAACTTCAGTTACGATTATCACCTTTTCGCTGTCGATGATAGGACTCTTGAACCTGCTCGTCACGATCGAGAGTTCATACTGGATGAACTTCGGCTTCCCGAGCTTCTTGTCCTCAAGCTTAAAGAAGATCCTGAATACTGATGGTCTTGAGATGTCAGGCGTCATGTTGGCAAATCCCGGTCTGCCATAACTGATCGAAGCAACAGCACAGCCCTGTGTGATAGTGTCTCTAAGGAAAGCCATGCAGCCCATAAACGAGGTCTTGCCGGTGTTGTTACGGCCGATCAGTGCATTAAGTCCGCGGAAAGGATCAGAAGAAGATCCTCCTTCAGAAAGATAATCATCTATCAGGATTCCGGCTTTATCCTTATCGAAAACATCGAAGTTCTCTATCTCGACTCCCAAGATCATGACTGTCACCTCCTGTTATCCCATTTGGTTTGCTTTTAAAGATATTATAAATCTTTTGAAAGATATATGTACCGTGTTGATGCCCGAAAACAATATGCCTGCAAATCGCACTCATTTGATAGTGAAATGAATACAAAAAAGGGTATCTCAATTTGAGATACCCTATAAAGCTCGTTAATTACTAACTAATCAGATTACTCGCCGTCTTCAAGAGTTGAGTTGATCTCAGTAAGATTTGTCTGGATCTTAGCGATGTTGTCAGAGAGAGTCTCGTTAACGTTCTCAAGCAAGGACTTAACATAGATGTGAGCATTTCTTCTGAGTTCCTCAGCCTGAGCCTCAGCGTTAGCAATGATCTGTGCAGCCTCTTCACGTGCGCCTCTTGTGATCTCGTGATCGTTAACCTTCATGGCATACATGCGGTTAGCATCGTCGATGATCTTCTTATTCTTCTCTCTTGCTGTGCTGATTATGTCCTGAGCTCTTGCTACGATATCGTTAGACTGAGCAACTGAAGCAGGAAGATTATTCTTAAGGATCTGGAGTGAATTGATCGTCTCAGTTCTCTCGATAGAGCACTTATCGGAGAAAGGAACGCTCGAAGCATCCTTGACCATATCGATAAGATAGTCGATGTGCTTGATAGCGTCGTAGCGCTGACCACCCTGATTAAAATTGCTGTTCTCCATATTAATTCCTTCCTTTCAAAAGTTTTTCCTTAACAAGATCTATTATCTCAGCCGGAACCATCTTTGAGATGTCTCCGCCATATGAACCAACTTCCTTTACCATAGATGAACTTATCAAAGAAAGGTCATCTCTGCAAGGCAGGAGCACCGCATCGTATCCTGCGAAAAGCAGGCGGTTAGCAAGTGCGTGCTCGGATTCATATCTGAAGTCGGACTCTGACCTGATTCCTCTTACGGAAGCGCAACAGCCGAGTTTCTGATACAGATCGACCAGAAGGCCGCCCCACGCCATTACCTCGACGTTCTCAAGTCCATCGTTCTTTAATGAGAGTTTGATGAGTTCCACACGCTCTTCAGGAGTAAACATGGGCGTCTTTGCCGCATTCTCCATTACAGCTATGACAAGCTTATCACAGAGCCTTGAGGCTCTTCTGGCAATATCTCTGTGTCCTCTTGTAAAGGGATCGAACGTCCCCGGAAAGAGCATTACCTTCAAACTATCATCCTCCGATATTTTTATCCTTAAAAAATGTTATCACTGTAATCCCATAACTACAAGAACGAACAAGATTCAGACCGTGAATTTTCTCGGGCATTTCACAGTCCTTGTCATGTTCTACTATGAGCATTCCGCCTTCAGCGAGCATATTGAACTCAGCTATCAGCTTTGTTGCCTCTTCGAGCCTTAAAGGCACGTCCTTATAGGGAGGATCCATGAATATAATATCAAATTTCTCGCCTGCCTGCCCTAACACTTCTAATGCCTGGGCCACACTTTTCTTATGGAATCTCAGTTCATCCGAGTTCTCCATCCTGATCTTGGCGATATTCTTTGCAATAATCGAAGCGGCCTGACCACTTCTTTCCACAAGCGTCACATGCTCTGCACCACGGCTTAAGGCCTCTATTCCTATCTGTCCGGAACCGGCGAAAAGATCTAGGAACTTAGAACCCGGAACATCGGCCTGAATAATGGAAAACAACGCCTCTTTGACCTTATCGGTCGTCGGCCTTGTCTTATCTCCTTCAGGCGCCTGTAATACCGCACCCCTGAATCTTCCTGTAACTACTCTAGGCATCAGATCTGCTCCATTTTCCTGGCGAATCTTAACTCGAACATCTTCTTGATCGCTTCATTAAGACGTTCAGCCTCTTCCCCGCCTTCTTCGATTATCTTATTCACTTCTTTTGTTGCTTCTTCAGCGATCTTCATATCAGTATACAGGTTTGCAGCTCTAAGGGTAGGAATACCGTGCTGTCTTGTACCGTAAAAATCGCCGGGGCCTCTTAACTCCAGGTCCTTCTCGGCAAGTTCGAATCCGTCAGATGACTCGCACATCATCTTCATTCTGGATAATGCGAGTTCTGATCTGGATTCTGATACCAGGAGACAGAAAGACTTCTTGTCACCTCGTCCGATACGGCCCCTCAACTGGTGAAGTGTTGATAAGCCGAATCTGTCAGCATCCATTATTATCATGACATTTGCATTAGGGTTATCGACACCGACTTCGATTACCGTAGTGGAGATAAGGATCTTGATGTCTCCTGCTATAAAGCGTTCCATCGTCTCGAGCTTGTCCTTCTCCTTCATGGAACCGTAAAGGACTGCACTCTGATACTGTGAGAGATTGCTCATGGAATCGACCATCTTCTTCATGTCGAAAACACTTGTTACGCTCTCATCGCCGTCAACCGGTTCACCGATAAGATTATCAGAGCCGGCTTCTGTCTCATCCTTATCGATCTTTGCGCAGACGATATATACCTGTTCGCCTGCCGCAAGCTTAACGCTCATCATCTCTTCTATCGCCTTGCTCTTCTTGGAATTAACGAACCATGTCGTTATCTCCTGACGTCCCATAGGCTTTTGTCTGATAACGGAAGTCGCCATGTCACCGTAAATGACCATGGCAAGCGTTCTCGGGATAGGAGTAGCAGTCATTACAAGGTTATGGACACTTTTAACAGTACCGTCTGCTTCCTTATCCTTGAAAAGGAGCTTTTCCCTTTGCTTGACACCAAAGCGGTGCTGCTCATCAGCAATTACAAGCGCAAGGTCATTGAATCTTATATCATCTGTAAGAAGCGCATGGGTACCGATTATCACCCTGGCGCTTCCGTCTGCTATCTTCTGTTTGATCTCAGTCTTCTCTGAAGCTTTTGTCTTTCCGAGTAAAAGAACAGGTTCCATTCCGCTGTTCTGCATGAGCCTTGAGATCGTCTTATAGTGCTGTGTGGCAAGTACCGAAGTAGGCGCAAGGAGCACAGCCTGCTTGCCCATAAGAGCAGTGATCATCATGGAAAGCGCAGCGACCATGGTCTTGCCTGAACCGACATCACCCTGGATAAGTCTGTTCATAGGGACCGTGGACATAAGATCAGTCTGGACATCCCTGAACGCAGATGCCTGATCCTGCGTAAGAACAAAACCGAGATTGTTCTTTATCTGATTCCATCTTGCGGCTGCTTCAGGACCTATGGCATTGGGACCGGACGGAATAACCTGTTCTGCAACCTCTTTGACACCGTGTCCTGAACTGTAAAGCTTCATTCCTATTCCCAAAAGGATAAGTTCTTCATAAGCAAGCTGTTCACGTGCTTTCCTGGCTTCATCCAATGAAGAGGGAAAATGAGCCATCTCATATACTTCCTTAGGCGAGACAAAGCCCTTCTGCTCAGCTATCTTTGCAGGTATTACCGAAAGCAGTTCATCACCGCAAAGCTTCAAAGCAGTCTTTACCCATTTGGAGATATTATTGGAGGAAAGCCCTGCCGTAAGGTGATAGACGGGCCTTACCAGTGCATCATCCCCGATCTTCTCAGTCTTCTCGATATAAGGATTCACCATCTGCATCTGTCCGTTGAAAAGCGTGACAGAACCATGCACAAAGCATTCATCACCAAGCGAGAACTTGCCTGCAAGATACTGTGAATTAAAGAATGTGAGCTTGATCCTTCCCGTCCCGTCAGTAACGAAAAAGCTCAGAGGCTTCTTCCTGCTTGTAATGTTCACGGAAGGATTGGTCGAGATGGTGCCTCTGAATGAAAGATCATAACCGGTATTGTCATCAAATCTGTCATTCATATCGAATGATGCGATCGTAGCGACATTAGACCAGTCGTCATACCGCCACGGGATAAAAGCGATAAGATCGTAAACTGTAAATATATCAAGCTTAGCGAGCCGCTCTTCGGCAGCCGGACCGATTCCGTAAATATCGGTAACAGGACTTGAAAGGTGTATCGTAGCCATAAGTTATATTCTCTTCCTGCAAAAAGATGAGAGCGGACATTCATCGCACTTCGGTGACTTGGCTGTGCAATACTTCCTTCCGAGATCTACAGACAAATGTCCGATGCTGATCCACTGATCTTCAGGGAATGCCTTCATTATGTCTTTCTCGACCTTTGCAGGGTCTTCGTATTCTGTTATTCCTATTCTCTTCATTACACGCTTACAGTGCGTATCCACAACGACTGCAGGTGTTCCATAGATCTCTCCGACAATAAGATTGGCGATCTTCTTCCCGATGCCGGGTACCTCCATGAGACGCTCAACATCATTAGGAATGACGCCGCCCCATTCGCCTGTCATCTTACCGGCAAAAGCCATTACAGACTTTGTCTTGGAGGCAGTAAGACCACAGGGCTTGATCGTCTCTGCTACCGCTTCCGGATCTGCTGAAGCAATGGATTCCATATCAGGAAACCTGTTGAAAAGATCTATTGCAGTTATATTAACCCTTTTATCGGTGCATTGTGCGGACAAAATGCCGCGTATGGCTAAGTTTTGAGGACAATCGTAGTCGAGAGAACACGTGCTGTCAGGAAATTCTATTGACAGCGCTTTATAAGTCTTATCAGCAAGAGCTTTTATTTTCGAGTTGTTGCCAGCCAAACCTTACTGCTCCTGCTCTTCAGGCGGATAAGGGAAAGAGAATACGAATTTCGCGCCGCCTAACTCTCTTCCTTCATCGCAGATGATCGTCTGACCGTGTCCTGCAAGGATCTGCTTGCAGATATAAAGACCAAGGCCGAAGCCTTCTGACTTACGTGAGGAATCCGCCTGATAGAAACTCTCAAAGATCCTCTGTCTCTTTGATTCTTCAACACCGGCACCGGAGTCCTCAACAGAGATAATGACTTTTCGCATCTTGGGATTGGATTCTGTAGATACCTTTATCTCACCATTCATAGGTGTGAACTTGATGGCATTGGTAATAATGTTGATAATAACTCTGCAAAGCTGCTGAGCCTCACCGTAGACCATACCCGGATCCGGATCAAGAGACTTGATGACTCTGATCTGCTTATCTGAAAGCTGAGATTCAAGGTTATCAACGATATCATTGATCATGTCATTGACATTGAATTCTTCCATCATGTCCGGATCAGGATGTGACAGAGAAGAAGCTTCCGTCATCTGGGTAACAAGGGTTCTGATCCTGTCCGTCTGCTGCTTAATGAGTTCAAGATAATGAGGCTGCTTGTCTTCCGGTATCGTACCGTCAAGGATCGCTGTTACGAAGCCGTTGATAGATGTCAGAGGAGTTCTGATATCGTGTGCGATGGAAGAGATAAACATCTCCCGGTCGTGTTCCTGATTCTCCAGGGATTCGATCATCTTGTTTACCGTCTGCCCCATCTCAGTAAACTCAGTGGAGACTGAAAGAGTCGTGTAATCGTTCGGGTCAGAATACTTAGGATTAACTCTTACCGAGTAATCACCTTCGGCAACCTTGGAGATTGCATGTGAGATATCCCTGATCGGCATGAGGCTTAAGTATACGAAGACTGCATAAAGCACGATCGCGATAATCATCGCAACCAGTGCAGGAATAAGGATTACGCTGATATATTCAGACTTAGTCTGATCAGTGCCTTCACTGTTACTTACGATAACAAAATAAGGAGTTCCTGTTATCCTTACGCAGCTTACGGAAACAACTCTTCCCGTGTTGTTGGAACCTGCCCTTGAATAACCGATGAGATCAGCCGTATTAAGAAGATCGATAATATCCGGCTGCGAGATATAGACAGGACCTTCATCTGTCGTCGTAAGGTTATCCGATGCGTCGAAAACAAAAGAGTTACGACAAATGATCTTTCCCGCTTTGTCAGTTATGTATACGGCTCCATTGGAACGGTAAGTCTGTGAGTTTACGAATTTGTCGATGATCCTTGAATTCTTGAAGTTATCAGAACCATCATCGTTCATAGTATATTCGAATGGCTCATCCTGAAGTGACGTAATGGATACGATATCCGATGCCACGTCATTAGCAGCAGCCTCAGTTCCGGAATTAACTTCCAGAATGAGGTTGTTATACATATTCTCATAGGAAAGGAACAACAAGACTGCAAATACAATCAAAGTTGTCAGTACAAGAAAGGATATGAGAAAAACGGCAAAGCCCGCCGATACCCGCTTACCGTCAGCTCTCGGCGCCATTAATTACTTACCTCGTCTCGAATTTATAACCCTTGCTCCAGACTGTCTTAATGCTCCAGTTCTGCTCTCTGTCAGGATTCTCGATCTTCTCTCTGATACGCTTGATGTGAACATCGACCGTACGTGATTCTCCGTAGAAATCGTAACCCCATACATTCTCAAGGAGCTGTTCTCTTGTGAAAACTCTGTTGGGATTTGATGCGAGGAAGAAAAGAAGTTCGAGTTCCTTCGGCGGCATGTAGATCTCATTGCCGTCAACGCTTACCACATAACGAATCTTATCAACTGAGAAGCCCGGATATGTGATGACATCTGTGGAACCTTCTTTATTGTCTGAAGCAGCAGGAGCTGCATCACGCTTATCTGTACGTCTTAAAACTGCCTTAACTCTTGCAAGTACTTCCTTAGGCTCGAACGGCTTCGGGATGTAGTCATCAGCACCTAATTCAAGACCTACTATCTTATCAAGAGTATCGGTTCTTGCTGTGAGCATGATGATCGGGCAGTCAGATGTCTTTCTGATCTCACGGCAGATATCATTGCCGTCCATGCCCGGAAGCATGAGATCAAGGATTACAATGTCAGGTGCGAAATTGTTAAAAGCAGCTACTGCTTTATCGCCCTGCATGCATGTGGATACCTGGTATCCCTCTTTCTCAAAATAGAGCTTGAGAACTTCAATAATGCCCGGATCATCGTCTACGAGCAAAACCTTGTTAGCTGCCATAAGATCACCCCTGCTTTATAACATCTTAGGTTTTTTGTTCTTTTGTAACAGTGTTACAATCCTTTATTCTCCGTGGGAGCAACGCTTCCGACGTCGAAATTGTTGATCTCGGCCGTATAAGAATCCAGATCAGTGAAGTTCTTATAAACCGATGCGAAGCGGACGTATGACACACGGTCAATATCCATAAGCCTCGACATAATAAACTCGCCTATCTCGGACGAGGTTATCTCTTTATTAAATCTCTCTTCAACAAGATGAGTAATATCAGATACGATATTCTCTTTTACCTGCTGAGATACACCGCGCTTCTGGCACGCTACATCAAGACTTCTCAAGATCTTATCAGGATCGTAGAGTTGCTTGGTTCCGTCCTTCTTAACGACCATCGGCTTCAAGCCTTCGATCTTTTCAATTGTCGAGAACCTTGCACCACAGACAAGACATACACGTCTTCTTCTGATAGCAAATCCATCATCGGTCGGTCTTGAATCTAAGACCTTGTCATCGTTCTCGCCGCATTTGGGACAGATCACGGAATCACTGCTCCCCTATATTACTGTCCGTCCTTACCGAACATGAACCAAGGCTTTGCGGACTTCTGTGCTCTCTCATCAGCAGCGGGAGCTACGTTAGCCTGCGGTCTGCCGCCCATCTGTACGGGAGCGGGTGCAGGAGCTGCCTGCTGGGGAACCTGCTGTACAGGCATCTGCTGTACAGGAGCCTGCTGAATAGGCTGAGCAGGAGCTACGGGAGCCGGTGCAGGTGCGGGCTGAGCAACTGACTCATCACCGAATCTGAAGCCGGGCTGAGCTCTCTGAACCGGAACGGGTGCCGGTGCGGGCTCTGGCTGTCTGGGTGTGTAATCAGTTCTGGGCTGAGGAGCAACAGGCTGTCTTGCAGAGATCAATGTAGGATTCTCTCTGGAAAGAACAGAAGTGCTTGCTCTGTGACCTGCGGAAGCATTGATAGTTCCGTCAAAACCTGAAGCGATAACTGTGATCATGAGCTCATCTTCGAGTGAATCGTCAACAACCGCACCAACGATGATCTCTGCCTCGGGTGCTGCAGCCTGACGAACGATAGATGAAGCTGAATCGATCTCGGAAAGACGCATTCCACGTCCGCCTGTGAAGTTAAGGATAACACCTGTAGCACCATCGATAGTTGTATCGAGGAGAGGTGAATTGATTGCCTGCTTGATAGCAACAGAAGCTCTGTCCTCACCGGAAGCACGGCCGATACCCATGTGGCATACGCCTGCATCCTTCATGACACGTGTAACGTCTGCCAAGTCGAGGTTGATGAGTCCGGGGATAGCAACGAGGTCAGAAATGCCGGCAACACCGAACTTCAATACCTGGTCAGCCATGTTGAATGCTTCTTCGAAGCTTGTATTGTCATCAACTACGTCAAGGAGCTTATCGTTGGAAACGATGATGAGTGAGTCAACTGACTTCTGGAGCTCGCGGATACCGCGCTCAGCGTTTGCTGCTCTCTTAGCGCCTTCAAATGTGAAAGGGCTTGTAACAACTGCGACTGTGAGGATACCGAGGTCTCTTGCGATCTGAGCAACAACGGGAGCTGCACCTGTACCGGTTCCGCCGCCCATACCTGCTGTGATGAAGAGCATGTCTGTGTTGGAAATAGCTTCAGCGATCTCATCTCTGGACTCTTCTGCAGCCTTCTCACCAACGCTGGGGTCTGCACCGCAGCCCAAACCTCTTGTAACCTTCTCACCGATCTGTATCTTAATCTCCGCCTTGTTACGTGCAAGAGCCTGATTATCAGTATTAATTGCGATGAACGTGACGCCCTGGACACCACTCTCGACCATGCGGTTTACAGCGTTGCTTCCGCCGCCGCCGACGCCGATTACCTTAATGCTTGCAACATTAGATTCGTCCATTGAATAGCTATGCTTGCTCTCAGACATCCTTTTGTTCCTCCGTATCCTTTAATAGTTCCAACAAATTAAAATAATTCTTGATTAAATAAATATTATTAACCATTCAGAATTTTAACCCAAAGAAGAGCTTCAATCAATACACACAACAGGAAAACCTGTGTGATTGTAAAGAAACTTTCATATTTATATTAGCATTAAATACGCGAAAACAAGTATTTTTAATTGTATTCGTTGAAAATATACTCGTCGTTTGTCATATCGAGCGAACCCTTGACCTTTATCTTCTCAAAAGCATCGCTGTTAAAGGCATAAAGGAGCCAGGCCATGTTGTCACTTATGGATTCAAGGCTGTTGAGCTTGATCTGAATAAGGTGTCCGGAAGGCGAATAGATCGTAAGGAATATATAGCCGCTGGGCAGTATCCTTACTTCCGATGTATTCTCGAACATCTGATAACTGTCTCCAACGCTGGCATTATCGGCAGCAAGTATCGCACCGAGAACTATGATCGCCTTCTTGTAATCATTCATGTTGGCGATCTTTACCGGCTTTCCGAGTTCGGCATACTGGACATTAAGGCCGCAGATAACAGGCCTTACCTTTTTGTTTGAATCAAGAGACGAAAGTTCAAGTACGATGCCTTCCTTATCAAGTGCTGCATATCCGTCAGGAGTCCTGATATAGCAGACTTTCTGCCTCTCTCTTACCCTGATGTCAACTGTCGACGGCAGTTTGACTGAGATCTTGATATCCTCGATAACCGGGTACTCTTTCTTGACCCTCTCTTCAGTCTTACCGTAATTAAGCCTTAAGATATCAAAGATATTTCCGCTTACGCCGCCCATAAGATGAGCGTTATATTCGAGCTTGACTGCCTGCAGGACCTCCTGGTCTGTCATGGCAACATTGCCCTCGACATGTGCATTTCTTACTCTGAATGCCGGAAGGAACATTATAAGTACGACAAGAGCAATAACCGCAATTACAAGAAGGATTGCAGCAATTGCCTTTCCTGAGATATGGATAGACGACTCGCTGCGGATCTTTTCAGGCTTAACACGTTCACGTCTGCGTCTTTCAGGCGAGCTCTGCGCTGATTTCTTATCAGATGATTCTTCTTCAGGTTCAGACTCATCTTCGCCTTCTTCATCAGACTCTTCCTGGTCTTCATCTGATCCTTCTGAATCCTCATCTTCTCCGGATTCTTCAGAGGCTTCAGACTCCTCCTTTTCTTCATCGGGAGTTTCATCAGAATCATCCGGCTCATCATCAGATTCGCCGTCTTCTTTGTCTTCGGGATCTTTCTTGTCTTTATCTATTACAAACGGATTATCTTCAGCATCACCGGAGGGCTCTGACTTGTCAGGCTCTTTACTTTGCCCAGTCTTCTCGGCCTTGTTCTCTTCCAAGGCTTCGTCGTCAGACTTGCTGTCCTCTCCGAATAATTTGTCTAATTCGTTATCATCCATAGATACATTTTATCAGTTTACTGAATATTCCCAAGTGCTGACTTGATAGCTTCAGTTATTCTCTTGCCTGTATCTTTGATCGCAAGGCTCAGACTGGCTTTCCTTATTTCTTCCTGTCTTGCTGGATCGTTCAAAAGATCGAGCAGAACAGTCTCTAATCTTCCGGCTTTTACGTCATCGTCACTTACGACTATTCCCGCACCATGCTGAGCAAGTGAATTAGCGTTATAAGTCTGATGGTCGTGTGCAGCATACGGATAAGGAACCATGATTGCACAGGCTCCTGTTGCCGTGATCTCGGCACATGTAACTGCTCCGGCACGGAGTATGGAACAGTCAGCGGCAGACATATAGAGGTCAGGCCTTTCGATATATTCCTTTATCTCAAGATTCGGAAGAGACATAACATCAGGAGTGATCTCGACAGAGTTATGTTTGCCGACGGAGATCACAAAGTGCACATTCTGATATTCCGGCTTTTTCGCAGTCGCGAAAACAAAATTCGTAAGCGTTGCTGAACCAAGGGAACCGCCCATGATGAAAACGAATTTCCGGTCAGGTGCTATTCCAAGTTCATTTCTAGAGCCTTCCTTTGTCCTGCCGAACATGTTGCTTCTAACGGGGTTACCGGTATATACGACCCTCTGTGCTTTTGAGAAGATCTTTTCCTGTCCCGGGAAACCTGTCATAACGAGTGCACTTCCCTTTGCAAAAAGCTTATTCGCTCTTCCCGGGAATGCATTTGCCTCATGGATCATTACAGGAACATTGGTCTTTTTCGCTGCCATGATAAGAGGAGCACTTACGTATCCGCCTGTACTGATGACACAGTCAGGCTTGAATTCCTCTATCAGAGCAAGACACTGCTTCTTGCCGCGGTTATTCGCACTTAATGCTTTGAGAGCCTTGGGAGTCGGCTTATACGGCATCGGAAGTGACTCGACATCCCTGAACTCGTAACCTGCCTTGGGTACCAGTTCGCCTTCAAGGCCGATCTTTCTTCCTGTGAAGATTATTCTGCACTCATCACCGTTAGCCTTTGCATCTTCTTTCAAAAGATCAGCTATCGCAAGTGCCGGATTGATATGTCCGGATGTGCCGCCTCCGGTGATTATGTAGCGTCTTTCCATCGGGATCACGCTCCCTGCTTGAGGGCTTTCTTCTCAGCCAGGAGTTTCTTTTTTTTCTCTTCGTATACGGTTCCGCTTCTAGACACTGACAGGATAAGACCGTAAGCGATAAGAAGCATGATCTGCGCGGTACCGCCGTAACTTATGAAAGGAAGCGTAACACCGGTAGCAGGAATTACCTGCAGCTCAACCGAGATATTCATCAGCACTTCGACGAAAATAAGCGCAGTACACCCTGTCGCTATCGTCCTCGAGAACACGTCTTTGGCCCGCCAGCACACGATCAGACACATGATAAACATCAATAGATACATCAGCATCAGTATAAGGCCTCCGACAAAGCCGGTCTCCTCAACATAGATAGAGAAGATATAGTCGTTCTGAGCCTCCGATACGTAATTATATTTTGAACGGGAATTGCCGAGACCTACACCCCACATTCCGCCTGAACCCAGCGCATTGTGGGCATTATCGACCTGACGGGTATCATCTCGCGTAAGTCCTTCATCTTCGTTATCAAGTTCCTCATCGTCTGCAGTAAAGATCGCGATTCGCTTGAAAACGTGAGCGTAGTTCTTCATAATCCTGTCGCGGGTTGAAGCAGGCATGACTGCAATAGCGATACCGCCTCCCACGATTGCAACAGCAAGAATGACCACGATTCCTGACAGCCATGATCTTAAAGGGATCTCTGATACGATAGCGCACATGAAGACAACCGCTGCAACAATAATGAAGCATGACAGGTGCGGCTGGAGAAGGATGACAATGTCAACAAGAATACAAAGACCGATAGGAAGCAAAAACTCAAACATCGTATGAGTGATTATCTTTCCCGTCTTTGACTTAGGTTCCCTGATTTTTCCTTCTTTTCGCAGCTGGGCCATTACCGAACGGTATCCGGCAAACGCAACGATAAGGGCGACTTTGATGATCTCCGAACTTTGCAGCTGGATAGGACCAACGTTGATCCATCGGCTCGCACCGTGCTCACGTCCTACGCCGAGAGCAAGCGTTGCAAACGCAAGACCAAGGCTGATGACATAAGCAGCAAAGCCGATCCATTTCCGTCTGAAAAAATCTATCGGAATGAACGAGATGATGATCATCAGAACAACTCCGACAACCGTAAATCTTATCTGTCTTGTAAGGAACCATGATGAATCCTGGAACTGTCCGTAAGCGTCAGGACCTGATACCGAATAGAGGATAACAAGACCGAAGACGAGCATTACGAAGATCATGATTATCATCGGTATATTGGATGTTCTGACAGCCTTCTCGATAGTCTTCCTGTTGATCTCAGGCATTGCCGGGGCCGGGGGATCGATGAGCTGATCGATATCCGAAACCGGTTCTTTCTTCGCAGTTACACCTGCGCGCTTTTCAGCGTGTGAATGCTTTTTCTCATTCACCTTAGTCTCCGGCTGTTCCTTGATCGGGCCGTACAACGGCACGTCAGGAATGATCGATTTTACTTTCTTCTCAGGCATCCGTCAGCCATTTCCCTTCGCGATAAAATACTCGGCAACCTTCTCAAACCCGAAGCTGTGCGAAGCCTTGAAGAGCAGAGCATCTCCGTCTCTTATATAATCTTCAAGACGTCTTTGAACATCTTCGGTATCTTTACATTTTACTATTTCAAGCTTCATATCAACCATATGAGCGCCCTTGATAAAATCATCGGCATTCTCTCCGGTAACAAATACCCTGTCGAAGTCGTAAGAAGCACATGCCTTACCGGTGATCTCGTGAAGACCTGCAGCGGATTTGCCCAGTTCGAGCATGCCGCCAAGCGCAAGGACTTTACGGTGTCCCTTCGCCTTCTTGGAGAAGTTTAAGAAAGCATTCTCCATCGATTCGGGTGAAGCATTATATGCATCATTCATGATGAGATATTTCTTTGTTTCAGTAATGGCTCCTCTGCCCTTCATAGCAGTCATCGAACTTATCACTTCAGCTATCTTCTTCTGGTTTTCGAGGCTTGTTGTGATCTCAGTCATGTAAGCGCAGAAGATCGCGAAAAGAGCGTTCCTGATTACATTCTGACCATACATTCCGACATTAAGCGGGATGGAGAATTCTGACTTGGTATCCATTCTCTTAAGCACAGCCTTGAAAGACATTCCGGTATCTGTCTCTTCGACATCAGCAGCGGAAATGATAAGAGGGCAAGGTATATTATCATCTGATCCGGCGATAATACCGGCGATCAGGTTATTGATCGGAAGTTCTTTTACGCAGTGGTCAAAGAGCTTTCTGTCATCAGCATTAACGGCGATTATTCCGTCATCCGTAAGACCTTCTGCGATCTCCATCTTGGCATTCATTATCGCTTCTTTAGATCCGAGTATGCCTATGTGTGAATAACCGACATTAGTGATTATAGCGATATCAGGTCTTGCGATCTTTGTAAGAAATGAGATCTGGCCGGGGCCTCTCATGCCCATCTCGACAACGATGACATCAGAGTCTTCAGGAGCAGAAAGAATAGTCCTGCTCATGCCGATCTCGTTATTGTTATTGGCATGTGTGGAATGTACCTTAAGACCAGTCTTAAGGACTTCTGCGATCATATTCCTTGTCGAAGTCTTTCCTACAGAACCCGTTATGGCGATGACCTTGCATCCGAGCTTGAATCTGTAGTGATTGGCAAGAAGGCACAGAGCCTTTGTGGTATCTTCAACGAGGATCGCAACTGCTCCGTCCGGAACTCTGGATTCATCGTTCGTGATAACCGCACATGCGCCTGAACTTATAGCAGTATCAATGAAATCATTGCCGTCGAATCTCTCGCCCTGCAAAGCGATAAAAAGATCTCCGGGCTTTATGCTTCTTGTATCTGTGGAGACGCCTCCGACATCTATTGCAGTCGCGAAGACTATCGAGTCGGTCCTTGAGACCAGCTTACCTCCGACAGCCTTCTTTACTTCCTCTAGTGTAAACATCATCTGTTCCCTTCCCGTTCTGATACTGCGGCCTGAGCCTTCTCGCAGTCATCGAAGTGTATAGTCCTGTCACTGAAGATCTGATAATCCTCATGACCTTTGCCGGCTATAAGAACAGTATCTCCTTCAACTGCCATATTCACGGCTTTTCTGATAGCTTCAGTTCTGTCAGCTTCAACTTCGTATTTACCTGATGTCTTTGACATGCCGGTAATGATATCAGCGATGATCGCCATGGGTTCCTCATTGCGGGGATTATCTGATGTGATAACCGTGTAATCCGACAGGTTACCGGATACTTCACCCATCTCAAAACGCCTTGTTTTCGAGCGGTTACCGCCGCATCCGAATACAGTGATTATCCTGCCTTCGGTATATTCCTTAAGGGTATTGAGAACGCTCTCAAGAGCTGCTGCATTATGTGCATAATCAACGAGGATATTTACGCCGAAGCTGTTCTCCACGGGCTGCATTCTTCCCGGAACGCTGATATTCTCGAAAGCTTCCTTGACCGCGTTGATACTGATACCTTCCTCGTATGCGGAACATATAGAGCAAAGAGCGTTATAAACATTGAATTTACCTGGGAGAGCCACAAATATCTCACCCGTGTAATACTCAGAATCCAGCTCGAAAAGTGTACCTGTTACATGACCTCTTCTTTCAGGTCTCAAGTTCCTGGCAATGAAGTCGGCATCGCCGCCGATAGAATAAGTAAGCAGCTTAACCTTCCCATCACAATATGCCTTTACCCTGTCAGCGACAGAACAATCGGCATTAAGGATTCCCGTCTCACAGCAATCGAAGATCCTGAGTTTGCATGAGAGGTAGTCTTCCATATCGGGATGCTCGTTAGGAGCAATGTGATCTTCATAGAGATTGGTAAATGCCGCCGTGCGGTATGTGATACCCCTTACCCTGTCAAGCTTAAGAGCCTGTGATGATACCTCCATGACGAGATCTTTCTCTCCGCCAGAGGACAAAGTATTCATCATGTCATAGACTTCTCTTGATTCGGGAGTGGTATGCTCAGCGTGGATCTTCTCACCGGCAATGATATTGCAGACAGTACCGATAAGTCCTGTCTTCCTTCCACTTCTTTCAAGGATCTCCCTTAACATGAATGCAGTCGTGGTCTTGCCCTTGGTTCCGGTAATTCCGAACACCGAGATCTTCTTTTCGGGATGGTCATAGAAGTTGGCGCAAAGATCAGCAAGATGCTTATGTGTGTCAGCGATCTCTACAACGCAAAGACCGTATCTTCCGGATAAACCTGCAAGTTCTTCATTAGGGAAACCCGTTCTTGTGCTGTCAGCAACGATAACGGATGCACCCTGCTCTGCAGCTTTTGATGCAAATGCGTGTCCGTCTACAGTGAATCCCTGAACACAGAGGAAAAGTGAACCTTCAGTTACCTTTCTGGAATCATACTCAACAGATGTGACCTCTTTATCAAGATCACCGGAGATAAGCTTATATTCGATACCCTTAAGCACTTCAAGAAGCTTCATCCAAGCACTTCCTCTGTCTTTCTTCGCAATAGGGCTGATATCTTCAGCCTCTTTACCGGCAACTATATTAAATCAAAAAGTACAATATCTTATGTGGCAAAAAGAATGAAATTACTCTATCCGGGCCACATATGTTTGTGCGGCAGACTACTAGTTACTGTTCTTTTTACGTTTGGGCGGTTCGGTTGTTGTTCTTCCGTCCTCACCGGAAGAATCAACGGTGGGAGACTTATTTGATGACTGGTCAGGCTGGTTATAACCGCCTCCACCCGATGTTGACAGAGTTACCTTGATGATATCGCCGGCATACGCTGTCATTCCCGAAGCAACGCTCTGGACTACGCATACGCCCTGAATATCACTGTTCTTATCGATCTTGCAGTTAAGATTCATCTTAAGGCACGCTTCAATGCATTCGATCGCGGACATTCCTATCATGTTCGGAACTCTTGTGGTAAGCATCTCCTCCTGCGATACATCCTTAGGATAGAGAACTACTACACCGGTCTTATAAAGCGTGTGCGAATAGTCAGGATATGTTCTGTCGACGATCGTCTCAGGCGTCATATCCATCGTTCCATAGAGAGTTGAAAGACCGTTTACCGCAACTCTTGAAGCTGCCTGTGAAGCAGGCATGCCGTCAACCTTCTGAACGTACCATTCCTTGAGCATCTCGCTGTATTCTTCCTGCGAGAATCTTCTCTCGACACCCATGTAGGACAAAGTGCCTTCAACTATCTTCGCAGCTGTGGAAGCCGCAGATGATGAACCTACTGACTTATCTCTAGGCTTATTGATTACTACGAGTACAGCGATCTTCGGGTCATATGAAGGTGCGTAGCATGAGAATGAGAGCACGTGCAAACCCTTAAGTTCACCAACGTCGATCGTAGATGTTGATGTCTTACCTGCGACTGCGTATCCTGCAACCTTACCTGCCGAACCGGTACCGTCAGAGACAACGCCTTCCATCAGTTTTCTTACTCTCTTGCATGTGTCTTCAGAGAACACTGTTCTTACTACTTCAGGCTCGATCTCATCGACGATGTTTCCTTCAGGATCCGTAACATACTTTACGATGTGAGGAACAAGAAGGTCGCCGCCGTTAACGATAGCGCAGTATGAAGTAAGGAGCTGGATAGGAGTAACCGTTGAAGACTCGCCGTATGAGAGAACTGACATATCGACTCTGGAAGGATTCTTATGGAAGATACCCTTACCTTCAGCAGGAAGATCGATTCCCGTATGATCATAGAAACCGAGCATGCGCACATAAGAATAATACTTAGTGATTCCTATTCTCTGAGCAAGCTGGGCGAAGACCGGGTTGCATGAGTTCTCGAAAGCACTCTGCAGTGTCTCCATGCCGTGGTTATAGTTAGCCGTCTTCTGCAGCCAGCAGGAGATCGTATGCTGTGAGGAGAGCTTCATCGGTGAGTCATCAAACAACTCATCTTCTCTTGTAAGGTTCTCTTCAAATGCCATACATGTTGTAAGAGCCTTAAATGTTGAACCGGGCTCGTATGTATCTGAAACGCAGCGGTTACGCCATGCATTAGCCATTACGAACTTTACGCGGTCCTCTTCCTTCATGTAATTCCATGCTTCCTCACCTACTCCGTAAGGTCTTGCATAAGGGTTATTACAGTCATAATTAGGAATGGATACCATCGCATAAACCGCACCGGTATAAGGGTTCATGACTATGGCGCAGACACCGTCTATCGGATCGAACTTATCGTAAGCTTCCTTTGCGGCTTCTTCTGCGATTCTCTGGATACTGATGTCGATATTGGTGACGATATTATTACCGTCAGATACGGCAACAGTTGTCGCATCTGAATAAGGCAAAACGCCGCCTGTAATTTCATCCGTCTCTGAATATCTGTATCCGTCATCACCTGATAAAACAGAATTATAGTAAGCCTCAAGACCATAAAGTCCGTTAAGGCTTACACCGTCATTTTTCGCGTAGCCGACTACCTGCGAAGCAAGAGAACCGTAGTTATAGTATCTCTGCGGAACCGCAACGAAAGCAAAACCTTTGATCTTGTTTTCCTTAGTCCACTTCGCGAACTCATCCTTCTTCTCAGCGGAGATATTCTTCATGATGTCGCATCCGGCAACATCATTGCGCTTATCTGTCTTGTCTGTAGGATCGATCGGAATCGTCTTATCAAGTTTCTCGTAATCAACGCCGAGAATGCTTACAACACCTTCGATTATCTGCTGTCTGTTCATCTGTGTGGATGTAACCATCTTAGGAGAACAGATGAGAGTGTAGTCGTATGTATTAGACGCGAGAGGAACCATGTTCGCATCGTAGATCATTCCTCTGTTGGCACTGTATGTAACGAGTGTCCACTGTTCATCAGCAGCAGCTCTCGCATACTTGTCGTAATCAGTTACCGTCGTCTGATAGAGGTTATAAACAAGGTAAAAAGAGTAAAGGAAAACAACTACCGCTACGATCACGATCCAGATCTTGGGCCATACACCAGGCTTGATCTTCGAAGTTATATCTTTTTTCGCGGAGTCATTATCAAAAGAGTCCTTAACGGGCTCTTTTACCTGCTTGTCTTTATTAATGGCGGAAGAACCCCTCAAGGGCTTGCCGATGTTACTTGCCGGGATTATTGGCATAGTAATCAGCCAGCGCATCCTTGGAATCTTTGAACGCCTCGTCATTAATTCCGTCGGAGTTATAGTTTACTCTTGTGCGGAGTGAATCCGTATTCGGTACCGGAAGATTGATAACCTGATTCTGGTTAGGATCCTGCATTCCGAGAGCTATCGCCTGCGCACGGATGACGTCCATGTCTGCGACGCCGTTCGCATTCTCTTCTGCATTAACGATCTCTCTTTTCGCAGTATTGATCTTATCCTTCAGATTGGAGTTGTCTCTTGCAAGCTCGGAGATCTCTGTCTGAGGATAGAGCAAAAGCATAACGAAGAATCCGATCAGGATTACAAGTCCGATCGATAATATAGTCTCGAAAAGCTTTCTTCTGGTAAGCTTTCTTGTCTGCTTCTTGTGGTCAAGCATGAACTGGGCATCTACATGTTCTTTTGCATACTGTGCTGATCTTTCCTGTACTTCATCGTATGAAACCAAACCGGGATTATCTTCTATGATCAAAGGTTCATCGTCGATCAAAGCCGCGATATCATCCGGTAAGACTTCACCTTCCTTGTAAGTCAGATCAGTCTTCTTTGCAGACAGCACCTCTTGAAGCGCCTCATCGTATGCGCCTACATCGAAGTTATTCATTTTTCTTTTCGATGCTGTCCTGATTGCCATTAGTTCTTACCTTTATGTTTCTTAGTTGTACTGTTCGTTATCGTTTCTCTCGAAAACCCTGAGTTTTGAGCTTCTGGATCTCGGATTGATCTCGATCTCTTCCTCGGTCGGTTCGATCGGTTTCTTTGTTATTACCGTTCCCAGGGACTTCTTTCCGCAAACGCATACAGGGAAATCTCTGGGACATGTGCACGGACTCTCTGCCGTTCTGAATGCTTCTTTGACTATCCTGTCTTCGAGCGAGTGGAAGGAAATTACTGAGAACCTTCCGCCTGCCTTAAGCTTTCTGATACCGTCACTTAAGAGTGATTCAAGACCGTCAAGTTCGTGGTTTACCTCGATCCTTATGGCCTGGAAGCATCTCTTCGCAGGATGCTGATCCTCTCCTCTTCCGTGACCCGGCATATAATCCTTAATAGCCTGTGCAAGTTCTGTCGTTCTTGTAAAAGGCTTTGTTCTTCTTCTCTCGACGATACCGTCAGCGATCCTTCCGGCATGGTGCTCTTCACCATATTCTCTGAAGATCCTCTCGAGTTCGTCTCTCGAATATCTGTTTACTACTTCAGCTGCTGTAAGCCACTCATCAGGATCCATTCTCATATCCAAAGGTCCGTTCTTCATATATGAGAAGCCTCTCTCAGCCGTATCGAGCTGATATGAGGAAACGCCAAGGTCAGCCATGATGCCGTCGACCTTGCCGATCTTGAGGCTGCGGATAATATCATCTATATCCTTATAGTCAGCTTTTACCGGCATCCACTCGATTCCCGCAAAAGCTTCTCTTCTCTCCATGCATGCTGCAAGTGCCGCATCATCCTTATCGATAGATACGAGGATGCCCTGTCCCTTCATTCTCCTTGCGATCTCAGCACTGTGGCTTCCACCGCCGGCCGTACAATCGACATAGATTCCGCCCGGTCTGACATTCAGACTGTCCACAGTCTGATAAAGAAGTACAGGAATGTGATCAAAATCAGAGACCTTCAACATAATACTTTGTCTCCAATCCTTCTATGCCGCTTAGATCATGATCTTCGTTGTCATAGAAATTCTTTGTACAGATATCAAGCTTGCCGTCATCATTGAATACGCAGATCTCGTCACCTGGCTTAGCACCGATCCTGTCCCAAAGCTCACTGTTAACAGAAATACGTCCCTGGGAATCTACAGTTACTTCACAAGCCTCGCCGATGATCGCTCTCTTGATCTTACGGGCATTAGCATCCATTGTGTTGAGTTTTGCGAGCTGTGTCTTTACGACATTCTCAAAATGATCCTTGGAGTAAACGCAAAGATAGCCGACATCAAGGCTGTTTGTTACGACAACCTCGGCGCCAAGCACTTCTTTCTGCTTTGAAGGGATAAAGAATCTTCCCTTTGCGTCTACTTTCTTAATGTCTCTCATCCTGAGTCTCTTAAAACTTGATTTTGTGTTAAAGTGAAGGCCGCAGCCTCGATTTCAGCCACTTTCCTCCACCAGAATGGGAAATATCTCCCCGAATCACCACACATCTGTATTCTATTCGTAATCTTTTTTTAACGCAAGAGGTTTTTTGGTAATTTTATGGAAATTTATAAAATATTTTTTCCAGGTGGAGCTTTGTGGAGCGAAAACCGGGTTGGCAGAAATCCCCTCGTGCAAAAATGGTGCAAGAATCCGCTCAAATCTGCACCATTTCGCGCATTCCGGGGCCAAATTGCTCGTTTGGGTGCAAATATGCGGCCAAGTTAGCACCATATCTGCACACCTGCTTTTCGCGGGGCTTGGGGAACCATCGTTGCCAGCTTAATTCCATCGTAGTGACGAAATGGTGACGAAAGCCCTCAAAATCGTCACCAAAACCGTCACCAAAGGCCAAAAATGCACGAAATGGTGACGAAATCAGGCAAAACCGTCACCATTTCATCACCAGTCCCGTAATGGGAACCAATAAAAAAGCGGCCCCCAGCGGACCGCTTTTGTTATCTTATTTCATTTCTTCTATAGAAGGATACGACGGGATCGCTCCTGGACGCTGGACGCTTATCGAGCAGTAGCGGTTCGCAAAATCCAGGCACTCCTTCACCACGGTGAGTGGGCACTCAGCAAGATCGCCTCTTACAATACCGCGCGACTTAAGGCACCACAGGAACGAGCCGATAAATGCATCGCCCGCGCCTGTTGTATCTGTCGCCTTTACTGATGGTCCTACTGAAGACACAACGCCATTGAGATTGTAGGCATCAGCGCCGTCCTTGCCTTTTGTGAGTATCACAAGCTTTACACTTCCGGTAAAGAGCATGGGAACAGCCTTTTCGACAGAAGATTCGCCTGTGATGAATTCGATCTCTTCGTCAGATATCTTGAGCACGTCGCACTCAGGAAGGAACTCCCAGATGACTCTCTTTAATTCTTCCTTATCTTCCCAGAGCATGAAGCGGAGGTTGGGGTCGAAGCTTACGATCGCGCCCTGTCGTCTTGCAAGAGTGATTGCAGTGCGGTGTGCATCCTTCATCGGAAAATCTCCGAGTGATACGCTGCAGAAATGAAGCGCATAGCAGTCTTCGAGCATATCACTTGTCACATCTGACGCATCGAAAAGCATGTCAGCAGAAGGATTCCTGTAGAAAGAGAATACCCTGTTGCCATCTTTTGCGAGACTCACAAAAGCAAGTGCAGTATTAGCTTCAGAAGTATAACTTATATAAGAAGTATCAACTCCGGCGTTATTAAGCGTTCTTGTGATGACATCTCCGAATGGATCTTTGCCAAGCTTTGTAAGCATTCTTGATTTGCCGCCAAGCTTCGAAAAAGCACCGCACACATTAGCGGGCGCGCCGCCTGTCGCAGGTGAGAATGCACCGACTTCATGGAACTCACAGCCGGTCTTATCCGGAATAAAATCAATAAGTGCCTCGCCTATCGCTATCAGAGTATCGTTAAGTCTCAGTGTGTATATCTCAGCTGAAACGCCCTGTGCTGCAACACGGACCTGGCGGTGTTCCGGATAGAATCTTGTGCTCATGACATAACGGCCGCCATTAATATAGATTTCTAATGAAGAAATATCTGCAATTATGCGGATATCAGTCAGATCACTTATCCGGATGTTGCGGACCGTTCTTCCATAACCTTCATCATTTGTAAATCCGAGACTTAATACACCAGCCGTTCTGCTCCATGTGATAGATGCGCCTGATACCGAGAGCAGCACATCATCTGCGCATTCAGAAGCGCAAACTTCAAAAGGAAGTCCCGCCCAGGCTTCGCCATCTATTGTCTTGGAAGATCTCCTGACCTTTTCCAATTCCCTAATAGGATTCTGTATTATCTTTCCATCAGGTCCGGCAGTAAGTTCGCGGGGTAATGTAAGGCAATGCTGCCAGCCGAGTTCTGTCGTGGGATTGGTATACGAGTCGTCACCTATTCCCATCCAGCCGATAAGGATCCTTCTTCCGTCAGGAGCTATAAATGTCTGCGGCGCATAGAAGTCAAAACCGTAATCGAATTCTTCAAAATCAGAAAGTTTTTCGCCGTCCACAGTAAAATAACCGCTCTGGAAATAATTCTGATACTTATATTCGCCCTGCTCTATTCCCTGAGGACAGAAAGCGAGGAAACGTTTGTCTCCGATATCGAACATGTCTGGACACTCCCACATATATCCCATGTCAGGAGCAGATAAAGATCCCTTATATTCAAGTGAATCAACGCGCGCACCTTCGTATAGGAGAACACACCCTTTGTCGTCTTTTGTACGTGCGCCAAGCACCATCTTGTATATGCCGTTTTCGATCCATACCTTGGGATCTCTTACGTGACATGAACAAAAAGACGGATAATCAGGATTCTTAAGAAGGACTTTTTTCGATGACATCGCAGATCCGTCAGGAGATGTTACATGGATAACATTGGCGCCGCGTCCTTCAAGCACATAATCGTGTTCGCCTTCATCCATGACATTGCCTGTATAGAAGAATTCTATGTGATCATCGAAGGGAACGGCACATCCTGAGAAGACGCCATCCTTATCTTCCGGAATATCCGCATCAAGAACGATGCCCTGATATTTCCACGAGAGAAGATCAGGGCTTACATAATGACCCCAGCGGCGGACACTTTCGCCACATGGAGTGCCGGGAGAATACTGGAAATAGACATGATAACAGCCGTCAAAAAAGCACAGTCCGTTCGGGTCGTTCATCCAACCTTCAGGCGGTTCGATATGAAGATTCTGTCTCCACTTGCCCTTCAAGATGTGCCTCCTTATTTACTAAGTATTTCTGGACATCGAGATGTTGAGTATTACTCCGAAAGCCAGATAGTTGATCAGCATCGCAGTACCGCCGTAACTTATGAAAGGAAGCGGAATTCCCGTGATAGGAAGAAGACCAACGGCCATGCCCATGTTCTCGATGAAATGGAAAGCAAAGTATCCCGTAAGTCCGGTAAGCATGTAAGATGCTGATTTGGATGTACTCTTGGCGGCAACATAAAGACATCTGCTCAGGAAGAAGAACGCGAGAACTATTACAGTCGTGGTTCCGATGAATCCCATATGTTCCGATATCGCAGCGAAAATAAAGTCACTCTCCTTAACCGGAACCGGAGTAAGGATGCCGGTATGGTTGCCCGTAAGTCCGCCTGACATGATGGCAAGCTGCGACTGTCTTAAGTTGTACTCTGAACGGGGTGATGAGCCCTGGAAAACGAGTGATAAGATTCTGTCTTTCTGGTAAGGTTTCAGGTAGAAGAACCATACAACAGGAACGACGATTACGACGAATGATGAGAACGCGAGAAGGAAGTATCTGTATCTTACGCCCCATGCGAAAAGCATACATACGAATGTAAATGCGATAACCATTGCCGTACCGAAGTCAGGCTGAGAGAGTATAAGGAGCATCGGCGGAGCGTAAACAGCTGCCATGATGCCGAAGCCTTTGAGGAATGAATATTCCTTGTTATGCATTGATTCGAAAATATCTGCAGCCACCATGATAAGACCGATCTTCGCGAGCTCTGAAGGCTGGAAGTTACCGATGATAGGGAGATTCAGCCAGGAGTCCGCACCCCATGTGGCAGCAAGCGAGTAACCGTCGATAGGGACAAGCAGCAAAAGGAAAACAGATGCAGCATAAAGCACTCGGCCTACGATCTTCAGGAGATGCTCATCGAGCAAACTGATGATCAATGCACCGACGATACCGCCTACTGTAGCAGCTATCTGTCTGTAGTAATTTCCGGGATAAGCAGCGTAGCCTTTGGACAAAACTCTCTGAAGAACATAAAGGCCGATTATCGTCATCGCGAGAACCGGAATGACAAGATAATAGTCGACGGTCTTAAGACCGTCTTTCCCGCGAAGTCTGACAACGCCGGAACCAGCCTTATCCATTATTAACCTTTTTTCTCCTCTGTAAGTTCGACAAAGAGCTTTTCAGGAAAACCCTTTTTCTCAAATCTCATGGACCTTGCGTAAGCGATGTAAAGAAGTGCAGCTACGACAAAGATGAGTGAAAGGAGCTGGGAGATCCTGATAGTTGTGTTTGCAATATAAAGTGAATCTGTTCTGAGACCTTCAATGAAGAATCTTGCTGTTCCATAGAGTGCAAAGTAAGCACAAGATGTCTCGAAAGGAATCTTGGAATGCTTTCTGACATATAAGAGGATAAAGAATATCGCGAGGTCAGCAAGTGATTCATAAAGGAATGTGGGATGAACCGGCATTGTGGCTACAAGTGTCGGACAGTTAGCACTGATATAGTTCTCGATAGTGGAACTTGTCATGCCCCAGGGAAGAGTTGTGTTCGTGCCGAAGCACTCCTGGTTAAAGAAGTTGCCCCATCTGCCGATAGCCTGGCCCAAAGGCAGGTAAACCACGCAGTAGTCAGCAAGCTCCATGAAAGGGATCTTTCTTATGCGGCACATAACAATACAGCCGATGAAGACGAGGATAACTCCTCCATAGATGGCAAGTCCGCCGGATCTTAAGTCGAAGATAGCCTTAAGATTCTTTCCGTAGTAATCCCAATTGCATGCGACGAAGTAAAGTCTTGCACCGATAATGGCACATGGAATGATGACGAGGATCGTATCGTATACAAGTCCTTCAGGGAACTTGAAGTCTTTTGCCTGCTTGACTGCAAGAATGACTGCCAGAACGATTGCTGAAGCGATCAGAAGACCGTACCAGTATATCTCGACACTTCCGATAGTAAACGCCACCGGACTTATATTTACATTGATTCCCAGACCCGGGAATTTGACTTCTACTAAGTTCATCATGCTTCCTTATCCTCCCTGCCCCTTCCGGGGTCAGATAAATCTTTGATATATTACCACAAATCAGAATATATATCCTTTATGGTTCGTTTTCGCGGTGCTTCTGTGGTATTTTCAGCAGAAACCTCTGTCTTTCAGGTAATCTATAGCCTGTGCTTTATTAAGTTCCACCGCAGAGATCAGATCATCTTTTGATGTCATCTTGGTCTCAGGTCTTAGGAAATGAAGAAGTTCGACCGTGAGGCTTGCACCGTAGATATCTTCATCAAAGTCGAAAATAAAAGTCTCCACAACATCGTTAACGGCATCTTCCAGAGTCGGTCTTCTGCCGATATTAGTAACACCGTAAAGCGTTCTCTGGCCTAAGCGGATGCGTGATACATATACGCCTCTTCTTACAACGAATTTATCTTCAGGAACAACGATATTTGCAGTGGGGAAACCCATCGTCCTTCCGAGCTGTTTTCCCTGGACGCAATGGCCGGAATAAGAGTAATCCCTTCCGCCGCACAGATCTCTTGCAAGATCAGCATCACCCTGCCCGAGTGCATCACGGAGCCATGTCGTGGATATCTTCTTATCTGTTCCGTCAAGGAGACGGTCTTTTACGACGATAACGCGTATATCATTTGCCCTGGCGAACTCTTTTATCATATTAACGTCGCCTTTGGCATCCTTGCCGAACCTGTAATCCTCACCCATTATCAAGGTATCCGCAATGCAACGGTTAAGAAGGATGCCTGTAAGATACTCTTCCGGCTCCATATCTTTTACCTTGTCGAAATCAAGCACGAGAAGTTCATCTGCGCCCGTCTCACCTATAAGGTTCAGTCTTTCTTCGGATGTATATAAGGGTTTGGAATCTGATTTGAAAAGATTCTTGAATGTCTGCACAGTCGATGTCAGGCCGTCTCTTTCAGCGGTCATGACAGTCTTCTTTATAATGTCCAGATGTCCCTGATGAATGCCGTCGAACATGCCAAGCGCGATCACTCTGCCCCTGGTTCCTAACGGAAGATCATTAAGCGTATATGTACTGCAGACTTTAATCATGTGCGTAAAGCCTCTCGATCCTCATAGTCAGAATCCCGTTCTCAACAGCCGGGAACACCACGGCAATGAGTTTTCCTTCACTTGTGGCTCTGTAATATATGCGCTCATCACCTTCAAGTGCAACTTCAAACGGAAATGCGATCTTTCTTCCGAACTTGATATCCTGTGTCTGCTTCGGATCGAGCTTGATCTCAGGCAGGAACGTTATTGTCTCGGATGCATCTCTCACGAATGAAAAGTCGCCTTCTTCCGCCATCTTCTGAAGCTTTTCAGGCGTATACGCATCCTTTACGCTGAACTGTCCGTTTATGGTCCTTCTCAAGGACTCGGCATAAGCTCCATAACCTGTAACCGCTCCGAGATCGGAGCAGATCGTCCTTATGTATGTTCCTTTTGAACACAGGCAGTCAAAATCGACAGCAAGTCCTTTGCTGCGCGCTTCAATACCTGTGATATCAAGTGAATAAATGGTGACAGGAGCAGGCTTAAGATCAGGCATCTCACCCTTTCTTGCAAGCTCATATGCTTTTACGCCGTCTATCTTCTTCGCCGAAAAAGCTGGCGGGAGCTGCTCTTTTGTTGCCTTCACCTTGGCAAAGGCTTCATGTATCTTTCCATAACCTGTTTTCGCAAGTTCAGACAGTTCTGAAGAAGACGGATAATTCTCAGATATGAATTCACCCGTCTTATCCATCGTATCTGTCTGAGCACCGAAAATGCACTTGCAGGAATAGCCTTTATCAAAGCCTTCGCAAAACCTCAGGAACTTAAGCCCCTTGCCGACAAATACCGGCAAAAGGCCTGTGGCAAAAGGATCCAACGTTCCCAGGTGTCCTACTTTTCTTGTACCGAGAAGACTGCCGACGAAACGGTCGGTCTTAAAGGAAGTCCATCCTTCAGGTTTATCTACAAGGATGAATCCGTCATTGATCATATAATGTCCCGAACCCTTTTTACTATCTCTCCGGCGATCTCGTAGATGTTGCCGTTCTTTACAGTAAATCCGGCTGCCCTAACATGTCCGCCGCCGCCAAAGCCTTCGGCGAATTTGGAACAATCGAAGTATTCCTGTGATCTGACATTGCCTCTGATCTCACCGGTTTCGAGCTCTCTTAAGACAATCGCAAGTTCGACTCCGTCGATATCACGCATTGCGGATACGACATCATCTACTCCGTCTGGTCCTGCATTAAAGCGCTTGAAAAGATCGTAAGGCACAACTGTCATCGCGAACTTATCATCGTAATAGAACTGTGTCTCGGATCTTGCTTCAGCTGACAGCAGGAATTTCTGCTTTGTCTTGCGGTCGAAAAGGTTATAGCATACTTCAGATATGTCACCGCCTAATTCGATCAGAAGGCCGGCAGCCTCAAGCGTCTCCGGACGTGTGTTCTTGAATGTGAATCTGCCTGTATCAGTAACGATTCCTGAAAGCACTGCCTTTGCGGCATTAGGCTTAAGGATGTCTTTCATCGCTTTGCCTGTGAGCTCAGTTATCTGCTGGGCAACATAGAAGACCATCTCAGATGCTGATGATGCATCAGGATCGATCCAGAGATTATCGGACCTTGCTGTAACTGAAGCATGGTGATCGATGATTATCTTTGGCTCGACAGAATCGAAAATGACTCCGCATGATCCCATTCTTGATGAATCGGAGATATCGCAGCTTACTGCAGCACCGATCTTCTTGCCTGCAAGAGTACCTGAAGTGGTGAACTCTTCAGCAAGATGATTGTCTCCGTCAGGATGGAAGAACAGGTCTTCGATACCCAAAAACTTCATGTTCTCAGGGAGCTGTTCCGGGATGGCAACATATGCATCAACACCGAAAGATCTTAAGATACTGCAGATTCCGGATGCTGATCCTATGCAGTCTCCGTCAACACTCCTGTGAAGGAAGACCAGGACGGCCTCATCGTTCGTCTTGGTCTTTTCGATAATACTCAGTAAATTCTTAGCACTTCTTAAACTGCCTTCTTTATAGCGTTCCCTCATTTGAGTTTCTCTCTTCTCTGGCAATCCTTCTAGCTTCATCTTCCTTGATCGTCTTATCGATCAGAGCTTCCATTCTGAGTGCTTCGTCAAGAGTCTTGTCGAGCTTGAAGCTCAGTTCAGGAGCAACTCTTAAGTTGATCTCCTGTACTGTCTCATAGCGGATAAAGCCCTTGGCGTGCTCTATCGCTTCCATAGCTTCCTTCTGTGTCTTGTCATCTCCGTAAACAGAGATAAACACAGTAGCGTGAGATAAGTCACGGCTCATCTTAACGGACGTAACAGATGTCAGCAAAGGAACTCTAGGATCCTTTAACTTTGTTGAGATAATCGTGGAGATGATCTTCTGGATCTCATCTCCAACTATCTCAGGTCTTCTGTTTTTCATATCAGTCCCTCTTAACTTCGACGTTGCCGAATGCTTCGATAACGTCGCCGATCTTTATGTCGTTATACTTCTCGACTGTAAGACCGCATTCATGTCCTGAAACTACTTCCTTAACGGAATCCTTCTCATGCTGCAGGGAACCCAACACACCGGTATAGATAACAACATCATCTCTGATGACTCTGACATTGGATGCTCTCTGGATCTTACCGTCAGTAACATAGCATCCGCCGATAGTACCGATACCGCTGACCTTGAAGAGCTGTCTGACTTCTGCATGACCCCAGACGACTTCCTCGATCTTAGGTGCAAGCATACCCTTCATAGCGTTCTCAACATCTTCGATAGCATTATAGATGACGCTGTAGAGTCTGATGTCTACGCCTGTCTCTTTTGCCTTATCAACGATCATCTGTGAAGGTCTTACGTTGAAGCCGATGATGATCGCATTGGATACATCAGCAAGAACGATATCGGATTCATTGATGGCACCGACTGCACCGTGGATGACCTTGATCTTAACTTCGTCGTTGGAGAGCTTCTCCAAAGACTGCTGAACGGCTTCGACAGAACCCTGAACGTCTGCCTTGATGATGATATTGAGATCCTTAACATCACCTGCTGCCATCTGTGCTGCGAGCGTATCAAGGCTCATCTTGGATGATCTGTGGAGCTGCTCTTCTCTCTGCTTGATCTTACGCTTTTCAACAAGCTGTCTTGCTGTCTTATCGTCAGATACGGCATAGAGGATCTCACCTGCCTGAGGTACTTCAGGAAGACCTAAGATCTCGACAGGGATTGAAGGACCTGCCTTCTTGATAGGAGCGCCCTTATCATCGTACATAGCTCTTACGTTACCAAGGATAGGACCGCATACGACTGTATCGCCCTGTCTTAATGTACCGCGCTGGATAAGTACGGATGCAACAGGACCTCTGTTCTTATCGAGCTTAGCCTCGATAACAGCGCCCTTTGCCTGGCTCTTCGGATCAGCCTTGAGCTCCATAACGTCTGCTGTGAGCAATACGTTTTCGAGAAGGTCATCAATACCTGTACCCTGCTTAGCGGAGATAGGTACCATGATGGTCTGGCCGCCCCACTCTTCACATACGAGGCCGTACTGTGTGAGTTCCTGCTTAACTCTGTCAGGATTTGCGCCCGGCTTATCGATCTTGTTGATAGCAACGATGATCTCTGTATTAGCAGCCTTAGCGTGGTTGATAGCTTCGATCGTCTGAGGCATTACACCGTCGTCAGCAGCTACAACGAGGATAGCGATATCGGTGAACTGTGCACCTCTTGCTCTCATCGTGGTGAACGCTTCGTGACCAGGTGTATCGAGGAATGTGATCTGGCGGCCCTTAAGACGTACTGTGTAAGCACCGATCTTCTGTGTGATACCGCCGGCCTCGCCTTCTGTAACGTTTGCTGAACGGATCTTATCAAGGAGTGATGTCTTACCGTGGTCAACGTGACCCATAACAACTACGACAGGAGGTCTGGGTTCGAGGTTCTCAGGATTATCAACATCTGCCTCGAAAAGGATATCCTCTTCTGTCTTCTCCTCAAGGAGTTCCGCATTGATTCCGAAGCTGTCTGCAACAAGGCAGGCTGTATCGAAGTCGAGTTCCTGGTTGATAGTAGCCATTACACCGAGCTTCATGAGAGCCATGATGATGTCAGAGCTCTTCTTGCCGATACCTTCAGCAAATTCCTTAACTGTAATGAAAGCAGGGATCTTGATCTCTGTGATTACCTGCTCCACAACAGCCTGCTGCTCAAACTGCTTCTTTTTCTTCTTTCTGAATGAGAAATCATCGTAGTCACCGTCACTGTTAACACGTCCTGTGAACTGTGATGTTCTTGACTGCTTTCTCTTATCAATGTTCGCATTCTTTTCGCCGTCTCTTCTGTCAGCGTTGTTGTGCTTCTTATCGAAAGCACTCTTCTCTGCATAAGAAGATCTGCTCTTCTTTGCATCTTCGATTGGAGCCTCTGCTCTCGGCTTGGGTGCTCTCTTGAACTGCGGACGTGAATTATCATCATCCTTATCCTTATCAAAGCCGCCGCCCTGCTTCTGGAAGCCGCCGCCTCTGTTATTGTTGTAGCCGCCCTGGCCGCCTGATCTCATCGGGCTCTTCTTATCCCTGCCGGAATAAGTGATAACCGTAGAACTTCTGATCGTCTCGCCTCTTGCGGGAACATCAGGAAGTGAGATAACAGCAGATGAAAGTCTCGGCTTTGCAGGAGCCTCAGGCTTGACCTCAGGCTTCTTCTCTTCGGCAACGGGCTTTTCCTCAGCCTTTACTTCAGGCTTCTTCTCTTCAGCAACAGGCTTTTCCTCGACCTTTACTTCAGGCTTCTTCTCCTCAACTGCAGGAGCTTCTTCCTTCTTTTCAGCCTTGGGAGCTGCTGTCTTTGTTGTCTTTGCAGCAGTCTTCTTGGCAGGCTTCTTTTCTTCTGTTCCTGCCTCTTCAGCCTTAGCTTCAGGCTCTTTCTTTTCTGCTGCCTTCTTAGTTGTCTTCTTGGCAGGAGCCTCTGCCTTTTCTTCAGCTTCAGCCTTCTTTGCAGCAGTCTTCTTAGCAGGCTTCTTCTCTTCTGCCGGCTTTTCTTCAGCTGCAGCCTTCTTTGCAGGCGCCTTCTTTGCAGGCTTTGCTTCTGCTTCCTGTAAGGGAGCAGGTGCTGCCTCAACAACTGCTGCATCAGGCTTTACCTCAGCAACGGGTGCTGCCTCGGGTGTATCTTCGGCCTTCTTCTTATGAACTCTTCCGAGTCTCATCTTCTTGCTGCCGGATACGCCTCCGACGGTCAGACCACTCTTCTTATTTTCATTATCTTCACTCATCAAATATCTTCCTCCTCGTTGATCTTATCGAGTATGGCGGATATACCATCCGCAAAGCTTTTATCAGTAATTGCCGCAACTGTTCTGGCGGGCTTGCCTAATGCGTCACCCAGTTCTTCCGAACTTCCGAAACTGTAACAGGGGATCTCATCTTTTCCCGTTATGTTCCTTAAGATCTTGTCCAAAGAATTGCTTGAAATGTCTTTGGTAATGATCAGGAGCTTTACGTTGCCGGAACGTATCTGTCCGGTTACCGCATCACTTCCTGACGCTATCTTTCCTGCTCGGGACGCGAGCCCGATCATTCCAAACACTCTTTCCTTATCTGTCATTTATCTTCTGCAATGCTCCCTAAAAGTGATTTTGCAAGCTCTCTGATCTCTTCATCGGTCAAAGGCTTCTTAAGTCCCTTCGAAAGCTTTGCCGCTTTCTTAAGCTCCGCTGTTATGCATGCTTCATTGCGGCAGAGGTATGCACCTCTTCCTGAAAGCTTTCCCGTAGGATCGAATGCGACTTCACCTTCCGGTGTCACGACCACACGCAAGAGTTCACTTTTGTCTCTTACTGTCCTGCAGGATACACAACTTCTTTGCGGCTTTTTCTTCATACTTCTAATCGCTCTGCTTATTACTCGTTCTTACCTGCTTCATCATCAACGACTGTAAAGTCATCGATAAGTGCCTTGGAAGCTTCTACGCTCTCATCAGACTCTTTCTTGATGTCGATCTTAAATCCTGTAAGTCTTGCAGCAAGACGTACATTCTGACCGCTCTTACCGATAGCGAGTGAGAACTGCTGATCAGGTACGATTACCTTTGCATATCTCTCTACTTCACCATTCTCATTTGTTGTGATCTCTGTATCAACTCTTGAGACCTTTGCAGGCTGCAAAGCTTCGCTGATAAAGAGTGCGGGATCTTCCTTCCAGTCAACGATGTCGATCTTTTCTTCAGCAAGCTCATTCATGATCTGCTGAACTCTCTGTCCTCTCTGACCAACGCATGAACCCTTTGCATCGATATCGGGATCTTTAGAGTAAACAGCAACCTTTGTTCTGGAGCCTGCTTCTCTTGCAACAGATCTGATGATTACATCGCCTGCCTTGATCTCAGGAACCTCGAGCTCGAAAAGCTTTGTAACGAGTCTTGCATCTGTTCTTGAAAGAACAACTGAAGGTCTGCCGTTAGCTTCCTCAACGCCCATGACGAGGAACTTCATGATCCTGTCCTGATCGTAGTGCTCATTTCTGTTATTTCTGATCTGACCGTCATGCTTAACGATAGCTTCAGCACGGCCGATATTAACGTAAACGTTTCTAGCATCCTTACGAACGATAGTTCCTGATGTGATCTCACCGATCTTACCGGAGAACTCCTTTTCGATCTTAAGGCTCTCTGCATCTCTTAACTTCTGGTTGATAGCGTTCTTTGCAGCGCTTGCAGCAAGACGGCCCAGATCTTCAACGTCGATACCGATCTCGATCTCATCTCCGATCTCAACGTCTTCATAACCTAATTCCTTAGCTGCTTCGATGGAAATCTCGTTAGCCTCATCGATAACATCATCAACTACTTCTGCGAGCTTATAAACATAGATCTCGCCTGTCTCTCTGTCGATCTCGGCATTGACAGACTTGATATCCTGCTTGTTGCCGCCGAACTCACGTCTGTAAGCTGCGACAAGACCGCTCTCAATAGCCTGGAAAACCTCTTCCTCATTGATGTCTCTTTCTTCTGCGAGGAGCTTAACAAGACTTACTATTGTATCCTTGGGTTCCTCTTCATTCTTCTTTCTGGGCATTTTTATTTCCTCCTAACATTAATAAACTTTAGAAATCTATATGACGAACGGCCTTTGCTATATCCTCGAATCCGAGAGTTAACTCATCGCCGTTATCAAATACGAATGTTGCCTTGTCGCCTTCTGCACCTTTGATCACCGCAGTAAAGCTCTTCTTGCCTTCCATTGGCTTATAAAGTGATATGTCAGCCTTCTCGCCGGCATATCTGTTATAGTCCTTATCTGTCTCGAGCGGTCTTGTAAGACCGGGAGAAGATACTTCGAAAAAGTCAGGATCGATAGAACCTGCCGCATCGATTACCGGATCAACCGCACGGCTTACCGTCTCACAGTCATCGATGCCGATGCCTCCGCGCTTGTCGATATAAAGCGTCAAAACCATTCCGCGCGATTCCTTGACGTAAGAACAGTCGACCAGATCGAATCCGAGCTCTGTTACAACAGGCTCAGCAAGTTCAAACGCTTCCTGTGCTACTTTTGATCTCTTAGCCAAAACAATCTCCTTCTACAACAAAAAACGGACACGCCATCCGGCTGTCCGTTCGATAAAAACTCTTTTATGAACTCGGTAATTTTATCATATTTATATAAATAGTGCAAACCGAAAAATGTTCCTAATTTTTTACACTTTTATATTCATTTTGGGTGCCAATTACAGTAAAATAAGTCTATCCAGATATCCAATGGAAATATGATCCCCAAAGGAGACATTCTATGATTAAACTTATTGCAGGACCTAAGGGCACGGGCAAGACAGCTAAGCTCGTCGATGACATTAACGCAGTTGCAGCTTCTGACAGCAACGTCGTATGCCTTGAGAGAGGAAACAGATTAGACCAGCTTCTTAAACCCACTGTCCGTCTTGTAAATATGAAGGAATACCCTATCGAAGGTTTTGACCAGGTTCTCGCATTCATCTGCGGCATCTGCTCCAAAGATTACGACTTAACACATATCTATGTAGATGCAATCTGCAAAGTTGCTAACAACTATGATCCCGCAGGCCTCGGCGAATTCCTTATGAAGCTCGATGCATTCCTGAAGGATACACCTGTAGTGGCTACTATCCTTTATAGCGGCGAGATCGATAGCCTTCCTGAAGAAGCAAGAAAATTCGCTTGATTTGAACTAATCCGTAAAACTACCCGGATCTGTTGCAGGTCCGGGTTTTTAAATAATAAACCAGGAGGAACATTTACATGGGTTTAATTAAGGAATTCAAGGAATTCGCGCTCAAGGGCAGCGTAGTTGACATGGCTATCGGTGTTATCATCGGTGCAGCTTTCAAGGATATCGTTACATCCTTCACAGACAACTTTATCAATCCTTTGATCGCTTCTATCGGCGGTGCTGAGATCGCCGGTGCTATCAGACTTCCCTGGGTAGACTACACAGGTCTTGATCCTGAACAGATCGCAGCTCTTTCACTTAACTATGGTGCTTTCATCACAGCTATCATCAACTTCCTTATCATGGCAATCATTCTTTTCGCTATGCTCAAGGGAATCAATGCTCTTAAGAACGGTGTCGGCAAGATCAAGAAGGGCAAGAAGGAAGAAGCACCTGCTCCTGCACCCGAGCCTTCTGATGAAGTTAAGCTCCTTACAGAGATCAAGGATCTCCTTAAGGCACAGAACGGCAAGTAATCAGCTGATAATAATTCAGAATTAACATAGGGCTGTCTCAATTAAGAGACGGCCCTTTTGAATGCAACGCTTTTATATCTCTTTCATCTGATCATAAGTAATCCCGTATTTCTCAGCTATGTTTTTCGCATATGAACTGGTATCGGGTTCGCTTCGTTTGATCTTGAAAGTGTTCCTGTTATCTTTGATCTCCATTACTATGCTTACGATCCTGCTTGAGCCTTCCCATCCGTTCATCTCCGGAATGCAGGATGCAAGTTCATGGATATGAGTGTTGAAGATGACACATGAACCTTTGTCTTTAAGTATGTGGATAAGATCCTTGCAAAGATAGAGCGCATCCGCAGCGGACGTAGTGGAGAATGTCTCGTTAAACAACAACAAGGAATCGGCATCAGCCTGCTTTACTATCTCTTTTATCCTCACCGCTTCTTCTCCGAGACGGCCGTAATTGATTGTAAGATTCTCGTCTATCGGAAAGTGAGTAAGGACACTCTTAAAAGGAAGTCCTTTGAAAGAATCAGCAGTTACGAACATTCCGAGGGATGCCATTACCGATATCAGACCAAGGCCCTGCTCGAGTATAGTCTTGCCGCCGCGGTTAGGACCTGTAAGGATGAATATCTTCTCTTTGTCTTTGAACGCGAAGTCATTCTTTACGATATCGTCCTGACCTTTTATCGCAAGCCTTATGTTATAAAGGCCCTTTATCTCAAGTTCATGTCCCGGAGCTATCTCAGGAAAGACAACAGAACAATTTCTCTCTTCAAGCTTTTTGCCTAATCTTGCAGCATTCACATAAAAGACCAGACCGCTGTATAGATTGGTAAGAAGTCTTGAATCGTATTTCGAATGCTTTCTGATAAGATGCTTTATCTCACCGAAATGCTTCCAGAGATGCTTTTTCAGATGAGGTGTCATCGCTGTCAGGAGCGGATCCTGATACTTGTATTTATTGAACGGATTGCTTGCAAGAGCTGTAACTTTATAGTCCATTATCGTATAGGCGGACCTCGGCTTATAGTCGACAAACTCGATCGCAGTTACATTCTCGATATCAAGATCAGCTGTAAGTGTCACTCCTATAACCGCTCCCCTAGCGGCCTGAAGGTCTTCATGAATCTTCTCGATGTCAGGCTTTACCGATCTGAAACTTTCATCTTCCGATATCGCTTTCAAAGTCTCTCTTAAAGCAAGTAATCCTTCCGACTTTATATCACTTTCCATAAGTGACTTCGAAAGTGTTTCAATAACTTCAACGTATACTTTCAGTTCTCTTAATTCCTCGAGAAGGCCTGACAGGGAATTATCCTTTTCGCGTATACGCTTCGCACCTGTATTGTAAAACTGAAGGATCTTTATGGCATCGATGGAATCTTTTACGGTGTTATATAAAGACTCATTCTCCATGAGGTCTTTTAAGATCTCCTGCCTGTAGCAAATGTCGGCGGGATCTTCCGGGATCTTAGACATAATGTCCTTAAGGACCTTCTGTTCCTCTTCGGCACCGGTCATGAATTCAATTACTTCATATAGAGCAATATCCTTCGCACTCTCAGCTGAAAGCTCACGGTAACTGCCGTTCCCGCTTGTTTTATAAAGTAAGTCTATGATCCTGCCCTGCTGGTCTTTCGACTGTATATTTTCCATCTGAATCCCCATACTGATTTCTTATTCACAGTATAAAGAACAGATGCTCGAAAAACAAATCAGAAAGATATCCTTATCAATACTCTCTTATCAAGTGAAGGTTATAAAGTAATGGTATTCAGGCATATCCGAACCGTACCACAACGAATTGACCGGCGACTCCAAGCCATAAGACATGATAAATGTTGCATTACGGGTAGTAACCTCAACTCCGTCGCTGCTGATCTTACCGATCTTCATGACCCAGGCGTTTTTGGCATTTTCGGATCTTATCTCATTCGAGATCTCGCCCCAATATTCAATTAAGAGATCGCCTTCTTTTATGTACTTGATCTCATATTCTTTTCTTCCGGCAAAACTCTGCCCGGCTATTCCGTAACCGCTGCTTACAGCTACGACCTTTGCAGTAATACCACGCTTACAGCTGCACATCGATATGAGCATAGCCAAAGAGAGAAATAGCGCGATGATCTTTTTCATATCAAACCTCCGCGGAAACGAGAAACCATCAGCCTTACCCTATATCTATAATACAGCATACACTCAATTAGTGTTGCAAAAAGGCGGTGCCATTTACGGTACCGCCTCTCACATTCAATCTTTTTTCTTTTTCTTGTTCTTGTCTTTCTTCTTCTTTTTCTTGCTCTTCCTGATCTTATCTTCAGCATCAGGCTCATCAGCTTTTACCTTTGAAGCTTTTTTCGCGCCTGTCTTAAGAGCAGAAATACCTGAAACCACCTTATCCACTGCATCTTTGTTGATCGAATAGTAAGCGGATCTTCCTTTTCGCTTCACATTGACAAGACCTGATTCAACAAGACATGACATGTGATGTGAAAGAGTAGGCTGGCTGAATTCAAATTCTGCAAGAATATCCTTGGCTGTAAGTTCACCTTTGGATGCGATCAGCGACAAGATCTTAAAGCGGACTCCTTCTGCGAGCACACCTAATACTTTAATGAACTGATCGTCTTTTGCTGCCATTATGGTAACTTATCAGGCAATGAGCTGATCCTTCAGCGCTTCTTCGAACTCACCGAGGTTAGCGCAAGCGATGATCTCAGCGTTGTCCTCTAAAAGGATCTCGTCTTCACCTCTTACGAGAACAGTCATAGGAACACCCATCTTACGGAGAAGGATGAGCTGATATTCCTTTGAAGCCTCAGCTGAAAGATACTTGCAAAGAAGTCTTAATACCTGCTTTGCATCTTCAAGATAGATTCCTGAAAGCTTCATCAGGTGATCTACTACATACATTCCGAATACGTCATTGAAATCAAGAAGGTCCTTCATAGGGAAAACGGATGTGAATGCTGTAATAGACATTCTGCCAACGATCTCAAGATCCTTGAAATCCTGCAAAGGAATCTTGAAGCTCTCTACATTTGCAGAGAAAAGCTCCTGCATCTGATCTACTGAAAGCTCACTCTTAAGATCCTTGATACGTGCGATCCTTGCTGTGATCTTCTCTTCAGGGAAGAAAGTTGCCTGACCTATCTCTGTCGCCTTATGAATAAACCAGCTCTCAGGAATAAGGCCCTGACGCTTCCAGCGGTAGAGCGTACCATATGAGATTCCTTCCTTCATAAGCAAGTCTTTTTTGGAAATAAGTCTGTCTTCCATAAACCCTTTTACCCTCTTTCTTAACTTTGTTACTCCGATTGTAAAATAACAATGTTACAGACATAAGACATCAGGATAAAAAGAAGGAAACAAAAGAAAAAAGCTGCCCATAAATACAGGGCAGCCTTAAGTATCAGATACTGTAATTAACGTCAGCTGAACTTAAATGAATTTACGATCTGCTCAAGTGCAAGAAGAACTGACTCTCTTACTGAATCAGGGAGTAAAAGTCCGACAATAAGAACAGCAACAAGGCAAAGGATCAATCCAATGATGTAATAAGCAAGGATCGCTCTTTCAAAGTTCTTTCTGTTCTTGTTGCGTCCTGCAAATGAAAGGATCAGAGTAGCGATAACGCCGATTACCGGAATGGCACTTAAGAATGCGAGCCAGAAATATGTGGAAGTAGCTACAGGTCTGTACTGCGGAGGGCATGCATCGATCAATGCCTGCTGTGCAGCTTTCTTCTGTCTTTTCTTCTCGATCTTGGCGTCAGCCTTCTCCTTAGCTATTCTTGCCTTCTCTGCTTCTTTCTCTGCTGCGGCCTTCTGCTTTGCAGCTTCCTTAGCTGCCTGCTCTTCAGCCTTCTTGGCAGCCTTAGCTGCTTCCTCTGCTGCTTTTGCCGCCTCTTTATTAGCTTCTGCTGTGGCTGCTGCAGCTGCCGCAACTGTTGCCGCTTCTGCCGCCTTAGCTTCTACCTTTGCTGCTTTCGCTTCTTCTTTTGCTGCCTTTACTTCTTCTTTGGCAGCCTTTGCAGCCTTCTTCTCAGCTGCTTCAACTACAGAAGCTTCTTCCTTAGCAACTTCAGAAGCTGCATCGGAAATCTCGGGTTCCATCTTCTTGTTCAAATCTTCTGCCATACGAAAGCCCCCTTTATTACATAATAAGGAAATTATAACACTCTATCGAGAAGAGTGTTATATCCGAGCAAAGCGAGGAATATTGCACTCTATCTCCTTATTTTGTATACCAGCGGCGTCTGATCCTGTAATCCTTGGCAACTCTGATAAGGCCGTCAAAGATAGCAAGGCCTCCGACAATGAGCATATATACAAGGAGTGTGTTTTCGGGCGCGAAAAGAATATAGATTCCGCTGACTGCCCATACTCCGCTCATGATGATGAGCAGAACAACGAACGGTCTGTTATGTGTCTTTTTCGCTCTCGCAAAAGCGTTATATGAGCACGCGAAAAGAAGTGCCGCGAAGATTCCGCTCGCCATGACGAACAGCGCGCCTTCTTTTACAAGCGTAATTATCGTAGTCGCCACAAGTGCTGATGCGACTGTCGCGTCTACAAGATGCGCCTGAAAATTCCAGTTATCCTTCTTCATCTTTCTTACTGCAAGAGTTATGGAGATCGTCGTAGCAGCAATGAGAAGCGCTATGACAAGTATGAACATGAAGCTTTCCGGAAGAAGGAAGATGACAAGTCCTGCCAGGATCATAGCGAGACCCTTAGCGAGATCGGACCTTCTGAACTGACGGATAATGCCTGATTTTGCGACCTTCTTTCCCTGACCGTCAAGGAATAATTCGTCAGGAAGAGATGCGGCAGCAATCCTGAAGCCTTCATCATCACCCATTACGATGTTGAGAACTCTCTCCCATCCTTTGGTTCCCTGCTCTGTGAACTGTTCCACTGTTAATGTGCCGTCTTCACTCATGGAATCAAAGAGTGCCGTGATGAATCTTCTTCTCTCTTCGATGTCAACTGAATATATCCAGCTGTCGATTCCCTCATTGATGCTTACTGCAAGAGGATCCATTCCTTCAGGCGCGATAAGGATATCTCCGTGATCTATTCCCCACGAGCAAAGCTCATGCTGGTCAGCCATCTGCTTATCGCTCTTAATGACATAGCTGTCGTCTATTTGGGGTGCGAAGACATTACCAATGACAGAAAACTGAGGAATGATCCTCGTCGTCTTCGGATTAGCCCTTTTTACAAGGTCTTCCTTAAGCACTTCAGGACAGAATCCCGGACCGTCATTAGTATAGATGTGTTCTATTCTGTCGAATAATTCGTCTGGAAGAACAGCAGCAGAATAGATCGCGAGATTACCGCCTTTTGAATGTCCTCCGACCATTATCCGGTCGAATGTCTTAAGGCTCTTTCTCACATACTCTTCTGCGAGTTTCTGTGATGAAGTGAGCATGAAGCTCATCATGAAATCTTCTTTCCATCCGGCTATAGTACTGTCAGTTCCTCTGAATGAGACAAACGCCCAGCCGCCTTTTGGATCAGGCGAGTAAGTCGTAGCCGAGAACTGAATGGAATCGTCCTCATCGAAAACATCTTCAAACGAAGTGATATAAAGGTTTCCGAATCTATTTGATGCAGCAGCGGCTTTGACGAGATTCGTAAATCTTATACTGTCATCAGGCGCCATCTTACGGATCGGTATTCCTTTGGATGTAAGAGTTGTGACGGCATCCTTGATAGTCATGGTGCCGCCTTCCTCATTAAGCTCGGGAATATCTTTAAGATCAAGATAGGATAACTGGCTGAGCACGATATTATCGACTCTCGAAAAAGGCCTTCCGTCAAAGTCTGACGCGCCGATCCAGCGCACGTAATCAGTTATGTTATCCATATGATCTTTAAGCTATTACTTCTTTCCTATCGAGTAATAGACAGTTGCGTTCTTAAGTCCGCCTTGCTTAAGAAGACCCATCTCTTCTACGGTTACAAGCTGGAAGCCTGCATCAACAAGCGCGGGCACGATCCTCTTTGTAGCATTGGCAGTAGACTCATAAAGGTCATGCATAAGAACGATATCGCCGTCCTTTACCTTGCCTATGACAGCGTTGTAAACACTGTTCTGGTTCCTGCTTTCCCAGTCACGCGTATCAACACTCCAGAGAATAACAGGGCAGCCGCAGGATTTCTTGAGCGCGTTGTTCCATCTTCCTTCCGGAGGTCTGAAATACACGGAAGGTTTTCCTGTTACTCTGATAAGCTCGTCGTCAACTTTCTTAAGGTTAGCCTTCTGCTTGGCAGCACTCTGGCCTGTAAGAACGTTGTGTCCGAATGTATGGCTTCCCTGCTGGTAACCAAGTTCGCCTTCTCGCTTGACTACTTTCTCATTAGCTTTGATTCTGTTGCCCACGATAAAGAACGTACACTTCTGATTATACTTTTCGAAAACATCGATTATGGTATTCGTATACTCTGAAGGGCCGTCATCGTAAGTGATCGCGACCATCTTCTTCGTGCCGTCGATCTCACGTGTGATCTTGCCGTCATCACCAAAATAGTACAGATGGTTATTAGCCACAGCTCTCTTGTTCCTGACCATCTTTCCGTCAACGAAGCCGTACTTGGAACCATTCATCTCGATGATGCCGTTAATGCCTTCGCCGGTCTGCTCATTGAAGAAATACTTCTCTCCATCGTCATCGACCCAGCCCTTTTTGACGTTTCCGGTAACCTTATCAAAGTAAAAATACTTACTGCCGATCTTCGTAAGACCTAAAGCAATGATGCCTGTGTTTACGTCAGCAAAATAAACTCCACCGTCAATATTTAAAACACCTCTTACCATCTTGCCGTCTTCGCCGAAGTAGAACTTATGGTCATTGATCTCCTTCCAGCCGGTTACCATGTAACCTGTCTCGGGATCAAAATAGTAAGCATCCTGGCCTTCCATCATCCAGCCGGTCTTCATCAGGCCGGAACCCGGAATGAAGTATCGTGTATTGCCCTTATCAGTCTGGAAACCGGTCTGCATGACACCGTCTTTGTCAAAAAGATATCTGTTGCCGGAGATCTCGATCTCGCCTTTAACCATCGTATGAGTATCTTCGTCAAAATACCTTACGGTACTGTCCTCCGGTATCAATACAAATCCGGCGACCTCTTCACCAACGTCGTCGTAGTAGTACGCTTTGCCTCCGGCATATACCAATCCCCTGTTGGCACCAGACCTGACTTCGCAGTGAAATGCGATCAAACTGATGACAGCCGTAAATGCTGCCATAGCTAATATAGACAGGAATTGTTTCCCCATAAGTCTATCTCCTCACTATTATCCTATTTTTCCACAAAACAGTTTAACACGGTGAATACAATGCTTGTAAAACATTTGTGTTACAGAATAGACCGCATTTGTACCGGAATTGGCTCATTTATATACTAAAAATCACAAAAAAGAGGCTGCCCTGAGGCAGCCTCCGTTAATTCAATTGTACTTACGATCAATATTCAGGTTCGAGCAAGCCGTAGCCGCCGTCATATCTCTTGTAAACAACGCAGACAGAATTTGTATCGCTGTCGAGGTATACGAAGAAGTCGTGTCCCAACATCTCAAGCTGGAGAATAGCATCCTCGGATGTCATGGGTCTTAATGCGAACTGCTTACGCTTTGTGATCTTCTCTTCCCTCTCGTCGACGAAGTCGAAATCAGCACCGCCGTCATCCTCGAGATAATTAACGATTCCCGGGAAATCCTTCTTTCTCTTAAGGAATTTGGTCTTTTGTCTTCTGATCTGAGATTCGAGCTTGTCAACTGTTCTGTCAACGGCTGTCAGGATATCCTCATCTACTGCTTCAGCTCTTAAGATCTTACCGTCGAGCTTCATGGTAATCTCAACTACCATATCGGATCCTTCAGGTCTGATTCGTACATTGACTGTACCTTCATCGCCAAAGTACTTGTCAAACTTCGACATCTTAGCTGCGATCTTGTCTTCAAGTCTTGTGCCGATTCGGATTCCGTTTCCCTGTGTAGTGATCTTCATAAAATCACTCCCTTCCGTTTTGAAGTTTCAAAAGGCTTTGACCTTTCCTTAATTATAAACGAAGCAGGGAGTGAAATTAATTAAAATTGTATTAATTCTTTAGTCTTCGTGCTCAGACCAGATGTTATCGCCTCCGCGGTCAAGCGCGACGATACCGGTACGGCACATCTCGATGATGTCGAACTTCTTCATGTATTCGATAAATGCATCGATCTTCTGGCTGTCGCCTGTAGCTTCAATGCTTATCGCTTCATCAGTAAAATCGATTATCTTTGTGCGGAAGATATTTGTAGCTTCCACGATATCGGCATGCTGCTGTTCAGTGTTCCTTACCTTGATAAGGAGAAGTTCTCTCTTGATACAGTCCTCAGTCGAGAGGACGATGACCTTCTTTACGTTATAGAGTTTTCTAAGCTGTGATACGACCTGATCCTTATCATTCTTTTCGGCAGTAAGAGTGATCGTGATACGTGAGTATTCAGGTGACTCTGTCTCACCTACCGTAAGGGAATCGATGTTATAGCCTCTTCTCGTAAACATGGCTGTGACACGCGAGAGGACACCATACTGGTTATCAACATAGATAGCGATGATGATCTTATTTCCCTTCATCACTGATATCCTCCCTTCTTAAGATGAGGTTGTTGAACGTTCCGCCGGGCTTGAGCATGGGAAGTACAAGGCTGTCTGTCTTGATCGAGAGATCTATGACGGCAGGACCTTTTACCTTATATGCCTTCCTGAAAGCTTCTTCAAAAGATTCCTTATCTGTTGCAGTAAAACCTTTCGCGCCAAACGCCTGGGCGAGCTTTACGAAGTCAGTCTTACGGTCAAGCGTTGTATTGGAATATCTTCCGTCGAAAAAGACTTTCTGCCACTGTCTTACCATTCCGAGTGCCTTGTTATTAAAGATAACGATAGTAACAGGGACCTTGTAAGTTACTGCGGTAGCAAGTTCATTGAGGCTCATGCCGAAGCTTCCGTCACCTGTTATGAGAACACTTCTCTTTCCTGTTCCCATATAGCTTCCGATGGCTGCACCAAGGCCAAATCCCATCGTGCCGAGACCACCTGACGTGATCCATGTGCGCTTATTCCTGAACTTGAAAAACTGAGCTGTCCAGCACTGGTGCTGACCGACATCGGTTACGACTCTCGTATCCGGTTTTACTATATCCGAGATGATGTTGATGGTATCACGCGGAAGGAACGGAAGACCTTCATAAGCATCGGCTTCCTTCTCTCTAAGAAGATCAACTTTCTTGATCCACTCAGAGTTCCTGCGCTGCGGAGCTGCCTTTGTAAGACGGACAACGAAGTCTTTGATGTCGCAGCAAACACCGAGATCTACAGGAACGTTCTTTCCGATCTCTGCACGGTCACAGTCGACATGTATCTTGGCAGCAGAAAGCGAGAACTTCTCTGTCCTTCCTGTAGCCCTGTCCGAAAATCTTACACCAATGGCAATTATCAGATCAGCCTTTGCAAGGGCAACGGAAGAAGCATATCTTCCATGCATTCCCTGCATTCCCAAAAATCTCGGTGAGTCAGTAGGGATCTCAGAAAGACCCATCATGGAACATCCGATAACAGCATCAAGCTTATCAGCAAGCTTCACGATCTCCTCACCCATGGAAGTCCTTACGGCACCACCGCCGAAATAGATGTAAGGTCTTTTGGATTCCTTAATGAGGGAGACTGCCTTTTCGATATCCCTGTCATCACAAACCGGGATCTCCGGAAGTTTTGAGGAAGGCTGCTTCTTATAATCGAAAACAGCTTCCTGTACGTCTTTCGGAATATCAATAAGGACAGGACCGGGTCTTCCGGACTGTGCTATCTCAAATGCTTTTCTGACAACATCGGCAAGCTTCGATACTTTATGTACGAAGAAATTATGCTTGGTGATAGGAAGAGTAATACCGGTGATATCGATCTCCTGAAATGAGTCTCTTCCGATCATGGAATTGGCAACGTTGCCGGTAATGGCTACAAGAGGTATCGAATCAAGATATGCTGTGGCGATACCCGTTACAAGATTGGTAGCACCGGGACCGGATGTTGCGATAACAACTCCGGTCTTTCCGGTGGATCTTGCATAACCATCTGCGCTGTGAACAGCGCCCTCTTCATGTGCAGTCAGGATGTGACGGATCTTATCCTGTTTATCGTAGAGTTTGTCATAGATATCTACGACAGTTCCGCCCGGAAAACCGAACACCGTATCAACACCTTGTTCTATCAAGGTCTCGACAAGTATTTGTGCTCCGGTCATCTTCATCTGCGAATCACCTCTAACTGACACTATTTTCAGTATTACTTCTTAACTACCTGGCAGGCAGAAGTTGCAACCTTGTTATTGTCTGCGTCATAGACAACGACAATATAGTAACCGGCCTTAATCTTGTTGTACTTGAAGTGATACTTATACTTATCGCCTTCTTTTACAGCCTTTGTCTTGCCATTGTAGACTGAACCTGAAAGTTCCTTCTGTGAGAACATCTTGTCCTCGCTGTAGTAGACCGCATATGTGAATTCATCACCCGGATCGGAATCCAGGACGAAGCACATATCGATCTCCTTGGTAGTTGTTAAGTAGATACCATCCTTCTTCATCTTCTTGTTGGAAGAGATCCAGTCGCACTCCTTGCCGTTAAGAACGGAATCGGACTTGTGGATAAGGAGAACGTTAACCATTGATGAAACATCAGTTGTTCCCTTGTCATAGTCGCTTCCTGAAGAAGAACCATTGTTATCGCCTCTGCCTGCGTTGATCTCATTGGCAGGCTTTCCGGGTCTCAATGCGAGCTGGTACTCATTGTTGTAAACGTCATAGAGGTTGAATCCGATATAACCGTTTACGTTTGTGTAATCAACATTTGAATACTTGTAAAGGCTGAGTGCTTCCTTGTATGTGACTACCTTGCCCTTTCCGAGAGGCTTGTAATCCATTGTCTTTGTAGATGAGTCATAGACTTCCTGTACGAATACAAGCTTGTCATCGTCCTTGAACTGGTTACCCTGGTTGGACTCGAGCTTATCGTTAAGGATATCTGCATAGTAGTATCCGATGATCTCGCCTTCAGGCTTAGCTGAGCTTGATGCGATGACAACATAAGCTGTCTTGTCATTTACCAATGCCTCAGCACCGATATACTTTGTCCACTTGCCGTCATCTGTTACCTCATACTTAAGGCACTGGCATGTAACGAAGCCGAAGCCGTTGAAGTAAACCCACTTTGTAGGGTTCTGGAGGATGATGTATCCGTTCTTATCAACAGTGTACTGGTTGTCAGTACCCATGTAATAGATCTTGGACTTATCATTAGGCTGCATGTAAGCAAGTGTTACCTTGACTTCACGGATAGTCTTCCAGTTGTCAGGTGTGAGCTTGATTGCTTCGTAGTTACCCATGTTTACAACGAGGCTTGCGAGGTCATACTTCTTACCTGAATCGATCTGGCCTGCATCTGAAGGCTGGATATACCAGTCGCCTGCGAGATTTGTCTTCTTAAGGATGAAGAGTTCCTTACTTACGAACTTATCGTAGAAGAGAATAGTTGAATCGTGATAGCCCAATGTGGTGAATGTAACTCTTGCCTCAGTGTATTTGTCAGGATACAGATAAGGCGCATAAGTTGTCATACCGTGAGCATATGTGTAATTGTTGTTGCTCTCTGTAAATACGCTGTTACTTACCTCATTGATCAGCTTGCTTGCTGCCTGCTCGATCTCCTTGTCACCACAGTTGATGTACTTGCTGGCAAGTGTCGTAAGGTCAACAGAGTCTGTGGACTGGAATGCACCGCATGCTTCTCTGAGCTGAACATATTCGGCAAATCCGTTGTTGCCGGATGTAGCGAATACTCTCTTATCAAGAGCTGCGATGAACTTCTCGTAAGCATTAAGAACTTCATTGATATTCTTTGTGTCAATAGCAGACATGCAGGTATCGATACCATAGTAACCGGAATCGACCTGTGCCTTTTCGATAGTGTCCATGTAATCTCTTACGATGAACTCGCTGTAATCCTTAACTGTTCCTGTGAAGTTGTCACCGATATAGTTAAGGAAGTTAGTGTAGTTGATACCTACGTCATAGTAAGCACTTCCCCATGTAGGGCTCTCAGCTGCTACGATGTAGTCTGTGTAAGGATCCAATGCCTTGGCAACCTCGAGTGAACCCATGAGGCAGGCATTGAAGATAACTGATTCGAACTTGATATCAGCGTTAGCGATTGCAGAAGCGAACTCGATCTCAGTAAGTGTACCCTCGTGGAGCTCATCCTGACCGAATCCCAACGGAACTCCGCCGCCGTGATCCCACATTACGAGGATGTAGTTCTCAGCAGGATAATTCTCTTTTGCGAACTTGATAAAATCCTGAAGTGTTCCGGGTTCTACCATGCTTACATCGCCGAGATTTGCAAGTTCCTTGATATTACCGTTCTGGATAGCAAATCTCTGGCATGCACCATCCTGCATGTAGTTATTCTGGAAGTCCTTGCATCCGCCTGTCTGAAGAACGACATTTACGCTCTTACCGGGCTGTGCTGCGAGCATTTCCTTAACGTCTGCGGAAAGATTTGATCCCTTGGACTCAAGGTCTGTTCCGATCGCATAGACCATGACAGTTCTCTTTGCCTTGGCAGGAGCAGGATCTGTAGTAGGATCCGTCTCATCTGTCTCAGTCGCAACTGTCTTCTTTGTAGGCTTTGTGCCTACATCAGAATTATTGATGAAGATAGCAATACCAATTACAGCAGCGATGACAAGTGCAAGACCACCGGCACAAAGACCAATGATCAGGCCTACCTTGCCCTTCTTTTTCTTCGGAGGCTCGTTTCCGCCTGCTGCAACAGTTGCAGGAGCGGGAGCAACAGGAGCATTGAATCCATTATCGATGGGTGCGGGGGCTGCAGTTACAGGAGCCTCACCAAACGGAGCTGGAGCCGGAGCAGGTGCAGGTGCTGCTTCAACAGGAGCAGGTGCAGGTGCAGCCATAACAGGTGCCGCATCGACAGGAGCGGGGGCCGGTGCTGCGGGAACTGGCTCGGGTGCGGGAGCAACAGGAGCTGCAGCTACAGGCTCAGGTTCAGGTGTCTGAACGGGCTCTGCTTCAACCGGAACAGGAGCAGGACCTGCAGCGGGAGCTGATGCAAGTGCTGCCGCAAACGGCATAGGCATAGGCATGCCGGAAGCAACTACGGGTGCAGGAGCAGCTTCAGCAGGTTCAGGTACGGGTTCCGGAATGGGTGCAGCGACTACGGGCTCCGGAACAGGTTCCGGCATAGGTGCTGCAACTACGGGTTCGGGTACCGGCTCAGGTGCAGGTGTAACAGGAGCTGCCTGTGTCTGCCACAAGCCAGATACGTCGGATCCGCATCCGCCGCAGAACTTCTGGTTTTCTTTCAATTCTTTTCCACAATTAGGACAATGCATTTTTTCACCTCTGCTTTTTTAATTAATCCCAATATCTTCCTTGACAGCTTCTGCAAGATCTTCGATACCCTGCCTGGTGCTGCCAGTACCAGCTGATTTTATAGTTACGGTCTGACCGATAACTTTACAATTCTTCAGATTCTCTATTATAGCAAAAATACCTTTCGCTGCACTCGGTGCCCATGTTCCGTTCTCGATTACCGCGAAAGCCCTGTTTGTAAGGCCGTGTGCGGCAAGTTCTGTTACTGCGTGTTCCACCGGCGAATAGACACCGTTATTATATGTCGGTGAACAGATAACAATATGGCTGTATTTAAATGCCATAGCGATAATATCAGATATATCTGTTGAAGAAGCATCAAGGATCATGGATTCGATGCCTCTCTTATCGAGTTCAGTCATGAGAACTTCAGCTGCATTAGCTGTATGACCGTAGATCGATCCTGAAAGGATGAACACACCTTTGACTTCAGGTGTGTAAGAACCCCATGTCTTATAGCAGTCTACGATCTTTTTGATATCCTTACGCCATACATATGAATGAAGAGGACAGATCATCCTGATATCCAAAGCAGAAGTCTTATTGATTATGCCTGTTGTCTGCATACCGTACTTGCCGACGATATTCGTGTAATAGCGGCGTGCTTCACTAAGAAGATCTTTCCCGAAGTCTTTGCCGTCAGCAAAGATCGAACCGTTGACCGCACCATAGCTTCCGAAAGCATCGGCACTGAAAAGAGTTCCGTCTGTCTCATCAAAGCTCATCATGACCTCAGGCCAGTGAACCATCGGTGCGAAGAAGAACTTGAACTTGTGACTGCCAAGTTCCATCTCATCACCGTCTTTGACGATTACCGCCCTGCCGGAATAATCCTTGTCAGGGAAAAACTGTGATATGAACTGCAAAGTCTTCGCATTAAGGATTATCTTGGCGTTTGCGTTCGCATCAAGCACAGAAGAAAGAGTGGCCGAATGATCAGGCTCCATGTGCTGTACGATGATGTAATCAAGTTCACGGCCGTTAAGACAGTGTGATATGTTCTCGAAAAATACATCTGCCACTTCCCTGTCTACGGTATCGATCAGAACTGTCGCACCGCAGTCCAGGAAATATGAATTGTAATTCATTCCTGAATTGAGTTTGTAGACATTCTCAAACTTCCGGATCTTGCGGTCGCTTCCTCCGATCCAGGATAATGTGTCTGTCAATTTCCTGATGTTGTACATGTGATCTCCGTTTCTTTATCTGTCTTCACGATAGTAATTACGGCCAATTGCCTGCGGCTCTCCGCTCTTACCCTTAGATGTAAGTGAACTTGTGATAAGAACGATAAGTGTAATGATAAAAGGCAATGCCGAGAAGAAATGTGAAGGAATCTTTGTAAGCCATCCCAACGTATTGGGGAATGTATAAGCGAGGGCAGCATTCTGAACTCTCAATGTGTTGAAGAAACCGAAGATGAGAGTGCCGAGGATAGCCTTCGCAGGGCTCCAGTTAGCGAAGATAACAAGTGCAATGGAGATCCAGCCGTAACCGTTGATCCAGCAGTTTGAACCTTCGAATGTACCGCCCATGTTAAGTCCCATATAAAGTCCGCCAAGTCCCATAATTCCAGAACCGACGATAATATGAGTATATTTATAGAATGCCACGTTGACTCCGAGAGAGTCAGCTGCTGCAGGATTCTCACCTATCGATCTGAGTTTTAATCCCGGAACTGTCTTGTTGAAATAGAACCACATCAGTATGGCTATAAGTATTCCGACATAGACCAGAATGCCATGTGAGAATAAGGCTTTTCCAACGAACGGAATATCAGAGATAAACGGGATATGTATTGCCTGTGACTGGGCATCGAGTCCTGTTCCTGAGAGTGTGGGCCAGCCGCCCTTGCTGTTGGATAAAGCGTTGCCGATAAAGTAGTAGAAAGCAACACCGAAGGTCGTGATAGTAAGACCCGTTACATTCTGGTTTGCCTGAAGAGTTACTGTCAGGAATGAGAACAGAAGTCCTACAAGTCCTGAAGCGATAAAGCTTACAAGACATGCGACCAGAAGGCTGTCACACTTCGCACCTGCAAGATATCCTGCAACTGCACCTATTGCCATGGTACCCTCAACTCCAAGGTTAAGTGAACCGGACTTCTCGATCATGATCTCGCCTGTGGTTCCGTAAAGAAGCGGAATGTTGTAAACGATTATATTGAAGAGGAACAGAGTTAATACATCAAGCATTTTTTGCTTCCTCCTTTTTTACGAGTCTGAAGTTAGCGGCAAAGTCAGCCACAAGAACAGAGAACAGGATTATTCCCTGTAAGAGATCTGCGAAGTTGATATCGATTGCAGGATACTGTGTAGCTGCAGCCTGGCATCCGTACTGCAATACAGAGATAAGGATCGCTGTAACGAATACTGCCGGTACACTGAGTTTGCTGAGCCATGCTACAATGATACCGGTCCAGCCGACATCATTAGTGATCGTATCAGAAACTGTACCTGCGGAAGATACTGCAAGTGCAGCTGCGAGTCCTATCAAAGCAGAAGAGATGAACATCGTGCGGAGAACGATCTTTCCGACACTCATTCCGGCATATTTTGCAGTGGAACTGCTGTCGCCTACGACTGAGATCTCATATCCGTGCTTCGTGAACTTAAGATAGATGTAGATGATCACTGTAAGGATCACGGCAATGATGACAGACCACAGGAGATTGAACTTTCCGAAGTGAATTCCCTGCATTACAGCAGACTCAGGAAAAGATCCGAAGATAGGTCTTTCTGAATCCTTTCTCAGGAAGAAATTCCAGTCAGCTTTTGTATCTCCGATATATCTTATGACATAGAGCATGATGTAATTGAGCATAAGCGTCATAAGTGTCTCATTTGTATTGAACTTTACTTTAAGTGCAGCTATTGCGACACCGATTATTCCGCTTGATATCATTGCTGCAAGACACATCAGAACAACAGTCACAAAATTAGGAAGTCCTGAACTGTTAAATGCAACGATCGAAGCGCAGATGGCACCGATAAGGAATTCACCCTCACCACCAATGTTCCAGAAACGCATCTTGAACGAAAGGCTTAATGCCAGTGAAGTTATAAGAAGCGGAACGAAGATCTTCAAAAGTCCTTCCACACTCTTATATCCGTATCTGTTTCCGACAAGTCCTATAGTGAACATCCTTCCGTAATATTCAAAAGGATTAATGCCCAGAGATATAAGGATAACAGCACCGATCGTAAGTGAGATCAGAATGCCGATTGCATAATAAATGAGCGTTCTCTTAAGCTGTGAATCCGCTCTTCTTACCAGATGATACTTTCTCATTAGGCTTTGCCCTCCTCATCAGTAATAGCGGAATCTTTTGCAATACCGTCAGTCTTTCCCTCTTTGTTTACGATATTAAGAGTACCTGTCATCATGAGACCGATCTCTTCTTTTGTCGTGTGGTCGCTGTTTACGACACCCTGAAGCTTACCGTGGCAGATGACCATGATCTTATCGCAAAGGGACATCATGACATCAAGGTCTTCACCTACGAACAATATGCCGACGCCCTTCTTCTTTTCGGTATTCAGGATGTTATAGATAGTGTATGAGGAATTGATATCAAGACCTCTTACAGGGTATGCGGTAATAAGGACATTGGGACCTGATTTGATCTCGCGGCCGAGCAGCACCTTCTGGACATTACCGCCGGAGAGACGTCTTACCGGTGTCTCTGTGGAAGGTGTTACGATCTCAAGCTTTTCGATAACCTTCTGAGCCTCTTCACGTGCGCTCTTACGGTCAACGAAAATACCTTTGGACTCGTTGTAATTCTTTAAGATCATGTTGTCCGTAATGGACAGTGAAGGTGCAAGACCCATGCCGAGACGGTCTTCCGGAATAAAGCTCATGGAGATGCCGTGATCCAAGATCTTCTTAGGTGACATTCCGACGATGCTCTCACCTTCATGGATCATCTGCCCTTCCTCAATAGGCCTTAATCCTGCGATGGCTTCACAGAGTTCCTTCTGGCCTGATCCGGCGATTCCTGCAACACCCAGGATCTCACCGCCTCTGATATAGAAATTGATGTGATCTACTGCGACAGCGCCTTCATCGCTTTTGACCGTGAGATTTCTTATCTCGAGCAAAGGCAAAGTCTTCTCGATGACGGGTCTGTCGATATTAAGATCGACCTTTCTTCCGACCATGAGTTCTGTAAGCTCTTTCTCATTTGTTTCTTTGGTAACTACGGTCTTTATGTATTCACCGTGTCTTAAGATGGCAACTCTGTCAGAGATCGCCATAACTTCATTGAGTTTGTGTGTGATGATGATGATCGAATGACCATCTTCTTTCATCTTCCTAAGCACAGCGAAAAGGCTGTCGATCTCCTGGACAGTAAGAACTGCCGTAGGTTCATCGAGGATGATTATCTTCGCGCCATAACAAAGGACTTTCAGTATCTCGAGAGTCTGCTTCTCTGATACTGCCATATTGGATACTTTCTTATCCAGATCTATATCAAAGCCGAACTTAGCGGCCGTATCTTCAATCTTTTTGCGGACGTCTGCGCCATGGAATAAACGTCCCTCTCCCCTCATTCCTATACGGATATTCTCGAGCGCCGTAAAACGCTCGACCAGCTTGAAGTGCTGGTGAACCATTCCTATCCCGAGTTTGCCGGAATCTTCAGGCGAATTGATCTGTGCCTTTTTTCCGTCGATAAAAATAGAACCGCTGTCGGGCATATAAATGCCCGACAGCATGTTCATAAGTGTTGTTTTACCTGAACCGTTCTCGCCCAGGAGAGCTAAGATCTCACCTTTGGCAAGAGCAAGATTGATGTTCTTATTGGCCGCCACAGGGCCGAAGCTTTTAGATATTCCCTTTAGCTCTATGGCATATTCCATAAAACACCTCTTAGTAAAAAGTCTTAGTTATCAGTTAACCTGAGTAACGCCCTGTACGTAGTAGTTCATTGAGCCCTGGATGACACCGTCATCAACAGACTTGCCGCCGGCAACTACGATCTCCTTGCCTGTGTTGTCAACAAGTGCAGCATCAGTCTTAGCTACAGCTACAGAACCTGCTTCACCTGAGAATGAAAGCTTAACACCGGAGAATACATCCCACTCGCCGGAAACCATCATCTTCTTAGCGATTTCGATAGCTTCCTTTGTCTGAGGCTCGCAGTTCTCGGAAAGAGCTGAAACATCAACGAGGCCTGCATTAAGACCTTCGTAGTAGTTGCCTACCTTTGTCATGAAGTTTGCAGGATCTTCCATAGCAGCCTTAATAGCTGTTGCATAGTAAGCATCCCAGTTCCAGATAGGTGCAGCGAGGTGAGCCTTGGGAGCTTCCTTTGTCATATCTGAGTTGTATCCGCATCCGAAAACACCCTTCTCGTTAGCAACGATCTGAGGCTGAGCGGAGTCACAGTGCTGAGCGATTACGCAGCATCCGTATGTGTCGATAAGTGTCTCTGCAGCCTGTCTCTCAAGTTCCTGATCGCCCCATGTGGAGATCTCATAAACATTGATCTTAGCATCAGGGTTAACAGAAAGAACGCCTAAAGCGAATCCGTTGATACCTGAGCATGTCTCTGCATACTCTGTACCCCATGCAGAAACATAACCGATGTTATTGTTCTTAAGTGCAAGGGACTTATATCCTGCAGCGATACCTGCAAGGTAACGAGCCTGATAGATTCTTCCGAAATAGTTGTTGAAGTTCTTGTCGTTAGAAAGATAACCTGTAGCGTGTGAGAAGATGATATCTGTATATTCCTTAGCCTTCTCATCCATTGCATTGAGGTAACCGAAGCTGATACCGAAGATGATATTGCAGCCGTTTCCTGCGAGCTGGTCGATTGCCTGCTTAACCTTCTCGTCATCCTCAGGAACATTGTCTACGATGAAAAGGTCCTTTGCAGGATCAAGTCCTACTTTCTTCATAGCTTCTGTGATTCCGTGGTGATGAGCATAGGTATAGCCTGATGTGTCGTTCTGGCTGTTGATGTAGATAGCACCAACCTTAAAATCAGAACCGGACTTGCCATTTCCGCCCTTTCCTCCTTCGCCTGCGGTGCTGTTGCAGCCTGCAAGAGCGAATACCGAAGTAAGCGCCAATGCTGCAGTAACCAACATTGAAAGTAACTTCTTCATAAAATGCCTCCGTTCAAAAAATGTATATGCCTTAAAATTGCATATTCAGGATCAAATATCAGACGGCTGAGGTCTGAATTCCAATGAGTCATCTGTCATCTTATCGATTATTGCAAGTGACTCGACCTTAATTCCCTTTGCACGCAGAGCGTCACCACCGCCCTGGAAGCCCTTCTCGATAGCGATGGCACAGCCGGCAAGCTTCGCACCAGCCTTATCGACGATCTCGATAAGACCGTTAAGCGCATTGCCCATTGCAAGGAAATCATCAACGATCAGGATAGTGTCATCCTTCTTTATGTAATCACCGGAGACCATGATGTCATATGTCTGCTGGTGAGTATAAGAAAAGACTTTGGAAGTCAGGATATTTCCTGAGAGATTCGAGCTCTTATGCTTCTTGGCGAACACTACAGGGACACCCAATGAGAGCGCTGCCGCATAAGCGATCGCAATGCCTGAAGACTCGATGGTTAACACCTTTGTAACATTGTTACTCTGGAATAATCTGGCGATCTCGTCGCCCATATCCTTAAGGAGCAATGTGTCGATCTGCTGGTTAAGAAAACTGCCTACTTTGAGGACTTCACCCGGAAGGATCTGACCTTCACTAAGGATCCTTTGTTCTAACGCGCGGATAGGGACCACCTCCTTAAAGGTTAAAAACACCCTTTAATATTATAATTATTACAATTTGGTGTCAAACCGAAAAAAGGCTCTTTTTGCACATTTTAAGGACGTCTGAGATCAGATTATTTGACGTATTATCCCATTCCAAAAAGGCTTAAGTTTTACCTGCTCCAAAATCAGATATAGCCTTGTTCAAAAGTTCAGGCATAGCCTCGGCCAGATCCATTCCGCCTGCCTTTACGGCTTCTTCAGGCAGGATCCTCTCCTGGTGGCCTTTTCTGAGGCAATAATAAAGCGAGCTTCCTTCACCTTTATGAAGCCTTTTGTAAGATATGACTGAGCCCAGAAGTTCAGATGCCTCATCACCAATTGCGATAACAGGAACACCGTTCTTTGTCACGGCATCCTGAAGTGCTTCCCTGCCATCTTCTGAAAGGACCGGATTGCCACAAATGACTATGACCATGTACTGCGGATACTTGATGGGGACTTCTTCTTTTACAACATTGCCGTATGCATCCTTTTCGACCGTGTGGAACTCAGGACTTTTGACAGGAAGAGTCTGCCTGGAAGCATTGGCAGGATCGACATTCTTAATTACAGGAATGAGTTTCTCGTATTCTTTGGGAACTTCACCGATCCAGTATATGGAGAGATCTTTTCCGGCGATCTCGGAAAACTTTGAATCAAGATCGCCTTTCCGGTCTATCGCAGCGTTTCTTTCAGCAGTGGACCCGAAGATTATCGCGACAAAAAGGAAGAACATCGCCGCGATACCAACAAGCACTATTAATCCGGTCTTACCTCTGCTCATTGCTGATCATCTGCCTGTGACACAAAAGGCTTAACACCTTCTATGACTTTCTTCGCAAAATCCTCATTGCTTGATACGACCATCGCATCCATGTTATCGAGATAAGGAAGACAATATTTTCTCAGGTTGTCGAGAGTATATTTCAACGGCTCGCCTTCACCTTCAGCATCAGCCACGATAAGCCAGATCAGACGGTCTGTGCCATTCTCACGCATAAGTCTTACCCAGATTTTCTTAACTGTCGGCTCGATCAGGAGATAACCTTCAAGAGAACTCTTAAGTTCCGGCGGGTAGCGGTCAGGTTCACCGACCTTCGCAGTTCCGTCACCGCCAATACCCATCTGTGCAGCGATCATCTTGAGCATGTCATGACCGAACAGAACTTCTTCAGAACCCGGATTGATAACGAATCCTGAAAGACCTATTTTCGGTGCCATAACAACATCGACAAGATCAGCAAATCCGGCGAGCACACCATTCTGAGGTTCCTTATTCTTTTCGAAAGCCACCTCAAAGCTGTCGGAATCACAGTAAACGACCATATACTTAAGGCCTTTGGAATCACTTACAGCATGGAACTTGTAATTGCCGTCTGTTCCGTCAACCGGAACGATGAACTTAGATGCAGCTGCTTCTTTAAGGACGGCGATCATATTCTCCTCGGAACTGTCCTCACGGATCTTTCCAAGAAGCTCTACTAATCTCGTGTTCTCGATCCTGTCGATCTTACCCGAATTCTCACTCATCTTTCACACCTCAAAATCAGAATATTGCTTTTACTGCCCATGCCCAGAACATAAGCGTTACAAGCATAAATATCATCGAAAGCGATACGGTACGCGCACAGAAATGCGGTGCCACATCGTGATTCTCAGAATACATTACGTTCATCGATCCGCAAGGGAGCGCGCACATCATTACGACAACGCTCTTTGTCTCAGGAAGCATGGGGATGAAAAAGGATGCACCCCATACCGCTCCCAGCATAACAGCGGGAATTATAATCAGCCTCAACGCGGATACAACATATGCTTTCTTATCTGTGACAAGCTTCTTTATCTTAACACTTGCAAGCATCGATCCCATGATCATCATCGAGAGAGGAACTGTCATATCACCTATGAGCTTGAATGTGTCACCCAGGAATGCCGGCATTCTCCATGGAAGCACGAAAAGTACTATTGCAAGAATAGATGCAAGCGATACGGGATTTTTAAATATCTCCAGGAGCTTGAACTTGGGTTTTCTGGAGAAAAGATATACCGCATATGTATAGAAAAACAGGTTGTAGCAAAGATTATAGACTGCTGCAAGAAGCAGTCCGTAAGCTCCGAAAAGCGCTTCCATAAGAGGGAATCCGACAAAGCCCGTATTCGCGAAAACGGTGCATGTCACCATGATCCTTCTCTCATCTTCCAGCATGTTCACTTTCTTTAATGAAAGCCTCATGATGATCAGTGTCAGTGCATAATAACCGATTCCGAAAGCTGCACATGTAACCATTCCGGTAACAGCTTCACTTGAATAAGTATGCTGGCTTGAATTAAGGATCATAAACGGTAATACCGCTGTGAGAAGGACCTTAGACAAGGCTTTCTCGGCAGCAGCATCGATAACTTTTGTCTTGTTCAGGGCAAAGCCCAGCGCAAGGAATACGAATATCTTGAAAAATACTATATAAACCTGAACCATTAGATCAGTCGTTGCCGGAAAGAAGCGCAGCTCTTACAGCAGAACGGTAACCCTCCATCTTCTCTGATACTTCAAATGCAGACATCTTCGGATCGTAGGAAGCTCCTGCTTTATAGAACCTGCTTGTATCTTCAACGGAACTGAAGATACCTGCTTCGATTCCTGCAGCAAGTCCGGCACCCATGGCAGTCATCTCATCACTTAATGCCCTGGTGATGGTAACACCTAGGAGATCAGACTGAAGCTGCATCAGGAAAGAGCTTGCACATACACCGCCGTCGACTTTCATCTTACCGGCTTTAATGCCCGTATCATCAGTCATGAGATTCACAAGTTCAGTTACCTGATATGCGATGGATTCGACTCCAGCTCTTACGAGCTGGGCTCTTCCTGTGCCTCTTGTAAGACCTGTCAGAACGCCTCTTGCATCAGGTTTCCAGTAAGGTGCTCCCAAGCCTGTAAAAGCAGGAACAAGATATACTCCGCCGCAGTCTTCTATCGAGTTGCATAAGTCATCACACTCTGAAGGTGTGCTTATAAATCCAAGTTCGTCTTTAAGCCAGCTGATGACAGAACCTGCCTGGAAAATACTTCCTTCCAGTGCATAATTCGTAACACCTTTTATAGACCAGGCACACGAGGTGAGAAGTCCGTTCTTTGAGAATACAGGTTCTGTTCCGAGATTCATCAAAGTGAAACTTCCTGTGCCGTATGTGGTCTTTGAATCGCCTTTATTAATCGCATTCTGGCCGAGTAATGCAGCAGGCTGGTCACCTAAGACACCAGTTATATGAACACCGTTGACCGATAAGAGATCACTGATCTCGCTGCTGTCAAATCCGCATTCTTTGAGCTGGTCTGCCTTGAGAGATATCTCACCGTAATCAGCGCAGGATTCCATAGGCTTTGCCAAAGCTTTTCTCGGGATCCCGAACAGATCGAGGAACTCCTGATCGTAGTCTTTTTTTGCTATATCGAAAAGCATCGTCCTCGAACAGTTGGAGTAATCAGAAGCGTATGAATTACCGTCAGTGAGTCTGTATACAAGGAATCCGTCGATCGTGGAAAGATGGATCTCTCCTGTCATGCAGCGCTCTTTTAATCCCTTTGTATTCTCGAGGAGCCAGAGCATCTTGGTAGCAGAAAAATACGGATCGATCTTAAGACCTGTAATCTCAGTGATCCTTCTGCTCTGCTCTCTGATCTCAGGACGTCTGCAGATATCGGATGTTCTTCTGCACTGCCATACGATAGCCTGCGCGATGGGCTTTCCGGAACGCGAGAACGCTACTGTAGTCTCACGCTGGTTAGTAATTCCCATACAGGTAATATTGCCCTTGGCTTCCGGGTGCTCTTTCAGGAGCATCGCAATAGCCTTAAGGACGGATACATATATCTCTTCCGCATCGTGGCTTACCCAACCCGGCTCGGGATAGTACTGCTTAAAAGGTACATGCGTACCCTCAGACAGAACTCCCTCCTCATCAAGAAGAAAAGCCTTTGTGGAAGTGGTTCCCTGATCGATGCAAAGAATGTATCTCATAAGAAGCGCTCCTTATCTGAAGTAGATCCTGTTAAGATCCCTGTACCAGTCATTATCTATGGAATCAAAATCTTCCTTCGTAAATCTTACGACCCAGTTGCCTGTAGGTGTTCCGGGGACATTCATTCTCGTGTCTCCGCCATAACCCAGCATATCCTGGATCGGAATGATCGTAACGTCTGCATGGCTCATCCACAAAGTCCTGATAATAGCTCTGCATGAACCGCTGCGGCTGCCGCCGTCACCCCAGTTATCGCCTTTGAAACCGCAATATTCAAGGCAGCACTTACGCACTTCTTCAGGGCTGTCCCAAAGCCATCCGAGAAGAGTGTTGTTGTCGTGTGTGCCGGTGTATGCCACACAGTTGTTATCGAAGTTATGCGGCAGGAATGAGCTGTTGTCTCCGGGATAGAACGCGAATTCCATAACACGCATGCCGGGTATTCCGACCTTGCCCATGAATTCTGCAAGATCAGGTGTAACCTCGCCAAGGTCCTCAGCGATAAGGCGTGATCTGTCATGGAACTTCTTGTCATATTCAGCGAAGAAATCGAGGCCGGGACCAGGGATCCATTTACCGTCTCTTGCAGTCTCGGCATTAGCTTCTATCTCACAGTAAGAAGAGAATGCACGGAAGTGGTCGATCCTCAAATAATCGAAGAGCTTGAAGTTATCCTCAAGTCTGCTCATCCACCATGCATAGTGATCCTCTTTCATCTTTTTCCAGTCGTAGATGGGGTTGCCCCAGAGCTGGCCGTCAGCACAGAAATAATCCGGCGGGACACCTGCCACGCTCTCGAAAACAAGAGCTTCCGGCTTCGGTTTTCTGGGTTCCTTCAAAGGCTCTCCATCCTTGCCCTTCTCCTGCTTTTCGAGATCTTTCTTATACTTATCCAAAGCCTTCTCATAATCTTTAAGGACTTTGTTTACTTTAGCTGCAGAAGCCATCTTGAACATGTCTCTGCTTGCCCATACATCTGCAGAGTCACCTGAGACATAGAAAGGGATATCACCGATGATGGATATTCCGAGATCATTGATCTCCTTCTTGATCTGTGTCCATTCATCGAAGAAAAGATACTGGACAAAGCCGTGATATCTGTAGTTCGGATTTGTCTTGAGACCTGATACCGCTGCCTTGTCATAATTTCTGAGGCTCGTATCAGACCATTCCCACCACGGCTTGCCGAAGTCTGCATCTTTTACAGTCTGGTAAGCTGCGACATCCTGAACCCACTTGTTATCCTTGATGAACTTATCAGCTTTGGCAAGCAGATCCTTGTCAGCACGCTCGAAAGCCTTTCTTAAGAGTTCATCCCTGTTGGTCCTTAAGAAATCGTAATCTATTCTCCACTTATTCTGGGTATACTCGGCCTGCTGAACTTCAGCAGGAGTAAGAAGTCCTCTCTTCTCGAGTCTTCGGGGGTCAATGAAAAGCCAGTTGCCTGCAAATGCCGAGAAGCTCTGATAAGGAGAGTTGCCCATGCCGGGATAAGAGAAAGGCAGTACCTGCCAGTATTTCATACCCTGGGAAGCCAGTTGCTTCGCAAAGTCCACAGCCTCCTGTCCGATCACACCCGTACCGAACGGTCCCGGGAGTGAGCTGATATGCATAAGAACGCCTCCGCCTCGTCTCATTATTTGTAATTCCCTTCTTTCTTATATATAATTACTTGTCTCTATTAGGCTATTATACATTTCTTGAGGGCAAAATGAATTCAGTTGATGAAATTAAAAGACGCCGCACGTTTGCGATAATCTCGCATCCGGACGCAGGTAAGACCACAATCACAGAAAAACTTCTCCTTTACGGAGGAGCTATCCATCAGGCAGGCTCGGTAAAGGCTCGTAAAGCTGCCCGCCATGCCACTTCAGACTGGATGGAGATCGAGAAGAAACGTGGTATCTCAGTTACTTCTTCAGTAATGCAGTTCGAATATGACGGCTGCCACATCAACATCCTTGATACCCCCGGTCACCAGGACTTCTCAGAGGACACATACAGAACGCTCTGCGCTGCTGATGCCGCAGTAATGGTCCTTGACGGTGCAAAGGGTGTCGAGACACAGACCATCAAGCTTTTCCAGGTATGTAGAAGAAGAGGCATTCCGATCTTCACATTCATTAACAAGATGGACCGTGCTGCCAAGAATCCTTTTGATCTCATGGACGAGCTCGAGAAGGTATTGGGAATAAGATCAGTACCTATCAACTGGCCTATCGGAACTGATGGTGACTTCGAAGGTGTGTATGAGAGAGAGACAAGAAGTGTCCTTCTTTTTGACCGCGAAAATAATGACCACGGTGCATCAATGGTTACACAGAGCGTATCAGGCATCGACGATCCAAAGCTTGATGAGATGCTCATGACAGGTCACCTCGAGACACTTAGAAACGACATTGAACTTCTTGATATGGCAGGCGATGAGCTTGATATGGAAAAGGTTCTCAAAGGAGAATTAACTCCTGTATTCTTCGGTTCCGCTATCACAAACTTCGGCGTTGAACCGTTCCTCAAGCACTTCCTTAAGATGAGCCCTGGCCCCGCTTCACACCACACAACAGACGGAACAGTCGAGCCCGAAGACACTATGTTCTCCGGCTTCGTATTCAAGATCCAGGCTAACATGGATCCTTCCCACCGTGACCGTATGGCATTCATCCGTATCTGCTCCGGCCAGTATGAGAAGAACATGACAGTAAACCTCATGCGCACAGGCAAGAAGATCACTCTTGCTCAGCCCCAGCAGTTCATGGCACAGGACAGAGCCATCACCGAGGAAGCATACGCAGGAGACATTATCGGTATCTTCGATCCGGGCAATTTCAGGATCGGCGATACGATCATATCTTCAAACCGCAAATTCGAGTTCGACCCGATCCCTGTATTCGCACCTGAGAATTTCGCACGTGTAGAACCTAAGGATTCAATGAAGCGCAAGCAGTTCCTCAAGGGTATCGAGCAGCTCTCACAGGAAGGTGCCGTCCAGCTCTATAAGCAGCCGAACATCGGTACAGAGACTTATGTAATGGGCGTTGTCGGTATCCTCCAGTTCGACGTTCTTGAATACAGACTCAAGTCAGAATATAACGTTGATATCGTAAGAACACCTCTTCCCTACCGTCTTGCACGCTGGGCAAAGTCGGAAGTCGAAGACTTCAACGCAAAAGACATGACACTTACTTCAACATCACTTCTCGTTCTCGACAGAGACGATGAACCGGTCGTACTTTTCGAGTCCGAATGGGCTGTTGACTGGGCAATCGAGCACAACGAGAAGTTTAAGCTTACTTTCGAGAATATCAATTCAAAGTAATGCCGGTTAATTAAACAAAATACATAAAAAGAGATCACTCCAAACAAAGTGATCTCTTTTTCTTTCTATGCTGATGCAGATATATTATTTCATCAACCCGCCGTGAAATACGCATTCATAGACTTTGACGTCTCCCTGATATATCTCTTCATATCCCTGGAACCACGTAAAGTCACCCGTAACGTTACATCTGTATGTGTATTCACCTGACTGATAATGCTCTGGTCCTCTATAAGGCATCTTCTCATCAGCTGCCCTGAGTGCCTCCTTTAAAAAGTTTCCGCTAAAACCATCTGCTATTACTCTGCCCATATAATTCATTGCATATACAGGCACACTGTTCTTCCAGATTGCTTCTTCACCTGCGAATTTCTCTCCGCCTACATAAGTATCGTGGTACATATAATTACCGTTCTGATATCTGAAGTCGTGAGATGACGGACGCGATGCATCTGTCTCATTCATAAAGGCAGCATAAGTGTTCACATTTGCCTCTAATCTGAATGCTATCAATTCATCGAGATCCGTATCAGATGAGTCTTTGATATTAACGGTACAATTCCTGTCTTTCACAAGATAATCGACACTTACATTCATCAGCTCACTTATCTGAATGAGATTGGAAATATCAGGATAGATCTGACCTGACTCCCACTTCGCCACAGCCTGCCTTGATACTCCGAGTTTGTCGGCAAGAGCTTCCTGTGTATATCCTTTATTCTTTCTTAGTATCTGAAGCTTTTCCGAGAAGATCATATTTATCACCTCCGCCACAAGTGTACAAAACAGCGGGCGCTACTTACATAAATCATCAGTTGCTATTCTGCTACTTTAATTATACATGCACTTATAAGAATATCCCGCCAGGGTGCTTCAAATAAAAACAGGGTGTCTCATTATCCGAAGACACCCTGCTGAATTATCGTTTGATTTGTTCTCAGTCAGACGGACCGGGATCATTGGAATCGTCCGGATCAGAAACAGAAGCATGAGGCTTCTCATCTACCGGTGAAGGTGCAGCGTGAACGGGTTCTTCCTGGCTTTTCTCTTCTGCAGGTTCTTCAGGCTTCTCATCTGCAACTGAAATAACAGCAGAAGTATCAATGCCTGAATAATCCTGAGGATATACAGCGCTCAAGTCACCGTTAGCCACATATATCTTCTCGAAATCAGGACCATCGACAGTAAGCTTTTCCATAAGTCTTGTGGCAAGACCTTCAACAACAGCCTTCTTCTCGATGAGGATCCTCTTTGTCTCTGCGTAGCATGTATCGATGATGGACTTGATCTCCTCATCGATCTCAGCAGCTGTCTGATCAGAATAGCTCTGGACCTGACCCATTGAATAACCGAGGAATACTTCCTCATTCTCATCACCGAAGACCATATTACGGAACTTCTTGGAAAGACCGTAACGCTTGATCATATTCTTAGCGATGTTGTTGCACTGCTGCAAGTCAGATGATGCACCGGTTGATACCTCACCCAGGAAGACTTCCTCAGCGGCACGTCCGCCCAAAGACATCTTGATGGTATCGAGGAGCATCTTTTCTGTATAGAAATCAGTATCTTCGATCGGCTTATAAGCAGTGAAACCACCGGCTCTGCCTGCAGGAATGATCGTTACTCTGTCGACCTTCTCAAATTCTGATGTGGCACGAAGAACGACTGCGTGACCTGCTTCGTGGTAAGCAGTAAGTTTCTTGACCTTGTCACTGAGCTTCTTTGAATTCTTCTGGGGACCCATCTGAACTCTGAATGTGGCATCAGTAATCTCCTGCATGGTGATCTCTTTCTTATTGTGACGTGCTGTCATGAGAGCAGCTTCATTAAGAAGGTTCTCCAGGTCAGCACCAGTAAATCCTACTGTGGAAAGAGCTACTTCGTGAAGATCAACATCACTTGCAAGAGGCTTCTTTCTGGCATGGATCTTAAGGATAGCTTCACGCTCATCTGCATCAGGCATGTTGACCATGATACGTCTGTCAAAACGGCCGGGACGGAGCAATGCCGGGTCAAGGACATCTACACGGTTGGTAGCTGCCATTACGATAACATCAGTATTGGATTCAAAACCGTCCATCTCAACGAGGATCTGGTTCAGAGTCTGCTCACGCTCATCCTGTCCGCCGCCTAAGCCTGCACCTCTCTTACGTCCTACCGCATCGATCTCATCGATGAATACTACTGCAGGATGCTCTTTCTTCGCATCAGCGAAAAGTGATCTTACACGTGAAGCACCGACACCTACGAGCATTTCAACGAAGTCAGAACCGGAGATATAGAAGAACTTAACTCCTGCTTCGCCCGCAACTGCTCTGGCAAGCAATGTCTTACCTGTACCGGGCGCACCATAAAGAAGAACACCCTTCGGGATCTTCGCACCGAGCTGCTGGTATTTCTTAGGATTCTTCAGGAAGTCAACGATCTCCTGGAGCTCTTCCTTCTCTTCAACGGAACCTGCAACATCAGAGAACTTAACCTTATCCTTGCCGGGATCGGAAACTCTTGCTCTGTTGCTGCCGAAGCTGAATACGCTGTTGCCGTCTCTGCTCTGTCTTGTGATGCTAAGGAACAGTACCACGATAATGACAAGCGAAATACCAAACATAGCGATATTAACTATCAATGACCAGTCAAAAGGCTCTGAATAATTGTATCCGCCGATCTTTCCTGCTGCCTTTGCACTGTCGAGCTTCAAGACAAGATCATCCACGAATTCATAAGGAACATCCTGCGTAACCTGCGCGTTTAATCCCTGATCATTCTTGTAGGTTACGACAACTGTTGTTCCCTTGATCTCTACAAGGCTGACGTCGTTCTTATCATCATCAATGATAGCCATAACATCAGACAATGTTGCCTTTTCTTTCTGTCCGTAATTACCACCGAATACGATAGTCGAGAATGCGATCAAAATGACTATCATCAGGACATAGAAGAATAATCCTCCGCCTATCGGTCTAAAGCTTTTCTCATTCTTATCAGACACTTTCTCTTATTCCTTTCTTACGATCCTAATATCGTCGAAATCTCTATATCTGCCGTCAAGGTCAAGACCATATCCGACAATAAATTCATCCGGGACTGTGATCCCGTTATAATCAGGCACAAGGTCATTAATCCTTCTGCTCGGCTTATCAAATGCCGTGCAGATCTTGAGTGACTTGGGACCACGCTTGCTCAACTGCTCCTTAAGGAGTGCGAGCGTTCTGCCGGTATCGATAATGTCTTCAACGATAAGGACATTCATGCCCTTGATGTCATAAGACATATCTTTCTTGATCTTAAGCTCTCCTGTGGAGAACTCTCCGACATAAGAAGATACCTGCATAAAATCCACGATCACCGGCATCTCAAGACGTCTTACAAGGTCAGCAGTAAAGATAAATGCACCTGTGAGGATACCGACGACCACAAGCGGTTCACCGTTGTAGTCACGGTTGATCTCTTTGCTAAGGCGGTCAAGCATCTGCTCGATCTCACTATGTGATACTAAAACCTGGTCAGTATTGATAGCCATAATCCTTCACTGCCTTTCTATCACGATCTTAAGCAAAGCATCAGAATCATCACTGCCGCTTTGTCTGCCCGCGATGAACTTCTCGCGGCTTAAGGCATTCGTAAATCCTACGCTGTGCCCAAAGCCCGGCAACCACATTACCTCTCCGTCCTTATGGAAAAAGAGCACCTGCTTTCTGGCAGATTCAGGGATCTTGAGATCAGTCATAAGGCGGCTAAGCTCCTTGCTTCCAGAAGAACCTGCTTTCTTAATGCGAAAACCGGTTCCCGATCCTTTGCAGTTACCGAATGTGATCTCTCCGCCGTCAATTGCATTTACGGGGCAAAACCACAACAAGTTATTATACTCTAACTCTGCCTCATTCTCAATTATTCTTACTTTTAATATATAGGCAGAATTGGGGATTTGTACATCTATCTGACAGTTTTCCGCTAAATCTGCAAGGCTGATCTTAACATTTACCGCTTCGGGCGATGTAAGATACCCTTTTCTGTCCGTAGCAACACATGCTGTTTCAACTATCCTGCCGCTCTCCGAGAAAGCAAAAACATCCTCATGTCTGTAAGCTTTCCTGCCGAAAGGCATATCAAGGATCATCTCGCCCCTTGCCTCACGTTCCATCAGTCCGCAGCAGTCATTAAGATGAAGCTCCTCAAAGTCAATAAGATCACCGAATGTCTCATACCAGAGCATGCGGATAACTCTGGACTTCATGGAGGGATGAAGCTTCACTGTTTCCGGGACCGAGAGGAACGGGTGTCCGTATAAGTCCAGGCGGACAGATGCATAAGCTTTTCCTGTCATCGAATTAATAAAATCGAGGTCATCACAAAGAAGCTTATAAGTCCTTGCAAGAGGAACTGCCGGATCTTCATGGTAAAACTCACCTATCTTAGGGAGGAAATCATTTCTCCAGGTATTACGGGTTCCATCTGTGGAAAGATTCGTCTGATCGATCGCATATCCGACTCCCAATGTATCGAGATAGTCAACCAACTCGCACTTCTTAAGACAGAGAAGCGGCCTTATTATCCTGCCCGTAAGAGCCTTGGGATTAACCAGTCCTTCAAGTCCCGCTCCTCTGAAAAGGTTCATCATCATCGTCTCTGCGATGTCATCTTTGTGATGAGCTATAGCGATCCTGACTGTCTTTCCTGTGGATTCTTCAAGGGATCTTGCATACTGCTCAAAGGCCTCATACCTTAAGACTCTTCCTGCAGTCTCTTCTGAGATGTGGTTCTGCTGAGCAAAATTCCTGCAGTCAAAATCAAGTACTTTAAGCTCGACATAATTCTCCCGGCAAAGTTCCTTCACAAGTCCGGCTTCCTCATCACAGACACCGGGTCTTAAATGATGATTGCAGTGCAGAGCATAGATATCACATTCTATATCGAAGCAATTCCTGAGACCCTTAAGTATATGGAGAAGAGCAACGGAGTCGGGACCTCCTGACAGGCCGACAACAATAATGCCACAGTCAAACAATCCTTTACTTTTTGAGAAGTCAAGGACTCTGTCTAGGATCTTAACTGTGTCTTCTTTTTTCAAGGTTTAAAAACCGTCCGGGAAACCTTCATTTGCCTGGGCGAAGAAATCATCACTTTCAGGCGGTATATCCTCATTGTCAGGCATTGGAGGTTCAGGAATCGGACCTTCGTCTGACGTTACACTTTCAAAATTATAGTTCTGTGAAGCAGCATCACCGTCCACAGTTCTTGTATAGGGACTGCTGCTGTCATCTTCAGGATCATTCTCGCTGTGTTCCTTGAACAAAGTCTTTCTCGGAATCCAGAATACTGATACCCTTCCCGTCTTGCCGTGACGGTTCTTGGAAAGATAGATATATGCAGGCTTAACTTCGTCCTTATCTTTGAAGTTAACTGCCTGAGGTGCTTCCTCTCCTTCAGCTGCACCCTCTTCATCTTTCTTTTTATAGTAATCAGGTCTGTCGATAAACATAACTGTATCGGCATCCTGCTCGATAGCGCCTGAATCTCTCAAGTCGGAAAGCTGCGGAGTATGGTCATCTCTTTGTGCAGCACCTCTTGAAAGCTGAGAAAGAGCGATAAACGGAATATTGAATTCCTTCGCGAGAAGCTTAAGGTTTCTCGATATATTAGTAACTTCCTCGTTACGTGATTTTCCTGAACTGCCCGGCATCGTCATAAGCTGCAGATAGTCGATAACTACGAGCTTTGGCTTATTGGGACCTGCAAACAACTGTTGAAGCTTTGACTTCATAGTCATCGGGTTGGTATCGGAATTATCATCAATAAAGATAGGGTATCCGGAAAGCTTCTCCAATGCATGATCGATCTGCTTCTTATCGCTGTCGCTCATCTTATGTGAATAAATGATCTCGCTGACCGGTTTGTTCATGAATGTGGACATAAGTCTTGAAGCTATTTCCTGCTTACTCATCTCGAGCGAAAAGATGGCAACGGGATTCTGGAAACTTGCAACATTGGCAGCCATGTTAATAGCAAGAGCTGACTTACCCATACTAGGTCTTGCTGCAAGGATATTAAGAGATCCTGGTCTTAATCCGCCTAACATGGCATCAAGCTTCGGGAAACCGACCTTTACCTTACCGCCGTTGTTATCATCTCTGAGTTCGGCAGTGATCTCGCTCATCGTAAGCTTCAAAATATCGGGCATGCCCTCGAAGCCCTTAGAGTTTCCGCTGCTCTTAAGACGTGTTATCTCGCCTATCGCATAATCGACAGCATCATTAGCACGGAGTTCGCCGCTTAAAGTCTTCTTCTTAACATTCTCAACCGTTCTAAGAAGCTTAGTCCTCTCACTTCTCTCCCTTATGGCTTCAATATAACTGTCGATAGCAGATTGAACTGCCGCAGTATCACTTACACGGTAGAAATATCTCTGACCGCCAACCTTATCAACAAGACCGCGGCGCTCCAACTCGGCATAAACAGTGATACGGTCTATCTTGGCATTCTCAAGAAACATCTCCGAGATGATCGAGAAGATGGTCTTATTACGGTCATCCGTAAAATCGTTCTCTTCGATCTTATTCTCTACTGCACCAAGAATAGCGATATCCTTGCGCATGCAAAGAGAGAGCAACGCCATCTCAGGCTGGACTTCATTACTGTTCTCCATGCCCTGGTCGATGAGATTATTCATATACTGCAGATCGTCAGCCATATATCCCTTAAATCCTGTCAGGCACCTGTTACGACTTCAACATTGATATCAGCAGATACCTGGGGGTGAAGCTTGATCCTGGTCTTGAACATTCCCGTATTCTTAATGGGGGTAGAGATTACTACCTTCTTCTTATCCACATCGAAGCCTTCCTTCTTAAGGCTGTCGGAAATATCCTGGGCTGTTACAGCACCGTAAAGTCTTCCGTCAGCACCGCCTCTTGCGACTACCTTGAAGACCTTGCCGTCAAGGATCTTCTTGGCATCCTGGGCAGCGAGCAAAGCTCTTCTCTCATGTTCTGCCTTGGCGCCTGTCTGAAGCTTTACTTCATTAAGATTGGCGGAAGTAACTTCCTTCGCAAGTCCTTTCTTAAACAGAAAATTCCTGGCATAACCGTCGCTTACATTAACGACCTCATTGGCTTTGCCGACATTCTTGACGTCAGAAAGAAGAATAACCTTCATAAAATAACCTCCGCTAATTACCCTAATGTCTTTTTACAAAACAATCGGGCTAACTCCTAAGAACATATTATATGCCCTGGAAGTGCCCGATTGTTATTAATTTTATAAAATTATAACTTAGCTAAAGCGATTTGTGTTAATCACGCACGCTATTGTCCTAAAAACGGATTACTGAACCGTGTAGGGCAAGATAGCAACCTGACGTGCACGCTTGATAGCTGTTGTAAGCTCACGCTGGTGGATTGCGCATGTGCCTGTCATTCTCTTAGGGAGGATCTTTCCGTTCTCGGAAACATACTTCTTAAGTGTGACTTCATCCATAAAATCGATTGTCTCGACCTTATTAGCACAGAAGTTGCAAACCTTTCTGCGTGTTCTTCTCTGCCTCATACCGCCGGCAAATTCTCTACCACCGGCTCTGGGTGCTCTGTTCTCTGCCATTTTGAGTGATCTCCTTTAATTAAATCTCAAATGGAAGCTCACCGGACTGACCTTCATCAAAACCACCTGTAGGTGCATCGATCTGCATATTAGGTGCAGTAGGAGCACTTGCGGCTACTGTATCTGCTACGGGAGCAGGTGCAGTGAAGGACTGAGCAGGAACCGAAGGCTCCTGACGATATGTCTCACCGGATGCAGCACCTGAAGATTCTACGAACTCTGCCTCATCGATAACGACTTCGGTAATGAACTTCTTCTGTCCACTGTTATCGTCGTAGCTTCTGGTCTGAATGCTTCCTACCAAGCCGATGCGGTTGCCTTTACGGAAATATTTCTGAATAAAGACTGCCGTCTGACGCCAAGCAACACAGTTGATGAAATCAGCCTGTCTCTGACCGTTGGCATCCTTAAAACGTCTGTCAACAGCGATCGTGAAGTTGCAAAACTGGGTCTGGTTGGATGTAAGCTTTACTTCCGGGTCCTTAGTAAGTCTTCCGACTAATTCTACTTTGTTCATTTACTGTTACCTTCCTGTCTAAAGTGATTACTCACCGACACGAACAATGAGATAACGGATTACACCATCAGTGATCTTGAGAACACGCTCAAGTTCCTTAGGGAAAACGCTATCGGCAGTAAATACTGTCTGAACATAGTAGCCGTTCTTCTGACCATCAATCTCGTAAGCGAGTTCACGTGTTCCGATTGTGTCGAATGCATCAATCGTAGCGCCTGATTCGATCTTAGCCTTAATTGTGTCAGTAAGAGAAGCAATTCCCTCTTCACCCTTAGCGGTGCTGAGGATAGTGATCAAACGATATTGGTTTGCCATGTCATTCACCTCCTTCTGGACTTTACGGTCCGGCCCTTACGCCGGACAAGGATACCGCCCATATATAAGCGGCACCGAGAAGAATAACACAGCATGAACGCCAAAGTCAAGCATTTACTAAAGCCGAAGGGCTATCAAGATCGTTCATGTCCTGCCTTAAGAAGTACCGATCTGTATCATGGTCGATCCCCGGGCCGGATCTGCACTTCCTTAATTCTTACTGAGCAAATCATAGCAACCCGAAAACCAAAATTCTACCCTTTGGGAGAAGATTGAGACTTTTTGGGGGTCTTTGAGACTAGTCTCAAAAAACACTGTCCTAAAAACAGGCTCAGAACCTCGATGCGCCAAGCTCTTTGATGATATAAGGGAACAGTATCTCAAGCCATGCATTGAGGGCTTTTGCAGTATGAAGATACGTCTCGTAATTCTCACCGGAAGGATCAGGAACAGATATCGACATGACACGTCCTGATGAATCTTTCATAACGAGTCCGTTCGCAGCTGCGAAGGTCGAAAGCGAGAACACCTTGCCTTTGATTTCAGGGAATGCCTTGATTATTGAGAACGCCTGTTCATCCCTGACAGTAAGTATAAGATCGTTGTCATCATAGATCGCAGGGTTTGCCCTTCTGGATTCGATCGAACCAAGTCCCCATCCGGTAAGTTCTCTTACAGCCTTATCCATCTGGGAATCAGGATCAAGTCCGTCCATCGCAGTAAGTCCTGCCGACTCGCAATATATCTCAAAGCCCGTATCACTCATCCTGTTGGAGATATAAGGCTCATTCTTTTCGAGCATGCGTCTCATAAGAAGTTCGCAGCATGCGGACAAGGAGATATTGTTATCATCGATAAACAGTATTGAAGCCGTGAATGTATCCTTAAAAGCATCGATAGGAAGCGGTGTTCTCGCAGGTCTTGCAGGCTTGGGCATTCCGGGGGTCAGTTCCTCTTTCTTTCCAGATGCCTTTGAAAGCCTGTTCATGTATGCGACAGAAAGGCCTTCCCCGTCAAAACCCTGTGCAAGGATCACGTCAACTTCCTGGACATCCAGGAATCTCAATCCTTCGAAAAGTCCGTGCGAAGCGCAGGAGACATCAACCGTCTTACCATAAACGCAGAATTCCGTATGGGCTAAAAGGATCTTGTCATCCATCTTCTCATACATGGCCTTGATCTCACTTCCGCAGTAAAGGCCAATTCTTGCAAAAGGGTTCTTGGAAAGGATCTCCCTTGATCTCATGATAAAAGGAGATGCAATGTTAACGAGTTCTTTTGCCTCGTCATCTGTTAATTTCTTCAAGTCTTCTATAGTAAAAGATACGCTGGCGATCTTGCCGTCAGAGCCGGCTTCCTCATCGCCTTCGATCTTAGTTCCTTCAGGCATCTCCATTATCTCCACCAGTGCGTAGGGAGCATAATGACGGTATTTCATTCCGGGTGATCTCGGTGTTTCCTCACCTTCAAGAGATTGAGCAAGGACAGCCTCGCCGCTGTCAAGGACAGAATCTATATCAGCCTTTGTAACCGCGCCGGGTCTTAAGATGACAGGCTCTTCACCTGTGCAGTCAACAACCGTTGATTCAAGTCCGTATTCGGAATCACCGCCGTCGATAACCGCATAGATATATCCGTCCATATCTTCTAAGACCGATCTTGCACCTGTAGGTGAAGGTCTTCCGGAAAGATTTGCGGAAGGCGCTGCAACAGGAACACCGCAGTATTTAAGGAACTTATTTGCTGCAGGATTCGAAGGCATTCTGACACCTACCGTATCAAGTCCTGCCGTTGTCTCATCAGATATGGAATCCGCCTTTTTCATGACCACAGTGATAGGACCAGGCATGAAGGAATCAATCAGTTTCTGTGCAAGAGGCGTTACCTCCGAGACGATATCTTTGATCTGCTCCTTATCTCCGATGTGGCAGATCAGCGGATTGTCTGCCGGGCGTCCCTTTGCCTCGAAAACCTTTTTTACAGCTTCACCATTTCTTGCATCACAGCCTAAACCGTAGACTGTCTCAGTGGGGAATCCGATAACCTCACCATTTCTCAGATGCTCAGCTGCATCCTTAACCGCTTTATCGTCTGATGAATCTATAAGTAATGTTTTCTTATACTTCTTTTCGCGTTCCATATATTACCTCGGAAAATCATTCTTCACTGCCGCCGGCATTGTCTGCTGCCTGTGCAAGTGTAAGTGCATCAACGATCTCATCAAGATCGCCGGCCAAAACCGCATCCAATTTATAAAGCGTTAATCCGATCCTGTGATCGGTAACTCTTCCCTGGTGATAATTATATGTCCTGATCCTTTCGGATCTGTCACCCGTTCCCACCTGAGATTTTCTCTCATTGTTATTTCTGTCCACATCAGCCTGATGGGCGATCGCCCAGAGACGTGACTGAAGGACTTCCATTGCTTTTTCCTTATTCTGGATCTGGGATCTCTCATCCTGACAGGTAACGACCATTCCAGTAGGAAGATGCGTGATCCTTATTGCAGATGAAGTCTTATTGATATGCTGTCCGCCTGCGCCTGATGCCCTGAACCTGTCGATCTTAAGATCATTCGGATCTATCACCACATCTGTGGGTTCAGCCTTTGGAAGCACTGCCACCGTCGCAGTGGAAGTGTGTACTCTTCCGCCTGATTCAGTGACTGGAACTCTCTGGACGCGGTGAACTCCACTCTCGAATTTCATTCTCGAATAAACTCTCGGGCCGTCGATCTCAGCTACGATCTCCTTATATCCGCCAAGTTCCGTTGGACTTGCATCAACTACACTTACGTCAAAGCCTTTAAGAGCAGCATAACCTTTATACATCTTGAAAAGGTCTCCCGCGAAAAGAGCAGATTCCTCACCGCCGGCACCGCCTCTTATCTCGAGGATTACTGATCTTGAATCTCTGGGATCACCCGGAGTCAGATATATCATCAATTCTTTTTCGAGAACAGTAAGTCTGTCCTTGGCATCTGCAAGCTCCGCATTCGCAAGGCTTCTCATCTCATCGTCGCCGCCAAGATCACCACTTTCAAGAAGCGCTAATATTCCTTCGATCTCTTTCTCACAGGCTTCATAACTTCTTATAGCCTCGACCTGCGGATTAAGCGCAGCCAGTTCTTTTGAGTACTTCGTATACTCTTCCGGACGTGAAGCAACTGCCGGATCACTTAATGTTCCGGTTAATTCTTCATACTTAGCTTTTATGAGATCTGTCTTACTCTTATCTATTGCCATAGTTATACAAAATTATCACAAGCGTCTTATCATTTCCATTAAATAAGCTGCCTTATAAGCATAAAGCAGCTCAAAACTCATATGAAGATAAGCCGGCTAAGCCTGAGGAGGTACCACAGGCTGCTGAGGCTGCGCCGTAACAGTATTGATCACCTCATATTCGATCTTATGTCTGAGAGGTCTCTGACAGCGCGGACAATATACAAAACCATGCGGATACCACGCTCTGTGACCAAGGTCATATGTATGATAATCAAATTCGTAATAGCAATATTCGCATCTGCAATGGAAAGTCGGATTGTATGTCTCATATCCTGCAACAGGATTGGGATTAACTACACCTGAATTCAATACCCATGGTCTTGAATTAACTGTCTGCTGGGGTGCGGCTGCAGGAGCACTCTGCGGCATTCCATTAAAACTGAATCCGCATTTCATGCAGAAATTCGCTTCATCTACAACCTGAGTTCCGCATGTGGGACAGTATTTCATACAGGCTCCTCCTCTTATTCCAATATAGTAATTATATGACTATATCTATAAAGCGGTCAAATCAAAGGAGTCTCATCACTCTTCGGCATCATCAATGATATTGCCATTTTTGACGTTCTTCTCGATCAGTTTCTCCCTTGCATATTCCCAGATCGTCTCTGAACCCAAATGTGTATTCTGATTGCGCTTCATAACCCAGCTTTTTCTTACATCGTGTTCCTTCCAGGCGCGGCCGTTCGTCGCATCATTCAGGATCAGTGGCTGGAAGCAGTCCATGGTTCTTGCGAATTTTGCTTCCGAAGTCTTCTGTTCTTCAAACTCCAGCCACAAGGATTTAAGATAATCCTCCTGATCTTCAGGAAGCAGGCTGTATAGCTTATCAGCAGCTTTTGCCTCACGCTCAGCCTGAGTCTTCTTTCCTTCCTCGTCGTATGCATATGTATCTCCTGCATATACTTCAACAAGGTCGTGGATAAGCAGCATGCTTATTGTTCTTAATACATCTATATCAGTATTCGAATACTCTTTAAGAAGCAGGACCATAATTGCCATATGCCATGCATGCTCAGCATCATTTTCATGTGTCTCGCAGTCAGTCAGATAATTCTGGCGTTTGATCGACTTCTCTTTGTCGATCTCTCTGATGAACTCCAGTTGCTTTTCAAGCCTTTCAAAATCGCTCATTCTGATCCTCCCTATAGAAAATGTAAATATAAAAAAGAAAACCCGAATGCATTAAAACACCCGGGTTGGTATGGTGGATGATACAGGGCTCGAACCTGTGACCCCATGCACGTCAAGCATGTACTCTAGCCAGCTGAGCTAATCATCCGGTTGGAACTTTGAAAGTATACCTTGTTTTATTCTCTTTGACAATCAGTTATTATTCACATTCAAAAATGAATTTATTAACAGTTTGTAAACACATTTCGCGTTCATAATTCATATTTCAGATGTAAGATATCAATATATTTTTATAAGATTTTTTGTCTCAGAAGGTCATTATCCGCGCTTAACAATGTCCAGAAACCTTGAATTTATGGGCGGTTTGCAACATTTTGCACAAAAACACCAGATTTTGATTGGTAACTCGCACAAATCGGAAGGAAATATGAAAAATATGAACACAATGTGAACTATCTGTGATATATTTGTTTCATCAGAAGCACTTATTAATTCGGGGAGGTCGCTTATGAGAAAAATCGGAAAGACACGCAAGGGTTTCACACTTGTTGAGATGGTACTTGTTATTGCCATCATCGTAATACTTGCAGGCGTTCTTGTTGTTGGTATCGGTTCCTACCTCAATAAAGCAAGAGCAGCAGCATCTTCCGTTACAGCTCACAATAGCTCTATTGAATCCATCAATGCAGTTATTAACAATCAGCTTAACGGTGTTGATCCTGACGACGATCCTGCATAAGTTAAATAGATAAGTTAGAGTATTTGACCTGTCTCAAGGGTGATCAGACATCAAAACCTCTTATCCATAAAAGTGAAGCACGCAAAAAGCCTCCCTATTCTTAGGGAGGCTTTTTGTAGGTATACTTTTTTTCGTGAAAATGATCCCTGAAGTTACTTTAAAGTTATCTTCATGATCTGCGGATTATGATCGCTGTTTTCGAAAGAAAGATCACGGACCTCATAAGATTCCAGCTTAATGTTATTGGAAAGAATAAATCCATCGATAATATAGTACTGCAAGGAAAACGGATCATTACCTGCACGGGGAGCATAAAGTGACCTGCATGTGGGCACCTTATTATCCATTACAAACTGACATTCATTCTTAAAAGGACTTACATCCATAACACCCGGCTGCCACTGCTTCGGTAAGACTGGATAATTAACCGTTACACTCGAGAAGCTCTGATTAAAGTCTCCGCCTGCAATAACATAATTACCCTTAGCTGTTTCCTCACGGAATACATCCATAAGCATCTGAGCCTGAGCTGCCTTTCCCTCACCTTCGTCATAAGCTTCAAGATGAAGATTTACGATAACAAGTTCCTTACCGCCTTCTACCGGAATCCTGGTGATAAGAAGACATCTCTTAAGATTAAATGTCCTTATAGGCCAGGAGAAAGGACAGGGAAGCTGAACTCTGGTGGCAGAATTTGTTGCGAATTTACTGTAAGTTGCTATGCCTGAATCGATCTTACCCATAGGCGGGATCGGGAAAGGTGCAAATTCGACTTTGAAATTATTAGCAAATGCACTGTTACTGTAACCCAGGTTTTCAAAATATCTGGGCTGGTTCATGTGATAGCTTCTGTCGCTGTTAACATCAATCTCCTGGAGTAATAAGATATCAGGATCCTGAGCTTTAACTTCGCTTATGATCGCATTAATGTTTGTCCTTACTCTTTCCTCATCAGCAGAGTAGACCATCTTGCCGCCGTCCATAAAGAAGTCAGCATTATCACCCAGAGCAGCATAACCGATATTCCATGCCACGAGCTTGATAGAATCACCGGTAGACAGTTTCTTAGTCTGACCGTTCAAAGGCTGGACAGCAACTGTTTCAGTGGGCTGCGGTCTGTATTCGACTATCGTCAGCCATACAAGCAAAGCTGCCACAAGAACAACAAGAACAAGGATAATGGCAAACAAAGCCTTAAAGAACTTCTTAACTCCCTTCATACACACTCCTAAAATAACTACAATTCGAAATATAGTGACCATTATAAACTATAACGCCGGATATCTCACCCAACGCAGTGAAATGAATAAGGGCTCTCCATTCATCATGGAAAGCCCTTAGGGTTAATCTATATTCTTATCAGATCTTAGGGAAAGTAAGCGTCGCTTTAAATAGGTCTCCGTCTGTCGTAAGTCTGAGACTGCCATTCTGCAGTTCTGCAAGATTACCGGCAATAGATAATCCGAGACCGCTTCCTTCTGTATTTCTTGAAGAATCACCTCTCGTGAATCTTTCCATAAGTTCTGCTTCTGTCATGTTAAGCTGCTCTTTGGAAGTATTCTTAAATGTGAATACCGCTTCTGTAGCATTCTCAGTAAGGTCCACATATACTCTCGTACCGGGAAGAGAATACTTGCAGATATTGTTCAGAAGATTATCGAAGATACGCTGCATTCTCCTGCCGTCTGCCATGATCCTTATCTGATCATCAGGCACTGATGTAAAGAGAGTAAGATCGTATTCTTTCATCTTCTCTTCAAATTCTCCGGCGCTTTGAGTAACAAAGATCTGCGCATCACAAGGCTGAAGGTCGACTTCAAGATTTCCGGTCGATGCCTTTGATGCTTCGACAAGGTCTTCAAGAAGTGTCTTAAGTCTCTTCGACTGCCTTACGAGAACTTCAGAATACTCTTTCGACTTCTCACTCACCGTCTCCTCTTTCGAGATAAGATCAGCATAGTTGATTATTGAAGTAAGAGGTGTCTTGATATCGTGAGACACATTAGTAATGAGCTCTGTCTTCATCCTTTCGCTCTTGAGCTTCTCTTCAACAGCGATCTTCTGAACACCGGCGATGCTGTTAAGATTTTCAGCATGCTTTCTTATGCCGGGGAGCATTCCATTGGTATCGATCACATAATCGAAATTGCCTTCAGAAAGTTCTTTTGCACCCTTCAGCACCTTATCGATCTGGAGTGTAACGAAAAGTATGAAAGGTATTACAAACAGAATGGTGAACGCATAGAACATTGCATCAAGCGTTAAATGATCAAAGAGGATCACTACAGCCCAGATGAACATGAGCACCACCAGAGCGATTATGACTTTATAAAGGATCTTCATATTCTTTAATACGGCCACTACGCCTCTTCCCAGTGACTTAAGGCCTCTCCAAAGGAACGCAAGCACCTTGTAGATGATGGTGTTCCTTATAAGCGTATGAGTCTTTATCCTTACCGCAATGCTCATGCAGAAAAGCGGGAGGAATACAGCGCAGCACCCTGCAGCCATAAAGCCTAATTCATTACTGATAGTTGCAAACAGCATAAGGACCGAGGCCACAAAGAAGAGATATCCTGCAGTGACTATATCGAAAGGCAGTTTATGGAAATACCACGGAACGATATCTTCTTTTCCGGGCTTTCTTCCGGCAACACACATGAGCGATATAAAAGATACGATCAATAATACAAATGCCAATACACCTATGACATAGATGCCTGTCTTAAGAGAATAAAGCAGATGATGGACCTTGCTGTAAACAGTAAATCTGTCATTTAAACTGTTATCAGACATGACCGAGAATTCCATCGTATAGATCTTGGCATCCGCATTATTCTTTTCGCGCTGCCACACATAATCCGGATCCTGGAATGAATGTATCCAATACGCATTCCCTGAATTCTGATCCACTGGAGGGATTGCAGCATAGTACGCTTTGTAAGTGTAGCTGTCAGGTGATGACCCGGACTTAACATATATCTTTCCATCTTCATCTACAATCCTGAAGATAAAGTTTCCAAAGTCAGATGTATCTTTGAACTTAAACTCACCGCTATATACATCAAAGTATTGATAGAAAAGATCCTGGGATGTATCTTGTGCCATTGATTCTATCTTCTCTTCGCGGATAACTTCCTCGGTTCTGAAGTAATATCCGTCAAGGACCATATAAACTGCTCCCAATACGGATGCCATCAGCAATAAGGCTGACAGGATAACAGCCGCATAGAGCAATCCCTTGCCCCAATATGTCCTAAAGAATTTCTTCATATCATTTCCCCTTCTGGATCTTATAACCCTGTCCGAAAACCACCTTTATATATCTCGGATCAGCGGGATCGATCTCTGTCTTCTCTCTTAAATGTCTGATGTGCACCGCCACAGTGTTGTCTGCACCCATAGGATCTTCATGCCATACTTCACGGTAGATCTCCTTTGGCGAGAACACACGGTTGGGATTTTCCATCAGGAGTTTTAATATCTCGAATTCCTTTTTCGTTAACGAGATATTCTCTCCATCCAGAGTTACGGTTCTTGCATTGTAATCAAGCTCCAATCCTCCGATGGCGAGGACGACCGGATTATTCTTCGCTCCGGCACCAAGACTTAAATATCTTCTGAGCTGTGATTTGACTCTCGCACAGACTTCCAAAGGGCTGAAAGGTTTGGTTATGTAATCATCTGCTCCGACATTAAGCCCCAGTACCTTATCAGCATCTTCGCTTTTTGCGGTAAGAAGGATAATCGGCACGTTGGATATCTGCCTTATACGTGACATAGCTTCAATGCCGTCCATAACCGGCATCATGATATCCAGGAGTACCAGATGTATGTCATTTTCGCTGACGGTATCGACGGCTTCTTTTCCGTTGTGAGCCTCGAAAATCACATAGTCAGGATCGTTAAGATAGATCTTAAGCGCATTAACGATATCCTTTTCATCATCGCAAATAAGTATGTTGGTCATATATGTCCCTCCCCGGAAGTCAATGTTATTCTACCCTTACGGAGATTAAGATAACAGAATGAAAATTCTTAAGATTTTATTAAGTTCTTGATCCTGAAACTAAAAAGACTGATGCTTTAAGCCTCAGTCTTTATTATCTGATCAGCACCGGTTAATCAGGTCCTAATTATTCCGCATCCTCATATATCAGGATATTCTTACCATGCTGCTTTCCATAATACATACGGGTATCAGCGACTTTTATCAATTCTTCCGGAGTCTTATATTTATCAGAATATTCTTCAAGTCCGATAGTTGTCGTTACGAATATCTTTTTGTTAAAGAATTCCGTAGGGTTGGATTCGATACTCTTTCTCAGACGTTCAACCTTGCTTCTGGCAGAAGGAAGATCACAGCCGTTAAGAAGGATTACAAACTCTTCACCGCCCCATCTGCATATATCGCTTCCGGGGAGTTCCTGCTTGATCATTGTGGTAACGTGCTTTAAGACTTCATCTCCTGCTTCATGTCCGTATGAATCGTTTACTCTCTTAAAGTCATCAAGGTCACAGAAAGCAACGCTGAAACGCGGATACTTAGAATCCATAAGGGAACTTACCAGCGGCAGGAAACCTCTTCTGTTCAATATATTCGTTAATGCATCTTCACGGGCGTCAGCAGACAGCTGCCTGTTCTTCTTCTCGAGAGAATCCACCTCGTATTCACTTGAGTAGATATACATCGCATTGTAGAACATCGTGGCAAAGACCATCGCGAATGCTGAGAAGATGACCAGCACGAGCATTATCGCAGGTGCTACTTCATAGACAGGAGGCTGGGAGAAGAAGCTTGCATACAAAACGATAAACGTTATGAAGTTGAGAATGAGCATAAGAACTACGCTCCATCTGTTCTTCCCCTTGAACAGGCGGCTTCCAAAGTAAATGATTATCGGGATTATCGAGAAAAGGAAGCAATATGTACCGCAGCGGAGACCGACATAATAAGTAGATACCACCGTATATGTCGTAACTTCGAGGATGATGCTCGCATATACCGGCAGGAGGTGATCTGTACGGCAGAGAATATAGCAGAAGATATAGATGATTACACTTAAGACATTGAACTGAACCAGTTCCTTGACTCCGGCAATCCAGAAGATGATAAGGAGCGTCGCATGAACAATACCCATCGTCGCAACAGTAAACGAATATGCATTACTCACGAGATAATGCATCATCCTGTTTATAAAACCGCTTTTCCTGTCGGTCTGGTTCTTCTCAGACATACTGTTCATAATAAAATCATCCAAATCCGGGTTGAATCAATCGTTAATTCACGTTTATATTTTTGCATGTCAATCCGGAAAAACCTATGGATAAAATATTAATATTTTGTTTATTTCGAAAACAAAACCGGACTGCCAGAGCCCGGTTCTTATATCTGAGATTAAAAATATCGTTATGGGACCTTTACCGTAAGCCCTTCTTTAAACACTTCCAGCTTCGCCTGCTTCTGAATTCCTCCGAATTCACCGTCAAATGACCAGGCAATATCTGATGTGGAAGTAAAAGAACCACTTGTAATGTGTTTTATCTGAATCAAAGGGTGATCAATGGCACCTTCCCTCAGAGCATTAAGGACTTCCTTCGCCTGATAACGAGTGCCGGGTCTCCTGATAAGCATCAGGTCCATTATGCCATCGTTATTCTTGAGTGACTCATCCGAAAAATACACGCCATCAACTGCACTTAAGTTCGATATAGCTCCGAAGATGTAATCATCTTCGAATGTTCCGGCGTCGGTCTCAATTGCCATATGAAAACTCTCTCCTATATTCATATGCAATTCGCCTATAGCCCTCAATATGTGCTTCGAATACTCGAATACTTTTTTCATCTGCTGACTGGTAACAAAAGTCATTGTCGCAGCCGATCCGAATGAGGCAACATAATTAAAGGATCTGTCATTTACTTTTCCGTAATCGCATTTGCATGACCTGCCTCTTACAGCAGTATCAACCGCGGCTACGGTATCTTCTGATATGCCGAGCGATTTGGCAAAACTGTTCGTATGACCACAAGGAATATATGCAAACTCCGGGAGTGTTTCCGATCCGGAATAACGGTTTAAGATCTGATTAAAAGTACCGTCTCCGCCGCAGCAAACGACAAGACCGGAATCATCAGGAAATCCTGCACCTGCTAAGACTTTTTCATCAGTCATGATCCTGACGGTCTTAACTTCATAACCATCTGAAGCAAGTGATTCCGCAACAGCATTACCGGCCGCATTTGCATTTCCGATTCCGGCTGAAGCATTAAGGATAACCAGAGCTTTTTTCGCATTTATTTCCATAGGATCCATCCTGGACTGAATTCATTCGTACTGCATCTGAGATCACCGGCAAACAGCTTATTGACAAAGCTGGTGTCACACTTGTAACATCAAGATGATTATTTGACTGTAACATCGGCATTTATCCAAGTCAATTCACGCATAAATAATTGTTACAGTCTCCGCACTATTTGTAACACCGCTTAAGTCATGGGGAGCAATTTAACATGTCACAGGATACTTCAAACAATCAGCGTCACCTCTCAAATAATGAAGCAAACAGGATTACACGCGAATCGATCTGCACCGCTTTGTTAGAACTGCTGAAAACAAAAGAATTCAAGGAGATATCCATATCAGAACTTGTAAGACGCGCAGGTGTATCAAGACAGTCTTTCTACCGCAATTACAAGACAAAAGAAGATATAGTTTTGGAATTAGAGCGATCAATCGGAACGACTCTTATCGAAAAGATGAAAGATCCGATCTACATCAAAAATCCCAAGAAATGGTTTATTGATTTCTTCGCTGTAGTCAAAGAAAACACAGCTGTTGTTACCTTGCTTCAGAAGGCCGATCTGTTCATAACCATTTTCGCAAAGATACCTTCATATATTGAAAGCCAGCTGAACACGTGCAGTCCTGAACTTCATTACTGTATCGTCGGCTCCATGGCAGCAGTTCACGCTACCGCCCGCGACTGGTTCGAGCGCGGCATGAAAGAGAGCGAAGCCGAAATGGCTGAACTCTGCATGCACTATGTATGGCTCACAAAATACGATATAAAACAGAACAAGAGTAACTAAAAGCAGTTATTTTTCGAGAATAACCTCATTAACAAACCTGATGATCTCCGGAACATTATTCAGGATGTAATCTTTAAGAGTACTCCTGTCAAATACTTTTACCGTTGTCTCAGTAGTTTCCTGAGTCTCAAAAGTTTCACATGTCTCTCCGCAGCCTCGTATATCAATTTCTGCCCAAATTATCACATTGCCCTCAAGATAAAGCATAGATGTTATCGAGGCATCGCACACACCGGGCTCTTCAGATATGAACCAGTTCTTTCCTTCATCCCAGGTTCTCCCCTTATCGAATTTCTTAAATTCCTTATACAAGTCCTCATATGCTTTCTTAGCATCTTTTTCGGAGTTATATACTCTGAACAAAAGATAGTCCATCGCGGTGTGTCTTCCGTGAATGCCTGAATTCGATATTTGAAGGAATTCAACTCCCTTTTCGTTCCTCTCCCAGATATTCCAACCTTCACTGGCTTTTCCGGCTTCTATCGTACCGTCTGTTGTCCCGTCAGGAGTTCCATCAGTAGTCCCGGCAGTTGTTACAGTGGTTTTCCTGTGAGTTTTGTACTTTCTTTCGCTGCTCTTTGTACATGCCGTAAAAGCACCTGCCGTAAGAGCTATAACAGATACTATTGCTGCAGCCTTCGTTAGAATTATTCTTCTATTATTCTTCATAGTCTTTGATCTCCATTGTTATATAGTTTTCATTCAAGAACCTGATACCATACATACAATCAGCGATCGAAAAATGTTGCATCACATTTTACTCATAATAAAAGAGGCTGTCTCACGTATGAGACAGCCCCTTAGACATTTCCTTATTCCTCTTTTAGTATCTTTACAGGCTCGAGCTTTGTGATTCCCATGCCGCTGAAGAATGCTGTAACAACTGCGCAGACAAGGATGATCGCTGCGGTTACCAAGATCCAGACAGGAGATGTGTTGAAGCTGTTCTGTCTGATGCCGAAGGATGAAAGTCCCAGGAGGATCAGCTGGTTAGAGAACAGATAGTGCATCACGATTCCCAGTACGATGCCGAGTACAATAGTCGGCATGTTTGTCATAAGGGTTCTTCTCATGAGTTCGCCTGATGTGTAACCGAGGGCCTTCGATACACCGAGATCGGTTCTCTCGCGGATGACCTGCGCTCTGGTAAGAAGGAGCTGTGTAAGGATTACAACGAAGCATGTTGCGATGATAAAGATAACGCAGATTGCTTCCATTGCTGACTTCATTGTCTCGATCGTTGATCCGATGAGGTCCTCAACGAGTGTGAACTGGATGTCAGGATAATCCTTTTCCCACTGTTTTTTCAGATCCTTGCACTTAGATGAATCTTTAAGGAAGATGATCACATCCTGGAATTCATAGTCAGGATTCAGGCGCTTTGCACCTTCTTCGGTCATGACCGCTTTCTTGCCCATGTTGTTGATCTTCTGGTCGATGCCGCTGACTGTATAGGCTACCGTGCCGTCATCTACCATGGACTTAACATTGACCTTATCTCCCAGTGACACACCGATGATGTCAGCTTCGACTACAGTAAGGACGATCTCGTTCTCATTCTGAGGCAGATGACCTTCGATGACGTATTCATTTCTGAGCTTATTAACATCTCCGTAAACATCGATTCCGAGTGAAGTTGAATTATTACGATAAGTAACTTCCATTGTTGTTAATGTTGTCCAGGTATTGATGCTCTCAACCTCAGGATTATTGCGCATGTCCTTTACGAACTCATTGTCGCCCGGTGCATGAGCCTGAAGGTCTGAAGATTCAAATCCGACGAGCTTAAGAAGAGCTGACTGGTCGAGTGCCCAGTTCTGGAAAAGTGTGAAGCCAAGACATGTCGAGAACGCAAGTCCTGCAACGATGACTGTAATGAATATGCTCTTCTTGTGTGATCCGAAAATATTCTTTCCGGCCATTGCGAGATTTAACGGGAGGCAGCTTGTCTCAAGAGGAAAGTGATTCTTCTTGAAGTTATGTGCTGTTATGCCGCTTCTCAAAGCTTCGAGAACAGTGAGTTTCTTATAAGATGTCGTAGCGATCATTGAACCGATGAAGACCATGACCGGGATTCCGATAAGAGTTGCGATGAGCGCGGGAATTGAGATTCCGGAGAATCCTGAAAGACCCATCATCATGCCTGAGAGGCTGCTCAAAGGCTTGCTTAAGAAAATGCCTGCTGCAATAGCCATAACTGTAGCGATCATGCCTATGATCAGCTGTTCCATGACGCATGCAAAGCGGAGTTCCTTTGCCGTGTAGCCGGTAGCCTGGAGCAATCCGATATTCTGTACGTTGAGCTCGATAAAATTCTTGATCGAGAAGTGCATGATGATCACAGCCATTACGATCAGCATTATCGTGAAGATAAGAACGATCGAAGTAGCGATATTTGTCATGCCTGTTGTCGCAATATTCATCGTGTCACGGTCGACGCTATCGATCTGGGCATCGCCCGGGAAAGCTTTCTGGACCTTCAGATCGAATTCGTGAAGATCAGTGCCTTCCTTGGTCTTGAACAACGCAACTGCAAAGGAATTCGTAGGATCAAGCTTTGCTTCCATCTCATCGAAAACCTTGTGGTTTACGAGAGAATAATAACCGGTTATGTTCATTGATGTCGCGAAATAAAGATTCTCGACAAATCCCCTGACCTTGAAAGCATAAGTCTTATCTGCAAGCTTTACATTAAAGCTGTCTCCGGCATTAACCGTATAAGACATGTAATAGGGCAGAACGATCTCGTCATCCTTTAAGTCCTTAAACTCTTCAGGGAAAGCGTTGAGATATGTCGGATGTGATGCGTCGAAAAAATAGAATTGATACGACAAAGAATCAGCTTCAGTCATGTCTTTGTAGTAATAATCTGAATTTGTGGCGATCATGGGCACGAATTCAGCTCTTTCGATTCCTTCAACGTCTTTTAAATCTTCTTCCATATCCTCAAGTGTGATGCCGGGACCAAAGGCCATAAGATCTGCCACATGATATTTCTCATCACACTCATTGATCGTGTTTGTTGCTGACATCATGAGTGAGAGGCTTGAGAAAAGGAGCAGTGCCGAGATAAAGATCAGCGTGAAAAGGATCGCTACCTCCCCCTTGTGCTTCTTTATATTGTTTTTTGCAATGAAGAATAATGAATTCATGTTTACCACCCCATATCTGCGAGGAATGCGCGGAGCTGCTTATGGCGTTCCTGGTTCTGGCCTTCGTAAGGTGAGAGCGTGATCTCGTCGCAGATGACACCGTCTCTTAAGTAGAGGATGCGGTTGCCCCTCTCGGCCGCTGCGACTGTGTGTGTAACCATTACGATGCTCTGTCCTCTTCTGTTCATTTCGGTGAGGATATCCAATACTGCCGCTGTGTTCTGTGAATTAAGTGCGCCTGTGGGCTCGTCTGCAAAGAGGATCTCAGGCTCGTTGATAACCGACCTTACGAGTGCGACTCTCTGCTTCTCACCGCCTGATAACTGGTTCGGGAACTTGTTATAGCAATTCTCGTCAAGTCCAACCTGCTTTAAGAGTTCCTTAGCGCGGGAAGCGATCGCCTTTCTGTCACGGCTCTTGAGGAGACCTGAAACGATGATGTTATCCAAAACGCTCATGGTATCGTTAAGGTAGTTCTGCTGGAAAACGAATCCGCAGTGCTTTCTTCTGAAGAGTGCGAGCTTGTCGTTGCTGTAGTTTGAGATGTCCTCGTTTCCAAAGAGGACTGCGCCGAGACTCGGACGGTCCATTCCGGAGAGCGAATAAAGGAGTGTGCTCTTGCCTGCGCCGGAGTCTCCCATGATTACCGTGAAGTCGCCTTTTCTGATCTCAAGGTTAAGATTCTTTAAAACGTGCTGCTGAACGCTCTCATTGGAGAATGTCTTGCAGAGGTCTGTAGCTTTAAGTACTGTTGTTGTCATTTTGTTTTTCCCTTTCCAAATCGTTTTTGTCAGAATTCTTACATTGCCGATTGTACGACTCCTGCAGAAGGAATACTTTACGCAAGCCTTGCTCAATTCTTAACTGTTTCTTACATGAGATGGCTCCCCCGTTCCCTGCCCTCATCTTGTGCTATACTTCGAAATATGAATTATAACTGTTTAATAATCGACGACGAACAAGATCTTTCCCGCATGACGCAGGAATATTTTGAGATGTTCGGAGTAACATGTGCCATCGCATCAACCTCCGAAGAATGCCTGTCATTTCTCGAAAATAACACGGCAGACATCTTCCTTCTCGACATCAACTTAGGCAACGAGAGCGGCTTTGCCCTCTGCAAGACATTGCGCGAGAAGTACGACACGCCCATCCTCTTCATCTCCGCCCGCCAGAGCGATGACGACGTCCTCGTGGCGCTTAATATAGGCGGCGACGATTATATAAAGAAGCCTTATACATTAAGTGTTCTCCTGGCCAAGGTTAAGGTCCAGCTCAAAAGGCTTGAAGCCGTAAAGCAGTTAAGCGGCACCAAGGAAGCTCCCACAGAGAACTTCACTGTCGATCCTGCCACCATGAGCTGCACGGTCGAAGGCCACGTTGTGAATCTGAAATCCAAGGAATTCGCGCTTCTGTCCTGCCTTTATGAGCACAGGAACACGATAGTCACGAAGGAAAAGCTTTTCGACGAAGTCTGGGGAGACTCATTCTACTCGGACAGCACACTGAATGTTCATATCAGGCGCCTTAGAGAAAAGATCGAGGAAGACCCTAACGAGCCCAGGTTCATCAAGACCATCTGGGGCACAGGATATATTCTGGAGACTAACTGATGAAGATCCGGATAATCGCCATCATCTACACCGTCCTTATCCTCGGATGCGGCCTGTTTCTGTGGAACAGCATCGGCAAGAAGACCGCCTACAAGATCAACATGTTAGACCTCAACACAAAGTGCGATGAGATCTCCGGCAAGCTCTCTTCAGGCACCGACATCGATGCGCTCGAGAAGGAATACTCCTGCGATATAGTCCTCCTCTCAGATGATAATTATGAATCAGTAAACAGCTACTTCATCAAGGAAGACATGTCGGTTTTCGATTACATGGAAGACGGCGTGATCAAGGGCAAGATCGCATTTAATGCGAGAACTGATGAACATGAAGCCCTGGTTAGAAATTCGCAAAGCCAGCTCATAACGATGCTTGCATTAATCTATGCGGCAGGCATGATCCTTCTTGTCATCATCTGGTATTTCTATATCAGACCATTCAACAAGCTTTCTTCTTTTGCTGCCAATGTATCAAAGGGTAATCTCGACGCACCCCTTAACATGGATAAACACAACTATTTCGGCGCGTTCACGGAATCCTTTGACCGCATGAGGGAAGAACTGAAACAGTCTTCAGAACGCGAAGCTGCCGCTAACAGGAGCAAGCAGGAGCTCGTAGCAGAGCTCTCCCACGATATAAAGACGCCTGTAGCAACGATCAAGGCCACATGCGAAGTCATGGAGATCAAGTACAAAGATCCGGATGTTCAGGAAAAAGTGTCTGTTATCAAGTCCAAGGCCCAGTCAGTCGAACACCTCGTGGATAATATGTTTCGTGCAGCTCTCGATGACCTTGACGAACTTAAAGTCACACCCCGTGAGGAAAGTTCTCTTATCATTGAAGACATGATAAAAGACCTCAGATTCTACGGCACAGTTGAACAAACTTCACCTGTTCCCGAATGTCTTATCCTTGTTGATAAGCTTAGGCTTGAGCAGGTCATAGACAACATCGCCGGCAATTCATTCAAATACGCCGGAACCGCTTTGGAAGTTTCATATAAGACTGAACCGGATAATATCCGCATGATCCTCTCAGACAGAGGTCCCGGTGTACCCGAAAAAGAACTCGCCATGCTTACCGCCAAGTTTTTCCGTGGATCAGAAGCCTCAAGTTCAGGCAAAGACGGAAGCGGCTTGGGACTTTATCTTGCTTCCAGATTCATGGAAAAGATGGGTGGCGGTCTTGAACTGAAGAATCGCGAAGGCGGCGGCTTTACAGCTGAGATCATAATAAAGAAAGTGTAATTAATAGATTTTCTGCTCATCCGGAAAGAAGAGCAGATCAAAGCCTCCGGTAAGACAGAAGAATCAGGCGAAGCTCGTATCAAAGGTCCTTGAAAGTCTTCAGGGAATGAGCGTTATCAAATCATTCAATCTGACAGGAAAGGGAGATGAAGCTTTAAAGAAAGCAATCGATGATAATCGCGACAGCAACATGGCAATGGAGAAACTCTTTATCCCGTATGCCAGGATCCAGGGAACGGTATTAGGCGTTTTTAAAGCACTGTTAATGCTGCTTGGTGTGGCGATGTTCATCTCAGGAACCGTGACCATCACATATGCCCTGATGATGATAATAATCTCTTTCCAGGTCTTCGCCGATATCGAACAGACCGGAGCAGGCATTACGGTGCTAAGAGTCGTCTCGAGTTCGATAGAGGAAGCTGCAAACTGGAAGATCTGATCAGACCAAACATATAAATAGTATAAGCAGAAAAACAGGGGCTGTCGCAAAATTCAGTGCGACGGCCCCTAAAGCATCTCGGATATCTAAAAGAACACAGAACGCTTCATAGCACTGCAACAAATGTTGATCCTGATTAGTATGTTTAATTCCTGATTATTCTTTCTGATTTCAAAGAATTCTCATGTTATCACGTGTATAATTTTACACCTTAAAAACTGCTAAAACTTTTACACTACCGTTTCTACCAACAAAAGTTTTTTCTCAGCATTCAAAAACAGCCTTGGTACTCTTTTTTTCATATAATTTGACCCATACGGTAGTTATTGTTGCCATAATGATCATTGTGATGAGCTGTGCTTTTACACCGTAGAAATCATATCCGATCGACTCGGGAACAGCATTGGTAAGCATATGCGTCATCACGCACAGCCAAACGCTGCCTGTTACCTTTCTTATCGCACCCAGTATAAAACTAAGGCTGATGCAGCCGAAAATAAACGCAAGGAAATTCTGTCCGTACTGATTTACATCCGGGATAAAAAACAGCGGCAGGTGCCAGAATGCCCATATCAGTCCCATTATCACTGCCGCAGGTACAAAGCCGAATTTCTTATCCAGCTCAGGGAATGTTATATACCGCCAGCCTGCCTCTTCAAGTCCGCCTCCGACAAGCATAATGGGGAGCATAAGGATGATCATATACAGGGGAGCTTTGTTTTCACACCCGCCTGCTAAGCACAACACTAAGGTGTTGAGTGCGACAAGAATGATCACTGCTATATAAGACCATGCACTCTGCTTGAAATCGAACACATTTTTCAGCCATTCTTTGAACCCCTTTATCTCGCCGTTCTTTTTCAAGGCGATATAAGAGGCTATAGTGGTGGAAAATGCTCCAAGAGCATAGGGGATGTTTATCCATATGTGATCCGATTTAGTGATGCCGTTTAAGCCAAGGATAATGCACAGGCCCCAGCAGACAAACATGATCGGAAAAGTGATGATAAGATGATCCTTGAAAGTTTTAGACATTGTATACTCCTTTGTAATAAGTAAAGCTGTTTTTGCCTTTTGCTTATTAGACGTAGATATACGGATTTCGTTACAGGGATTTTCAAATAAAAATTATGTTTCTTTACCATTCCCCACTAAGATCGAGACAGCATCAGCTCATAGAAACCGGGGATAACCGAAGTTGCAAGGATCTGGCCTGCCGTAGCCACATCTATAACGGCATGACCGATCATTATCGGAAGCGGATTCTTATGATTATGATAGTGCATACACAAGATAACAGTAAGCGGCAGGAATGATATGAATCGGTAGATAATGTATCTGACATCGGGAAGCGTCGGAATGAAGCTGTGCTGCACCGCAAAAAAGAAAGCAGGAACGATTATTGCAACAAACTTGTTTTCGATCTGACGTACTCCGCACCCGAGATACAGAGAATCCTCAGCCAACGCCGTACTGACAGGAAGTACGATAAGATTGATCACTGCCAGAACTGCGGGTATCGGAGCGATCATCATCGGAGCCGCATAAGGTATTACGCCATAGCAGATCCAGCCTGCCAGGAACATTCCGCCCATACCCACAAGAAGTATGATGCCAGTCATTGCAAATACCTGTTTGGGCCTGGTTTTCCCCTTCTCATAATTGATAAGTTTCAGATATCCGCCCTGCTTGCGGGTGATCAGCACAAGAGCCAGAACAAAAAGAATATTTATAACACTTGCCGCAACAGACCAGATGTTGCTGACGTCTGATAAATCCTTGCCCGTAACCACTGCGGCTGCAAGGAATACAAGGATAAATAATACCGAGCGGAACGGCATTAACAGGATGAGTTTCTTATTTCTCATAAACACCTTCAAATAGCATATTTACAGTATCGGTAATAAACTTCGCACGCTGCTTTGCCGTTTTCAGATCATAGCCTGTGATCTCCTTGGCATTGTCACCCGCAAGAAACGCAGCCTGCATAATTGACGCGAGCGAAAAAGCAATATGCTTCTTTTGTGATTCGGGCATATCACCTCTCAGTGCCATCAGAAAACCCTTCTGTGTTAATGCCGAATTACAGTTGGGAGAGTAGTCCTGAAGATCTGCCAGAACAGATATCTTTACGGTGGAACAATTCTTATAGATAAACTCAAAAGTCTGCTGTGCAAAAAAGGTCAGACGTTCCTTGTCGGTCAATCCGTCATCTTTTGTATAGTCGATGTTTTCCGGCGACATCGACATGAGAGTCTTATTGATAATCCGGCTGCAGCATATGGCGATAAGATTATCCTTGCTGCCGAAATGATAATTAATAAGACCCAGTGAGACACCACTCTTATCAGCTATCGAACGCGCTGTAATGTTTCTGATGTTTCCGTCCGATACCTCGATCAGTCCGATCGCAGCCTGAATAATGGATTCTTTTGCTTCATCATTTGCAGTCATGATATTTGCCTCCTGAACACTGTTCAGGAACATTATACTGAACAGTGTTCAGTTTTGCAACCGTGTATGTTGAATATACTGTTTATTATCCTGATCTATCCGGCTTTTCCCCCGAGCAGGCACGTAAGATATTCATTAATGATCTCACCGGGTTCCTGCTTCAGTCCTGTTGATATCCACCATTTTACAGTGTTTATAAAACTGCCGATTACAAATTGTTTCTTGAACTCGAGCGGCACATTCATATCAAGATGTTCAATGATCTTACCGAAGGCTTTCTCAAGATACTCACTGAAGTACCTTGTAAAGATCTTCTCAGACTCACCGTTCATGATCGAACTGATATTGTCCTTGTGGTCGCTGATGTGCCATAGGATATGTTCCAGCAAAGTTCTGATGTCTGCATGATTGCCGGAGAAATCATGACTTCCTTCAGGCATAAGAGAATCAGAGAAAACATGTGAGAACATCTCATTGCACATTTCCTCCAGAAGCTGATCCTTTGTCTCGAAATGAGAATAAAATGTGCTTCTGCCAATATTGGCCTCGTCGATGATCTCCTGAACGGTTATATCTTCAAACCTTCTTTTTATCAGGAGTTTTGTTAACGCATCATATATCGCAGTTCTGGTCTTTTGTTGTCTTCTGTCCATATCAGTTTGCTGTACATTTTCGCGGATTTGTTCAGTAACGAACATATTACTGATTCTGATTATTGTTTGGCCACATTGTTGATTATACCATTTTACCGAACACAGTGTTCAGAAAGTAAGGATTATGAATAACAGAAAAGCCATTCTATTTGCCATACTTGCAGCAGTTCTATACGCCATCAGTACACCCTTCTCGAAAATGCTGATGGAACAGATATCCCCAGTGTTCATGGCTGGATTGATGTATCTCGGGGCAGGCATCGGAATGACTTTGGTCACTCTGTTTTCGGGAAAGAACCATTCACAGAATAAGCAATTAACTCATAGCGATCTTCCTTATCTGACTGCTATGGTAGGTCTTGATATAGCCGCGCCTATACTTCTTATGGTTGCGATAAAGAACAGTTCATCGGAATCCGTATCTCTGCTAAACAACTTCGAAGTAGTATCAACTTCTGTCATTGCATTACTGTTCTTTAAGGAGACGATATCCCGAAGATTATGGCTCGCTATAGGTTTTATAACAATTGCAAGTCTGATGTTGTCATTCAGTGATAATTCGGCTTTGTTATTCTCTCCGTACTCATTATGCGCATTGCTCGCCTGTGTCTGCTGGGGTGTGGAGAACAACTGCACCCGGAAGTTATCTCATAACAATCCGGCCAAGATAGTCATTATCAAGGGTTTCGGTTCAGGTACCGGTTCTGTCCTGGTAGCACTGATAATCGGAGACAGACTTGTATTTACATCATATATCCTCTTTGCATTACTATTAGGGTTTGTTGCTTACGGCCTGAGTATTTACTCATATGTTTATGCACAGAGATATATTGGAGCCGCAAAGACATCAGCATTCTATGCATTATCGCCATTTATCGGAGCTGTCATATCCATATCGTTGTATCCAAAAAAGCCATCACTGATATTCATAGCAGCTTTCATAACAATGGCTGCAGGAACATATTTCACATTACATGAAAGCGAGGAAACACATATGAATAAGCGTGATTTCAAATTCGACAAAAGAGCTGACAAGTACGATGATCATTTCGAGGGCAAGCTCTCCAGAAAGTTCTATGAACTTCTTTACAGATACACAGACCTTTCCGAAGGAAGCAAAGTCCTTGATGTCGGTTGTGGTACCGGCACGATACTGAAAACCTTCAGCGAATTCGAGAAAATAGAAGGTCACGGGATCGATGTTGAGCCGAATATGCTGAAAGTTGCCCGTCAGAAATGCCCTGATATGGATATCAGAGAATGCTCATGTGAGAACACTCCATACAAAGATGATTATTTTGACTCCCTTACGGCATGCATGGCTTATCACCATTTCCCGGACAAAAATGCTTTCGAGAAAGAAGCTCTTCGAATCCTCAAGCCAGGCGGTAAGATCTATATAGCTGATCCGAGCTTTCCCCTTCCTATCCGAAAACTACTGAATTTCTTATGCCGCAACATCAATGGTGAATTCTTCTCATCGGCCGAGATGAAAGAACGGTTCGAGAAGCAGGGTTTCAAGTATATCGGAACACAAAAGGATCATTACGCCCAATTGGTAATACTACAGAAAGCAGTTTAGAGGACAATACTGTTTATCTTCTGTGCTAATTATAAATCAACATATATAATTACCGCCTTCAGGAATGTCTGCAGACATAATCCATTGGGTGTCTTTACTAAATGTCCTGTCGTTAATGTATTCTGCCAGGACTTGCCATGCAAGTTCCTCTTGAATAAACAGTCCAATTGATATATCCAATCCATCTCCCCATACATCGACAACTTCTGTCAGTTTATCTGCATCCTGCAAAGTCAAATGCACTCCTTCAGCATCAGTTATCGCTATTGAAACTCCATACGCCGACAGAGCAGCTATGCATATAGAGTTCCTCTTTAAGCCCTCTATAGTCAGATAACCGGTACAGTCAGCAATCCGCCCGGCACTAGTAAGAATCGACTTCAGCTGAGTTATCGACCGGACTTCTCCTTCCAGTTTTGAATAACCGTTTTCAGTTGTATCTATATCATAAATGATCATTTTCTTTGGATGCTCTTCCTGCTGATCTTATGATCAGTTAACTTTACAATAATTGATCGTTCCATCAGATAAATACTCGATGCTATACTCACCATTCGGGAGTTCCAGACTCCCTAAGGTCTCCATTTCCAATTCAGGATAAAACAGACATTGAAGCAATTCACCTGCCAAGACAATAATTACTCTACCCGAAGTCACAGTAATATGATCTTTCGAATCAACTTTCTCGACTTGTTCAATTGAAAGATCCATCTCTGTATCAGAAAGTAATTTGATCCATAATCCTCCGGATTCAACGAAAGAGACAAAGGGGCTGCTCTCCCTTGCATATACAGTTTCCCATTCCTCCCCAGGAAAATCATAGATAAGCTCACTCTCACCATTCTTATCAAGATATATATCCATTGCTCTTAGGATATCCTCATCCATCCTCTCAAAAATAGCTGGATCGGCTATTACAATACCATCTATCAAATCGCTCTGCACATGTACTTTCATAAGCTGTTCCTCATCTTTGTTGCAACAACTGATAATTTTCCTGACAAAGACATCTGCCACTATCGTGGTAATTATAGCATGCGAGTAAAGGGTCGTAACCCATAAGATGATCCATGATTACATTCTTCTCATCCCAGACCCACTCACTTTCGCCATATATATAACAAGGACGGCCCTGATAAAGGCCGTCCCTGCAGTAACAAACGTTACTTAAAATTAGAAATCTACCTCAAGATCGTAGTAGCAGCACTTAAAGAGCTTCTCCATCTCCTCAACGGAAGGCTGACGAGGGTTAGAGCCTGTGCAAGCGTCGCCGATAGCATTAACTGCGATATCGTGAAGCCTCTCAAGGAATACCTCCTCAGGAACAAAGCCGTTCTCTGTAGGATAGCTGTCTGCACCGTAGTTCTTAATGCAGTGAGGGATATTAAGGTCGTCATTCATCTTACGAAGGTAAGCGATAAGAGCCTTAATCTTCTCGTCGTCAGAAGCAGACTTATCACAGATTCCCATATAGTCTACGATTACGCCATAACGCTTCTTTGCAGTCTCATCCTTTGCGTTAAATGCAATAACCTTGGGAAGGTACATGGCATTTGCAGCACCGTGGATAATATGAGCACCGTAATCCTCAAAAGCAGCACCTGTCTTATGTGCCATGGAGTGAACGATACCGAGAAGAGCATTAGAGAAAGCCATACCGGCAAGGCACTGTGCATTATGCATTCTGTCGCGTGCATCCATATCATCGTTATAAGACTTAACAAGATCATTCATGATCATCTCGATAGCATGAATAGCAAGAGGATCTGTGTAATCACAGTTTGCTGTAGATACATAAGCCTCTACTGCGTGTGTCATAGCATCCATGCCTGTATGTGCAACAAGCTTCTTGGGCATTGTATGTGCAAGCTCGGGATCAACGATAGCTACGTCAGGAGTAATCTCGAAGTCTGCGATAGGATACTTAATTCTGTCCTGATAGTTTGTAATGATTGAGAAAGCTGTAACCTCTGTAGCTGTACCTGAAGTAGAAGAAACTGCACAGAAGTGAGCCTTCTTACGAAGCTCGGGAATACCAAATACCTTACACATATCTTCGAAAGTGCAGTCAGGATACTCATACTTAATCCACATAGCCTTTGCTGCGTCGATAGGAGAACCACCGCCGATTGCAACAATCCAGTCAGGCTCGAACTTAAGCATAGCCTCTGCGCCTCTCATAACTGTCTCAACAGAAGGGTCAGGCTCGATGCCGTCGAAGATCTCAACTTCCATTCCTGCTTCCTTAAGATAGCTCTCAGCCTTATCAAGGAATCCGAAGCGCTTCATTGAACCGCCACCTACGCAGATCATTGCCTTCTTACCCTTAAAAGTCTTCAAAACTTCAAGTGCGCCCTTACCATGATATACATCACGGGGAAGTGTAAAACGTGCCATAAAAAGTTACCTCACATAGTTTAAATTATTGGCCGAAGTTAGACCACATCACCAAAAAGTATACCACAAATTGATTCTTTCGCCGCTTGAGCACCACCAATTCGCGACATAAGTACCAATGCGTTTCGCATATCAGCCCCGGCGTTTCATGAGTGAGTACCGCCGGGGCTTTGTCATATTCACGTTGAGCATTGATTCATTTGGTATAGCGCTTTCGAGTATCAGTCCGCCAACTAATTCCAGGATTATCGCAGATACTACGGTTGCCATTCCAAGGAAGAAGAGACTTATCAGGAATCCGAACATTGTAAAATGAACCTCCTGCCTTTAATACTCTGTAAATCTCTGAAAGACCTTTTACAGCATCTCTCCAAAAATATACAGTATTTATTGATGAGACTGCAAAAAAGAAATCATCATCGTAAGGTAAATCACAACAATCTCCTATCTGCAAATGCAATTTTCCCTGCTTCGCTGCCGCTTTATTTCTCTCTGTAGCCTGTTTTAGCATATCCGCAGAAATATCAATTCCATACAAGTCAGATTTTGTTTTTGTATAAGTACTTCAAGAGATAACCATTCCCGTACCCAATATCCATATCTTTGTCATCAGATTTAGCGTCAATTAAATCAACTGTCTTTTTATACATTGATTTGTTTATTACATTCATAATGACACAACAGATTCTTCCGACAAAGCCATGTGGATTTCCAAACTGGCTTCCTATGTATTCTGCAAATTTACTCATAACAGCATTCTCCGATTAATGTCTCATCGTATATCTGCTTTTCTATAACAGAATAGTATCGACTGCTTTTTTTATCACCATACGTCAAAAAAAAACACTTTTCTTCACCAAATCCAGATTTGTCATCGTCTATAAAACTGATTATTTGTCTGACTAACAATCAAACACTGACTGCATCCATTTTACTCTTCTTTTCACAGCATCACTAACGAGTAAGCTGTCAAATGCCT
>CAMIYM010000002.1 GCA_946403085.1 uncultured Clostridia bacterium | reverse complement strand
GTGAGGGTGGTCACACAGTAGGCGCTGGTACAGTTTCTACAATCATCGAGTAATTTCGGTAATTAACTGAACTAACTTATGATCAATCAAAGTCCGCACTGTAATGGTGCGGACTTTATTTTGCCTTAAATTTGCCGTAAGGCTGCTTATTTATCAGGCTATAATCGAACTGTTTAATAAGGCAAAACGCCTTATTTCTTTATTTTGGGGATTATAAAAGCAATACCTGACGGATGTAAGATATGGGGGTCAGGTGTTACGAAAAGGAGAATGGGAATGAAAAAAATCACCTTACGGGCACTTTCTGCTGCCCTGATTTTCGCGTTGGTAATGCCGTTCACTGCATGTAACCTGCCGGGACAAGGCGGCGGAAATGGACAAGCTGGCACAGGCGCAAGTGCAGGAAATCACAGTGGACAGAAGATTGCTGAAGATTCAACCTGGTTTGACAGCAAGATCAATGTTGTAGATCTGGGATTCGATCTGAAGAAGAAAGTAGTGAACTGCCGTTCGAGTATCTCAGATTCAGATGACAAGCGTTTGCTCGTCTTAACGACAGGCCGTTACCAGATGACGGAAGAAAACAAGAAACCGGAGAATATGGATGATGCTGTCATCTGTTCTTTATCTCTTATTGACAGGAAAACTCTTACCACGGAAAAGACAATAGACCTGTCAGGCAGCATTACGATGTTTGACACGATCACTGAAGCGACCCTTAATAACGGCAAGGTGAAGCTTAATATCGCAAAGTATGACAGCAAGACCTTTAAGATGACTACTGTCGAACAGGAAGTCGATATTGAGACAGGGAAGCTTCAAGAGGCGCAAAATGCTGATAAATCCGGTGATCAGAACGTAGCGAAAACTTACACGATAGAAGGCAGGAAGGTCAGGGTCATAGGCGACTGGTCTAACGGAAGAGGAGCTTTTGTCCTGGAAGTAGGTCAGCCTGATGGCAGTATCAAGAAGGCCGAGATCAAGGACAATACGACCAATTTCTTTGAGATCGCTACAGTACTGAATCTTAACGAAGGACATGCCCTGGTATGCATAAATGCGGATAAGGGCGATCTGTTCTATGATCTGGATCTCAATACTGCGGAGATCAAGACTTGTGATTCCAAAGAATATGAATGGCTTGATCTTGAGAACTTAAGACGTTCATTTAGTGCACCTGACGGCAAATCGTATTACACGACATATAGCGGAGTTTCATGCATCGACATGAAGAATAAGAGTTCATATGAAGTAATGAATTACAGCTCCTGCGGTGTTAACAGGACCTATTTATCGCAGCTTGATATTTTCGATTGCTCTGAGAATTCCATTTTGCTCTGCGGACAGAAGATGGATTCTACGGCCGCTATAAGAGACAGTGTAGTATATGATTTTTGTATAGTGAGCCTCACCAAGGCTGAAAAGAACCCTCATGCCGGAAAGACCATTCTGAATCTTTATGTCAATGGCGGTCAGATGAATGACACTGTTGCTGATTCGATAATCAAGTTCAATGATACAAACAGCGGATACTATATTGAGGTTACTGACAAATACACAAAGAAGATCCGTACGGAAGCTTTAAGAGTAAACAGCAATGACGAGTACAACAAGGTGTATCTCGACAACGACAACAAGATGGGTAATGAACTGGCTGTTGACCTTATAAACGGCAACGGACCTGACATCATGCTGGATATCAGCCAGTTCCGTCAGCTTAACAGCAGTTCTTATCTGGTAGACCTTGCACCTTATTTTCAGGACATGAGTTCTGATAAGTATTTCACCAATCTTATTGAAGCATCGAAAACGGGCGGAAAGCTCTATCAGATGCCGGTATGCTTCGTCCTGGAAGGAATTTGCACTGACAGCAAGTACGCAGGCAAATCGGGCGTCGGATTCACCACGGATGAATACGAAAAGTTCATTAAGCAGACTATGAATGGCGAAGACCTTATTGATGCCGGACAGGCCATGTATTTTGCAAAGGTCTTCAGTGCCATGAGCGACAAATTCATCAAAGAAGGAAAGGCTGATTTCTCAGGTCCTGAGTTTGCTGCTCTTGCTGAATTCGTAAAGAACAATATTCCTGAAAAGAGCATCTCCTGGAATAACAATGTGTCCACTCCGGTGAGCAAGGTTGCAACATTTACCAGCAGTTACGGTCTGTCAGGATTTTTCTATAACATTGCCAATATTAATGGCGATGCGGTCATTCTGGGTATTCCTTCTGCAGACGGAAGAGGCCCTCTTTTCGAAGCATACAGCTCAGTAGCTGTCTCGGCACAGACTAAAAATGTTGATGCCTGTGTGGAATTCGTAAAGATCCTTCTGTCTGATGAGATCCAGGAGGAACTGGCTAACGAGGAACACCTTGTTATAAACCGCCAGGCACTGAGAACCAGCGGTCTTAAGGCTATTGAACACTATAACTTGAGCAGCATCGGCATGGGAACATATGCTGCTGTAGATCCCTCACAAGAGAATTCCAGATATAAATACTCAGAAAAGGATCTGGATAAACTCGAGAAGACCATCTTAAGCTGTTCGGGAATGAAGACCCAGGATACAGCGATAAGCATAATCCTGATCGAGGAGATGCCGCCATATTTCCTCGGGCAGAAGGATCTGGCTTCAGTTATAAAGATTGCTCAGGACAGAGCCCAGAAAGTCCTGGACGAGCGTAAGTAAGATTACCTGATAAGCAATAAGAAAAGCCTGCAATCTTAAAGATCTGCAGGCTTTTTTTTGCGCCATGTAACTGCCATTTAATCTGTTTTCCAAACAATTGCCATAAAAACGATGCATATCGTATATAATTGGAAACTACAATTGATATATAAGATCCATAACCGGGGATAAGGAGAAAGTACTATGAAAAGATTACAGGTCAGGATCGTTTCTTTGGTGCTCGCTGCAGCGATGGTCTTACCAATTGCTGCCTGCAATAAAAAGAATGCCCAGCAAAGAGAGAAGACCAACAGCGGCAAGAAGATCTCGGCTGACATGCCGTGGTTTACGAGCAAGACCATTAAGGTCGCTCCCAAGATCGACACGAAAAAGCCCGTTGAATACACCATGAGCAGGCTTTCGGGTACGGATAATGACCATATTGCCGTTTACACCAGCGGCTTTTTTAAGATGCCCACCGGCAACAATATTAACTGGGAGAAGTTCGATTTCAGCGAATACTCTATCAATCTGGTCACTCTGGTCGACAAGAAAACAGGAGAAACGGTAAGCACTATAGACCTTTCCAAGGACATGGCGAAAAACGGCTACGTTGACAAAGTCACATTTGATGACGGAAAGCTCACAGTCCGTACCAGTTCTTTTGATGACGCGAAAAGAGAGACGCATGTTGTCGAGAAGGTCTTTGATCCGGATACCGGCAAGGAATTAGAAAAGCGGGAGCTTTCTCCTGATGTTCAGGACATGAATTATGAGAAAGTATGCAAGGTTCCAGGCTACACATTAAGAGCGAGCATGACCTGGGATGATGAGAATAAAGGATACTATGTCCTTCATTTTTTCGATGACAAACAGGAAATTGCCCAGGTGGACATCAGGGAAAAGGGATTGAATCTTTTTAATATTCCCGCTGTCTTTAAGCTCAGCGATACCAAGATACTTGTACCTGCGGTGTCTGATAAAGAGACATATTTCTTCGAGGTAGACCTCGTCAGCTTTTCCGCAAAGTCTGTAGATGCCAAAGATTATTCATGGCTCAAGATTGACAACGTAGGTCTTACATATTCACCTGATGAAGGACAGACGGTCTATTTCTCGTCTCCTAACGGAATATCAAAGATCGATATGACTAAGAAGACGACAGAGGAACTGTTCAACTACAGCTGGAGTGATGTCAACAGAGCCAATATGGCTTATCTTGATCTGGCTGAGTGTTCAGACGATTCATTCCTTTTTTGTGGAAGCAGCATCGGAAGGAACGCATTTGAGGCCAACAATCAGGGTGTGGAGTTTATGATCGTTACTTTTGAGAAGGCAGCCTCCAATCCTCACGCAGGCAAGACCATCATTGAATTGTATGCATCCTATGGTTTTGTTAATGACCAGATCGGCGAAGCCATCAAGAAGTTTAATGATACCAACGGCTCCCACTTTATCGAAGTGCGTGACCGCTATATTGGTGCTGACCGTGTCGATTACACAGGCTTGGAGACTCCGGATGAGTATGAAGGTGCCAACCTTAAGAGCAACGCCAAGATGAGCAATGAGCTTGCCATGGATATCCTGAACGGCGAAGGTCCGGATATCCTTTTGAACACAGCTAATCTCGGCCAGCTTAATAACTCCAATTATCTCGTGGATCTCAACAAGTACATCGGAACACTGGATTCCGACAAGTATTTCACAAATATCGTCAAAGCTGCAGAATATGACGGCAAGCTTTACCAGCTTCCGTTCTGCTTCATGATCGACGGTATTCATACAGATTCAAAGTATGCAGGAAAATCCGGTGTAGGCTTTACCACGGATGAATACAAGGAATTCGTAAATAAGACCTTAAACGGTGCAGATCTTATCCAGGACGGCCAGGGAGTATATTTTACAAAGCTGTTTACAGCTATGAATGATAAGTTCATCGTAAACGGCAAAGTCGATTTCACCGGTCCTGAATTTGAGGCTCTTGCAAATTATGTTAAGGATAATGTCCGCGAAAAGAGCCAGCCCTACAACACATATCCTGCAAGTGAGACAATGATGTCAGGAGCCGAAAATGCTGTAGGTGTTCTCTCCTTCAAGGGAGACAAAGTCGCTGAGCAGCAGGAGGCATTCCTTACTTATTGTTACGGCGTGACAGGATATCTTACCGGAATCTATCAGACAAAGGGCGGAAAAGCTATTCTCGGCATTCCTTCCTCTGATGGAAGAGGACCTGAGATAGAACCTTATGTCTCTATTGCAGTTTCCGCGCAGTCTAAGAGTGCCGATGCCTGCGGAGAGTTCGTAAAGATGCTCCTGAGCGATGAGATAATGCTCAATCTTGCCAAGAGCGACAACCTCGTACTGAACCGCAAGGCGTTCAGAGAAGGTGCAAAGGCAGTTGTCGAATACTGTAACGGACAGGGCGGAGATAATGTCTTCGGAAGCGATCCGGCTACAGGTGGTCCTGCGACAAACAGGATGAAGTTCACTGAAAAGGATATCGATAATTTTGAAGCCATCATCTTGAGCTGCTCGCGTATGAATTCAGTTGATGCTGCGATCAATCTTATCCTGATAGAAGAGATGCCGGCTTATTTCTCCGGCCAGAAGGATCTTCAGTCTGTTATCAAGATCGCTCAGGACAGGGCACAGAAGGTCGTAAGCGAGCGCGGATAAAGGTATTAGAATCAGATAAACACAAGGGCTGCCTCATTTGAGACAGCCCTGTTTATGTTTAACTAACTTTTGCCTAATTCTTGATGCTGTTTGTATTTTTCGGGGGCATAGAATCAAAACGGTAAATTTTATTGAGGATAAAAGGAGAAGGAAAATGAAAAAGGCTCCATTGAGATTGATCTCTGCAACACTTGTTATGGCGGTCGTCCTGTCGGCAGCAGCATGTGATAAAAAGTCCGGTGCCGGACCTGACGGCGGTACAGATCTGAGGGACCAGAGCCACAGCGGTGAGAAAGTAGCTGAAGATTCGCCCTGGTTCAATGCTGCCAAGTCAGAGGTCAGACCTGAGCTCGACAAGAGCAGGAAAGTGAGTAATGTAAAGACTGAGTTTGCAGGAGCAGACGAAAAGTATATTGCAACTCTTACGTCCGGTAATTACGAGATTCCTGAAATGTCTGATTGGAATAATTTCAACAGCAATGATTACGCCATTTCGACTATAACCGTAGTAGACAGAAAGACAATGCAGGTCTGCTCGTCTATAGATCTCATTAAAGGTCTTAGCAAAGATGAACATGTCGAGAGTGTTCATTATGCCGATGGAAAGATCTCGGTGGTCTATTCTGATACCCAGCATATTGATGACGATAATACGATCGAGTTTGATGTGGCGATCTACGATCCGGCTACAGGAAAAGAAGCGGGCCGCAAGACACATAAGAGAGAGTATTACATTATGTATACTTTCTATGTCGGATGTCACAGGATAGAAGCCTCCTTAAGCAGTGATAATGGTGTGGATTTCTTCTACCTTTTCGTAACTTCAGACGATGGAAGCGAAAAGACGATCGAGATGAAAAAGGGTGGCGTAAGTATCGGCAACATGATCGCTCCCATACCTGTTGGAAAAGACAAGATACTGATCGAAGGATTCGCAAATGACGGCAGTGTATTTTTCGAAGCCGATCTCAAAGCCGGAACAATTAAGGAAGTGGACAAAAACGACTACTCGTGGCTTAAAGCCGACAAGAACCATTCGTCATTCATGGACAAGGAAGGTGCGATCTACTATGCGACAGCAAACAGTGTGGCAAGTGTTGATATGGAGACCAAGACTTTAAAGGATGTCTTCAATTTCAGCTGGTGCGGCGAGAACAGAAATATGCTGTCTTTACTTTCGGTAGTTGAATGCTCACCTGACAGGATCCTTCTTTGCGGCGACGCTGTTTCTTATAATGTCTACAACACTTCCCAGTCAGAACCTGTTTTCCACATCTTGGAGTTTACAAAGGCAGACAAGAACCCTCACGCAGGAAAGACCATAATGGAACTTTATGTGCCGGACGGTTTGGTTATTTCGGCGGTCGCTGATGCGATCAATAAGTTCAACAGCACAAATGACGGCTACTTTATTGAAGTTACAAGCCGTTATCAGAATGACGCTCTTCCTGACAGTTCCCAGATAACAAGCATGGACGATATAGAATCAGTTGAACTGAACAACAAATCGAAGATCAGCAACCAGCTTGCGATGGATCTTCTTAACGGTACTGGTCCCGATATCCTTCTGAATGTAAGCGATCTGGGCCAGATCAACAGCCCTACATACTTAGCCGACCTCTCCAAGTATGTAGGCACATTAGATCCCGAAAAGTATTACACCAACATAGTAGAAGCAAGCAGGGTTAACGGGGCACTTTACCAGATGCCTTTGAGCATTGGCATCGAAGGTATCATGACCGACAGTAAAAATGCCGGTGCCTCAGGTGTCGGTTTTACGACTGCCGAATATGAGAAGTTCCTTAAAGGTCCATTGAACGGCAAGGATGTTATCGAGTATGGCCAGCCGTATTATTTTGCCAGATTGTTCAATGCCATGAGAGAAAAGTTCATCACAGATAAGAAGGCTGATTTCTCCGGACCTGAGTTTGCAGCTTTGGCTGAATATGTAAAGAATAACGTCAGAGCAAAAGCAGAGTCCTGGATGACGAATGATAATGAAACCGGTACTCCTCCCGGGGGCGGAGTCGGTGTGATGATCTTCAAGGGTGATTCCCAGACCGGATTCTCGAATGGTTACTTTGGAACTTGTTGCAGCTTTGGAAACTATTTCGAACAAGTGGTCAATATCAGAGGTGATCTGGCTATATTGGGGCTCCCTTCGACGGACGGCCGCGGACCTTCTTATGCACCGATCGTTTCAGTTGCTGTTTCTGCCCAGGCCAAGAGCGTTGATGCCTGCGGTGAATTTGTAAAGATGCTTATGTCAGAAGAGATCATGGAATCGATCGGCATAAGCAGCGGGTTTGTGATCAGCCGCGCCGCAAACCGCAAGGTCGGTGATATAGCTATTGAGCACTATAACGGGGATGGCGGATTCATGCTTTTCGATTCAAGTTTGAATGGCAAGAGGATCACGTTTACAAAAGAGCACATAGATAAGCTGGAAAAGGCCATCTTATCGTGTTCGAGGTCGAACATATCGGATGCTGCGATCAATCTTATCATGATAGAGGAGATGCAGGCATATTTCGCCGGACAAAAGGACATTAAGGATGTAGCTTCCATCGCTCAGGACAGAGTCCAGAAAGTATTAAGCGAGCGCGGTTAAAAGGATGTATAGTAAGTAATCACTAGGGCTGTTTCAAGTTTGAGACAGCCCTTTTGTTTACCTAACTTTTGCCTTAATATTGATGCTGTTTGTTTTTTTCGGGGGAATACAATCCCTTTGTAAAATCAAATATGGGGATAAAAGGAGATGTGTGTATGAAAAAGACACCATTAAAACTGATTTCTGCGACGCTGGTCATGGCAATTGCCTTATCGGCTGCAGCATGTCAGAAGAAGCCGGGTGCCACACCTGACGGCGGTACTGATCTGAGAGACCAGAGCCACAGCGGTCAGAAGATTGCTGCTGATACACCCTGGTATACTGCTGAAATGACAGAGATCAAACCGGAGATCGACACGAGCAAAAAGCCGGATTATACACAGACTTTGCTTGCAGGAGCAGACGAGAAGTATATTGCAGTTGTTACGACAGGAACCTATAAGATAGAGGATGAATCTGTCTGGCAGAACAAGAATTTCAACAGCAATGAATTCTCTATCGGTACATTAACCGTGGTAGACAGGAATACGAAAAAGGTCGTCTCATCGTTAAATCTCGTAAAAGGTCTTAAGGCTTACGAACATCTTGAGAATGTATCGTACAATGACGGCAAGGTAAAAGCTGTTGTATCACTTTTCGATCCCGAAAACGCAAAGCTTGCATATAAGGAATCCATAATCGATCCCGCAACAGGAAAAGAACTGGACAGCAAGACAAAGGACAGGGAATCTTCTATCGAGAGAATATTCAATGTTGCAGGTTACAGGATCGATACTGCTTTAAATTACGATGGAACAAATCAGAGCTACAAACTGTATATTTATTCACCGGACGGAAAAGAGGTGACCTCTGAGATTAAAAAGGACGGCGCTGACATCGGGGATATTTCTGCTTTTATTCCTACGGGAGATAACAAAGCCCTGGCTATTTGCTTATCAGGCGCCGATAAGATTTTTTATGAGGTCGATCTTACGACCGGTGAGGCAAAACAGACTGACAGTAAGGATTACTCCTGGCTTAAGGTTGATTATATGAATTCTATTCTTGCCGGAAAAGACAACACTCTTTACTACACAACTTTAAGCGGAGTATCAAGTATTGATCTGAAGACAAAGACATTATCGGACACTTTTAATTACAGCTGGTGCGGAGAGAACAGGAACAGACTTTCTTTCCTTTCCGTTGCAGATGTCTCTTCTGACAAGATCCTTCTTTGTGGAAACTCTTCCGTTTACAGTGCATTTCAGAATTACAGTGCAGAACCCGTTTTTTACATCATGGAGTTCACAAAGGCAGACAAGAACCCGAACGCTGGCAAGACCATAATGGAACTTTATGTACCGGACGGCTATGTTAACGATAAGGTCGCCGATGCCATCAACAAGTTCAACAGCACAAACAGTGAATACTTCATCGAAGTCACAGGCCGTTATGCAGATAATGGAATGGTCGATGGCTCCAAGATCGCAAGCCAGGATGATATGGAATCGGTCGAGCTGAACAGCAACGCGAAGCTCAGCAACCAGCTCGCCATGGATCTTCTTAACGGAACAGGTCCTGATATCCTTATGAATGTCAGCCACATGGGCCAGCTCAATAACTCAACTTACCTGGTTGACCTCTCAAAATATGTCGGAACATTAGATCCCGAAAAGTATTACACCAACATAATCGACGCCGCCAAGGTAGACGGAGCACTTTATCAGTTGCCTTTATGCTTTGGCGTTGACGGTGTCATGACTGACAGTAAAAATGCCGGCAGCACCGGTGTCGGATTTACGACAGCTGAATATGAGAAGTTCCTTAAAGGCACATTGAATGGCAAAGATCTTATCCAGTCAGGCCAGCCGTACTATTTTGCCAAGCTTTTCAATGCCATGAGAGAAAAGTTCATTGTAGACAAGAAAGCGGATTTCTCTGGCCCTGAGTTCGCAGCTCTGGCTGAATATGTAAAGAATAATGTCAAAGAAAGAGCCCAGTCATGGAATGAGCCCGCTGAAGCTGGCGGACCCGTTGTGGAGGGAGCACCCGTAGGTGCAATGGTATTCAAGGGTGATACCCCGCTTGGAACTACCAAGGGTTACTATGGAACATGTTACGGCTTCGGAAGTTTTTTCATGAATATGGCTGATATCAGGGGCGATCTGACGATATTGGGAGTCCCTTCGACAGACGGCCGCGGACCTTTGTATGCACCTCATGTATCAGTTGCAGTTTCCGCTCAGGCCAAGAACGTCGATGCATGCGGTGAATTCGTAAAGCTTCTTATGTCAGAAGAGGTAATGGAATCACTAGGTTTGAACGATGAGTTTGTAATCAGCCGTGCAGCAAACCGCAAGGTCGCTCAGATTGCCGTCGATTACTATAACGGAGAAGGTGGAACCAATATTTTCGGTACAGGTCCTAACGTAAAGAGGATCACGTTTACAAAAGAGCATATCGACAAGGTGGAAAAGATCATCGAGTCCTGTAAACAGTCGACCATAACGGATTCAGCGATCAATCTTATCCTTATAGAGGAGATGCAGCCGTATTTCTCAGGCCAGAAAGACATTAAGTCTGTCGCCGGGATTGCACAGGACAGAGTCCAGAAAGTCTTAAACGAGCGTGGTTAAGGATCTTGGCTTCTTACTCGAAAACATACACATATCAAAAGGGCTGCCCCGATTGGGACAGCCCTTGATCATTAACAGATAAATTAATTACTCAGCGATCTTTGCAGCAGGTCTTGTGGGAGCTGATCCCGGTCTTCCTGTTGCAGCAGGTCTTACAGGTGTTGCCTGTGCGACAGGCTCAACCTTTGCTGCGGGAACTTCAGGTGCAGCAGCTTCTTCAGTAGCAGCGCCTTCCTGTGCAGGAGCCTTTGATGCTCTGAGCTTAGCGATCTCTTCAGCCTTTGCAGCGGCGATTCTGGCTTCTTCCTCAGCCTTTGCAGCAGCAGCCTTAGCCTTCTCTTCAGCGAGGAGAGCAGCCTGTCTTGCTTCTTCAGCCTTCTGGGCAGCGATACGTGCTTCTTCGATAGCCTTTTCGGCAGCGGCACGAGCTTCCTTCTCAGCCTTCTCGGCAGCGACTCTGGCATCTTCTTCAGCCTTCATCTGGTTAGCGAAGTCGAGATCGCCCTGAGCCTTCTCGAGTGCAGCCTTTGCAGCTTCATATTCCTTGGATGCAGCTTCCTCTTCCTGAGTAGCTGTGATGACAGCAGCCTTTGTCTCCTGCTCGACTCTTTCAGCTTCGATCCTTGCCTTCTCATCAGACTTTCTGCGCTCTGTGAGCTTAGCTTCTTCAGCGGTAAGAGCGGCAGCTGCCTTCTCTTCCTCTTCTGCCTTGGCAACAGCTGCTCTTGCGAGTTCTTCAGCCTTGTTAGCTGCAGCACGTGCTTCTTCGGCACGCTTAACAGCCTCGAGTGTAGCTTCCTTTGCAACTGCTTCGTTGCTTATGGACTTCTCTTCAGTCTTGCGTGCAGCGATAAGTGCCTCTTCAGCGGCAGTGACAGCGCTTCTTGCCTCAACGACCTTAGCTGCAGCAGCCTTGGCCTTTGAGCTTGCGCGGCGCTCTTCGTTCTGAGCTCTTAAAGCAACAGACTGTGCGAGTGCCAATGCTGACTGTGCTGCAGATCTTGAAGGCTGCGGCTGGCGCTCGATGGGCTTATTGTCCTTTATATCTGTTGAAGGAGCAGAAGATGCGGAAGCAACTGCTTCATTCTGCTCAGCTATATACTGTGCATGGTTAACTGATGCGGACTTCGGACGCTTGATCGGCGGCTTCAATCCGACAGGAGTAATGTTCTTCTTATCTGAGAAATCAGAACCCTTGGACAGCTCTTCCTTACGTCTTGCCTCGGCTGCCTTACGCATCTCGATCTGAGCCTTGGCAGCTTCAGCACGCTCTCTTGCGAGCTGAGCAGCAGCAGAATTAGACGCGGAGTGGGTGGTCTGTCCGCCCGGACGTCCTGAATTCTGAAGATTAACGATATTGGATCCGGAAGCATGTCCCTGATCACCATGAGATCCGCCGGCACCCTGTGCTGCGAGACCGCCGATACCGTCTTTACCTTTAAATACGTTACCCAAAATGTTTGCCATCCCTTGGCCCCCTGAAATGTCAAGCTTTTGTTAAAAATTTGTTAATTCTCTTCAATAAATTTATTATACTTGGTATTTATGGTTTTTCAAGACATTTTGACATACGAAGTTCCTGATTTTGAGGACAGATTTGTGCATTAAATAGAAAGCACCTGTTTTTTCCTCCTGAAGATGCGAAAAACAGGTTTTTCAGCTCTTTTGTTGTTTAGAAATACTTTACATGAAGTTTAGCAGGGCGTATAATTGCGGTCATTATCGGTTTAGTGTTAGTAAACCTGAAGTTTAGGACAGCCAAAGTTATGGAAATCGGTTCAAAGATCAAAAACCTCAGACTCTTAAAGGGTCTCACGCAGGAAGAGTTAGGTGACAGATGCGAACTCTCCAAGGGTTTTATCTCCCTTTTGGAGAGCGATAAGACTTCACCGTCAATGGCTACGCTCGAGGACATCTTAAATGCCCTCGGAACGGATTTTGCCCATTTTTTCAAAGAGGAATCCAAGACAAGAGTCGTCTACGGAAAGGACGATTTCTCCGTCAAGCAGGATCCGGATCTCAAGAATGAGATCTGCTGGCTCATTCCAAATGCCCAGAAGAATGAGATGGAGCCTATCCTCATCACAATAGAGCCCGGCGGTTCGACTTATCCGGACAATCCTCACGAGGGCGGAGAGTTCGGTTATGTGATAGAAGGCACCATCACTATCGTCATAGATGAGGAGAGGTATCAGGCTAAGAAAGGCGAGAGCTTCTATATCGCCTGTGACAAGCCTCATTTCCTTGAGAACAACACGGGCCGTCAGGCAAAAGCGATCTGGATATCATCGCCGCCGAGCTTCTAATTGACCTTAAGTACTATTTTTCGAGAGAGGGAACATAAATGGCTTACAATCAGATCCTTGAAGACAGCACAGGCAGCGAGCACATCATAGAGATAAAAGACCTTTGCAAGAGCTTTGACGGCACAAAGGTATTAAAGAATATTACTTTCTACATCAGGAACAACGAGTTCATCACGCTCCTCGGACCTTCAGGATGCGGCAAGTCAACGACTCTGCGTATCATCGCAGGATTCGAGACGGCTGATTCAGGCATCGTTAACTTCGAAGGCAAGGACTTAAAGAGCGTTCCTGCCAATAAGCGCAATATCAATACTGTATTCCAGAGATATGCGTTATTCCCGCATCTCAATGTTTTCGATAACGTCGCATTCGGCCTTAAGATCAAGAAGGTAAACAAGCAGGAGATCAAGGAAAGAGTTAATAAAGCGCTTGCTACTGTCGGCCTTGCTGATTACGGTGACAGATACATCGACCAGCTCTCAGGCGGCCAGATGCAGAGAGTCGCTATCGCCAGAGCTATCGTCAACCGCCCGAGAGTCCTCCTTCTTGATGAGCCTTTGGGCGCTCTGGACCTCAAGATGCGAAAAGAAATGCAGATCGAGCTTAAGGAGATGCAGAGGGAACTTGGAATCACATTCGTATATGTAACCCACGACCAGGAAGAGGCCCTCACGATGTCCGATACCATCATCGTAATGAAGGACGGCATCATACAGCAGATCGGCACACCTATTGATATCTATAACGAACCTAAGAATGCTTATGTCGCTGACTTTATCGGTGAGTCCAATATCGTTGCCGGCACAATGAAGAAGGATAAGGAAGTCGTTCTCTCGAGCGGCATCACCTTCGAGTGTGTCGACCCGATGTTCCCTGAATTTACAGAGGGCATCGCAAATCTCGTTGACGTCGTAATAAGACCTGAGGACTTCTATGTTGATAAGGAAGCGGAAGGCAGGATCAACGGTACAGTCGAATCCCTCGTGTTCAAGGGTGTTCACTATGAGATGATCGTAAGATCTGATGACGGAATCGAGTGGCTTGTCCAGAACGTCGACCCTTCAGCAGTCGGAAGCCGCGTAGGTCTTTATGTGGATCCTGACGACATCCAGATCATGAGAAGATCAGAGCTGTCTCCTGACTTCGGAAGCTTCGGAATCAAGCATCCCGGATCACAGGAAAGCGCTGAGGCAAAAGAAGCAAAGGCAAACAGCATCGGCGAGAACGTTGTGGAAGAAGCAGACGTCAAGCCCGATGAAGATGAGATATCTGATTCTGAGGTCAAAGAGGAGGTCAAAGAAGACTAATGACTGAACTCAAGGCCAGGCTCAAGGTAATGCCGGTTCATGCATTTGTCATGATCTTCGCGGCACTATACTCGTTCATCAGCATCTTTATTCCGATGTTCGAGCTGTTTATCCAGTATGTGCCTTTCCGCACATATTCTCTTTTCACGCTGCTCTTAAATCCGAGGGTATTCACCAGGATCAGGAGCGGCTCTGTCAACCTGAATTTCCAGCAGTTTGCCGCATGGGCATTCGTTATCACGATCGTACTTGCCGTCGCGGCACTCACGCTCTCACTGTCTTATCCCTTCTACTATAATTCCAGCAAGAAGAGAAAGATCGGTTACTTAAGCGTTCTCGTGCTCCTCGTCGGACGCGGCGTTACACACGTCTTTACGCTCTCCAAGATGGTCTCTGAGCAGATGCTCACAGAGAACAAGCTCACACCTCAAAGACTTTATGTCGCACAGTCCTTTGCCGGAAACCTCATGGTCATCATCCTTGGCATAGGCGTTGCCGCATGCCTTTACGGTGCACTTAACCTCAAGATGAACTACAAGATCTTCGCTTATCCTTACCTCGTATGGATCGTGATCTTTACCATACTTCCGTTGATCCTTATCTTCTTCCGTGCATTCTTCAAGAGCGCACCCGGAGGCGGATATGAATTTACGACAGCAGGCTTTGCGGTCCTGTTCCAGAACAAGACCGTCACGACAAGATTCTACGGCGCCGAAGTGACTTTGCAGGAATACTTCTCGATCTTCTTAAGAAGCTTCGACTATGCATTGTGGACAACGATCGGCTGCCTTATCCTTGGCTATCCCGCAAGCTATATCCTTGCAAGAAGATCCAAGCTCAAGCGTCAGAGCGGTTCAAGGCTCCTCATGCTTTTCGTGCTCCCGATGTGGATGAACACGATGCTCAGGACTTATGCATGGCGTGCTTTCTTCAGCGAGACAGGCGTTCTTAACACAGTACTGCAGCAGTGGGGCATGATCGATGCGCCCATCCTCTTCCTCAAGAATGAAGTGCTTGCGGACATCATTACCAAGCTCGTCATGACTAACGACTTCCTGCCGTTCATGATCCTGCCTTTGTATTCAGTTCTCGTTAAGCTCGATGACAGCTTGTCGGAGGCAGCTTACGATCTGGGCGCCACAAAGACACAGACATTCCTTAAGGTCACATTCCCTCTGTCACTGCCGGGCGTTATCTCCGGCATCCAGATGGTATTCATGCCGTCATTAACGTTCTACATGATCCCCGACATCCTTAACGAGGGCTCGAAAACAACGATCGGCAACACCGTTCAGAACTTTATCCTTAACGAGAGTACGACCTATAACCAGGCCGGCAATGTGCTCTCGCTCCTGTTACTTATTTTCGTTCTCATCACGATGGGAATCCTTCGTGGTCAGGATAAAGAAGCCGGAAGCGGAGGTATGGCGTTATGAGACTTGCAAAGAAGCTTATTCCCGACATCTACCTCGTACTCGTGCTGATATTCATTTATCTTCCGATCGCAGTACTCATCGTCTATTCCTTCAACAAACTCCCCAAGTCATTCATCTGGGGCGGCTTTACGCTTGATAACTATAAGAGCCTCTTCAAAGGCTCAGACGGAAGCGGGATCCTCGAGTCACTTCTCGAAACACTCAAGGTCGCAGCCATAGCATCTGTTGCATCTACGGCATTCGGTGTCTTAAGCTCTCTCGGACTTGCTTATCTTAATAAGAAGCTTCAGGGTCTCGCCATGACGATGACATATGTCCCGAATGTCATGCCTGACCTCGTTACAGGTATCTCATTCATGCTGCTGTTCTCATTCCTGGGTGTCCAGAAGAGTGAGTTCACTCTCATCATGTCGCACATCGCACTCTGCGTACCTTTCGCGATCTTATCCATAAGCCCCAAGATAAAGCAGCTCGACAAGAGCCTCACCGAAGCGGCTATGGACCTGGGTGCCACAAGGTTCCAGACATTAAGACTTGTAATCATCCCTGAGATCATGCCGGGCATCTTGTCTTCGGCCCTTCTCACATTCACTTTGTCGATCGACGACTATCTTATCAGTAACTTCAACGTGGACAGCTCCATCCAGACGCTGCCCATGATGATCTACTCGATGGCAAAACTCGGCGTTAACCCTAAGATGAACGCACTTACCACACTGATGTTCGGTGCAGTCCTGATCCTCATGGTATTGTCCAATCTGTCATCGTTCAAGAAGAACAAGCCGGCTAAGAAAGCTTAAGGCACATGGTTTTCGGGCACGGCGATTAAAAACGTAAAAGCTAAATGAGCATAAAAGGAGAGTAAAGAAATGAACAAGAACGTAAGGAAAGTAATTGCTTCCATTACAGCGCTCGTCATGGGCGGATCCATGATCCTGTCATGCGGCTGTGCAAAGAAGCAGCAGCTCGTTATCTACAACTGGGGCGAGTACATCGCAGAAGAGACCATCGCCAAGTTCGAGGCAAAGTTCCCCCAGTACGATGTCGTCTACAGAACATTCGAGACTAACGAGACAATGTATCCTAACCTTTCAAACGGCTATGACGTAATCATTCCTTCCGAATACATGGTATGCCGTCTTATCGAGGAAGACTGGATCCAGCCCCTCGACTGGTCGAAGCTTCCCGCAGTCCAGAAGTACATGGACCCCATGTTCCGTGAAGTTAAGTACACAGACAACGCTGAGATCTCAGGTCAGGTATTGGACTATGCAGTTCCTTACCTCTTCTGCACAGTAGGTCTTGTATACGATGCCAACAAGGTCGAGCTTCCTGAAGGAACAACAGACCCGAAGGTCATCTGGAATGTTCTTTTCGATACAGAAAGCGGACGTTCAGTAGGTATGTACGATTCAATGCGTGAGTCGATCGGCACCGCTCTTAACTACTATGGTTACTCCATCAACTCCATGAACGAGGAAGAGCTTAACAAGGCACGCGACCTTCTCATCAAGCAGAAGAGCGCACTTCATCCTGCTTATGGCGTAGATAACCTCAAGGATAAGATGGCAGCAGGCGAGCTCGCAGCATCCATCGCATGGTCCGGTGACCACATCGTCATGCTCGACAGAGTCGAGGAACTCGGCAAAAAGGACATCGATCTCCAGTTCGTTCTCCCTGAGGGCTCCAACTGGTCAGTAGACATGATGTGCGTCCCCACAAACTGCAAGAACTACGAGGGTGCGATGGAGTTCATCAACTTCATGTACGATCCTGAGATCGCCCTCGAGAACTGCGAATTCGTCGGCTATTCAACACCTAACACAGCAGCAAAGGACATGCTCGACCCTGAAGTATCAGGCAACAAGTACTACTATCCTGATGAAAAGGTCTTCAGCACACTTGAGGTTTACTACACCTCCGATGCGCTCGAAGAGAAGTACACCGAGCTGTGGAATACAGTAAAAGCTAGCGCGTAACCGCGTTAACGATTTCCTTATCAGGCAGACCGCTCTCTGAGTTATGAGGGCGGTTTGTTATTTGTGGTTTTCGTGCGCGGCCGGCCTCGCTCCGCTGCCCATTGCCCCCTATGGACGCGCGGCGATGTACTTCCCAGCCTCCTGCTGCAACTGTATCTGAACTGCTCGAAAAATATGCGTTTCAGATACAGAATTGCCATTTTTGTATCTGAAACGGGCAAAATAATCGTGTTTCAGATACAGCTAGTAAAAAATGAGACTAGTCTCAATTACCCCCAAAAAGTCTCAATCTTCCCAAAACACGAGATTTTGAGGGTTTTGCGGTCATATAATTGATTCACTTGAAACAGGAGGTGATCAGTTATGGCCATTGATATCAGAAAAGCTTTGAATGCGCGATACGGATTACTCTCAAAAAGTGTGGAAGATATAACCAGGCGAATTGAGGAGCTTCCTGCAGAAAGAATTAATGTTAAAGAGCGTAATGGCAAGTATTACTACTACCTTGATGGAGAAGGAGTAAGAGAGAAATATCTTTCCTCTGAAGAAAGTGATCTAATCTTGCAGTTAGTCCAGAAAGACTATCTGAATAAAGTCTTGAGGGGCGCGAAAACAGAGCAGAAAGCAATCTTAAAGATGCTTAGGCTCTACCCGGACACGCTGGCAGAAGACGTCTACGACAGTCTCCCCGAAGGGCGGAAACTGTACGCGACTCCTATAAATGTTTGCGATGAAGCGTTTGCACAAAAATGGATGAACACGCCATATAAGCGCAAGCCGTTCAAGAAGGACGCGCCTGTTTTTACGACCATAAAAGGCGAGCGGGTCAGGTCGAAGTCGGAGGTCATGATAGCTGACAGGCTTTTTGCGAAGGGTATTCCATACAGGTACGAGTGCCCGCTGAAAATCGGAGGCAGGATCATTCATCCGGACTTCTCGATCTTGAGGATGAGCGATAGGAAGATCCTGTATCACGAACATTGCGGAAAGATGGGTGATCCCGACTATAAAGAGGATATGGTGGAGAGGGCCAATAACTATAGCAAGGCCGGCATCGTGCTGGGCGACAGGCTTTTCTATACGTTCGAGTCAGACACGACGCCACTCAATACCATGACGCTGGACAGGCTGATAGATACGCATTACAGATAGTGTTTATTCTTCAAAGGCTGCTGCGGCTTTTGAAGCGGTCAGCTTTCTTTTCGCAAGAGTCTTGTTGAACATCTCATCTGCGGCAGCAGGGAACATGTCGTAGATAACTTTCGTTCCTTCTTCGGTGATGCCGCCTTTGGTTGCCACGCGGTTTACTGTATCTTCGAAAGAGAGGTCCTTCTCGAGCATCAGGTCGCCTGTGGCGCTCATGGTGTTGAGGACCATCCTGACGATCTGTTCACGCGGAATGGAGGTGTGGGACTCAGCTGATGTGCAGATGACATCGAAGATCGAAGCTATGAATCCGGGCATGCAGCTTACGAGTTCGGAGCCCATGCCGACTTCGTTCTCGGGAAGTTCGATCACTTGGCCTATTGAAGAGAGCAAGCCCGGGAGAATGGATTTATCTTCATCTGTGACGAGATCGTTGTAGCAGACGATGGTCTGGGAGCGGCCGATCTCGGCTGTAAGACTCGGAATGACCTTGGCTGTCCTGCAGCGCACGATCTTGCCGATCATGTCGAAGGTAATGCTTCCGTTAAGTGTCACGAGGAGAGCATCTGCCTTAAGAGATGTGCTGATCTCTGAGAGGACCGTCTTCATGTCGGAGGGGCGGACGCAGACGAATACGATGTCGGCGGTACCGGCAAGTTCTGAATTATCGCAGATGGTGGCGATGCCATCAGCTTCTGAAAGCTTTTCACGGGTCCTGTTTGCGACGAGCAGGTCGCTCTTGGCGATGCCGGCGTTTTCAGAGAACTTCCAAAGCAGCATTTTGCCCATGCTTCCATAACCTATTATTCCGATCTTCATGATCTCATCCCCCTTTTGTGGAATTGCTGTTATTTTAATATAAAACCCGCTTCGAAAAGCGGGTTTAACAATGTTAAATGCGTTGTTTGTAAGATTCTTACTGTGCCGCGAAAAATGTACCCACGTCGTCCTGATCGATGATCTTTTCCAATGTCTGAACTTCTGAGCCGTCCGCGATGACACCCATGATGCCATTCTCGGTTACCTTGCTCATGGCAGTGATCTTTGTCGCCATACCGCCTGTGCCGAGCCAGGAACCCTTGCCGGCTGTGAAGTCGAGCATCTCGGGTGTTACCTTATCAACATAGGAGATACGCTCGGCATTAGGATTCTCACGCGGATTAGAGTCGTAAAGACCGTCAACGTCTGAGAGGATGATGAGCATATCGGCATTTGCGAGAACAGCAACGTCAGCTGAAAGCGTGTCGTTGTCGCCGAATGTACCGTTATGCATGATCTCCGTTGTTGATACAGAGTCGTTCTCGTTGATGACAGGGATTATGCGCATCTCGAGTAAAGTCTCGATAGTGTTTGTAACGTTTGCTCTTGTGAGCTTGTCTGTGATTCCGTCCTTGGTAAGAAGGATCTGACCGCAGCGGTATGAATACTCTGAAAAGCTTCTTGCGTAAGCATTCATAAGCTCGCACTGACCGACGGAAGCGATAGCCTGCTTCTCACGTGTTGTGGAAGGGCGCTCCTTGAGGTCGAGATATCCGATGCCGACACCGATGGCGCCGGAGCTTACGAGAAGGACTTCCTTGCCGCGGTTCATGAGGTCGGAGATAGAGCGGCAGAGCCTGTCGATATTGCCCAGGTTCATTTTGCCGTTGTCGTATGTAAGGGTCGAAGTGCCGACCTTGACGACTATTCTTTTCGCAAAGTTAACTGGATTTCTTGATCCGCTGTATTTGCTCAAAGTAAGTTCTCCTTATCTATATTAGTATTAAAGACCAAACAAGAATAAACTCTTGCGTTCGAAAATGCAAGGAAAGTCTTGTACTCAGGGGTCTTTATATCAGCCGTTGCCGTTTTTCTTGTTGCCGTCTCCGTTACCTTCAGGTCCGGGTGGAACAGGTGTCGGAGTAGCGACGTGAACAGGGCAGGGATTCTTCTCAGAAGGGCAAAGGTAACTTCCGGCAACGAAGTAATCCGAATAGATCTTTGCCTTTTCGGCCTTGCAGGAATCCGTCGGATAGTAACCCGAAGAGCAGACAGAGACCTTGACGATCTTCTTGGGCTTCTTGAATGTGGCTCCGGGAAGATTCTTATGAAGCTTGTTCATTACATTCATCCAGATCCTGATGGCATTCTGGAAGTCATAAGACGGGATGTGTGTCTGTCTTAACCTGTTGTCGTATCCGTACCAGACTGCCGCAGTATAGTAAGGCGTGAAACCGCAGAACCACTTGTCGATGTTGTCGGAAGTGGTACCTGTCTTACCTGCGGTATCGATATGCTTGCCGGACTTGCCTTCGATCTGGCCGCCGAACTTGGCAGGAGCACCGTTTGTAACGACACCCTTAAGGATATCGGCGATGAGAAAGCATGTCTCAGCGGAATATACTCGGTAGCTGATAGGGTCAGCCTTGATGATCACATTGCCGTCGGAATCAAGGACCTGTGTGTAAGCGTAAGGCTCTACGAAGGTACCACCGTTTGCAAATGTGTGATAAGCACCGGCCATCTCGAGAGTTGTCATACCCACTGTAAATCCGCCTACCGCCTGTGAAGGGAATGAACCCTCGGCTGTTCTGTCGATACCGACCTGCTTTAAGTACCAGAGAGCCGTATCTCCGCCAACATCAGTCCAGATCTCAGTAGCGATAGTATTAAGTGACTGTACGAGAGCTGTTCTGATCGTCACCTGACCTGAGTAAGAACGGCTGTAGTTAACCGGCCATACTGCCTTCGGACGGGAAGGGTCGAGGTGTTTGGGCGCGTCGTTTCTGACAGAAGCGGGAGCGATGATTCCAAGTTCGAATGCCGGTCCATAGTCGAGGATAGGCTTAATGGATGAACCCGGGTTACGGCGGCACATTGGTGATGTGGCACGGTTAAGAGACAGGTTCATTGTTTTCTCGCCATATCCGCCGGCCATTGCGGCGATAGCACCCGTATCGTTCTTGATGACTACCATAGAGCCGTTAGGCTTCTCAGGATAATCGGCTATCTTAGCAGGTTTGGACTGGAAAAGGCTCTGTGTCTTGAATGCCGTATCGACGATAGCCTGTGTGGAAGGCTCAAGTGTCGTATAGATGTGGTAGCCCTTATTGTAGACAAGGTGGGATGCGAGGTTACGGGTGATACCTCTTGCCTGAGCGATATCGCCGATAACTTCGGAAATTGCATATTCAGTGAAATATGAATTGATGGCATGAGAACGGTCTGTATTTCTCTGACGGAATACGAGATCCGTATTAAGAGCTTCCTGATACTCTTCCTTGGTGATCATATCGAGTTCGTACATCTTCTCGAGGATGGTCCTCATACGTCTCTGGGCATTTCTTCTGCCTGTCTCTCTCATAGGATTGTAGAAAGAAGGGCTCTTAGGAAGGCCGGCGATGAGAGCGCACTCGGGAAGTGTAAGCTCGGAAGCCTTCTTGCCGAAATAGTTCATGGCTGCAGCCTGGACACCGACATAGTTGTTGCCCATCGGAGCGAGGTTGATGTAGAGCTCTAAGATCTCGTCCTTGGAAAGGTTCTGCTCGAGCTGCATAGCGGAGAACCACTCCTGAACTTTTCTTGATGTGGAGTGCTCGTCCTGACCGCTTATGAGCTTAACTGTCTGCTGTGTGATCGTGGAACCGCCGTGTGTAGCGGAACCGCCGTTTGCGACAGCTGAGATGAGAGCGGAACCGATACGCTTGATATCAATACCTGAATGCTCGCGGAAACGCTCGTCCTCGATAGCGATGATCGCATCGTCAAGATAAGTATCCTTGATCTCACTGTAGGATACGAAAATACGGTCTACGTTCTCGGAACCTGTGAGCTTCGCGAGGACATTGTTCTCACTGTCATATACGAATGATGTCTGGGATGCCTCAGCTGTGGAAGCGAGGTCTCCGATAGACAAAGGCTTTGTGGTTGATGCATAGCCCAGGAGCATTCCGGCACCAAAACCGCCGAATGTGAATACCAGGCATAAGATGAGGACGACACCGATCTTGATGATGTCGCTGATAAAGCTGCCGGCTTCTCTGATCCAGCTGCGGTTGAAGCCGCATCTTGTAGGTTTGCCCTTGAGCTGGCTTCTGAGTTCGTCAGCAAGAGCGCTGTTCTCAGGCGCTACGGGCTTGGTCGATCTTTGCTTTTTATTATCACTGCTTTGAGGCAAGATAACAGTCTCCTTTGAATTAAATTCTCCATATTTTACCACGACTTTGTTATTATTAAATTACTATTATGAGGCAAAGCTCGGATAGGGTCAGGATGGAAAACTGTATAGAAGTCACTATTTCAGCACTCGGAAGCGAAGGACAGGGCATAGGGAAACTGCCTTCCGGCAAGGCTTGTTTTGCCGCCGGAGCCTTCCCCGGAGAGCGATGCATCTGCAGGATCGAGAGCGAGACATCGAAGTATGCAGTATGCGAAGTTTTGGAGGTTTTGGAGGCCTCTCCTGACAGGATCACCCCATTCAGACCAGTAAATGAAGTAAGCGGCGGACTTCCATTTGCAGCGCTCTCTTACGATGCACAGCTCAGATTCAAGGAGATGCGGGTCAGAGACTGTCTTATAAGGATCGGAGGGCTCGAAAAGCAGGTCTTAAGCGAAGCTTTCCACCCGATCAACGGTGCTGACACCCCTTTCAGATACAGAAATCACATGCAGTATGCAGTAAGAGAGGGCAGGATAGGCCTTCTCTGTGGCAAGTCTGACGATCTTGGCGAATACGACGGAAAGCTCATTGAATATGAGATCTTCAGCAGGATAAAAGACTCTGTGGAACAGGTTTTCGGGCGCGCACCGACGAGGCTTTTCGACGGGCTCGTTCTGAGAGGTTCTTTAAGGACAAAAGAGATCCTTGCAGAGTTCGTGAGCTCAGACGACGGCCCACACGAAGTCGTAATAAGGGATGCAAGGAATTACATGGATTCGACGGGACTTTCCGGCGTGATAAAGAGCGTTTGTGAGAGTGACGGCTTTAAGCTTAACGGGCTTCTATTCAGGATAAGTCCGTCCAAGACGTCGAAAAGGACCCGTTCAGGTTTAAGAACGGTCATCGAAGGCATGGATTATTTCGATGAGATATTCTGTGGAAAGAAGTTCAGGATCAAGGCAGGATCGTTCTTCCAGGTGAATACCGAGCAGGCTGAAAAGCTTGCAAATAAAGCATCAGAAGCCTGCAGCAGCGCGCGCGTCATATACGACCTCTACTGCGGATGCGGTACGCTCGGTCTTGCCGTAAAGCAAAAGGGTCAAAAGCTTCTTGGTATTGAAGTCGTACCGGAGGCCATACAGTCCGCCAAAATTAACCGCTCACTGGCTCTGACGCCGGATGAGGCAGATGAGTGCGAATTCATCTGCAAAGATGTCCTTAAGACAGATATCAACGCTCTCATCAAAGGAAAGAAGATTGAAGCACCTGACTGCATAATCGTCGACCCTCCGAGAAAGGGCCTTGATATCGGCGTCGTAAAGAAACTGATGGAATCGGGCGCACCTAAGATCTGCTACATATCCTGTGATCCTGCAACGCTTGCAAGAGATCTTAAGATGCTATCAAGAGACTACCGGATAGAAGAGATCACGCCCGTTGACTTATTTCCCAATGCCAGCCATGTAGAGACGGTGGTACTTTTACGCAGGAAAAAAGTGGATGGATATATTGAAGTAAATCTGGAGACTAATGGGTAAGAAAGTCGAAAGGACAAATCATGGAGATAGAATATAGAGAAGCAACTCCGAAAGATGCCGGACTTTTGATCGATATTTATAATGCATCATTTTATTCCGATTATGTAAGATATGGCACATGTCCGGGTTACGGAAACTCAAAAGAAATGATGGAAGAGTCAATTATGCGGCACCCGAAACATATCATACTTTGTGATGCGAAACCGGTTGGCTGTATTTCCTATACAAAGCTGGGCAGGGGAGAATATGAGGTTGCCTGTTTATGCATTGTTCCTGAATTTCAAGGCAAAGGAATTGGGACTCAGGCAATTCGATTTTTGAAGACATTTCTTGAAGATTGGAAGCAACTCACTTTAGTGACACCCATAGACAAAAAAGAAAATGTAAAGTTCTATACCGAAAAATGCGGTTTTCATATAGAATCGACCGAAAGAGATGGTAATGTCATGCTCGCCAGATTTGTTTTGGAAAGATAACCTGTGATTGAATGAATTCAGACAAATTGATATAATACAAAAAAGGAATACAAATCCCTAAATGTATAAAAAGGAGCGGCGTATGTATATTAACAGATCTTTGGAAAACAGAGTAGAATACATGGCTGATCACTTCCCAGTTGTTCTGGTATCGGGAGCAAGACAGGTTGGAAAGACAACTTTACTTAAGAAGATAACAGAAGGAAAAAATGCCATACAGTATGTAACATTAGATCATCCCAGAGTACGCAGGCTGGCAAAAGAAGATCCGGAACTGTTTCTTCAACAATACAGTGCTCCGGTGATCATTGATGAAATACAATATGCCCCGGAATTATTGCCATTTATAAAAATTAATGTTGATGAAAACAGACAGAATGGGATGTACTACCTCACCGGTTCTCAAATGTTTCATATGATGAATAACGTCAGTGAGTCGTTGGCCGGAAGAGTTGGGATACTATCAATGTTTTCTTTTTCCAGAGCGGAAATCGAGAGCAGGGAAAGCATTCCGTTTCTACCTTCAAGAATAAAGAATACAGTATCGGACGATACTATATCTGAAATCTTTGAGAAGATAATGAGAGGCAGTATGCCTCAGCTTGTATGTGATAGCAAACTCCTGGCAGATGATTATTACGGATCATATATACAGACCTACATCGAGAGAGATATCAGAAATCTGGTGAATATAAAGGACGAAGGGAAGTTTACGAAATTCATTTCGTGCGTAGCAGCCAGAACAAGTCAGGAAGTGAATTTGGCGGATATAGCGAAGGATGTGGAGATCGACAGAAAAACGGCAGACAGCTGGCTCTCCATCCTGGTCACTTCGGGAATTGTGGTATTACTCCATCCGTATTCCGGAAATACGATAAAACGGATAATTAAGCGTCCTAAAATGTATTTCATGGATACTGGGCTGGCTTGTTATTTAAGTATGTGGAACAATGCAAGAGCACTTGAATTATCTGCAATGGCAGGGGCGATGTTTGAGAACTATGTTATTTCCGAGATAATTAAAGGATATGCAAATAGTGGAATCGATATAAGAAGCAGGCTTACCTATTATCGTGATAATAATGGAAAAGAAATAGACCTTCTGATAATGGAAAACGGAAAAATATATCCTGTGGAAATAAAGATGAGTGCTGATCCCGGGAAAAATGCATTGAAAAACTTTTCTGTTTTGTCTTCACTAAATGAAGAGATAGGGGAAGGCGCAGTATTATGCATGACGTCAGCGGTGATCCCTTTGGATGAGAATAATAAGATGGTACCGATTAAAGTAATATAGCTGGTTTGCTACCTTAGATATTGACCGCCGAAACGGTAGTCCTTCTTTCCAGGTAACTTGATATACTTGTTATATGAGATAAAGAAAAGGAGATAGAATATGCCACATTCTGCAGGAGGAAGCTCACACGGCGGCGGAAGCCATTCAGGCAGTTCGAGCAGCAGCCACAGCCACAGTTCGGGCGGCAGTTCCGGCAGCTCTAATTCATCCAGGACATCTTCAACTCCGTTTAAAGGTTCCAGGAGATATATTTACTATCAGGACAATAAGCCCTGCCTTATCTATTCCAATTACGATATACGCAAGATGAAAGTGATGCCTATCGTTGTTTGGATAGTGTATTTTGTTTTTCTTTTCGCGCCGTTTATGGCGATGTTCAGCTTTTTCGCATTTAAACAGCTGCATGTTCCGAAGAAGGTTACATACTATCAGAACAAAAAAGTCGAGTATGTAATAGAGGACAACATCGACGTCCTGGAAAATGAGAAGGCTCTTAAGAAGTCGATGAAGGAATTCTATGAGAAGACCGGCGTCGTTCCTGCGGTCATTACCGTAGATAATGAGACATGGAATCAGGATTACAAAGATCTTGAAAAATACGCTTACGATGTCTCTGTTAAAAGATTCCCGGATGAAGCCCACTGGCTTATCATCTACTCAACTAATATCAAGGATAACGGTTTTGACGATTGGTATTGTGAGATTATGCAGGGTGACAGAGCTGATGCCGCGATCAGCGCAAAGCACGGCGAACAGTTCAATGAAGCTCTTTATAAGCGCCTTCTGCAGCGAAGTGACTATTCTGTCGACGAAGCGCTGGCTCAGACTTTCGATGAGTTCACGCCTAAGATGATGACGGTCAGCTTAGAGAACACGTTCACTTTCTTCGGATTACTGTTTGTAAACGCGATCATGGCAGGAGGAGCTGCCTGGACCTTGATCGACACGATACGCAAGGCCAAGGTGCCCGAGAAGTATAAGAAGGCTGTGCTCTGTGATCTTAATGCCGTCTATCAGGGTTCCTGCAATTTCTGCGGAGGAGCCTATATCATCGGTATGCACACCGAATGTCCGCACTGCGGCGGTGCTCTCCCGCCACAGAGTTATGTTCAGGATCCTCAGGGCAACGTGATCCATATATTTAACAGTAATGCCAAAACAGAAGCGGTCAAACAATAGGAACTTGAAATGGTTATTCTTATCACAGGCGCGTCGCATACAGGAAAGACACTTCTGGCGCAGCGGATGCTCGAAAAATACAAGTATCCGTATCTGTCTGTTGATCATCTGAAAATGGGTCTGATCCGGAGCGGGAATACCAGCCTTACTCCTGAAGATGACGATAAACTGACAGAGTATCTTTGGCCCATAGTCCGCGAGATGATAAAGACTGCCATAGAAAATGATCAGAACCTGGTCGTGGAGGGCTGCTATGTCCCGTTTGACTGGCGCAAGGATCTTGACGATGAGTATTTGAGATCCATCAGGTTCATTTGTCTTGCAATGACAGATTCATATATTGATGCTCATTTCGGTGAGATCAAAGATCATGCTTCTGATATAGAATCCAGGCTGGATGATTCGGATTGTACGGCAGGGACTGTCAAAGCAGACAATCAGAAATTCATCCAAGGTTTTGAAGGCAGCGGCGAAAAGGTCACGCTCATTGATGGTGATTATGAGCAGGTGATAGATATTGTGCTGAATGAATTAGATTTGTCATAGTATTTGGACGAAATAGCAATATAACTTTAAGTAAGATCAACATAAGAGGGTGAGAATCATGGGAACGGCTAGCAAAAAATCTGACAAGATGCACGATATATTGATTGCTACTCATATGAAAGAGAACATCGATATACTTAAGGCCAGAGATTACTATTTCGATAAGGCTCGAAAGCAGAATAATACTTTTAGAAAGCTTTGCCTTTTAACACCGATTCTCATATCGATAATTGGTATGTTTGTCGGAACGATCTTTGATTTTAGTGATACAGATGAGTGGTTGGATATTTTAGTCGGAATTGCCGCTATAACTGCATTCGCGTTTGACCTGTATTTGCAGAAATCAATCGATGACAACATGGAAAAGTCCAATATTCTCAGAGAAGAATATGATTGCAAGGTTCTGGGTATAAAAAAGAATGGTTTCTATGGAAATAATTCAGAAGAAGAAATTGATGAGCTGAAAAAGGTCTCCCGTCTTGTGCCTGACATGAGTAAATATGAAGTCTGGTACAGGGAAACTTTTTCAAAAGCAAAAGATGATAATTTTTCTAATGCCATATGCCTGGCGATGGATAATACGATTTACACCTATCATATCTACAAAGATTTCAAAAGGCAGATTAGAAATCAAATGATCCTTTTGGGTGTCGGATTCTTATTGTATTTAGCATGGTTCGAATTTACTCCGGATGATTATTATGTCGCAATGGTTACTCCATTCCTTTTGTTTGTATCCTTATTTGATGTCGTAAAAGAATTGATCGAATCATATATTGTTTCAAGGGATCTGGAGAAGAGTAATGAAAAACTAATCAAGTATGTAAAAACTAATGCGAAAGAGATCCTTTCAAATAAGAGTGAGAGGGATATATTGCTGAGAAGCCTTGAGGACATTGTTTATAACAACAGGGCTAAAAGCATGTTCATTCCAAGAAAGACCCGTAATAAGTTTTTGAAAAACGGCAATCCGTACTATAGAGACTTGGATGAAATAAAGAATCTGTATTGGAAAGAGAAAGACCTGGTAAAACCGGAGAGCTCAGAAGAGTTCCTGATCCCGTGTCCAGAAAAGGAAAATAAAACCATGCAGATGTCTGAGGTTCATAAGGAATTGTCTTATATGCTGAAAGACATCAAAGATATTATTGGTGGCGAAGTTGAGTTTTTATTAGATGGCGGCACTTTGATTGGCGCAAAACGTGATGGAAACACTTTCCTTCCCTGGGATGATGATATAGACATATCAATCAAATCAAAAGATGCCGAAAAATTCATAGAGAAATTTAAAGATCAGGATAAATATGTAATCCAGGATTATGGATCTGAAGAGTATTATTCTCCGAGGCTTTCCAGACTCAGGATCCGAAAAAAGGATACACAATACATAGTTGATGAAAAGGATAGTGAATTGTATCCGTTATATGGTAATCGGGGCCTTTTTATCGATGTTTACGCATATTCTCCGATTTATAAAAACAAATACATCGATTATATGTATCGAATGTTTTTCTTTTGCCGTCTTCATAAAAGGATTCGAAAAGTTGAAATAGAGTGGAAGACTAAAGACAGAGATCCAAAGGCACTTGCTGAGTTTAAAAGACTTAAAGGCATCTATTTAGAAAGATATAGACATTATTTGGATATTGTTGATTGCGAAGATTATTATGCGTATGAGCCTTGCTATATGGAACCAGGTCTGAAGATCAAGGGCTGGCTTAACAAAGTGGTTAATGATCACGATACTCTTAAAGATTTCTTTGCTAATCAGTTGAATCCGGCTATCTATATAGAAAAGAAAGCGCTTTATGGCGATACAGATAGTGGTACAAGAAATTACAAAGAAAGTGTGTTTAATGGAGAGTCTTTTGGAGTTCCTCTAGACGAGAACGAAGTGCTTTCAGCTTATTATGGAGGCAACTGGATTAAATCTCCATATAAGAGGATTGATGATCTGAAGGATTATGAATCCAATGAATTTATAAGATATAGTGCAGATACTTTTGATGCATCGAATTATAAGCACATAAAAGCTGTTCACGATTTGTCTGTAAAGAACGAAAAAGCAAAATAATCAATTTGATTATTGCGGGATGCTCGTAATATCAGGCTGATCGCCCCATTTCATACTATTTTTGTGTTATTATCTTTATTGGGAAACTAATAGGGATGGTGACAACTATGAATAGAATTATCAAGTCCGTCGCGGCTGCGATGGCGCTCTCTTTGACATTACCGGTTTTTCTCAGCGGATGTTTTAAGAAGGATTCAGGCAAGGGCAATGACTCGTGGTATGAAGCGAAGGTCATTGATCTTCCTCTTCAGTATGACAAGTCTGAGTATGAAGAGCTTGATACGTATTTTATCGGACTGGTCAAGGATAAGGCTGTTGTCCGTGTAGATTATTTCAAGCCGCTTCCGGCCGGTTTTGATTACAGCAATGATGATATAACGCTTTATCAGGGAAGTTCCCTTGAGATCTACGATACTGACGGCAAGTTCATCAAGTCATATAACTGCAAGGAAATAAAGGAGCAGAAAGGCCTTCAGAACGGTTCTTTCGGCTCTTTCCTCATCTCTTCTGACAGCGTGATACTTCCGTTTTCTGTGTATAGTGAATCCGGTGCCGATGCAACAGAGATCATGTATTTTGATATCGATTCCGGAAAGGTTACTGACAGTTTCCGGACTGAGCCTACCGGCAAGTATTTGTACAGCAGTGTTTTCGCAGGAGATTACTGCGTTTTTGCTTATGCTGATTACGAAGCACAGGAAGTATTGGAACTTAAGATATATGATAAGGACCGGAACGTAAAAACAATCGAACTTAAATCTGCCGGGATATCATGGAATGCAGCGCTGCCTCTGATCAACATAGGCAAAGACAGAGTGGCAGCTCCTTATACAAACGTTAAGTCCGGAGATTGGCAGGATGTCGGTTATTACGTTGTCGATCTTAAGAATGCTTCTGCAAAGCAGGAAGATGGCGGAATCAGCTGGGCCGGCGGATATGACAGGTTCTGGAATATCAGCGGAGTAGAGGGCCTTGGCCCCTGTTCATCTGACGATGATGGATTATTTACAGCAGACTTCGACAGTAAGAAGACCGAGCAGGTCATCAACTACGACAAATGTGATGTTAATCTCTATCTTATCAGGCATATGAAGCCCTACAGAGCAGAGAACGGAAGATATATCTTCGGCGGATGCGTATTGGAAGAAGATTATCTGAAAACGAATACTCCGGCGAGACTTATTATCCTTCAGAAATCAGATAAAGATCTGTTGCAGGGAAAGACCGAGCTTAAGCTGGCATCCTTCTCAGTGGCCGACTATTTGACCTCTCAGGCAGTCCTGAATTTCAATCTTACGAACAGTGAATACCGCATATCTTTTGATACCAGATACAACCTGAGTAATTTCGTGGAAAACAGCACCACGGATGATATGGCTACCATAGAACTTAAAGCCAGGAAAAAGCTCCTTGATAAGCTTAAGGTCGATATTTCCGCGGGAGAAGGTCCGGACATCATAATGAACGGCATGGATTATACCGCGTCACTTGATGAAGTTCTTTTCGCTGACCTGACAAATGACATATCTTCAGACGGATTATTCGGGAACATAATCGATGCGTGCAAGACAAACGGAAAGCTGTATTCAGTTCCCCTTACGTTCCAGTTATCCGGTATCTGCACCGATTCAAAGTATGTAAATGACGGCCAGAAGGGCTTCACCTTCGAAGAATATGAGAAATTTGTAAGCAAAGTATGCAACGGCAAAGATCCTGTCGAGATGAAAAAGCTCGATTACTTCGCGTATAACTTCTGTCTTATGTACAACCGCTTCTTGGACAGCAGCGGAAATCCCGACTTTGATTCTTCAGGCTTTGTCGCTCTTGCAAAGTATGTAAAAGAGAATGTTACTTACACTGAGCCCGATCCTGAGGATATTCCTGCGATGGAAACGATCGACGATAAGACACATGCAGTCTATAAGACTATTTCATCCGTTAAGGATTATGCGGGATGTTTTGACCATAAGACATATAAGACAGTTATCCTTGGAACTCCTTCTGTGGATGCCTCAGGACCTGCCGTATCGGTAATTTATTCAGCAGGAGTATCTTCATCTTCCGCGAATAAGGCCGGCGCTGTGGAATTCATCAAAATGCTTCTTTCAGAAGAGATACAGTCAGAATATGCCAGGAGTATTTTTCATATGCCTGTAAGGATCTCATCTTACGATGAATCTTCGAAAAAGACCGTTGAACAGTTTAATGCCGCGAGGAAAAGCCTCGCCGAGAATTTTCCGCAGCAGGATCTTATCAAGATGGGCTTTGTCAGCGATATCGACGAGAAGGAGATCGGGAACTTCAAGGACGTGATCAGGACAGCAGAAGTATGCTTCAGAACAGATCCTGCAGTGGTCATGATAGTCCGCGAGGAGATCCAGCCTTACTTCGAGGGACAGAAGTCAATTGAGCAGGTTATTGATATAGTAAAAAACAGGACAAAACTTTATCTGTCTGAAAGAACCAAGTAAAGGAGCTCTAACAATGAGTAATTATGCTGATCTGTGGCTCGGCTACAGCGAAAAGAAGAATAACAGGGACTGCAAAGCTTTGAAGAACATCACTCTCGCGGGTGCTCCCGAAGACGATAAAGTGGTAATCAATGCCGTAAAAGAACTAAAGTCAGGCTTGAAGCTCATGCTGGATATCGACCCCGTGATCACGTACGGTCCATTTGAAGAGCATGCAAAAGCCAAGAACGGAAAAGATATTCTGGACAGCGAGGAATATAAGATCTCCTTAGGCGATGATTCGATCTCTGTCGAAGCGAAAAGCGGAGCCGGTATCCTTTATGCTGTTTTCGACATCCTGCGCACAATAGCATGCGAAAAGGATATCTCTGTCGCTTATTCAGAGACCAAGATTGTCCGCCCCTCCAATCCTTTGAGAATGCTTAATCACTGGGACAACATGGACGGCAGCATCGAGAGAGGATACTCAGGCGATTCCTTCTTCTATGAGGATAATGAGATCGTCATTAATGAACGCACGGTAGATTATGCAAGGCTCATCGCTTCAGTCGGAATCAATGGTGTGGTAATCAACAATGTAAATGTTAAGCAGGCCGCGTCCTACATGATCACGGACCGTTTTTTCGATAAGCTCGCAGAATTAGGTGCGATCTTTGCAGGATACGGAATCAGGCTCTTCTTAAGCCTTAACTATGCTTCGACGATAGAGATCGGAGGCATGGACAGCGCAGATCCTTTGGATGAAGGAGTCATCTCCTGGTGGAAGGATAAGATGGCCGAAGTGTTTACTAAGATCCCGGATCTTGCCGGATTCCTTGTAAAGGCTGATTCGGAGGGACGTCCCGGGCCTTTCACATACGGCAGGACACAGGCTGACGGTGCAAATATGCTTGCTGACATCGTTAAGGATTACGGCGGCATAATCATATGGAGATGCTTTGTCTATAACTGCAGGCAGGACTGGAGAGACAGGAAGACTGACAGGGCGAGGGCAGGCTACGATAACTTCATGCCGATGGATGGTGATTACCACGATAATGTCATCCTTCAGATCAAGAACGGACCGATGGATTTCCAGATAAGAGAGCCCGTATCACCGCTTCTTGGCGGCCTTAAGAAGACCTGCCAGATGCTCGAAGTCCAGATCGCACAGGAATACACCGGCCATCAGATCGACGTCTGCTATCTGATCACGGAATTTAAAGAGATCCTTGGCTTTAAGACATACTGCAGCGAAGAAAATGATACTGTTGGAGACATCATCAGCGGAAAGACTTTCGGCAGCAGATATTCAGGCATTGCGGCTGTTACGAATACGGGAAATGACTTTAACTGGACCGGAAATTATCTCGCGGGAGCCAACCTCTACGGCTTCGGAAGACTGGCATTTGATACTGATCTTTCATCTGAGCAGATCGCTGAAGAATTCGTAAGGATGACTATTTCCATGGATGATCAGGTGGTATCAACGATCCTTGGTATCCTTCTTCCTTCAAGGGAAATATACGAGAAGTATACAAGTCCTCTTGGCATCGGCTGGATGGTAAGGCCAGGTGTCCATTACGGCTGCAGTGTTGACGGATATGAATACGACAGGTGGGGCACCTATCACAGGGCAGATCACTTAGGGATCGGTGTCGACAGAACTGATAAGGGAACGGGCTATGCCTTCCAGTATAACGAGCCAAATGCATCCATCTATAATTCACCCGAAAAGTGTCCTGATGAGCTTGTGCTTTTCTTCCACCATCTGCCATACACGCATGTACTCCACAGTGGTAAGACAGTCATCCAGCACATCTACGACACCCACTTCGAAGGCTATGATGAAGTAATCGAAATGGCCCGTAAGTGGGATGCACTTAAGGGCCGTATCGATGATGTGATATTCGAAAATGTAAGGGAACGCTTTGAGCGTCAGATCAGCAACGCACACGAGTGGTGCGATCAGGTCAATTCATATTTCTTCCGCAAGAGCGGTATCCCTGACGAAAAGGGAAGACAGATCTGGTAAGACATCTTAAGCTGCCTGGAAGATCAGAATCCGTTGCGGCCGCCCCTTCCGGTCTTATTGCCGCGTTGTGCGGGATCCTGACCATTACGGCCAGCATTGTCTCCGTCCCAGTTCTTTCCGCCTCTGCCGCCCATCATCTGATTGGGCAGGGATGTCATCTCGGTACCGTTGACAATGAGTTTTCCACCGTTGAACTCGGCTTTTCCGTCGTAATCTACGGCTGATTGACCCGTAATATCGACCGTTCCGCCATTGATGATGATGTCGCCGTTGGAATCGAGTCCGTCTGTGTCACCGGCACCCATTGTTATCTTGATATTGCCTCCGTTGATCTCAAGCACGGGTGAATAAGCATCAGATTTATTAGCTGCATTGATACCGTCATCAGATGCCTTGATGGTTATGTCTCCGCCGTTGATCATGATATATGTGCCTTCCAGGCCTTCTGCTGCAGTGAGGCTGAATGTGCCGCCCTCTATAAGCATGAACCCGTCTGTATGGACAGCGTCATCACTGACATTTACGGTGATGTTACCATCGGTTATGGCAAGTGAATCATTGATGTTGATGCCGTCCTCTTTTGCTGAGATATTGACCGTACCGCCTGTAATGACCATATCATCCTTGCACACGATCCCGTGTCCTGCAGGAGACGTAATGTTAAGGGTTCCGGCCCCGTTGATGGTAAGATCATCTTTGGAATAAATGACAGAATCGATGTCATTCTCGTCGATGGCTTTGAACGATCCTCCGTTTGCAAGAGTGTTGTTGCCTTCAAGCGTGATATAGACTTCGTCAACAGAGATGATATATACAGCTGAGGAAGTCTTGCTCGTGATCGAAGCATCGCGTAAGACAAGATGGACATCTGCTTCTTCACCGGCTTCTATGACGATCATTCCGTCTGATGTGCTGCCGGTTACGATATAGGTTCCTTCCTCTGTTATCTTTACTGTCCCGTTGCCTGAAGACATGTCTATTTTTCCGGCTTTGGATTCATCGTAGGATGTGTCCTTATCCTTGTCTGTTACATCAGGTTTTTCAACCGAAGAAGTACTTACTGCGACGTTGTTCTGTGCCTCACTTTCAACTGCTGTATTTGTTTCTGATGCGTTATCAGGTGTTGAGGCATTCGGGGTGCTGCAGCCTGATATTGCTGCCACTGCAAAAAGGACTGCCAGGCCCGGTATCATTTTTCGTGTCATATTGATATTTTTCATTTTGGGATTCCTCCTTTTATCCTTATAATTCCGCTGCTTCACGCGGCATGAGTACTGACATGCTTATCTCAAGATTGCCGTTGCGGCATCTTAATTCGTCTATGAACTCCTTTTCGATACCTTCTGAATTGAGAGTGATGTCGTAATCAAGTTTGAACATCGAACCCATATTGGTCGTCTTCGAAGAGATGAGTTTATGTTCTGATGTGTATTTCTCGAAAATATCATCGAATACTTTTGTGTAGTTAAGGTCTTCGGGGATCGTGATCCTGAGGCTCTTATGAAGTTCCGCGTTTTTCTCATTACCGAAGCCGATTGCCTGACAGATGAGGACTGCTGCTCCGATTATCACTGCAAAAGCTGCCGCATAAATGATGTGACCCATTCCTGTCAGAAGGCCTGTTGTCATTGCAAGGAAGATTGCAGCGATCTCTTTGGCAGTACCGGGCGCCGATCTGAACCTCACGAGGCTGAATGCTCCTGCTATCGCTACGCCTGCACCGATATTTCCGTTCACCGCCATGATGACCACACAAACGATCGCAGGAAGGACTGTAAGAGTCACGACGAAGCTTTTGCTGTATTTATTCCTGAACATGTGCACGAGGGCAAGAGCAAAGCCGATCGCCAGGGAAGATAAGACAGGCAAAGCAAAGTCAAGTATTGTCTTAAGCATATAGAAGTCCTCCATTCTTTTCTTTCTGAGCTTCCTTCAAGGAATTCATGTAATACATCCCGTACTTCGAAAAGGATGATTTGGCGATGTTGTTCTCTCTTAAAAACCTGATAAGCCAGACGGGCATTGTCTCTGATACTTTCACTTCGAGGACAGACAGGTCGCGGTCAAGAATGTTCCTGCCGTATACACCTTTTTGTAAAGACAGATCGTAATCCCTGGCGATAATGTTCGAATCCAGAGTGATCCTGATATCACTGCCATCCTCCGGATAGAAGGCTTCGCGTTCGTAAGACAGGAATACTTTCGGGCCAATGTCCTGATAGAAGTTCACGAAGTACCCGATCTCTTTTGCTATCTGGGAATCGTAGGGAGCAGGACATCCTTCTTCAAGCCATTCTGACGCGATGCTCTCAGTCATGGCGATCCTTCTTTTGTAGACGACGGAGTCATATTTCTTTTTGAGTTCCACGAATACCGGATCATCTCCCGTGACTCTCTGATAGCTTCTTACCCTGAGTTTTTCTTTGTAGACCGGCTTGTCGAGCGAGGTCCTAATTAGGCGGAAGTTACCGGTATCAAAATAGATGTTTCTGATGGTTGTGTGCCCGTATTTGTCTATTTTCATTATTCCGCTCATCGCTTCCATGAGATCTTTTCTGTTTGCGGAAGTAAGAATGAACTTGATCTCGTACCGCTTAAATATATTCTGGTAAGTCATGGTGCTTATCCTCCGTTGTTTGAGCGAAGTATAAAAGGGCTTCTTAAAATCAACTTGAAAATTTGTAAGTTTTTTCGGGAAATTCTGATTTCTCTTGGAGACATTAAAAAAAGCAGAATTAAATGCTATTATTCTTAAGGATTAAGGAGACTTTTATGAAGCGTAAGATCTGTTATGTATTCATCATTTTCAGTCTGATATTTAACATATCGGATTACTTTATTGCCATGCGGACTTCCTATAACAGGTATCTGGATGGCGAGTATTATTTCCGCTACAAAGCAACAACACAATCACACGATTCTGATACCTGGTGGACAACCGCTGAAGCTCAGAATGCAGATTATTCAGATACTAAGACCATGCTCATTCATTCGTCGGGCTATACATGTTATGTATATAAACCCCATGACAGAGTGTGCTCGCTTGTGTACGGCAAGGACAAGGTGGTCGAGAATTTTCCTCTGAGTAATCTTGTTATCGAAGAAGAGGATAAAGACTATTTTTACGGCACGAAAAAATACACTTATGAGGAATACATCAACAAGCTTAATGCTCTTACCGATGAACAGCTTAATGACGGCCGGGTAAGTGATCCTGCCATGAGGAACTATCAGAAGATAAAGATGTTCATGTTCATTCTGATCGGCATGGATGCTTTTATGGGAATGGTGTTGTTCTTCCTTTACAGAGCTGAGCTTGACGGCTCCATCGATCTTCTCCTTATGATCGGTGCGTTTTACAGTATTGCCTTTGATGTGATCACATTCTTTGCATATGGATTTATAAGGTAAACATGAGAAAGATACTTGAGACAGAAAGACTGATCTTACGCGAGATGAGCACGGATGACTTCGATGCTCTCTATGCCGTTCTGGCTGATCCTGACATCATGCAGCACTATCCTTATACATTTGACGAAGAGAGAGTCAGAAGCTGGATCGAACGCAACATGAACCGCTATAAGGACAACGGCTTCGGCCTCTGGGCTGTATGCCTTAAGGATACCGGAGAGATGATCGGCGACTGCGGTCTTACCCTGCAGAATATCGAAGGTGAGATGCTGCCTGAGATCGGATATCATATCCGCAGAGATCAGCAGCGCAAAGGCTATGCAAAGGAAGCAGCCGCTGCGGTCCGCGACTGGGCTTTTCAGAACACGGATTATCCTGCGATCTATTCTTACTGCAAATACACTAACGAAGGTTCTTTTAAGACTGCAGAATCCATTGGCATGCATTTCTGCAAGGAATATCCTGACGAAGCAAACGGGATTACACATGTATCCGTGATCAGGAGGGAAGACCTATGAATAATCCGTGGGAAGACATATCCTTAAGTGATTACGAGAATCACATGAGCCTTGATTCCGTTAAGCAGCTTCAGGCCATGAATTCCATCATGAAAGAGCAGTTCGGTTCTTATCCTGTTTCGACTGCAATGGTACTGGGGATTGCAGGCGGCAACGGCCTGGAACATGTCCGCTCTGATAAGTTCGAAAAAGTCTACGGCGTCGATATCAATGAGGAATACTTAAAGATCGTGAAAGAGCGTTATAAAGCACTTGAAGGCACTTTGGAGTGTCTTAAGACCGACCTTATCACAGAGTGCGAAAAGCTCCCTTCAGCAGAACTCGTAATAGCTAATCTCCTTATAGAATACATCGGTTATGAGGCTTTTCAGAAGGCGGTATCAAAGGTGGCTCCTTTGTACGTCTCGTGCGTTATCCAGATCAACACCGACGAGACTGGTTGGGTATCTGATTCGCCTTATATCCATGCCTTTGACAGGCTCGACGAAGTTCATTGCCAGATGGAGGAAAATGCACTAATATCAGCGATGGAAGATACAGGTTATCAGATGATCTTATCGGACAGAACCGGTCTTCCGAACGGCAAGGCGCTTGTCAGACTGGATTTTCGCAAAAGGGGATAAACATGATCAAAGGAATTCACCACGTATCGATGAAGTGCGGCACAGATGAAGAACTTGCAAAGGTCAAGGAATTCTATGTAAATGTGCTTGGCTTGAAGATCGTAAGACAATGGCCTGATGGGCTCATGTTCGATACCGGGAACGGACTTATTGAAGTATTCACGAATGCCGAAGGAACGCATCAGACAGGTGCGATCAGACATGTCGCTCTTCTTACCGATGACGTCGATGAGATAACCGAAAAGGCAAGAAGTGCAGGATATGAGATAATAGTCGAACCGAATGACAGGGAGATCCCTTCAGATCCCCCGCTTCCGATCAGGATGGCATTCTGCTTCGGTCCTCTCGGGGAACAGATAGAATTCTTTAAAGAAAGATAATACGGTAACAAAAGTGGGTAATAGGACAGGATTGGTATTGGAAGGCGGCGCCATGCGCGGCATGTTCACTTGCGGTGTAATAGACGTCTTCATGGAAAATGACATAAGGTTCGATGCGGCCTGCGGTATCTCTGCCGGCGCGGTTTTCGGGTGCAATTACAAATCAAGGCAGATAGGACGACCGATACGTTATAACAAGCGCTTCTGCAAAGATCCCAGATACTGCAGCCTTCGCTCATGGATAAAAACGGGTGATCTTTACGGTGCGGATTTCTGTTACCGCGAACTGCCTGATGAACTGGATATTTTCGACAGGGAAACATTTAAGAACGATCCGATGGATTTTTATATCGGTGCGACAGACTGTGAGACCGGAAAGTGCGCTTATCACAAGTGCACTGACGGCGGCGTAACAGATCTTAAATGGATGCAGGCTTCCGCATCTATGCCGGTAGCCTCAAAGCCTGTTGAGATCGAAGGCAAGCTCTATCTCGATGGAGGAGTTTCTGATTCCATCCCTTACAAGTTCATGGAGAGCATCGGCTATGACCGCAATGTCATCGTGCTCACTCAGCCCAAAGGATATGTGAAGAAAAAGACATCTTCGCTGATGAAGATCGCGCTCAGGAAATATCCTGCGATCGCAGAAGGCATGATGAAGCGCCACGAGGTTTATAACAGGCAGGTAGAAGAAGTCGAGGCACGCGAGATAAAAGGCACCGCATTTGTTATAAGGCCGCCTGAGCCCATCGGTATCGGCAGGACAGAAAAGGATCCTGAAGAACTCGAAAGAGCATATCAGATGGGTCGAAAAGAGGCACAGCAGGTATTGCCTCATCTCGCCGCATTTCTCGAAAGGTAATTGTGTTATAGTTCTATAAAAGCCTTGAAAGGATCTTTTGCCATGGTACGCGAAGTCCGCAAAGATGAACTTGATGCATTATTGGAACTCTATCTGAACCTTCATGAGGAAGGCATTCCGGAGCATGATGAGCATCTTGCCATGACCTGGGAACAGATAATGAAAGATCCAAATCACCACATCATCGTAAATGAAGTGGACGGCAAGCTCATATCCTCCTGTGTGTGCGTGATAATCCCTAATCTTACAAGAGGCATAAGACCTTACGCATTCGTCGAGAATGTCGTGACACACGCTGATTACCGTCAGAAGGGATACGCGACCGAGTGTCTCGATTACGCTAAGAAGATAGCAATGGATAACAACTGCTATAAGATGATGCTCCTCACGGGCTCGAAGAAAGAATCGACTCTGAGATTTTATGAGAAAGCAGGTTACAACAGCTCTGACAAGACAGCATTCGTACAATGGCTAGGAGAAAAGTGACATGAACAAAGTAGGAACCAGACAGATCGAGACAGACAGATTATTACTCAGAAGATTCGTAATAGAAGATGCCGAGGATATGTACAGCGGCTGGTGCAATGATCCGGAAGTTACAAAGTATCTTACATGGCCTCCGCACGAGAGTGCCGATGTCACAAGATATCTTCTGAACACATGGATCCCCGAGTATGAGAAGGGTGACTACTTCAACTGGGTCATGGAGCTTAAGGAGACAGGAAAGATCATAGGAAACATCTCTGTTGTCCAGGTCAGAGAAGATATCGGTGAAGCCCTGATCGGCTACTGCATGTCACGCGAATACTGGGGCCACGAATATATGCCGGAGGCTTTGAAGGCAGTAATAGATTATCTTTTCGACGTTGCGGGAATGAACAGGGTCGTAGCGTCGCACGATGTAAACAACCCGAAGTCCGGACGCGTTATGCAGAAGGCAGGAATGAAGTACGAAGGCACGCTCCGCCAGGCCGGTCACAACATGCAGGGCATAGTAGACCTTTGTTACTATTCAGTCATTAAGAGTGACAGGGAATGAGAAAGAATCTGAAAGACAAAGTTTTCGAATACATAAGCGACAAGTATCTTGTTAAGCCCGAATATCCTTGGGAGAAGTATGACAGGAGCTGCGTTTTCAGGCACAAGGAGAACGGCAAATGGTTCGGCCTCATCATGGATGTCAGAGGTGATAAAGTCGGACTGGACAGTTCCGATGTCATCTATGTGATAAACCTGAAGATCGACGATCCCATCTTCCACGATCTGCTCGTAAAGCAGAAGGGAATAATCCCTGCTTATCACATGAACAAGAAGAACTGGATCTCCGTGCGCTTAAACGGCGATGTGCCGGAAAAGAATGTCTTTGATCTTATCGACGCGAGCTTCGAAGCAACTGCACCGAAAAGGAGAAAAGCCAAGTCTTCTGCGCGCGAACCCAAGGAATGGATCATCCCGTCAAATCCCAATTATTACGATGTTATCGGTGCTTTCAAAGCATCCGATGTCATCGACTGGAAGCAGGGCAGGGGCATATTGCGCGGCGACACAGTATACCTTTATGTCGGTGCACCGGTGTCCGCGATCCTTTATAAATGCAAGGTCTTAGAGACTGACATCCCATACGATTACGCTGATAAGAATCTCACGATAACGGCTCTCATGAAGATAAAGCTCTTAAAGCAGTATGAGCCTGATGAGTTTACTTTTGAAAGGCTCAATGACGAATTCAAGATCTTCGCTATCAGGGGTCCCCGCGGCACGACTCCGAGCCTGTCTGCTGCGCTGAACGATTAGCACCTGCATATAAATATTCGAATAACACGAAAAATGTCTGCGGCGCAGGTATTCCGGTGTTATTTTGAGGTGCTTTTTACACTCAGCACTACGATCGCCGCGAAGACAAGAAGTATTCCGATTACAGCGATGAGCCCCACCTTTTCGCCCATTACGAAGAATCCGAAAAGTGTTGCCGCTGCAGGCTCCACTGTCGCAAGTACGGCAGCCCTTCCTGCGGTGGTCCTGTTAAGTCCCAGCGTGTATAAAAGGAACGGAATGACTGCGGTTACAACAGCTGTGAGCAGTACGAATCCGAACAGGGAAAGCTTGTTGTCGATGGCGGCAATCTTGCCAAAAAGATCAGCAGGGTTGGCAACAAATATAGAACCCAAACCGGCGATCAGGAATGTATAGCAGGTTACTGTGTAAGGTGAGTATTTCTTCAAAGCAAATGTTCCGAAGATACTGTAAAGACCGTAGCCCAGGCCCGAACCCAGACCTACGAGAATGCCGATGGCAGTAACTTTGCCGCCGAATCCGGATACGAGAACGCAGCCTGCAAATGCGAGGATCAGCGCAATCAGTTTTTGAACCGAGAATTTCTCTTTAAGAAAAATTATCGCGAGGATCATGACCCAGATAGGTGATGTGTAGAGAAGGATCGCTGCAGTGGACATCGTCATAAGTCGGATCGCGGTGAAGTAGCAGCAGGTGAAAAAGAGAATACTGACAAGGCCTAATGCGAGGAACAACGGGATATCGCGAACGTTGATCTTAAAGCCTTTCCGGTCTTTTATGAGAAGAATGATGGCGAAGATAAGACCTGCTGTGGTAAGCCTTAAACATGCGACCTGTATGGATGTGAATCCGAGGTCGTTCAAGTGGCGCACGAAGATGCCCATGCTGCCCCAGAAGAGTCCTGCGATTATTATCAGGATATCGCCTATATAGTTCCTTGTCTTTTCCATAGAAACGTATTATAGCACCAAGAGACTCCACGGAGCGTGGGTAACAATGCATCCGGTGCTGTGTTATTTTGATAGCGGAAAGGAGGCATGTTGCCATGGATAAATACATTACAGGAGCAGTCATAAGAAAGCTCCGCGAAGATAAGAAGATGACACAGGAAGAGCTTGCAGAGAAAGTGTTTGTTAGCAGCAAGGCTGTGAGCAAATGGGAGACAGGCCAGGGCTTTCCTGATGTAAGTCTTATAGAACCTTTGGCAAAGGCACTGGGGATCTCTGTGATAGAGCTTCTGTCAGGCGAGGACATAAAGAATGTTAACCGTGCATCGAACATGACCAGAGGCAAGTTCTATGTGTGTCCCGTGTGCGGAAATGTTATACATGCGACAGGCGAAGCAGTGGTCAGCTGCTGCGGGATAACTTTGCCGCCACTCGAAGCGGAAATATGCGACGCTGAGCATCAGATTAAGAAAGAGATCGTCGAAGATGAATACTATGTGACTGTTGATCACCCTATGACAAAGGATCACTACATCTCTTTCCTTGCTGCCGTATCTGATGACGGAGTTCAGCTGAAAAAGCTTTATCCGGAAGGTCCCTGCGAGACGAGATTCAGGAAAAAACGCATTAGGAAAATTTATGCTTACTGCAACCATCACGGGCTGTTTTTGCTTAAGCTGTAACAGGGTTTATTGTCCTAAAAACAAAATTGACGGTGTATTAAGCAGAAGCTATAATTATTTCAGGAATGAGGCCTTACCGTATAGACGGTTATCCTCGAAGTTTAGCTAGATAAGCCGCAGCTTCTTGGACGGAGGGGCGGCTTATTTCTTTGTCCTGCAACAAAGAGCAATGATCGAAACTATTAACATGCCGATAGTGAGTATCACGATCAACATTTCATAATCACTCATCACTTTAACTTAATAGGACAATCACAGAAATCAATACAAATAAATCTCATGTTGTCCTAATAATCAAAAGTGACGGTGTACTGCAATCATCACGGGCTGTTTTTGCTTAAAACTTAATGAATTCTTAAGGTGTTTACCCTATTTCTGCACAAGTTTTTTAATATTCCGGTCTGTATAATAATGGTGAGCTGACTTATGGGGATAGGTCAGCCGCGACAAATAAACAGGAGATGATAGGAATGATATTTATACCGTATGTTTACATAGTAGCGGTCTATACAGCTATTTATTTGCTTGTTAGGGCCGCAGTCAGCATACGCAATAAGAAGATCGACTGGAAGCGGGAGAGGCTTCATATTCTGATGTACATAAATCTTCTTGTCATCATATATTTTACTTTCTCGCCGCTTCTTCTGGATCTGAATGAGGTCTTCAACTGCAGGATCAATCTGATCCCGTTTGTGTATCTGTTGGATTACGATGTCAGGGCACACATGATCTATAATGTTTTCGGTAATATCATGATGTTTGTCCCGACAGGAATAGTACTGCCTGTGCTATATAAGCGCCTTGATAATTTCTTCAAGGTCGCAGGCACCGGACTTCTCATATCTCTGGCAATAGAGATACTACAGCTGCCGTTTGCCGACAGGACATCTGACGTTGACGATCTCATCCTGAATACTTTGGGCGTTGTCATAGGTTACGTTCTTTTTGTTATCGTGCGTTATGCAAAGAAACTGGGAAAGAAGAAAGCAAGCCTTTCTGAAGGGTCTTAAGCTGCAGTCAGTATAAGAATAACTTTATGGATCAGAGCCGTTTTCCGCTGGGAAGGCGGCTCTTTCGATTTTGCGAAAATTTTGCCAAAACCATATTGTTTTTGGCAAGGATTTTTGCAAAACGCTATCATTTTGCCAAATTTTTGCTAAAACAGGGGTAGTTTTAGCAAAATTTCAGCAATGGATCACCAGGGGGCGGGCGTTCCGCCAGAATAATCAGGCGGGATTAACGTCGCCGCATGAAGCTTACTTGGATTTGGTACAATACAAGACATACATCAGCCTTAAGGAGTCCCTCCATGAGTAAGAAGACAGGTTCTAAAGCTAAGAAAGCGGTTATAACAGTACTTATAGTTCTGGTGGCTTTGGTTGCCATCGTATTCATCGGTGCGAGGATCTATTTCAGGGCACCGGTGAGCAGCTATTACAAGGCATCAGAAAAGGCCTTTGTGATACCTGGTCTCATGGACAACATGGTGCCTCAAGGATTCGATTACATATCTTCCGTGGACACGTATCTTATCTGCGGTTATCAGAAGGACGGCTCGCCTTCACGTGTGTACAGAGTTGACAGAAAGAGCGGAAAAGACAGCGGCTATGTCGTCATGGGCGATGAGAACGGCAACGGGATTAAGCCCCATGCGGGAGGTCTTGCTGCACATGGGGAGTATCTTTTCGTGGCAGGCGATGAAGATGCGAAGATCAATGTATATAAGTTAAGCGATGTTCTTTCAGCAAAGAGTGGTGATACCGTTAAGAAGCTTGGCGAATTCAAGACGGTTTATGCGGACTGCAAGATCAATGTTGCATGGATCTGCTTTGCTGAGGACCGCATGATCGTCGGCGAGTTCTACAGGGATCCGAATTACATGACAGACGAATCGCACTGGGTCACGACAGATACAGGTGAGGAGAACCGCGCGATTGCCATGGCGTATAAGTTCGGCAATGGCGAGGGAACGTCTTTCGGAATCTCGGAAGTGCCTTGTGAGATGTATTCGATTCCGGGGCTCGTTCAGGGCATGACTGTAAAGGACGGAAAGATATGGATATCCCAGTCTTACGGTACTGCAAAGTCCACGATCAGATGCTACGACATTTCCGGCAGTAAGCCTGTGACATTTAAAATGAAGCTTTATTCCGGAAGAGCAGAAGCGGATATTGTAGTGCCTGTCTATGCTTTCGACAGTTCCACACAGGTATCTTCTTTCGATGCGCCGCCGATGGCAGAAGAGATCGTATTCGTTGACGGAAAGCTCCTTATCATGTGCGAATCTGCTTCGATGAAGTACTTCTTCGGAAATCTTACGGGCGGCAGATGGTGCTACTCCACAGATGTAAGCAAGCTCTCTTAAGATCAGATATTTACGACAGCAAGGTCGTCCAGGCCTCTCTCGTCGTGGCTTGTGATGATGAGAAGACGGCCGTTCAAGCGTTCTTTGATGAAGCTGAGTGTTTTCGCGCGTGCTTCATCGTCAAGGCCTGTAAAAGGTTCATCCAGGATAACGCAGTCTGAATCGTGAAGCATCGCTCTTATTACTGCAAGGCGGCGCTTCATTCCTCCTGAGAGTTCGCCCGCCTTTTTGTTCAGCGAGTCAGATGGGAGGAGCTCTAATATTGCATTTGTCGCATCTGTTATGGAGACACCTTCATTTACCGCAATAGCATTTGTCAGCACTGTCTCTTTCTCGAAAAGCCGGTCCTCCTGGAAGCACACGGCAAAACGCATATCGGAAGGTCTTTGGATCTCGCCTTCGTCAGGATCAATAAGTCCTAAGATCAGGCGGATGCATGTGGTCTTGCCGATGCCTGAAGGGCCTTTCAGAAGATAGGACCCCTTATCGAAAACAGCGCTGAATGAATCGAGCACTTTCTTATCATCAAATGATTTGCTTACATTCCTGAGTTCGATCATTTGAGCACCTTCTTTGCGATCAGGGAGATGAGCTTTTCGATTATGAATGCGGATAAGACCGCGACGAGTGTCCATGCGAGCATCTCGGATGTCGCGAGATTAATCTTCGATCTGTATAAGCCATTGCCGATCGACTTTAAGGGCTGGCCTACGACCTCAGCTGTGATGCCGCCACGAAATGCCATGCCGATGGCTAGGGAGAGCGCGCTTCTGATGTGAGATGACAGCGAGGGAAGATAGATATAACGGATCTTCTTCGAGGTCTTCATCCGGTAAACCATTGCAAGTTCTTTCATCTTGGGATCGGTTACCATAAGGCCTTCAAGAAGATTCTTATAAAAGATCGGGAACGATATGACTGAAGATACGATTATCGTGACGTTGGAGCTTCCTGCCCAGATAAGGGCAATGATGATGAAGCTTACGACGGGGATCGATTTGATCACTGATACGAATGGTGAGAAGAATTCTCTTACTGCCGTGAATCTGTAAGACAGGACTGAGAGAACAGATCCTGTGATCATTCCAATGAGGAAACCCAAAAGGACTTTTCCTGCCGTGATCCCGACTGAGAGATAGAAGGAGGGATCAGAACCAAGCTCCATCAGGGCTTTGACCGTATCGACGGGGCCGGCCAGGAGGATGCTGTTGTTTACCACGAGGGTGAGCACCTGCCAGATGACCAGCCAGATCAATACGATCAAAGTTGTCCTGATGTACTTGTTCTTCATTTATCAGCCTTTAAAGTAGAAATCCTCTCCGGGGAGCTTGCCGCCGACAGCCTTGGGATTGCTGTTAAAGAGGACCTGGAGATATGCTTCGAGGTTCTTTTTAAGAGAGTCGCCTGTGATGCAGACAATGTTGCACTCAGGGATCGCCTTGACTGCGACTGCCTCTTTGCCGATGATCTCCTTTTCGACTACCAGGGCAGAAGTCTTATCAAGATCGGAGTTAGCTGCATTTACGCTGTCGCCGTGCTCTTTGATGAATGTCTTGACTGCTTCCTTGTGATCTTTAAGGAAATCATTCCTTACGATTGTAACACCTGTTACCATGCCAAGACCGTCAGTTGCTTTCTGCCACTCGTCTTCAAGTGAGAAAGCTACAAGGAGGTCCTTGTTGAGCATGCATGTCATGGTTACGAAAGGCTGGGGGAGTACTGCGATCTGTGTGGGATCTTTTGTAAGTACTGCAGAGACCTCAGCAGCCTCTGACTTGAACTCGATCTCACAGTCAGTGATGCCGTTCTTCTCGAGCAGATATCTCAAGGAATACTCAGGTGTTGTGCCCTGGCCTGTAGTAATGACTTTCTTACCTGCAAGATCCTTGATGCTCTTGATGGAAGTGTCGCCTGTTACGCAGGAAAGAACACCCAAAGTGTTGATGTCGATTGCTGTGACTTTGCCCTCTGTCTTGTTGTAAAGAACGGAAGCAAGGTTAGCGGGAACCAGAGCGATGTCCAGATCTCCGGATACGATCTTGGCAGAGATCTCATCAGCCTGAGCAGCCATCGTGAACTCATACTTACCTTCGGATTCGCCCTTGGATGCCTTGTCCATCAGGTTTACGATACCGATAGTTGTAGGTCCTTTAAGGGAGCCGACTCTGACGACTGTGTCGTCCTTTTTCTGTGCACATCCTGCCATCATGCCGACTGCCATGACTGCAGAAAGTACGGTTGCTATAATCTTATTTTTCATAAGATTGCCTTCTTTCTAATTAAAATCGAGTTGATTATAGACCTGTCCTCTCCTGTTTTCACTCGCGAAAAGACACAAATATTCGACATAAGTCGTTTAAGTATTTAAAAATATAGACAGATAGTCCAATGCTAATGTCATTCTTTATCTGCTGTTTTTCTGTTATATTATGCCTATTCAAAATTGCCGGTTCTGATATGCGGAGTATCAGATATGGAGAATTAAGAGGCTGGGCATTATGAATAATCCGATTCCTAATATTGATATAAACAAGTTTTTCGATACAACAACGACCACGGGACAGGTCATAGAATTTGCTATCTATGCAGCAATAGCAGCTGTGGTCACGTTCATAGTCCTTCTGATCTATAGCAAGTTCGTAAAGCAAAGGCTTAAGGGCAAGAACAATCTCACGCTCCGTTTCACACAGAACATCATAAGGACGATAATAATCCTTGCCGCAGTTATCTGGGTACTCGTAAGTTCCACAGCCACCAAAGATATCGGTACGGTCTTATTCCAGGGAACTGCGATCCTGGGTGCTGTTGTAGGTCTTGCAGCTCAGCCTGTATTAGGAGACTTCTTCAGCGGTATTGCCATCACTTTGAACAGACCCTTTGAGATCGGAGACTGGATCGAACTTGAGAACGGCACCGCAGGTGTTGTCGCAGATATCACGCCCAGACATGTTGTCTTAAGAAGCCTTGGCACAGTCGAGATCATCATCCCCAACAGTAAGATCAACGCTCTCATGATCAGGGACACGAGCTTCAAGAAGCTTAGATCAGTAAAGATGGAGTTTAATGTCGCTTACGGTACCGATATCGACAAAGCTTCCGAAGTGATCAGGAATGAGATCATCAATTCTGAATTAACAGTTCCTGCCGCAAAAGAGACTGAGTATGGTCCTGTATTCTTTGAGACATTTGCAGACAGCAGCCTTGTTCTGTCCACTGTGGTCTACTTCAAGCAGAGCACATCTGGCCTTGATGTTAAGACAGATATCAACAAGCGCGTAAATGAAGCATTTACAAGGGAAGGCATCGAGATACCTTTCAATTACGTAAATGTTGTAATGAAGAAGGATTAACCCTTTACGATAATCTCGCCGTCAGCGCCGGGAATATCCCTTATTATCTCTCCGACAGCAGGAACGCTGATGCGGCCTGATAAGGGATTCTTGATACTGATAACAGGCGTTAAGATCTCAGCTTCGACGTCAGATCTCTCGAAGGCCAGATCACAGTCTTCCATCACGCAGTTTATGAGCTTTAAGCCCTTGCAGTAGCAGAGCGGCTGAGTGCCCTTGATGGTGCAGTTGATGAACGTCAGGTTCTCTGAGTACCAGGCAAGGTATTCGCCATTTACGACAGAATCCCTGACGGTAACATTTTTCGCATGCCAGAAAGCATCCTTGGTATCAAGGCGGGAATTCTTTATCTCGACATTTTCCGTGTACTGGAAAGAGTATTTTCCTTTGAATGACACATTATCGAAAACAATGTCCGTGGATCTCATGAGAAAATACTCGGATTCTGCGGAAGTGTCAGCCATCTTAAGACCATGAACGGACCAGCCGAACTCAGGGGAGATAATGCTTGAAGAATCGATAGTTACCTTGGAGCATTCACGCAGGGCTTTAATGCCGTGAAGCTTGGAACCGGTAATTTCAATATGGTCCGAATACCACATAGAAGCTCTGCACTTGTCCGTCATCTCGGAATCTTTTATCGTGAGTCCGTGGACATGCCAGAACGGATACCTCAGGTTGAAGTAAGAGTCTTCCACGATCACGTCAGAACTCTCTTTAAGAGCGCTCTCGCCATCAGCGGGACCGTCAAAACGGCAGTTCCTGACCATTATGCCGCAGCTCCCGTAAAGGGCGCGCTCCTGATCCATTGTCCGGTTTTCTATTACCTGCATAACTACTATAGGTACCTTTCATTTCCCGATATCAATAAGATACCAAATTGTGCCGCGAAAGTGTGTCACGTGAACTTCTTTTTTGTCAGATGCATTTTCGCATATGCCTCTGAAATGTTGTAAAATATAGAAGTTAATCGCGACAAACTGTTTCTGTCTTCTATGAGGTGAAGAGTATGAAGAGCAGTGATATTGGAAAATCAGCGGAAGATTATCTCGAATCGATGGTAATCCTGAAAGAGAAGAATGGTTATATCCGTTCTGTTGATATCGCAAGCTTTCTGGGTGTTACGAAGCCAAGCGTAAGTAATGCCATGAAGCGTCTTCGCGAGGAAGGCTATATCGAGATGGAGAATTCCGGTGCGATCACTGTTACTGAAAAAGGCATGGCCATAGCGGACAAGATCTATACCCGTCACAAGAAACTTACAGGTTTTTTTATATCGCTCGGTGTTGATCCTGTTATAGCTGAAGATGATGCCTGCAAGATCGAGCACGACCTAAGCGATGAGACGTTCGATGCCATCTGCAGTCACATAGAGAACATAGGCAAGGCTAATAAGTCAAAAAAGAAGTAATTATCTGCGCTTAACTGATATATACCCGTAATTCCGGTATGTTAAAATCTTAACCAAATCAAAATACAAAAGGAGATCACTTTATGGCATGTTTTCTGGTTCCTACAACTGAAGCAATCGTTACAACAGTAATAAAGCACGCAGCAGACAAGAAAGGTTCTGAGAATATCTTCATCAAGAAGATGGGATGGCTTAATAACATGCTCTGGGGCGGATCTGCTCTTTTGGCATTTGAGCATGTATGGCACGGCGAAGTAACACCGTGGTTCCCTTTCCTTACAGCTGCTTCCAACGCTGCTGATGCACAGGAAATGCTCCGCGAGATGTTTACGAGCGGTGTGGCCATGGCAGTCCTGGTAACCCTTGCGTGGGTCGTCATGGTGGCTGTAACACATGCTATTTCCAAGAAGAAAGCACCTGCAATTTCTGAAAGCTCGACCAAGGCATAAGGGGACATATAAGATGACACTCCTTATAACAGTATTTGCAGCGGCTATATCAACTATCTTCTGGTACAACGGCAAGACTGACCGTAAGCTCGGCACACTTGCACTTATGTACTGGGGAGCAAGCCTTATGTGGCTCGTAGATTCAGTCGTCGAGTACATTGAACTCGGCGCTGAGTTCTTCGAGCAGGCACCGAAGGACATGATCAATGATGCATACCTCGGCTTTTCCGTTGTGGCACTCGGTATCGTTATCTGGCTCGTAGTCCTTCTTATTAAGGATCCTGCAGGCAAGGTCAAGGCTTTATTTGCCAAGTGATAATGGATATTTCATCAGACATCAGAAACAAAGAAAACGCGCTCACTGAGCGAATTAAGGCCGCCGGGAAACTGGCGGTCGCTTTTTCAGGCGGCGTAGATTCGACATACCTTTTGTATAAGGCACATGAGGTTCTGGGAGATAACGCGGTCGCGGTTACCGTAAAGTCTCAGGTCATTACAGAAGACGAGTTCAAATGGACATCGGAATTTGCAGGCAGGATCGGCGCTAAGCAGATCGTTCTGGACTTCAATGTTTTCGATGTAACGGAATTCGCGGCAAACCCTCCGGACAGATGTTATTACTGCAAGAGGAAGATCTTCAGCAGCATTAAAGAAGCCGCAGAAGGATATGTGGTCGCAGACGGCAGCAATGTCGATGACACTGGCGATTACAGGCCGGGAATGCGTGCCATTAAAGAACTCGGGATATTAAGTCCCCTGAAGGAATCCGGTCTTACCAAAAAAGACATCCGCGCCCTCTCGAAAGAAGCTGGTCTTGCCACATGGGATATGCCCGCGGCTGCTTGCCTGGCATCGAGATTTGTATACGGCGAGAAGATAACTGCAGAAGGCCTTAAGAGAGTTGAACTGTCGGAGAAGTTCATCAGGGACTTAGGCTTTTCGGGCATCCGCGTAAGAGTTCACGGCGACCTGGCAAGGATCGAAGCATCGCCTGATGACATTGCATTATTGTCTTACAGCCGCACCAGAAAAGAGATCACAGATGAGCTTAAAAAGCTTGGTTTCAGATACGTCACTTTGGACATGCAAGGCTACAGAATGGGCAGCATGAACGAGGCGTTAGATATTAAGAAGGCCTGACGGGTAATGAGCAACGCAAGAGACATCTTAGACAAAGTCGCAAAAGGTGAGATGACACCTGAAGAAGCTGAGCTTCAGCTTAAGATGAAGCCCTTTGTTGACCTGGGCTTTGCAAAGCCGGATCTCCACAGGGGTTTAAGGCAGGGAATACCTGAAGTCATCTACGGTGCAGGCAAGACTCCCGAGCAGATAGACAAGATCGCATCAAGCCTCCTTGAAGCCGGACAGGAGACTGTCCTTATAACAAGGCTTTCTGAGGATAAATCAAAAGAACTCACGATACCTTTCAAGTACTATAACGAGGCACGCATCGGCGTGGCCGGCAAGATCCCTGAGCCAAGTGCCAATGGCACCATCGTCGTTGCCACAGGCGGTACATCAGACCATCCTGTAGCTGAAGAAGCAGCTGTTACGGCAGAGCTTCTTGGCAACAAAGTCACACGTATCTACGACGTCGGAGTGGCAGGCCTTCACAGGCTCCTGGCTCATAAAGATGAGCTCATGAGTGCGAGCGTAATTATAGCGATCGCAGGCATGGAAGGCGCTCTTGCTAGCGTCATCGGAGGGCTTGTTGACTGCCCCGTAATTGCCGTTCCGACAAGCGTCGGATATGGCGCATCTTTTGAAGGTTTATCGGCACTTCTTTCCATGATGAACTCATGTGCGAGCGGTGTCACAGTAGTCAATATCGACAACGGATTCGGCGCAGGTTATTCTGCCAGCATGATCAACCACATCGGAGGTTAAACATGAAGACTCTTTATATCGAATGCAATATGGGCGCTGCAGGTGATATGCTCCTTTCATCCCTCGCAGAACTTACAGGCGATGTCAAAGCATGCGAGAAGGAACTCAATTCTTTAGGCATTCCTGACGTCACATATGAATTCGAAAAGAGCGTCAAGTGCGGCATCGAAGGCACTCATGCACATGTTGCCGTTAACGGTGTTGAAGAAGATGAGCACATGCACGAGCATGCGCACGAAGGTCACGTGCATTCGCATGAGCATGAACACGATCATCATCACGAGCATAAGCACTCTCATGAACACGAACACGAACATCACCACGATCACGAGCACCACCATCACCACACTCATATGAGCGATATCGAGAGCATCATCAACGGTCTTAATGTATCTGACAAGGTTAAGGCAGATGCACTCGCAGTCTATGCACTTATTGCAGAAGCTGAGAGCAAGGCTCACGGAAAGCCCGTCACTGATATTCATTTCCACGAGGTCGGAACGATGGATGCGGTTGCTGATATAACCGGTGTCTGCTATCTGCTCGAAAAGATCTCTCCCGACAGCATCATTGTTTCCCCTCTGGCAACAGGCTTCGGAAGCGTAAGATGCGCACACGGGATCCTTCCGGTCCCTGCACCTGCAACGGCTTCCATCATCGAAGGCATCCCGACATACAGCGGTGATATAGAGGGCGAGCTTCTCACCCCCACGGGAGCAGCTCTTCTCAAGCATTTCGCGACAAGCTTTGGCACAAGACCTGTCATGTCGATCGATAAGACCGGCTACGGTATGGGCAGGAAGGACTTTGCCAAGGCAAACATGCTCAGGACATTTATTGGAAGCACTGCAGGTGAGAGTGACAAAGTCGTTGAACTCAGATTCAATGTTGATGACATGACAGGAGAAGAGACCGGCTATGCGACAGGTGTCCTGATGGATAACGGTGCACTCGATGTTTTCACGACTCCCGTCTTCATGAAGAAGAACCGTCCGGGAATTCTTTTCACGGTGCTGGTAAAGCCTGAAGAGAAGGAGAAGTTCGCAAAACTTATTTTCGAGAACACGACAACGATCGGTATCAGATATAACGAGATGGACAGATTCAAGCTTGTAAGACGCGAAGAGAAAGTCATGACAAAGCTTGGAGAAGCAAGGGTCAAGATATCTGAAGGCTATGGCGTAAAACGCGTTAAGCCCGAGTATGACGACGCTGCAGGATTCGCCGGCAAAGAATAAAGAAATCCATTTATAAACAAATTGCTTGATAAGTAATCAAATATAGTTAAAAATATAGGGCAGGTCCGGTTTGTCTTCAGCCGGGACTGTGGTGGGGACCACGAGAGGAGCAATTTGTTATGGGATCATTTGGAACCATGAATGCAAAGGCGGTCGTCGAGACGATCGTTTACGGCCTTGTCTTTATCCTTTTATTCTGGGGCGGAACGAATAAGTTCGGCAAGAAAAAAGAATTCAACGAAGATTACGCAAGCCTTGAAGTGATGAAGTCCATCCGCGGTATAGCTGCGATCGGAGTAATGCTTCACCACGTTTCCCAGGAGTTTGCTTTCCAGGAAGCAAAAGCTCTCAGCCCGTTCGTTAATGCCGGTGCTTACTTCGTAGCAGTATTCTTCTTCTGCTCAGGCTACGGACTTATCAAGAGCCTTGATACCAAGAAAGATTATCTCAAAGGTTTTATAAGGAAGAGGATCGTTAAGTCGATCGTCCTGCCTTTCTATGTTAATGTCCTGATCTACGGTCTTTTCATGCTGCTCGTCAGGATGCCTTTCACCAAGACACAGTGGGTCACAAATCTTGTTGGCGTTACCATGATGAACGAATACGCATGGTTCCCGATCGTATTATCGCTCCTTTACCTCGTATTCTTCCTTTGCTTCCGCTTCATCAAGAACCGTCCTGTCTGCTTCGGCATTATCTTTGTCTTCATCGTTGCATTAGGTATCGGTACCTGCATCAACGGTCACTTCGCTTGGTGGGCTGGCCCCAACAACTGGTGGATGACTGAAGCAGGTTACATGAGCGCCAAGTGGTGGATGCATGAGAAGGTATTCTGGTTCAGCGGCGAATGGTGGGTCAATTCAGCTCCCGCATTCCTTGCAGGTCTTATTTTCGCGAACTACGAGGACAAGATCGTACCTTTCATTAAGAAGAAATATGCGGTCAAGTTCTTTGTCCTTCTTCTTATCACGCTGGCACTCAACTCCCTTTCAGACTTCGGTCAGGCAAGATTCGGATACTGGACTGAGTACAACATGAATGGACCTGAGATCGCCAATAAGATCAAGACATACTTCTGCCAGATCCCTTTGTTCTTCGTTCTCGGATTTACAGTCATCATCTTCCTGATGAAGTATCACACGATCAACCCCGTTACAAAGTTCTTCGGCAAATATTCACTTCACACCTACCTCATGAACCTTATGGCAATTATGTCATTCCGTTTCCTTGAGATTCCTGACACACCGTTCTACAACGCCAAGTTCTATCTGTTCTTCTACTGCGGAGCAGTTATCCTCGTATCGACGCTTCTTGGTATCGTGGAGCTGAAGATCACGGACTTTGCCCAGAGAAGTCTTTTCGAGAAGAAGCAGAAGGTCGTATATTCCACAGCTCCAAGATTCATGGATGATGACGATCTCAGAAAGATAATGAAGGAATCCCAGCTTCAGGAAAAGGCCGCTGAGGAGAAGAAGGTAGTGAAGGCTGAGAAGCCAGCGGAAAAGGCTGAGCCTAAGAAAGATGAGCCTAAGAAAGACGCCAAGCCGGCTGAAGTCAAGAAAGCTCCTTCCGGAAACAACAAGAAGAAATCCAAGAATAAGAAGTCTAAGTAAACTGATCATTATGTATCCCGGCCCTGACATAACGGACCGGGATAATTTTTGCATTGTGAGTCATCTGCTGCGTCTGAAGAAACGAAAATCGATGGTTTTCCGCGTTGGTGACGAAATGGTGACGAAAAGGCTGAAAACTGTCACCAAAATCGTCACCAAAGGCCAAAAGTGCACGATTTGGTGACGAAAACAAGCAAATCCGTCACCATTCTGTCACCAGTGTCCCCGCAGCACTCGAAAAAGCCGCCCACACAGCAACATCGAAAAATATTTTCATAAACCTATTGACAAGGTGGGTTTAACCGATTAAGATATGCAAAAATCACGAGAGAGGAGGACGGAAGTTATGTACGACCGTAAGTTCTATTTCCAGTCATTAGTCCGCAGTAACTTCCGTTGTGGACGAATGTGTTGTTCCTTTTCAAACAGCCGCTGTTCCAACAGCACAACTATAACTATTTGAAATTGAAAGGAATAATACAACTATGTCTAACTATAAATTTGAAACTCTCCAGCTCCACGTAGGCCAGGAACAACCCGATCCCGCATCCGATGCACGTGCAGTGCCGATTTACGCAACAACTTCTTACGTTTTCCGTAACTCAGCTCATGCAGAAGCACGTTTCGGACTTGCAGACGCAGGCAACATCTACGGCAGACTTACAAACTCCACACAGGGCGTTTTCGAAGACAGAATCGCAGCTCTTGAAGGCGGCGTTGCAGGTCTCGCAGTTGCTTCCGGCGCAGCAGCAATCACATATGTAATCGAAGCTCTTGCAGTTAAGGGTGAGCACATCGTAGCTCAGAAGACGATCTACGGCGGTTCCGAGAACCTTCTCGCACACACACTTCCCCTTTATGGTATCGAGACAACATTCGTCAACATCCATGATCTGGACGAAGTAAAGGCTGCTATCAGACCTAATACAAAGGCTCTCTACATTGAGACACTCGGCAACCCTTCATCTGACATCCCGGATATCGAAGCACTTGCTAAGATCGCTCACGAGGCAGGCATCCCGCTCGTTATCGACAACACATTCGGTACACCTTACCTCATCAGACCTATCGAGTACGGTGCAGACATCGTAGTTCACTCTGCTACAAAGTTCATCGGCGGCCACGGCACAACATTGGGCGGCGTTATCGTTGATTCCGGCAACTTCGACTGGGCAGCTTCCGGCAAGTATCCCTGGATCTCTGAACCCAACCCCAGCTATCACGGCGTTAAGTTCACAGATGCAGCAGGCAAGGCAGCATTCGCAGTTTATATCAGAGCTATCCTCTTAAGAGATACAGGTTCTTCCATCTCACCTTTCGCAGCATTCCTGCTCCTCCAGGGCACAGAGACTCTGTCCTTGAGACTTGAGCGTCACATCGAGAATACAAAGAAGGTGTTGGACTTCCTCACAAATCATCCGAAGGTAGAAAAGGTCTTCCATCCTTCACTTGCAGATCATCCGGATCACGAAGTATATCAGAAGTACTTCCCTAACGGCGGCGGCTCCATCTTCACATTCAACGTAAAGGGCGGCAAGAAGGAAGCATTCGACTTCATCGACCACCTCGAACTGTTCTCACTCCTTGCTAACGTTGCTGACGTTAAGAGCCTTGTTATCCACCCGGCAAGCACAACACACTCACAGCTTTCCGAGGAAGAGCTCAACGACGTAGGCATCTATCAGAACACGATCCGTCTCTCTATCGGTACAGAGCACATCGATGACATCATTGCAGACCTCGAAAAAGGTTTTGCTGCAATTTGATCCCTAAAAGGTTAACTGATATATAATTACTCATAGCAGTCATACGGGAGGAATAATTATGACTAAGATATACACATCGGCAGACCAGCTTATTGGTAAGACACCTTTGCTTGAGCTCACACATCTCGAAAAGGCTTTGGGCCTCGAAGCTAAGCTCGTTGCAAAGCTTGAATACTTCAATCCTGCAGGAAGCGTTAAGGATCGTATCGCCAAGGCGATCATCGAAGATGCTGAAGCATCCGGCAGACTTAAGGAAGGCAGTGTCATAATCGAGCCTACAAGCGGAAATACCGGTATCGGTCTTGCTTCCGTTGCAGCTGCTAAGGGTTACAGACTTATCATCACAATGCCTGAGACAATGAGCGTCGAGAGAAGACAGCTTATCAAAGCTTACGGCGCAGAGTTGGTTCTCACAGAGGGCGCTAAGGGAATGAAGGGTGCTATCGCAAAGGCTGAGGAACTCCAGAAGGAGATCCCTAACAGCATCATTGCCGGCCAGTTTGTAAATCCTGCAAATCCTAAGGCTCACAAAGAGACTACAGGTCCTGAAATTTGGGAAGACACAGACGGCGAAGTTGATATCTTCGTTGCAGGTGTAGGTACAGGCGGAACAGTTACAGGTGTAGGCGAGTTCCTCAAGTCCAAGAAGGACTCCGTCAAGGTCGTAGCTGTAGAGCCTGCTGATTCTCCCGTTCTGAGTAAGGGCACTGCCGGTGCGCACAAGATCCAGGGTATCGGAGCCGGCTTCGTACCTGAAGTCCTCAACACAGGCGTTTATGATGAAGTTATCCCTGTTACTAATGACGATGCATTTGCTACAGGCAAGCTCTTGGGCAAGAGCGAAGGCGTTCTCGTAGGCATCTCATCCGGTGCAGCCCTCTTCGCAGCTATCGAGCTCGCTAAGCGTCCCGAGAACAAGGGCAAGACGATCGTAGCATTGCTTCCTGACACAGGTGACAGGTATCTTTCAACACCTCTTTTCCAGGAATAATTTATATAGAACATATGCCATAGAATTCCGCGTCCGCTCTCTATTGAGGGCGGACGTTTCTATTATGTTTCCGGACAGACGCTTTTCGCACGCCGCGAACACTGCAAAAAATAATTACAATTTTCAACCGAATAAAACAATACTCGCCGAAAACGTTCGTTTATAATGCAAATATAACCATTTGTATTAGTCAGGAGGTGCTGCTATGAGCATTGATATCAGCAAGATGCCCAAGATCGGATTCGGCCTTATGAGACTTCCCGAAAATGACGGAGTCATCGACATCGACAGGGTAAGCCAGATGGCTGACAGTTATCTTGAAGCAGGATTCAACTACTTCGATACCGCATATGTCTATCACGGCGGCAACTCCGAGAAAGCGGTTAAGGAAGCTATCGTAAAGCGTCATCCGAGAGACTCATTCACTCTTGCGACAAAGCTCCCCGCATGGTTCATTCATTCTCTTGAAGACAGGGATAAGATCTTTAATGAGCAGCTCGACAGATGCGGAGTAGACTTCTTTGATTACTATCTTCTCCACAGCATTGAAGACGGAAATAACTACGATACATACGAGAAGTACGACTGCTTCAACTGGGGTATCCAGAAGAAGGCAGAGGGCAAGATAAAGCATTTCGGATTCTCATATCACGGAACACCCGAATTGCTCGTTAAGATCCTCGACAAGCACCCTGAGGTCGAATTCGTACAGATCCAGCTTAACTATATAGACTGGGATAATGCGATCGTACATTCAGGTGAACTCTACAAGATCTTATCTGACAGGAACATCCCGATCATTGTCATGGAACCCTGCAAGGGCGGCAAGCTCGCTAATCTCGACGATGAGTGCGCAGAGATCTTAAAGGGTATCCGTCCCGACAAGTCCGTCGCTTCATGGGCTTTCCGTTTTGTTGCAAGCCTCCCCAGTGTTGCCACGATCTTAAGCGGCATGTCCACAGAAGACCAGATGGCAGACAACATGAATACTTTTAAGAATTTCGAGCCTCTTACTGATGAAGAGAAAGAAGCTGTTAAAAAGGTTGTTGAAGTCATGAGCCGTGTGGAGCTCGTCGGCTGCACAGCATGCAAATACTGCGTTGAAGGCTGTCCTGCCGGAATCAGCATTCCTGATGTAATAAGTGCCGTTAACACAGCGAGAAAATTCCCCGGCGATATGAGACCACAGTTCTTCTATAACGGCCTCGTTGACAGATACAGCCACGCTTCAGACTGCATCGGCTGCGGCCAGTGCGAAGGTGTCTGCCCTCAGCATCTGCCTATCATTACCATCATGCAGGAAGCTGTCGAAAAGTTTGAGAAGAAATAAGATCTTTTATTAAGATTTGAACCCGGATTAGAAAAACTGCCGAACCCGTTATGGATCCGGCAGTTTTCTATTTGCCGCATAATGCGTAAAAACTTATTCTGCAGCCTTGAAGTTATAGATGGGCTTTAACACCTCTATAACATCGACGGATTCGGAGATGACATCAATGATGTCCTCCAAAGACTTGTACGCCATTGGCGCCTCGTCCAATGTGGATTCGTTTACGGAAGTAGTGAAGATGTCCTTCATGGCTTCCTTGTACTCGTCCATGGAAAGAGTATTCTTGGCCTTTGTTCTGGACATTATTCGTCCTGCTCCGTGAGGGGCGGAGTAGTTCCATTCAGGGTTGCCCTTACCTACAGCAAGGACAGAACCATCTCTCATGTTGATGGGTATCAACACCTTTTCGCCCTTGTGTGCGGCGATGGAACCCTTTCTTAAGATCATCTCCTCTGTGTCGATATAGTTGTGGATGGTGTGGAAGGATTCACCCATAACAAGACCTGCCTTTTCGGCTAAGATCTCTGCCATCTTCTCTCTGCTTCTTCTTGCAAAAGCCTGGCAGATCTCGACGTCGTGGAGGTAGTCCTCCAAATACTTGCCGTATACATAGCATAAGTCTTCAGGCATCTTTGTCTCGCCGCCGTAAACTTCAAAGTGAAGTTCCTTTAATGCCTTCTGGATCTCATCCTTACGGCCTTCTTCCTTATATGTGCGTATTATCTCGTCACGCTTTTCGTAATACTTATCAAAGCCTCTGTTCAAGTTGATGGCGAGCTTCTGATAGTATTCAGCGACCTGCTTGCCAAGGTTTCTGGAGCCGGAGTGAATGACAAGATACTTAGTGCCGTCAGAAGAGACATCTACTTCGATGAAGTGGTTGCCGCCGCCCAATGTCCCGAGGGATCTTTCGAGTCTCTTGGAATCCTTGAGTGATCTGTAGCACTTAAGGCCTGTAAGGTCGAATCTTTCCTGTCTTCCTTCCCAGACATTTTTGCCGGACGGGATATAGTGTGCGGCAGCATCGAGCAACATAAGATCTATGTCACCCTTGCCGAGAGATACCGTGTACATGCCGCAGCCGATATCAACGCCGACAACGTTGGGGACGGCCTTATCCTTGATAGTCATTGTAGTTCCTATCGTGCAGCCCTTGCCGGAGTGAACGTCCGGCATAATGCGGATCTTTGCCCCTTCAGTCATGGGGTAGTCGCACATACGTCTTATCTGTTCGATCGCTTCATCTTCCACGACCTTTGCATAGCATATAGCTGTGTTTACCTTTCCTTTTATTTCTATGTATTCCATAAGTCATTCCTTTCTATAAAAGGCCCCCGGCTTTATTGTTTAAGACCGGGGGCGCGAAAAGTTTATGCTGCGATGCTCTCATATCTCTTGGACATAAGAACGCTTAACATGAACTTGTAAGGTTCAAGCTTGCCTTCCTTCAGCATCTTGAAGATCTGAGGAGAGCATCCTGATACCAGGGCAACGCCCAGTTCGTTCTTTGTGACAGGCTGCTGAGTGTTGCGGCTGTTGACGTTCCAGAAGATTACTTCAGGGAGTCTGTAGCCGTACTGCCCGAACCTTTCTCTCGCATTTTCGAAGTTTGTGGCGTCAGGCTTGCCTGTGCACATGTCAAACTCCATATCGGAGATGATGTAGATCTTCGAAGGCATTTCGGACTGTCTGATCCTGTTGTTTACAGCAGTTCTCAAGATCAGTTTGAAAACCTTTTCGATATCAGTGTTGCTGCATTCGTTGAAGCTCATGCAGTATCTGACCTTCTCTACGATATCCTTACCCTTGATCTCGATGAGCCTGGGGTTAGTGGAGAACGTGATGAAGTTGTTCTTAAAAGCACCTCTGTTACGCTCTGCGAAGTAGATACCCAGAGACTGGGCAACTGCTGCAGGCAAAGTCTTTGTGCCGCAGTACATGGAGCCGGAACCGTCAACGACGACCAGAGCATTGTCTGATCCAGTGAAGTCTTCCAAGGACTTCCATGTAGCGTCCATAGCCTTTCTCTCTCTCATATCGATCTCAGCGCCCATGGAATTAATAACAGGAGCGATGATGTCGTAAGGAGTCAGAGTGCTTGTATTCAGCAAACCGGGCTTCTCGGATACCTTGTTGATGAAGGATATATATCTGTCCTCATCATTTCTGATGAAGGCCTTTCTATACTTGTAAAGAGCCTTGGAAGGCTGGTTCTCGTACATGAAAGAGTAGTCCTTCTCTCTTAAGTTATTCTCGATGATCCTGATCTTTGCTCTTAAAGATGACAAAGCCTTTCTGTATTCGGCATCAGACATGCCAAGAGCCTTTGCGATCTTCTTGCCTGCCAGTACAGTATCCTTGTTGGTAGCGTTTACGGAAGGCAGCCACTTAGCCAGTAAGGAGACTTCATAGCCTTCATCGAGTGCCTTCAAATCAGCTTCGAGTTCTTCCTTGATGTATTCCATGGCTGCCTTCTCGCAAGGCGTACCGATAAGTACCAGGATATCGTCATATCTGCCGTATTCGGCGATATTTCTGATATTCTTAATGACAGTTTCTGATTCATTCTCAGCCAGGTACTTCAAGATGGCCTTGAAGAATCTTCTCTCACCCAGGCCGCCTCTTACATCTCTTGCATAGAAGAGTATCTTCATGGCGATATCTCTGTCTTCAGCGAAAGCCTTGATGAATCTGGAGATTAACTCCTCATCAGATGCATCTCTTAATGCGCCTGCTGTCGCGAAAAGATCGAGGCAGAAAGATTCTGTGCTCTTATATGTTGCAGCACCGTTCTCTGTATATGTCTTGTTAGCTTCTCTTCTTAAAAAGTTCAACATTTCTTTTTCCTCCTTATTTAACAAGGTGCTCCCGGGACTACCCGGGATCTCTCATACCCTAAATGATCTGTTTCATTTGCTGTATGCACCTTTATGTATGACGTTTACACAAGACACTGCTTCCCTGAAGAAGCCTCGTGAGGATTCGAACCTCAAATTAACCAATCGACCGCATTCATTTGCTGTATGTGTCTTTGGCGTTCCCGTCATGAGCATATGGTAAACCACGGGGTTGGGTTCTTAAAGATGCAGAATAATCTGATACTGTAACCCCACATTATCTCGGAAATGATGTATAATTACGGATATTCAGCAAGGATACACAACCCCAAACAGGAGTTAACATATGACTGAGAAATACAAGATATATCTGTCTGAAGATATCAGAACAAGGCTTTTGAACGATGCCGAGCTCTTTGAATTTACGAGACCTGATGCATCCGTTAACCTTAACGGTTTCCTTAAAGAACTGATAGTGAATTACTTTGACCAGTACAGGAAAGATACTGAAGCGCTTGTGAGCGGCATGATCGAAGACATAACCTCCATCAGAGCCATAAAGAGCAAGGATGCCGCAGCGCTTGCAGATAAGATCATAAGCACATATATAAGAGGTGAGGATCCTTCATCAGGCAGGAAAGCAGTTATTACTCTTACCGTGAGCGGCGCTTCATATAATGTCATACAGAAGATCGAGAATAATCTTCTTCAGGATAAGTCTCTCTCAGGATATATAAAGGATATGTTCTCATCTTATCTCTCGATCCCCAGAAGCAGGAGAGAAGAGATAATCTTCAGCGAAGCTTATGAGGATATAAGGAAGGCAATATCAGAACACAGGCATCTTACTTTTACATCATCCATAAACGGCATGAAGTTTACCGTGGAGCCATACCTTATCGCACCGTCAAAAGAGGAGCAGTGCAACTATCTTCTCTGTGCAGGTGCCAAGGACAGAAAACCTAAGACTTTCAGGATCTCCAGGATGAGGAACACATTCGTGACCTCTGATGAGTTTGCTCCGGATAAGAAGCTCGAAGAAAGACTTGGAATGCTTGCTGTAAGAAGTCCTCACTCGGCATCATCTGACATTCATGCCGTGGTCAGGCTGACTGAAGGCGGGATGAGAAAGTACAGGCTGATCGTAAAGAACAGACCATCTGTTACGAAGATCGAAGGCGACCTCTATCATTTCGACTGGTCTGAACTTCAGCTTGAGGATTACTTCAAAAGATTCGGCAAGGATGCTGTTGTAATAAGACCTAAGTCGCTTAAGAATAAACTCAGGAACTACTACGAGCAGGCATTAAAGGCTTATGAATAATCCGGAATATACTGAAAGAGGCATATAAATGGCTAAGAAAAACAAGTATTCCATAACATTAAGAGCGTGTTATCTTGCATTTATTACGCAAGCGATAACCGCTAATCTGGCTGCTCTTTTGTTTCTGAGATTTCATACTGAGTTTGGTATCTCTTTAGGAAAGATCTCGGTGATCCCGATAGCTTTTTTCGTTACCCAGATAACAGTTGATATTCTTTGTGCAGGTATCGTAAATAAGATCGGTTACAGGACGGCCATTATCTGTTCGGAGATCATGGCAGGCTTAGGACTTATCGGGTTGTCCGTTCTGCCCTCGGTAATGGATCCGTTCGCAGGTATTCTTATTAGTGCAGTGATCTATGCAGTCGGCTCAGGACTTATCGAAGTCCTCGCGAGCCCTATTGTTGAAGCTTGCCCGTTCGAGAACAAGGCGTCTGTAATGAGCATACTTCATTCGTTTTATTGCTGGGGCTGTGTCGGAGTTATCGTATTATCAAGTCTGTTCTTTATTGTCTTCGGCATAGAGCATTGGAGATGGCTTCCGTGCATCTGGGCCTTGATCCCGCTATATAACATATATAACTTTGCAGTTTGTCCCATCGAATCTCTTACTGAAGACGGCAAAGAGATGGGAATCAAGCAGCTCCTGAAGACTCCTGTGTTTTTCCTTGGAATCATCCTGATGGTATGTGCCGGTGCATCTGAAATAGCCATGGCCCAGTGGTTTTCTGCCTTTGCCGAATCAGCGGTAGGAATGCAGAAGACGACAGGTGACCTTGTAGGTCCCTGCATGTTTGCGGTTGCCATGGGTATATGCAGGATAATCTATGGCAAGTATGGTGATAAGATCAAACTTACGGATTTCATGCTGGGTTCAGGTGCCTTGTGCCTTGCCTGCTATCTGGCTGCCTCACTGTCAAAGTCTCCGGTTATCTGTCTGATCGGATGTATTGTGTGCGGCTTCTCAGTCGGAATAATGTGGCCCGGAACTATAAGCATCATGTCGAAAAGACTTCCTGCAGGAGGTACGGCAATGTTTGCTTTGCTGGCCATGGCAGGTGACCTGGGAGGAGCTTTAGGACCGGGCGCGGTAGGATTTTTCGCTCAGATCAATAACGATGATCTTAAGAAGGGAATGCTTTTAGGAAGCATCTTCCCGCTGGTCCTGATAATCTCTGTGGTAATAATAAAGCTCAAGATAAGGAAGGAACGCTGACCTGTCGTTGCTCCACTAATGCCGCCTTTATGTTAAACTGTGCAGAGTAGGTTTAAGGTAAAAGTCATTGAGAGGGACAAAGGACGCATGACCGGTTATTGATGCGCCGTAAGATGGGGTTATGAACGGTACTACGGATACAGCAGATCAGCAGAAGAAAGGTTTTTTCAAGACGCATAAGGCGTTCCTGATGTATGGCCTTATCAGCGTGTTCGTAACGGTAATCGATGTGATAATATGCCGTGTCTGCGAGCGCTTTATCCATATAGTCGCGGCAAATACGATCGGTGTAATAACCGGGTTCATCATACAGTATTTCCTTACTGCCAAACATGTTTATAATACGAGAAGTAAGAGATCTTTCGTTATATTCCTTGCGACATTTCTCTTAAATCTTCTAATGGCCAACGTAATAGTATATGTGTTCAGGGAATTTGTGTTCGGAGGCTCAGATGAAGGTCTGCCTTTTCTTATCAGCAAGGGCGCTTCTATCGTCTTCCCGTTCTTTATCACATATTTTATCCGTAAGAAAGTAATGCCTACAAAGGATGATAAGAAAGATGAATAAGATTTTCGCGATATTGCCATGCTATAACGAAGAACTTAATATCGGTGAATTGATCGATAAATGGTATGCGCAGAAGGATGGTCTTCTGGAGAGCGGCTATGAGCTTGTCATTGTCGGAATAGATGACTGCAGTACCGATAACACAAAGAAGATCATCGAAGGCAAGAGCGAAGAATACAGCAATACTTTCTTATATGCGCATCCCGTGAATAAAGGCCTTGTCGGAGGTCTTAACTCTGCCATCAGTTATTTCCTTGATAACGGCAGCGAAGGTGATCTTATGACGCTGATGGACGGAGATAATACTCACGACCCGAAATATGTTCACGCAATGCTGAAAAAACTCAAGGATGAGAATAAGGACTGTGTAATAGCTTCGCGTTACTGCAAGGATTCGGAAGTTGTCGGCGTGGCAGGTCACAGGGAATTCATGAGCGACATGGCCAAGCTCTATTACAGCTTTGTGCTTCGTGTTCCTGATGTTAAAGATTACACATGCGGATACAGGATATATACTTATGACATCATTAAAAAGCTCGTTGACGAGTACGGCAAAGACCCGATAGTCGAGAAGAGTTTTGCCTGCATGATGGAGCTCCTTTATAAGATCTATACCGTAGGTGCTACGTTCGGCGAGACCGGATTCGAGCTTCGTTATGACAACAAGCAGGGCGCGAGCAAGATGAATGTCTTCAAGACTATGAAGAAGAGTCTGTCAACTGCCGTAAAGCTCAGATCAGCGAATAAAAGGAACAGAAAGAAATGACCAAAAGGACCCGCTCAGTCATCATATATTTTCTAATGTTTCTTTTCACGGCCGTATTGCTCTCTTCGACCAGGTTCTTTTTTATGTCAAAGGATTTCGGCCATGATGCCGGAATATTCGCTTATATCGGATTTGCCATAACAAAAGGGAAAGCGCTCTATCTTGAAGCATGGGACAACAAAGGTCCGCTCCTTTATCTCATCAATGCGCTCGGTATCTTCATCAACCACCGCTATGGAATACTCCTTCTCGAGTTCATTACTCTTATGAGCTCAGTAATCATCTTATACAAGACTGCAAATCTCTTTGTATCAAAAGAGATCTCCGTGGTCTGCGCGATCTTCAGCATGATGTCCCTTACAACTAATCTTGAGGGTGGCAATCTCGCTGAGGAGTATGCTCTGCCGTTTACGATCCTGGGATTCTATTACATCGCGAAGTACTTAAAGAACGGCTTAAGCCTTAAGAAGTATGAGATGATCTTAACCGGAATGTGCATTGGCGCAGTTTTCCTCATAAGACTGAACATCCTGGCATTCCTGGGATGTGCTGTTATAGGAGTTGTGACCGTCCTTGTAAAGAAAAAAGAGTATAAGAAGCTAAGAGATGTATTTCTTTTCGCATTGTTGGGAATGGTAATATTCATAGTTCCGTTCGCCATCTATCTCGCATACAGGGGGATCCTGAAAGCATGTATCGACATAGCTTATTTTCAGGTACTCGGAACATTCTCTGACATCACACTGACAGAGAGGTGCCTTAATGTTCTTGATATGGTCCTCGAGACAGCCAAGAGCGGGACGGTATTCATCGCAATTTGTTTTGTGTTCTTCTTCCTGATCTCATTAAAAACTTCAAAGAAGGAAGATGAGAGTTTTGTCTGGCTGAGCTGGATCACCATTGCAGGTCTTATCACTACATTCCTGGCAAATTCAATGTCAGGAGCAAGACACCTGCACTATTTCATATCATTCGTTCCTGTAATGATCATCCCGGCAGTTGCTTTTTCCAAGGGCATCACGGGTTTTATCGAGAAGAACTATACGGGAAAGCGTAAGAAGGATGACTTTAAAGCTATTGCATTTGCTGCCCTCATGCTGGCTATAAGCCTTCCGGGACTTACAAATCTCATACTCACTGTTTACAGGGATATGGATTCAGAGAGCACGGTAAATTACGCTTATTATACGGAGCAGATCAATAACTACATTCTGGAGAATACAACCGGAGATGACACTATAGAAGTAATCGGTTACAAGAGTGCGATCACTTCTTATTACAATACGAAAAGACTGGCAGCTTCCAACTATTTCTACTTCGCGAACGGAAGATTCAGCGAGAGATCAAAGACAGAATTTGCCACCAAGATCCGTGAGGACGTGATGAAGAACCATCCAAAACTCATTATGTTCGAGAAGATCGCCAATGAAGACGGAGTGCCTAAGCATACGGACTTTGTAGATCACTGTGGTGACATTGACGGCTGGAATGCTTTCCTTGACGAGAACTACGTTAAGGTGGACAATAACTTTAACTATATTGTTTACAAGCATAACTAAAGGGAAGCCCCATGAAGAAAGTACTGATCTGTTTTGGAACCAGGCCTGAAGCCATCAAGATGTGCCCGCTCGTAAATGAGCTTAAGACAAGAGATCTTGAAGTAGTCGTCTGTGTAACAGGACAGCACCGCCAGATGCTCGACCAGGTTCTGGAAGTATTCAATGTCGAACCGGATTACAACCTGGCGATCATGAAAGAGCGTCAGTCTCTTTTCGATATAACCACGAACATCCTGGAACGCATCAAGACAGTTCTCGAAAAGGAGAAGCCTGACGTGGTCCTCGTTCACGGTGATACGACGACCACTTTCGTAACGGCTCTTGCATGCTTCTATCTTCAGATCCCGGTCGGACACGTTGAAGCGGGACTTAGAACCTATAATGTTTATTCCCCGTATCCCGAGGAGTTTAACCGCCAGGCGGTAAGTATAGTATCAAAGTATAATTTCGCTCCTACGGAATTATCAAAAAAGAATCTCATCAACGAAGGCAAAGACCCTTCGACCATCTATGTTACCGGCAATACGGCGATTGACGCGCTGAAGACGACGGTAAGACCTGACTATCAGAATGAATATCTCGACTGGGCAAAGGACTCGCGCCTTGTCATGATCACTGCCCACAGAAGAGAGAACTTAGGAGAGCCCATGCACAACATGTTCAGGGCGATAAGAAGGATCATCGAAGAGTTCGAGGATGTCAAAGCCATATACCCCATTCATATGAATCCTGTCGTAAGGGAGACAGCTGATGAGGTCCTTGGCGGATGTGACAGGATAAAGATCATCGAGCCGCTGGATGTTTTCGACTTCCATAACTTCCTTGCAAACAGCTACCTGATACTGACTGACAGTGGCGGAATCCAGGAAGAGGCTCCGTCACTCGGCAAGCCCGTGCTGGTCATGAGAGACACCACAGAACGCCCTGAAGGCATTGCTGCAGGGACATTGAAGCTCGTCGGAACCAACGAGCAGACCATTTACGATTCTTTCAGAGAGCTCCTTCAGGACGAAGATGCATACCGTAAGATGAGCACGGCAAGCAACCCTTATGGAGACGGTTTTGCATGCAAGCGGATAGCGGATATTCTCTGCGGCATCTGACCATTATTCCTGCCATATAATACCTGCTTAAAAAAACCTTGCGGATCGGGCATTTTCGGGGTTAACAAATACTCTTTAGCGTGATAGAATTTCGAACGGGGAGAAAAGCCCCAATCCCATTTTAAAAGTGAGGTGAATACGGTGGACGCTGGTGACAGTTGCGACAAACGAGGGAAACGCGGCCGAAATATCCTTTGTTCCTTAAAGTGCCAGTCGATGACCGTATCGGACCTTAAGGACTAAATGATGTATCGTCACCTCTGTTTGCCCAAAGCAAAGCGGAGGTTTTTTGTTCCCGTCGTTTGTTTACTTTTCGGAGGAGACAAATGGCAGAGAAGGAAATAAGAAGAGATTATCAGGACGAGATAATCTCGCTGATGAGGGGTAACGATTCCCCAAGGGTAATTCATTACAAGTTAGATGACTATCACGCAAGTGACATTGCGCAGATATTAGAGGAGCTCTCTGATCAGGAGAGAAAGAAGCTCTTCAGAGTCTGCGGCAAGTCTTTGCTTGCGGAAGCTTTCGAGTGTCTTGAAGAAGACCAGGTAAGTGCTTATCTGGGCGAGATGGACATAAGACGTGCGGCAGCGGTCGTTGCAGAACTCGAGACCGACACCGCGGCTAATGTTCTCAGAGAACTCGATAAGGAGAGAAGAGGCCTCATCATCGAGGCTCTCGATACAGAAGTACGTAAAGAGATCAGCATCATCGCATCCTATGATGAAGATGAGATCGGTTCAAAGATGACCGCCAACTTCATCACGATCGGCCTGAACCTTACGGTCAAGCAGGCGATGACGGCTCTCGTCACACAGGCTGTAGATAACGACAATATCTCGACGCTCTTTGTCGAGGATGACGACGGACTGTTCTACGGAGCTCTTACATTAAAAGATCTCATCACCGCGAGGAGCACGACAGACCTTAATACACTTATAGTGACGTCGTTCCCTTACGTATACGCTACAGAGCAGATTGATGACTGTATCGAAAAGCTCAAGGATTATTCAGAGGACTTGATCCCTGTCCTTGACGAAGATAACAAGATACTGGGAGTTATCACATCCCAGAGCATCGTAGAAGTTGTCGATGATGAGCTCGGTGAAGACTACGTCAAGCTCGCCGGCCTTATTGCAGAAGAAGATATCAAGGAGCCTTTGGGACAGAGTATCAAGAAGAGAATGCCCTGGCTTCTCATATTGCTCTGCCTCGGCATGCTCGTATCTTCGCTCGTAGGTGTTTTCGAGGGAGTTATCGCGCATCTTACGATAATTATGGCATTCCAGTCCCTGATCCTCGACATGGCAGGTAACGTCGGCACACAGTCGCTCGCTGTCACGATCCGTGTATTAACGGACGAGAATCTGACCTTTGCCCAGAAGTTCAGACTGGTAATGAAGGAATCCAAGGTCGGTATGAGCGTAGGCTTGATTCTTGGTGCTTCTTCAGTCCTGCTTATCGGCCTGTATCTTATGTTCTTAAAGGGCCGTGAACCCCACTTTGCATTTGCCGTAAGCGGATGCATCGGTGTCGCATGCCTTATCTCGATGATCTTCTCATCCATCGTAGGCACATTGATCCCGCTGTTCTTCAAGCGAATCAAGGTCGACCCTGCGGTAGCATCAGGTCCCCTTATCACGACCATCAACGACTTGATCGCAGTAGGCTGCTACTATGGCATCAGCTGGCTCCTGCTCATCAACGTCATGGGATTCTGATCAAAGTAACATTGTTAAACGAGGTATTTATATGGAACATGTTAATTTCACACCTTCCGGTGTATGCGCTGTCCAGATCGACTTTGACGTTGAAGACGGAAAGCTTTATAACGTTAAGTTCTTAGGCGGCTGCAACGGCAATCTCAAGGCTATCGGCAAACTTGTCGAAGGCAAGGACGCGAAGGAAGTCGCTGACATCCTGAGAGGAAACATCTGCGGCATGAAGGGCACGTCCTGCGCAGACCAGCTCGCAAAGGCTATTGACCAGCATATCGGCTGATATCTTTTAAATCTGAATCTTTTAAGGCCCCAAACGCAACAATTTGGGGCCTTTATCTGTTATTAAGATATCAGGTACATGGGGGTAATAACATGAAACACACTAAGAAGATCGCTCTTGTAATGGCTTTTTCGTTCTTGCTGACGCTATTTTGCTGCAGCTGCAAGGATGATCCAATAGTCACGGGGAAGACGGATGGAACTGAAGATGACGGTAACGGTGTCTCTGTAGAAGGCCTTGCCCCGGATGAGGTTCTGGTCAAATTCAGCGGACATAACGGTTCCTGGGGATATACACGCGATAATACATACATTCTTGCTGACGGTTCTATATATTCTTCCTATGTAGGACAGCATGACGCTTATTTTAGCGGACAGGGCTACTCTGAAGAAGATCAGATAAAGCTTCTTAAAGAATATGCAGATCCGATTACGGTCATCAGCAAGGATGAGGTCTCCAAACTCTATGGCTATATGGTCAAGATCAATCCTGACGCAGAATTTAAATATGATGACATAGAGGTCACTGATGTCGGAACGGATAAGACCTATGTCCGTGTTAACGGTGAATATATAACCATCAGCGAATCGGGCGAAAGAACAGGCAGACTTGATGACCGTTATGCCAAAAAGACCAGTGATCTGTTGAGGAAGATCATGGGCCAAAACTTCAAGATAAAGCCTGCCGCTGACTATTCGAGGGATGAATCTTACTTAGAGACATTCGAATGCCCCAATAAGGCTTCCACGGCGAAGGCGAAAAGGATCATCACAAATCTTGATGAGCTTATCGAATTTGAAAAAGAGACCGGACTTGATCTGAAGGGCAAGAAGGAATTTGAAGTCTTCTATGACACTAATTACGGCAAATTCGATTACACCGTCATAGCAGTAGAGATAATCTACTATCCTGAATATCTCGATCTTAAGGCAGTTACGGCAGATGCCTTTATCGTCTCTGAAAAATACGTTGGTTTTGCTTATATTAATAAGCCTGTTATAGATATTTCAGACGATGTTGTTCCCGAAAAATGCTACGCCCATGTAGTCCAGATCCCGAAGGATACAACCGGAACTTACGACAAATTCCTTGAAGGATAAAAACAAAACCCGGCCGCGGTGATTTCCGGAGCCGGGTTTATATTTCTGATTGTTATATATTTACTTATATGCCGTATAAGTAGTGACGTTCAGCACTGTCTCGCCGTCGATCTGAAGTGCGACAGGACGGTCGAAAGTTACCTTGATCTTATGACCTGTCTTTACCTCAACGACTTTCTTATGGTCAACGTGCTTGCCCTTGAAGATCGAAGGGAAGATGCAAAGAGTTCTAATCTTGCCGCTGCCGTGGAAGAGGAGAAGTGACAGGAGTCTGTCAGATCCGAGTCTGTCCTGGCCCGGTGTGGCGATCATGCCGCCGCCGTAGTAACGGCCGTTCATGGAAGGCGCGAGCCATACTTTCTTATATGAGAATTTCTGACCGTCAACTTCGATCTCTGCGTTAGTGGGCTTGTAGTGGAAAAGAAGGCCCTTGATGGCGATGCCGGCATAGTCGATCTTCTCGTTGCCTGCTTCTCTTAACTGGTCGCCGACTTCGCAGCAATAGCCGTCTATGCCGTATCCGATGCCGTTTAAGAATCTCTTTTTCATTCCGTTTACTTCTACGAAAGGAAGATCCTTTATATATTTGTTGATCTGCTCGGGAGCGTCGCCTGGCTTCTTGCCCAGGTCGTTCCAGAAGTCGTTGCCGCTTCCTGTAGGGAAGTAGTAAAGAGGCTGAGATATCTCTATGCCGTCAGTGTCATTTATGAAGCGGTTAAGCGTACCGTCGCCGCCGCAGAGGTAGATCTCGTCATCGGCGCTTAAGCCTTCAACAAAAGATCTGTAGCCGCCTTCAAGCTTTGTGACATCCTCGAAAAGAGGTTCCTTGCCCGAAAGAAAACCCTTGATCTCTTCGGCTTTAGCCTTGCCGGAACCGTTACCTGAAAGGCCGTTAAACAGTACGTAAGTGGACATTATTCTCTTCCTCCTCGTTCTTTTCGATGAAAGATGTCATAAGACTTTTCGCATAATCACCGATGTCATTGCAGCGCTCTGACTTGATTTTCTCCGGAGGGAGGACGTCGAGCACTTCAAAATAGACATCACTTCTGTGAAGCGGGTAGTTCTTCTTTATCATGTCGGCACCTTTTATACCGCAGATGACGACGGGGACATCAGCTTTCTGGGCGATCTTAAAGATTCCGTTGTGGAAGGGAAGGAGGCCTTCGCCGAAGTTCCTTGTGCCTTCCGGATATACTGCGACCGATACCTGATCGTCTTTTATGAGCTCAGCTGCTTTATTGATCGTATCCATCGCTTTTCTCGGATTCTCGCGGTCGATGGGAAGGAAGCAGCAGCGTCTTATAATCCTGCCCCAGATAGGAACGTGGAAATTAGCTTCTTTGGATATGAATGAGAGATCGTAATCCTTGAACAGATACCAGGTCGTAATAGGATCTAATTTGGACTTGTGATTGCATACCAGAAGAAATCTTGAATCTTTGGGGATCTTCTCCATGCCCTTCGTGTGATAATGTATCCTTCCGAAAAAGACCAGTATCCAGGTGGAACTGTTAAGGAGCCAGCGGTAATAGCCGTTGTGCTTATCGTAGAGCTTTTTGGAATTGACCAGACAGGCGCTCACCAGCAGGAGCAGAAAATACTGCAAAATGCCTGTGACGAGAAAGAATACTGTCCAATAGATATACTTCACCTATACATTACCTCTCAAGGAAATAATAACAGACGCAAGTTTATTTTGATATTCAAATAATAGTTTCGTTGTTCGCAATAAGCAAGAAAATTTGATTACATAATTTGCGAACTTTCCTTCAAATAGCAAGATATGTAAAATCAAAATGGCAATTTAACAGTTTTCAGCTCCTATTTTTAGGGATAGAGCCTTGAAGGTATGCCTATCAGTTCTACCATTCTTGCGGTATCATTTAACATGACAAGCAGCAAACAATATGAATCTTTTTTCGTGGAGGTAATATGAAAAAGAGATTAATCAGGTTCGTCGCTGCAGCTTTTGCAGGATTATTCCTCTTGAGCGGTTGTGACGTGCTCCCCAAGGGAACGGACGGCCCCCGTGATGTTCCGCTCACGATCAAGGCGGATTTCACTCAGAAGGAGAAGGCCGGAAACTGGATCAAGTACGGTGACTGCAAAATCACCACACAGGATGGAAAAGCCCTGGTTACTAACCGTAAGGAAAGCAACGCAGGCGTTGCAATATCCTGCCCTGATTACAGAGGAAACACGATCAACGCTACAGCTTCTGTATCAAGTGCCAATGATTCGGTAAGACTCACACTTAAGTATGACATCTACGGAAATGTTTCCTATGTTACTGTCGCATCAGGCGAGACGACAGAAGCAAGTGAAGCATCGATTTCCGGCAACATCGAGATCCCTGCAAATGCTGAGAATGCCATCGTTTATATCGAAGGCAGCGACGTAAGAGATATCACGGTATCTTCTTTCGAGATCAGTGTTGTAGGTGACTTCAATAACCTTACCGGTGTACCGGTTGAATCACTCGCAGATCCGACGAAGACAGCATCACTTTCTGCTGCTTATGCTGAATACTTCAAGTTCGGTGTTGCATCACCTGCATCCGTAATGACTAACAAAAACGACAAGTTCAGAAAGCTCATTACTTCACAGTTCAACTCAATAACACCTGAGAACGAGCTCAAGCCTGAGAGCGTTCTCGATGCAGCTGTTACACTTGCAGATCCTGCAAAGTATAACGAGAATCCTGCTATTCACTTCGATAATGCGAAGCCGATCTTAGACTTCTGCAAGAAGAACAATATCCCCATGAGAGGCCATACTCTTGTCTGGTATTCACAGACACCTTCCTGGCTTTTCTATGAGAATTACGATGTAAACGGAAAGCTCGCGAGCAGGGAACTCATGCTCAAGAGAATGGAGAATTATATCGACTCAGTCATGAACTGGTGCGAAAAGAATTATCCGGGAGTTATCTATGCCTGGGACGTAGTAAATGAAGCGGCCGCAGATGATGGGGGAATGAGAGACTGCTACTGGAAGCAGACAATAGGAGATGACTACGTAGAGAAGGCATTCGAGTTCGCAAGAAAGCACGCTCCTAAGGGAGTTAAGCTCTTCTACAACGATTACAATGAGTATCAGACATCCAAGCAGGAAGATATCCTCAAGATGTTAAAGCCCGTTGCAGCTGCAGGCAACATCGACGGTATGGGTATGCAGAGCCACATCAGCGCAGGCCTCAATGTCGATAACTACGTTGCTGCAGCAAAGAAATACGCAGATGAGCTTGGTGTAGTTATCCACATCACAGAGCTTGACGTTACAGCTCCCAAGTCACTCAACGCTATGTACGATCAGGGCGTTTACATGAAGAAGCTTTTCGAGGCTATCGTAGCTGCTGACAAGGCGGGCGTTCCGATCGAGTGCGTAACGGTATGGGGTCTTACAGATGACATGAGCTGGAAGTCTTCCACAAAGCCGTTGCTCTTCTACGGCAACCTTTCACCTAAGCCTGCTTACGAGGGCGTTATGTGCGCTCTTAACGGCGGCGAAGTTGCAAAGCCTGCTGACTATCAGGAACCTAAGACAGACTCAACACCTTTTGTAGAGGATTTTGAAGATAAGAAATTCAAAGGCGGACCGAGATACAGCTCTGTCCAGAAGGTAGTTGAGGGCGGTTACGAGAGTGACTACTGCCTCATGAATTCTGAGGGTTATGCTGAGTACGACGGTTACTCTATCGATGTAACAAACTATGCAGGAAAGACGATCAAGGTAACATTCGCCATCAAGTCCAAGGCTCCTACATGTAAGTGCACAGCAGATATCGACGGCACATGGCCGACAATAGCTGAGGTTCAGACAGGTTCTGATGAGTGGGTACTTGGTGAAGGCCAGTACACGATCGAAGCAGGCACGCCCAGCCTTACGATCTATTTCGAGAGCGTAGATATGAATCCGTTCTATCTCGATAACGTAAAGATCGAAGTAATTGGTTGATATCGTTAGATATTAATAAAGACACAAGGAAAGCCGGTTCAGTTTTGGACCGGCTTTTCGCATCTTTAGCATAGGGTGAAGGCATCAATTCGGCATAAGTTTCGTGTCATTTTCGCGTTATCTGTTCCATGGTGACAAAAATCCTTTATATTACAGGCAGGGTAATAGGAATTTGCTTCCGGGAGGTTATTATGGATAGGAAAAGGATCGCCGCTGCGATTATGGCGGTATGTTTGCTGGTCCCTTCGTTGCCGGCATGTTCAAAGGGTAATAAGATCACTGTGGTTAAGGAAGAGGATCCGTGGTTTGAGTCAACGAGATTCAAGCTTAAGACGGAGCAGCTTTCCACCGAGATGCTCGATTCGAGTGTAGTGGGAAGCAGCAAAGACAAGGTCTTTCATCTATACTCTCTGACCAATCTGGCTGATTACGAGAACTACAGAAGAACGCTTCTCAGCACTTATGATGATAAGGGTAATCTCGTGAGCACCGTAAAGGTCAAAGATCCTGAGAACTATGCGATAAAAAGCGCGTATTCCATCAAGCCTGCTGATGACGGGAAGACAGCAGAAGCAGTAATGTCTGTATTCGCACAGGGCGGATTTTCGACCGCTGTTGTAAACTTGGATCTTACGACAGGTGAGACAACTGAGCCGAGATTTCTTACGAACAAGCCCGGTGAACCATTGGAGATCCACGGCGACGGTCAGAATACATACGGAGTAAGTGATATCCAAATCGCAGGTGAATACTATATTCCGGTCATATTAGTATCTGAAAGAGCAGGCGGAATGTCAGTTCACGCGTTTTCTTTTAAAGGCTCTGAATATAAGAATGAACTGGACTTTTCGGGGATACCTTCCGTGTACACGGTGGAGAGTTTTTCATACGATCAGAAGAATAATTCGTTATTTGCTGTAGGCTACACAGCGATCGACGGTGCGGTGATAATTGAGTTCGATCCTGACACCGGCAAGAGAAAAAGCTATAAGAAATACGATGTCACCGATAAAGATCAGGTGAACGTAACGGAGTTTAAGACAGCTTCGTCGGGTGAGCTCTATAAGATCGATACGCTCGGAAACATCACGACATTTAACATGCAGTCAGCTATAGAAGAACCTGTCATAGACAGCGACTGGTATGCGCCATATTTTTCAGATATGACGGCATTAAATGTGCAGCTCGTAAAGTGCAGCAGCGACATGGCGGTCATATATTCCAGGAAAGACAAAGAGTATTCAATGTTCTTTACAGGTTTTGATGAGACTGTCACCATATTGAAGCGCTGCGAAAAGAATCCTCATGCGGGAAAGAAGATAATCGAACTTGCAGCACCAACAGGCAAGGGCATGAAAGAATATCTTTCCAACGCGGTCTATGAATTCAACAGAACAGATGATGAGTACATCATACGCATATGGAATAAATACAAGACAGGCATCAAGGCCGGAAGAAGCATCGCACAGCTTAATGCGGAAGACGAACTGGAATACACGATGATCCAGGAACTGAAGGGCTCTGATGCACCTGACATAGCAATAGGTGTCCAGAAGAATGGTGCGATGAGGGATGATATTTTCGAGGACCTGTCCGGCTATCTTGAGGCTTCCGTATTGGAAAAGCAGTATAAGAACATCATTGATGCTTCGAAGATCAATGGCAAGCAGTATTTCCTCCCTGTAACCATCGAGATAGAGGGTCTTGTTACTGATACTTCCCTTATAAAGAACGGTGCTTCAGGCATTACTTTCGAAGAGTATGACAAGATGATAAAGACAAGTCTTAACGGCTTCTCGCCTTACAATTATCCGCTGTCTACTTATAACAATAAGATTTCTTTTGTTTTATCCTGCATCGATATCAAGAGTGCCATAGACGGGGATAAGATCGACTTCACAAGCGAGCAGTTCAAGGCTGTTGCGTCATATTCGAACGAGCATTTTGCAGTAGAGAAGCAGCCGGTAACAGGCGACTATGTTTTCGATGAAGAAGCGAAAAAGGAACGCACCGGCTGCCGCTATGACAGGCTGGACAGCTTTATTAAATTCGTTCATGCCTGCAAGTCCGACAAGGAGAGCTACACCATAATAGGCACTCCGTCAGCAGATGCATCAGGCCCCAGATTCAGGGCTATTGAGACAGTATCAGTCACGGCTTCATCAGACAGGAAAGACGGCTGCAAAAAGTTTATCAACTTCCTCTTCGGAGGCGCGGGCTACGGTGATTCCGGTGCAGAGTTCCAGGACATCGTCACCAATAAAGATGTAATGGCAAAGAACATTTCTGTTATCACGGAGATAAACAACATCGAGCAGGACAGGGCAAAAGATTTGTTCAAGAATATGGCAGGTTCTGAAACGTACCAGAAGATATACGGCTACAAATACGCATCTGAAGACATGGGAAAGAAGTTCTTAGAGAGTCTTGCTGCAATAGGTACATACTATTACGATGATCCGAAGATCACAGCGTTCCTCGTAGAAGAGATCGCGCCTTACTATGCGGGCGACCGTTCGATCGATGACGTCATAAAGTTCATGAACGACCGCACCAGAAAGTACATCAAGGAGATGTAGTCATTATTGCTTTTTTAACGGCGCTACTTTATTCTTTTCTAGTATAACAGCTCGAAAAGAAGGCCTATGACTACTATTAAACTTAAACCTAACGGAAAACTCAGTATCGATATAGCATTAAGTGCTGTATGGTGCATATTTGTGCTCGCCGTGTCAGGCTGCAATATCGCGCTGATGAACCCCATCCGCATAGTGCTTCTCATCGTTGGATTTGCACTGGCAGCTTTTTACATCTACAAGTATTCAGGCAAGGATAAAGAAGCGAAGATAATGGCTGTAGTCACAATAGCAGCCATCGCCGTAAGGACGCTTTACGTTCTTTACACAGGTGCCGAGCAGAGACAGCATGACTTAGGTGAGTTTGAGACCTTCCACGGATATGCATATCACTCTGAATATATCGAATATCTTCTTAATAACCACAAGCTTTTGGATGAGGACATCACACAGCACTGGCAGTTCTACCATCCGCCGTTCAGCCATGCGGTAAGCGCTCTTTTCTTCGCGATCTACAGAAAGCTCGCACCCGCTTCATACGCACACAACTGGGACGCTTTGCAGTGCCTGTCACTTTTCTATTCGCTTGTAACGCTCGCAGTATTAAAGAAGTTTATCGAGCTCTGGAACCTGACACCCAAGGGAAAGACTATAGCTTACATCACAGTAGCGCTGCTTCCGGAATTCATCGTTTTCTCAGGTTCTTTGAATAACGATCCTCTTGCCATAACGCTTGCGATATCTGCTTTCTATCTTGCGTGGGTCTGGTATAACGACGAGAAGAAGTCGTTCTTAAAGCTCATGGGCATAAGCCTTTGCATCGGTTTTGGCATGATGGCAAAGATCTCTGCAGGACTCATCGCATTCCCCATAGGATTCATGATGCTGAAGGCTTTCTTTGAATCGAAGAAAAAGCTTAAGATGGTCTGGCAGTATCTCGTGTTCCTCGCCGTCTGCGCACCTCTGGGACTCTGGTATCAGGTAAGAAACTACATTAAGTGGCAGGTCCCTTTGACATACGTCGCAAGGCCTGATATCGAGGCATCACCGAGACAGCTTATCGCACCGATGCCTTTCTGGAGACGTTTCCTCGCTTTCGAGGAAGGTGTTGATTACAACATCATCACAGAGACTTTGAACCAGGCATGCTTCGATGACGAGTACTACCGTGAGCACATGATCCTTGCCATGATCGGATATCTTCTTCTGACGGCGTTCACTGTCTTCACGATCACGATCCTCATCAACTTTATCGTTAACTGGATCAAGGACCGTGACATGATGAATCTCGTTATGTCGATCCTTCTGATCTCACAGCTTATCTCTTATGTCTATTTCTGCTACAGCTATGCATACACATGCACGATGGAATACAGATATATCGTACTGACCTGTATTCCGGCAGCTTACTATTCAGGCAAGGCCATGAAGAACGGCCCCAATCTGCTGTCACTGTTTACCAAGGTATTTGTTTACGCAGTTGCGGTCACATCGTTTGCACTCTATTGCTTGGCCTGGATGCTGGACGTTCAGTTGTTCTGAACTTTTTCGCGCTCATAGCAAATATATCGAAATTCGATAAAAAGTAATTGAAAAACAATATAACCCATGCTAATATAATCCTAACCATGGTAATTCTTTAACAGGAGAACATGTATATGAAAAAGGGATTTTGGATTGGTTTTGGAATTGTTGCTTCGATCGGCATTCTCATGGGTGTCTATATTTTCGGAACGATCAGAAATTATATAAAGAATTCCCGCTGGGATCTTAAGACTGAAATGACTGATGACAAGAAGGATTTATTCAGTAATGTGGCTCTATTGCCCGGATTAGCTCCCTGCATCGAAAGGTACGCTGAAAGGGGCTTCCGCGATGCTTCTTACATGATCGAGACTTACCGCTATGCTGATGCAGACAAGATGTGTGAAGCGCTTCCTGAAGGGTGTGAAGAGGGCATAAGAAAAGCGCTGGCTTCTGATCCTGCCATAGCCAAAGATGTCAGCGGCGAATCTGTAGATCTGTACAGCGTGACAACGGGTCTGCCGGTTATAGAGGAAGATCAGATCGACGATAAGTACAGAAACATATTTATTGGTGCTTTTAAGTCGTATTATGTAATCGGATACAGTGACGGCACATACCGCTTTGCGGTACAGATAGACGATGTATGAGGCAGATCAGGATATGAAGTTTCCAATATTCGGCAAGCAGGGAAAGAAGACAGGACCAGACATAAAGTTCGATCCGGAGACCCAGTATGCCGTGATCAGGAGTTCTATCTGCACAGGAGAGAAGGTTGCCGGCTTCAAGAATAAAAAGGACGGGCATTTCACGGATGTAATGGTGATCAGATCATCTGAAGACGAGAGGATCTTCAAAGAGATGTACGGTCTTGATACCGTCCGCACCGAGTACTGACATAGTTTTGGTATACTTTATCTAAATCTTTAGATAAGGGGATACAGATTATGGATGTGGATTTAAATAAGCCGGTGGAAAACCCCAAGCTTAAAGAGCTTTTAAAGCAGCGTGCTGTCACTCCCCAGGCGGAACAGGTTCCTTTGCTGAACCTCATCGCTGAAGAGTTTGCGATGAATGCAAATCTTCTTGCTGTGGTCGATCTCAGCGAAGCATCAATAGAACCGAAAGGAGAAGGCAAGGGCGAGATCAAAGGCGGCAGCAATATAAGTTTCCCGATGCTTGGATTAAAAGACGGTACTGTGATCCAGCCGTTTTTCACTGACTGGGAAGAACTGAGAAAATGGGAGACTTTCAAGGAAGGCGACGTAAAGACAATGGTCATGTCTTTTGAGGATGTTTACTCGATTCTTGCCAATAACAAATACAACCTTGTTATCAATCCATTCGGTGATGCCCTGCTGCTGCCTTTCAGCATGGTCGAGCAGTTCAAGAGTGTAAAGGAATCAATGAAGGCCACTCACATCGAGCAGAACATCGTGAAAAAGGATACCAAGGTCGTGCTGGGTGAACCTAAAGATTATCCCAGGCAGATGACAGATGCCATCTGCAAATACGCGAAAAATGTTAAAGGCATTAACGCTATCTGGCTCAAGCTCATGATGAAAGACGAAGAGCAGAGTTTCCTTCTCGTTGTTGATGCTGAAGGCGATCCGCGCACATATTTCCAGGACATAGCAAATGCAGGAATCCCATATCTTCCTAAGGGAATGTATATAGACCTGGTTCCCATTACGCAGGAATTCGGCATAAAAGCTGCGACAGGCGAGCCCTTCTATAAACGGAAGAAAGGGCTTTTCGGCTAACTGACAGAAAAGACTGGCTCTAATTGAGCCGGTCTTTATTATTGAAATGTATTGTTTGCAATTATATGGAAAAACTGTATAAATAGAACAGCAACTGAATCGTTGCAGTTATATTCAGCCTGGAGATAAAAGATGACAGATTTACAAACGGTAGTTTTGGGGATATTAAAGTTTGTTGATGAAGTATGCCGGGAAAATGGATTAACTTATTATCTTGCTTATGGCACTTTGCTTGGTGCCGTCCGCCATCATGGTTTTATCCCGTGGGACGATGATATTGATCTGTGGATGCCGCGAGAGGATTACATGAAGCTTCTGGAGATCCTGCAAAATACACAGGACGAAAGATATGCTTTGAGCACCGGTGATCTTAAACCCAACGGCGACCGTCCCGAGGTTCTTCAGATGAGGATCGTGGACAAAAAAGTTCGTATAAAGCGTGCTTATGCTGTCGGTGAAGTAATCCCTTATTTTCCCTGGGTTGATATTTTCGCTTTGGACGAGTATCCCAAAAAGAGTTTTAAGAAGTATATTTCTTCCTTTAAACGGGAATTGTTTATGTTTAAAGTTGCAAGATCAAAGACGTTCCTCATTAAGGCGAAGTCTTTTTACGGCATGATGAACAGATTCTTGTATTTCTTATATAACAAGTGCGGTCTGTTAAAGCATTGCCTGAACGAGCAAAAGCATCTGGATAAGGTGTATAAAGCTATTACCAGATATTCTCAAAACAAAGAAGAGAATGATGGTGTGTTTTGTTATGCTGCAGTGTATCTGTCACGTATAGAAAAATGCCTTTTTGAGACCGAGTGGTTTGGTAAGCCGGTTGAGCTGGAATTTGAAGGGTTAAGATGTTTATGTCCCCGGAATACAGATAGTATTCTCAAAAAAGTCTATGGTGACTATATGCAGCTTCCTCCGGAAGACCAGAGAAGAAAAACGCATGATGTAGAGTTAGTTGTTGAATAAAAAACGGGCTTTGGGAAGACCAGAGCCCGTTTTTACTGATAACGTAAACCGTCTTAAAGGTTCTTATAGTAGACCTCGATAAGTCCCTTAAGGATGAGGTCCTTGTCGCAGATCACCTTGTGCCTGCAAAGAGGAGCAATAAGTGATGCATATCTGCCCGTGGCGGTCACAATGCACTTGCCGCCGTACTCTTCTTCGATCCTGTCGATCATGCCGTCTACCAGAGCGGCATTCTGGCATATGAATCCGCTCTTCATGCTGTCGACCGTATTGGTGCCGATAACTTTCTTTGGGATCTCAAAAGCTATGTTGGGAAGCTGGGAAGTCTTGCTGCTCAATGCTTCAGCGGCTATGCCCATTCCTGCACCTATGGAAGTTCCGATAAAGTTCTTATCTTCATCTATAAGAGAGAAAGCCGTGGCTGTTCCCATATAGATGTTGATCTGCGGCACGTCGTATTCCTTGATGCCTGCGACTGCGGAAACGACAAGATCACTTCCGAGCTGTGCCGGATTATCGATCTTTATCTTAAGGCCGGTCTTTATGCCGGGACCGACTACTACCGGAACTGTTGAAGTGAGTCTTCCGACGGCTGCCTTTATGCTGCCCGTGACTTGCGGAACAACTGATGAGATGATCGCGCCGTCTATCTTGTCAGGGCTCTGTCCGTTGAATTCGAGAGCAGACTTGATAAGCGCCGCATATTCAAGCTCTGTGGTGGATTTATTCGTACTGAGAAGTTCCGTGAACAGGATCTTACGTTCTTCAAAACAGCCAAGCAGGATGTGTGTGTTTCCGATGTCGATAGCAAGAACCATAGTTATATCCTCCGGTTTTTAAGCACCTATCAGTTTTGCCTTGAAAAGGGCAGTACCGACGCCGCCTGTGATAATGAAAGCTGCAATAGCTTCGAAGATCGCATTGATTCCGACGATGGTAGCGAAAAGAGCGACTATTCCAATAGTGGGATCTATGCCGGTTGCTTCAGTTACTGTTCCCTTGCCGAAGAGAAGGATAAGAGCACCGACGAAAAGGATCGTATTAAAGATCGCTGCGCAAAGACCGGTTACTGAACATTTTACGAATGTGACTTTGGTGAGCTTGGACATAAGCTTAAATACGAGGCCAGCCAGGAATCCTGCAAGAGCTCTGCAAACAACACACATAATGAATGTGTAGACGATGTTGATGTTTGCGAGATAAGTTCCGAAAGGATCCATGCCGAAGCACTGTGCGAAGCTTGTGATGCCGAACACGGTGCCAAGAAGTGCACCTGCCCACGGGCCCTTGGTGAGAGCGCCGACCGCTACGGGGATCATCAGAAATGAGATTGAGATCGCGCCAACCCTGAGATAACCCACAGGTGTGAACGCCATAAGGACTGTAAGTCCTATTAGAATGCCCAAGACAGCTATAGTCTTGATGGTTTGTTTTCGATTTTGTACCATACAAAATCCTCCTTTGTTATTATTCCCCTCCAGGGGATATAGTTACACCGGCAGCTTTCATTTCTCCGGACCCTCCGTCAGATTCGTTAAGATATCTGCGTTTTTGAGGCATCCTTTCCGAGAAAAGTCAGTTACCAAATGAGATTATACATTGTTATTATGTTTTTAGAAAAAATTTTTCAAAGACCACCCAATAATCCGTCCTGCTCATGTGTCTATAGAGTAGATGCGGACAATAAGGAGGCAAAAAATGACAAACAAGGAACTCGAGCAGATCTACAACGAAGCCTACAAGGCGGTGTACTGGACAGCATTTTCGCTTCTCAAGAATGAGACGGATGCAGAAGACATCGTACAGGACACTTTCGTATCCCTGATCGAATCTTACGATTCAATCGAGGATAAGAGCAAAGTTACTGCATGGCTCAAGAAGACTGCTGCCAACAAATGTCTTAACCGTCTTACAAGGACTAAGACAGATGCGGCTCCCGACGAGTTCTTTGAAGACGTCGAGGCTTTGCCTGAGGACTTCCTGCCTGACTCTATCGTCGAGTCCGAAGAGACACGTAAGATCATCATGGACATCATCAACAATTCGTTGTCTGAAGATGTCAGAAGGACTCTTATCCTGTTCTACTTCGATGAGATGAGCACGAAAGAGATCGCAGAGGCTTTGGGAATCCCCCAGGGAACAGTTCTGTGGCGTTTGAGTTTTGCCAAGAAAAAGATCAAGAAGGAGGTCGAAAAGTATGAAGAAGAGAAAAACACGAAGTTGTATGGCATGGCTGTACCGTTCTTGAGCAAACTCTTTATGAAGGAAGCTGAGCTTGTACCGTTCAAGCCCATTCCGGCTTCACTTACCACCCTGTCCGCATCAGCAGAGGCTCCCACATCAGGAGCAGGAACAAAAATGGCTGCAGAAGCAGCAAAGAAAGGAACAGGGATCATGATGAATAAAGGATTGATTATCGGAATCGCAGCAACAGTAGTCGTAGTAGGCACTGCAGCAGGAATCACAATTGGAATTCTCTCTAATAAGGACAAGAAGTCTTCAAAAACAGAGAAGACCAGAGTCGAAGAGACAGAAGACAGATATGCAAATGACAGCGCATGGGCAGATCCGGTTGACGATACGACAGAAGAGACAGAGGAAACAGATGAGACAAGACCTTCAAAGAAGGTTACGGAAAATTCTATTTTCGTTGTCATGAAGGACATGACAGCTGAAGAGTGTATCGAGAACATTTGGAAGACAGCCAATGTCCGTGTCGGCATGACAAAGGCCGAATATGATGAAAACCTTATAGTGCCTGATGACATGTGGTATTTTAAGACCCTTGATGACAGTTTTTACTGGCAGGCAAATTACAGCGAAGAATGCAAAGGATATATTACACAGCTTTCTGTAGGTGTTGCAAAGGACAAAGACCCTTTGGCTATAAAAGAGCTCAATACAATGTCTTGTGTTGAATTAATGGTCAACTGTAAAGATGAGGCATTCGCCAAGGAATTATTCGAGGCGGCAATCGAAAAGTATAAAGCAGAAGGATATGTGGTCAAATTCGATCAGGACGGAGTTATGTCCGGCAGCAGAGTATTGGAATTCGAAGGCCATGGAAGGTCATTCAGAATTTCCTATATCCCTATGCAGGGATTCACAATGGATTTCAAGATCCCGATCCTTACTGAATAAACAGAATGATCTGATATAAAAAATAGGCCCTGGATAATCTCCAGGGCCTTGTTTTCGGACTATAGATCTTATAACGACTTAATCTTCAGCACCATTTCTGAACAGGAATTCGTCACCGTTTGTATTGACGATCTTAAAGTCCTTAGGCATCTGGTCGAGCTCCAGAACGCAGTACGGATAATCGATCGCCTGAGTTACAGCGCTGTCGGGTGCGGGTGATGTCTCTTCAACAGTGATGATGAGTTCACCGTCATTAAGGCCGAGATCAACGATCTTGACATCGTAGCCGCCGGTGTTTTTCTTACCTGAATAGATAACAATAAAATAAGGAGAATCAAGCTGTTCGAGCTGGTCTACATAGTAGCCGCGTTCCTTGGTCTTCTCCATGAGATTACCGTATGTGTCTTTTCCGAGGATCTCATATTTCATAGTTCCTACCTGTCCCTTTTCAGGAAGAGAGCCGTTATTGTCTTCTTTTACAGACTTATAATTCTGTGAATAGGTAGCAGCTGTTGTAGCCTGAGTGGTTCCGTTCGTGTTTGCCGGCTGCGACGGTGTTAAAGTACATCCTGCGATACCTGCAATTACTGCAAAAGCCAGTGTGGCGCAAAGTGCTGTTCTTAATCCTTTATGCATTTTAGATTTCCTCCATGTGCTTGTTATACCATATATACAGTCATTATCCGAAAATGTTGCACCCGTCTTAAATCACTGTGTCCGAAAAACTGAATTGATGTGGTGATATAATGATGTCCAGATAATGGGAAATGAGGAATACTAATGGGCGAACTATTCAAGATTTGGCTTTATATTGTCGGAACGATTTCCATAATAGTTCTTGCTTCACAGCTGGCATCCGGAATCGTTGCGATCTCTTCCGGGATCAGGGTCAATAAAGACAAAAGAAGTTTTTTCATGGGTATAACGCTCATCCTTACCGGATTAGAAGCCATACTGTCGATCTACAGTTCATTTCCTGTAACTACTGTGATCGTAAGAAATCTTTCGATGGACAATGTTGCTTTATACAGCACTTTTTCCGGTCTCGTCAGTACTGCAGTTGCATTGCTGGGAATAGCTTCAATAGTATTATTCAGCCTTTATTTCATAAAGAATTATCAAATAGGAAAAGCACATCTGATCGTGGCCTTGGCTGCCAGGGTAATTTCGCTTGTTATTTCCATATTCTCGAGGTTTTCTTTAGCATCTTATATGACTAAGAAGGCTCCGCTCTGGAGCTATATTGCCGTATTCTCAGCAGGCCTGATATTCAGCATTATCTCTTTTATAGCCATTACCACGCTTGCCGGGAAGACTGGAAAATACGAACCTCAGAGAAGGTCTTTATTCGTATTCCCGATGCTCTTAATGATATACAGCACCCTGAGTGCTGTCCTTAATACGTTATTTACCGTATCAAGAGGCATATTAAACGGTAAAGAAGAACTGATCATGTTAATGCTTCCCTTGATGGGTGCCGCTATCATAATCGTCGGTTCTTTATATATTGTTAAAACAAGAAATGATTCAGATATCATTTAATAAGGAGGATCAACATGCCACACGTAGAGATCAAATGCTATCCGGGAAGATCAGAAGAAGTTAAGGCCAAGTGTGCTGAGGAAGTTACAAAGGCTATTGCAGAGACAATGGGCTGCGATGCTTCAAGCGTATCTATTGCCATAACAGAGATCGAGAAGGACGACTGGAAATCAAAAGTCTGGGACAAAGAGATCGCTCCTTCAATGGAATCCCTTTACAAGAAGCCGGGTTATACCTGCGATTGATATCAGGAGGAAGATATGGAATTTACTGATGTTGTAAGAGAACGTTTTTCGTGCAAGAGCTATGACGGCCGTAAGGTGGAGCAGGATAAGCTCGAGAGGATCCTTGAGGCGGGAAGGCTTGCCCCTACTGCTAAGAACCTTCAGGAACAGCACATCTATGTCCTCCAGTCAGAAGAGGCTTTGGCAAAGGTGGATCTTGTTACACCCTGCAGATATAACGCAGGCACATGTCTCCTCGTCGCTTTCGATAAGAATAATGTCTATACATATCCCGGATCACAGAGAGAATCCGGTGTCGAAGATGCCACGATCGTTGCCACGCATCTCATGCTTGCTGCGGCAAATGAAGGGATCAACAGTTGCTGGCTTAACTGCATCGATCTGGAGAAGGCACATTCCGAGTTCGGCCTTCCTGATAATGAGGAAGTGCTCATGATCTTGGATCTGGGTTATGGTGCTGAGGGTGCGGGTCCGCTTGCAAACCACGGCAACAGAAAGCCTTTGTCAGAGACTGTTTCTTATCTTTAATCTCCGGCTGTAATCTTTATGGACAGGACTTTATAAAGGATCTTCTTTATCCGGTAGAATCCTGTGCTTACTGCTTTCAGGTTCTTCTTGCATTCCCAGACAAGGATGCCGAGTTCGCTTGAGGTTATTCCTTTCTCGGAGAAGGCAGCTTTCTCGGCTATCATTCTGGCTTTCTTAGGCTGCGAGAACTTTAATACGCGGCCGAGGAAACTGTAATAGTGATAGTATTCCACTGCCTTTTCGGCAGGTGTTTCCTTATTAAATCTGCTGTGCCAAAAAGCTACATAGATGAACCTTGCAAGCGCTGCCAGAAGAATTATGGAGATCGCTATTACAAGCACAGTCATGATGGCCTGGAAGGTCTTGGTTAAGACTATGAGCATGGCATCGTTGTCAGGGTCCTTCGTTGCAGGTTTGTTTCCTGTATTCAAAGAATCGCCGGTATCAGGGTTATCATAAGACGCATCAGAATCTGTCACAGGATCTGATGAGGACAGATCTTCCGTAGAATCTATATCTGAGGTCTGATCCGTGGTGTCAGATCCGCTTGTTTCAGACTGACTTGTCTCAGAACCGTTGGTCTCGGCAGTTGTCTCCGTTGTTTCTGTTGTCTCAGTTGTATCGTCTGTAGCATCAGGTTCAGAATTCTCTGACTGGGCAATATCCGGATACTCACTGGTTGCTCTGTTTACATTGGAAGATGAAGCAGCATATTCGTTTCCGGGTGTCGCATCACCCATTATCCAGCCGCATTCAGGCGAGAAGAATTCGAACCAGGCATGGGAATCTCCGGTAGTTACCTTGCCTTCTGTTCCTGGCCAGGCATTGTTGGTGAGATAGCCTCTGACATATCTTGCAGGGACGTCGATCATTCTGAGAAGGATCATTGAAGTTGCCGCATAGTGAACACATATGCCGCTGCTTGCATCCCTGATAAACCACGGGACAAAATCCACACCCTGCGGAGGATAAGAAGTATCCTTGCTGTACGGATGGAGACCGCTTACATATTCGGTGACTCTTCTGACTTTTTCCGTGTCGGACATGTTCAGTCTTCCGTAGTACACATCAAGGTACCAGTCCGGAAGATTGCAGGTCTCTATTATCTCGTCTTCTGTTGTTTTCGGAACATTAAGACATATATTGTAGACATAGTCATCTAAGTACTTTTTCGAATAGATATTTCCTGTCTTTACAGGAACGGGTGAAGTGGCACTGACAAACTTTCTTGTATTTGTCGTGTTATAAGCACTGACGGTCTTGTAGTCAGCGTCATCCGTATAGTAAAAGTCAGTATAGTAAGGAACGATATCGACTGAAGAGCCTATTAGCGGGGTAACAGTGATCGTATAAGGTGCAATTACAGGTGATACATTTGCATCTTTATCGTAGATATCGCCTTTGATCTTCCAGCTCTTGAGTTTATTGTCCTGATAAATGTCGAGAGATTCGATCTTCAGATAAGCGATGTTGCTTGAGAGGGTTTGATCAGGGCCCGTATAGCCGGGATTAGGCTCTTTTCGAACGGTCATGACTTCTTCGTAACTCGGATTAAAAGGTCCTACCGTATCAAGATTCGTATCTGAAGCAGAAAGGGTAGTCAGGAAATTTCCTGATGCGTTGATATGAGGATTCTTAGCACCGTTTAAAACAGTATCGATGAATTCACTTAACGGCTGGGACATTTCTTCAGCCTTTTCCTTCATCGATATTAGTGTTAGCTCTGCCAGGGTATCCTTGTCATATGTAGCCTGAGGGAATATCAGTCCTGTAATTATGGGGAAAAGGGCAGCGGGTACCGCAAGAAGCAGAAGGACTCTTCCTGATGATTCACCGGTCTTATTCCTGCATGCGTGAGCCAGAAGGATCAGGAAAACGCCTGTTATTCCGGCAATAGAAGGAGCCGTATCAGGACGCATTGCCGTATTTGATACTGCACAGACAAAGAGAGGCGCATAAAGAAGAAGTGACAACGGGATGAGCTTTCTCCTTGTCAGGAAATATGTTGTCAGGGAAATGGCCACAATGTCATAGGCCAGGATGAACATAAAACAATATCCGCCGGATTCCGGCATGCCGCCGACATAATCTCCGGGCAGCAAATAGAATGAATAGAACTGCAGGAGATAGAGGAATGCGGAAAGTCCCTTCTGAACATTCAGTATGTCGAGAAAAGCCGCCGTAACCAGAGCTGCCGGCGGTGCGATAAGGACCACTGAAGTAAGCCATTTCTTGTTAATGAAGAAAAGGACCGTGCATACCGTTGAGACTGCCAGGGAGAACATGATGGCGGTCCAGGTGCTGAATTCCTGCGCAAAGGCCGTTCCGAACATCAATGTAAAGCCGGAAGTTGTTACTGTCGTGATCAGTATTATGAGCGCCCCGATATTCGCATCGGGTTTTCTGTGAGGGGCAGTTGTCCTGATCTTATCAGTTCTCATCTGAAGCCTCCTCTGATTCTTCATCAGAAGGAGAAGGAACGGCTTTTGCAGCTTCCTTCTTACGTGCTTCCTCAGGTATTCTCATGCGGAGAATGGAGGCCAGCGCCTTTTCGAGATCTGTGGAAGATTCAACACTGTAAGCGATCTCTCTGCTGTCAGGCGGAATGACCCTTATGATATGAGAAGTCTCATGATCCAAGAAAAACTTTGAAGTGAAGAGGATCTGTCCCAAGTGGAGATCGAGTTCATCCCTGTCGTCCGTCAGTTCCAGTATGACTCTTGAATAACCGCCGTATTCTTCCAGAGGTTCTTTTACAAGGACCTTATCTTTCTTGGCTGTCATCTTCCAGTGAATGGTTTTTACGGGATCTCCCGGCTGGTATTCCCTGATATCGTAGATCTCTGAATTAGGTTTTTTGGATTTCCTCAGATTCTTTGCCTTGAAGCCGAACATGTCCGGCATGTAGCCAGGCATCTGCGGCACCGGTTTGACCAGGAATTCCACATCTTTATTGAGTTTCCTGTCAAAGTGGAAGAACCCGAGAAGATCGTATATGCGCACCTTCGAGATCTTATATGAATAAGCGCCGCAGTGATCTGTATTAAGCGGGATCTTTGTTGTGCCGCTGTCTGATATCTCTAGCTTTACAGTCCTTGAAGTTCCCACCATCCTGTCGGTGATCGTTGTGTTAAGTCTGCATAAAGAAAAGAAGGAAGCAAATCCCTGAACGGTAAAAAGGATGTTCGCAGGATTGCCTATTATGGTGCCGCCCGGTGTGGTCACGCTGAACTTTAAAGTCTTTGATGCGATGAGACTCAGGATGAAGGCCGGTATGGGAAGGACCAGGAGAAATACAAGACAATACCACGACACCCACATCTTATAGAAAAGGAAAAAGATGAAGGTTCCGATCAATGATACTGAATATAAGATCCAGGTCTTCAGCATAAGCCAAGCCCTATCAGATCTTGGGAGCGGGAGTTGCTTTAAGGATCTCCTGAGCTATATCGGAAGCGATCCTGTTATTTACTTCCGCCTCAGGTGTGAGAATGAGCCTGTGTGCGATAACAGGAAGGAATACCTTCTGAACGTCGGAAGGCACAGCATAGTTTCTGCCGTTAAGATATGCACATGCTTTTGCCATTGAAGTAAGTGCAAGTGTGGCACGCGGACTTCCGCCTCTTGAAAGCTCATTATGTGCTCTGGTCTTGTTTATGAGCAGGACTATGTAGTCGAGAACAGTCTCGTGCACGAAGATGTTATTTACTTCCGCCTGCATATTAACGATCGTATTCACGTCACATACGGTCTTTACATTATCCATCGGGTTGATGCCGTTCTTACGGCGGTCGAGCATTGCCTTCTCATCCTTGGAGGAAGGATAACCGACCGAGACCCTGATCATGAATCTGTCGATCTGCGAGTCCGGCAGGAGAGAGGTTCCTGATGCACCTGTAGGGTTCTGTGTCGCGATAACGGTAAAAGGCTTCGGAAGCATATATGTGTTTCCGTCAACAGTCACGTTGCCTTCTTCCATCGCCTCAAGGAGCGCGGACTGTGTTCTTGTCGAAGCACGGTTAAGCTCGTCTGCGAGGAAGAGATTATGGAATATGGAACCCGGCTGATACTTCATCGAATCAGTCGCTTTGTCGTAAACTGAAAAACCGGTGATATCTGAAGGCAATACGTCAGGAGTGAACTGAACTCTTCCGTAATTGAGGCCCATTGTTTTCGAGAACGCTACAGCCATCGTGGTCTTTCCAACGCCTGGAACGTCTTCCATAAGTATGTGACCGCCCGCCAGAATGGCAGTAAGCGTCTGCGCGATGACGGCATCCTTGCCGCAGATTACCTTCTTGACCTCATGAACAATATTCTCAATAGTAGTGCCCATAGTAATTATCCCCCGATATTTGTGCATATTAAGTATACAACACACATTACCCTGCACAGCGTGAAATTGAGAGATTTTTAAGGATTTACTGCAGGCGGCTTTTATGATGCAAATTACCCCTGCTTACTTCAGTCGCCTTTTCAGTCAACTTTTTCGCGAAAAAAGACGACTAAAATGTGGAAAACCGCCTAAAGTCGTCAAAACAGTCGACAATTTTGCAAAAAAAGCTGCCTAAAAAGTGGACTGGGTTTTCGGCTGTCACAAAAACGGGGTATCCGGAAGAAAAAGCGAACTGTAAACAACCGAATTGAGCTTTATAGGCAGAGTCCTTAAATCGAATGGAACACCGGGTATATCGTAAGTAAAGAAGACATCTAATTCCGGCAGCAGCCCGGCGCCGGAATAATTAATGTATTTGGTTGAAGTAGTGCGGTTATAGTTGGCAGAGTTTTTTATCCCGATATGCTCATGAAACTTGCAGAGATCGAGAGCCTTTATCAGGATGACGAAGTCGGTGTAGATAGGGTAGTTTAAGCCGTTAAGCCAGATCTCGGGTTCATACTTGAACGGAATACCGTTTTCCGTGTAATATCTCGCAATCTCAACTTCGGATGCCGACCTGTAGTAGATTCCGTTGTAAAAATATGTCTTGCTCTCGCGGTGATTCGGATCTGCATCGTTTTTGAGGCTGTCGAAAAAATCTCCATTAAGAATGACGGAGTTATTCGGGTTTATAAACATTTTCCTTTTTAAATTACGCGGAGAAAAACACGGCGAAGGCACGCCTCTGAAGCTGGAATTCCACAGTCCTTCCAGTCTTGAAAGTTCGCATAAAAGTTCTTCACGTCTATAGCAGATGGCCTCAAGTTCTTTTCCTTTCTCACTATTCTGCTGATAAAAATGCTTTCCGACTACAAAGACCTCATAAATAGAACCATTCTTTGTCCTTTTACTTGCTTTCACTTCCGGCAGCTCAGCAAGCTGCTGCTTGCAGTAATTGATCTGCAAAGCGAGGAATTCTTTCGGGATGTAGGGTTCGTAAATAGCCATACCCGGATTATATAAGGGTTAAGCCCGTTTACAAGCGACAAAATACGACAAAGTGCGACAAAATAAGACAAAGGAAAACCGCCGAAAAAACCTTAAATACGCCATTTCGAGTTGTAATAATAAAATTAATTAATTACTGTAAGCAGATTGTTTTTGATCTGCCCAAAGTAAGACCCCGCTGCACCAGGTACAACGGGGTCCTACTCGAACAAGAAGCAAACAATATGAAATTGTTTTTAAGTTAGGGCGGCCCGCCGGCGAAGGCGGAACCGTAGGCCGGGATCTATCAGCCCTGACCGTAATATGCATTAGCGCCGTGCTTACGGAGGTAATGCTTATCAAGAAGTGTCTGCTGCATTCTGCCTGCAGAGGGATTAAGCGTCATTGCGTGGTAATCCATGAATGCGACTTCTTCCATAACGACTGCGTTGTGCACAGCGTTGAAAGGATCTGTACCCCATGTGAAAGGTCCGTGAGAGAAGACGTTTACAGCAGGGATAGCATCCGGATCTTTGTCCTTGAATGTCTCGACTATAACGTTGCCGGTCTCTTTCTCGTATTCGCCATGGATCTCTTCGTCGGTCATGGGACGTGTGCAGGGGATATCACCATAGAAGTAGTCCCCCTGTGTGGTGCCCATTGCAGGGATCGCCATGCCGGCCTGTGCGAAGCTGACTGCCCAGCGTGAGTGTGTGTGAACGACACCGCCGATGTTGGGGAATGCCTTATAGAGAACAACGTGTGTGGGTGTGTCTGAAGAAGGCTTCCATTTGCCTTCGACGACTTTGCCGTCAAGGTCAACTACGACCATATCTTCAGCCTTCATGACATCGTATTCGACGCCGGAGGGCTTGATTACGACGAGACCGGATTCTCTGTCGATACCTGAAACGTTGCCCCATGTGAAAGTAACAAGTCCGTGCTTGGGGAGGAGGAGGTTAGCCTCGAGTACTTTTGCCTTAAGTTCTTCTAACATCAGATCACCTCCGTAGCCTTTCTCTCGACAGGGAGTGCTGCTTTGTATTTTGCGAGGAACTCAGCAAAGCCCTTAACATCCTTATCTTCTGCCATTACGCTTACGCTCTTTGCGCCCGCGAAAACCTTGTTATCCAGATAATCAGGAAGTGATTCGCCGTCTTCCTTGTTGATCATGTAGGAAACGAGAAGAGCCATTCCGTAAGGTCCGCCTTCGCCTGCTGTTTCCATGACGGATACAGGTGCGTTAACTGCTGCACTAAGCATCTTCTGGCCGACCTCCGGAGTCTTGAAGAAACCACCGTGGCCGTAGAGCTTATCAATACGGACGTTCTCAGTATCCTGAAGGATATCCATACCGATCTTAAGTGTGGCAAGCGCGGAGAGGAGATGTGTCCTCATGAAGTTTGCGAGAGTGAAAGAACAGTCAGGTGTTCTTACGAATAACGGGCGGCCTTCGTTAAGATCTGTAACGCCTTCACCTGAGAAGTAGTTATATGAGAGGAGTCCGCCGCAGTCAGGATCGCCCTGGAGAGCTACCTGGAAGAGCTTTGTATAGAGGTCATTCTTGGAGATGTCAGCACCGAATAATTTCGCGAACTGATCGAAAAGATTTACCCATGCATTGATGTCGGAGGTGCAGTTGTTGCAGTGAACCATAGCAACGGGTGCGCCTGCAGGTGTTGTTACCATATCAATCTCGCGGTGAACGCCCAGGTCGTGATCAACTACGACCATCGCAAAGTCTGATGTGCCTGCACTTACATTACCTGTGTAAACGCGTACGGAATTCGTAGCGACCATGCCTGTGCCTGCATCGCCCTCGCAGGGTGCTATAGGGATGCCTGCCTTAAGGTCGCCAGCGGGATCGAGGAATAAAGCGCCGTCTTCTGTGAGCGTGCCTGCGTTCTCGCCTGCGGTGAGGACCTTAGGAAGGATGGAGAGCAGATCTTTGCCTGTAAGAGCATTGAACTTGGCTACCATATCCTTGTTGTAATCGTTGGTGGATGAATCGATGGGGAACATACCGGATGCTTCACCGACACCCATGACCTTAAGGCCTGTAAGTCTCCAGTGAATGTAGCCTGCAAGTGTTGTTAAGTAGTCGATATCACCAACGTGTGATTCATTATTTAAGATCGCCTGATAGTAGTGTGCGATGCTCCAGCGCTGCGGGATATTGAATCCAAGTACTTCAGTGAGCTTCTCTGCAGCTTCGCCTGTGATCGTGTTGCGCCATGTGCGGAATCCGGCAAGCTGTTTTCCATCCTTGTCGAAAGGAAGGTAGCCGTGCATCATTGCTGAGATGCCGATGCCGCCGACTTCTGTAAGGGTAACGCCGAACTTCTCTTTTACGTCAGCTTTGAGTGCTGCATAGCAGGCCTGAATGCCTTTGTGGATCATATCGGAAGAATATGTCCAGATGCCGTCCACCAACTGGTTTTCCCATTCGAAATCGCCCTGTGCGACTGGCAAATGGTCTTTGTCGATAAGTACTGCTTTGATACGTGTGGAACCTAATTCGATTCCCAGTGCTGTTGTTTTCAGATCCACTTTTGGAGCCTCCTTAAATCAAGTGATTACTTCTTGTTGTTCTTACGTGCAAGTATAACACTCTGAATAAGAAGGAAGACACAAAGCATTACGCCTACGGTGATATTTGTCCACCATGCGTCTTCGAGGCCCAGTGAAGTAACGATGTTTTTGATTGTTGAGAGTGAGAGCACTCCGAAAAGGGTTCCTGCGATGTTTCCGACACCACCGGAGAGGAGAGTTCCGCCGATGATGGATGAAGCGATAGCGTTCATCTCGGCGCCCTGTGCGTGCAGAGGAGAACCTGAGCATGCGTGGAGGAAGAAGAGATAACCGCCGATTCCTGCACAGAGACCGCAGAGGACGTGAGCGAGGAACTTTGTAAGCTTTACATCGATACCGAGCATGTTTGCGCTCTGGTTGTTGCCGCCGACTGCATAGAAGTTACGTCCGAGCTTAGTCCACTTTAAGAGACAGAAAAGAAGGACAACAACAGCAAGTGCGACAATTACGCCGACCTCTACATAAGCCGGAACGAATATGCCTTTTTTGTTTACCGAGCCCAGGAACGGAACATTTACTTCTGTTCGGCAGAGCTTTACGAAGGGTTCGAAAGTTACGCTGATACGGTCGCTGCTTACGATGGTCGTCATGCCTTTGGCGAAAAACAGGCCGGCAAGGGTTACGATGAACGGCTGGAATTCGAGATAAGCTACGAGGAAGCCCTGAACGATACCGAATGCAAGACCGATTCCCAAAGCGATGAGAACGGATGTGAATACGTTGCCATTGATAACTCCGTCATTTACTTTCTGAAGATAAACGGCGCATGTCATGCATACGAGAGATGTGACCTGTCCTACGGAGATATCGATTCCGCCTGTGATCATGACGAGTGTCATGCCGCAGGATAATACGAGGAGCGAAGCGTTTTCGTTAAGGATGTTGAAGAACATCTGAGGCTTCGTAAATCCCTTTTTGAGGAAGAGCACCGCACAGAGGTACATAACTATGAATACGGCGATCGTGATGATGAGAAGCAGATTTGTATCTGTTAAGGAAGCACGCTTTTTAAGCTTATTGCCTCCGAGCACATTAGAGTTAACTGACATATCAGTTTGCCTCCTTTCCTACGTTTGCCTGCGCTTTTGCAGCAAGTCTCTTGTTCTTCAGATCATCGAAACGCTTACGGATGTAAGGTGATGAGATGATTATGAGAAGGATAACAACAACTGCCTTGTAAGCAGAGATTGAGCTGGAGTCGATCTCCTTGAACTTATAAAGTGTTGTAGTAAGGAACTGGATAACATAAGCGCCTATTACGGAAGCTGTCAGATTGAACTTACCGCCGCCTAAGTTATTGCCACCGAGTGCTACAGCCAGGATCGCATCCATCTCGATATTGTTTGCGATTACTGAATATGTAATGGATGAAGTTCTTGATACTTTAATGAATCCGCAGACTGCTACGCATACACCGAGGATGACGAAAGTTAAGAGCTTGATCATTTTCGGGTTGATACCGTTAAGTCTTGATGAAGATGCATTGATACCTACTGACTGTGAGTAGAGTCTTAAGTTGGTAAGTTTCAGAACGACCGCGATCACAATAAGGCAGATGACCGTGATGAAGACCGGCGTGGGAACGGGGATTCCGGGAATGAAGTTTCCGAAATATCCGAAGCGATTGTCATTGATGGAGATGTTATCGTTATTGTTGATCCATGCTGCGATCGAACGTCCTGCAGTAAAGAGGATCAATGTCGCTACCATCGGCTGTATCTTAAAGAATGCTACGAGGGCTCCGTTGAAGGCACCGAAAGCAGCGGATACAACAACGCACAGGAGGAACGAAATGATAATGATTCCTGCGAACTTGCCGCCCGGGATATCAGAGGCCTGTGTCTTAACTATCCTTAAGACAGTAGATCCTGCGATCGCGATGGTGGCACCAACGGAAATGTCCTGACCGCCTGAAGCTGAAGTAACAAGAGTCATTCCGATAGCGAGGATTACGAGCTCTGATGCGTTATCGATGATCGTTATGAGGTTGCCTGAAAGGATGAGGCTTCCTGTGCTGCTCGGCTTCAAGACGATATCAAAGAAGCCGGGATCGGTAAAAAGATTGAATAATACCAGAAGCAGTAGGGCAGCGAGCGGGATAAACAGCTGGTTGCGGACTATCTTGAGCAAAATTCCCTTAGCGGAACTTTTGGAATTATTGGTAGCTGATTCTGTCATTTGGATTCACCTCCGGCAATGGTTGCCATGATCTTATTCTGGTTGAGATCGTCGCCCTTAAGCTCACCTACGACCTTGCCGTCACGCATAACTATAAGACGTGAACATGTACGGACCATCTCGTCGATCTCTGAAGAGATGAAGGTAATACTCTTTCCTTCGGCTGCGAGCTTCAGAACGAGTTTCTGGATCTCAACTTTTGTTCCTACGTCGATACCTCTTGTAGGCTCGTCGAGGATGAGATACTGAGGATTTGCAAGAAGCCATCTTGCGAGGATAACCTTCTGCTGGTTACCTCCTGACAGCGATTTGATAGGTGTATCCTGAGATGCTGTCTTTATGTTGAGGAGCTTGATATATTCATCAGCAAACTTCTCTGCCTGAGCACGTGAGAAGGGCTTGAAGAATCCTTTCATTACCTGGAGTGCCAGGATGATGTTATCTCTTACGGAAAGGTCACCTACGATACCGTCGAGTTTTCTGTCTTCAGGCAGATAACTGATACCGTGCTTCATTGCATCGAGAGGCTTTCTGATCTTTACCGGAACACCGTTGATCATGACCTTGCCGCCGACAACTCTGTCAGCACCGAATATCGCACGGACACTTTCTGATCTTCCGGAACCCAGAAGACCGGTAAAGCCGTTAACTTCGCCTTTGTGGATCTGAAAGTTGAACGGCTTTATGCCGGTCGTTCCGGTAAGGTTTATTGCCTCGTAAACGGGGGTGCCGTCAAGGTCTGTATTTGCAGCATCGCTGTCACTCTTGATGTCGGCCATGTCATCGAAATCCTTACCGAGCATCTTGGACACGAGCTTTACTCTGGGCAGGTCTTCAATAATGTATTCGCCGACAAGCTTACCGTCACGGAGAACGGTGATCCTGTCGCAGACTTCATATACCTGCTCCAGGAAGTGAGTTACAAAGATAATGCCTACGCCTTTTTCTTTAAGGTTACGCATCAGCTTGAAAAGCTTAACAACTTCCTGCTCATCAAGTGATGATGTAGGTTCGTCCAGGATAAGGACTTTACATTCCATATCGACAGCACGTGCGATAGCTACCATCTGCTGTACTGCGATGGAGCAGTTGCCGAGCTGTTCAGTAGGGTAGGCCGGAATCTCCAATTCATCAAGAAGAGCTTCTGCCTTTTTATTCATCTTTACCCAGTCGGTAAAAGGACCTTTTGTGCGTCCGATATACATATTCTCTGCAACCGTAAGGTTAGGGCAGAGTGTGATCTCCTGATATACCGTGGCGATGCCTTTGTTCTGTGCATCCTGTGGAGACTTGATGTGGACCGGAGTACCTGCAAGTGTGACATCTCCTCCGTCCTTTGGATATACGCCGGTCAGCACTTTTATAAGTGTTGATTTTCCTGCTCCGTTCTCGCCCATCAGCGCATGGATCTCGCCTTCACGTAAGGTGAAATCTACCTGCTCAAGAGCGCGTACACCCGGGAAGTATTTGCATATCCCGCGCATTTCCAAAACAGCGCCGTTCTCCATCTTCATCTCCTCCTGTTGTTTCCTGTCTCTGTCTGTGGTTCTTCGAAAAGAATGTGCGATGCGATGAGGTATCGCATCGCACATCCCAAGTGGTTTGCTAAATACTCTTATTTTGGAGTGGTGTTATCAGATACCGTACTTAGCAACGTCGTCGTCTGTGATTGTCTTAGCGTCGAAGCCCTTCTCTTCCATGATAACGACCTTCTGCTTTGCGCCATTCTTGATGATCTCGTCGATGTACTTAGCCTGGAAAGGATTGCACTGTCCGTCATAGTTCCAGTTGCCTGCCTTGAGTTCCTTAAGAGCCCATGAGTTGCAGTCGAAACCGATGATGATAACGTCCTTGCCTACACCGTGAGAGATGTTAGCCTTATCGAGTGCAGCAACTGCGCCCTTAGCCATGTTGTCATTCTCTGCATAGATTACGTTGAACTTTTCGCCTGAGTCGATAACAGCCTGAACGATCTGCTGAGCTGTTTCTTCTGACCACTCAGCTGTCTGCTGCTTAACGATGCTCCAGTTAGCCTCTGCCTTTACCTTATCGTTGAGAGCGCCTGAACGGCCGATCTGTGCGGATGAACCCATAACGCCCTGGATGTGGAGGATCTTGTATTCAGAAAGACCCTGGGAAGCGAGCCAATCTACTGCCTGCTGACCTTCCTTAGCCATGTCGGAAACGATGGAAGCCTCATAGAGATCTTCACTTGCGTCGATTGTTCTGTCGAAAAGGATAACCTTGATGCCAGCCTTCTTAGCCTGCTCAAGAACGCCATCCCAACCTGATGTACCAGCTGCGGAGATCAAGAGGTAGTCAACTTCGTCCTGGATGAACTTCTGAGCTGCTGCGATCTGATCTTCGTTCTTAAGGCTGTAGAAGAAAGAAGCCTCATAGCCGTTTTCCTTTGTGAATGTTTCCTTCATGTCCTTGTCGTTAGCTGTACGGTAACCGGACTCGTTAGGATCGTTGTTGATGATACCGACTTTGATGAGCTCACCTGTTGCAGTTGTATCTGCAGGTGCATCTGTTGCGCTCTCTGTAGGTGCAGGTGCCTGTGTAGGTGCCTGAGTTGCGCCGCCGTTGCCACCGTTACATGCACACATACCGAATGCCATAGCTGCAACGAGTGCGGAAGAAACTAACATCTTGACAAATTTCTTCATAATAAATCTCCTTTGCATTTTGAGGTTTTTCATGGGACACATCTTGGTGTCCGATGTACTCTGCCCCCAATAAACACCCGGAAAGCAATTGATACAACGAATCTCGTATGCCCTTTTGAGAATGGTAAAAATGCATAAATACAGGTTGGAGTTATTTTTTTCGAAAAGCAGACAAGTTGGTGTTAAAGAAGGCTGTAAGATGCCTGATGTTGAAAATCTTTTGTATAGTTGTCGGATATTTTATGCTCCTGGTAAACGCACATTACGCAACACAGCGTTGTCATTATGAACAATCAAATATTTTTACCCGAAAATAATATTTTCGGAATCTCAGAAAAGGATAAAAAACCCCACAAACAGGGCAGTTTAAAATCATATCTCAAATATTTATCGTATCTTTGCACAGCGGGTCCCAAATATAATCTAACTAACAAGGACAAGGGGACTAATGTCTGTGGGAGAGAAATATATCGTCATCACCAATAAGCTCGAATTAGAGCTCAGGCGCATGAAGTCTGAAGGCAATTTCAAGCTGCCTTCGGAAACGGATCTCGCAGCCAGATATTCCTGCAGCAGACAGACGATACGCACCTCACTGGATTTGTTAAAGGAACGCGGTCTGATCGAGAAGCGTAAAGGATCAGGTTCTTATATAGTAGATGATTCACATAAGAGCAGAACGGTTTTCTATATAGCTGAAGACTGCGACAGGTATCAAAGTCCTGCTCTTATAAGAGGACTGATATCAGAGCTTCCTTCCAAGTTTGAACTTAAGTCTTTCTCGACATACGGAAGTTACAAGGCCGAAGCGGAGATGATATCCGGTGCCATTGAAGAAAAGGCAGCAGCTCTGATCATTGAGCCGTTCCGTGATCTTATTCCGGACGTTAATGAAAGACTCATAAAAGAAGCCGTAAATCTGAAGATCCCTGTCATATACATAAACTCTTCCAATAATCCTGAAGGAACATACAAAGTCTCACCTGATTACAGGGAGGCGGGAAGAAAACTTGCTGACCGTCTTAAGGAAAACGGGAATAAGGATATCGCATGCATCTTCCTGACAGATTCATCTTCAGGCATGGATGGTTACAGAGGTTATATCGATTCTGTATATGGCAAGAAAGATTCATCTGACGACTGCAGCAAGTGTCTTCTTATCTCATCAAAAGATGAGAAAGACATGATCTCCGGCAGCACGGAACTTCTTGATCAGTTTGCAGATAACACACTGACAGGGTGCGACGCCGTGATCTGCCAGAACGGAGTGATCGCACATTATCTGTCTTCTGTTGCAGAAAAGAAAAAACTAAGCATTACCATCGCATGTTTTGATAACGGTTATTACGATTCTTTCTTATCAGCAGGTTATGAGACCGGAGCTTTCTGCAGGAAGCTTGCCAGGTCAGTCGTTAAACTGACTGAAGGCATGGCTTTTGAAGAACCGGCTATTCCGGTGAAGTTTTTCTTATAAATGAGATCAGTATTCTCTTGAGTTTACGAATTCCTGAGTGATCTCCTTGGTCGTATACGCGGTCTCATCCACATAAACGTGCTTGGGGATCGTCTCGCCGTTTCTGTATTTCTTGATAAGGTCTTTTACTGTGGTTCCGAAAAGAGGATTACACTCGACACAGAGATCGATCCTGCCGTCGTGGCAATACTGGAGTGCTTCCTTGGTGGCGTCAAAGGTAATGATCTTAACCTGTCCGCCGTTTCCATATGTGATGCCTGCCTCATCCAAAGCTCTCATCGCACCGAAAGTCATGTTGTCGTTCTCGCTGTAAAGGACATTGATGTCTTTGTTTGTCTTGAGATATTCAGTCATGACCTCATAAGCTTTAGCTTCAGTAAAGTCGCCATAGAGCTGGCTTGTTATCTCCCAGTTGGAATGTGTTGCCACTGCATCTTCCAGAGCTTTTGTACGCTGGATCTGCGCGGTCGCACCGATCGTTCCCTGAAGGTGAAGTATCTTTGCCTGCTTATCAGACGGGATCTCACCATTCAGCCATTCGACTGCAAGCTTTCCCTGACGCAGGAAGTCAGATCCGATATTTGTAAGATAAAGACTGTCATCTTCTACAGCTACGGAACGGTCCATGATGATGACGGGAATGCCCGCATCCTTGATCTCCGTCAGGACTGTTTCCCAGCCTTCCTCGACCGTAGGCGCGATGATGATGAAGTCGACACCTTCAAGGATGAATTTGCGGACTGCGGTAAACTGGTTTTCCTGTTCCTGTCTGGCATTTTCCATTACCAGATCGTATTCAGGATCGTTCTCGAAAGCGGAAGTCATGGATTTTGTGTTGGCAACGCGCCAGTCTGATTCGGAACCGACCTGTGAGAAGCCGATAACGAATGCTTTGTTTACAGGTTCTGTTGCTCTGGCACCTGAGCATCCCGCCATACCTAAGAGCATCGTTAAGCTAAGCAGAATACTAAAGAATCGTTTCATTATCTATGTCCGCCTTTCCGGGTATCTCTATCATTATTGAAGTTCCTTCCTGAGGCAAACTCTCGATATCAAATCTGCAAGCATCCCCGTAAAGGATCTTAAGTCTTTTATAAGATGAAGTAAGACCGAAGCTCGTCGTATCTTCGCTTAATACTCTGGACTTCAGGCTCTCAAGTTCTTCGCGGCTCATGCCAAGTCCGGTATCCGTAACCTTGAGAAGGATATTATCTCCTTCACGATATCCGCTTACGATGATCTTTCCTTTGCCTCTCTTGGGCTTAAGGCCATGGTAGATGGCATTTTCGACCAGTGGCTGTAAGGTCATCTTCGGAAGCTTCGTATCTTCGATGGAAGGATCGATATCGATCTCATATTCCATGATGTCCCTGTAACGCACCTGCTGGATCTCAAGGTAACTCTTGATATGCTGCTTTTCCTCTGCAACAGTAACGATATCCTTACCGTCACTTAAGAAAGATCTGAAGTAGGACGAGAGGCTTGTTACCATCTGCTCTGCCTGATCGTTCTTGCCGATCTCGATGAGCCATACGATAGCATCCAAAGTGTTGTAAAGGAAGTGAGGATTGATCTGTGCCTGGATAAGGGAGAGCTCGATATCACGCAGCTTGATCTGCTCCTGGCGGTTAAGCTCGATCTGCTTATCAAGTCTTGCCGCCATGTCTTCGATTCCGGTACTGAGGAGAGAGAGGCTCTCATCATCCGTCTTAACAGGTGTCTGCGGACTTAAGTCGCCGCCGCCGATCTGTTCAACACGGCTGTTCATCGCAACGATAGGATCAGTGATGCTTTTCGAGAGCTTGAAGGCGCGGCTTAATACCACAGGGATTACAACGACCATGACGAGTACGACAAAAACGATTTCTATCGTGAGCCAGAAGTCCAGCTGCTTCTGGATGCTCGCCATCTCGCCTGCTTCGTAGTAGAGGTATGAATACATGTAATCTTCGATGAGGCCAGTCGTGATATAGATGTTCTTGTCGAGCTGATCCATGCGCTCATCGTAACTAGTGGTAGCTTCGATGTTGTGCATGTAGGTACTGAGCTTATCGCAAAGCGAGAGAACGCTGTTCATGGCTTTGCGGCCGTCAGGATTCGATGTGTTCTTAAGAAGGTCTTCAGCAAGAGAGCTTGCTGATTCTACGTCATCCCAGGGCATCTTGTCGCTGTATCCCGTGACATAGAAATACATCTGCTCATCGATCTCCTGCTTGAACTTCTGGTTGAAGCCGGATACTTTTACGATGTTGCCTGATACCGAAGCGTACATGATGTTACGTGTGAGGAGCATCGCGAAAATGATTACGATGATACTCATGATCGGGATAAACATCTGAAGCAAAAGACGGTACATCTTTCCCTGTACCGTATTCTTGTTCAGCCTGTCAGGAGCTGGCCTCATTATTCCTCTCCGGTCTCGCCGTTACGGTACTGGCTGGGAGTGCAGCCCTGGTTCTTCTTGAATACAAAAGAGAAATATCTCGGATCTTTATAGCCGATCTCATTGGCGATCTCGCCTGACCTCTTGCTCGTATTGCGCAGGAGGATCTTGGCCTTTGCCATTCTCTTTTTCGTTACATACTCGACGAAGGATAATCCGACCTTGTTGGAGAAAACGGCGCTTAAGTAGTTGGCGCTGATATTGATCTCCTCTGCAACAGAGTCGAGTGATATATCTTCATCTGCATAGTGTTCGTTAATGTAATCGACAGCATTGTTGATGATGTCGTTGCCGCGCTTCTGGGCTTCGGCATCGCGCATCTTGATAGCAATCGTGAGTGCTTCCGTAAGGTAACCCTTAACCTCTTCAGCCTGGATGTTCGTGTCGAATGTCGGAAGACCTGCAGCGATCTGATCGGAATCAACATTAGCTTCCTTCAGTGCGAGTTCAACATTGACTCTTATGCTCACGAGCAGGTAATAGCGGAACAGGATCGAGTTGACGCTTGCCTCAACGCTCTTCAGGTAATCGTCTGCAAATGTTGCGACTTCACCCTGAGTACCTGTCTGGACGAAGTATCTGATTATCATGGGGTCGAACTTGCCGGCATCGATCTGTCCGATCTCGTCATCGCTTGCGACGAACTGTTCAGTCTTGATCTGTTCGGAAGTGAAGATGTGCTGGTTAGGGAAGATGTGCCTGTAGGCAAATGCCCTGTTCGCATCCTGATAGCAGGCTGAAAGGCCGCTAAGTCTGTTAGTGGCAACGCCGACTGCGACGTGCCAGTCGAGCTGTGAAGATGTCTCTTCGCAGTGCTGTCTGATCATCTTGACGCACTTTTCCTCCATGCGCTTAACGCCTTCCTCATCCCCCTTGATGAGAACGGCATATGAGAACAGGTTGCATCTGAAGATTATGTAGTCAGGATACTGCATGAACTGGTTGAGAAGTGTCTCGGTAACGCCGGATGCATTATCCGAATAGATCGACTGGTCCAGGTCCCTGATAGAGAAGATTACGATGTTATAGTTATCAGCTGCGAGATTTAAGTGGAGCTTGTCTGCTTCCTCATATATCTCCTGAACGGATAAGGATCCTTCCACGAGCTTCTCGAAAAATACCCTGTGCGAAAGACGCTCGAACTTCTTGAACTCCTGTTCATAGAGCTTAACGTAGTCCTTCTGCTCGTTCTCTTCGGTGATCTTCTTTCTGACACCTTCAAGGGCATTGATCATGTCGGTCTTGGTGACGGGCTTTAAGAGATACTGCTCGACACCGATCTCTATCGCTTTTCTTGCATACTCAAAGTCACTGTATCCGGAGATGACGATTATCTTGATGTTCGGAAGCTCCTTGGTGACGGTCTTGCTTAATGACAGTCCGTCCATGAAGGGCATGGTGATATCCGTGATGAGAACGTCAGGCTTAAGCTTACGGATCATGGGCAGGGCCATCTCTCCGTCAGGTGCATCACCTACGAATTCAAATCCGTACTTTTCCCACGGGATCATGTCGCGAAGACCTTCGCGCACGATACTCTCATCTTCACATATAAATACCTTAAATAGATCCATCAGAAGCCCTCCGTTGATTTATTTATTCTATCACAGGAAATTACACATGCGCTCGGGGGATATATATCCCGCTCAAGTACGGGTTTTCAGGCCAAATCTCAATTTTTATTTATAATACTTCCTTTGTATTTATTTTAGATTTCTTTGTTGTATAATCTGTTTTGGGAATAGAAGTAAGGATAGATTATTATGAGGAATAAGGGACTCAAAGTGTGTCTCGTCGGCTCGTCCGGCGGACATCTTAACCACCTGTACAGGCTTAAGCCGTTCTGGGAAGACAAGGAACGGTTCTGGGCGACATTTGATAAGGAAGATGCGAGGAGCCAGCTTAAAGGCGAGACGATCTATCCTGTTTATTATCCGTCGAACAGAAGCATTAAGGCCTTGATCATCAATACGCACAGAGCCATTAAGATTCTGCGTAAAGAAAGACCTGATGTGATCATATCAGCAGGTGCTGCGCCGGCTGTTCCGTTTTTTGTGATTGGCAAGATGATGGGTGCGAAGCTCATATTCATCGAGACGTTTGACAGATTTGATAAGCTCTCCCTGTCAGGAAAGCTATGCTACGGAATGTCTGATCTCTTTGTAGTACAATGGGAGAAACTGACAGCCAAGTATCATAAAGCTGTTTATATCGGGAGCTTGTACTGATTCATGATATTTGTAACCGTAGGAACTCACGAACAACAATTTGACCGTCTGGTCACTTATATGGACAAATGGGCAGCAGAGCATGATGAGGAAGTAATCATCCAGACCGGTTATTCCACAGTCGAACCCGTGAACTGCAAATGGCAGAAGTTCTTCTTAAAGAGTGAGATGAATGATTTTATCTCCAGCGCCCGCATTGTAATCACCCACGGCGGACCGAGCTGTTACATAGATGTTCTTGATCACGGCAAGATACCTGTTGTTGTGCCTAGACGCCATCAGTTCGGTGAGCATGTTGACGATCACCAGTACGAGATCGGGTTAAGACTCAAAGAGTTCAGGAACAACATCATTTTTATTGAAGATATCGAGAAACTTGGTCAGGCCATTGCTGATTATGATGAACTGATCAAGGGCATGAACAATTCCACGCCACAGATGCTTAATGAAGCGTTTTGTGATGAGTTTTCAAAGAGGATAGACCGTCTTTTCGAATGAGGTAAGGGCAGGACATGCAAGACACGACCTGTTTATCTGTTATCGTACCTATGTATAACGTGGAGAAGTATCTTTCTCTGTGTCTTGATTCGTTGTTCAGGACCGAAGGAATTGAAGATACGGAGATCATCCTGATAGATGACGGCTCTTCCGACAGGACCCGTGAGATCGCGGACGGATATGCTGCAAAACACCCCAATATAACAGTGTTACATCAAGACAACAAAGGGCCTTCTGCCGCCAGGAACCTCGGAATCTCAAAAGCCTGCGGAAGATACATTTTCTTCTGTGATTCGGACGATGAGGTGGATCCTGAGCTATTCAAAAAGATGATCGGACTTACAAAGACAGCCTCTTATGACATGATCATGTGGGACAGTGATCTGATCTATGATCTGAAGAGCCTCGCTTCCAAAAAGAACAACGGATACTTCGCCCACTATGGTCTGGACCGTACCGAGAGGACATATACAGGCAAGCAGATTATTGAGACGCTGATAAGAAAGAGCAAAGGCTTCATCGCCACTGTCTGGCAGGGCGCATACAGAAGGGATTATCTGATCTCCAATAACCTGTTCTTCACTGAGAAAGTCATCTATGAAGACGAATTGTGGGTGCCCGGAGTGCTCCTCAAGGCCGAGACGGTCCGTTATATTCCGGAGAAAGTCTATCTCTACAGGATCCGTCAGGGTTCCATCACAAATCCTTTGGAGGAAGACAAGCAGAAGAACGTCGAGTCGCTTATGCAGGTATACCCGGCGCTCTACAGATTCTATGATGAGGCTCTCGCAGGTGATCCTCTAAAAGACCTTGTCGTCGGAAACCTCACGAGAAAGTATCTTCACATGATCTTAAGATACCGCCTGTACCGTGAACACGGAAAAGAGATCGACAGGAAACATCTCTGGCGCACATCCAGACGTTTTATTGATAAGATCTATGTAATGATCCTTTGTGTTTTGACGCCTAAGGGGTGACGGTGCTTTATGAAGACTGAGACGAAAAAAGATCTTAAGAGCAAGACTCCCAGAGGACTTTGGAATGCGGCACGGTTCGTTTACCGCGGCACCCTCCGTCTCCGCTATAAGACGGCAATGGATCTTTCCCCTAAGAACAAGACATGCTATTGTCCATGCTGCGGATTAAGATTCAAGGCGTTCAGGACGGGTGATCACTTTGAGTATCCGGATTTTTACGATCTCTCACTTTTCGAAGGAATAAGACAGGATATCTCCTGCCCGTACTGTTATTCACTGCCAAGACACAGGATACTTGCTTCATGGTGCGAAAAGAACAGCACTCTGCTAAAAGACAGGAACATCCTGTATTTTGCACCTGAGAAGAGCATGACGATGTGGATGGACAGGAACGGGATATCTTACAAGACTGCCGATCTTTACGACAAGGAGACCGATCTTACGCTGGACATTCAGAAGACCGGGCTTCCTGATGCATCCTTTGATGTGGTCATATGCAATCATGTCCTTGAGCACGTTGATGATGTCATGGCGGCCCTTTCGGAGGTAAGAAGGATCCTTGTAAAAGGCGGCCTGTTCATATGTTCATTCCCGGTAAACACTGATATCGATATAGTTCTTGAAGACAGTGATGTTAAGACTGATGAGGACAGAAGAAGAGTGTACGGGCAGACTGACCATGTAAGGCTTTTCGGATCCGGGGCGGAGATCTTCATGGAGAAGGCCGGATTTGATGTGGAATTCATTGACGGTGATGATTATCCCCAAGAGATCGTTCCTGTCACGGGTCCCTGCAGATATGACATTAACCGTCTTTTCCTTTGCAGGGCGGTTGAAGGTGACATATTATGAATGGTCCTTGTGTTTCAATAGTAGTGCCGGTCTATAACGTCGGAAAGTATCTTGGAAGATGCGTAGACTCGCTTCTTAAGACCAGCGGCATTGAGAAGACAGAGATAATCCTGGTGGACGACGGTTCGACTGATGATTCAGGAAGGATCTGTGATTCTTATGCAGAAAGATATGAGTTCATAGAATGCTTCCACAAGGAAAACGGCGGCCTTTCTGATGCCAGGAATTATGGTCTTGGTAAGGCTTCAGGCAGATATGTATTCTTCCTTGATTCAGATGATGAAGTGGATCCTGACGGGCTTGGAAGCGTTATAGATATTCTTGATAAGGCTGACTGCGACATGCTTCTCTGGGACGGGAAAGTCATTGATGAAACAGGCAATGACATACCTTCAACGGATGCAAATCTTATCCATAACGGCCTTCCTGTTGACGGGACTGAGCTTTCCGGAACAGACGTGATGGTAAGGCTTATCAAAGACCACAATAAGATCGCAAACACTGCATGGCTCAGGGCATGCAGAAGGGATTTCCTTACCGCAAATGATCTTCTTTTCGAGAAAGGTCTCATACATGAAGATGCGCTCTGGACTCCCAAAGCACTTATAAATGCGCAGAAAGTCATCTATGTTCCGGAGAAGGTTTACTGCTACCGCACGAGGAACAACTCGATAGCAAGACCCGGGCCTTCAGAAGAGGAAGCACGGGCAAAAGCACTTGTACACATTATGAATTCTCTTTACGGATACTACACCGAGCATGTATCTGACAAGGCTATCAGGAAGATCCTGCTCTCCAACTGGGCAGAGATCTATATGTGGGAGATGGCACAGTACGGCTTTGACAGATATGAATGCAGCAAAGATATTCCGCGCGGTAAGATATTCTCATCCTGCAGAACATTTAAGACGTGGATGAAAGGCTTTGTTCTTCTTATTCTCGGCACGGGGAATTTCTGCAGAATGTACAGGTCTCACATTGAAGGCAAAGGATGATCTTAAGATGAAGACGCTCATATATTTTTACGAAGATTTTATGAGGCCTTCAGGAGGCCCTTCTGGTTATCTCTATAATCTGAAAAAGAGAAGGGACGAATTAGGCGATAAAGAGATCGTTTTCCTAAGCAAGAAAGAATTCAGAAGGCCTGTTCTTTACGGCTCGAGGAACAGGCTGCACAAGCTTTTCGGAACTGATAAGACGCTGCCTGAAAATGCGAGAAGAGTGGAGCAGGTCATCTATGAAAGTGAGATGAACGGTCCCTTCGATCTTAATGAATACGACATAGTGCATTTCCATAACACGTTCGATCTTTATTCGCAGAAAAAGAATCTTGAAAACTTCAAGGGAAAAGTCCTTCTTACATCGCACACTCCGATGGTTCCGCATAAGGAATTCATCGGGGAATACTGCACTCCGGAAGAGTATGCGGAACATAAGGAGATCTATGACAAAGTCGCTATGTTCGACAGATATTCTTTCGAACGTGCCGACTATATCGTGTTCCCGTGCAGGGAAGCTGAAGAGCCGTATTTCCATACCTGGGATGATTATGAAAGCTTAAGAAAACAGGAAAAGATCTTATATGTTCCGACCGGTGTTCCTGTGTGTGTTCCGGAGAAGGCCAGGGATGAGGTAAGGTCTGAACTTAATATCCCGGATGACAGATTCGTTATCTCATTTACAGGAAGACATAACACCGTAAAAGGGTACGACAGCCTTATCTCGATGTTCGGAAAACTTGACGGAGTTACTGTGCTCTGCTGCGGAAAAGAGACAGGCATCAGGCACCCGGAATCTCCCTGCTGGATAGAGACCGGCTGGACTGACGATCCTTACTCTTATGTCAATGCATCAGACCTTTTCATACTTCCGAACAGGGAGACATTCTTTGATCTGTCTCTTCTGGAAACTTTGTCTGTTGGCAAGAGTTCGCTCATATCTTATACCGGCGGCAACAAGGTGTTTAAAGACAGGGAAGAATGCGGGATCTATACATACGGATCTGAAGAAGAGGCACTTAACCGGATACGAAGGATCATGTCTGAAGACAAGGCTGCAAAGGCTGAAAAAGAAGCGCGCCAGAGAGAGTTTTTCGAAGAGGAATATTCGATAGAAAAGTTCTACGACAGATATAAGGAGATGCTAAGGAGCATTTGCTCTTAAAGCGTTGTCAGGACGTCTTTCCCATGACCATAAAGGACTTTGTCATGCCCAGGAAACGTTCTTTTTTAATAGTTCCGTCAGGGAAGAGTTCTTTAACGTCTTTATAAGAGAGAAGATGAATACTGTCTGCTGCTTCCAGTGCCTCTTCACGTGTCCTGATATATTTGAACCACCCGAACCGGAAATGCAGAAGAATAAAGGCCTTCATCTTCAATGGAAGGAACTGGAACCACGGCATAAGGAAATGCGGCTCCATGAAAAAAGCCCTGTTCGGCGTCTGAAGGAAATAGTATTTGCCGGTCCGTCTCATCTCAGAGACCATCTTCTTCCACTCGGGCTTTTTGCCGACATGCTCGATGCATGAATTGCTGAAGACCAGATCGTAAGACTTATCTGCTATCTCACGCATATCCGTGGCATCACCCCTGATGCTCTTAAATCCCGTCACGCCTTCCGGGATCTCGATATCTGCCAGGTTCAGCAACGTGAATTCACAGTTCTTACTGTATTTGAATCCGATGGAATTCCAAAATTGGTGTGTGCCGCCGATATCAAGGATGCGGATGATCTTACCATTCTCTATCTCATCTGCGAAGTTCTCATAAAAGAAGGATTCGAAAGCAGCCATGCGCTTGCTCCTTAAGCGGTTGGCCAGTGAATTCTTATTGCTCGAATCAGAATTATAATGAAGGCTGCTAAGTAAACCCATCGAAAATGAAATCTATCCTTTAAGACCTTAATTTTGAATGTTTGTGTTATAAAGTAATTATAATATCCGCAGAGCATTTTATCGAGAAGAAGGTTTAAGAGGGGTCCCGGCTTAATGTCTGCCAATGATCTACAGGTAAATAACAGCAAGCTGAATTCACTTGCGGAGAATGCTGTATTCAATGTGATATACAGGCTCCTTAATATTGTCTTCCCGCTTGTCAGTGCCGGATATGTCGCCAGGATCTTAACTGCCGAAAATGTCGGCCGCAACGCAGCAGCTGCCAACAATGTCTCATACTTCGTCATGCTCGGTTCACTCGGCATCCAGGCATATGCCACCAGAGAGATCGCAAGAAGAAAAGATGACCGGGAAGCAAAGAACAAACTCTATTCGGAGATGCTCGTTGCCAATGCTTTCATGACTGCAATTGCAGTGGTGGCATTCGCGGTATCACTTTTCGCGATACCGCTGTTCAGGGCAGAATGGCTAATGTATCTGATCTGCGGAATTGCGGTACTCTTCAACTTCATCAACATCGACTGGTATTTCCAGGGTACGGAAGAGTTCAAATATGTGGCATTAAGATCTTTTGCCATCAAGGCACTTCTGATGATCGCAGTCTTCATCTTCATCCATAAGCCTGAAGATGTCTATATCTATGCAGTCATCTGTGTTCTTGCGAACGGCGGCAATAACGTGATCAATATCATTCATGCAGGCAAGACCGTTACGTTCTCGCTTAAAGGGATCAGACTAAGGCCGCACTTCATGTCACTTGTATTCCTCGCGATATGTTCTGTGTCGACAGAGCTTTACGCGAGAATGGACATGACGATGCTCGACATCATGGATCAGAATTCTACTGTCGCTTATTACTCATATGCACAGAAGATAGTAAACCTCATCGTCATAACCGCCGTGGCTGTAACGGGTGTGTTCATGCCGCGCCTGAGTTACTACTATGGCAAGGATGATGACAAGTTCAATAAGCTCACCAAGTTCGGTGCGGACTTTATGATCTTCGCATCACTTCCCGTATGCCTAGGACTTGTAAGTGTTGCTTCACCTCTGATATCGATATGGCTCGGCGCCGAATACTCGCCGGCTGTTCCGTGCCTCATCGTCCTCGCATTCATGATCCCGTTCAAATGTGTCGGTGACATCATCTGCTACCAGGTCATGATGTGTGCCGGAAAAGAATCCTATCTCATGATTGCTTACACAGTTACGATGGTGCTGAACTTCATCAACAACCTGATCCTCATCCCGAGGTTCGGAGCACTCGGCGCATCCATTGCTTCACTGATATCAGAGATCGTTGTATTCGGTCTTGTCCTTGCGTCATCGCGCAAGTATCAGAACTACAGAATCAACATGAAGAATCTGATCGCATCCGCGGTAGCATCAGTGATCATGTTCGCGGTCGTTTTCGGATTCCAGGCGGTGTTCAAAGGAAGCGTAATAAGGCTTCTCGGAGGAACTGTTGTCGGAGCTTTTGTTTTCGTGATGATCAACGCCGCTTTCAAGAATGACTTTATGGCCAAGATCGTCCGGATCGTTTATCGGAAACTGAAATTGTAATTCTTGATCACTGAGCTTTTGCTTTGCCTGATGCAGGTGATTCCAGAGCAGTCTTCTCGAGCACGCGGATCTTCTTTATGCCGGACATGATAAGCGCGACTGCGACAAGGCATACACCTGAGAATATGATCGTCACAGAAGATCCTTTTCCGACGCCCATTCCTGTTACTTTTCCGATGATGTCGGCAGTAATTCCGCTTATTCCGTAAGCCACAACATATCCGAGGTTTGATATGAGGCTGATAAGTCCCCATGCTCTTCCCTGAAGTTCGTCAGGGATATTTGCCCTTACGAGGAAGTCCAGACTGTTATTCGCGAACGGAAGCGCTGCGAAGAACAGGAATCCGAAGATGAAGCAGAGGTATTTGTTTTCGAACGTTCCGAAAAGTGCCATGCCGATGCCTGAGAAAGCCAGGCCCATCCAGAGTGCTCTTACAAAGTGCTTCTTGATACCAACGATTCCAAGTAAGATGCTTGTTACTAGCATGCCTGAAGCAGCAACTGATTCAACGATGCCAAGCGTTTTGGAATCTGAAAAAGAGAGGATGAAAGGCTCGCCCAATACCTGGAACACTCCCATGAAAAGGCAGATAACTGAAGTTACAAGAATAAGTGTAAGAAGTCCTTTCTTGCTCTTAACTGCGACCCATCCCTCTTTCATGCTCTTGAAGAAAGGTGCTTTCTCTGTAGGCGCTGTATTCTTAATTCCGTGTCTTACGATGGCTGCAACAATAACGGTGAGGAAGAATGTGCAGATGTCGATGATGAGGATAAGCTTGATATCACTTACGGCAAGAAGGAATCCTGCGATAACAGGCGAGAAGAGGTATCTTGCAGATCCTGCCATCGAGACAAGGCCGTTCGCTTTTGAATACTGTTCTTTGGTAAGAAGGTCTGTGATGGTTGCCGTATATGCAGGTCCCAAAAGTGCAGAGAAGACGGAGCTTACAGTAGTTCCCAGATAGATCTGCCAGAGCTGCGCTTCGCCCTGAAGCATGCACAGGAGGATGAAAAGAACGCCAAGGCCTGATAAGCCGTCACCGATCATCATGAGAAGTCTTCTGTCGAACCTGTCTGCGAGAACTCCTGCAGGTGCCGAGAGGAGAAGACATGGAACAAATCCCAGAAATGTAAGCAGTGCCATATCAGCTGCGCTTCCGGTCTTCTGGTAGATATAAAGACCTAAGCCGAAGCTCGTTAGACCGCCGCCAATAGATGATATGAATTCGCCCGCCCACAAGAGAAGGAATTTACCGTAATTGTTCTTAGTCTTTTCCATGACCGTAACCGCCTTTTCGGATTATCTGACTATACATTACAGTGTGCAGGCCTGTTAATCTTGAGATATTCCTTGCATAAATCTTAAATGTTTCTTAAATCGGCTGCGGAAATCCGGCTGACCATCAAGGTTTCTTTAGTACATTACAGTATTTATCTGTTATAATACGGGGCGTTATGAAATTTCAAAGGAGTATGTTATGGACAAGATAATTGCTTTCATACTCTATTTCGTAGTAGTCCTTGCGATCGGTATTTACTTTTTCTTCAAGAGTAAGGGCGGCGACGAGAAAGAGTATTTCTTAGGCGGCAGACACATGGGTCCTTTTGTTACTGCGATGAGTGCGCAGGCATCGGACATGAGCGGCTGGCTCTTAATGGGTTTCCCGGGTTCGCTTTTCGCGTTCGGTATGGGACAGGTCTGGATCGGTATCGGATTGGCATTAGGAACAGCTGCCAACTGGATCTTCGTAGCTACGAGACTCCGCCGTTTCTCCAAGGCTTCAGGTGACTCTATCACTTTGCCCCAGTACCTCACTAACAGATTCGCAAGCAAGAGCTCAGTATTGAAGGTAGTATGCGCTATCATCTTCCTTATCAGCTTTACTGTTTATGTTGCTTCAGGATTCGTTGCAGGTACTGCAGTATTCACATCAGTCATTCCGTGGTTTGCAGATCATCAGCATCTCGCGATGATCCTTTTCGCGGTATTGATCCTCATCTACACATTCTTAGGCGGCTTCAAAGCTGTTTGCTGGACAGACTTCTTCCAGGGCCTCATGATGCTCATCGCGCTCCTTGCAGTACCGATCGTTATGCAGACAGTAGGCACTCACGATGCTTCATTCTATGGTGCATTCAATAGCGAAGTTTCCGCTTTCGGCACAGATCCTTTTGCAGCTCCCTGGCAGGAGATCGTAACAGGTCTTGGCTGGGGCTTGGGCTACTTCGGTATGCCTCACATTCTCGTACGCTTCATGTCTATCGAGAAGCCTTCACAGATCAAGAAATCTGCTACAGTTGCTATCATCTGGGTAATCCTCACACTCGGCGCTGCAGCAGTAATCGCATACCTCGGAAGAACTTACATCCTTCCTAACGGAAATTCTCTTGCAGAGATGCTCCTTCCTGATGCACGTAAGAACATCTTCATCGAGATCGTTACACACATCTTCCCGGGATTCATCGCAGGCATCCTGCTCTCAGCTATCATCGCTGCTGCAATGTCCACAGCTGACTCCCAGCTCCTCGTTGCTTCTTCAGCATTTACGAGTGATATCTACAAGCCTTTGATCCGCAAGGAAAAGGCAGGCGACAAGGAAATGCTCTGGATTGGCCGTATCGTCGTTCTCGTAGTTGCAGTAGTTGCATTCTTCATCGCGGTTCAGGGTCTTGATAACCCCAAGTCCTGGGCATCCGACATCATGAACATGGTAGAGAACGCATGGGGTCTCTTCGGCGCAGCCTTCGGTCCTGTCGTTATCCTCTCTCTGTTCTGGAAGCGCTTTAACTATAAGGGTGCAGTTGCAGGTATCATCGGCGGCGCAGTTGCTGACATCTGCTGGCTCCTTCTTTTCACAAGCACGATCCGTCCCGCTGTCATCAGCAACACCGGCATTTACGAGATCGTTCCGGGCTTCATCTGCGGTCTTATCATCGCAGTGGTTGTTACACTTGCTACAAAGGCTCCCGGCAAGGAAGTCGAGGCTATCTACGCGAGAGCAACAGACAAGTCCATTGACGACTGATCTGGTTTAATCGTAGAATTACCGGCCCTGAGGTTCGCTTCAGGGCCGTTTTTTATTGGGTGTTTTTGGGGTGACGGACTAATTTTTCGAAAACTGATTATTAGTCCGTAGATTGGTTATAACAACGCGATCTGAAACCCTGAAATAGTATAATACGTGTTAGACATATCGTGTCCAAACCCCGTAAACACGGCAATTCCCGCTTTGTGTCGTGTTAATTTCCTGCAGGATCGCTTATCCTGACACCGATCGAAAGGAGGGCCCAAGCCTTGGATCAGAAAAAGACAGGACAGTTTCTAAAGACCTTACGCAATGAGAAGGGTATTACCCAGGAACAGCTGGCGCAGAAGTTCAATGTCAGCAACAGATCTGTCTCCAGATGGGAGACCGGCACGAACCTTCCTGATATCTCATTGCTGGTCGAGATAGCCGATTTCTATGATGTCGATGTAAGGGAGATCATAGACGGGGAAAGGAAAAGCGAGATGATGGATAAAGAGGTAAAAGATGTCGCCGGCAAGATGGCGGTCTATGCAACAGGTGAGAAGAGCAAGCTCTTAAGACTTGTCCAGGTATTGTCGATAATAGGAACCGGATTAACGATCATTGCGATAGTACTTCAGACGATTTCTTATGAACCGGATTTAAGGCGTTCAGGAGCAATATTTGCAACGTTCATAGGCTTTATAGTCATGTGCATACTCACGCTCTATGTAACAGGACTTTTGCAGAGGTTCTCCAAGCACAGGAAAGCCGTGAAAGCGGTGAAGGTCATTACCATTGTGGTGATGGCAATAGTCACGCACTATGTGGTTGCAGCGTTTGCCCTTTTTGCTGTGATGTACTCATGGTATACGACTGCTAAGATCGAGGTCAGTACGGATGCTTCGGAGTTCAATAAGTACATCCATAACGGTCAGGACAAGGACAGCGAATACAGTATGGGAACGAATCCGCTTTTCGATGTTATGCCGGAGAAGATCGATGCAGATGTTACTGAATATCAGCTGACTTATTACAATCCGTGGGACGGCCAGTATGTTGTCTACATGACGCTTGATTACGGCGATAAGTATGATGCGGAGATCGCAAGGCTCAAGGCGATCGGCATCGATGATTACAAAGGCATATATACGGTCACAGGCGAGCCTGAAGGTTACGATCTTGTAGCCATGGATTCCGACGACTATAACGGATTTGTTTATGCCATGGTTCCCGAAAATGCACAGGGCAGCACGAAGATCACCTACTGTGCGATCGTGTTCTGCAACTATTTTCTTGACCTGGATGTACATAAATACATGCCGGATAAGTACCTGCTGCCGGGCTTTGATGCCACGTCTGATAATCCTTACAGGGCAGAGCAGATGAAGGATAAGTAAGAAAAACAGTTTTTTAAGTGCATTTGAACATTTGATTAAATTACGGCTTTTGCACTACACCCACGCCTTTTTAAATACTATAATCAAAGAACCTTGATTATCCGAAAAGGGAAGGTATTTGACATGTATTATTCAGGCGTCGGCATAATTGCATTGATCGTTCACATGATCATTAATTTTGAGATGATGAGAAAGGTATATAAGGAAAGGGGCAGCAAGGCACGTCCGTCTTACCGTCTCTTCCTTTTCTCGCTTACGGCCTTCTATGTCTCTGATATCTCTTGGGGATGGATCTATGCCCAGAGATGGCTGATACCGTCTTATATCTGCACCTTGATGGTGTTTATCTCAATGGTTACTTCGGTTCTTCTCTGGACCAGAAGCGTTGTAGTTTTCACAGGTGATCAGGGCGGATTCAGCAAGATGCTAATCGGTGGCGGATGGACCATTTTCATGTTTGAGATTGTCATTATCGTCCTGAATTTCTTCCATCCGATCATGTTCTATTTTAAAGAAAAAGAATATATGACTCTCCCGGCAAGACATATAGCGCTTATCTTTCAGATGATCCTTTATTTCTCATCTGCGGTTTATGCTCTGGTTGTCGCAGCACGTTCTGAAGCAGAGAAAAGATTCCAGTATAAGATCGTCGGCCTGGCAAGTGCCGTTATGGCAATATTCATCGTGCTCCAGGCACCGTTCCCGCTTATGCCGATGTATGCTATCGGATGTCTTTTCGCGACCAGTCTCATACATGCTTATATCTATAAGCAGGCTATCAATGAGCAGTACAGGAAAGTTGAAGTTGTTAACGAGAAAGCATACATTGATGCCCTTACGGGTGTTAAGAATAAGCTTGCATATCTCGAATCACTCCGTGACATGGAACTTAATATAGGTGAAGAAGCCCTGGCGGAATACGGAGTTGTTGTTTTCGACCTGAACGGACTTAAGCAGATAAACGATACTCAGGGTCACGATGTAGGTGACGAATATCTGAAGAAGGCTTGCGAAATCATTTGCGATAACTATAAGCACAGTCCCGTTTACCGTATCGGCGGCGATGAATTTGTTGCCATCCTCCAGGGAAACGACTTCGTTAACAGAGAGAAGATCAAGAAACATTTTGACGATTGTATTGAAGACAATATCCAGGACGGAAGCGTTATCGTAGCAAGCGGAATGGCTGTTTTCAATCCAGGTCTTGATGAGAGCTATACAGATGTTTTCGTCCGTGCCGACAAGAGAATGTATGAGCGCAAGCAGGTGCTCAAAAAGCTCCTTGAACAGACCGCTCTCGAATAACATCAAAACTTGGATAAAAATCAAATATAAATTGAATATAAACACAAGGCTGTGTTGATAAAATGAAAGCACCAAACTAAGCGAAAAGTGAGGTGCTTTTATGTTGGATCTTAAAGGAAAATGGGTGCTCATCACCGGTGCATCAAGAGGCATCGGAAGGCTTGCTGCCAAGGCCATGGCAGAGCAGGGCTGCAACCTCATCCTTCAAAGCAGGGACACCTCCCATACCGCATCACTTGAAGAAGAGTTTACGGCTTCCGGAATTAAGTGCCATTCTGTTGCAGCTGATCTGGGTGATATTTCTTCCGTTATGACCATGCTCGAAAAGATCGACTCCCTGGGTGTCGATGTCGATATCGTTCTTAACAATGCCGGCCTTCAGATCGCATACAGGACTGATTACTATAAGACACCAGCTGATGATTACACGGTAAGCTTCAACATAAATACGATTGCTCCTGCCATGATCTGCTACCACTTTCTCCCGAAGATGACAGAACGCGGATTCGGACGCATCGTAAACACGACAAGCGGTATCGATAAAGAGCCTGAGCAGGCTGGCTACTCTGCTGCAAAGGCAGCTCTTGATAAGATCACTAAAGATATGGCATCAAGACTTTCCGGCACCGGCGTCGCCATGAACCTCACAGATCCCGGCTGGTGCAGAACAGACCTGGGCGGCCCCAATGCGCCTAACGCACCTGAGAGTGCGATCCCCGGTGTTATCGTCGGCGCATTTGTCGATGACAGCATCAACGGTCAGATCTTCCATGCCCAGGACTTTGCCGGCATGACACTTGAAGAAGCAGTAAACAGCATTAAGTAAAAGGAGATACATATGGAGAATTTCACTTTTTATTCACCTACGAAATTTGTTTTCGGAAAGGGCACAGAGGCTGAGGCAGGAAAGCTCGTCAAGGCTTTCGGCGGTTCCAAGGTCCTTATCCATTATGGTGGCGGAAGCGACGGCTCGATCTCCGGATTCGTAACACTCAATGAGGATGATTGCACGAAGATCTATCAGATGATGATCTGACGCTTTGCTTATAAAGTGAGAATATCGGGCTGTCCCGGGATGCCGGGGCGGCCCTTTTCGATGAATGGGACATATTCAGCCGGCAAAAAAATACTGGTGACGAAATGGTGTCCTTATGCCACCCACCTGGCGGCAGGTGTGCAAAAATGGTGCCAGAATCCACTCAAATTAGCACCAAATCGTGCATTTCAGGGCCAAATTGCTCATTATGGTGCTCTCCCAAATTGGCACCATTTACGTCACCATCTCGTCACCAAGGGCTTTGCGATGAAGCGGATGCATGGTATAGCCTCGCGAAAACGTGTCCCGATACATCAAACAAGGTATAATTACAAAAAAAGGAGGGCGCATCATGAGCAGCATCAAAATCCAGAAAATAAGCATTACAGAACTTGATACAGACGCTATCGTTAATGCAGCGAATTCCAGTCTTATGATGGGCGGCGGTGTCTGCGGTGCGATATTCAGGGCGGCAGGTGCCGTAAAGCTGCAGGCGGCGTGTTGGAAGATCGGCCATTGCAAGACAGGCGGGGCGGTGATCACGCCCGGGTTCAATCTCAAGGCAAAGAACGTGATCCATGCGGTCGGCCCTGTGTGGCATGGCGGCAATAAGGGCGAGCCGGAAGATCTTTACAATGCATATAAGAGTTCGCTCACGGTTGCAAAAGACAATGATCTGCACTCGATCGCGTTCCCGCTGATATCTGCCGGAATCTATGGTTATCCGCTGGAGCAGGCATGGGAGAGGGCGCTGACGGCGTGCAGTGATTTTATTGCTGACAACAGCGGCTATCAGATAGATATTATTTTCGCGGTGATTGATGAAGAGATCCTCGAAAAGGGAAAGAAAATCATGACGGAGCTTAATATCGCTGTATAATGTGAGTTGAATTTTTGAGCGGAGGGATCTTGAAGTGTTTTTCACTATTGAGGAGACGTTAAAAGCGGTTGACCGTGGAGATATAAAAGGCAAGCAGTTCGTTGCCGTAATGAATTTCGAAGAGTGGCAGAAGAATAAGGACAGTTTTGAGATCGGCATCGATATGGATCCGGATCTGGCCGAGATCTTCCTTACAAAAGCTGAAGTAAACTACGATTCACTTACAGGAACGTTCTCCATACCGGACAGAAATAATCCGTCTGCAGATGATAAAAAATTTGCGTTTGTATTAGATGAGAAGGGTGTCATCTTTATCGATAACGGTGACACTGCTCTTAACATCATCAAGGGCGTCCAGCAGACCAAGAAGTGGAAAATGCCGAGCCTCGAGAGATTCCTTTATGATTTTCTGGACTACATCGTTAAAGACGACTTAAGACTCATGGAAAAGTACGACAGCGAGCTTGATTCCATGGAGCATTCGATAATCGAGGGCGATGAGAATCTTCCTTCCGGACGTCTTAATGACATAAGAAATGACATCCGTTATCTGCAGATCCACTACGAGCAGCTGATGGATCTTGCTGCTGAATTCGAGGAGAATGAGAACGGATTCTTCGATCTCGATAACTTAAGATACTTCAGACTGTTCATAGACCGTGCCGAAAGACTTCACGAGGAATCAATGTCATTGCGTGATTACACGATGCAGCTTCGAGACCTTTACAAGGCGCATCTTGACCAGAAGCAGAACCGCATCATGACAGTACTTACGGTCGTTACGACTATCTTCATGCCGCTGACGCTTATCGTAGGATGGTACGGCATGAACTTCCGCTATATGCCTGAACTCGAATGGCGGTGGAGTTATCCGGTAGTTATTGCAGCGAGCGTAGTGATCGTTGTGGTCAGCCTCATATTCTTTAAACTGAAAAAGTGGCTTTAAATCCTATCGTCATTATTTCCAATAAGCTGTCCCGCATGATCGATGCAGGCAGGGACAGGAAGATCAGCGGGATGAATCTCGGTGTGTTTGTTCCGACGCCTTTCGCGAAAAGTCATGGCGCGACAGGAAGCCAGTCGGCGCCTTACCTTGGCCTTGCAAAGGTCATGGAAGATTTTAAGCCCGGACCGGAAGATTCATTTATTGATATCGGCTGCGGCAAAGGCCGTGTCATCGCATATCTGTTAAGCAAAAACTGCCCGTGTAAGATCACCGGGATCGAATTAAATCCGTCGATCGCTGATGTGGCAAGAAGCTGGACTTCAAAGTTCGAAAACGTGGAGATCATAGAAGGCGATGCCTTCGGCCTTGATTACAATGACTACACGGTCCTTTTTATGTACCGCCCGATGGAGACCGACACTTTCAAGCTATTCGTTAATCTTCTCGAGATGCAGCTTACACATAAGATCAAGCTTTACTATTATGTGGATCACCAGAGCGGCTATTACCTTAATGAGAGACCGGGCTGGAACCTGATAAGGCGCGAGGATATATACCGCGAGGGCGGCTATTATATCCATAAAGAACCCCAGCGGTATTCAGTCTGGGAATACGTGCCCTGAGACTGACCTCAATTATTTCCGTTCGTTCAGCACTTTCTGCACTCTGTCTTGAGCGATCTTGATAACATCGCCAAGTTCTTTTTGACCTGTGAAATACGAAGGCATTTCTTCTATCAGGATGATGGAGATTGCTGCATCACTCGAACTTGTATTAGTGCAGGAATCTATTGCCTTTTCGAGAGACTTAATATGTTCAGATGTGTATGTTACATAGTTTTCGGCCTTCTTGCTTCCTCCGTAATATCCGTTGGGATAGCCGGGATTTAAAGTATTAAAATACTCAACTGCCTTATTGCCTGCATCACGGAATGCCTTGCGGTTTAAGACAAGATAACCCTTTGAAGCAAGTTCCTTCTGGGTGTTATCCGAGATCAGCAGTTTCATGAATTCAACGCATGCATCAGGATCTTTTGTCTGAGTGGATATGGCAATCGAATCGTATGCAAATACTGTGGGACCGCGGCCGTCAGATGAAGGAAGTCCAAGGATCGAGGAACAGCCGTTGGTGTTTTCGACTGCCTGAATGTAATCCCAGTATCCGTTTATCGAGACATAGATGGCTTTTTGAATCTCAGTCCTGGCTTCAGTATCAACAATGGTCGTCGGTTTTTCTTTCGTCCAATCAGGGCTCTTTTCCTGAACGTTGTTTTTAATATAATCTGCAAGAGCAGCAAATTCAGGACCAGTGAAATCGGCTTTCCCGTTTGAGATAAACTTTTCGCTCATGTTATCGAAAAGTGTGGAGAAGTAGTATGCCTGACCGGAAGTGATAAGATCTTTGCCGTTCAATGTTTCTTTCAGGAATTTAACGTACTCTTCTGTCGTAAAGCCGACACCTGTCGTGGCTGCATATTTGGAATCAGTCTGAATGCCGGAGATCCCGAAGCTGATTGGCATGGTATAAAGTTTACCATCGACTTTTGTCGCTTCCAGAACGTTGGTAAAGTACTTGTCACTGCTCATATTGTTTGCATATGACGACAGGTCCATAAGATAATTGCTGTTCTTAAGCACACCGTAACTGTCTACGTTCAGGAGCATGTCAGGACCTTCACCGTTCATGATGTCTATGGCAAGCTTATTGCTTGTATTTGCCGAGTAATTAAGAGTAATGTTGTCTGATTCGTCTTCGTTCTTTGCGTTGCTGTACTGTGAAGATATATTGGTTGTATAACGGTCAGTGAGCTCGATAAAAAAGTCTCTATTAGCACTGTTGAATTTATTTATTGCATCATTGATATCTTCATTGGCATATCCGCTGGGAGAGAAAAGCTCTAATATGCCCTTCCCGGCATGAGGATTCTTATCGGCTTTTTTCAATTCATACATGACAAAATCAAATGACACTCCGGCATCAACATGTGAGTACGGACGCGGCAGGGGCTTTTCGCCATAAAGTATAAATGAACCGTCGTATACATCGGCAATAGAGAGATTACGCACCAGATTTCTATCCAGATTACTCCAGCTGAAATTTACGAGCTGCTCTGATGTCTTCTTATTAAAATCCAGCTTGGCAATTCCGGTCGAATCAAGGGAATATACACTGCCGTCTGAGCAGCTTTGCGTTTTGGTCACAGACAAGAGATCCAGCCAGTCGTAATCCTTATTATTCTGTTTGGTTAACTTGCCGGAAGTAAGATCAAACACATAGAAATCATATACGTTATCACTGCTTGCGATGATCAAAGCAGTTTTTTCGCTTAACTGAACAACATTGTATATATAGCTGATCTTTGCAGAATCATCTTTGATCTCGAATTTTTTGGGGGTCCCGTCAGGCTGGGTGACGATCAGAGAATAGCTGGGGATTGATTCATTCCACACTGCGCAAAGCTGCACCTTGTATTTGCCGATCGTGTAGATCTTCTGAACCGGTTCGACCGTCCCGCTATCCCGGGCATCCAATTGCTCTCCGGTCAGAGCATCCAGTATGACCGATCTGCTGGTCGTCGTATCAGTATTCATGTCATAGTTGCTTACTAAGACTGTTAGTTTTCCGCTCTCGAATGTTGCGGTATTTAAGTATCCTTCTTGTGATAATTCATTAAGATCAAAGAATCTGACAGTCTTTCTGGTGGTCTTGTCCAGTATCGACACGGTCATGAATTGATATTCGCTGCTGTCAAAAGTCTTCCAGTTGACGTCATCAGGATACTTATAACTGCCTGATGTTAAGATGGCAATGTTCTTTTCGTCTGAACCGATGATCTGGGCAAATTTGAATTCCAGTTCCTTTTTGGGATCTATTCCTGCATCGATCTCAAATGGCATGACCTCATACCAGGGCATATCAGGAGTGATCGTCTTTCCGTTATGACCTTTGCTGGTTTTGCCGCATGCTGTCATCGAAAACAGGAACGATGCTGCAAGAGTTACCGCTGCGATTTTGATCATGGATTTCATATAACCAGCACCTTTCTCCCCACAGATGTAAAGTCAGTTTTTGCCATCTAAACAAAAGGATAGCACATGCATAAGGACCAAGTGTGTTAATACTTGGGCATCCTTTTAGCCTGTCTGCTTCTAATGATATAATTAATGCTGTTGGTTCCGGCTTTGTTTTTCAAGGGTGTAATTTATGAAGCTCAGGAGAAAACTTTTCGCAAGCAAAGATCCTTACGACTGCACAAAGTCGGAGTTGTTTTTGGGCGCCTGCAAAGAGAACTTCACACACCTGATAAATAACTGCGAAGATTATAAGAAGATCTGCGACGGGCTTGGAATCCATTCACCTGATGACATCAAGAGCCCCGCTGACATTCCCGTTATACCTACCATGCTGATGAAGCAGCACGACTTCCGTTCTGGCCGATACATGATCATGGCGACATCGTCCGGCACGAGCGGCAAGATGAGTCATGTGCGCTTTGAATTCGGTGCGCTCATCGCTGCACTGAAGATGTCCATCAAGGTAACGAGATATCACGGCATAATGTCTTTCCGCCCGTGCAGATATATCGTGATGGGATATAAGCCTCACAGATCCAATAAGACTGCCGTCGCGAAGACAGCTTATCTCACTACATTCCTTGCACCTGCGATCAGCCGCAGATTCATATTGAAGCACACTTCTGACGGCTATAAACCTGACTTCGACAGCATAATAAAAGCTCTCGAAAAATACGAGAAGGGCAAAGCTCCCGTCCGCTTCATGGGCTTTCCTTCTTATACATTTTTCCTCTTCAGAATGCTTGAAGAAAAAGGGCTTTCCTTCAAGCTTCCGAAAGGTTCGAAGATCATGCTCGGAGGAGGCTGGAAGCAGTTCTATCAGGAGGCCGCCGACAAGGAGACTTTCTATAAGCTTGCAAAGAAGACACTTAATATCGATGAGGAAAACATCACTGAATTCTTCGGTGCGGTCGAACATCCGATCCTCTATACGGACTGTTCCGCGCATCATTTTCATGTCCCCGTTTACAGCAATATCGTAATCAGGGATCCGGATACTTTAGAGCCATTGGAGATGGGAAAGACGGGCCTCGTAAACCTTATCTCGCCGCTCTGCAAAGCTACTCCGATTCTCTCAATAATGACAGACGATCTCGGTATCCTCCACGACGGCAGTACATGTCCGTGCGGTGTTAAGTCGCCTTATCTGGAGATAGTGGGACGCGTGGCGCCTGAAGACATCAAGACTTGCGCCGCCGGTGCTGCGGATATTTTGCAGGGGGTGAAGGTATGATCCTGTTTGACGGAAAGACATACGAGAGTTCTGAACAGGACCGCCTCCTTACAGAGCTCGAAAAGAGGATCCCTGAGATCCTGGCAAAAAAGCAGCTCTCTCCTGAAGTGGTAATAGAAGCTGTCGCATGCCTTAGAGAAGACCTGTTAAAAGGAAGATTTGACGATCTCCTGTCATCGTTCCCTTCTGATGTGGTGGAAACATATAAGATCCAGGCAGAGGCACTTCTGTCGGAAGAACATCTCCATAAAAAGCTTGAGACTGAGCTTGGAAACACGTTCGAATATGTGACGGATTACATCAAGGGTTTTAAGCAGATAAGAGTAAAGAAGATGCCTCTTGGCGTGCTCTTCCACATCTCCGCAGGCAATATGGATTTCCTTCCTGCATACTCTCTTGCAGAAGGTCTCATGACCGGCAACATCAACATCTTAAAGCTTCCGTCTGCAGATAACGGACTGTCTCTAAAGCTCATAATGCAGCTCATCGAATACCGTCCGGAATTAAAGGACTATATCTATGTTTTCGATACATCATCTTCAGACATCCAGGGCATGAGGAAGATGGCTGAACTCTCCAACGCCATAAGCGTGTGGGGTAGTGACATGGCGATAGAAGCCGTAAGAGGTCTCGCGCCGACGGGTGTAAAGATAATAGAGTGGGGTCAGAAACTCGGTTTCTGCTACATCACGAGACTTGATGAAGCAGAGGATGCCGATAAGGAATTGGAAGGTCTTGCAAGTCACATTGCAACGACCAAACAGCTCCTCTGCAGCAGCTGCCAGGTGATATATCTTGATACTTCAGACATTGAGGAATTGAAGTCTTTTGCCGGACGTTTCCTTCCCATATTAGAGAACGCCGTCAACAGGAATAAGACTGAAGAGATCGGCATCAGGGCGAGGGATACGCTGGTGTCTTACACTCAAAGATTAAAAGGTCTTCTTGGCGAGGAAGAAAAGCATGAGAATGTTCTTCGGGGAAGGTCCTGCAGTGTGATAATCTCGGCTGATAATATTCTGGAGTTGTCGCCCATGATGTGCAACGTTCTGGTAAAGCCGCTGCCGCGGGATAAGATCGGCGAAGTGCTTTATAAGAGCAGATATCATCTCCAGACCGCAGGCCTCATCTGCCCTGAGGAAGACAGAAGACATCTTGCTGAACTCTTTACCCAGTGCGGACTTATAAGGGTCACGAAGGCATCGGACATGAGCGCATATTTCCCGGGCGAATGCCACGACGGAGAATATGCGTTAAGCCGCTATGTGCGTATTGTTAACGTGGAAGAGTAACTGTCATACCTTTTTCACGCGGCCGTCCTTATATTCCAGATGCATTTCCTGCCGGGTGTGTCCTCCCGGCAGGCTCATATATCATTAACTCTGTGAGCTTCATTTGCGTTCGTTCAATACAGTCTGCGCTCTGTCATTGATTATCTTAGCGACATCTTCAAATGACTTCTGTCCTTCAAAGTATGCAGGGACCTCCTCATAGATAATGAGTGAGATGCTGTTATAGACGAAGCTCGATGTCGTTGACTTGGAGAGCTGATCGATATATTTGTCGGCAAGTGAAATATCTACAGTTTTTTCTTTCTTTGCGTATTTATTATTCTTGTTCCTTTCGATGTTCTTGTTGGTCTCGTTGATCTCTGAAACTGCGATATCCTTAGCGCATTTTTTGTTGATCGGGATATTCGTAAAGAGTGTCTTCTGGATATCTTCCGAGAGGAGTATGTTAAGGAACTTCTTGCACGAATCCGGATCTTCTGTGTGTGAAGATATGGACACGGCGATATTTGAACCAATCGCAGCGGTCCTTCCGTCAACAGACGGGTAACCGCAGAGCACTGTATCGCCGAATTTTCCGGCAAATGCCTCGTAATCGTAGAAACTATAGATCACCATGGGCTGTACACGCATATTTTCTTTTGCATTCATCAGATCTTCCCATTCCTGATCGACATCTTTGCCTTCAAAATATCCTTTGGAGGGAAGGTCTTTGCAATAGTCTAATATCGCTTTGAAATCACTGCAGTTCACATCGATCTTTCCGTTTTTGATATACTTTTCGCTCGTGTTGGCGAAAAGCTTTGTTGCGACTTCAGTTCTTGAGAAAGACAGCTGATGATCGTATACAGGATCAGCACCGTTGCAGACAGTCTTTACCATTGATACATACTCTTCAAAAGTCATTCCGTTCTTGCCGCCAACCGTATCGGAGGGAGCAATGATACAGTCGACATAGAAGCCTATGGGAAGCTGGTAAAGAGCGCCGTTGGATTTCGATGCTTCGATGGCATTCATGAAGTAATCAGATTCGCTGACGCCGCTTTCGTTCTTTACATAGTCAGCAAGATCCATGAAATAATTGCTGCTGGAGAACTGTTCGTTTGCACCGTTGGTTATGAGAATATCAGGACCTTCTCCTGCGATGATATCCTTTGTCAGACGGTCCGATACCGCTACATACGAATTGAGACTGCCAAGCGCTGCAACATCGGTATTATCGGTATTTGAGTAGTCGATCTTGGTGTTGGTCTTATAGCGGTTATCAAACAGCATAAATGATGTGCTGCTTTCCTGATTGAAACGCATTATTGCTTCGGCAATACTGTAATCAATGTCTTCAGTTGAAGCTACAGTAAGGATGTTTTTTCCTGCTGCAGGGTATTCGTCCGACTTGGTGAAAGTGCAAAGCATGGCAGGAATCTGGTTATCACCGACGAATTTTGATGAATAACTGAACATCAGTTTATCTTCGTCAGCGTACTTTAATTCCGAATTATTTACCAGGTATCTGTTGCAGACGGAGCAGTTAAAAGACAATGCCATCGTGCATGTTCCCTTATCCACATCAATGTTGTAAACACCGCCGTCTGTTATCGTTACCAGGTGGCCATTGCAGTAGGTGAGATTGCGGAGCGGGATATTGATGTATTCCATCTCGTCAAGAGCACTGATCTTTCCTGATTCGAGATCTGCCAGACAATATCTTATCTGTCCGAAATTATAGTTTGCGGATGTGCTGCCCCAGACGATGACCTTATTGTTGCCGGCAGAAAGGATTCCCTCCGGATATTTGATATAGAAATCTTTGGCCAGATTATCAAGAGGCGTCTTCTTTTTAACTGCTCCGGTGGAAGGGTCAATGAGCTCGATACTTGCGGGACTGTTCTGTCTGAGCAGGGCAATATCAGATCCTGCAAATGTGAATCTGCTTGGTGACTCAGTCCCCTCTGAACTCTTAGCTAAGAGGATCTTGTTGTCAGGCGAGACTTTCCCCGAGTTCTCATCTACGGGGTAGAGGTATTGTTCGTTTGTGGCAAAATCATACGCGTCGATATACAGTCTGTCTCCAAGAACCATGCGGTCGAGGCTGATGTTTTCTCCGAACTCATCCCTTATAACAAAATCGCAGCCCGGTTTACTGTCCTTATCGAATGACATTATGTGATAGACAGGCTTTTGTGATTCCGTTTCCGAGAAGAATACCCATGTGCGGTCTGCGTGCCAGGTGATATCCGATATGAAGTATCCGCCGGCCGCTTCCGCCAGATAATCGAATATGCCGGTATCCTCCTTGAAGTCATACCATGATAATCCCTCCGGAAGCTTATCGGGCATCTTGCCGCTTAAGACAAGGCCTGATTCATCTTCAATGTTGCTTTTGCCTGCTTTACCCGTGCAACCGCACGCGAAAAAAGAGAAAGACAACGAAGCTGCCAAAACAGCAGCCCCGATCTTTTTGATAGGTCGTTTCATGATTATTCTCCCAAAAATTGTTTCCTATTGTCGTCCCCACGACTACTTTATTATATGCGCGCGAGGTATCCCTTCAAGGCTCTGTTTGAGGTATAAGTGAGAGAATGCTTTACCGGACACTTTTCTGGATTCTACAATAGACTGGTTGATCCTTGAATTTAACCACCCATTCCTCTTAAGAACTCAATGAGCCAGGAGAGGAGAAGGAAGATTACGCGGGAAGCAAATAGACCGCCTGCGACGATGCCTATGATAATGAACAGCCTCTTTAGTGATTTCGGCCATGTGCCTGCCACAACGCCGGTCTGTCCGTTGAGAATGACCTGATAGATCGCATTGTTGTATTTAAATGAGGTTACCCAGACAGGAGCCAGAACGTACTTGGCACGGATATTGTATGCCTCAGGCTGCATCTCGATCCAGTCAACACAATCTGCTGTTTCCATTTTCATGATGCGGCTCCTGACCATGCCATAGATCTTTCCTCCGGCATTCTGCCAGGCTGTCTGACCGTCGACGGAGTAGCTTTCAGACCAGAAACCTGCAAGGAGATTCGGATCATATTTCTTCATGTAGTCGAAGTTGAATACAGAGATGCTTTTCCAGAAGGCATCCTTTTCGAGACGGCTTGAAGCTACAAGGGTAAGATTCTTTACCGGCAGATCACAATGACCGGAACCCTTATGATATACGGTACGTTGGTCATCTCCGGAACCATATGTTCTTCCGAATCTTCCCTTGTAATCAGCACGGGTATCGCAGTCGAAAACCCAGTAAGGAACATAAACGCCGACGAGATCTGTTGCCCTTGCATTTTTCATGAAATCCGTCGGAGCAAATCTTCTTTTTGAGATCCATTCCTGGAAGATCCTCTGTGCGCGTTCTTTATCCACCTGAAAGGGGATAACACCGGTAGGCTCCAATAATCCCATATCATTGTTGGATACTGTGATGGAATTCGATCCGCAGAAAGGGCAAAGACCGGAGATGGATCTCTGGTCAGCCGTAAAATGTCCGCCGCAGGTGCCACACACGATGAGCTTGATCGATGAATCCGTCAGGCGGTGTGCGGAATTGTTTATGAAATCGTCGAATGTGTAACCGGTACCGGGTTCTGCAGGCGCCGAGTTCAGCTGAACGGTGTTTCCGCAGAAATTGCAGACAAGACCGCCGGTCTTCGGATCAAATGTGAGTGTCGCTCCGCAGGAAGGACATTTATTGTCTGAGGAGGAAGTCTGATTAATTACAGGAACATTCATCACAGGTGCTGCAGGTCCCTGGGGAGCAGTGCCTATAGCTTGTCCGACATTGTTGTTGTAGACGGGCGCGTTGCCCATCTTTACACACATTTCCTCATATCTTTCCTGTTCTGATAAATTTGCAAATCTCTTGCGGTCTGATATGCCCATTTTCCCTACTCCTTAACCATCATAAAACCCTATTCCATGAAGCGCATATTTGCACTCCATGAATATTGTATCAAAAATAAAGGCGGTTAAAAATATTTAAGGGGTATGGCAGTTATGAGAGGTGAGTACCGGTTTACCGGCACTCCGGGAAGCGTTCAACTTCTCCAGCGCATTCCTGATATGAAGAACGCTTCCCTTTTGCCACCTGAAGTATAGCCCAAAGACCTTTCTGAATTGTGGGAAGGGTGGGTGATAGTTGCGTGAAAGGTGTGTGAAAAAAGTGTCAAAGATCCGAACTCCTTGTGCTTGACGTGCTTTGATTCCTGCTGTATCATCACGGCAGAAATCTTAAAGACGGAGGAACACCAATGAGAAAGACGATCTGCTGATAGTTTAATAACTGCCTCGCGGATAAGTCTGTTTTTGTGTGTTCATTTATATTGCAATTTTATAAGCCGCGGCCGCTGATATGTGTCTGCGGCTTTTGATTTATCCGGCGGAGGATTTTCGGTAAGGAGAATCACAATGCCAATAATTACGATCAACAACTTAACATTCGGATATGACGGTTCTGAGAAGACCTTATTTGACGACATCACCATCACTTTAGACACTTCATGGAAGCTTGCTCTTGCCGGCAGGAACGGCAGGGGAAAGACCACGTTCTTCAGACTCCTCAGAGGCGAACTGCCATACAGCGGCACCATAACAGGTGTACCTGAGACTGTTCTTTTCCCTATGTCTGAACTGCCCGAAAATGAGGACTGGCGCGTCCGCAAAGAACTCAACTTAATGGGTGCCGATCCGGACATCATGTGGCGCCCTATGGAGACTTTGTCAGGCGGCGAGAGGACCAAGCTGATGCTCGCAAACCTCTTTGCTTCAGATGGTATCTATCCTCTGATCGACGAGCCTACCAACCATCTGGACAGGCAGGGAAGAGAGGCTGTCGCTGATTACCTCGCTTCAAAAGACGGCTTCATTCTGATATCCCACGACCGTGCATTTCTTGACCGCTGCACTGACCACACCCTGGTCATCACAAAGACCGGCTTTGAACTTGTCGGTGCTTCATATTCCGTGTGGTGGGAGAACAATGAACAGCGCATGGAGAGTGAACGTGCCAGGAATGACCAGCTCAAAAAAGAGATGAGTTCCATCGATGCAGCCATGAAGAAGAATGCCAAATGGTCTTCAAAGGCTGAAGGCTACAAGAACCGCTCCAAGGCACCTTCAAAGGTGGCAGAAGATCATTTCAGAAGAGCTTATGAAGCCGAAAAAGCACGCAAGCTGATGTCTGCCGCAAAGAATCTGGAGAGAAGGAACGAGCGCAAACTTGAAGAAAAGCAGAGCCTTCTGAAAGATCTGGAACGCACAGAGACATTGAAGATCACAGGTACCGAGCACCATAACCGTACGCCTGTTATCCTGAAGAACACGACTCTCATGCGCTATGGTGATCCTGTCGTGGAAGGCTTTGATCTTACGGTCGAACGCGGAATGAAGATATCCCTTCAGGGCAGGAACGGTTGCGGAAAGAGCACATTGATCAAGTATCTGGCAGGACTTGGAGAAGAAGAGGGGATCACTGCTTCAGGTGATATATATATCGCACCTGGTCTTAAGATCTCTTATGTCGGCCAGGACACTTCATCTCTTTGCGGTACACTCTACGAAATAGCCGGTGAACGCGGATGCGATAAGACGGTCTTCTCGACGATCCTGATCAAGATGGGATTTACAAAGGAGATGCTCTACCGTGACGTGTCTGCCCTGTCGCTGGGTCAGAAGAAATTCGTCATGATAGCGCTTTCTTTGTGCGAACATGCCGACCTCTATCTGTGGGATGAGCCTCTTAACTATATCGATGTCTATATGCGCGCTGAGATCGAGCGTCTGGTCAGGGAGAATAATATAACGATGCTTTTCGTCGAGCATGACAGGTCATTCGCGGAGGCTGTGGCAGATATGGAAGTCAACATGTGACGGAGCTGACCTGATAACTGTCCTGATAACGGGCAATATGTCCGTTATTAGGCATTCTATCTTATGTTAAAATAAGAAAAAACATACGGGGAGTTTATATCATGAAACTCAAATCCAATTTTATTACTCATAATTCATCAGACGAGTCCTATCTCGTTCCCACGACCAATGCTGAATTCTCAGGCATGGTAAGAGGCAACAAGACGATGGGTGCGATAATCGATCTTCTTAAGGAAGAGACGACCGAAGAAGAGGTCGTTAAGGCTATGCGTGAGAGATTCGATGCTCCGGAAGGCGCTATCGAGAAAGACGTTAAGCGCGTAATTGAAGAACTTAACAAAATCGGCGCTCTCGAATGATGACCGGCAGGTACAGATTCGCGGATAAGATCGTTGAAGTGCATTCTCTTTTCGAGCAGGTGCACCTTTATTGTAAGGACTATCAGACGGATGGTCCTTATGATTTTGCAGTTGAGATCACAGAGGATGATATCGGATATGAGAGGGCAAGGGCTGAGCAAGGCAATAACTCGGATGCATATCTCGAAGAACTCGCAGTATACCGCAAGATCTCAGAGAAGATGCCTGAATTCGACACTATTCTTTTCCACGGATCTGCCATAGCAGTCGACGGCAAAGCTTACCTGTTCACGGCACCTTCCGGTACAGGCAAATCAACGCATACAGCACTCTGGAGGAAGCTCCTTGGAGACAGAGCTGTCATGGTCAACGATGACAAACCTCTGATCAGGATCGGCGATGAGGTTACAATATACGGCACACCTTATGCCGGTAAGCACAGGCTTTCCACGGATATTGCAGTTCCGCTTAAAGCCATCTGCATCCTTGAGCGTTCTTCTGACAACCATATCGAAAAGATCACCAGGGCGGAAGCGTATCCTGCGATAATGCAGCAGGTGTACCGCCCGAATGATATATCCGCACTTCAAAAGACACTTGAACTTATCGACAGGATGAGCGGCCGGATAGGATTCTACAGGCTGGGATGCAACATGGACATCTCCGCTGCCAAAGTCTCTTATGAATTCATGAGCAGGTGATCCTGATGGCGAGTTTTGAAGAAGAGCTCGAGAGGAGCGGCAAACTCATATATAGGAATGCGGGCGTCAGCATGCGTCCTCTGATTAAGCAGAACAGGGATATCCTGATCATTACAAAGCCTGAAGGCAGACTTAAGAAATACGATATCCCGCTCTATAAGCGCGGCGGCAATCAGTACGTTCTGCACCGTATCGTTAAGGTGCGCGACAACGATTATGTGATCCTGGGAGATAACTGCCTTAGAAAAGAATATGGCATAACAGATGACCAGATAATCGGCGTTCTGACTTCGCTCGTCAGGAAGGGGAAAGAAGTTAACTTCAACGGATTCGGATACAGGTTCTATACCAGATTCTGGTATGCCGTATATCCTGTTCGTGTTATATTTATGGAAGCTAGGATCCTGGCAGGAAAGATCAAGAGAAAACTTACGGGAAAATGCAAAACAGCGCAGTAAAGTGGCTATATAAAGTCCCAGGCGGCAAGAAGGCATACATCCTTCTTCTTACGGCCGTTCAGTGCCTTATCGGTGCGAGCGGTGTTCTCTATGCGCTGTTCTTAAGAGGCATCGTCGACAGTGCAGTCGCGAAGAATAAAGACGGCTTCATCCTCAATGTGATATCCATAATCTCGCTCGTGCTGTTCCAGCTGATCCTTAATGCGGTTTCCCGCTGGCTTTCGGAGTTGTCCCGTGCGACATTTGAGAACCTTTTCAAGGAACGTCTGATGCACAACATCCTTCGAAAAGATTACGGCCGTGTGAGCGCGATACACTCCGGGGAGTGGCTTAACAGGCTTACGAATGACACCACGCTCATCGCAAACAACTACACAGAGATAATCCCGGGATTTGCCGGCATGGCAGTGAAGATGATATCGGCACTTGTCATGATCACCGTGCTCGATCTGCGTTTTGCTCTGATAATCATCCCTTTGGGTATACTTCTTGCTCTTCTGACATTTGCCTTCAGAAAGAACATGAAAAAGCTCCACAAGAAAGTTCAGGAAAAGGACGGAGCTGTAAGGATCTTCATGCAGGAGAGGATATCAAGCCTTATGGTCATCCGTTCCTTTGCAGCGGAAGACATGACGGAAGAAGAGGCCCACCGGAAGACCGGCGAACACAAGAAGGCCCGGCTTAAGAGAATGCGCTTTTCCAATATCTGTAACTTCGGATTCGGAGGTGCCATGAACGGCATGTATATCTTCGGCATCATCTACTGCGGTTACGGGATACTTACAGGTTCGATCACATACGGAACCCTGACTGCGATCACACAGCTGATCACACAGATACAGTCACCTTTCGCGAATATCACGGGATACCTTCCGCGCTGGTACCAGATGCTGGCAAGTGCTGAACGTCTCATGGAGATCGAGAGTTTTGACGATGACATAGTAGGGGACGCCAGGACGCTTGACGAGGTTAATGATTTCTACCGCAACTCCTTCAAGAGCATTGGCCTTAAGGATATCTCCTACACATATTATCCGGCGTCAGACAAGGTTAACGGGGTAAGTAAAGACAATATGCCCGTTGCCGTAAGCGGGATCAATCTTGAGATAGGGAAGGGCGAATATGCTGCATTTACCGGTCACAGCGGCTGCGGCAAATCTACCGCGCTTATGCTTCTCATGGGTATCTACAAGCCTGATAAAGGTCAGTGTTACATACGTGATTCCGCCGGCGTGGAGAAGGAACTCAATTCGTCCTGGAACAGACTTTTCGCATATGTGCCGCAGGGCAATAAGCTCATGAGCGGCACTGTCCGTGATATCGTAAGCTTCGCGGATAAGGCTCATTCATCTGATGAGGAGCGCATCAATTCGGCTCTTAAGATAGCCTGTGCAGATGAATTCATCAACGAACTCGATAACGGTATAGACACTGTTCTTGGTGAGCGCGGAACTGGCCTTTCTGAAGGTCAGATGCAGCGCATAGCGATAGCACGTGCGGTCTTCTCAGGCTCACCGGTACTGCTTCTTGATGAAGCCACCAGTGCGCTTGATGATGTTACCGAGAAAAAAGTCCTTGAGAATCTCCGTTCACTTACCGATAAGACAGTCATAATAGTAACGCACCGTCCGGCAGCGCTTGAGATCTGTGATAAGGTGATCGGATTCTGATCAGTCGGCAGGGATGAAAGGCAGCTCGATAACGCCTTCGTCATCGTCCGCTGTTGTACCTGAAGCTGATGTGCCGCTTGTCTCAGAAGATGAAGATGTGCTCTTGGTAGCTGATGTAGGCTTGGTTGTCGGCTTCTTTGTGGCTTTTGCAGTAGCCTTAGTGGTAGCCTTTGTCTCATCGCCGTTTCCACCATCATCGACATCGGGTAATGAAGGTGCAGTTGCATCAGCGGCTGTTGTGGTGGTCTCTTCTTCTGTGGTGGATGTAGCAGCTTCCGTGCTGCTCTCAGATGTGGTTGCAGCAGTTGTATCTGAAGATGATGAGGTTGTATTTGACGGTAAGAGTTCCGGTTCCTTGCTGCATGACCTGACACCGATCACTACTCCTACGATGATGACCAGAAGCACGAGTACGCCCGCTAATATAATGATTGTCTGTTTCTTTTCCATATGATTAAACCCTTTTTCCTTCTCTTTGTTTTTGGTATTTTATCACACGATAGCAACACTGCCGTTAATGCGATGATACAAACTTATGACAGAATAAGAATGCCGGATCTCTGCCGGGCGGTCTCAAACCCCTTTATTTGTTTTGTTTCAAATTATTTAATAAAGCGGTGATGAGTGTGTAACAAGCCCTCCCTTATAATGAAGGTGATAAAGTCGATAAAATGTCTATATAAGATCAGGGAGAGGTCATGAACACATACTACAGCATCAGGTTCATATATGCGGGCATCTTTATTCTTCTGATACTCACATTGTTGATGTGTGCGCTGAATGCCAAGCGTCATTACAAGGCGTTGGGTCAGGCAGTGTTCTGGCTTGATCTGGCATTTATTCCGCCTATCCTCGGAAACGCTATTATTGTAGTTGCCCGTAATAAAATGATGGCTCTCGTCGGAAACTATATCTACTTTGTAGGTATGGACTTTGTTGTCTATGAGCTGATGAAATTCACGGAAGCTTACTGCAAAGGTAACAGAAGGGAAAGAAAAGCACCTGCCTGGGTACAGTATCTTCTTGTTGCCGATTCACTGCAGCTTTTGATCAACCCTATCACGGGACATGCATTTGACATTGAGTGGACAGTTTACAAGAATCAGGTCTTTTACGTATTAAAGCCCCTTGCAGGACAGGCATTCCACAGAATCGTCGACTACGGAATCTTCCTTCTGGTCATCATAGGTTTTTCTGTTGCTACGATCAGAGCATCCAGGATCTACAGAGAACGTTACTCGATCATCCTTGTTGCAATGGGTATCGTGTCCGGATGGGAAACCTACTACATCATCTCCAATAGCCCTATCGACCGTTCCATGATCGGCTTTGGTGTCTTGGGAGTTCTGGTTTACTATTTTGCCATCCATTACAGACCGTTGAAACTCCTGGACAGAATGCTTTCAGGTATTGTATCCAATGGTAAAGATGCATGTTTCATATTCACACCGAGAGGACGCTGTGTCTGGGTCAATAATGCGGCCGGGATATTGGTAGGCGTAAGTGAAGAGAACTGTGACAAAGCACCTGAGTATCTTGAATATCTTTTTAACATCAGTCTTCACAGAGGCAATTGGTCAGAGCAGCATACGACCGGTGCCGGAGACAGTGTTAAGTACTATAACTTTGAGAACCGTGACGTTGTCAACGAAAAGGGCAGGATCACAGGTTACTATCTGATGGTCAAGGATGTTACCGAAGAGCAGCTCAGGATCAGAAAAGATCTGTATGAAGCTACTCACGACAGACTTACAGGTCTTTTTACAAAGGACCAGCTTTTCAAGATCATCAAGCAGAACATCGATATTCATAAGGATATCGACTACATGGCGCTCTATATCAATATCAAGAGCTTTAAGCTCGTTAATGATATTTTCGGAAATGAATTCGGCGACTACGGAATCAAGTGCTTTACAGATAAGATGAAAGGACTCTTCTCCAGAAAGTGCGTTTACGGACGACTCAGCGGAGCTAACTTCGGAATCCTTATGCCGAAGGAGGAATATGATTCCAAGAAGATCGAGGATGCGCTTTGCCATGTAACCATCGAGAAGGACACTGCCAAGTATCCGATGCAGGTCCAGATCGGTGTAAGCGAAGTCGACAGAAGCGATGCAGATGTCAATGTTATCTTCTCTAACGCACGTCTTGCTCTGTCCTCGATCGAAAATGATGACTCCAAGTACATAGCTTCCTATGACGATGAGCTCCGTGCCGAGATCCTTTGGAATCAGGAGATCGCTGCCCAGCTTGCTGATGCGATCAAGAATCAGGATATCAGACCTTATCTCCAGCCTATTGCTGACAATGAGGGAAATATCGTAGGATGCGAGGCGCTTGTCCGCTGGATCCACAAGGAACATGGTTTCCTCGCACCTTTCAAGTTCATTCCTTCTCTTGAGAGGAACGGCATGATCGCAGAAGTCGATAAGTATATGTGGCGCTGTGCCTGCGAGATCCTTTCCAGATGGAAGGCACGCGGATGGGACCTTTTCATATCAGTAAACATCTCGCCCAAGGATTTCTACTATCTTGATGTACCGAAGTATATCCATGATCTCGTTGAAGAACATGGCGTGGATCCTAAGCATCTTCGTGTGGAGATAACCGAGACGGTCATGGTCAACGATTCCGATAAGATCGTTGCCATCATGGATGAGTTCAGAGATTACGGATTCGTCGTGGAGATGGACGACTTCGGAAGCGGTTATTCCTCACTCAACATGCTTAAGAACATTCCTGTTGATGTCCTCAAGATCGACATGAACTTCCTCGGCAAATCCGATGATATTCAGAAGGCAGATACCATCGTAAAGAATGTCATCAATCTCTCATTGGATCTCGGTATGACTTCCCTTACAGAAGGTGTCGAGACACGTGACCAGTACGATTTCCTGGTAGCAAAGGGATGCAAGCTCTTCCAGGGTTATTACTTCTCGAAGCCCATACCGGTCGATGAATTCGAAGACCTGATCATGTCAAAGGATGAACTGATAATCACATAACCGGGCTTAACGGTTATAGGTAAGATGCAACTAAAATGCGGCATTGGATAAGGCTCTCCGCCAAATCCGCTGCCGTATTTTTTAGTGTTGCGAATCGCACGATTGGAGCAGGACGTTTTGTATGGGGGAAGGGGGGAGATGGGAAAGGTCCCGCTCCTGTGCTTCATATCCTTTGGCATGCGGCGCTTAAGCCGGCAGGCCTGGTCGGATCGAAAAAACCTCAGCCGTTTGTGCTATCGCTATATGGGATCCAAGTCTTCAGATCAACAGTGAAGACTTGTGATGTGTGAGATAATTACTGGCATTACCCTAGTGTCGGCACAGAGCTTCGGAACACCGGCGAAAAAGTCCTTTACCTTCTCGAAAACATCGTTATAGACTTTGCCCATTGTTACTGCTTGTTCAGTTGTAAAGCTCGTGCTCTGGATCAAAGTATCGTTTGCATATAAGATCCTGGGGCTGATAGCGGTACTTCCTCCGCTTATCTGTTCGAGATCTTCGATCTCAAGCTTCTTAACCGGTATATTCATTGCTCTCATTTTATGTTCCCGCCTTTCGCTTGGTTGTTTGATGTGCATATTTAACCATCGCTGAAGGCGCCGTACTATGAACAATACCGGGTTCTTTTATCGCTTAAGCAACAGACCGGGATGCAGGTGTTGATTATCGGAGAATATCCTGTTTTCGAAAAGTATGCGATTGGTACTTGACAACTATATCGGCAGGCGATATACTCGGGATACGATATATCGGAAGCCGATATAAAGGAGGAATAAGGATATGCCACAGTTAGCGTTAACCGAAGCAGTCTTCTACATATTGTTGTCGCTTCAGAAACCGCTTCACGGATACGGAATAATCCAGAATGTGGAAGAACTGTCAGGAGGGCGGGTGAAGCTCGCCGCGGGTACATTATACGGAGCGCTTAATTCGCTCGTTGAGAAGGGATGGATAGATGCTCTGCCGGAGAATCCGGAAAGCCGCAAGAAAGAGTATGTGATCACCGGAAATGGTCTGACCGTGCTCAAAGAAGAACTTGCAAGGCTCTCTGAACTCGTTGATAACGGCAAGAGGATTTTGGGAGGAAACTGATATGCGCAGAGTCATTCATAAGATTTTCTGGATCTGGGAACTCGAGAAAGAAGAGGCTTGGATCAATGAGATGGCTTCACACGGATATTCTCTTGAACATGCTGGAAGACTGACTTTTGAATTCGAAGAGACAGAAGCAAACAAGTATAAGTATAAGGAACTGTTCCTTAAGGGATCTGCTTACAGTGCAGAGAATCAGAAGTATTTCAGGTTCCTTGAAGAGATGGGAATAAAGGTTGTCTGCTGGATAAACTATCCTGGCAGATGCTGGGTCTACGCAAGAGCTCTTTCAGAAGATTATCCTAACGGGATCGAACTGTATTCGGATATTGATTCCCAGATCAACTGTCTTAAGGTCACACTCGGTTATCTTATCTTCTGCGTAGCACTGATGCTTTTCGCAGCAGTTCTTAATCTGTCGATAGTAATAACTTCCGCTTTTACGAATTCATTAGCAGTTCTTAACCTGATGTGCTCTATAGCAATGTTTGCTTTATGTGCAGCGGCTGTTACAGCTTCGGTAAAGACCATTATTAAGATCAACCGCCTTAAGAAGGAACGTGCGATCCACGAATAAATAATCACAAAAACAATATTTAATAATAACCGCAAATATGGAGGAATTACTTATGGAAAAATTAAGTGATCAGGGCAGACTGCGCCCATGGATGGGCTTCGTGCTCTTTGGAGTACTGATGGCGTTTTTCATCCTGGTATGTGCACCTTTGCAGCAGAACCTTGGAATACCCGGACTTATAATCACGGAACTTGCATTCCTTGCAATGGCAGTTATCTACTGCCTTATAACAAGGGTGAAGATCAAGGAGGTATTTCCGGTAAAGAAGGTTAAGGTAAGAGATATCTTCGGATGCATCTTACTGATACTGGGAGCTTTTCCGGTCTCGATGATCGCTGTGGCAATCACAGGAACCATCTTCCCGCAGAGTGTATCTGAGGTAGGAGATCTGAATTCATTCTTATATGAGAGCATGAGCTTTCCTGTCGCAGCTCTCGTAGTCGCACTATTGCCTGCAATCTGCGAGGAAGCCATCCACAGAGGTGCCATCTTAAGCAACTTCAGAAGCTTAAAGCATGACTGGGTAATCGTACTTATCATGGGTCTTTTTTTCGGAATCAACCACATGTCAGTATTAAGATTCCTGACAACAATGTTCTTAGGTCTCATACTCAGCTATGTTGTCGTAAAGAAGAACAATATCCTTCTGTCGATGATCATGCACTTCACAAACAACATGATCTCTGTAACGGTAACCTATCTTGGAAAGTCTGCTGTATCTGAGGTAAGCGTTTCAAATATTGATTACTCTTCACTTCTCGGCACATACCTTATTATGGGCGTCGCATCACCTTTCATCATCACATTGGGACTGATGCTCCTCTATCCCCAGGGCCACAAGAAGATCAGATTCCTCTATGCCGGAATCTTATCTGCAGTAATGCTCATATCAGGTATTGCGATGACAGCAGTTACGGCTTCGAAAAACATGCTCGTTAACTCCACGGTCAGCTTCCAGATCGAAGAAGAAAACAAAGACAGTGAACTTGTTACATTTGATGTCGAGAAAGACCGCAGTGCCACGATCGTTGTTGTGGTTACAAATGCAGAAGGCGATTACAAGATAAAGATCGACGGAGACAAGGGCAGCAGCGTTATCGATGCAGAGGTTCCGGATGGAAAGCTCCGTACACTGACTTATAATGTTGATCTTAAGGCAGATCATTATACGGTAACTGTAGTTTCCGGAAGCAACTCAAAAGGTGAACATCCGGCATTCCAGATCGTGGTGCAGTAAGAATTGACTGATCAAATAGAAAAGGTTGTCTCATATTATTTGAGGCAACCTTTTAGTTTTTGGGTTAAAATCTCAGATGATGTTGTATCCGTTTTCGCTCAGTACGGATAAGGCCTTCTCGAAGTTCTCCTCTTTGACGAGGATATAGTCGGTGTTGTAAGTCGACACAGCGAAAATACCGATCTTGTTGTCAGCAAGGATTGCTGAGATCTTCGACAGGATGCCGATAAGCGAGAAGTCGAGCACGCCTTCTATACGGAAGCCCTTCCAGCCGTCATCTCTCTCGAGAGTCTCAGAGGGTACATCAGATGTCTTGCAGACAAGGGAGATCTCTTCATCTGTTCTTGCAGCGAACCAGAAATCTTTGTCAGCCACAAGGTCTGTGACGGTTTTTACTTTACATACAGTGAGCTGATAGGGTAAGCGTTTAAGGTCCATGGCGTTACTGGGGAAGATTGATATCTACAGGGCCGTTTTCCTTAACCTTCTTCCAGCTGCTCTGGAACTTGAAGGTATAGATGATCGCATATACGCCTACGAGAGCGATCCACCATCCGCCAAGTCTTCCTGTCTGGATGGTTACGACGATAACGTTAAGTGCAGCGTATGCAGTAAGAATGATGGCAGCAACTCTGCTCTGAAGGAGATGGATGAGAAGGGAACATATAACGATCAGCGCACAGTCGATGAGGCCATACGGATTGTTATATACGAAAAGATTAAGCACTATTGAAAGAGCTGCAATTACATAACCGATGATCGCGCAGGAGTTAATGTTCTTGCGGATAGGTGTCATTTCAGGCGATTTGAGATATTCGAGTCTGGTCATATTCCCCTCCCATAATGGTTTAATTGCAAACAATTATATCAATCTTTCGTGATAAAATTGTATTTGAATTGGGAAGGAGAAGGAAAATGCGTAAAACCGTTTTATTGATCTTTATGCTGGCGGTTCCGATATTAACTGTCTGCACATTTATATCTGTTGCAGGCGTGTACTATGTGATAAACAGGTCCACAGATGAAGTGCCGGATACATCGTCTATATATGTCTATACTGTCGACGGCGAGTTTGGTGAGCTTAATCAGGTATACTGCAAGGGCAGCGGCGTCGTTCCCGGCGATAAGTCTTCCATGATCACATATAAAGATATTCCTGAGATCAGCAAACTTGAGGGAGTAAAAGACATCTATATTCTTAACGAAATAGTCTTATGGGATTTTCAGGACAGCATCATGGAAGGCGAATCGAAGGTGGTATCGATCCCTTCTGAAATCGTCAGGTATTACAGTGAATGTTCAGGCATGAGCATGTACGCAAAAGAACCTTCTGACGGTGAGTATTCCGTTTTCGAGTGCCACACAGAAGTTGTTGAAGGCAAGTATTACAAGGAAGTGGCAGCACCTTCTTCAGCAGAACCGGAATACAGTCTTTATTACAAATACGATCCGGCGACATGGGATCAGTTCGCCCAGGAAATGAATAAACATCTTACCGAGAGAGATGCAGGCGATGGAGATATAAGCATGCTTATCACAACAAGATCTGCAGATGACGGAAAAGCTCTCCAGCAGCGCCTGATGAAAGACTATCCTGCATCAAATTACGGTTCAGCCGAGTTTACAGAATCCTGGGTGAAAGCTTATAACGGAAATATCAACCGTAACATTACTGTAGCAGCAGTTATTACAGGTGTTCTGCTCATAGGAATCGAGACCGGTCTCGGACTTCTTATGAAAACACGCAAAAAAGATGCCTGATGTCCAAAAAGAGTCAGATTATTATTATCAAATAAAATGTACTTTTTCTTAAATGGTAGAACTTTTCCTGTCTGATGATATAATGTCATACGGTTTATTGAGGAAAGGTTTCTGAGGGAAGATGCAAAAGCTGTTAAGTGTGGCGATTCCGAGCTATAACTCGCAGGATTACGTTAGCAGAGCTATCGAGAGTCTCCTGCCGGGTAAAGAGCAGATAGAGATCATTGTTGTGGACGACGGTTCAAGTGATGATACTTCTAAGATCGCTGAAGAATATATAGAGAAGTATCCTGACACTGTCCGCCTTATCAAGAAGGAGAACGGTGGTCATGGTGATGCTGTAATGACAGGCCTTCAGAGTGCCACCGGTCTTTACTTCCGTGTTCTCGATTCCGATGACTGGGTCGATGAAGCATCTTTGAAAAAGCTCCTCGAAGTCCTTGAGACAATGCGCGATCCTGCCAAGGCCGCAGATCTTGTCATCACCAACTATGTATATGAGAAGGTCAACCAGGGCAAGAGATGCCCTATTAACTACCGCAAGACGCTTCCTGCCGGAAGACTTTTCGGATGGGATGAAGTAGGCAAGTGGGCTACAGGCTCATATATCCTTATGCACTCTGCTACTTACCGCACCGAGCTTGCAAGGAACAGCGGCATGAAGCTTCCCAAGCATACATTCTATGTAGACCATCTTTACGTCTGCTACCCGATGATGAAGGTAGAGAAGATGTATTACCTTGATGTCGATCTTTACCGCTATTTTATCGGCCGTGAAGACCAGTCCGTAAATGAGAAGGTCATGCTCAGCCGTATGGACCAGCAGCTTAAGGTCAACCGCCTTATGCTCTATGAACTTGATACGGATTCCTTGCAGAATAAGGCTCAGCGTGAATATCTTTACTACTATACAGAGATCGTCACTCTTGCGACTGTCTCATTCCTGCTCCGTCTCCACACCAAAGAGGATGAACAGGTCATGCAGTCTTTCCTGGATGAGATCGCCGAAAAGCGTCCCGTCTACTATAAATGGATAACTCAAAAGCCTTTCACAAAGCACATGATCGGTCCCGTCCGCAACTGGCCTCACTGGATCAGCTATCCCTTGCACCGCTTAGGTTATCAGATAGCAAGAAAGCTTTTCGGATTCAACTGATCACTTTTCCTTACGCTTAATCGAGAGCAGCACGAGTCCCAGACCGCTTGTTATAAGCGGCAGTACGAAGCTGACAAAACGCGACAGGAGCATAACGCTTCCTGACAAAGCTTCCGGGATGAGATCCGCATAGAACAGTGTATAACCATATTCCGTAACGCCTGCAGCGCCCGGGAGCGGAAGTGAAGATACGGATATAAAGAGCGAAGACTGTGTGCGGAGCACGGTAAACCAGTCAAGGCTGCTGCATCCTATTGCACGTGCACAGAAGAATGTGACTGAGTGGAAAAGAATGATCTGCACCAGTGAAGTCAGGAGCATTTTCACGAAGACGATCTTATTCTTCTTAAGAAGAGAAGCAGCCTTTCTGTAAGCTGCAAAAGAGCGAAGGAACTTAAACTTCTCGCCCGGCTTAATGCCTCTTAACTTCAGGAACCAGAGACCGATCCCTATGAAGAAACCGGATATCTTTCTCGTGAAGAGAACGCATATAAGGAATGCGATGATCGCGAGATTCAGTGCAAATCCAATCGGGAAGACATATGCAAATTTGCCCTGGAGCTTGAATACTTCACCGCGCGAAAAGATAACTCCTACAACGCCTAAGAACACAGCTGAACACTGGAAGCTTAAGAGCGCGCACAGAAGCGTAAATGCACTGTGTGACACTTTCAGCTTATCCTTTGCCATGAAGTAGAGCTGGCCGGGCTGGCCACCTGTTGAAGATGGTGTAATCGAGCTGAAGAAGAATCCGGCAAAAGAATACTTCATCATCTGAGCGAAGCTTATCTTGTAGCCGTCGAGCTTCAGGCATCTGCTGATGTTGATGCCGTCCGCTACAGCATATATGGCCATTGCCATGATGGCTAAGAGCACCCACCAGATATTCGCACTTTTGAGAGTGCCAATGATATCCTGACCTTTAAGTTCTTTATGGATAACAAATAGAGTCGCTCCGCCAAGAACCAGCAGAAACAACGCACCAAGCCAAAGCGACTTTTTCTTTAAAAGACCCATCTGATCTGTAATCCATCCCAACTAATATATGCTCAGATAGGATATTTTAGGTGTTTTTAGGTAATAATTCAATCTTCCAGACCGATATGCACATGCTTTCACTCAAAGTTCATCAGCCTCACCGGCCGAAGTTGGTTATAATACCCTAAAGCGAAGATATGGAGATATAAACATGAAGAAAGTATTGGCATTACTGTTAACTGCAGGCATGATCCTGTCATTTGCCTCCTGCGGCAAAGAACCGGAACAGACCAAAGAGAAGAAAAAGACTGAGTCATCAATACAGTCTGAACAGACAGTGGATCAGGGCTGGGAAGGCAGCTGGAAAGCCACTGATTCTGATGAAAACTTCAAGATATATGATCTTACCGACAAGGGATTCAAGTGTGAGTTTTACCACGTCGAAGAGGGCCAGATCGAGAAATTCGATTATGAGATGGAATTCGATGACGACAATAAAACGGTTGCCTCTGAAAAAGGCAGTGCTGACGATAACGGCGGCTGGGAATACACATTCACAATGGATGGCGGCAAGATAAAGGTCACCTGGCAAAACAGCGATCAGTACTACACGAGAGTAGGATAAAGATTATAGTCCGGCCGCGGCCGGGCTTTTTTATTTGCGGGTGTGGGGTGGTTTTCGCGGCCCCCATACACCTCTTGTGTCACCGCTTTTTCGCTGTGGTGATGAAATGGTGACGGAATCATTACTTTTCGTCACCATTTCGTGCATTTGGAGCCTTTGGTGACAGTTTTGGTGACGATTTTGGTGCTCACCGTCACCATTTTGTCACCAGGGGTAATCTTGAAGCTTTTTGCCCCTCTTTTAGAACAGGTGTGCAGAAATGGTGCAGGATTGGCGTTAATTTCGCACCATTTCGAGCAATCTGACCATCATTTGACGAAAATGGTGCAAGTTTGGCCCTATATCTGCACCATTTTTGCACTAGCCGGAAACAGGGGCGAAAACTGGCCTGAAACAGGGCCAGTTTTGCACCGGGGCAAATCTCGGGAAAAATCGCCAGAGCAGATCGTCCGGGGCAAATCAGGCAAGTTCGATCTCTATCAGGCTTCCGATCTTTTCCTTGGGGAGCAGGTTGGAACCCTCGCTGACAACTGCGCCGTCAACGGTGATCTTCTTTACCGCAGATGCCGAGCCGCTGCTCTTATATACGACTGTCACGGGCTTGCCGTTGAACTCGAAGCTTACGGAAGCCTTGCCTTCATCATCAAACTGCGAGGGCAGGAGCTTGGGCTCAAATACCATCGAACCGTAAGCGCCCTTGATGCCGAACATCTCTGTTAAGACCGTCAGCATGAGCCAGCTTGCCGCGCCTGTGAGGTAGTGGTAAACGCCTCTGCCCTTGGGGTCGAAGTATTCAGGGACGCCGGGATAGATCTTGCTTGAATCAAAGTCTGCAGCGTGGCGGTATAACGTGCCGAGAACTTTCCATCCCTCTTCTGCAAAGCCTCTGGAATAAAGGGCATTGCCGAACATTACCGTCATGTGGGAGAAGACGGCGCCGTTCTCTTTCTGGCCATAGGAGAAGCCGAACATACGGCCCATGTCTGTCTTTATCTCGTGAAAATCTGTATTGAGCTTGTAGCCGCCGATCGATGCGTCGTAGATGTAATTGTCAGCGGACTTCACGATCTCACGTACCTGGTCGTCTGTGGCAACGCCGGACATGATGGTGAATACTTCACCTGTAAGCATCATGGCAGGGCGGCCGTGCTTATCACCGTTCTTCTCGAGAGCATTTCCGCTGTTGTCGTAATAGCCGTTGTAGCGGGAGAATCCCTCGCTGTCAGTGAACCATTCTGTTGATCTGATGTGGGAGATTATCCAGTCTGCCTTCTTGTCGAGATCTGAGGCGAGAAGATCGATGTCATAGAACTTTTTATTGCCCGAAAAGCCGAGTTTAACACTGTTACAATAGCCGTCCAATACGCTCTGGAGCTTATCCGCATCGTAAACACCCAGGAGTCCTTCAAGCTCTTCGCAGGCTTCGATCAGGGAGGCGCCGAAGACCTTCTTGTACTCTCTTAAGATGGATGCGAGCTTTTTGTAGTTGCCTGCGTAAGCTGCCGTGAATGCGACACTCTCGCCTTTATCCTTGCCCATGTCGAGAGCATCATTCCAGTCGGCGCCTCTGAGCTTCATGTGGCCATGTTCGCCCACATCGAAGAAAGAAGCGAAGTTCTGGAGGAGGAGGTGCTCTAAGACGGTTCCGTCACAGCTAATGCCGGAGAGGTCAGTATCCTTGTCGAGGAGCCTTTCACCGCGCATTACCTGGCGGTCGATGAAGTAAGGAGCTTTCTCATCAAGGATCTTAAGGTCGCCTGTCTGTTTTATGTAGAGGTCCATGGTCATGAAGGGCCACATGGCATGATCCATCCAGACACGTGTGATGCCGTTGCGGTCAGCGATGAATTCGCCGCTCCTGCTGCCGATGATGGTAGCATTCGTGCCGTCACATCTGACGCCGCCGAAGTTATCGACTAACATGCTCCTTACGTCTGAAGGATCCATGATGATCAGCGCGAGGCAGTCCTGCCAGAGGTCACGCCAGCCTCTGCCGCCCTTGCCGTAATCGTGGTGAGGGAGGAATGAGCAGCCGTAGATCCTTCTGAGCATAGGCTGGACGCCTACCCAGTACATCCAGTTATCAAAGGCCTGATCGCCAGTGTGGAAGCTGATGTTATTCTTCTTATCCCAGTATTCTCTATTCTTTCCAAGTTCGCTCTCGAAAACATCACCTGTCAGATATTTAACTGCCTTTGCCTCAAGCGCGGCCGACTCTGCCTGTATCTCTTCTTCGGTGTCGGAGGGCTTGGCGATGTCGTCTATCATGAGCGCGAAAATATATTCACAAGATTCACCTGCAGCAAGAGTCTTGGAAGCGAACATGGCAGAGCCCATGGCTTCAAAACCGTCAGCACGGTCGCCGGGCATTGATGCGGGCGAGCCGGATACAGGGAATCTCGGATTATCGAAAGCTCCGCCTTCGCCGATGAAGTCTTCAGCGACAGGGCAGAAGGAGACAGGACACGTGCCGTCAGCTTCTGAGGCGAAGAAACCATAGATCACCTTATTCCTTCTGTGACCGCGCTCATCGAAAGTAAGCGTCGGGTTGTTTGTAACGCCATATTCGGTTACGGTCATGCGGTTAAGCATGGAAGTAACGTTTCTGTGGTCTCTAATGTTATCTGCAGAACGTCCGTAGATGGGTGTTGCTGCAGTAGGTGTAAAGGTGACAGGTGATGAACCTGTGTTAGTGATCTTTACTCTTGTGAGCTCAATCCGGTCAGGAGTCTCTACAGGCACGAAAGTCGTGACTTCAGTCTTGATTCCTGTGCCTGTTACTTCGCGCTCCACGCTCTGCCAGAGAAGGCCGCCTGTAAGGGTGACTTTGTCTTTTGAATCAGTGAATTTCCTGGCGTGGGAAGATGCGGATGAGCCCATTGCTGAGATGAGCGTGCCGTCTTCAAGGCAGAGCCAGAAATTTCTGGTCGAACGGTTGTTGTGAAGGTTATCTGATGATACCGGCTCCAGGATGAAAGTATTCTGCGATGTCTTAAGGTCTCCGCCTGATTCGGGAGTCAGGCAGCCCATCATGCCGCTGGCAGATCCGACCGGGAAATAAAGGTAACTGTAAAGTTCGGGGTTTTCGAGAGAGAATGTGCCGTTGTTGTCGATGAATCTGTAACCGCTCATGAGGGATCTCCTTGTAATTGGCATATTTATATAATTATAAAGAATAAATAGCTCTTTTTCCTCAATCATTTCTTGTATAATTGCCTTTATGATAGAGAAGATCCTTAAGTTCAAATTCATATTCATAGCGCTCATCATTGCGGTGGTTTGCTATCTCTATGTCCGTTCTGTCGGAAATGAATACGTCTGTAAGTTCTATTTGTCTCCCGGGACAGCGCAGGATACCGCACCTGAGGTCTATATCGACGGCGGTGATAAAGACTGCATTGAAGTAGTGGAGATCGATCAGAAGTCCGGAGAGGTCTACGTCAGAGTAAGATCGAATAAACCCGGTAAGGTCGTAATGGGTGTTAAATATGGCGATAATTATTCGTCACTTGCAATCCTGTTTGTTCATAAGGACGGCATTATCACGGATGGAGATTTCTTCGGTATCTTCACGGGAAGCAGTGTTGTAAGAGCAGGCATGATTCTGTTCTTTTTCCTGACCGTTGCGGATCTTATCTTCCAGTACCGTAAGTCAGTCAGGTCAAATATCTACAGCTACAACAACATCCTTCTCGTTGGTCTTATCGTATTCCTCGCGGCAAATCTTGTCATGCAGATCTTCTCATCTATTACGGTAAGAGAGGTACAGCTATACACGGTTTTCTCTGACATACTTAACGTCAGCGAGACTTTTGTGTTTTTAACTTTTCCGATTGCAATCGTTGCAGCTATCCTCACTACAGTAAGTAGTATTCAGCTCCTTCGAAAAGAGGGACGCACGTGGCGTAATACACTCGGCATCATACTCGGATTAGTCCTGTGCATAGCATCGGTTACCCCATTTGCCGTCGCGATGGGTCTTTCGGGTGCAAAATGGATCGATATCCACAGGTGGACAGGCACCGGCAGATTTGTCGGTATGTTCATTGAATATACGGCGGGAATCATCGCCTCATATTTTGTATGCATATTGATAGGAAGTATCGTAGTGAGTCTTAAGGCGGCGCGCCATGTTCCTGCATTCGATAAGGACTATATCGTTATCAACGGCTGCCAGATCCGCAAGGACGGAACGCTCACAAAACTCCTGCAGTCGAGAACTGACCGTGCCATCAAATTTGCTTCTATGCAGAAGAAAGCGACAGGCAAGGATATCATATTCGTTCCTTCAGGCGGCAAGGGAAGTGATGAGGTGATCAGCGAAGCTGAAGCTATCGGCAACTATCTTAGAGAGCAGGGGATCCCTGAATCAGCGATCCTTCTTGAGGACAAGTCAACGACAACACTCGAGAACTTTAAGAATTCTGCAGCGCTTATCAGGGAAAGAGGTCCTGAGGACGCCAAGATCGCATTCTCTACGACGAACTATCATGTCTTCCGTTCCGGAATGCTTGCCCGGAGTGCAGGCATAAAGGCAGAGGGTATCGGAAGCCCCACAAAAAGTTATTTCTGGGTAAATGCATTCATAAGAGAGTTCGTTGCCACCATCGTTTACGAGCGCAAAAAACACATACTGGTATTTGTGATCTTAGAACTTATTAATCTTGCAGCAGAATTGATGATCTACTTCTCGAACGTTGTCCTGTCGTACCCTGGTTAAGCTCAGCGGACGACCTGATTCTTACCGTTCTTCTTGCCCTTATAGAGATTATCGTCTGCAGCGCTGACCCATTTATCAACGGATGTTCCGGAAGTATAATCTGATACGCCTGCCGTGATCGTTACTTTGATGTGTTCACCGCCGAAAATAAAATCCTCACTGTCAATTCTCGAACGGAGCTCCTCGATCAGGGAAATGCCCTCTTCGAGCGGTTTGAAAGTCAGGATAAGGAATTCCTCACCACCCCAGCGTGATACACTGCAGTCTTTGCAGACTTCCTGCATGATGCGTGCGACATTAATGAGGACATAGTCGCCTGCATTGTGGCCGTATCTGTCGTTGATCTTCTTGAAGTCATCGATGTCGATCATGGTGATGAACAACGGGTTATTCTCAGCAATTACAGACTCAAGCTTTGTCATCATGTAGTGGCGGTTGTAAAGACCTGTGAGTCTGTCTACAAGTGCCGTCTTTTTAAGCTGGTTCTCATAGTCACCTATAAGGCTAAGCATAAGTCTTGAGTAGAAGACCAGGAATGCAATTACGATAACTGAATTGAATGCCCAGAAGGCACCTGCAATGGCATTGTCGACATCATAGAGAGGACCGTTGAATCCGGCATATCCGGTGCAGAGAAGATAGCAGATGGCGATGATTCCGCTGACTACGAAGGCGTTGATCTTTTTCTTGCCGATCTTATCAGCCATGTATTCCGTATAGAAAATGATCGGGATCATGGACAGGCAGTAGAGGTGGAATCCGATCTTATAGCCAAGGCAGAATGTGCATAAACACATATAAAGCGTGATCCAGAAGTAAACGAGTCTTACATATATATCGAGGCGGTCTTTGAAGATCAGGATATAACCTATGACATAGACCAGCAAAGTCGGAATGCTGAACCAGATAAGGACCGGGGCTTTGCAAAGGAAGAAGAATCCGGCAAGACCTAATACCAGAAGTAATATGACGGTATTGATGATATACGTAAAACGCCTGATGCGCGTAAAGTCCAAATCCGGTCCTCCTTCACATGAGTTTTCATATTAATCATATAATCAGTATATAGACAGCGGATGTGCATAGTGTTAAGTAATCGAAAACAATTACAGATGAAACACAATTGTTTATCCGACTAAAGTTCGTTTATAATGATTAACGGCCGCGCTTTTATAGCGGCAATATTTTCGGGAGGAATATAGAACATGAAGATCGGATGCGTAAAAGAGATCAAGAACAACGAGTTCCGTGTGGGACTTACACCTGACAACGTCAAGGCCTATGTAGCCGCCGGCCACCATGTCTACATGGAAAAGGGCGCGGGCGTCGGCTCTGGCTTTACTGATAACGAGTACATCGATGCCGGTGCATCATTGATCGACAATGCCGCTGATATCTGGGCGCTCGTCGATATGATGGTAAAAGTAAAAGAACCCCTTCCGGAAGAATATCCGCTCTTCAGAGAAGGCCTTATCCTTTATACATATCTTCACCTTGCAGCAGACAAAGAGCAGACAGATGCGCTCCTTAACGGCAAGGTAAAAGCAGTCGCATATGAGACTATCCAGGAAGCAGACGGATCGTTGCCGTGCCTTGCTCCGATGAGCCAGATCGCAGGCCGTCTCTCCATTCAGGAAGGCGCCAAGTATCTCGAAAAGAAGTTCGGCGGCGAAGGCATCCTGTTAGCAGGCGTGCCCGGTACACCTAAGGCAAACGTAGTCATCCTTGGCGGCGGAACAGTAGGCATGAATGCCTGCAAGATCGCAGTCGGTATGGGTGCTAACGTTACGATCCTTGATGTTAACCTTAAGAGACTTGAAGAACTCGACAACAGATTCGGTTCACATATCCAGACACTTGTCTCCAATGATTCCAATGTCGAGAGAGCAGTAAAGGATGCTGATCTTGTTATCGGTTCAGTACTTATTCCGGGTGGTTCCACACCTAAGCTTTTCAAGAAGAAGTATCTGCCTGAGATGAAGAACGGCGCTGTCTTCGTAGACGTTGCCATCGACCAGGGAGGATGCGGTGAATCTTCAAGAGTTACGACACACGACGATCCGATCTTCGTTGAGGACGGTGTCGTTCATTACTGCGTAGGCAATATGCCGGGTTCTGTACCGAGAACATCCACCATAGCTCTTACCAATGCCACACTCCGTTACGGTCTGCAGATTGCCCAGTCAGGACTCGAAGAAGCAGTAAAGGCCAACAAGGCTATCGCGTTAGGTGTTAACTGCTATAACGGCAAGATCGTAAATAAGAATGTATCCAAGGCTTTGGATTACGAATATACAGATCTCGCTGAGCTGATCTGACAACTTAACACAGAATAAATAAGGAGGCCTCTTGAACTTAAAGAGACCTCCTTTTTATTGCATTCAATATTTACATTTTCCGACAAAAAAGCGGCCCGGTAATTTGCCGGACCGCTTAAAGTTTTCAGATTGACAGATCAGATTATGTTGTCTCTGTGGTCTGTGTCTCGGAAGCAGAAGTTTCAGCTGATGTCTCAGAAGCTGTTGTCTCAGTTGTCTGGGAAGCACCGGTGATATTGTTCTCGATGTTGTAATACTGGCTGTTCTTTCTGATGGCATCGTTATAGAGTGCTTCAACGTCTGTATAGCCGATTACATAACGTCTGTTGCTGCCTGAACCCTTCTTGATAGCATTATTGCTGTACTCTGATCCTCTGGGATACTGAACATCTGTGATCTTGTAGATCTCGTTAGTACCGTCAGACTTAACAACGACGTTGTTGAATGCTACATAGAAGTAGTAATCGAACTCGCCGGCTGCAGTGGTGCAGTTGATGTGAAGGATAGTAAATACGATATTCTTCTTGGAGTTGTTTACTCCATCCTTAACTGTAAGGAAATAGAGACCGGCATACTCGCACTTGTTGAGCTTTGAATCTGAAGCCCAGGAGCCGATAGAAGAGTTGAATGTATCTGTAGCCTGCTTTGTGAGATCTTCGATCATCTTAGGAGTGATCTGGTTAATGGATGTAGCATACTCATCAAGGCCTTCAACTGTATATTCCTTAGTCTCAGCTGCAAGAGTATAGCCTGCATCTGCGCAAACCTTCTCGATGCCCTTGGAAGAAGATACAGAAGCTGTAACTGTGATCTTGTCACCATTCTTAAGCTTTCTTCCGCGGTTCTCACTTGTGATCTTGTATCTGATGCCTCTAACGGGAGAATTGCCGTCCAGTTCCAGAGTTGCAACAGCGTCAGGGCCAACACCTGTATATATGACCTTTACATATGCAAAAGGATCGAAAACAGGTCTGTCTTCAAGACCGTCTACAGTGACTTCAAAAGCCTCATAGATGAATGTTGCCTTTACATTGTTCTCAAGTCTGTTCTTGATATCGATGTCAAAAGTAACGGTATCACCATTTGAAAGCTTTTCGGTCTTATCCGGAGTAAGCTTTACTGTATCTTTTACATCGCTCTTGTCGAACTTGATCTTGTTCTCTTCGAGATCGTCCATCAGATCCTTATAATCGAACTCATAAGTCAATACACCGTCTCCGTTGTATCCGGTGAACTCGTATTTGATGTAATCAGCGAGATTGATCTCGACCTTTTTGCCAAGCTGGCAGCCTGCCATAACGAAAAGCATCGCAGCAGCCGTTACAAAGCAAGCAGCTTTCTTAAGACTAAAATGCTTCATTTCATAACCTCCAATAAAAAATGTCATTGAAAATTGACGAGCATATATTAGCACAGATTAAAACTTCTGTATTAGAACCAATAGCACAAAAACAAGGCTTATATGACCCTTTTGCTTGTAAAGTTACAGGATGGAAAATGAAGAGGGAAGATCACTTTTTCGCGCGTGACAGAGCATATTCAGCTATATAACAGGGAATCACTCCAAGGAAATAACATAAAAGGTCAGTGACCGAGAACCCCGTTCCGATGACCGTCCGGAGGAATGGATCTGTGATCCCCAGTCGGTCGCAAAAGCCCCATAACTGAAGGAATTCCACGATGAATGCGAATGCCAGGATAACAGACGGAAGAACAGGCCATCTCAATCTTTTACCCGGAATAATGGTGCGTATCAGTGTGTAAATGAGGATTACGACGAGTACATCACCCAGATAACTTCTGATCCATCCCGTGGCATAGAGACCGATCAAGATCTCGGTACCTAGCAGCAACAGGGTAATAATGCCGAAAACAAGCCTTCTCAATGTGATCCTCCGACATTTGTGACATATTTCCCGGTTGCCAATAAATATACAACCGTTGGACTTTTTCATTATATACAATTAAAAAATGCTTGATATATAATTACTCCATAAAACTCTTCGGGGTGTGTATATGAATAAAAGAACAATTGCAGTAGCTATGGCCACCTGTATGCTCTTATCCATTACAGCGTGCGACCGGCCCCAGGCAAAAGCCAGCGAGATCCATACGCAGGCTACTTTCGGTGCGACCGATGAGACAGGCGCTACCACTCCGATCTTTATGCAAGAGACATATGAGGAAGTCGTTCTGGCTTCTGAGACAGGCACGACATACAACTTCAGTTACGACACGGATATCCTTACATACACCGGCCAGGGAGGCAATTTCTACCTGGTGGGAAGTGATGCCACGAAGTGCTTTCTTCACATAGTCGTTCTTGACCAGGCACAAGATTCTTTTGACAGTTCGAAAACGAATTATAAGTCAAGCATCACAAGTGAGTTTACCTTAGGTTCCGGACACAATGCCTTCATTTATAAGACGGCTGACGCGAACAATATCCATGTGGTAATTGACGGAAGCTCTATATTCCCGTCCGGCAAGGGCATTATCAACATATACATCGGTTCAGTCAGTTCATGGCCGTATTCTGCAGAGCAGATAGCAGGGATCGTGGACAGCGGTTTTAAGGTCTGATAACACTTCACGCTTATTAGAGGTTTTTCATGAAAGTTGCCGTTCTGATGGATTCTTTCAAAGGAAGCATGACGTCTTTAGAGGCCGGAAATGCTGTCAGGGCAGGCATTCTTACTGCATGTACTGATGCTGAAGTCACAGTTCTTCCTCTGGCCGACGGTGGTGAGGGAACAGTAGATTCCATCTCTTCTTTTATCGGTGGTATCGAAAAGAGACTTACCGTGACAGGGCCTCTCGGAAGACCTGTAGAAGCCCAGTACATCTTAGTGCCTTCAAGGAAGACTGCCTATATCGAGATGGCAAAAGCAGCAGGGCTTACTCTGCTTAATGAAGATGAAAGAGATCCTTATGTAACGACTACTTACGGCATCGGTGAATTGATAAAAGATGCCATAGCAAGCGGCGCAGAGTCGCTTGTGATATGCATCGGAGGAAGTGCCACAAATGACGGTGGTGCAGGCATGCTTCAGGCGCTTGGTGCCAGGTTCCTTGATAAAGATGGCAGGGAGATAGGACGCGGTGCTGAAGGCCTTAAGGATCTCTGCTCTGCAGATCTTTCAGGACTTATAGATAGCAGTCTATGTATTACAGTCGCAAGTGATGTCACCAATCCTTTGTGCGGGCCTGACGGCTGCAGCTTTGTTTACGGTCCCCAGAAGGGTGCATCTCCCAAGGATTGTGAGAAAATGGACTCGTGGCTTAAGAACTACGCTGATATATGCGGTTTTGACCCCTTCGAACCCGGCACGGGCGCAGCAGGCGGCATGAGCTTCGCACTGAAGAATTTCCTGGGCGCTAATGTGGTATCAGGTGCCGACCTTGTTATGGAGATCACAGGCGCTGAGACGGTTATCCGCGGGTGCGACATTGTTGTAACTGGTGAGGGCAGGATCGACGGCCAGACGCTTAACGGCAAGGGACCATTCAGGATAATGGAACTTGGGAGAAGCTGCGGGAAAAAGGTTCTCGGGCTCTGTGGAATAACAGGCGATGGCTATGAGAAGTGCTTAAGTGCGGGCTTTGACAGGATCGTTCCTCTGATCCGTCCTTCAATGGTGACTTCTGAAGCGGTTAAGAGTATGGAAGAGACTGCTGCACGCGTTTTCTCCGGAGCCGATGTCTTATAAGCGCCGGTTTTTCTTATTTGTTTTACAAGACTGTTAATTTATTGTTTATCTTAATTATCAAACCGTTTTGAAGCTTTTATGCGTGCTATAATCGCTATATGGTTATAGACTATACATTTTTCTATGTTGAAGCGAATATCGTTTGCATAATCATCTTCGCTCTGCTCCTTTTAGGGAATCTGGGCGGCGTTGACAGACAGGAAAAGCAGAGATTATTTGCAGGAACACTTATAAGCCACATGCTTTACTTCTTCGTTGATATAGCATGGGTTCTTATGTTGGGCGGATATATCCCCAGCTTAAGGCTGAACCTGTCCATATTGAATATCCTTCTGGCGGTGATCCTTAGTACGATCACATGCTTCTGGTTCGTATATGTCGAAGTCTTTCAGGGCGGGAAATTCATATCCTCGAAGAAAGGACGCTTCATCGCGAAGATCCCTGTAATGGCAGAGGGTCTGTTGATGGTATTCCTTTTCGTATACTTCCCGGATCTTGTCATCACTGAAGATAACAAGACTACTGCTTTTTATTCGGTCATCTTCCTGACCGTACCTCTGCTTTATATATCAGGGTCAGTATTCGCTTCTTTTTACAGAGCATTCCTTAAAGAGAACTTCGCAGTAAAATCGCAGTATATGGCCTGCGGAATATATCCGCTCATTATTACTCTCTTTGGTGTCGTACAAAGACTCTGGATCAAGGCACCTCTGTTCTGCTTTGGCTGTGCGGTCATGATGACCTATTTCTACACCCAGTCACTTAACGATCAGGTATCTCTGGATGATCTGACACGTCTTAACAACAGGACTCAGCTTAAGAAATATGTCGCTTCCGAATCAACGAAACAGGGTGAAAAAACATCGCACTTCATCCTCATGATCGACCTTAACAAGTTCAAGCATATCAATGACCAGTATGGCCACATTGAAGGTGACATGGCATTAAGACGTGCTGCTGATGCTTTAAGGGAAGCATGCAGCAATAAGACACTCAAGACTTTTATCGCCAGGTTCGGTGGAGACGAGTTCATTGTTATTGCAAAGACAAAAGATGAGGAACGCGTCAAGCAGCTGTGTTCCGCCATCAAGGAAACTCTTGTCAGGATCAATACGGAAGCTTCTGCACCTTATGATCTGACAGCAAGTATCGGTTATTCCCGTTATAGCGGTGATCTTGCCGACTTCGCTTCCGCACTTGAGAAGGCAGATGAAGCGCTTTATGAAGATAAGAAGAACAGACCTTCTTAATGATCTGGCAGTGTAAGGATGTAAAACAGGAATGGAAACTGATTACAAGAGCAAAGTTACGATGGATCCTTCAGGATTTGTACTATTGTCAGACTACGTTCCCTCGATTGTCCAGGAGATAAGATATTTCTCGACTTATAACTTTATCGGTGACCGTATCGACGGCTACGAACAGCCATGTGCGATAATAACCGTCGAAGCTGCGCGTGCTTTGAAGGCAGTCAGCAACGAGCTTAATGTCATGGGCTACCGCATGAAGGTCTTCGACTGCTACCGCCCGGCATGTGCCGTAAAGCACTTTGTAATGTGGGGAATAGAGGATACTGATATCCGCATGAAGGAGTATTTCTATCCTGATCTTGTGAAGCAGGATCTTTTCGCACTCGGATATGTAGCATCCAAGTCATCACACAGCCGTGGAAGTACGATAGATCTTACCCTTCTCGATATGAAGACTGGCAAGGAAGTCGATATGGGAAGTCCATTTGACATGTTCAGCGAAGTATCTCATCCGGACTACCGGGGCATTACCGAAGAGCAGTACGCTAACCGTATGCTCCTGCAGGGCGTCATGGTGCGTAATGGTTTCCAGCCGATCGACTGCGAGTGGTGGCACTTTACCTTGAAGGACGAGCCTTATCCGGATACTTATTTCGAATTCCCCGTATCAGCTGATTATCTGCTTAAGGGCAGAGGCTGAACTTTTCCTGATCAGATACAAATAAAAAGGCTGTCTTTACGGGTCGGTACCTTTCAAGACAGCCTGTATTTTTTTCGCGAAAACCAGGTCTTACTGTGTAACTGTTATACCTGACATTGCCTGGCCCATAAGGATGATGCCGCCTACGAGGAGCAATACAGAGGGGATCGCAGCGATGCCGATCTTGGCACCGAGCTTCATGCCGGACTTTTCCTTGCCTTCGGAGATCTCATGCTGACGCTTGATGAGGTGGCTTCCAATCACGAGAAGGATAGGGCAGATGCAACCTGCGATCATAAGACCGGGGAGCAGAGCTGAAGTGAGCTGTGCTACTGCATTGGCATCCATCGTTTCTGCAGTCTGGGCAGCCTGCTCTGCTGAGGGCTGTGAGAACATTGAAGAGAGCGTAGAGATGCCGATAGTAACGAAGTTGTTTATGAAGTGGAACAAAGCGGGAAGGATGATGTTATTGCGCTTGCACATGAGGTAAGCCATGCATCCGCCCAGAAGTGCCGTATTAAAGAATCTGATGTAGTCCAGGTGGAAGATACCGAAGAAGATGCCGATAATGAGGCAGATCGCCCAGTCCTTCTTAAGGGCACGGAAGTTGCTGAAGATAGCACCGCGCATGATAGACTCCTCACAGATCGGAGGGCAGATAACTGTTGTAATGAATCCGAGGATTACTGCGCCGGTAGCAACACTTGATACAGAAGATGCGACTACTGCATATGTCTGGGGAAAGAGCTTACCCATAACGAATGCGCTCATAAGGCCCAGAGGAAGTGCACCTGCCCACATGATGAGGGTACCGAAGAAGTCTCTTACAGTGATCTTCTTTAACGGGAATACTTCCTTAAGAGGAGTCCTGTTGATGAGTGTTGCGATTATCGCGATAGCGAGGAAACCTAACTGAAGGATCATTGTCCCGACCGTTGCATTACCTGTGAGACCGCCGACTATACTGCCGATGAATTCCCATGCAATAACGATGACGAAGAGCAGAATGCCTTTCCACGGTTTCCATTTTGCCTGTGTTGAAAGTTCCTTTGCCATAATAATCTCCATTCTTATCCATAAAAATATAGCGCCGTTTGACGCACACAGAAATGAATTTTATCACCAATATTTGACAAATGGGTAATACTAATTAACAATTATTTTTGCAGACTAAGAATAAGGTTAGTATAATATTCCAATGAAACTATGTGTCTTTATCGGTGATATGTACAGGGATTTTGCTTTGGGTGTCCTGAAGCGTCTTGATTACTATGCCCGCGAGAAGGGTTACAGGATCGATGTTTTCGGACTGTGCTCAATGCCTACTACAAACCCTCTCCACGTCATCGGTTTCAAGAGCATATTGTCTTTGCCGGATATACATCAGTACGACGGCATCATAATGTCCTACGACACACTTATCCATGAGGGAGTTGCAAAAGATCTGGTAGAGGATCTTCTTGCTGATCCCGATGCACCGCCGGTCGTCTGCATAAGAGCGGAGATCCCCGGTTTTTATAATGTCATTCCCGATAACAGGGAACTCATGTACAACATAGCCAAGCACGTTATCTCAAAGTGCAAGACGAAGGATATCGGATTCGTAACAGGAAGAGATGACGTTGATGACTCTTTCGAGAGAAGACAGGGCTTTGAGGACGCCATGGCTGAGGCCGGTTACAAGGTGTCCGAGAAGAAGATCTATCACGGCAACTACTGGTTTGACCAGGGTCCGCAGATGGCTGACTTCTTCATCAAGAAAAACGGCAAGCTTCCGGAAGCCATCATATGCTCCAATGACTATGAAGCATTGGCGCTCTGCAACGAGCTCAGGAAGCGCGGATACCAGGTTCCGCAGGATGTCCTTATCAGCGGTGTTGATAATGTCAGTGAAGTTCAGGATTACATTCCTTCCATAACAACTATCGAGATATCAAACGAGTCATTCGTCGATACAGCCATGGAAGTTCTTAATGACCTTCTTAAAGGTAAGAAGCGTGAGCTTAACACATATGTGCCCGGAACACTGATCCTCCGTGAGAGCACCGGCGACCTTTTTGTCGAGAGAGATGTCTACGCTGCTCTTTGCGATCTGAAGGCAGATGTTTCCGCCAAGACTGAGACTGCCAGGGAATATGTCGTAATCAGTGATCTTTTCGAGGGCGCCCTCACAAAGGAAGCAGGCAAGCAGTTGACGCTTGATCTCTTTAAGAGCGTCGAGAGCATCAGATCCTGTTATATCTGCAGATACAGGGAAGATAACCGTGAGATCGTCGGATACTTTACTGACAGAGGACCTTGTACCGTTAAGTCTGTCTCTTATCCTGATGAGATGCTTTTCCCTGAAGGCTTTGAGAATGAGAAGAGCGGCATGAGGATCCATTTCCCGCTTGCATATAAGAATGAGATCTACGGCTATATGATGATGGTCGTCGATACTGATGTTCCGAATTTCATCAATTTCAAGATCGAGTATCTCCTGATGCGTGTAGGCGAGAACATGAACAAGTTCGAGCTTTACGAGAAGCTCTTCGGCATCTCGGACGTCATGAGCCTTTATATAAGAGATCCTCTTACTGAGACCCTTAACAGAAGAGGCTTCGAGAAGAAGCTTTCCGAGAAATTCGATAAGGAAGGCAGGATGAAAAAGGATCTTGCGGTCGTCTCTATCGATATGGATGACTTAAAGCTCATCAACGACACGTATGGACACGAAGTCGGCGACGATGCGATCAAGGAGATGGCGAAGTGTATTGAGAATGCCCTTAATCCCGGTGAGTTTGTCGCGAGGATGGGCGGCGATGAATTCGAGGCAGTCCTCGTCCTTACAGAGAAGGGCAGAGTCGGCAAGTTCATAAGAGGTGTCAGGAACAATATGAGGAACGTCAACACCTCAGGTAATTATCAGTTCGAATTAAGCGCCAGCATCGGTACTTGCGAAGTTACTGACTGGCACGGCGTTGGTGAATGCATGAAGAAAGCCGACAAAGCGATGTATCTCGAGAAGAAGGCTAAGAAAAAGGGAAGATAATATTCTTAAGGCAACAAAAATGCCCCGCAGACTTTTATGTCACGCGGAGCATTTTCATATGGAAGTTGCTTTGTGTTTAAGAGTATTTTCCGTAGTGAGCGATGTCGTTATTAAGAAGATCCATAACAGTTTGTTTCTGTTCATCAGTAAGGTCTTCCATATTGATCTCCTGTTCAAATTCATTGTAGAGTTTTATGGCGCCTTCATCGTCACCTGATCTCTTTACTGCAACGAGCTTGAAGAAAGCGAGGCTTCTTCTGATCCTCATGTAGTGGTTCATGTCGACGGTATCCTTTCTTGAAGCGTATGCCTTGACGATGTCTTCACACCATCTGATAACTTCGAGTGCTTCATCCTTTTCGCCCCACCAGCCGTAATTCTGTGCGATCGTATTGAGCGAACTTGCAACCGTCTCGAAAAGCATGACCGAGTAGTCAGCGATATCGCCTTTCATCTTCTCGAACCCGCTCTCGAAGAATGTGAGTTCCATGGCTATCTTCTCAGCGATCGCACCTGTCTTAATACTCGGCAGCACATCGATATGCGCCCTCGCATTGTCGAAGTCCTTCATGTGAATATAGATCCATGCGACCGCAAAGTGAGTCTTCTCAATAAGTTCCCTGTCATTGCAGTGGCCGATAAGGTAAGCGCCTTTTCTTATTGCATCTTTATAAAGCTTATTGATCTTTTCCTGATCGTCAGGGAAGCAGTTCTCCAGCGCCGGATCTGCATACATACTGAGGTTTGCGGTCTCCTGCACATAGTCCTTTATGATCTCAAAACACCCGGGATTAAGTGTTGTCTCAGTAGCGAGATATTCCGAGATGCGCAGGGCTTTTCCGGCTCTGCCTTCATCACTGTTCTTCATGCCGCCGACAGTCTCTTTAACTCTTGCGATTATCTCTTCGTTTTCAGAGAGTGAATCGTATCCCAAAAGTGCGTCAGTGCTTACTCCTAAAACCTGTGCGAGCGGTATCAGCATAGATGTGTCGGGAAGGCTGTTTTCGGATTCCCACTTGCTTACCGCCTGCGGTGTGACATTTAAGAGATCAGCAAGTTCTTCCTGTGTGAAGCCCTTATTCTTTCTGAAAGTCTTGATGTTATTGCCTATCGTCTGTCCCATTTGCGTTGCTCCTTTTGTCAAAAAGTGTGCTGCATGCAACTTGATAATATCGTATTGCTCTTAGGTCTGAATTACAAACAACGCACAGTTGAGGAGGACTCAACGCATCCGTGGACCCCATAGAAACGTGTAGTGCTAAAATGGTGCAAGTTTGGCCGTATATCTGCACCATTTCGAGCAATCTGACGGTCATTTGACGAAAATGGTGCAAGTTTGGCCGTATATCTGCACCATTTTTGCACTGGCCCGAAAAAAGGAACTGAACATTGGCACCGGCACCACCGGAAAAGGATCTTATGCGTTCCTTGCACTCCATTGAGGATCGTACTTTTCGAGCCATTCAGGTTTACAAATATGCTTATAGTAGCTTCTGAGCTTTAAGTCGGTGCGGTTCGGCTTCAGATAGAAGACCAGATACTGGTGCAGCGCCGTGAATACGGATGCAAGAAGGGAACCGTCACCGGTATAGACTATCTCATAGATATGGGGTTCGTTGATCCCGGTGTGAATGTGCTCGAATTCAGCGACCTGCATGCCGCCGGTATAGACGCTTGAGAGATCTTTCCTGTCGATCTGGTTATAGTAGATCTCGTATGTATAGCCGTCCAGAAGGCACCTTTTGTAAGTCTTGAGCGACCAGAAACTGAACCGCTTCTCAGTGCTGCAGGCTTCACCTGCCTTCTGTCCGTTCTCGAAAATACATACCGGCCTTAAACGCTGTTTGTCGATAATGGGGCTGTAACGCTCATCATCATTGAGCAGGAATGTCCTTCCGAGGATCCTGCATTCGACATTGAGCCTTGCCGTGCAACGGTTGGCATTTATGTTGATCACGCCAATAGTCTGACCGCCTGATATGACTTCGAAAACAGAAGTTACACGGTCTCCTTCCAGAGTCGCCAGCATAGTCTGCTTTAATGTTGCTCTCATCCTATATCCTTTCGCGCAATGCGCAAACCAGAACATCCCTTGCTTCCAAGGGTAATTATAGCATGGTTAAGGGGAGAGTCTTATTTGACTATGTTCTTGACCCAGGAACCTGATCTTACGAAGAGGAATCCGAGCAGGCACTTTACGACTTCCATGCCGCGGACTAAAGCGAGCATCCAGGAAACGCTAAGACCTGTATATCTGCTGAGATAGTAGGCCAAAGGCACTACGAGCACCCATGTATATACACTGTCGAAAATGACCGTAATGACTGTGTTTCCGCCGGATCTCATGATGAAGTAGGATGCGTGTGTGTATGCGCAGAAGGGCATCATGACTGCAGAGATCAGGATGAAGTTGGAAGCTAAGTGGCGGATATAATCCGTGGTGTTATAGAGCAGAGGGAATACAGGTGAGATGCATACCATCAGCAATGCAAAAACCAGACCGCAGATAACTGTGAACCTGCGCATGGCGTAAGCTTTCTTTTTCGCTTCGGACAGATCGCCTGAACCAAGTATGTGTCCCATCATGATGCCGACAGCTTCACCCATGGCAAGGAAAGCCACGCCCATGAGATTCCAGAGTGTGGATTCGATATTAAGTGCGGCTACAGCATCAAGGCTTCTGTATGAATAGCACTGGTTGACAGTGGTCATGCCGAGAGACCATAAAGTCTCATTAGCCATAAGAGGCAAAGCCTTGATGAAGAATTTCCAGATAAGGTCCTTCGGCACACGGAAGTTCTTGAATGCTCCATTGATGAAAGGGAAGAGTGAAGAATGCTTTCCTGTGTATATGATGAGGATACCGAGCTCGACAAATCTTGAGATGACCGTGGCGATGGCGGCACCTGTGGCACCAAGTGCAGGGAGACCCAAGTGACCGTAGATCAAAAGCCAGTTGCCTGTAAGGTTTACGAAGATAGCAGCAAGTGATGCGAACATCGGAACCTTGGTCGAGCCGAGGTCTCTTAATGTGCCGGCATAAGCCTGTGTGATTCCGATCGGGATAAGGCTTATGAGGATAACATGCATATAGTCGATACCGATCTGCAAAGTCTCAGCTGCATCTGCAGGATCACCTTCTCCTAAGAGGAAGAGGTTGATCAGGAAAGGTGCGAGAACGGCATAGATAATTATGCAGATACCGGAAAGGATCGTATTGAAAACGAACTTAAAACGGAAGGAATAGCGGATGCCTTCTGTATCGTTGTTGCCTTTGTACTGGGCAGTAAAGATACCTACTCCGGCTGTGGCACCGAAGATGACAAGATAGAATACGAATATCAGCTGGTTCGCTATGGCGACACCTGAGAGCGCATTCGTACCGACCTGTCCGATCATAAGGTTATCGAGCAGGTTTACGAAGTTCGAGATGCCGTTCTGTACCATCATCGGGATGGCGATCATCAGGAGCTTTTTGATATAGGATCTGTCTGTAGTCTTTTCAGGCATTGATAATCTTCAAATCCTTTATTTAGAGTCGTTTGAGCATTGTACAAAAATCAGAATGAAAGTACAAGAGGTATTTATATATAAATAGAAAACCTCCCGCTTGAGGGATAAGCGGAAGGCGATCTATTTGCTAAACACTCTTGTTATAAGGAGAAAATACTTGTTTTAACCCCAGTCTTTAACATCCCAATTGGACTTCTCCCATGAGTGGAATCTGTCCAGGAGAGTCATCATTATCATCTCGCGCATTGGTGCTGGGAAGACGCTGAGCTCTTTGTTAAGCTGGTCACTTATGACTGCGAAATCATCCTGCAATGCTCTTATGACTTCGCCTTCTCTGTGCTTGGAATCCGATATCTTGAAGTTTGTTATCGTCTTCTTAAGAAGCTTTGCCTCACCGTCTTTTACCGGCATGAACTCTGCTGAGACATACTTCTCTTTTACATCCATCTGGTCGTCTTCGATCGTTAACGGAACCTCTTTGATATCTTTAGGATCTGTCAGTTCGAATCCCCAATCGGAAAGTGCGGACGCTGCGACCATATTGATAAGTCCGAAGCTCGGATCTTCAGAAGGATCCAATGCCTTGACGATGATGTCTTTTGCCTTGATGCCGCTTATGAGCAGGTCGACCATATCAGATCTAATCCTTACGCCCAAAAGGAATATCTTCTGATCATCTATTTTCTTTTTGTCATCGAAATAAACCAGCGGTTCATCTATATATCTGTCCAAATCAAAGATCATGATCTCCTCCTTGAAGTAAACCCTCTTATTCACAGAAATGCATTCACTCATTTAACTTAACCTTCCCAAAAAACAATTCTGACTTAATACTACTTCGTGGTTATTTCGCTGGAGTTTTCTCTCTGTGAATAATTCGAAAAGGAGTTTTAAGAAATTAAATATAAAATGAACAAAGCGTATATAAAGGCCCTCTATATCAGATTTCTGTCACAATTGTCGTATATTTTTCTATCTTAACGGGAATTCATTTTTGCTTTCTTTTTTATTTACATATCGAAAACATAATGGAAATCTGAAGTTGTTAATATGTAATTGTTATGGTTAATATTTTTCAAACACATAATGTACTCCTTTCTTTTGCAGCCTCCATAGTTCGTAAGGACTATGGAGGTTAAAGGTTTTTATGCTGTTTGCAGAGTGAAGAAGTGAGTTTTAGAATCAGGACATTAGGTTGAGTTGTTACGGAGGTATCCGTCCATGATCGAAGCAAAATCCCTGACCATGATCTACGGAAATGGCCATAAAGCTACAGATGACATCTCCTTCAATATCAAGGCAGGAGAGATCGTCGGTTTTGCAGGTCCGAACGGGGCAGGAAAGACGACCGTGATCAAGATGCTCACGGGGATACTTAAGCCCACATCGGGTACAGCTGTGATCAACAGTTTTGATATCAGTAAAGATCCCATAAATGCGAAAATGTCCTTCGCCTACATCGCCGATAATCCTGATATTCTTATCCAGCTTACAGGTCTTGAATATCTGAACTTCATTGCTGATATGTATGAGATCTCTTCAAAAGACAGGAAAGAGAGGATAGGGGTTCTGGCCGAAAGATTCGGGATGACAGATGCACTTAACACCCAGATGCGCGAGTATTCGCACGGCATGAGACAGAAGCTCATGGTAATCTCAGCTCTAGTGCATAATCCTCCCGCGTGGATCCTGGACGAGCCAATGACAGGCCTTGATCCGTCAGCTGCTTTCGAGTTGAAGCAGATGATGAGGGAACATGCCAAGGCAGGCAATGCAGTGCTTTTCTCGACACACGTTCTTGAAGTCGCAGAGCAGCTTTGTGACAGGATAATAATCATCAATCACGGAAAGATCATCAAGGAAGGAACACTGGATTTCCTTACGCTGGATAATCCGGGCATGTCCTTGGAAGAGATCTTCGTAAAACTTACAGGCAAACCGGAGGCCTGATAATGGGCAAGACCAGGAGCTTATACAAGGCATTCAGCTCGAATCTCGAGATGCCGAAGCCGAACGGTGAGAAGAAAGTTAAGATCTATAACCGTTTCGGCATTATCGCTTTCATCGGAATAATGCTTCCGGTGGCGGTCCTTGTCGGCTATATAACATTCGTCCTGACTGACCTCCTCTATATGTTTGACGGCAATTCATACGGCCTTCTGACTGAGCTCGACCTGATCTCATCTTTTGCCATGATCTTCGGAATGCCGCTCATGTTCAGCGTCCTTTTCTTCTCGTCTGACCTTCAGTTTTTATCCGCGCTTCCCGTCAAGCCCGGGTCGCTTTATGCCGCAAGATTCTGGCATACATACAAAGCCGAGAATGTTATGACGTCGAATGTGCTTTTCGCGATCTACATCGGATACTTCATCGCATCGGTAAGGAATGTCGGATTTGAGAGAGCACTTCATCCGGTCGCACTCATCGCTTCGGTCATAGGACTTTATGCGTCGCTCCTTCTGCCGCTAATATACTGTTCGATAATCGCACTGTTGCTGATGCTCGTCTTAAGAAGGTTCAACAGGACTGATATCTATTACCATTCCTCACTCGCTCTTTTCGCATTATTCGCATTGCTGTTCCTCCTGTCATTCAGGGATTACGGCAGGATAAGCGTGATGGACTATCTCGATTCGATGGTCACGACAAACAATACTTTCACGACTGTATGCAATTATCTCTTCCCGACGAACTATCTGACCACGTTGGCGATCAGGTCGCACTCTGTCGTACCTTTAATAGAGGCATTGCTGATAACTGCCGCGCTTTATGCGGTATCTGTTGTTGTGGCTCATTTCACTTATCAGAAAGGACTTTTCGCCGCATTCGTGATCAGCGATAAAAAGGTCTCGAAAAAGTCGCGTTCGGAATACGGAAAGCGCAAGGTCTTCACAGCATTACTCATCAAAGAGATCAAGGTCCTGATGCGCACCATGACATACCGCATGAACTGCGTTTATGCCAACCTCCTGTGGCCGATAGCTGCGGTGATCTTAGTGTTCGAAGTAAAGCGCTTTGAGGTATTGAAGGTATTCTCATACAACCTTCAGAATGGTGATCCGTTAAGCCACGTCCTGATGTTCGCGATATTTACCGGTGCGGCATTCATCGCATCCGGCCTTAACTCGATAGCTTCGACGTCATTTACCAGGGAAGGCGTCCATATCGATATGCTGAAGTACCTTCCTGCAGATCTTAAAGCCCAGATCAGTGCCAAAGTATCTACAGCGGTCCTGTTCACTTTTATACCTGAAGTTATAGCAGTTATCCTGGTGACGGTCCGATTTGGCGTGGCTCATATGCTTCCGCTTTATATCCTGATAACATTTATCTCTATCCTGATAGCGACCATGATAGGTGTGCTGATGGATTCCATCTCACCATATACTGTCTGGTCAGATGAACTCTCTGCATTAAGGGGCAATCTGAACTGCTTTTTCAATCTCGCTGCGGAGATGGTCGCATCGCTCATCATCGCAGGTATTTGCTACGGAATTTTCGTGCTGTCGGGAAATTCAGTCTTAACGATAGTCACGGTGACAGCAGTCCTCGCCATAGGCGGAACAGTATGTCTTATAGCAGGATTACCTCGCGTAAAGAGAAATATCGAGACGCTTAAGTAACTTATCTCTGCGCCGGTACAGTATATGCAGGCTTTGGGCATCCGCAGCTGCCACAGAAATTATATGCAGAGAGTGTTCCGCACTTAGGGCAGTACCATGCTGCATTGACCATCGGACGTGTTCTTCCGCATTTGAAGCAGAAATTGAGGCTGTTCGTATTGCCGCAAGTACATGTCCATGTGCCGGCAACGCTGGGTTTGTAGATCGTCTGTACAGGCTCATTCACAGGAACCGGAGGAACAGACTGGATCTGGCCCTGATATGCGGGCTGTGCAGCTGAAGGATAAGGGTTCTGATATTGAACGCCGGGCTGGATATTATTGTAGCCGTAAACTGCACCTGCTGCCGCTCCGGGAACTGCTGCAGGGATGACCGTGTCAGCAGGGAGAGTGACGATGCAGTAGTCGTTTCTTGAAGACTTGATGATGAGGATGATCGATACCACGAAGAGTGCGATGACATAACCGATCCATGTGATGAGGGTTAAGCCTGCAAGGACTAATTCTTCGGATGATCCGCCTGCCATGATGATGGCGTCATAGACACCATGGATGAGCGAAGGAATAGCAAATGAGAGGAGCAGTAAAGATGCGCTCTTTCCCTTCTTGCCAGTGACAGCGGCATACTTTGCCTTGCTGTAGAAGAAACCCATGAATACTGCGAAGCATGCGTGACCGGGAACTGCTGTGAACATACGGCCGATAGCTGTTCCAAAACCTGTGGTAAATACGTAGCCGACATTTTCGAAAGCTGCAAATCCCATGGATACGAAAACAGCATAAACGATTGCATCGTAGCTGTAGTTGAAATGCTTGTTCTTCCATGTGATGAGTCTTAATATCAGGAATTTTCCAAGCTCTTCTGCAGGACCTACCACGAGCATAGCCATTGCGATCTGGCCGAACACAGTTCCGGCGCCAAAGACAGCGTTTATGATGGCTTCGCCTATACCTTCAAGGATCAGGGCGCTGACTATCGTGCCCATTCCCGCAAAGAAAAGCGCGACCAGGAGACCGAATGGCTCCTTCTCGTTTTTGTCATTGAAATATATGAATACCAGAAGTCCGATTACAGGGATAAGCGCTAAAGCAAATAACACGTGTGTTCTCCTTATATCTTTTGCCAGAGGCATGGCGTTTCTTGCGTGATTAAGGATAGCATTTTAAACACCATATGTCACTTTTTCTTACAGTTTACTTGTTTATAAGCTCCATCAGCTCTTTGTAGTTTCCGGGGAAGCGGTATGTGTTAAGACCTGCTTTTCTGGCGCCTTCGATATTGTCCTTGCGGTCATCGATGAAGAGGCATTCTTCAGCATTAAGGCCGTACTTCTTAAGGAATGTCTCGTAGATCTCAAGGTCCGGCTTTAACATGTGGTAGTCGGAGGAGACGAATACGCCGTTGAAGAAGTCGAGAGGCAGGAAACGCGGGAAATACTCATAGAAAAGGTCACTTGCATTCGACAGGACATAGATACCGTAACCTTTGGACTTGACTAGTTCGCAGAATTCACGTGCGCCGTCCAAGGGGTCCATGCAGATGTCCCAGTTGTCAGCACATTTCTTCAATGCTTCGTGGTACTTCTCAGGAACTCTGACCTTAACAAGACCGAACCTGTCTTTGTCACTGAAGTCGCCTCTGTCGCCCAATGCCCATTCGGGTCCGTTGAAGAGCTCTCTTCTGATCACATCTTTCTCTTCTTCTGAAGAACAGAAAGTATTCATTACGAATTCAGGGTTGAAGTCCAGGAGGACGTTGCCCATATCAAGAACGATATTCTTTATCATGCAAGTCACCTTTATGTCTTTTTCGAATTCAGATTATAACATGACAGCAGGTGCCACTTTGTAAGAAAACTACTCTTCTTTTCGAAAAAGGGGTGAAACAGGTATTTGTACAAACAGATTCTTTCTATATAATCAATACCATGAAGATAAAGACAAAGAACATAAGCTACGAAGAAGCAATGAATCTCCCTTCATGGGAGCATAAGAAGCCCAAGAAGCCTTCAAGACTTCTTGCGGGTATTGCGCGTATCGCTTTGGGCGGTGAGCTTAAGAAAGTCGGATTCACATGTGAGAAGGTCGACATGGAGAAAGCAGGTGACGGTCCGTGGATGATCCTCATGAATCACTGCAGCTTTACAGACCTCGCCATTGCTTTTGAAGTCCTTAAGGACAGGCCCTTCAGCATCGTCTGCACATCTGATGCCCTTGTCGGCAAAGAGGGATTGATGAGATCTTTGGGATGCATTCCGACCAGGAAATTCGTATCAGACATGTCTCTTATCTCTGATATGGATTATGCTCTGAGCACCAATAAAGCAAGTGTTCTTATGTATCCTGAGGCAGGTTATTCGCTTGACGGTACCGGCACCAGGATCCCGAGAAGAATGGGAATCCTTTTAAAGAAGCTTAAGCACCCTGTGGTAATGATCACAACTTACGGTGCGTTTACAAGAGACCCTCTTTATAACAATCTCCAGAAGCGTAATGTTAAGGTCACATGCAAGATGCAGTGTCTTTTCACGCCTGAGGAACTTGCCAATACCAAGGTAAGACAGATCGATGAAGTCCTTGATGAAGCTTTCACTTTCGATTACTTCAAGTGGCAGCAGGATAACAAGATCGAGATAACAGAACCTTTCAGAGCAGACGGTCTTAACAGGATCCTTTATAAGTGTCCGCACTGCCTTTCTGAAGGAAAGACTGAAGGAAAGGGCATCAAGCTTACCTGTAAAGAGTGTGGCGCAGAATATGAGCTCGACACTCTCGGAAGACTTAAGGGCGTGAATGTGGAGCCGAAGTTTACCCATGTTCCTGACTGGTTCGCCTGGGAAAGAGAAGTTATCAAGAATGAGATCGAAGAAGAGACATACTCTCTTGATGTTCCCTGTGATATAGCGATCCTTAAGGATTCTAAGGCGCTTTATATGGTCGGAGCCGGAAGGCTCCGCCATGATGTTAACGGATTCGTCCTTGACGGATGTGACGGAAAGCTTCATTACGAGCAGGCACCAAGTGCATCTTACAGTGTTAACTCTGATTATTTCTGGTATGAGATAGGCGATATCGTATCTATAGGTACAAACGACTGTCTGTATTTCTGTTTCCCGAAAGAAGGGGACATCGTTGCCAAGACAAGGCTTGCCGCCGAAGAACTCTATAAGCTGTCGAAGGGAAAGACTTCTTCGGAATCTTAATGTGTTCAGCCTGTAACAGAGCTGTAATTGGCTGACCTTGGTACTATCGTATATAGCGTGTTATAATCTCCCTAGTTGAATTTAGAAATGAGAGTATTTTAAGCGCAGTTATATTAAATAGTATTTTCCGATTGGTGTATATAAATCTTACCTAAGGAGCTTAACAGCCAATGAGCACGGACAACAGGGACCAGCTGGTAGATCAGTTATTAAGAGGCGTATACAGAGTTTGCGTCTACAGGGATCAGTGCTATGGCTGTCCTTTCTTTTATACCAAGTGTTTAATTGGTGAGCCCAAGCCGAAGACCTGGTTCGATGAAGATACTATCGCAGGGATCAGACCTGCTCCCACTGTTATTGAAGCATTTAATGAAGAACCCGAAGAACCGGCAGTCGAAGAGCCGGCTCCTGCTCCTGTTGCAGCTGAGCAGCCTGATGATGATTCTGAGGGTACATGGATCGTAAGCGCTTCCATGGGCAGTGTTTTCACAAAATATGTATATATCTGCTCCAAGTGCGGCTATAAGAAGGAATCTGTCTTCTCTTTGACACCGATGACTTCATGCCCTGAATGCGAGAAGAGAAAGGCTGAAAGAGCTGCCAAGGCAGAACTCTGATACGCCCTGTTTTGCAATAGATACTAAAAAATTCCCTAACTTGCTGAAATGATTTAGCAAAAAATATACTGCTTTTTAATATATTCTGCACGGGCCGTGTAGTATCATTTGTTCTCGTTAAACAGGCACTTATTCTTATTTAATATGATAAGGAACGGTCAATGAGCAGAAAGAAAAGTACAGTTATTATAGATGAGAAGACACCGCTTCTGTTATTAGCGGGTCCTATGTTCCTGGAACTTTTCCTGAACACGATGGTCAACAACATCGACACCCTTATGCTCAGCCACTATGACGAGGCTGCAGTAGGCGCTGTCGGTAATGCAAACACCATCATGTTCATGATGAATATTCTCTTCAATGTCATCGCGACAGCAACGAGCGTAGTTGTTGCCCAGTATCTCGGTGCTAAGAGATATGACAAGATGAATATGATCTACACTCTGGCAGTCCTTGTCAATCTCGTTGTCGGCATTGTATTAAGCGGTGCTTTCTGTGCAGCTAATCCTTTGATCATGAGTTTCCTCCATGTCTCTGACAGTATGCGCCCTTATTCAATGATATATATCTACATCGTCGGCGGTGGCGGATTCATCATGGCAGTATTCAATGTAATGCTGCAGATCTTAAGGTGTAACGGATTCCCTAAGGTCGGTATGTACGTCACCCTCGCCATCAATGCGATCAACATCGTCGGTAACTATCTTTTCCTGTATGGTCCTTTGAAGACACTTAATATGGGCGTTGCAGGTGTTGCAATCTCAACTGTGGTTGCAAGAGTTATCGCGGTTATCGCAGTCTTCGTATTCTTCTTCGTCAAGAAGATCGGTAAGATCTCGCTGCGCTATATGAATCCTTTCCCCGGAAAGCTTCTCGGCAAGATGATCAAGATCGGTCTTCCTACAGCAGGCGAGAATCTTACATATAACCTCTATCAGACAACACTTCTTTCCTTCGTTAACGCGATGGGAGATGATGCGGTCAACGCAAGGGCATACTGCAATACGCTTATCTCATTTGCCATGATCTTCTCGAATGCATGCGCCATGTCCACACAGATCATTACGGGACATCTCGTAGGTGCAGGCAAGTCGGAGGAGGCATATAAGCGTGTATTCAAGACACTGAGGACATCTATGCCGATAACGATCGCCCTGGCATCCATCAATGCTGTCCTTTGCAGATATTCTCTGCAGCTCTTTACGCAGAATCAGAATATCATCGCTCTCGGGCAGATGATCATGATCGTAGATATCTTTGTCGAGATGGGACGCTGCCTTAACATGACATTCGTAAGCAGTCTCAAGGCTGCAGGCGCATACATATTCCCGCTTATCGTCGGCATCTTGAGCAACTGGGGTCTTGGTCTTATGACAGGATACACTGTTGGTGTCGTAATGGGAGTTGGTGTTGCCGGTATCTTTGCCGGAACCGCTACTGATGAATGCATCCGAGGACTTATAGTTATGTACTACTGGTACAAGAAGAAGTGGATTGGCAAGTCCGTTGTCGACAAACACAAAAACGTTCTTGAACTGGATTCGAAAAAAACTGAACATAAAATTGCCGCCTCGTAAGAAGCGGCAATTCTTATTTTTGCTTAGATTATCTCTTTAAGATCAATACTCGTCTTCGTCCTTCTTAGGGGAAGCTTCGTAGATCTCCTGGCATGCCTTGCAGTACTCATATGTGATTACTCTTAAGCGGTATGAGAGGTTCTTGAGGATCATGTCGATCTTCTCAGGGCTTGACTTGAAGATTCCCTCGACCTCTTCAGGACGGATGATCTCGACCTTTGTGTCATTGACCTCAGCAACAGCTGTAGCTGTACGGGGTTCTTCAGAGATCATGCCCATCTCGCCGAAGCATGCAACAGGTTCAACTGTTGTAAGCTTAACTTCGTTGTCAGCACCGTAATTGCTGTAGATGCTGACGCTTCCGTTACGTACGATATACATGCACTTTCCGACTTCGCCCTGCTTGAAGATGATCGTTCCGTAAGGATATGTGATGACCTTCTCTGCTGCCTGCTTGGAAACAGCTTCAGCAGCTTCACGGAGTGACTCTGCGCTGGGTCTTTCAAGTCTGAAGTTCTTTGCTGTGAGGTAGATGGACTGCTTTGTCATGTTGGCAAAGAAGCTGTCGTAGTTGCTGCTGGAGTTTGCCTTGCGGACACCGTCAAGGATCTTCTTTGCTTCATTGTAGTCATCTGTCATGTTCTTGATCCTGTCGCCCAAGAGCTTCATGATCGTTAAGATCTTGTCAGGATTCTGGGAGATATATTCGTTCAGCTCTTCAGCTGCGATCTCGTCTACTGTAACGTCGCCTTCTGCAACTACAGAGGAGCTGCGGGGATAATTCTCGATAACGGCCATCTCGCCGAAATACTGTCCCTGCTCAAGGATAGCGATCTGGATCTGATCATCCTTGCCGTAATTCTTATATACACCGACCTTACCATTTAAGATCTGGAAGAATGTATTGCCTGAATCTCCCTCTTTGATGATGATCTCACCGTTTGTGAATGTCTTCTCGATAGCGCTCATGTAGTGTCCCCTTTCTGTTTTTGGGCTGCCTTTACAGACTCAAATCAATTTTATGATTCATATAACGGATTTTATCTTTTTGTCAGATTTTTTGCAATTATAATAAGAGCTGTTCAATAAAATAGTGCCGGCTGCATTTGCTGACGGAAAACAGTGGAATCAGCAGATTTGGCCGGCACAATATGTCAAAAGGATTGTTGTTATTATTCAACTGCCTTTTCTTCGTTATCTGACTTACCGTTTTCTTTAGTCAGTGACTTTTCGGTTATGAGAGCAAAGCTTCCCATAAAGCAGAGTGCGAGACAAAGACCTATTGCGAAGTTCTTGAATATCACGCCCCAAAGGATGATCATTGCGATGAAGAATACTGTGCGGCTGATGGTGATACCAAGGATCGTTTTGCTTTCTGCTCTTGTGATGATCTTGTCCTGATAATCAGCTTTCAGTGCACTTCCGTAACCTACGCTGCTCTTTAAGTGGCTGATAACGGATTCATCAAAGTATTCCTTTTCCTTCTCGAAGCCGTCTGCGAAAAAGTGCTTTACTTCAAGTAGTGTATCATTTGAATTCTCGAAAAACTTTGCAAGACCTTTCTTATCTGAAGGCTCACCTGCGATCCTCTTGATGACTGTCAGACCAAGAATGTACTTCTTTTTATCGATTTTCTTGATGAGCATTAAGATCTCTGAATTAGGGCAGTCCTTTATAGTCTTGCCGTCGCTGTTTACATAATCAACTTTTGCTTCGGCAAACATATCGCTCAACACTTCATAAGAGAGCACATCTTTTAAGCTATCGATGATCTCGAGCTTGCCGTTCTCGATCTTTCTTAACTTACCCTTTGTTAAATCTGTGATGTCACAACCTTTTACATAACCCATAACTGTTTTCCTCCGGTTTTGTTTTCGAAATGCTTTTGACAATGGAATAGTATCAATTCCCGCGGCACAGAAACGGAAAGTGTCGTGAATGGCTTTTTTGTTGTCGTGAACTGCACGAAAACATGAAAAACGCCCGAAATCAGGCGCCTTTGGAGAGTTGTAGAATAAATCAATATTTCTTTATATAATTATATAAGCACATGATGGGCAGCCTGCAGATAATTAACAGGCTCAGGCATAAAGGGAAAGAACCATGGCGATTTGGGACGGTACAAGCGGCACTGCGGTAGATCCGGAGAACATTATTTCCGGTGCTCCTAAATGTCCGGAGTGTTCATTTTTCCTGGTAAGTGATCAGGAACACTTCTCATATGTCTGCAGAAAATGCGGTGCCATATATGACCGGGATACACTTATCAGGACCGGTTCGTTTGCTGCCGGAAAAGGCACTGAAGTGCCTGAATCCTATATTCCGTTCAAGATCAGCAGGGGAGAAGCCATAGGTATATTCACAGAGCATTGCAGGAGCCTTGGCGGACTTCCGAAGATATATGGATCAGCGAAAACCTTATCTGACATGACCGGAGCTTATGTTCCTTTTTGGCTTGTCTCTTCTGAAGTTGAAGTCAATGCAAAGGGCATTGGGTTTAAGGGCAAACAGACGAATACGTTTTATAATTCCAACCCTGCAGAAGACGGCGTCGTAAGGCAGGAAGCGTATGGGACGGCAAAGTTCAGGCTGAAGGATATTCCCTTTGACGGTGAGAAGAGTATTCCCGACCGTATCATGGCTTCATCTGAGCCGTTCGATCTTTCGGAGCTTAAGGAATACAGTCCGGATGAACTTAAGGACATACCGGCTCAAAAGTACGATGTTGTTCCTGTTGATATGACGGATGTGATCTACAGGCGTCTTGATAAGTATGCTATGCAGGTGATAAGCAAGGTCGACTTCGGATTTGAACAGTTCATTCCTTACCAGGACCAGTGCCTTACGTCTTACCGTAACATCAGCGTGAGATATGTGCTTTTACCTGTATGGATCCTGACACTTGAATATGACGGAATAAGATACACATATATCATTAACGGCCAGACCGGAAAGCTGTCCGGCGATTTTCCTGAATCAAAGCAGGAGAGGTCTGAACAGAAAGAAAGGCGCTCTGCTCAGAATGCACTAAAGAGAGATCTGATCATAAGGATCTTGATGGTTCTCGTCCCTTGGATCATCATTTTGGTCATCATCGGGATTATCGGCCCAGAAAATATTACCATGTTCTTCGGCTATCATCCTTTGGAGTTCATCCTGGCTTTGGTGTCCGCAATACTTGCAGGTGTACTGATCTTCCACTTTGCCCCCAAGCTCTTCCTTAAGAAAACCAGGAAGGACTATAAGAATTACTATGAATCGATGAAGAAGCCCGTGCCGGCATCAGAGCCTGATGCGGGAGTGTATTTTGATACCGGATTCCCTCTTACTGCGTATGAGACGGGCAGCAATTTTAACGCTTTGGAAACAGGTTGGAAATACAGGGAGACTACTTTGTCTGATATTATAAAGAATATTGAAGCTCCAGAGGAAGACTGAGCATGGTAGTGTCTGAATACATTTCGGAAAACTGGATTTTGATCCTCGTACTTTTGGGATTTGTGATCTCACTTATCTCAACTGTTTTCATGGAGCAGAAAACCATCAGAAGACTTTTCGCGGTTATCATTGAAGTCTTCGTACTATCCGTTATCGTCTTCGCCGAATTCAAGATGGCGGGCCTGACTGAGTACAGGAATATCAGGATCGTGCTTATGGCCTTGAGATACAGTGCAACACCTATCATCATTGCCCAGATCATAATCACGATCATCAAGAACCAGAAATGGTATATCTTCATTCCTGCTATAGTTTTCACGATCATCAACATTATCTCGATATTCACAGGTATTGTCTTCAGCCTTGATGCGCAGAACAAGCTTCAGAGGGGACCTTTGGGCATGCTGCCTTTTATCGGTGCGGGCCTATACTGCGTCCTCATGATATACCTCATGCTTGCACGCGGTTCCAAGCAAAGGACCGATATCGTTCCTGTTGTCTTTTTCGCATTTGCCTTTGCAGCAGGAATCATTCTTCCGTTTACTATCGGAAGCGACTATGCCCAGGTCTTTTGCTCCACAATAGCTGTCTCGATGTTCGTTTACTATGTTTTCACGATCCTTCAGCTCACCAAGCGCGATGCCCTGACAGGACTTCTTAACCGTCAGGCTTATTATGCCGATACCAGAAATGAGATCGAGAACATAACAGCCATCGTATCAGTAGACATGAATGGCCTTAAGGCGATCAATGATAATGAAGGACATGTCGCAGGTGATAAGGCTCTATCGACGATCTCGGATTGTTTTATCCGTGCAGCGAAAAGCAAACACCGCGTCTACAGAGTCGGCGGCGATGAGTTCGTTATCGTATGCCGCAGAAGCTCTGAGAAAGATGTCGCTGATCTCTGTGAGAGGATCCAGAAAGAAGTTTCCGCCACACAATATACGTGTTCTGTCGGCTACTGCTATGCAGGTACCGGACCGAAGTCTATAGATGATATCCTCAAAGCTTCAGACGAGAATATGTATTCTGCCAAGGAGAAGTTTTATCACGAAAAAGGTATCGAAAGAAGGTAAAATAACAGGGGGATATATAAGAGCTCCTAAATGAAAGGATAAGGATAATGGGAATTTTCGACAAGTTTAAGAAGAATAAGGGCGGGGATAAGAAGATCCCGATGCCCATGTATCTTTATGACGACGCAGAGATAAATGAACTGGACAAGTATATTGCTGAAAAGTTCGGCAAGTTCGATAATGTGTTCCACGAACTCATATCACCTGATGTCCATCTCGATGTCTGCATGATCCCTCCCACGGAAGATGAGCCTTACCAGAAGCTCGTTACGATGGGGGCGGGTGCTTATAAGATGGCTATCCCTGATAAGTGGAAAGAATACGATATCGACCATGCCGAGTACGTGATCTACGTTCCCCAAGACTGGAACATTCATAGCGACGATATCAAGGACTACTGGCCCACGAAGGTATTAAAGGATACCGCAAGGCTTCCTATCTGGTGCGATACATGGCTGACTTACGGCCATAGCGTCCAGGCTGACGAGGAAGGCACCCCATATGCTCCGAATACGGGATTTAATAGTGTCGTTCTGAACTATTGCGAGAAGAATGACGATGACGTCCGTATTGAATTGTCTTCAGGAAAGGTCATTACCTTCTATGAGCTGGTCCCGCTATATCCTGCTGAATTGAAGTACAAATTTGATAACGGCGCGAATGCTCTTTTCGATCTCTTTAACGAAAAAGGCATCCAGTTCAAGGTCGTGGATATAAACAGACCGAGTGCCGTGTGATCCCGAAAACAATGGGAAGTAACACTGTTACAAAAGGTATTTCCGGCACTGGGGGAAGATGAATATGGCAAAGAAAAGAATCTTATGTTTTGGTGATTCACTTACATGGGGATTTGACCCTGAGACAAGGCAGCGTTTCGATGAGAGCGCAAGATGGCCGCGCGTGATGGGTGAGTTATTAGGTGACGGATATGAGATCATCGAAGAGGGCCAGAACGGCCGCACGATAGCAACTGACGATCCCGCCGAAGGCGAGAAGAACGGACTTAAGTATATCGGTCCCTGCCTTGAGAGCCACACGCCGCTCGACTTTGTGATAGTCATGCTGGGATCGAACGACTGCAAGCGCAAGTTCTCTTATTCCGCTATGGACATTGCGGGCGAGATGCAGATCCTTATAGAGAAGATAAAAGCATATAATGAATTCAGATGCCAGAACAGGTTCAAGATCATCCTGGTATCTCCGCCGCATATCTCTGAGGCTATCAAGGACTCATGGCTGGGCGACAGCTTCGGCTATGAGAATGCCAGGAAAGTATCAATGGAGCTTTCAGACTGGTATAAGCAGCTGGCCGGAATGTACGGCACGGCATTTGTTGATGCTGCGGAATATGTGAAAGCAAGCGACGCTGACGGCTGTCATATGGATGCCGCCAATCAGCGCGAATTAGGGAAAGTAATAGCTGAAACTTTGAAGAGTCTTTAAGCAGGAGAATAGATAATGTTCTGTAATTCATGTGGATCAGAGATCAAAGAAGGGCAGGTGTTTTGCTCGAATTGCGGAGCACCCGCTCCTGTCTCTCAGCCTGTCCAGCAAGCTCAGCCTGCAGTGCAGCCGGTTCAACAGCCGGTACAGCAGCCCGTTGTTCAGCAGCCTGTTCAGCCTCAGCCTGCCAAGCCCGCGCCGAATAAGAAAAAAGGCAATGTCCTTAGCTTTATTTCATTGGGAATTCTTCTCGGAACATTTTTAATCTGTTCCGTAATAGTAGCTGTGTTTGGTCTTGATGATACTAGTGAGGTTTTCGCTGTTTATGCTCTTTTGCTTGCCGTTGCACTTACTGCATCCATGGTTATGGCCATAATTGCAAAGATCAGGTATAAGTCAACATTTGGACTGGTGATGATCATTATCAGCGCCATACTTTCCGTTTGTTGGGTTCTGGGCATCATTCTCTTCATGATAATTGAGACAGGCAATTGTGTGACAGATTGTGTACATCATTTCTAAAGGATAGAGCATGTACGAATACGTTTATATCGCATAATAAAAAGGGGAAGAATAATGGGAGATTCAAAGATCGAGAATGCAGGTGTAGAGGCTATTGAGGCAAAGTGCAAAGCACTCTACGGGGAACAGAAAGGCTATCACTTCGGAGTAAAAGTACCATATATCTTAGGTGGCCCAGATCCTTTGGACCAGGTGTCCATCTATAAGAGCAACAGTGGCGGAATACCTCACTGGCATTACATCTCTTATGGCCTTACTGAGCTTTATCAGAAGGACAGTGATTATGAGGAAGAGAGCGGCTACGGATTCGAGCTCTCGTTCAGGCTCGAAGATAAGGGTGAACAGACGCCTCCCGTATGGCCTGTAAGCCTCATGCAGAACCTTGCACGCTATGTGTTTAAGAGCGGCAACGTATTCAAAGCGAACGAGCATATGGATGCCAACGGACCGATCTGCTTAGGGACTGAGACAAAGCTCACCGCATTCGGATTTGATATCGATCCGGAACTTGGTGATATGGATACACCATATGGTCATGTGGAGTTTATCCAGATCATTCCTTACACAAAAGAAGAACTCGAATACACGATGCTCTGGTTCGGTGAAAAGTTCATTAAGGCGTACCGCAAATATAATCCGATGGCAGTTGCAGTCATGGACAGAGACACTTATCTGTCGATCCCTGAATTCAAGGCGGAAGTCGAAGCAGGAATCGAGCAGGACGGTTCATCCACCGGCATGTTCTATATTGATGTTGCAAACATGGAGATCCGCGAACTGGAAGGACATAAGTATCTCTATTTTATGATCGGTGCGAAAAACCTTAAAAAGCTTACGAACCTTCTTAATGCGCGTCTTCCCAAGGGCCGTGATTTCTACCTCAAGACACCTTCCATGGGAATAGCTTTCCAGCCTGCCGAGCATTCTGCCTGTGGCAAGGAAGAAGAGGACTTCGGACTTATAAAGTTCAGTCCCGAGAGCCTTGAGGAATTCGTTGCCATCCCTCCACACAAGGGTGTTTACAGATTAAAGAGCATGCCCGCAGTAGTCGAGATCGTTCCGACACTCATAAAGGATTCCGAAGGAAAAGTAGTGGAGACTATCGAGTAAACCGGCAGGGATAAAGGATATATGTCAAAACAGAATATCTACGATAATGAGGCATTTTTCGAAGAATACATGAAGCTTCGAAGCAGGGAAGTTAATGCCAATAATCTCTTCGAACTTCCGACGCTCTATTCACTGATGCCGGATCTCGAAGGTAAGAAAGTGCTCGATCTCGGATGCGGTTCTGGCGAGCGCTGCATGGAATATATTCAGCATGGTGCATCGAAAGTCGTCGGTATCGATATTTCCGAGAAGATGCTCGAAGCAGCGAAGAAGAATTACAGTGATCCGAAGATCACGTACATGAACATGCCGATGGAAGATATCGGCAATATTGATGAGACATTTGATGTTGTCATCAGTTCGCTTGCGCTTCATTATGTTGAAGATTATGAGGGTGTCGTAAAGAACGTTTACAGGCTCTTATCAGACGGAGGGATCTTTCTTTTCTCTCAGGAGCACCCGGTCAACACATGTTATTCAGGCAAGGGTGACAGGTGGACGCGCGATGAGAACGGCAGGAAGATCCATGCGAATCTCGAGAATTACTGCGTGGAGAACAGATATGATTCGAAGTGGTTTGTCGAAGGCGTGCAGAGATATCACAGGATGTTCTCTACCGTTATCAACACACTTACTGAGGCAGGATTCAGGATCGTTAAGATAGCAGAACCTTATCCTACAAAAGAACTGGTCGATAAGTATCCCGAGTATTACGATAATTTTCACAAGCCGGACTTCCTTTTCGTGAAGTCCCAAAAGACATGAAAGGATACAAATTCTGATGAATAAGATATTTGAGCAGGTCGACCGTTACATGCACGATGCTTTGCAGAAAGCACTGCCAGGCATAAAGCCTTCCGATCTCGAAAAAGACGGCGCCATCTTCTATATGAACGGCAAGAACGGTACTGCCTTTGACTGGTATGTGAATGAGCATTTCCCGAACTTCTTTATCTTCTATGGCGATAAGGAGAATCTCGGTGCTGTCAAAGCATCGCTCTATACTGATGGCGGACTGACCATTTATGTATATGGTGACAAGGGCCATGCTGAACCAGCGACTTTTGAGGAACAGGTCGAAGCAACCGAAGACGAGCTTTTGGGACTTGCAGTCCTTCTTACGAAAAATGCCGACTGCAACAAGGTGTGGGATGATGACATAAGAATTCTTAAAGCTGACGGCAGTCCGGATAAGAAGGATATCGAATTCTTCCTGTCACTTGAAGAAGCTCACAAACCCATGATCGAGCGCAGAGACCTTCTGCCCAAGACAGTAATCGTCTCTAAGAAAGTTCGTGAGGGCGGATGGAAGATCAGTTACGGAATGCGCACGGAGCCCACGAATGAAAGAGACAGCGGATGGTATTTCTGTGTAGGAGATGAGTCTGAAGAATACGTCAATGATCCTAAGAATCTGGAGATCTGGGCTGTGAACTCAGCATTGATGTATGAACCTTTACTAAATGAATTCATTACTTATCCTTACGATACAGCCATAGTGCGTGTGTCTGAGGATAGTTTCGAGCCCGATGAACCCGGCAAGCAGATCTTTATCTGCAAAAAAGAGAAGTAAATTTATAAGGTCAAGCAATTCTCCCTATCCATAATCGACTTTCTAATATGCTAATATATTTTCATTAGCTATCTGTTAGTATTTTCCGGGGAGGGTGTCATATGAAGAAAAGAATTGCCGCTTCACTAATGGTTATTGTCATGGCCATCGGATGCTTTACGGGATGTACTCCGGTCAAGGGATTCAGCTTCTCAGGTTTTACAGGTGCCATGAAAGAATTCGGACTGACAAAGGTCTGGACCACATTCGACAAAGATAAGATGCTCTCTGAACTTACTGACGATTCTAAGCCTTCATGCTATATCGAATCCGAAGATAAGGAAGAAGCACAGTATTTCTACGACCACTATATCAATCCGACTGCTCCTGAAAAGTTTAAGATCAAGAAGATCGCGATCGCAGCGGCAAGAGAAAAACCTGTTAATAACCGTTATGTATCAACCCTCTATCTGATCGAGTTTGAGACCGGCAGTGATGCGGAAAAGGATTATAACCGCATTTCCTATAATCTAAGAGAAAAACAGCATTTCGAGATAGGTGACAAATGGGGATATAAATACACTATCAGTTATCACGAGACAAGAGCATACAATGCATTAGACGGAGCATATCTCTGCGGCAACAAGTTGCTTATACTCCTCGCATTGTCGAGCAAAACCAATGATAAGGGTATTGCCACAAAAGTCTTTAAAAAGCTGGGTGTGGAAGATCCTGCAAAACTTGCATAATACTTAGCAGTATTAAATATGGGGAGATAACATAAATGGAAATCAATCAGGTCTACAACAGAGAACTCAAAGAAAAACTGGTTAATACAGGCATCGGGCTGCTTTTGGATAATCAGCTTATTACACAAGAGGATTTCCCTGGCCTATCGGTCGAGATGGGATATGTGTTCAGCACAGATGAAGACCAGATAGAGGCTCTGTTTAAGATCGGTTTCCCGGACAAGGAGTTTTTCTTCGCTGCCCAGAAGGGCAAGTTCATGATGGTAAACATCAATGATGAGATGTTCAGTCAGACAGTTGCTTATATGTCGGCTAATCATCCGTGCATTCAGAACAATGAACTTCCTGAGACAAAGATCCAGAAGAAGCGCAGGGAAAAGAATAACAAGTTCGCAGCCAAAAAGAAGATCACGACTGCTGACCGCCTCATGACAAGATGGGATGACGACAGTGTTGTTCTCAAGGACTTAGAGACTATCTGCAGGAGAGCTGTCGCTTGCTTCTTTGTTATCCAGATCGCATGTGATATCGGCAAGAACAATTATCAGGAAGGACTTAACTACTTTAAGCCCATGTTAGAGAAGTTCGGCCTTATGGATCAGCTTAATTCAAAAGAGCAGCGCATTGTTGACGGAACATATTCCATGCAGGATGCTATCGACATGGATTGGGCTTATGAGGCATACTGGGCACTTTGCTGGAGCCTCGGACTTGTAAAGGATATCAGCGATGCAAGTAACGTCTGTGACTGTGATAAGGCGATCGGCTTTGTCATGAAGTGTAATTCCATTGAAGAGTTTGCAAAAAAGTGCAAGCTCAGGAGCAAGGAAGACATCCTTGATATGCTTGATCTTTACTTCAGATATAACTGGGCTATCAACGATGCAAAGGTCAACCAGGGCACATCATTAGGCGCGCTTAATCCTTCCGTAGTTATAGAGAGAAGAAGAGGTCTCGAGTGGATAGTAAGCGAAGAGACTGACTGGTATGATCTGACGCTGCCCGCTTAAGCATTCTTAGGCTTTAAGATTATCCTGCCCGCGATAAGGATAGCAAACGCAATTGCAGCTGCGATAAGGATGATTATCTGATCGCGGGAGATCAACGTCCCGCCGTGAGTATATCTGAAGTATTCCAGAACGAATCTCGAAGGCAGAGTAATGAAGATAACGATGAATATAGCGTGAGCCTTATTCTTCATCTTCATTACCAGTATCAATGCCAGAATGTGGATAAGGATGAATACGGCCATATCAACGAGCTGGACGGGGAAGTAGGTGCCTTCATACTGGTTGTGATATGCGACCGCAAAATTCCCTTGGTATGCCTTTCCATGGCAGCAGCCTGCAAGAAAGCAGCCAAGCTTTGAAAGACCATACATAAGAGGCGCTGCAGGGACATAAGAAGCTAATACAAGCAGAGGCTTATCTTTGAAAATGAGAGACGAGATGAGGATGCCGATCATCATGGCGACGCCTGCTGCAAGTCCCGAAAAACCGGCTCTTACACCTTCCGGTGTGATCCTTATCGTAGCAGATACAGATAACATCAAAGTGCAGATGAAGGTAAGAAGGCTCGTATAGAAAATGGTCTGGCGTGCCACGCCTAAGCTGCGCATCAGAAGAGCCGCAGATATGAATCCCAGTATCAATGCCAGGACAACTATCGGCGCATATGGAGACCATCTGAATGCAGGAATATCGAAAAGAAAATTACCCAAGACCGACCTCTTCAAATTGATTGTTTTACAGGTACATTGTACATTAATTAATCTCATGCGTTATAAATGCAGATTGTAAGCAGCCGTGTCTTCATATAGACTATTCGTGTTGATATAAAAATATGGAGGATAAAGCAATGAACAAGGAAGTAAAGGGCGGCATCGCAGCAGATTACGGTGACATGATACTCTGGATCGAGAAGCCGGAACTCGGTGCCAATGCTGCAAAGATCGAAGAAGAGAGTGAGTACACACCTTGCAAGATCACGAAGATCATCGCAAGAAGTGAATTTGCAGATGACGATGAATACAGTGCGGCATGCGACGATATCTGCAATGAAAGTGTTGCGACATGCACAGGTGAGGTCTTCACTTTCGACGAGACTTATTATGTCGAGATAGATGCTGTAGGAGATCCCGAGACTTACGACGGTATCGATTTTGATGATACCGACTTCTGCTGATAAAGCACGCAATTAAGGAACGAATAATGCCGAAAATGCATATTTTCGGCATTTGTTGGTTGCTCCATCTCTGCAATTGATCTCTCCATATGGTACATTAGTACTATTACACTGAGGGAGGCAGACATGGACAACAATTTCAAACCATATATTCCTGCTGATAAAGTTACCACTGAAATGACTCCGGCATCGATCATACTCGGTATAGTTCTTGCCGTTGTTTTTGGTGCTGCAAATGCATACTTAGGTCTTAAAGTCGGACTCACGGTATCAGCGTCCATTCCTGCTGCCGTTATCTCGATGACGGTCATAAGGATCATCATGCGCAAGGATTCCATCCTCGAGAGCAATATGGTCCAGACGATCGGTTCTGCAGGTGAATCATTGGCTGCAGGTTCGATCTTTACCATGCCTGCACTTTTCATATGGGCAAAAGAAGGCGTAATGGAAAAGCCTGCGCTTATTACGATCACCATCATTGCACTAGTCGGTGGTCTTCTCGGTGTATTCTTCATGGTGCCATTAAGAAGCGCCCTCATCGTAAAAGAACACGGTGTGCTTCCTTATCCGGAAGGCACTGCATGTGCTGAAGTCCTTCTTGCAGGTGAGAAGGGCGGATCATCAGCAAAGTCTGTATTCATCGGCATGGCTATAGGTGCTGTAGTCAAGTTCGTAACTGACGGTCTTTGTGCTGTCAAATCAGTAGTTTCTTTCAGACTCTCTTCACTTAAGACAGAGTTCTCTTCAGAGATCTATCCTGCGCTTATCTCAGTCGGTTATATCTGCGGTCCCAAGATCTCAGGATACATGTTCGCAGGCGGTATCCTCGGATGGTTCGTACTGATTCCGGCTATAGTTACATTCGGTACGGATCTTGTTATGTATCCTGCTACTGTCTCAGTTGCCGAACTCTACGCCACAGGCGGAGCATCTGCCATCTGGGCAAGCTACATCAAATACATTGGTGCAGGCGCTGTTGCAGCTGCGGGCATTATCAGTCTCATCAAGACATTCCCGACGATCGTAAAAGCCTTCACAGGCTCTATCAAGGGTATCTCCAAAAACAGCGGAAGCAAGACGAAGAACGAGCGTACCAATATCGATCTTGATATGCGCTTTGTACTTATCTCTATTGCTGTTCTTATCCTTCTGATCTGGATCATCCCGGCGATCCCCGTTACGATCTTCGGTGCGATCCTTGTAGTAATCTTCGGCTTCTTCTTCAGTGCAGTTAGCTCAAGAATGGTAGGTCTTGTCGGAAGCTCCAACAACCCTGTATCCGGCATGACAATTGCTACAGTCCTTATCGCTACATTCTGCCTTAAGCTTACAGGCGACACAGGCGTTCACGGAATGCAGGGCGCTATCGCGATCGGTTCTATCATCTGCATCGCAGCATGCATGGCAGGTGATACATCACAGGACTTAAAGACAGGTTATATTCTTGGTGCCACACCTAAGAAACAGCAGATAGGTGAGATCATGGGAACTATAGCTGCTGCACTCGCGATAGGCGGCGTAATGGTACTTCTCGATTCCGCATTCGGATTCGGCACTGATAAGCTCGCAGCTCCACAGGCAACCATGATGAAGATGATCATTGAAGGTGTCATGGACGGCAATCTCCCCTGGACATTGATCTTCATCGGTGTGTTCATTGCGATCGTAATCGAGCTTCTGGGTGTATCTGCGCTTCCTGTTGCAATCGGTCTTTATCTCCCTCTTGAACTTTCCGCTCCTATCATGCTCGGCGGTCTCATCAAGTTTATCGTCGAGAAGATCTACGGTAAGCAGAACGATGACTCAGGCAAGGGAATCTTATTCTGTTCAGGACTTATTGCAGGCGAAGGAATCCTCGGTATCGTGCTTGCGATCCTTACGGTTGCAGGTGTTACGGATAAGATCGACATAAGTTCTTTCCTTCCTACAGGAAACATAACATCACTGATCGTTCTCATCGGTATTGGTGCGGTAGTCTTCTTCATGGCCGGCAACGGAAAGAAGACATCCGGGAAAAAGAAGAATGCGAAATAAGGATAACTTTCTGGACTATGTTTTCGAGCGCCCGGAAGGCCTTGTCTTCAACTGTTCAGATGAAGGCGAGGTCACCGTTGATATGGAGAACAAGGGCTTTACGAATAAGATCGCGCAGCGCTTTTTCAAAAGACCTGAAGTATCGCATATCAAGCTTGAAGGAATGGGCAGTTTTATCTTCATGTGCATAGACGGAAAAAGATCAGTCTATGACATCGGCCAGCTTGTCAAAGATAAGTACGGCGATGAAGCAGAGCCTTTATATGAGCGCCTCAGCGTATACATGAAAAAGCTCGAAGAAGTGGGATTCGTAAAGAGATCCGGAACATAAAGGGTTATTGACATAAGACAATTCTTAGTTGTATTATGACTCGAAAACAAGGAGACGGAATCAGTGCTTAATAACATGACAACAATGCGTTCCCGTAAGCATACTTATGACATTAAGTCGTATGGCATTGTTGTTGCGCTAAGATAATCCGTTAATAAGATCAAGTTACACCAAGGCCATTTATCACGAGATAAGTGGCCTTTATTATTTTCCAAAGGAGGACATGAGAATGGAGATCAGAAGATTCAAAGATGAAGATGCACAAGCGGTATCAGAGGTTATCAGAACAACTATCAGGATATCCAATACAAAGGATTATCCTGTGGATCTTATGGATGAACTTATTGCTTCTGAGACACCTGAGGCTGTCATAGGAAGAGCTTCATGGACTCATTTTTATGTTGCCTGTGATGAAGGAAAAATAATCGGGTGTGGCGCCATCGGACCATACTGGGGCAAGGAAGATGAGAGCAGTCTTTTTACGATCTTCGTGCTTCCTGAATATCAGGGAAAAGGTGTTGGGCGTGCGATAGTGGAAGTGCTCGAAAAGGATGAATATTTCATTCGTGCAAAGCGCATAGAGATACCTGCTTCGATAACCGGCGTGCCGTTCTATCTGAAGATGGGTTACCATTATAAAAACGGTATAACCACACCTGACGAAGAGCATCTGATAAGACTGGAAAAGCATAAAGAAATAGGGTGATGAACATGATCAGAGAGATAAAAGACAATGAGATAAAACAATGCGTAAGCGTGATAAGACAGAGCTTTAAGACGGTAGCTGACGAGTTTGGATTCACGGAAGAGAACGCGCCGCTCTTCACGGCTTTTGCAACGGATGAGGCAAAAGTCCTTATATGGAAGAATGAGCAGCACCGACCGATGTACGGATACTTTGAAGATAATGAGCTAGTGGGATATTACAATCTTGCACTCACATCGGAGGGCGAATGCGAGATAGGCAGTCTTTGCGTTCTTCCTGATAAGCGGCATTCGGGAATAGGCGATGCGCTTTTGGCTGATGCCGTATCAATAGCAAAAGCATCCGGATTCGGTAAGATCAAACTCAGCATAGTCGAAGAGAATAAAGTGCTGCGCAAATGGTATGAAGATCACGGATTTGTTCATGTGGGAACGAAGAAGTTTGATTTCTTCCCGTTTACATGTGGGTATCTTGAAAAGGATCTGTGATATCCAAAGGGAGAACTAAAACATTACGATTGGTATAATACACATATGGCTTACTATTATTTTCCAGATTACGATAAATGTATCGCGAATATACCTAACTCTGTCATGAAGTATTTTGGGGCAGAGGCGCCGGGTAATACTTTGCCTGTTCTGGATGAGCATCTGGACAGGGAATACAAGAATGTCGTGCTCCTGGTCCTCGACGGCATGGGAATAACCATCCTCAATGATCTTGATCATGAAGGGCTCTTAAGAAAGCATCAGACAGATAAGATCGATTCAGTCTTTCTTACTTCCACTGTTCCTGCGACTACGGCGCTCATGACGGGCCTTCAGCCTTGCGAGCATGCGTGGCTCGGATGGGACAACTACTATAAAGACATTGATAAGAACGTAACGGTCTTTCTTAATAAGATCCAATACACAAATGAACCCGCTGCAGATTACCATGTGGCAGGGACACTTACTCCTTACAAGAGTGCTGTCGACAGGATCAACGAGGCAGGCGTTAAAGCATATGTGTCATCGCCTTTTGCAGAGCCCAATCCTGATTCTTTCCAGAAGGTCTTAAACCGTGTGAAGAAGCTCTGCAATGAGCCTGGACGAAAGTACATCTATGCATACTGGCCTTCACCTGATGATGTTATCCACAAGACCGGATGCCATTCGGAGGAGACGAAAAAGTGTCTGAAGGACATGGAGAAAAAGATCGCGAAGTTCGCATCAGAAATGGGCGACACGCTTCTTATCGTGACAGCAGATCATGGCCTGATCGACACTGAGATATCCAAGCTTCAGGACCATCCTGAGATCGTAGACTGCCTTGAAAGGCTTCCTGCATTAGAGCCGAGAGCTATGACTTTCTTCGTTAAGAAGGGCAGGAAAAGGGATTTTGTCAAAGCATTCAATGACGTCTATGGTGAGGAATTTGAACTTATTACCAAAGACCATGTTCTCAAAAAGCAGCTTATGGGAACACATCCTGAGCATCCCGAATTCCGCGATATGTTAGGCGACTATTTTGCTTTTGCAAAGGAGAATATGTCCGTAATGTTTGATGAAGAAGAGCCGTGGAAAGCCATGCACGGCGCCGCTTCATTTGAAGAAGTGAAAGTTCCTCTTATCGTGATCAAGGATTTCTTCTATCTCGGAACTGACGTGGATGCTTACGTTGAAGAAGCTCTTAAGCGTCTCGAAAAAGCATATCCGTGGGCAACGAGAGAGCGCATGAACGATCACTACAGTTATAAGATCGAAGAGACTGACGGCAAAAAGGAATTCGTCAAGGACTACACCTGGGATGACGAAACTTCAAACAGATATGCTGAAGGCTGGGACGGTGAACTGTTTGTACAGCAGATAGTTGAGGATCACAGGACCCATATCGAATGGCAGAATGAGGTAAAAGAGGTCTTTGACGTAAGACCTGAATACGGTGTTGAGATTACAGGCTGGTACCTGGAAAGCTTTGAGTTCAGACTGCATAAACTGGGCGGTTACTCCTGCTTCGTTCAGGCAGGCGACCGCTCTGCCGGCGCATCAAGGACATTCTTCTTCACTCCGGAGATGATGAGCGGTACTTTCGAAGAGTTCCTGGACAGCAATAAGGAATTGTTTTCCGGCCGCTTCGGACTGGACAAGGAATACATGCTGAACTTTAAAGGCTTAAAGGAGTTCCTGGGTTTTAGGGCATAAGCCCGAAAAGGAGTATTTATGAAAGAATTCAATTTTAAAGGAAAAGTATATATCGTGACAGGCGCTTCATCAGGCATCGGAAAGAGCTGTGCAGATCAGCTTCTTGATTCAGGCGCAACAGTCGCAGGCATCGATGTAACAGATTGTGACATCGATCTGCCTTCTTACTCCCATTACAAGGCAAGCGTTACTGATGAAGATGAGATAAATAAGATCGCAGATGATGTTATCTCAAAGCATGGAAAGATCGACGGCCTTGTTAATGCTGCAGGCATCTGGGGCAACAGCAAGCCCTTCTATGAGATAGAGACATCCGACTGGGAAAAGATTATTTCCGTAAATCTTACGGGGATGTTCATCGTATCAAAATCAGTCTCAAAGGTCATGATGTCTCAAAAGGCAGGAAAGATCGTAAACATCAGCTGTTTAAGAAGTGCGATCTTCAGGAACAACATGACTGATTATGCGGCATCAAAGGGCGGTGTCGTTGCTCTGACATCTGCGATGGCTTTAGACCTTGCACCGTTTAACATCCAGGTGAATTCCGTTGCTCCGGGCTTTACGTATACCGGCATGACCAAGAATTCTTTCGATAACGAAGCGGTAAGAAAGCAGTCTGAAGCCCTGATCCCTGAAGGCAGGCTTGGCCAGCCTGAAGATATCTCGAATGTGGTACTGTTCCTTTTGTCCGGACTCTCGGATTACATGACCGGAACCAATGTTTATGCTGACGGCGGATATCACATCCAAAAATAAGCGGTGTCATATTGCTCTTGTTTTATATAAAATATGGGAAAACTGATTGTGAGGTTATATGGCTTTTATTCCGTTGGACTGTCCGTCATGTGGAGCCGGTATATCGATAGATCCAGACGAGAGTGCTGCGATCTGCAGTAAATGCGGCAAGCCTTTTGTCGTTAAGGATGCGATCGTTCTTAACTATATCAGGATAGTCTCAGGCAATGGAAATGAGAGCGCGAAAGACATAACCAGCGAAGACTTCTTGATCGAAGATAATGTCCTTAAAAGATATAACGGCACATCTTCTTGTGTGGATGTTCCTGACAATGTAACAGTTATCGGCAGCAAGGCTTTCGAGGACTGCAAGGATATAAAAGAGATCCGTATTTCTGATTCTGTTCTGGAGATTGAAGACAATGCTTTTGCAGGGTGCGATAACCTGAGGGCAATTGTTTTTCCTTCATCTTTAAAGAAGATCGGCCGCTACGCATTTTCGGAATGTTCATGCCTTAAGACTGCTGACCTTCCCAAGACTATAGAAGAGATCGGATCTTATGCATTCAGCGGCTGCTTTATGTTAGATCTCGTTAAGATGCCTTCTTCAAATGCCAATATCCATGAGACCGCATTTATGGGTGATAAGGAAGTGCAGTTCGACTGGCCGGAAGACTGGTCCGGCAAGCAGCTTGATAAGCTTAAGATCGTTGCACCGACACAGGGCGGCCTTCTTAACCTGTGTGGTACAGACGGATCTTCTGATGATGGCACGTATTTATACATGGGCATCTCAGATCTTGGCATGTATGTCGAATCGAATAAGTATAACTTCTATACATATAGGGGCTTCATGAATCTTTTCTCGCTCGAAAAGAATAACGACGACCCTTATCTTCTGAGAGTCAGTGTGGAAAACGGTCGTCAGATGTATGATGCCATCGCTGATATCCAGAAAAGTTATTCAGAGCTTATAGGTCTTCTTGACCGTGCAGATATCAGCAGAAGCCTCATCGAGATGATCAACATTCCGCATTTTATATGGAAACAGGGCAGACGCCTTACAGATTATAAGGTCATGGATACCGGTGTAGTGCCTGCCCTGCAGATAAGACTTACCAGGGAATAAGATCAGTTCTTTTTCGTCTTGAGCCTTAAGAAGAAATAACTGATCAAGGGCGCTATGAACATAGCAAGATAGATTAGTGTGATCCAAGGCTGATAATCGATATAGAACTCTTTAAATGTAAGGGTCCACGGATGCGGGACCAATACCCATCCGACAAGATCTATAACTATGCTTATTCCCGCCCAGAGAGCGCCTGTAGCCGCCGCTTTCTTTAATGTGGGTTCTTTTACTTTCCTGAGGTAGAGAAGACCAAATACCGTAAACAAGATGATGTTATAAAGCGGATGCCATGGCTTTGTCATCTCATATCCCTGACCCAGGCCGGGGCCTTCAGCCATTGAGCCCATGTGAAGCACGAGGATGTTGAAGATCGTATGGCCAATTCCTATAGCAGTTACAACCACATAGCAAAGCCAGTACCACAGAAGTGACATGCCGATATCTTTCTTCGAACCGAATTCTCTTAAAGTGTTCTTTCTCATAACTTTTTTCTCCATTACAAATGTGTTTTTCAAAGCAGCTGTTCGTTATGTCACCATTCTAAGGAGAAAACTAAGATAAACCTTTGTATAAGGCTTATATGTCTCTTAAATAAACCTTAAATGCGAAAGGTGATATAATTCTTCCTGTTTTGGAATCTCCGTCAGGTGAGAAAAAAGAATATAATGTCCACATCGAGTGGGATACATATAAAATTACTGAAGTGAAATGATGGGGTAAAGATATTCATATGGCAAAAGAGATTTGGGATCTGTATGACCGTGACGGCAACAAGACCGGTGAGACTTTCGAGAGATACTTCGGAGGTTATAAGCACATTCCTGAAGGAAGATACCACCTTGTAACTGACCTTCTTGTGATCCACAGTGACGGAACTTATCTCCTTACGAAAAGAAGCGATATAAAAGATGTCTATCCCGGATACTGGGAGGCGAGTGCAGGTGGTTCAGCTGTAAGCGGAGAAGAGCCTCTGGAAGCGGCAAGAAGGGAATTGTTCGAAGAGACGGGACTTACACCTGATTCACTGGAACTTGTCGGCATTATGTTCAAGGACACGAGCCACGCCATGTATTATTCTTATATTGCAAAAGTCAGCTGCGATAAGAACAGCATAGTCCTCCAGGAAGGTGAGACCACAGACTATAAGTGGGTGGACAAAGAGAACTTCCTCGCCTATGTGGATTCTGATGAAGCTATGACGGCGCACAATCAGAGATATGAGAAATACATTGATTCTCTAAGATAAGATCTATAAGTGGAGGCAGCATACGATGCTTGATCAGTTTTCGAGAACGCGCTTACTTCTTGGCCATGAAGGCATGGACAAGCTTAAGAATTCCCGTGTTGCCGTATTCGGTATAGGCGGCGTTGGCGGATATGCCGTAGAAGCGCTGGCAAGGAGTGGCGTTGGTGCGCTTGACCTTATAGATGACGATAAAGTATGCCTTACCAATATTAACCGTCAGATAATAGCAACGAGAAAGACAGTCGGAAAGTATAAAGTCGATGTAGCTGAAGAACGCGTTCACGATATCAATCCCGACTGCGTTGTCCGCACATATAAGACATTCTATATGCCTGATACAGCTGATCAGTTCGACTTCAGTGAATACGATTACGTCATCGATGCGATCGATACCGTGACGGGAAAACTGGAACTGATCATGCAGGCTGACAAGACCGGCACTCCCATCATCAGCAGCATGGGAGCAGGAAATAAGCTCGATCCGACGGCTTTTGAAGTAACCGATCTATATAAGACATCTATCTGTCCGCTGGCAAAAGTAATGCGCCGTGAGTGCAAGAAGAGAGGGATCAAATCCCTTAAAGTCGTCTATTCAAAAGAGGAACCTACACGTCCTATCGAAGATATGTCGATCAGCTGCAGAACGCACTGCATATGTCCGCCTGGCGCTGAGAGAAAATGTACCCAGAGAAGAGATATCCCGGGCTCGACTGCATTCGTTCCTTCTGTTGTAGGACTCATTATCGCAGGTGAAGTTATAAAAGATCTGATAAAGGAAGTCTGATAAGGGCGCTTATTTAAGATCGTTCACGCTGAACGTATAGACCTTGGTAAAGTCATTGTCCAGGCAGATGCTGACAGTAAAGTCATCCAGATTATAGACACATGACCATTCGGTGAGCTTCTTGTTCTTAACCTTTTCCAGGATAGCCATCGCTTCCTTATCAGTTGTTTTCCTGCCTGTGCCAAGGCATGCTTCCATAGTTGGCAGTCTGTTGTCCGGGGTGCCTTTGTTATAGTATTTGCCGGGTGCTACTATGCTGTTTGTGCAGCATGGGTGTTCTGTTACGACCATCTCGCCGTCAAGCCATTCAACGACAACGTATTTTCCGGATCTGTCCGTTATGAACAGATGGTAGTCAGACTTGAGGCCGGAATGTACATCGAAGGACTTAAGCAGTTCCAGAGCCTCATCGACAGAAGTGCATTTGTCGAGGATCGCTCTGATGGCGCAGAAGATAATAAGGTCCGGCTTGCCTTTATCCTGATGTGTCTCATCAAGTTCCAGTTGCAGGATCCCGGCGCCTACACCTTTCTCGTTCATTCCGTCTACAACAAAATAAGGAGTCGCTACCATAACAAACCTGCCCAGAGGTGAATCGGGGTTTATAAGGCTGTTCTGACTGACACCGAAAAGTCCGATATCCGCGATTCCTATGGATTCATAAGCGCCTTCAGGGTGTGAATAGATAAGAAGCGTATCTGTCTCCGGGTAGTCGAAATTGCGTCCGAAAAGGTGCTTTCCGTCAGGTGTTACGGATGCAAAAGCAGAGCATCCGAAGCCTAAGCTTTTCTCGTTAATTCCAAAGGAGATACCGTAAAAATGCCTTTTGAATACCCAGCTTAACATGCTGTCGACATCACCTGAACCTGAGTCAAGAAGCCCTTGCGTATCGGTGCATTCCAGGTTCTTTATGGTGTAAAAGCCGTCCGAGACCTTCTTTACCGTAAGCATAGTCCTTATGTGGCCGAAGAACATTACCGTAGGAACGATTACCATGAGTCCGTATGCGACAGGAAGCACGATCCTCTTCTTAAGTTTGAAGATAAAACTTATATCAAGTACAAGAGATAACAGGAATAGAACTGCTCCGGCCGGGATGAAGGGCATCCAGTTAAATGAGGATATTGATTCGACTTCGATGCAGTAAGGGATTACAGGCGCGGAAAGTGTCTGCTGGAGCAATTTCTCAAGATCCTTTTTCTCAGCATCTGTGTAGTTCTTTTTCTTGGCTGCGCGCTCGATCCTGTCCTGTATAAAGCTGTCATAGAGCCTGTAAAGGCTTTCTTCGACCTCACGGAATTCGGTCTCATCCACAGCTCTTAGCCGGCCAGTTATAGTAATGTGCTGAAGTTCTTTTGAATAGTAGATGTTCTTGTCCTTTTCGCTGAGACGGGATATATCAAGAAGGATGAATTTATAATCGTCGCTGTTAATGGATCCCAACACCTGCAAAGTCTTATCCTGCAAGTCGATATCATCATAGTAGACCATGACGTCAGTCTTAACAGTCCTGCCCAGATCTTCAGGCTTAATGTTCTTGTAATCGAAGTCTCCCGCGAAAAGCCCTATGAACCAGCCTCCGAAGAATCCTGCCAGAATCATCAGGATGCCTGCAAGCATTAGTATTGTGGTGATTACGATAGCTTTTTTATTTCTCTTTTTACCCATAAGACGGATGCTTTAAGAACTTTTAAAATGCCTATTTCCCTTGAAGGAGTATAACATTTTAGTTTCTGTCTGAACAACCTCAAAAGCCTGTCTGTTATGCAGATGTAACACTGTTAAACGGGCTGTTTTTCCTGTTTTCGGATAACATCATTTAAGAATGAATGATTATTATTCTTCATGAGTGTTAATATAACGTTATGTTGACCAATAGAGACATCCTGAAGATAGCGATGACACAGTCCGCAGAAGACATAGGCTGCAGGGCTGAGGATTTCCTTGCTGATTCCAGTGTGGTCGTAGATCTTAATATCGGACCTAATGCCAAGCAGTACTATAAGGATCCGATCGGATGCAACTTCATATCTTACGGCAGCAATGTCGTGGCCGGCGTGACAGAAGAGACGGCTGACATCGTCAAGGAATATATAAGCAAATTCGAATTCTATCACCTCTTTGAGACGCCCAATATGCACTGGCTTAATGAGAGACTGGCGCCAAAGGGTCTTGCCGTATGCTTTATGGCTGAATACTATCTTCCTGACATAAACAGGCTCATCAATCTGCCCTGTCCATACGAGCTGCGTGTGCTCGAAAAGGGTGAGTATGAGGATCTCTATCTCCCCGAATGGGCGAATGCCTTGTGTGAAGACAGGAAACATCTGGATGTTCTGGGTGTCGGCGCATACGACGGCAGCAAGCTGATAGGCCTTGCAGGGTGCTCTGCTGATGCACCTGAGATGTGGCAGATAGGTGTCGATGTCCTTCCTGAATACAGAAGAAAAGGCGTCGCATCTGCTATCACTTCCAAGCTGGCTCTTGAGATCCTCGAGAGGGGAAAAGTACCTTTCTACTGCACTGCGTGGTCTAATATCAGGTCTGTAAGAAATGCTGTCAGGAGCAGCCTTATCCCTGCCTGGGCAGAGATGACAGTTAAGCCTGCCGACACCGTAAAAAGTATGAATTCATAAAGATAAAGCACCTGAAAACGGCCTTTTTCGACGTGGTCAACTGATATACTTTGTATAGCTTAATTAGAATCAGGAGCTAAAAGATCCAAAATGATATACGAAAGACAATCTTATGTCTCAGGAAGCATGTGTGACTGCAAACTGAGGCTTTCTATACTTGCTGCAGACGGTACTGAGATTACCGCGTGCAAGATAAAGTGGTCAGAAGAGTGACTTCTTAGTACCTTGAGCGGATATCGTATTTTGTAAGCAGTTCGGAGGTTCCGTTGCTGCCGGAATAAGATGACAGCATTGCAAAATCTGACGATGCATAGAGCTCCCAGACCTTGTCAATGCTCATTCCTTCGAACTTCGTGCCTTTGAATAATTCTGCCCAGGCCTTATCCCATGCTGTCTTCTCATACTTCATAGAAGAGCAGATGCGGAAATAGTTGAGGATGAAGTCTCTGTCAGGTGAAGATAGATTATAGTCGAGCCAGACCAGGAAACGCACGGAACTCTCACGGTCAGGTTCATTCTCGACTGTCTGGAGTTCCCAGCCTTCGTCGTTATAAAGGCCGTTCTTAAAAGCATAGATAAAGCGGCAGTAATCTGCGAAGCGCTCGATGTAGCCTGAGTATTCCAGGTATTCCTCATCCCAGCCGTTCTGGATAACATGCGCGAGCTCATGTACAAAGCAGTCAAAGTCTGTGGGATTGTTCATGAGCCACTGGTCATGAATATGCACATTGTTTTCCCATGCTTCGGCTATCTCGTAACCTTCGTTCTCTATGTGAAGCACCACGTCGACAGGAGCTTTGCTGTATTCGCCGAATCTTTTGTAGAGGCGCGGATAGACTTCCCAGAAGACTTCTTCCAATGTGCCAATCTGCTCCATGGATGTGTTCTTCTCCCACTTCGCGAGGTCTATTGTCAGTGAATATGAGACACCGCCTATGGTGGCCTGCTGTAAGTATCCGTTATCTATGGTGCTTGTCTTTATATCAATAGTGGTTTCTGTTGGGACAGCACTGGTCTCAGCCGTTGTGGCGGCCGTTGTTGTGGTTGTCGTTGTTGTAGCCTGAATGGTCGTCCCGCTGCTTTCAGTCTTTCCGCATCCTGCGAAAAGAAGGACCGGTATAAGACATAAGGCTATAAGCTTCTCTTTATGGAACAAAAGGTTCACTCCTGTCATTTTTTCCGCGTAGTATATCACAGAACATTTTTAAAAGTAGGCGCGGAAATTAAAGTATTTTTCCAAAAATTAACATTAAATGAGCCGCCCATAGCAACTTGTTCATATTATTATATAATCAATAGATAAAACTTCTTTTATTTCGTTTACCGTAAGACGTGTTATGGAACACTACAGCAAATATACTACGACTGTGCTCGAACCGCATCTATAAGCCTGCATTCCCGCTTGAAGAGGCTCTGAAGATAATAGAAGAAGACGATATAATAAATAATACAAAAACATGGAGGTATTAAGATGAAGAAAAAGATTTTCGCGGTATCACTTGCTGCTGTTATGGCACTTGGTTCTTTGACAGCCTGCGGTAAGCCCCAGCCCCCTGAAACCGTTCCTTCCAAAGCTCCTGAGACTTCTGAGGATATTGCTTATACTTCCGAGAATTCTACTGCTGATCCTTCAGATCTGACAGCACCGACAGAGACTGAAATGCCTAAAATGACTCCGGGATGCCTTTATATGCTTAAAGGCGGAGCAGAGATCGTAAGTCTCGCACTGACCGGCAACAGGGCAGGCGGTGATGAATTCAATTCCACGAAACCTGCTGTAGATAAGATCAGAAGCATTTTCGAGCTCAACGAATATATTGAGTTTTATCTGAATACAAAAGAAGCTGAAAGTATCAAGGTCTATGCATTCAAGCAGATCCCCAAGCCGGATGCATACAACAATTATGATTATTCAAAAGAAGATCTCCCGAACCAGGTCGCAACTGCCGATCTGACAAAGCCTGAAGAAGAGGGCGGATCATGGGGTTCTTTATACATCAGTCTTGACAATGATCCTGGCTATTACGATCTGATCTTCGTCTACAACGGGAAACCGGTTGCAGCTATGACTGTAAAGCTTTTCAAAGCAGGAGAGCTGGATGGTAAGTCTGATGCGGATCTCATCGCATTAAGAGCTTCCATTTAAGATCAGGTAATCACATATTGCAGGAAGCTTTCCGGGGGAGCAGATGATCATCAGGAAAATTCTGTTTACTATCAGCAATGATCTGGCGCTGACAGGGCTTCTTGCACTGGCATATTATCTGATCCGAATTCTTCCTTACAATGCACTGTCGATAATAATTGAGTTCGTATTATTATTGGTGCTATTCCTCTTTTACTGGTTCCGCATAGTGACAGTTACCGGCGACGTATACGATGATGAGGGCGATTTTCTTTACTTTATTTTCCTGAAGATGATCTTCTTCATTATCAATGCCATAGCTGTCGCTTTGATAGTGCTGGCTCCTTCGTTTGTTGTCATGATCCTTTTCGGAGTAAATACAATACTTGTTTCTGGACGCCAGTATTACCGGATCATTCTTCTTATGCGGTCTAAGTATGAGAAGAGTGATGGATATGTCCTGTCTGCGAAAAGAAAAATAGTCTGGCACAGCGGTGGTGGCCGGGGATTTTTCGCTGTCTATCATGTTGCAGAATTCGGGTTTGAAGATGGCGGTTCAGTTTTCATAACAGTTGATCTCTATACATATCTCAGGATCAAAAGAAATAAAAAGGTCAGCCTGATCAGATACCCGCTTCACAAGGACGGGCAATTACTGGAGCTTGTCGTCAGAAAATAGATCAGGACTTAAAAATGTTGCTTAATATGCGCTCTGAAAGCGGGCGCTGGGCAATGTTCTTGCTCTCATCATCATCCGCCTTTGCAGACATGTATGCAAACGAATCCCTGTTCTCCATGGCAACTGAATTCTTCAGATCAATATACTGCGCAATGTCCGGTGCTTTATCAATGGTTACCGATCCGTAGAATCTCATGTTATTGAACTTCTGCCTGATGAACGGGATAAAAGCTATCAGGCCAAGTGAGAATACAGGAATCCAGATAAGCAGGAAAACTATCAGGCAGGCAAGGAAATTAGCCCTTTCACCTGACAGAAAAGCAACCGGAATAACTGAAATAGCAGGCAGGATCAGAGTTAACCCCAAGTATTTCAGGATATCAATGATCAGTTTGGGTGCAGCATGCGAATAAACGCTCTTCTTATTGATAGGAAGAGAACCTGATGCTTTGCCGGTCTGTCCGTTTACAGCTATACCGTATGTTGAGCCTTCGTATTCGATATTAAGGAACCAGACGGGCATCAATGCATAAGCCTGTTTGAAGTTATCTGAATATGAACCGGAGACGCCTATAGCCTTGTATTCATCATAATCAGAAGTGGAGAATGACTTGACGATCTCGGATGCATAATTATCAAGACGTATCTTAATGACATCGATCATATCAATTGCCGACAGGTCATAACGGTTCGCGAAAAATCCCGGCAGATACATATCGTGATACTCTTTCAGATCTTTATAATCGAACGGCTCGATCGCTTCCATCAACGTGTTGCTGATACTTCTGCAGCCGTCGAACGGAACACGTCTTACCTTGTAATTAAGGGTTCTGTCTATATCATAATTCTCGGTCTTTTCGCCCTGAAACTTCTGTCCCTTACCTCTTACATCTGCTATGCAGTCAGCATCAAGAAGCCAGAACGGCACATAGTAACCAGTGATCTTCGACAGGACAGCTTTTGAGGTAAACTTCTTCGGGACATTCTTCTGCTTTTTCGCCCACTCAAGATAATTAGTGATGGCTTCTTCTTGTCCAATCTTGAACGGAATAATAAGGTCCGGCCGAAATACCGTGGAAAGGCGACGCTTGATCAGGGTAGGGGAGCCACAGAAAGCGCAGAATGTAGCTGATGTATTGTAATCCGTAACCACGGCCGCACCGCAGGAATCGCAAATAAACTCCTGCTTGTTATCTTCTTTCTCATCCGCAGCATCAGTATCGCGGTTCTCGATCCTGCCCAAAGGCTTAAGGCTCTCCGGATCAAAAAGACTGCCGCACATATTGCAGACAAGCTTGCCCGCTTTTTCGTTATAGAAGATACTTGCTGCACAATTCGGACACTTGGCAGAACCCGTGCCGAATTCATTCTCAACATTATAGTTATCCATATCGTATCCCTTACCGCAAAAGAACAACTGTAAAAGTGAACCTGAACACTATTATTATATCACGGCGTTTTTTATAACTGGTAAAAGCGCATGGCCTGTAAAGTCGAGTGCGCAAAACTGTACGCTTTTCGAGGGTAAATGCGTACGTTTTAAGGTCTTGTAACGCACAAAGGGTAAAACTGTACGCATTTCGAGGTCAAATGCGTACAGTTTCGCGTACTGTCCGGGGCGAGGGGTATTTTCGAGGCTGAAAAAGGTTCGGGTGTACCCGCAATTATTGCTGCGCGGGCCTATTGCTGAAATTTAGCCAAATCAGGTCTCAATTCAGCAAAAAATAGCAAAACAGGAATGTTTTGCTAAAATCCTTGCCAAAATCACTATCGTTTTAGCAAAATTTTAGCAAAAGCGTTTTCGCGGTTCGAAAATGCGCTTCCCGCGGGACGCAAAAAAGCTCTCGCCCCGCCAACACAAAGGCCGCCTTCGTAACAGAAGACGGCCTTCCTGATAGGGAGCGGCTAAGATATCAAGCCTTATACTCTACGTTGTTGATCGTGATCTTTGCGATGTTGTCTGTATCTACGAGACGGTTGAACAGTACGATGAATCCGTTGTATGTGCCGCAGATGTAGCCGAAGCTTGCGACCTTATCACGTTCGTATACGAGATACTCGGTTCCGTCCTTATATGTGATCGTGCACTTAACGAGAGAATCAATGTCCTCGCCCTTGGGGGATTTGCCGCCTGTGGAATCCCACTGCATTGCGATAGGGGAGATCTTGACTGTGGCGCCGTCAGCGGATTTGAATGTCTTGGAATCAAGCTTATCTGCTACAGGAATAACAACGCTCTTCTCGTTCTTGATGTAGCTTGTGTCGCCCTTTTCATTATTTTTCTTCTCAATATTGGCTCTTGTATCAGTTAATTCCTGGCAGTGGAGGGTGATGTGGTCGGTTATGGGCTTAGCGAATTGAGATCCGAAGAGGTTGTAAGACTCGCACATATACTCGTAGCAGTAGAGCTTTGTATCTGTTGATTTCTCAAGGTCTACCCAGATCTTGCCGATGCCTTCATCAAATCCGAAAATGATGTTCTGATCTTCATTGAAGAATGCGCCCTTTGCCTCATTCTCCTGCTGGCTGTAAACAAAGCAGTTTACACCTTTGGCTCTCTCGACTGTGTAAGCTACAACGATTCCCCTGTCGTCACGTACAACTGTCTCAACTGTGATAGTCGTATCGCCGATTGTAGTTGAGACTGGCTCTGTTGTGTATTTGCCGGTCAGAAGGCGCTCCGCAACCGCAGGATCCTGAGCTACGTATTCGATCTTAGGAAATGTAACTTCGTAAGTTACCGGGTTACCCTTATCGTCGTACTTACCGTTCTCGACGAGAACTTCGTTGTGACTCGCTACATTCTTTTTTCCTTCGTTGCCCCAGATCCTGTTGAAGAGCTCTCCGCCCATTGCGGCATTGACTACGAAAGGTGATGCCACTACGACTGCAGCTGCTGCCGCAGCGATCTTAACTCCTAATTTGCTTATCTTAGCTTTAGTTGAATTTCTCATTATAGATTCCTTCCCCGCCAAGTATTCATCCGAGAAAACATGATCTTCCACACCATCTGTGATGTGATCGAATTCCTCAATACTTATATCGCGATCGAAAATGTCTTTTTTAGTGTTGTGTTCCATAAGTAATCTCCTTTAATGGATTCCCCTCTGGTGAATGCTCATTCTGTTCTTCAGGCTTGTCCTAAGTTTTGGCGCATCATCTTCTTGGCCCGTTCATAGCGTTTTCGTACATTTGCCTCTGTGATGCCCAGTTCTCTGGCAGTTTCTGCGACCGAATAATCATGAATGACAAGGCAGTTTACGACGTTGAAGTATTTGGGAGGAAGCGAATTCATAAGTGGTGTGCACACAGCTTCCAGTTCACTTCTGTCATCTTCAATGGCCTGTTCGCCGCAGATCTCTTCGAGATTGTCCGAGTAGCTTACGATCCTGTTCTCGTTATTTCTCTTGTTATAGATATTGATCGAAGCATTCCTGATCACCGTTATGATGTACCTTTTGCAGTCATCCGAATCAGCTTTGCGGAAAAACACCTTGTGCTTTATAAGTTGCAGAAAAGCTTCCTGGACGGCATCTTCGGCGAACTTCTCATCATGCAGCACGGATAGCGCCACACGGAACATCTTCTGTTCGTACAGCTCATAACAGCGCTCTATGAATGATCTCTGTTTTGAAGGCAGTGCCATTTATCAGGTCTCCTTGTCTATTCCTATAGAAGGCCGCCCACCAGCTTTTTTTCGGGACCCCATGTCCGGCCTTCTACCCTATATAACAATTCGAAAACCGGATCTGTGACAAAATTCTTTTCAATCCATTTATACACTATGCCGGCCTTACTTATTAGGCATAGATGCAAGAATATATACGATGTACACTATTTACCCTCAAATTCAGAGCAAATGGTGTACATTTTGAGGTTTTGTACACTATATGACCATTTTTTCGAGGCATATGGTGTACATTAAAAACCTTCAAGGAATGTGATAAGTCAAACTTGCTATAATCAGGGAAGAACTGAAGGAGGCATTAGCATGGCTGAGATCGAACGCGGGATTTATTTTGTTGAAGAGATTGCGAAGGGTATTTACAAGATATACGAGCAGCGCAATGCGGCTGTTTACCTTGTCATAGGTGAGAAAAAGGCCTGCCTTATAGATACGGCTTATGGCCTGACTGATCTGAAAGAATTGGTATCTGAATATACTGATCTGCCGGTTACGGTTATAAATACGCACGGCCATATTGATCACGTGCTCGGCGATCACTGGTTTGAAGATGTGTATCTGCATCATTCGGACAAGGCCATGTATGATGAGATCACAGAAGAGTTCTCGCAGATGATCAAAGAGCCGTGGGTACTGGACTTTTACGGCGATTTTATTAAGGGGCTTGATGTCGACAGCGTGAATTTCCCTGTTTCCAAAGACATCACTGAAGGTGACGTGATCGATCTCGGAGGGAAGACGCTTGAGATCTATGAGATGCCCGGTCACACGGAAGGCAGCATCATCGTTGTTGACCGTGCGGATAAGATATGTTTTTCGGGCGATTCGATAATAGAGAATCTCTGGCTTTTCCTCGAAGAATCGACGGAGCCGGCTGTCTATCTGGATTCGCTTAAGCGCGTAAGAAGAATTCTTTCTGATTCCGGAATCGAAAAGATCTACAACGGCCATTTCAGTTATGAGCCGATCGCTCTTCCTAAGCTTGATACTATGGTCAAAGCCATGGAGATGATCATATCAGGGGAGCTTGAAGGTGTCCCGGTCGAGAATCACGCTGGTAAAGGCGTGGAATATTCCTATGACGGCTGGAATGTCATCTGCCGCAAATAAGCCTTGAATAAACTGCATGTGTATCTGAAATATCGAAAAACCGATGTGGTATAATGTCGCTGTCCGGGAGGGGACCTTCCGGGTAAAAAACAAAAGAATAAACCAAAGGGGAAAAAGGAGTTTGTTTTTATGAAGAAATTTACAAGAATGGCGGCAGCCGGTATTGCGGGAGCATTGATCCTTGCAGCAACAGGATGCGCCAACAACAATTCAGGTGACCAGACATCTGCTACTAAGTCAGAGACAACAGCTGAGATCACAACAGAAGCAACCACAGAAGCTCCTTCTGAGTCGACAGATGCTACTGCAGCTGCGCACAAAGTTGAAGTTGAAGAAGTTGTCCTGGACTCTAAGAAAGATGCGAACGGAAATGAGTACAAGACGATCGTTCCCAAGATCACGATCGACGGCAAGGAAGCCAGCGAGCTCAATGCATCCATAAGCAGCGTTATCCAGAAGAATTATGGTCTTGAGGAAAATGGCGAGTATGTTGACGGCTATCAGACGAAGTTCGTTTGGGCTGTTAAGGATAACATCATCTCGATCATTTTCGATGCTGACTATCTTACTGAAGACGGTGGAGATACAGTAGCTTTCAACTACAACATTGAAACACTTGCAGCTGTAAGCAATGCAGATGTGATCAAGGCGTATGGTCTCTCTGAAGATGATTTCAAGACTAAGGTCGCAGATGCTTTTACAGGTTATTGGGACAGTTCAGAAGGATTCAAGAACGAAGATAAGGCTAACCTCAAAAAGAGCATTGATGAGATCTCTTTAACTACAGTTACACCCTGCGTTCTGCCCAATGGTGAATTAGGTGTAATAGGCCGTATCTATCTGCCTGCAGGATCACAGTTCGAAGATAAGAACGTCGTCTTCGATCTCAAAGATCTTAAGGCAGCAAGTCTCTTTTCTTGATAGTCGGATAACATAATGTAAAAGGCGGCGGGAGGAGCAAATTCCTCCCGCTTTTCATATACGGGTTGTTGAGGAAGGCCGCATGGACGATAAGATAATCTCGAAAAATAAGAAGTACTGGGAAGATCATGCCGATCTCTGGTTCGGCACGACGGCTTTGCCTAAGTATGGAGTCAAATTCGTAACGGAAGATGATCTGCACTTTTTCGCAGATGTAGAAGGGAAGAAGGTCCTTGAGATATGCTGCGGAAGCGGCCATTCACTTAAGTTCCTTGCTGACAGGGGCGCCAAGGAACTCTGGGGTCTGGACCTGTCGCAGAAGCAGATCGATAACGCCAGACAGTATCTGAACACGAACGGCTATGATGCCAATCTTATCTGCGCACCCATGGAGGCAGACAGCGATATTCCTGAAGGTTATTTTGACTATGTATATTCGATATACGGAATAGGCTGGACGACTGATCTCCCGGGCATACTTAAGAAGGCTGCCTCATATCTTAAAAAGAACGGCACGTTTATATTCAGCTGGGGGCATCCTCTGCATTACTGCGTCGCAAAATCCTATGAGACAGGCGAGGACGTTGCAGATGATGGCGAACTGGTTTTCGCGCACAGCTATTTCGACGAATCCTACATCACGATGCCCGTTCACGACAGCTCTGTATCTTTCGCTAACAGGAAAATATCGACATACGTCAATGCCTTATATGACGCGGGCTTCATTATCGAAAAAATGGTCGAGCAGACAGACGGAAAGACTCTGGCTGACACTGAAGATGACAGTCCCAAAGCTCTGAAAGCAAGAATGCTCCCGCTGTCGGTTCTTTTTAAATGCAGGAAATTATGAAATAATCTCTTTGGGATAGTTCTAAAAGAGACTTAAATACAAATCAGATCGAGGTTAAATCATTATGGACGAACAGAAAAAACGAACCAACAAGCTGGCTGTTATAGGCTTTATTATCTCGCTTGCCGCACCGGTTCTCTTTGGAATATCGTACTTGTTCTACAATAACATTATAGAAACTGTTTCGAAGCATTTAGCGAGTTATCTGATTGTGGCTTCAGCTTTTATAATGCCTGTGGCAGCACTTGTTTTCTCTATCATCGGACTAATTGTCTCAAGCAAGAGAAAGCAAAAAGGCAAGGGATTTGCCATAGCATCGCTGATAATGAGCGGACTTGAAATATTAGGTTCTTTTGGCGGAATATTTTTGCTGCTATCGACAGCAATCTTCTGAAGTCATTTGTGAGTTGAGGATGACCATGTAATCCTTGCATTTATAGCGAACAAAAAACCTGCTGACTTAAGATCAGCAGGTTCTTTTTCTTCATCAAGCTCCGGCTCCTAACATTCTTACGAGGATTCCGGGAAGGATATATGTTACGAATATCAGAAGCAAGACTGCGATGCAGACCCAGATTACCACTGTGATCCTGATAAGCTTCTTATTACGCTCCTTGCTCATCTTGCCCTTGAGCTGAAGTCCTGCAAGTGCGGTGTTAATTCCTAAGATGCCGCTTGCCAGGATCAAAAGAAACGGTGTAAGAACAATGTCTAACTTCACAATATAACTGAGAAAATACACGATCAATGCGGCTGCTGAAGTGATTATCACGCCCTGTCCGCAGATATAGACCTTCTTTAAGATTTTGGCTTTCTCTTCCTCGGTATAGTCTGCGACCATTACCAGTGTTTCTTTCAGATTCTCATCCATTTTGTCACTCTTCCTTTCTCCGCTTAGAAGCTCGCGGATATCAATGTCGTAAAAATCTGCCAGCTCGATCATTATGCTGATATCCGGCATAGTGTTACCGTTCTCCCATCTTGAGACTGATCTTGATGAGACATTAAACTTCTCAGCAAGTTGTTCCTGGGATAAGCTGTGCTCGTTTCTAAGTTCCTTTAAAAGGGATCCTATCTTGACCTGGTCCATGCTGGTTCTCCTTTCGAGCTGATGGTAACATCAACAGGTGCCGGATTAACACGACAGAGAGTGAGAGATGCCGTATTTTGCTGACCCGACAGCGGTGTCGGGTTCATTCTAACATATAAAATGGTGCTGTCTTTTGTAGTTTCAGGAAAGGTGCGATGTGCATTTTTCGCTGAAAACAGCTCGAAAAAACGATAAATTGACTTAGATGTTCTTCTGGAGTTTAATTTTATAGCTTCACAAAATATGGTAATAGGAGAATTAGAATGGCTTCAGATGTTAAGTTTGCAGTAAAAGATGCAGTGAATAAGCAGGTGCTTACACCTGTAACGGTAAGTGACGAACTCCGTGATGAATTCCTTAAGAAATCAAGATCGGCTTCTTGGAAACTTCTTCCGGTGTCGATAATCGTAAGCGCAGTAGTCCTGGCGATCATCATATTGCTTATCTGCTTCCTGAGATTTTTTGTTATCAGCGCGATCGGACTGTTATGCATAATTTTCCCGTTCTATGCTGTCTACAATATTTTCGCGACTGCAAAGGCGATCAAGAACCAGGATTATGAATTCCTGGCAGGTGAGATTATTGGCAAGACTGACAGCGGCTATCAGGTGAACGGCCTTGAAGGTCATAATATCAGTCCTTTCATCGGCAAGAAGGAATACGATCCCGGAGAGAGGGTTATCGTCGCAAGACTTAATGATGAGCTGAATCTCATTTCTGAATAACCGGAAGGTAATACTATGACTAAGATCATGTTCCTGGCAGACCTGCATGGCAATATGCCTGCGACTCGTGCACTTGAGAAGTCTATCTCAAAAATCAAGCCTGACGAGATATGGTTCCTTGGCGATGCTGTCGGCAAAGGCCCTGAGAATGACAAGACCGTAGACTGGGTAAGAAGTCACTGCGATCACTACATTGCAGGCAACTGGGATGACGATGTCGTAAAAGGCGACCAGCCGGATAACCCATACCGTGCGAATTACGCATTCTACAGAAAACAGCTTGGGGAAGAACGCCTTGAGTGGCTCGCAAGTCTTCCTTTAGAAGATGAAGTGCTTATAAGCGGCATTAATTTCAGACTGCTGCATGGAAGACATCTTGATATCAACTATCATCCGTATCTGACGATGGATGAGCTGAAGAAGGGTTTTACGGACAGTAAGGGAAAACTTCACGGTGGTTTTATCAGTGCTGACTGCCATATGCCTTATATCCGCGAGATGGATCTGGGATATGCCATCAATACGGGAAGCGTAGGCAATTCCCTTGGCGTTACCAGATGCCACGCTCTGGTGATAGAAGGTGATCTGGGATCAGAGGAACTGACTCCGATCAGCATGAATATCTTAAGCATTCCATACGACAACAAACTTGCCGCCGAGATTGCAGAACAGTATCCTGTTCCTGACAGGGAGGCATATCAGAAGGAAGTCCTTACCGGAGTTTATTCCAGGTAAACATGTGTGAAAGGAGTTCAGTATGACCGTTAATAATGTAAATGTGCCTGTTGTTGATGCGCAAAGAAAACGCAAGGCAAATAAACTCTGCATAATCTCCCTTATCTTTGCAGTTATAGTTCCTGCAGCAGTCTGTGAACCAATTCTCAGCAGCTGCTGATGCATGCGGTCTGATGGGGTAAAGGAGAATTAAGGATGGTCTCGATTTTTAAGAAATATCGCATAGCTTATTGGGGTATCGGGATTGCCATAATAGCCATTATGGTATCAGTAATATTTATGTTCCCGGATATGCCGTGGTATTTTAATCTGCTCGATGTGGGCATAGCATTGATACTGGTATATGCTGAAGCTATGTTTTTTACGAAGCTTGCATCAAAGAAACTCGCAAAAGATGTTCTCCCGCTATACAGTAATTGCCACGTAAATGAGTACATTAATGAACTGAAGAGGCTTTTCGACAAAAAGGCCAAAGGAGCCGTCGTATCCCTTTACAATATGTTGCTTGCAGGCGGATATGAAGCTGTCGATGATTATGACGCGGTATATGAATGCGCCCAGAAGCTCAATTCGAAGTCTTATAAGAATGAGTATCACAGATGCATGATCAATTATTATGTTCAAAGGGATCTTATAGATCAGGCTCAAAGTGAGATCGCTGAACAGAGAAAACTTGCTGAGAATATAAAGAACCCAAAATACAAAGAGATCATTGAGCGCAGCATTGCAAATGCAGAATATGCTATCAGGATAAAGCAGGGCAATTACGAAGGCGCAGAAGAATACTTTTCGAAAATGCTGGCAAGTGAAGCCGCGGATTCGCCTATCGGCCAGGCAAGCTATTCATTTTCATTGGGAAAACTGCTTGTCCTTAAGAACGAACCCGAAAGAGCAAGAGAAAATCTTCAGAAAGCGAGCGACATCGGCGGCGATACAAAGTACAAGAAACGCGCCGATGAATTGCTTCTGACTCTTGATAGTAAAGATTAAGGGTGACCGGTCAGAGAAAGGGCTGCCTCGTCTTCGAGACAGCCCTGTTTTTGCATCTTTAATGCTGCTATGTTTTACTTGATCGCCATGAAGGCATCATAAGCTTTCTGCGCACCCTTTTCCTTGAAAGGCGGCTGGTTATTCTCGAATTTTCCGCCTTCGTAAAGGAAAAGAACATACTGTTTGTTGATAGCGGTGACGTAGTAATAAGACTTGCTGCTGCCACTGAAGAATCCGACTCTCTTGCCGACCGCAAGATCTTTATACTCCTTGGAATTTACATCAAACTCAATGATATAAATGTCGTAATTCAGATCATGGTGCCAGAGACCGACATAATTGACTACGCCTATGCCTTTATTATTTTTTGCGACCTCAGCCTCATCCTGATAACTGATACTTGTATTCTTGGCCGTGCGTCCTATCGCCTTAAGGATGTCGCGTGTCACATCAGAGAGCGCTGCACGTGCTTTGCCATCCGGCGGGGGGATTATATCCTGGAACTTATCATAGAGATTCTGCACTTCTTTGATAGTAAATGCTGGCTTTGTCTGCAGAGTCTCACCATAGATATTGCCGTCCTTGCCGAGCGAGGACTCTATACATAATACATACTGGTCGCAGATCGCAGTGACTGTGTATTTGTCTTTCAAGTTATTATTAAAGAATGAACATGTCTTTCCGACTAAGAGATTCTTATACTCAGCAGAAGACGTGTCAAATTCTATCAGATAAATGTAAACCCTATACGTATCGTAGCCGTTGATCTTTTTCTTTAGCTTAGAATCGATGTTCGTGATTGCAACGTAATTCAGTACACCGATCTTTTTGTTATCTTCGGTATGGTTTTTGTCAGTCGTGAAAAGAGTCATGTACTTATCACCAAGAACAGCAAGCATCTTTTGTTCGATGCCGGATATGGACATATTTTCCGTTGCTATCTCGTTAGGTGACAATGCGATAAAGGCGTCATATGCCTTTTGGACTTTGACGACCTTGAAAGGTGCAGCGGTATATCTTTCCGGACTCGTGATTTGGTTGTCATTTCCCAAACCCATATCAATACATAAGACATACTGCTTAACTATTGCTGTAACTAGAGATCTGACTCTGCCGTCAGCGAAAAACTGCACGTTCGATCCAACTGACAGATTCTTGTAGATTTCTGATTCTATGTCGTATTCAACGACATAGACATTTGCGATATATGCATTATATCCATCGATCTTTTCCTTTAGACCACTCTCGAAACGATCGAAATAAACACAATCCAGCACGCCTAGTTCCTTATTATTCGAAGCATATTCTTTCGAGGCAAAATGAGCATCATCTATACTTACGTCGAGTTCCTTCATTAATTTGTAGGCGACCTCATTAATGGAAAGACCGAGCTTATCATCGGCTTTAGATGACTCGGTTACTGCCGGCGTCTCAGAAGCAGATGTAGTACTTTCTGTCTCTGAAGGTGCTGTCGTGGATTCGGTCGCAACAGTAGTTTCCGTTGATGTCGTCTCTTTCGGCGTATGGCAGGCAGCCAGACCTAGAACAATTGAACCTGTCAGAAATAAGCAGATCAATCTTTTCATTACATATCCCTCCCCAATAAATGTCAGCGAGCAAAGGTTGCTCACTAACATTTTAGCATGTTTCTTGCCCGGGGTGTGCAGTTTTGTAGATACCGGTGCTGTTCTGTTGATATAATATATTAATCGGAAATCGGTCCGGGGCATCTTACCCGGCCGGAATAAGGGGTGACAAAAGTGTGGAGTGCAAGACCGTTTAATTCGGGTATGCCGGATCCTTTTGGAAGGAATGGCGGTATGGGTGGTAACGAGCAGCTCGTTGCCAAGTCTTTTAAGTGTCCGTCATGCGCATCGAATCTCTTTTTCGCGCCTGAGGTACAGGGCATGGTATGCCGCAACTGCGGTAATATCTATAAGCCCACGACACTCGAGAAGCTGGGTTCTATCGGCTGCAGCATAGAGCACGATTATACGGGTGACAACGAGATCTCGGAGGACGACAGAAAGCGTCATGAGATCGTGTGTGACAGCTGCGGTGCCGCTTTGATCGCCGATGAGAATACGATGTCGACGATGTGTCCGTTCTGCGGTTCGCCCGCTCTTATCACGAGACGAATGACGAGAGAATTCAAGCCTGATTATATCGTGCCATTCAAGATCGATAAGAAGACTGCCGAAAGCAATATAAAGAAGTGGCTCAAGACGAGGAAGATGACACCGAGGGGCTTTAAGACCAGGAGCCGTCTTACAAAGATAATGCCGCTTTATGTGCCGTTCTGGCTCGTTGACTGCGTTGTGAATACTGATCTATATGGTACCGGAAAGATAAATACATGGGATACTCCGGAAAATCATCCGCTCATGGCAAAAGCCAAATACTACGTTAAGAATGTGCCTTTCGATGCATCACTCAATATTGCCAACAAACTGATGGAAGCGATAGAGCCTTACGATTACAGCGAGATGGTTAAGTTCGACAACAAATTCCTTCAGGGATTTTGCGCTGACAAATACGATCAGGGGCCTTTCGAACTGATGGAAAGGTTCGCGAAAAGGATGGACAGGATATCCATGGACCTCAATTCATCTATTGCCGCAAAGTTCGATTCATATGATCCTGAACCTCAAAAGACATTCTCTTGGATGAGTGAGTTCAGCGTCAAGTACTGCCTGCTTCCCGTATGGTTTATGACGGTCGAGTTTGAAGGCCGTACTTATCAGTTTGCGGTTAACGGTCAGACAGGCGAAGCAAGTGGCCAGGCGCCGACGTCGAGTTCGCTTAATGTGCTTGACCGTGCGGTCAGCATCATGAGTGGCTACTGGAGATGGATCCTTATGGGCGCAGCATTTATGCTGCCTATTACTGCGATGCTTATTGCCGCATCGGGTAATATGCATCCTTTCTTTTATTTTCTGGTTATAACCCTGTGTGCAATTGAGCTGTTGATAATAATATCGATCATCCTGCTGGCCACGATAAGGCCTTTAGCCGAGCGTGCTTCCCAAAAGATCCATGAGAAGATCGATAACGTCAATGATTTTGACAAAGCTCCCGGAATGGATGCTTATCTTGATAAGACGCACCGTGTTGAGCTTAAAGTAATTGAACGCCGCTGCGGTGTTTACGACAAAGATGATCCTGATGATGAAAAAGACGACAAAGACGAGATAACGCTGCCTTTTGAGCTTTACTGATGAGCAGCAGGAAATGCTCATTCTGAAGTATTCCGGAAAGTCCTTCCTTGTTTCAAACTGTTTATAAATAGTTCATTGTGCCGTGCAGATATATAAACATCTGTTGAAGTAATATTAATTCATAATCTGCAGCAGGAGCTATGTCTCCGGTAAGCAGCTTAGTATATGGTTTTGAACATTCCTTAAATGTCAAATAAACTGTATAATTATTAAAAGATTTGATCGAAAAGTAACAGTCGCTTAAAGGTAAAACGCTAATGAAATCATCTCAGATCATGAAAAAGTTCCTGATCATTATCATCAATGTGATCCTTATGGCCGCCATACTGGTCTTTGTTGTCCTGTATTCCGGATATGAGAGCAGGGAGTCTTACAGAAGACAGGTGGAGAACTTCGAGAACACCACGGTCACCATGGAACGCGTGACTGAGAATTATATGGAAGGTGAGCAGCGGGTCTGCGATGTGTGGGCACGTTATATCAACGGCAAGAACATGACCATTGAGGAGGCTGCCGCGTATATCCGCGCTTCGCATGTGCTTGAGAACACATCGGCTCATATTATCTTCGCTGACACGCTCAACGGTCTTTCCACACGCCCTAGCCAGGGAACTGAAGATGACTATGATGTCTCATATCAGCGTCTGGAACTCTTTAATGACGTATCCTGGATCGACGAGATCGGAAAGTCCATCAATATAACCCGTGCGTACACCAATCCTATAAACGGAGAGCAATCCCTGGCATTCTGTAACAATGTTACATTGCGTGATCCTGAGAGCGGAAATGCCAGGGCAGCACTGCTTCTCAGAGTAGTCCCGATCTCTGCGCTCGAGCAGAAGTGGGTATTCCCCCAGACAGAGCTCGTAAACGCTGAACTGTCCATGATCGATGCGAACGGTGATTATATTCTTAAAGGCTTCAGCTACAAGAACTCCAGCTTCTTCGAGTTCTACAAATCATATAATCCGACTGATCCTGAATCCTCCAAGGCGTTGTTCGAAAAGGTTACATCGGAAACAGGTTCATTTACGATGATCAATTCTCACGGGCAGAAATGCATTCTTGCTTATACACCTGTGACGGCAGCCTCCGGATGGACTTTATTGGGTCTCGTTCCGGCAGCGGATCTTAATGTGCACACAAGAGACTGGATGCTGATCGGAGTCGTATCTGCCGGATTGCTGATCCTGTTTATCTGCGACCTGATCCATATGATCTACTTGAATAAACGTCTCCAGATAACTGCAAGAAAAGCTGAGGCTGCAAATAAGGCAAAGACAGATTTTCTTTCCACCATGTCACATGACATCCGCACTCCGATGAATGCGATTATCGGTCTTACGACTCTGGCCGAGAAGAATACCGGTGATGAGGCTTCGACAAAGGAAAGCCTGCGCAAGATCAGCCTTGCAGGCAATCATCTTTTGACGCTTATCAACGATATCCTGGATATCTCGAAGGTCGAAAGCGGAAAACTGGCATTAAATCCGCTGACATTCTCCATCGTGGATACGGTCGAGAACCTCGTGAATATCTCACAGCCCATGATCAAGGAGAAGAATATTGAATTCAGTTTCCACATCAATCAGATCGAGACTGAATATCTCTACGCTGACCAGTTGAGACTTAATCAGATCTATATCAACATCCTGTCGAACGCCGTCAAATACACGGAACCGGGAGGAAGTATCAGCGTAGATCTCCGTGAGGAAAAAAGCTCTGTACAGGGATGTGTACGCCTGACATATGTTGTGGCTGATACCGGTATCGGAATGAGTCCGGAATTCATGGAGAACATGTATAAGCCTTTTTCGCGCCAGGTGGACAGCCGTGTCAACAGCATTCAGGGAACAGGTTTGGGTCTCGCGATAACGAAGCAGATGGTCGATCTTATCGGAGGAACGATCGATTGCAAGAGTGAGCAGGGCAAGGGAACCACATTCACGGTCGTACTTGATATCCCGGCAGCTGACAGGCAGCGTGACGACATGAAGCTGGAGCCTATTGATGTCCTTATCGTTGATGACGATGAGATATTGCTTCAGACGGCCGCAGATACGCTTGAATCACTTGGTGCGTCTGTGGAGCAGGCAAATAACGGAATAGAAGCGCTCGGCATGATCGAGCACAGGCACTTATCGGGCCGTGATTACAATGTCATCATAATCGACTGGAAGATGCCTGAGGTTGACGGACTTGAGACGATCAGACGCATCCGCGAAGAGATCGATACGAAGACGCCTATATTACTTATCTCTGCATACGACTGGTCTGATATAGAGGACAAGGCAAAGGCTGCAGGAGCTAATGGTTTTGTAAGCAAACCGCTTTTCCGTTCCACGCTTTATGACAAGATCAATGCTCTCATCGGAAAAGAATCCGCATCTGTCGAGCCGGAAGACGATTACTCCGATCTCCAGGGACTTAATATCCTTGTGGCAGAGGATAATGACATCAACTGGGAGATCATATCCGCCATGCTCGCCATGTTTGGAATTACGACAGAACGTGCAGAGAACGGCCGTATATGTGTAGATAAGATCAGTTCGGCTGCTGAGGGCAGTTATGAATTGATATTCATGGATGTGCAGATGCCTGAGATGAACGGCCTTGATGCCACAAGAACGATCCGTGCACTCGATAATCCGTGGGCAGCATCGATCCCGATCGTCGCGATGACGGCTGATGCATTCTCAGAGAATATAACGGAGTGCCTGAATGCAGGAATGAACGGACATATAGCAAAACCTGTAGATATTAAGTTAGTAATAAAAGAGATCCGCAGGATCAAGGAAGGGAGAGGTCAATTATGAAAAAAGCAATAAGCATTATTCTTACCGCATCTATGATACTGGCTCTTACTGCGTGCAATTCCGGCAAGCAGGAACCGAAGGCCAAGGAGGGATTCAGTCCCAAGCTGGACACTTCGACCAGCTGCCACATCAACATTGCCGGCGGTTACGACAACTTCGAAGCACTTGAGACAGAGATAGACCGATTCAACAAATTCTATCCCAATGTCGAACTGGTATATACAAAGGTCGATGACTACAACAACATGATCGGCACGGTCCTGAATGGTAAGGATGCCCCTGATATCTACGTCAATTACTCCTGGATGTATGGCCGTGACCAGTATAAATCCTCAATAGATCATGCAGAGAATCTTGCTGATCCCGCTCTGGGTCTTGATCTGGACTGCATCAGAAAAAACATCATTCTTAATACAGACGACGGTACACTTCCAATGGTACCCGTTTTCGCGAACACATATGGAATGCTTGTTAACAAGACACTTTTCGAGAAGGAAGGATTGAAGGTTCCTACAACATATAAGGAATTGCTCGATGTCTGCAATGCGTTCCGCCAAAAGGGTTACAAGAATCCTTTGATGGGTTTCTCCAAGAAGGAGACGACATCGCTTTTCACACTGAGCATCTATCCTTACTTCTGCAGCACTGTGGCTAATGATGCTGAGGCCGTCAAGAATCTCAATTCCCTTGATGCTTCAGCCGGAAAGTATATGAGACCTGCGCTTGAGAAGATGAAGCAGTTCATGGATGAGGGCATTGTGGACCTTGCAGCGTGTGATGAGATCGAGAATAACTACGATGCCGTAATACTCCGCTTCTTTGAGGGTGATGTGCCCATGATGACATGCTCAGGCGACACCGTATCAGGAACGAAAAAGCGTGAAAGCCGTTCGGAGGCATTCATCGCGAATCCCTTCAAATACGCTTTCGTACCTATCCCGATGTCGGATGATGGTGCGTATTTCCTTGACATACCCAACCTGCAGTTTTCCGTCAACAAGTCCAGCTCCAATCTGGCGATGGCAAACGAATTCATGCGTTTCCTGATCACTTCACAGCAGCTGAATGAGATGGCACAGAACAAGGGACTTATGCCGCCGACTAAGGATCTGTCTTTTAACAACATGTATGCAGCATTCGGAAACGTTCCTGAATCCCGCATTCTGTCACCGGAAGTGATCGGATTGACAGATGATGCGGTCATACAGTTAAGACAGGCAAGTTATAATGTCGGAACCGGCAAGATGTCCATTGATGAAGCAATTGCCGGTTACGGCTCATTCAGTCAGTGACAACTCCCTTGTAGTTCTTCAGCAGATCGATGATATCGGTCTCATAAACATTTCCGTTCATCAGATCTACGGATCCGTCCGGGGAGAATGAGACTGCTCTGACATCTGTCGGATCGTCCTCATATGGGGATGATGTCATCGTGTTCTCACTGAAGTATTCTCCGAGATACTTAAGAGCGTTGCCTTCAGGGAATATGATGTTGCCCTGTCCCACAGGAATGTTCAGATGTGAGAACTGACTTAAGATCTCCCTTGTCCTGATGTTGTAAGGGTTATCATCCTCACGGCTCACAAGCCATGCAGGTGACAGTTCTGCAGGTATGCCTTCTTTTACAATGCTCTCTGCGAAAAGCATTACCGGCTCCATGGGAATCGTCTCCTGATGGAACGCATCAACTGATAAGAGCAGGTCATTTACTCCGCATCCGGCAAGCTTATTTGCCACTTCAGAGATCTTCTCCCCGGACTTTGAGAAGTATCCGTTAGTGATCAGCTGTCTGTCGGGAATGTCCATCTCTTTTGCAGTCTGGTGGATTGCATAGATCACCTCAGGATAAAGAAGAGGCTCACCGCCGAAAGTCATCAGAGACTTGATCTGAAAGTGTCTGCAGATCTTTCTGACAGCATCAGTTGCCACATCAGCATCGATGTGTCCCGTGCAGTTTACATGATCTCCTTCCGAACAGTGCCTGCATCTTCCGGTGCATGCCATTGTGACAGCGAATTCGATCCTGTCCAAGTTTTTAAGATAGTCGTGAAACATAAAAAAAGAACCTCCTTTCACGAACAGCAAAACCTTTCACGGCATTAAGCCGTGATCCTCTTTGTCATTCATGATGAGATTCTAAGGTTCTTATCATTATTAACCCCGCCTTAAGGTGTCGCGGAAGCAGAATGCGAATAACTAATTACTCTGCTACATTAAATAGTCTAACATCTTACATGTTATAATTTCAAGGATGAGCGAAGAAAAGAGATTTACAGAAGAACAGAAGAAACTGTTTGAAAAGTCAGGCGCGAAGAACGACTGGAAAGTCGGTCTGTTTTTCATCTTCGTTTTTCTTTTGATCATTGGAATTAACATATTCTGCCGTTATAACGATCACCGTAAGCTGGAAGAAATGGAGTTTGCAGAAGGAATCGTAACTTCAAGCAGCACCCGTGAAGAGTGGATCGGAAACAAGAGACGATATGTTGATTCGATCACCGTCGAATATACTCCAGAGGGTTCTGATACAAAGCACCATTTCTACGATCCGGATGGCCCTTATGAATTCATCCATCAGGGGGATGTCATAGGCGTTTACTATGAGAAAAGGAACCCGGACAAGGCCATTATCGCTAAGACCGATTGGATCACTAAAGAATATGTCCGTGCGGATATTAATTACGAAGCAGCATTAATAGTGTCGGTTTTCCCGCTGGGTATCGGAATCTTCTTTTTCGCTGAGGAATTGACCGTCAGAAAGAATATTAGAAAAGGCAAGTTCAAACTTAAGAAGGGCGACGGTCTTTATCCTGACGAGAACCTTCATGAGCTCTCGCGAATGTCCAATTACAAGAGATCCTGGAACGGTGCTTGGATCGGACTCTCGTGTCTATATGCATTTTTCATGTTCATGGGAATTGCATGGATAGTAATCTCTCTTACTTCAAATAAAAGTGAAGATTCCGGATTCCTAATAGGCGGCATAATCGTTGTCATTCTGGCACAGGGCTGTCCTCTGGGCATCTTCTTAACGATGCGTTCCATATTCAGGAAAAAGCGTAATTTCATAAAGGGCTTTATGGCAGATGATGCCACCAGGATCTATAAAGACCGGGAAAAGGCAGCCGGAGTCTTATGGAAGCATGTAAAACACTTCATGGAGGCAGAGACTGCCTGGAGCAGATACAAGTACGACTATTCCAGGCTATGGCTCGAAAAATATGAAGACAAGTTAGAAAAGTTTCTGGACCATGATGCCAAACCCGCATCTGAGCCTGTTCAGGAAAAGGAGCCTGAAGTGCCTTTCCCGTCCACAAACCACATTATCAAGCATCCCGATATGTGGTCAGATATTACTGTTAACGAGATCCCCAAATACTTGAGAGATCTTGCAAAAAAGCACAGCATGCATTTCAAACTTAATATGGATATAGAAATGGCTATGTTTAACGATAAATGCTGTCTTATATTCGGCATAGACCGTGATGACGGTGTAATAATGAGCATGACATTTCTTGAGAACGGAAGAAGAGTTGAATATCCCGTTAATAATTATCTTGTAGTGAAGTTTGATGATTCAGACAGGGAAGGCATAGATTTTGAGTGGAATCACATATCAAAAAAGATCAGGAATGAACTAATAATTCTCTCACGGGGATTAGACAGTAAGTGGAGTTCTCTTTTGGAAGGCGATATGAGCTGGTTTGAAGGATTTAAGAACTCTCCCTGGTGTCATGAGAGGCATTGCTATATCGAAGAGCGGAACAAGATCTTAGATGAGATCATTGCATGGCAGCAGGGCCAGTTAAAAAGGCGGTAAACGGTGCTTGAACTGTTCAAATATCAGCGGTTTTCCGATATTATATGGTCATAAGACAGGGGATAGGAGAATTCGAAAATGGATACAAAGATTGCCGAGAATTTAAAGAAGCTTAGAGAAAAGCATTCGCTCACTCAGGAGGCACTCGCAATGGAGCTGGGTGTTCCGGAGCTCATCATCTATAAATGGGAGGCAGCGCGTCTCCCGGTGGATTACAAAGTGTTATTAAAGATCGCAGAATTTTACAACGTTCCTGTAGATTCGATATTAGGTGGTGAAGCGGATGATTACCGCAAGAATTCCAAATCTGACAAGGTGTCTTTTACCTGTAAGGTTTGTGGCGGAACTCTTGTGTATGACTATGCCGCTGCCACCTGCAAGTGCGCGAACTGCGGAAACAAGTGGGCTGTAGCAGAGCTCTATCCAAAGTATGCACATGTTATTGCGACTGTTAACAAGGCCAGCAGGGTATTGAACGGTAAGACAGTACTGGCTTCAGCTGATGAAGCGAAGCTCCTGTTCAGTCAGGCTATAGTAGAGTGCAATAAGTTTAATGATGTATTATCCGCAGAGATCATTAAGATCTGTGATGAGGGACTGAAAGAAGCTGAAAAGCTTGAGGTCTATTGCAGAGGCAAGTATTTCTTTGATAACAAGGCATATAAGAGTGCTTTGAATGAACTTGTGAAAGTCCCCGGCTACAGAGATGCGGATGAGCTGGTCAAACGCTGCAGGAGATAAGCATTAAGCAGAAAAACGGATGAATATCTATTTCGCGCCGCTTGAAGGCATTACAGGTTATATATTCCGCAACGCTTTCAATGAAATCTATGGTCATATCGACAAGTTTTTTGCGCCCTTTATCTCGCCTTCCGAGAAATGTCCGTTGACACCCAGGGAGATGAAGGACCTGACACCTGAGAACAACCACGGGATCAATCTGATTCCGCAGATACTTACGTGCAGATCGGAACACTTTATTGAAGCAGCGATAGAATTGAAGAAGATCGGTTATAACGAGATCAATCTTAATCTCGGATGTCCTTCAGGAACCGTATGTGCAAAAGGCAAAGGTGCAGGATTCCTGCCTCAGACTACGGATCTTCAGAAGTTTCTGGATGACATATATGCCTATTCTGAATCAGAAGGAACTAAGATCTCCATCAAGACGAGATTAGGCTACTACTCTCCGGAAGAATTCTACGATCTTGCAGAGATATTTAATGGTTATCCCGTAAGCGAACTCATCGTTCATCCGAGGATACGGGGAGACTTTTATAAGGGAGAACCCAGGAAAGAGTTTTTCGCATATGCTTTGGAACATGTGAAATGCCCACTCGTATATAACGGTGATATCAGGACTCTTAAAGGTTATGATGAACTGTGCGCGAGCTTCAACACTAAGCTTGATCCCGTAATGATTGGACGTGGTCTGATCTCAGATCCTTTGCTCGCGGATAAGCTCGGCGGTTCAGATGCGGGAAGTGATCCTGAAAGATTCAGGCTCTTTCATGACACCCTGTACCATGAGTATCAGAAGGTCATGTCGCCTGATATAAATGTCCTTTATAAGATGAAGGAACTCTGGAGTTACTGGGCAGTTATGTTTGAAGATAACAGCCGTGATATAAAGAAGCTTCTTAAGACGAAGAAGTGCGCTGAATATGAAGATATCGTTTATAGCAAGCTTCTTTTGAAGTAAATGAAGATAAGGGAAAAAGAAAACTGTCTAACTATGAAGAATACAGAACAGATCAAAGCAGCCGGTGAGCTGGTGGAAGTTAATAATCACAAGATCCATGTGTTCAGGACGGGCGATCCTGATAAGCCAAAGCTTGTATTCATGTCGGGTTCTAGCACTGTGGCGCCCGCATATGATTTTAAGATCCTTTACGAGAAGCTGAAAGACGATTTCCGGATAATAGTAACAGAGAAGTTCGGATACGGGTATTCAGATATTTGGGATGCACCATGTGATATCGATTCTCTCGTGAATACTCAGAGAGAGGCTCTGGAAAAACTTGGCGAAAAAGGACCCTTTGTCCTTCTGCCTCATTCCATGGGAGGAATAGAAGCGATAAGGTGGATACAGATGCATCCGGAAGAGATCAGTGCTCTGATAGGTCTGGATATGACTTCCCACATCTCGTATGCGGAATGGACTGAGCAGGATGTTAAAAGCAGGATCAAGACGATGTGCACACTTAAAAAACTCAAGCTTTATATGTTGTCCACCATTCCGCACAACGATACATTAAGCGAAAATGATATAAGGCAGATAAAGCTCCTGAGGAAGCGCAATGCTTTTAATGATTGCTTTTTCAGAGAGGCTGAGCATGTAAGAGAAAATGCTTTGTTTGTTGGTGAACATGGACCGGTAAGATGTCCTGCTTTATTATTCTGTTCGAACGGCAAGCAGACATTCAGAAACTGGATACAGGATCAGGAGAAACTTGCAAAGGAATTAGATGCCGGGCTGATCCGCTATGATTGCGGACATTATCTGCATTATTATAAGAGCGATGAGATGAGTGCGGAGATAAAAACATTTTTGAAGGATATTAATCCGGCCGTCTGATCAGAAGGAGAAAAGCATATATGGACTTTGACCGTTTCGTAAAAGATATAACGGACAATAACTGGAATGTGTTCGGCGCGGAAGTCTATCAGAATGGTGAGCTTAAGCACAGTTACGGCGATACTACAGGACTTCACGAGATCTATTCTGCGACAAAGACGGTTCTGTCAGTTGCAGTCGGTATCGTATACGATGAAGGCCTGATTGATCTTGAACGTCCGATCCTTGATTATCTTCCTGAAGATAAGTGCAGAGCTCTTCCTCAGAAGCAATACGATTGCTTTAAGAAGATAAGTGTCAGACGGCTTCTCACGATGGCTGTAAAAGGCTTCCCTTTCAGACCGGATGGCGCTCCTAACTGGCTTGATTTCTCACTTGCGTGTGAGATCGAAGATCCTGACAGGATAGAATTCGATTACAGTAATATCTCTCCCTTCCTGATAGGTGTCGCTCTTACTGAGATCTTAGGAAGCGACCTGGGAGAATTCATAGAGAAGCGGATATTCGCCCCCATGGACATAACTTCATTTAAGTACGGGAGAGCACCGGAAGGATATTTCTACGGGGCTTCGCATATGCTCCTGTCTGTGCATGACATGAGTAAATTCGGCTTGCTCCTTTATAACAAAGGTGTCTATAACGGCAAACGAATCGTTTCGGAAGAGTATGTCAGCCTTGCGACATCAACTCAGCAGATGAATAAGGAAGGCGGTTACGGATTCTATACCTGGAGATACAGAGGCGGATTCTCAATTGTCGGCAAGTGGAAACAGAAGTGTTATGTGCTTCCACAGAAAGGCCTGGTAATCACATATCTGGCGCACATCGAAGACGATTCGCATGACCTTCTGGAGAGCATGGAAAAGAACATCCTCGGCATCGGCCAGAAGGAAAAGAATGCCTTTAAGCGTATTGAGGAAATGGAAGTTCTTTTCGACAAGATAAGTGCAGGTGAAGGCACTCCGGAAGACAGGACAAAGCTTGAAGCTTACTATACAAGCGAAGATTGGAAATTTGACTTCGGGCTTGACGAAGCAGGCCTTCTGCCGGCCAATCTTAAGCGTGGTGTTCTGTCAGAAGACGGTATCTACAATCTGCTCGAGAATTCTTAACCGAATTTTGAGTAATCGAATGTGGCTTCGTTGCCGTCTTTATCAATGTAGTAAATGATATTCTTCTTGTAATCCCACGAGGTAAGAGTTCCACCCCAGAGCGGAGCGAAAAAATCGTCATCAGCATTGTACTTGTCGCCATTATGATCTTCCTTGTAATGGCAGCCGATGCTCATCTCACTCTTCTTGAATTCGCCTTCCTGTTCGCGCTTGCTGTCGGTCATCATGAGATATGATAGGTCACCGGGTTTCCCCATGACCCACGTCGGATCGACATGATAATTCTTCCCGTTTATGGTTACGTAAGACCATGCATGACCATCTTTGCCTGCATGAGAATAGCCTCCTCCGGATGTGCAGTCTACTCCGGCCTGGAGCAACAGGAAGTTATATGCACCTGAACATTCAAAACAGATGCCCTTCTTGTCAAAAAAGAACCTGTAAGAGGAAAGCTTCTTATCTGCTTCGATCGGGTCTAATTCCAGAGCATCATAGTCGTAGGTATAATTCTCTGCAAAGTAAAGATATAACGCCAGGACCTTTTCAAAATCCGAATAGTCATCGCGCAGATTCTCATTGAGGATATCCGTTACTATCTTCTCGAATTCAGTCTCCTTGGCTGCAAGTTCTTCCTTGGAGATCTTATACTGGAAAGTGGCTCTTCCGTTTTTATACGCTCCGTCGTAATTCGATTCAGTATAAACAAAGTAGAGCGGGTGGAATTGACTGGGAAACTGGCCGATCATCCAGTCATAATCATGGACACTCTTTACCTCGAATGAATCCTCTTTGGCCATTACGGCATTGATATAGTTGGTATATGCCCAGCACATATCCTCGCCCATTATGTCCTTGAAGATAGAAGACATTACGACCGGCTTGAATTCATAGTGACCTCTGGGATCCTCTGTCGTCTCTGTGGTAGTGGGTTCAGATGTCGTTTCCACGGTGGTGGTCTGAGCCGTGGTCTCTGACGGTATATTTGTATTTGCGCCACATCCGGAAATAGATACTGCGAATATGGCAGTCAGGAGCAGCGAAATGATGGTTTTCTTCATTATTTATATCCTTCGAAATTAAAATAATGCGACATTACATCAAATCAACAATTCTTTCAATATCAAATTTGCGGAATGTATGCGGGAATGAATTTGATTATGTTGATTTCCACAGGGACGAACTTATCCGTCAGGATAGACGAAGCAAAGACTGTCCTTAGATCTCAGCATACATAACCGTCTCCAGATCATCAAAGCCATAGTGTCTGAAGGCGATCTTATAGTCGGGATCCATCCTGAGAATCAAGTCTGCTAATGTAACAAAATCTTCGAACTTGTGGTAAACGGAAATTGCCATTCTCGGACGGTTTTCCATAATGAGTTTACGTGCGCCGAGTAATGCTTCATACTCAGCACCTTCGATATCCATTTTAATGAAAGTGACCCGCTTGCCCTCGAGGACATCATCAAGAGCTCTTGTCTCGATCTCTTCTACGCCTTCGAAGTTCCTCTTTTCCGCTTCTTCTTTGCTTATGATGCATGAAGTCTCAAAAGCATCTGCAGCGAAATATACCTTCTTATTAACATCTGAAGTGCCGTAGGGGAACAGGTCGCATTTCCCAAGTGCCGCAAGAGCTTCCTTGCTTTTCTCATAATTCTTCGGATCAGCTTCAAAAGAATAAATATGGTCAAAGCCTTTATGGCCGCACCAGCCTGCGAAGTTGTAGCATGTAGCTCCGTCAAAGCAGCCGCAGTCTACAAAGACTTCGTTCTCTTTCGCCTCGAAATAATCGAAATACTGTCCCTGGTTGTTGCGCCAATCGAAGATCCCCATGCAGATGTTCTTTTCGCTTATTCCGGTATCCTCGATAAGACGCTTCCTGACCTCGTTAGCAGCTGACTTCACTGAATAGGAAATGACGAATGTCTTACCTGCATAAAGAGTTTTATTCTCATTAAGCTCTTTCTCGGTAATGATCTTGATCCCCGTTCCGTTATCTACAGGTCCTAAGCTCTCGTCCGGATCGATGAATGCATCGACCTTTACGCCAAACTGCTTGAATCTTCCGGCAAGATAGTGTCCTGCGCGTCCTGCACCATAGATAAGGCAGTGCGTGCCCTTCTGTATCTTCTCGACATACACCTGCATGTCGCTGTTAAGATTCCTGTACTTTGACTCAAGGCCTGTGATATAACCCAGATCTCCCGTGGAGGCATATAAGAGCCTGGCCTCGAAGATCTTCTTTGATATCTCGTCGTTAAGATGTGCATATACATTTCGCGCCATCTCAAGAAAATCAGCATTCATATTACCGGATTGCCTAAGAGCTTTTTGCTTGTCGGCAGACTTGTCTGTTCCATATTCAATACGCTTTTCAGATATACTCATTCCTTTATCCTCACTGTGAATAATTCCATAACATACTAACACTTACTTTGCCTCTTTCAAAAACCGGGAATCAGGTCCGCGACAAAAGCTCCCTTATTATCTGAAGTTATATACCGGAATGGTATAATTATTAGTCAAAGGGATAATACGCATCACGCACACGTAATTGTAAAAGGGGGGATACAAATGAAAGCACTGATAATTAATTGCAGTCCGGTCAGGACAGGTGCAACGGCTGAGATTGTAAAGATCATCGCGGATGAACTACGCTCCAGATACGATACTAAGTGCATTTGTATTGATGATTATGAGTTTTCCTTTTGCAGAGGATGCAGAGCATGTCATAAGACTGCTTCGTGTGTCATGAGTGATGCCCAGGTGATAAGGGACGTAATGAATGAGTTCGATAATGCTGACATTATCGTGTCGGTAGCGCCTTCGTACTGGGCCGACATTCCGGGACAGTTTAAATCGTTCATAGACAGGGTAACCCCGTGGTGCAATACGCATGAACCGCATGCTGCGATTAAGCCCGGGAAGAAAGGATATGCCGTCGCTTTAAGGACCGGTCCGAACATGCCGGAATGTGAGAGACTTATCGGAAGCATAGAGCACTTTTACGGTCATCTCGAGATCGAGTGCTCAGGACATCTTGGCCTGACATCCATTGAATACAAAGAACAGGTCGGACCCAGGAGACAGGAGATAATAGATTTCTGCGGAAATATTTAAAACGGGGAAACCAAAGCTGTTTGTATCAGAGAGGGGATAAGTCATGAAAAAGGTACTTGTGGTTATTACTATGTTATTCGCTGTTCTCCTGTCGTCATGCGCGGCAAAATACGACCTTGATGACCTGAAGATCGACAAAGATAAGTATTCCGGCTGGCATTCGAGAGAGTTGGACGGTTGGCGTGAACTTGATGATTTCAGCTATATCGATGTTTACTATAGCGGGAGAAAAAGCGGGATAGATCAACAGATGAAATATATGGTGTTTGAATCTTCGTCTGTTGCCAAGGAATACTTTAAGAAGTGGAAGAAATATTACTATAACACTGATGATGGCGAGAGCCAGTCCGGTACGAACTGGTATATTTGCAGAGAGCCCGGTACGTATGACATGATCGCTTACATGATGTACTATCGTGAAGAGAATGTAATTATATATTCAGAAGTTTCCCTTACGTACTACAGCACCGAGAACGGGGGCACGAGCAGTGTCGCTGTCAGCAGTTCTGAAGGTGATCAGGTCAGGAAATATATCTTGGAAAACCATAAAGAACTCAGAGAAAATGTTATGAAAATGCTTACGGACTGACACAGTCAGCATAACCAAAAGGACAGATAATATGGAAAATAATGAAGCTGTATATGAGTTTTATAATGGCGGGGCCGAGATAGGCCGCTTGGAACGCGGACTCGGTGTAGTCGAGTTTTACAGATCCAAAGAGATCATCTCGAGATATTTAAAGGGCCAACTGAAGATCTATGACATAGGTGGCGGTATAGGAAAGTACGCTGAATGGCTTGCCGGTATGGGACATGAAGTCTCACTGATAGAGCTTGCTCCTGCTGCGGTTGAATATGCAAAGGAACATATGACCATACCTTATGAAGCTTTTGCCGGTGATGCCCGTGATGTTGATAAACCTGATAACAGTGCAGATATGGTGCTTCTTATGGGACCTTTGTATCACCTGCTCGAAAAGAATGAGAGATTGAGAGTCCTGTCTGAAGCAAACCGCGTTCTGAAACCGGGCGGTATCTTAATCGCTGCAGGAATATCCAAATTCAGTTCTGCCACATGGGCATTATCGGTATACGGAAACAATGTTTTTCTTGATGATGATATTTACATGAACATGATCAAGCGTGAGATGGATACAGGTGAACACTTAAAACCTGCGGAATATCCGTATATAATCTCAAATGCATATTTTCATACGATAGGCGGGCTTAGGGATGAGATCTCGGAGGCAGGATTCAGTATTATGGAGAGTGCCGCTGTAGAAGGATGCTCCTGGATAACTCCTGAACTGAATGAGAAGTGGAACGATGAATTCAGGCGCAGCAGGATCCTGGAGATCATCAGAGCAACCGAGCATGAAGAGACCATGATGGGCATGAGTCCTCATTTCCTGGTCTGTGCTTCCAAGCCCGACTGATAAGAGACAAACAAGAATGACAACTGCTTTTGTAAAAACATTGAAGACAATAAATTTTATGTCAGGCAAAGCGGATTCCCTGGCAGAGATCAAGCGTCACAGGAAGCAAGCCGAATTGGCGAGCCGCCTTGCAACGCCCAAAAAAGGTGTGGAACGTAAACCATTCCGTCTTGGAAAGCTCCGCTGCGAGGAGATCACGCCCGAAAAGTCTTATGATCCTGATTATGTTATCCTTTACTGTCATGGTGGCGGATATATAAGCGGCGGGCTTGACTATGCAGGTAATCTAGCTGTGAAACTTGCAATGGCAACCGGCTTTAAGGCATATTCGTTTGCCTACAGACTGGCACCGGAGCATCCATATCCGGCTGCAGCTGAGGATGGCGCTGCCATATGGGAATATCTTACAAAGAATGTGGCAGAGGCAGATCACATACTTCTGGCAGGCGATTCAGCAGGCGGCAATATGGCACTTAGTCTGACCCAGAGGTTGATCTCGGAAGGAAAGCCCGCACCCAGGGAGCTTCTTTTGTTCAGTCCGTGGACCGATATGACCGGAACAGCAGATTCCTATGAAGCGAACCAGAGCATCGATCCGATCCTTACAAAGGATTTTGTCATGAATTCTGTAAAGTCTTACATAGGAGATAAGGATCCGTCAGACCCGGCATTCAGTCCGTTATTCGGAAGCTTTGATAATTTTCCTCCTGTCTACATCATGGCAGGAAGAAACGGGATTTTACTGGATGACAGTGTTAGACTCAAGGAACGTATAGAGCAGGCCGGCGGTACGGCAGAACTTGATATTGAAGAGAAAGGATGGCATGTGTATCAGCAGATACCCGGTCCCATTGCCAAAAAGGCGATGAAAAGACTTGCAGAGCACGTGTCACGCACGATATATGGCAAGCGCTAATTGGTACAGGATCGACAACGTGTCAAAGGTCTTTTTGGCCACGCTTGGAGAGAGGGACACCAGATCGTTCAGGCTCAGCTGTACGCTGAAGGAGGAGATCGATCCGGAGCTTTTGCAGCAGGCCGTGATATCAGCGATCGAAGACCGTCCGCAGGTACAGGTAAGGATCAGACGTGGTGTTTTCTGGCATTACATGGAAGATACAGACCTCATGCCGGTCGTAAAGCAAGAGGATAACCGTATCTGCCCGCTTCTTTATGTCCCGTCGAAAACCATGCTTCACTACCAGGTGACCTATTTCGGAAAAAGGATCAATCTGGATATATCTCATGTCTTGGCAGACGGCACGGGCGCCATGGAGTTCCTGAATATCATAGTGCTTGATTATCTCAGAAGAAAATATCCCGGTGAATTGGATGATATTACAGTTCATTCCGGTGCATCTGAAGGAGACTTGAGTCAGGACAGTTACCGCCAGTTTTTCGGAAGCAAGAATCTCTCACACGGACCTGCAAGGAAGAAGGCGTACCGCCTTGGCGGACTGAAGCTCCCTTATAATCAACTCCAGTTTTTTGAGATCCATCTGCCGACCTCGCAGATCCTTCCGAAAGCGAAAGAATTGAAGGTCTCTCTGACGAGTTATCTGGGTGCTCTTTGGATGCTTGCGATCCGGGACGATATGCCTCCGCGTAAGCGCCAGCTCCCTGTGACAATATCGCTTCCTGTAAACCTCAGGAATTATTACCCTTCAAAGACTGCACGCAACTTTTTCAACAGTGTAAATGTGACGCATGTATTTGACAGCGAGATCTCACTTGAGGAACTGGCTTTGGAATTTGATACCGCACTTAAGAGCCAGCTTACTGAGGAAAACGTCAAGAAACAAATGGACAGTTTTGAGACCATGGAATATGTGGCTCCGGTCAGGATCGTACCGCTGTTCATCAAGCAGCTGGTTGTGCGCCATTTCACGAAAAAATCGAATAAGAAAGTATCCATGACCTTCTCTAACATGGGCGTTCAAAAGCCCCCACGAGAGCTGGGTGAGCGGATCGATAATTACAGCGGCTTCTGCAGTACAAACACAATATTCTCCACCATGTTCGGCTATGGTGATAATCTGACGCTGGGAGTTTCCTCTGCGTATATGAACACAGGTGTCATTAAGAATTTTGTCAGGTCACTTTCTGAGTCCGGAGTGGATATTACCATATGTGCTACGGAGGTGATCAGATGAGAAGATGTCCTTATTGCAAGGTAGATGTAGCAGGGGATCTTGTCAAATGCCCGCTTTGCCAGAGCAAGCTGACAGGAGCAGGTGAGGAACCCTGCTATCCGAAGTTTGAGGCACAGAAGAAAAGGTCTCTTTACTACAAGATGCAGCTGGCAATAGTCTGGGGTCTTCTGATCATAGGTGTCGGCCTTGATTTTCTTGTGGGATTAAGGCTCCCCGGCTTCCCTGATCTGCATTGGTGTCTGCTGCTGGCCATGTGGCTCATTGGATTTGAATTCGGCATTATGAGACAGTTTAAGCCCGGTACCGGATCGGCAGGCAAAGTGACTATGCTCGTTCTGATCACGATCGCGATGTGGTGTGTCACTGCGTACTTTTTCGGCTTCATGGATATTACTATCGATCTGGTCATTCCGGCAGCACTTGCAGCTACTATCATAGCGAACTTCGTGCTTGCGCTTCTTGATAAGAACGGTAATACGATGTCTTATCTTCTCTCCGGACTTTTCATGGGTGTCGTGCCGAGTGTTATATGCTTTTTTGTAAGATCCAAGATGCCGCTTGCCTGGGCTATCTGCCTTATGGTCAGTGTTATTCTTTTCGCAGGCGCCGTCATATTCCGGGGGAGAGCTGTTGCAGCTGAACTGCAAAGAAGGTTCCATCTGTAAAAAACACTTTTATTCAAGTTCAACTTGAATTCTCGATTGTATCTTCAATGCCCACCCGCTAAAATCTAAGTGTGAAAACCTCTATCCTGTAACTGGAAGGAGGTAATACACATGAAAGATGTTATTTACTATCTGATCAGGGAAAGAAGATTAGGCAAGAAGGATGGCGGAGGCTATTTCCTTTACACAGATGGAACATGGGTTCCTGACAGGAAGAACGTCATTATGGACCACCTTATGGGATACGATCCTAACGACAATTCGCCTTACGGATTTTGCAGTTTGAGCATAATGGATGAGATCGAAGAGATTCCGGAAAGCAGGGCTCTTCAGGTAATGAATCAGAAATAGGGGGCAGATATGAGTATCGGGAAAAATATCAAGGCTTTACGCGAAGAACGCAATCTTACTCAGGAACAGGTTGCAGATAAGCTGGACGTATCTTTTCAGGCCGTATCTTCCTGGGAAAGGGAAGAATATAAGCCGGACACTGATAAGCTGATTAAGCTTGCTGCATTATTCGATGTGTCACTATCGGCACTTGTGGAAGAAAAGCAGGGAGTGTTTGCCACCAGGGATACCATCTACAACTGGGAGCACATGAAGACTTATGTGAAGACTACTGCTAAGAATCTTGGCCTTAAGGATACTCTTAATGCACTGGATTTTGCGGTTGAAGCTCATAAAGGCCAGAAGCGCAAAAAGTCGGATGTTCCTTATATCTATCACCCTCTTAATCTGGCATGTCATGCTTTAGCTATGAATATAACTGACGATGAGGTTATTGCAGCATGTCTTCTCCACGACGTTATAGAAGACTGCGGTAAAACGGCAGAAGACCTTCCTGTAAGCGATGGAGCACGGGAGCTGGTTATCCTGATGACTCACGCGAAAACAACAGACGATAACCGTGAAAAGATCCTGAAGTCATACTACAAAGCAATCGCAGCAAATCCCAAGGCGGCGCTCATCAAATGCCTCGACCGTTGCAACAACTTAACAACGATGTCCTGGGGCTTAAGCCGGGATCGGATCTACCGCATGATCAAAGAGACTGAGAAATATTTTCCCGCATTGCTTAAGGCAGTAAAGGCGACGCCGGAATATAACAATGCGGCATGGCTCTTGCAGTATCAGATGGAAAGCATGCTGGATATATATAAGAGACTGATGTGAGTCCAGGCTGTATTATTCTCTTTTATCTGCTCGAAAAAACAAATAAGAAAGCTGAAGTAAGGGCTTGAGATGCCAAATGATTTTCAATAGCAGGTATGGTGCCGGTAAGAACGCAGATTCTGGTAATCTTTAAAAAGCTATGAAATAAGGCGCTTCAGGCATCCGTTTACCCTATTTCCCAAACAAATAATGCTAATAGGCGATAATTTGGGCGAATTTGTCATAGAGTTTTCTGGATATGGTCTACATACATTCGTAGTATTCTACGTACGACGCGAAAAGAGCGTTTTTCAGAATCATTAATATCAAAGAGGTAAGATAAATGAATCACAATGTCATTTCTGATGAGTACCTGCAGAAGATGAACGCATACTGGCGTGCAGCAAACTATCTTGCAGCAGCTCAGCTCTATTTGCTCGACAACCCTCTTATGAGAGAACCTCTCAAGAAGGAACACATCAAGAAGAAGATTGTCGGACACTGGGGCACAGTTCCCGGACAGAACTTCATCTACGTCCATCTCAACAGAATAATCAACAAGTACGATCAGGATCTCATCCTGCTCTCAGGCCCCGGTCACGGCGGAAACTTCTTCGTTGCCAATGCGTACCTTGAAGGTTCTTACAGCGAAGTTTATCCGAACATCAGCCTTGATATGGACGGCCTTCAGAAGCTTTGCAAGCAGTTCTCTTTCCCGGGCGGAATCAGCAGCCACGTAGCACCTGAAACACCCGGTTCCATCCATGAGGGTGGTGAGCTCGGCTACTCAATTGCTCACGCATTCGGTGCAGTCTTTGATAACCCTGATCTCATTGCCGCATGCGTAGTAGGTGACGGTGAGGCAGAGACAGGCCCTCTCGCTACTTCCTGGCAGTCAAACAAGTTCCTTAATCCCGTAAGTGACGGTGCGGTTCTTCCTATCCTTCACCTCAACGGATTCAAGATCTCCAACCCTACGATCCTCTCAAGACTTTCACACGAGGAACTCGAGGCATTCTTCAAGGGTAACGGCTGGAAGGCATACTTTGTCGAGGGTGATGACCCGATGACCATGCATAGAAAGATGGCTGAGACACTCGATATTGTTATTGACGAGATCAAGGCTATCCAGAAGCATGCAAGAGAGACAGGAGATACAACAAGACCTGTATGGCCTATGATCGTACTCCGCACACCTAAGGGATGGACAGGCCCCAAGGAAGTTGACGGCAACAAGATCGAGGGTTCCTTCCAGGCTCACCAGGTTCCTGTAATGATGGACAAGCCTGAACACATGGATATCCTTAAGCAGTGGCTCGAGAGCTACAAGCCTGAAGAACTTTTCGATAAGGATGGCAGACTCATTCCCGAACTTCAGGAGCTCGCACCTAAGGGTGACAGAAGGATCGCTTCCAACCCTCATGCAAACGGCGGTAAGCTCTTAAGAGACTTAAGACTGCCTGATTTCCGTGACTATGCAGTAGATGTACCTGCTCCCGGCACTGTCGAGAAGCAGGATATGATCGAGCTCGGAGGATACATCAGAGACGTATTCAAGCTCAATGACGATCAGAAGAACTTCAGGATCTTCGGACCTGACGAGACTATGTCTAACAGACTGAGCAAGGTTTTCGAAGTCACAAACCGTGACTGGAACAACCCGATCGATGAGGAGACAGACCAGTTCCTCGCTTCTGACGGACGTGTCATGGACTCCATGCTTTCAGAGCATATGTGCGAAGGCTGGCTCGAAGGATATATCCTTACAGGCCGTCACGGTTTCTTTGCAAGCTATGAGGCATTTATCAGGATCATCGACTCCATGGCTGCTCAGCACGCTAAGTGGCTCAAGGTATGCAACGGACTTCCATGGAGACGTCCTATCGCATCACTTAACCTTCTCCTTACATCCAACGTATGGCAGCAGGACCACAACGGATTCACACACCAGGATCCGGGCTTCCTCGATCACATCTCCAACAAGAAGGCAGACGTCGTAAGACTTTATCTCCCGCCGGATGCTAACTGCCTCCTTTCCACAATGGATCACTGCTTGAAGAGTAAGAATTATGTAAATGCTATCGTTGCAAGTAAGCACCCCAGGCCGCAGTGGCTCACAATGGATCAGGCCGTTAAGCATTGCACTCAGGGTATCGGCATCTGGGACTGGGCTTCAACTGACACAGGTGATGAACCTGATGTTGTTCTCGCATGCTGTGGTGATACACCTACGCTCGAGGCTTTGGCAGCTGTTGATATCATGCACCGCGAGATGCCTGATGTTAAGGTCCGCTTTGTTAACGTTGTCGACCTCATGAAGCTCGAGCCTAAGGACAGACATCCTCATGGTCTTTCCGATGTCGAGTATGATGCTATCTTTACAAAGGATAAGCCGATCATCTTCGCATTCCACGGTTATCCCAAGCTTATCCACGAGCTTACATATGCAAGACATAACCACAACATTCATGTATATGGTTATCACGAAGAAGGAACGATCACCACACCGTTCGACATGCGTGTCCAGAACGAGATCGACCGTTTTGACCTCGTTATCGCCATGATCAATCACATCCCTTCTCTCGGAAACAAGGGTTCATTCCTTATCCAGAAGATGCGTGATAAGCTGGTCGCTCACAAGACTTACATCCACGACGTAGGTATCGATATGCCTGAGGTCGCTGAATGGAAGTGGACAGGCGTTAAGTAATCTGTAATTTCAGATAAAATGACAGGGGGCTGATATTCAGCCCCCATTTTTTATATATAACAATTGAATTTGTTATGCTCCCTCTGCTATTTACGAAATAGAAACAATACAGCAAAGATTATTTACAGTCAGTATACCTGTGCTTTTATATTGACTGATAGAATAATCCTATATTGTTGGGAGGAAAATGCATATGGATCTTCAGAAATATGTAGATGGCTTTGGAGCTATGACATGCATCGTATCCGTTGAGAAGCTCGAAAACGGAAAACGCGGCAAATTCCGCATCGTCACAGGAAACAAGGCTTATATCGATTCCATAGAACATCCTGCACCGGGAGCAGAATTACTTATTCAGAAATTCACCCCCAATCAGGAGTATACAAACTATTTAACCAGAGATCTTAATTTTGAAGAGTACTGTTACAAAGCAGCAGTTGAAAAGCGCTGCCTTAATTCGTATGCTACCGCAGAAAGGATACAGGGCGTCTGGTTTAATATGGTATTCCTCCCGGTCGCATATGAGGAAGGTAATCTCTGCTTTTGCACATATACAATGGAGATTAACTTTGAGGCTAATCTGGACAGAATGTCATCACTTCCTGCTGATGTCACGTCGAATGTCATCAAGATTTGCTTACAGCTCAGAAGTGCAAAAGAATTCGATGAAATGATGAGTGACGTCATACATGATGTCAGGAATATGTTTGATGCCGAGCACTGCTGCATTCTGCTTATGGATTCTTTCGAGAGGAAATGTTCAGTCCTGTGCGAGGCACTTTCGGATAACACTATCCTGACTTCGATGAACAACTACAATAATGAAGGGTTCTATGATATTGCTGACAGCTGGAAAGGTCTGATCGCCGGCAGCAACTGTCTTGTCGTAAAAGATGAACATGATCTGGAAGTTGTTAAGGAACGCAATCCTATCTGGTATGAGTCGTTTACTTCTGCCCATGGAAAAAACATCGTTCTGTTCCCGCTGAAGTTCGGAGAAAAACTTATCGGCTATATCTGGGCGATGAATTACGATGTGGCAAAAGCTACCACTATTAAAGAGACATTCGAGATTACAGCATACATTCTTGCCTCTGCCATAAGTAACTATCTGCTTATGGACCGTCTGAAAGTTCTGAGTTCAAAAGACATCCTGACAGGAGTCATGAACAGAAACGAAATGAACAATCACGTTGATAAGTTAAGTCTGGAAAGCAACCCGGCAGGTGTCTCAGTAGGTGTAATCTTTGCTGATCTTAACGGACTGAAACGTGTAAATGACCAGTGCGGTCATAATATGGGCGATACACTTCTGAAAAATGCAGCAAAAGCTCTTGAGGAGGTCTTTGATACGGATGAGATCTACAGGGCTGGCGGAGATGAGTTTGCCATCATCGTAACCGGCATAACAGAAGAAGAACTTGGCAAACGTGTTGAAGCTGTAAGAGAGGTATCTCAGAAATACGATCATGTTTGCTTTGCCATTGGCCAGTGCTACGATGACAGCAAGTCGAATGTAAGACAAGCTTTGAGAATTGCTGATGAGCGGATGTATGAGGATAAACGCAAATTTTACGAGAAGCATCCGGAACTGAAAAGATAGGAGATAACAGATGATCAATTTTGACCACTTGCCATTAGATAAAGATATCTTGAAGGCTCTCAGAGAATTGTCGATCAATTACGTGTTCCAGCCTATATTCCTCTCTGACGGTAAAACTGTTTATGCATGGGAGGCTTTAATGCGCCCGACAGATATGACGGTAACCGATCTTATCGCAGATTACGCCAAAAAAGATAAGCTGCACGTTCTTGAAGTGGCTACATTCTTTGGAGCGATGCAGGCTTATTTTCTAAGAGGATATGAGCAGAGAGTTGCTATCAATTCCTTCCCGTCAGATTGCATGAAGCAGGAAGAAGCAGATGTATTTTTGGATTATTTCGGAGAACAGATCCGTGGCCGGATGATTATCGAGAATCTGGAATATCCTTATTTCTCACCTGAACACTGGAAAGAGAAGAGCAGATCCGTTAAGTTTATGGACAATTTGCTGGCTGCTGATGATTTTGGTACCGGGATCAATAGTCTTGAACTGATAGAGCAGATGTCTCCGAATATCGTAAAACTTGACAGAGAAGTGATCTCTGGAATTGATCACATAAGCGAAAAACAGGAGAACGTAAAGAATCTGGTAAACCTATTCCATTCAAAAGGCATTACGGTAGTAGCCGAAGGAATCGAAGAAAAGGAAGAGTTTGAATATCTCCAGAGTCTTGGGGTCGATCTTTATCAGGGATACTATCTTGCCCGTCCTGCGTGATAACACGTAATGTTATAATGCATTTAGCAAATACGACCAAGGGATGATGATTATGAGAAAGATAAGAGCCGGATTCTTGATCTGCACTGTCATGATTATGGTCTTGTTCACTGTTATGGTGGGCGGATGTTCATTATTTGATAAGGGCAGCAACAGTTGGAAGTTTGACCGCAAAGAAGTGGCTAAGGCAATAGTGGACAAGGATGCCGGTGATCTTTATGATCTCATGTCTCCTTATATGCTGGAAGAAAACGATCTGACAGAAGACGATCTGCAGGAGTTTCTTGACAAGTGTGATATAGAGAATACTTCATCCAAAGACATGGATAGATACACTTCATTTAAATTCTTGGGAAAGCCGAGTGACCCTGAAGGGAACCATTACAAACCGGACGGAAACAAATTTACATACACGATGTACTACGTCAACGATGACGGTGCCCGCATTTTTGTCAGCGGCATTCTTAAGAATTCCAAAGATAAAGATAAAGTTGGGATCTACTACATAGAGTATTTGGAAAAAGATCCTGAAACAGGCAAATATAAGACAGTGGAAGAGTTTGGCAAGAGAGAACGGTGAATCCCCAAAATATGTGTGGTTTAACCTGACAGCATTAGAACGTATAATCATCGGTTTTTCTTTCAAATAAACCTCAAGTTGTTTTCGCTGCTCCTGTATCATATTTAAATCTTGGAATAACAGGAGAGATTAATGAAAAAAACATATAGACTAGCTGGATTGATCATGGCTTCAGTCATGCTTCTTTCTTCTTGCACGCCCATAGGGAAGGCTCAGCAGAACGGTTGGATAAAAAAGCTTGGCGAGGCGTTTCCTGAAGACACTTTTACATATGAAGGCCATCCGCGGAATTTAGGTCTTGAATACAGCATAGTCCTTGTTAAATCGGAGCTATTTCCGGATGATGAGATCCGCTTGTGGAAAGAAAACGGGAAGCTATGTACCAATTATCATTACATTGCTTATGAGAAAGATATCTATGAAGAATTGCACCGTGTTCTAGACGGACGTTTTCCCTGTTCAAGTTGTGTAATAATGGGCGCAGATGAACCGTCAAATGGTTTTCCAGTCGAAGCTACAGACGCGGAAAAATACATTAAGGATTATATGAATTACAGATGCAGGGTGCTTCTGTTCTATGAAGATGAATCACAGATTCCGGACGACGATGAGATAAAAGAGATCATTTATGACCTGATCGCTGATGAGAAACATGTTTACACTCTTTATCTATATTATATCGATGCCCAATATGCCGATGACAAATACGAAGGTGTCCGGTATTCCAAACTGACCGACGCAAGCATACTGGATAAATATAAGGTTAGATTCCGGCTCTCCATGAAGGATACAGATCACATAAGCAGAATCGATGTCGAGTATAATGACGGATCTGATAATGACCACACTATAGTACGCGATATTGACGTCTGACCTTGATTTCGCCTAACTCGAAAAAAAGCACTGAAAAAAGATGAGGATGCCCCGTATGAGGCATCCTCTTAAAAACAGATTGTTTCATTGCTTATTTCTTTCTGACCGGAATCCAGATCGCGCTTTTATAATCAGCAGCAGAGGGATCTCCATCAGCATACCATTCGACGTTTGCATTGCCTGAGATCTCATAGTCGGGATTGCCGGGAAGCCACTCAGTAAAGATCTTGGTGTTGACTGACTGCAAAGCGCCGGGGCACGGACCTGTGATATCAAATACTGCCCAGTCACCATCGGGGAACTCATAGAGCTCCATGCCGAGAGGCACCTCGCCGCCCATGTATCTGCCGGCGATAAGATATCTGAATTTTGTGCCGCCGATGTCGTCGATGCAGATGCCGAACTCGCCGATGCGGTTGTCACGGACTGCCTTCTCATACTCATTTGCGGGCTCGTTGCCGGCATAGATGTTGGAAGCGTATTTTTCGACGACTTCGGACCAGAACTTCGGGATCTCAGCATAAGAGGTCTCGCTGTCGAAGATCTTCTGAAAACCTATTACTTTTAAGCCATCCTTAGGTGTAACCTTATAATCCATTTTGTCTCCTCCTTGAACAGTTATATTGATCTTTACGGGAAGGAACTGATTGAACGGCGCGCCGGCGCGTACCTGCGAAGGCGTTGCTCCATGGAAGCGCGAGAATGCCTTGGTAAAGCTCTCGGGCGTCTCATAGCAATAGCGGAAAGCGATATCGATGACCGGATCTTCCGTGCTTCTCAGGTCGATCGCTGCCTGATACAGCCTGCGGTTTCTGATGTATTCGCCAACGTTATAACCCGTCATGAACGAGAAGCCGCGCTGCAGAAAGATCGGCGAGATAAAAACCTTGCCGGCGACATCCTGTACACTGATGTCTTCTTCAAGATTATCCTCGATAAACTCAATCGCTGCCCTGATGCCTGTGAGCCATTCCATGTTCCGTTCCTCCTTCCTTTGATGATGTCAGTATAACTTCAGGAAGATTTCCACTCCTGTCATTTCCGAACCGTTTTTGTCCGGCCGGAACTGAGTGGTCTGGTCCTATTTTATACTATATGAGTTATTCGGAATAAGTTGTTATAATTGTTTTGGATTGACCGGTAAGCATAAATGGGGAGATATATATGAAGCGTGAATTAGGAATTGCAAGATGCGGATTGGCATGCTGTCTTTGTTCTGAGAATGTTACATGCAAGGGATGCAGACGTGATGGCTTTATGGAGCTTTCCTGGTGCAAAGATGCCGAGTGGTGTGAAGTAAGAAGATGCGGTATCGATAAGGATATTGCCGGGTGTTATGAATGTGAGCCCGCTAACTGCCGCAAGGGACTTTATGCAGATAAGATCAAAGCCCGCGCTTTCGCTGAGTTCGCCAGAAGGTATGGTATAGATGAGCTGCTCGATTGCCTTGAGAGGAACGAGAAGGCGGGTATCGTCTACCACCGTGAGGGGATCATGGGCGATTACGATGAATTTGACGATCTTGAAGAACTGATCGATTTCATCAAGACGGGCAAAAAGATAAATGATTCAATAATCATCAAACCGGCTGAGACTGATGAGGAGTTGTGCGGCAGGTGATATGTGCATTGTACTTCATGGCAGGAAGCTTACAGAGGTATTGTAAGCGACAGATATCTTGATACGATGACTGTAGAGGCTACAACAGCACGTGCCCGGAAGTTCCCGGAAAATACGCTTATAGCTAAGGACAAAGATAAAGTCGTAGGATTTGCAGTATATGGTCCGTCGAGAGATGAGGATCTTCCGGATGCAGGAGAAGTTGATGCGATCTATATCCTTTCAGAGTACTATGACCGTAAAGTAGGATACAGATTGATGAATGAAGCAGTTTCAAGGCTTAAAGAATGTAATACTGTATTTCTTTGGGTGTTCGAGAAAAATGAGAGAGCAATCCGTTTTTATCACAGATACGGTTTTGAATTTGACGGATGCAAAAAGGAATGGAACCTCGGCGGACCGGTTACGTTAGTCAGAATGATAAAGAAAAGAGAGTAAGTCCTCAGCTTGCCAATATGATCTGACAGTGAAGCATCTTATCAATCAGAGGTAGAAAAATGAGCGTAGAAGTAGTAATCAAGAATAAGCAGTTAATCAAAAAGCCACTTACTATCCAGGATATTACGATGGGCAAATATGCATGCGGATCGTCAGATCAGTACATGCGCAATACCGGTGAGGTAAAGGAAGGAGATCTCATAGTCTATAATCCGAAAAAGATCGGCAGAGGAATCGGAATACTTCCCTGGAAGTCTGACCTGAAGACAGAGATTACTCTTTTAGCCAATTCCTTCTCCACCAGATACGATTTTGAGTTGTTCTACGATGTCATTGGAAATATCATGCGCGTCTGGAAGACAAAGCATTTTGAACAGGAAGGCATTAAGTTCAGCGCAGATGATCTAGGCAGACTTTGTGAGGAACAGAAGTCTGCTTCGCTGAATCTTATGGCTGATATTGAGAACATCCTGAAGGATGACGGGAATGAGATCACTATATTCGGTGCTATGTTCCCGCTTTATGTCGAGACGCGTATAATCAAGCGCCTTGGCATTGCAAGGGATGAGGAAGAATATGCCGACTATCTGCATTCTCTTCAGTGCATGGATGCTTATTATGCAATTCCGCTGTTCTATAACGGCAAGGTGAAGACTGATACAATCTTCGGCAACTACGCCATTACTTCGGAAACAGATACAATCTTCCCGGTAAAGCCGATAGTACCGCCTTTTGTAAACGATCCCAATACCGGCAAACCGCTTGAGTGTTCGCTCTATGCTGTATCACTCTATTCATATGCGAAAAAGAAAATGCTTGCGAGAGTGTCTTTTGATGATTTTTGCAAAATGGCAGATATTGAAAACTGCGAAAAGCATGACCGCATGCATGTCATCCTGAAAGGCATATCCGAAGAACGGCTTGAAGAGATGGCCGCTGAAGGACATGATGATCCCCTGGAAGGCATTTAAGTCAGTGATCTCACGGGCAAAATTATATAAGAACTGATATATACACCTTATAAGGATGTATCTATAAACTGATCTCCGACACGTTTCTCCCAATCCGGCATGTCGTATGTGTCGGAAGCGGCGCTCGTGTTTTTCGAGACAAAGGCACCTTTGGGGACATTGGACTTTTTTTCAGCTTCGGCTTTTTTCCTGCGCTCTTCCTCAGTAAGTCTTCTGACCTGTTCCTGACCGGCAGGGCCGTTGGTGGCTACATTATCAATTATGTTCTGCTGTACAAATGTCCTGTACGCAGACTGTTCCATCCTGTCGCATTTGGAAGTGAAAGTAGCCTCGGCTTTATAGGCCGAGCCATCTCCACGGCTGTCGCCGATGTTATTGGATTTATCCAGTTCCGTTCCGCAGATCCAGAATGCCAGTCCGAATCCGAATGCCAATGCAAAAAGGCCGGCGAAGAAATTGATCATAAGCTCATCCCTGCCTTTTCTTCGTAAAGTTGAACATCGCCTTGTCCTGCGTAAGACGGATATTCTTCATGACTCTCTTGACCTTGGCGATTCCGGTCGAGATGAGCGTGCTGATACCGACAATGATAAATAAGAGAATTCTCAAGTCGCCTTTTTTCAGTTCCCTTCCGGAAGCGAACATTGATGTCAGCAGACCCTTAAATATGAAGAACGACAGCACCGCCGCCGTTATGGCTGTAGCTATGAACATGATAACGAACAATACTTTTTTCCACGGCAGAGCGCATACGACTTTGCCCGTGTCGCCGTTAACAAGGATCGTATGAGGCTTATCCTTGTATCTGAAAGTGATGAACCATGCAGGGAACATTGCATATTTCATATCGGTGTCGACATCTATGGACGGATAGGACTCTACGACCTTGGGCTCTAATGCGTCAATGTCTTTCTTAGCAGCATCGGCAAAGAATTCCTTACCCCTCTCACATGCAGCCTTCCTTACATCGCTATATGTGACATCCGAGACGTTCGAATAAAATCCTGCAAGAAAATCCTCGTCAAACGCTTTCATATGTCCCAGATCGAAGGGCTCTAGCTTCGAGCTGCTGTCATCCGAGATTGCTTTGGATGCATCGACCGGGAGATCTTTGAACTTGAGATGTCCGGTGCGCCCGAAATACCGTGTAACTCTCTTTTTGCCTTCGCTTACCCTGCCTTCAAGGACCATAGTGTCATAATACGTAGCATTAACGATCCAGTATGGAAGATAAATTCCTCTGCAGCAATCGATTGAGAATTTCTTGATCGCTCTCGGCACAAAGAAACCTTTCTTAATCGTATCTCTGGCCAGTTTTACTGCACTTTCCTTTGTGATCCTGAAAGGCATTATGAATTCAGGCTGCTTTTGCCTTGCTATCCTGCTGAAAACGACATTCGGATTGCCGCAGAAAACGCATGTCGTCGATGCCTCAGTGCCGTTTATTATGATCTCACCGCCGCACTCACTGCACGAATAAACGTAGCAGTCCATGAACTCCTCTTCGTTGGAGTTATAAACCTCAGATGCTTCTTCAGCCTTAAGGTCCTGTCTGTATTTCTTGGCTTCTGACTCTACCTCTTCGGGCATGAAAGAGCTTCCGCACGAAGAGCAGACCATCATCTGTGATACAGGATCAAATACCAACGCGTGGCTACAGTTCTTACATAATGTGGCCATGTTATCCCCCATAAACAATTGGCTAAAAGGTCTTGCGGTACATTTCTGATTCTATAAGTCTTGGAAAGCTGCGTCAACTTTAACAAGATGCTAAGAAGGAGAGTTATGTGTAATAGGAACGTCTGAATTCTACATGTTATAATTCATAATTAATGGGCAAACCAATAGGTATATAAAAAGTTGAATCATTCTGAAAAGCAATATGGAAAAGAGCATTACTAGAAATCATCAGTGCCCATCTTGTGGCGGTTATCTCAGTATAGACAACGATAAGCAGATGTATCGTTGTGCTTCATGCGGCTCTGCTTATGATTTTGATTATTTCAGAGAAGAAAAGCTGCTCGAACTGGGTGATACATATCTTTCGAGAGGAGAGTTTGAGGCTGCTGTCGATGTATTCAAATTATATCTGCAAAAGGCACCTCACGATTTTGCCGCACTCAGAGGATTGATGCTGGCAGCTGCCCAAATGCAAAGCATTGATGAGCTGCTCAGTAATGAGAAACCGGAAGAATACTCATATGATTCCCAAATGGTCAGTGAAGCAGTTGAAAGCGCTTTGGAAGAAGACAAGGGATACTTTACGGAGCTTGGCAAGGTATATTCTGACAAGAAGAAACTGGCTGACCGTATTAACGAGATACAAACTCTTAAAGAGGAAGAGCGAAAGCTCGAAGCTACTATCCGGTTAACCGATGATTCCCGTTTCGATTATTATTTCAAAAAGAAAAATGGATCACTGCAGTCTCCCAGATCAAGGTTCATTATGAACTGGTGCTTTGTTGCTTTTTTTACGTTGAACGCAATATCATATAGTTTGGCGGCAATAAACCTGGGAGAAGATGACGCCTGGGTTGTCCTTTTGTCAGTTATTCCCGGCGCGTTTGCTGCTGGAATTACCATCGGCAATCTTGTGCGTGTCTATCCGAACGTCAAAAAGGTAAATGAAATAGATAGACATATCGAAGAGCTTAAGGCGGAATTGAACAAGTTAGGGGAAACGATAAGTACCCGTAAAGCTGAAGCGGAAGAGTTCTCTGCTTTCGTCATGGATTCCTGTCGTGAGATTATTGAAAAAGACAGGCTGATAGTAAAAGAGCCCGTGCAAGAGTATGGCTCAGGAATGAGCACTATCAGGAAGCATCAGTGTCCGTCTTGCGGCGGAGGGCTCATTATCGACAGTGATAAGCAGATGTATCATTGTACTTTCTGCGGTTCGACTTATGATTATGAATATTTCAAAGAAGACAGCATGCATGAGGCGGGCGAGACTTATATCTCGCGAAGTGAATTCATGGCCGCTATCGATGCATATAAGTTTACGTTGAAGAAGGATCCTCATGATTTTATTGCTTTAAGAGGACTGATGCTTGCTGCAGCTAATCTGCCGAACATGAAAGCACTCGAAAAAGAGTCTGAATCAATTGAGTTCTCATATGATCCGCAAATGGTAAATGAAGTGATTTCAAGCGCTTCTGAAGAAGACAAGAAATACTTCACTGAGTTTGGCAAGATCTATACTGAAAAGAAGAAACGTGCTGACTGCAGCAAAGAGATCGTATCTCTTAAGGAGAACAAACAGAAGAACAGTGATGTTATTGCGCAAAACAATATAAATCGTGAAAACTATTATGTTAAGGATAGGTATGGCACAAAGAGACCTCCAATGTTCATGTTTGTAATTTTCGGGATTTTAACTGCCGTATGGACCCTGATCGAGATTTTCTTTGTTTACGGATACTTTTATACAGCTGCTTCCGGCGAGGAACATCCGGAAATATTCGGCTGGCTGGCACTTTTCGCCGGCATAATGTTGATCGGCTTTATTATTCAGGCTTTCGTGATCTGTTTCCCGAAAGTAATGAAGATCAGAAAAATAGATGCAGAAAACTCAAGGCTCTACGAGGAGTCCGGAATGATGATTAAGAAGATAAGAGACCTTGAAAACGAATCAGATAAGCATGCTGCAAATATCAGAAAATACATCTATGATTTTATTAAAATGGACAGGACGATCATGAGAGGATGATAAGATCCTTTTCCCGGAATAAACCTGCCAACTTAATCAAATGCACTTTGCGTGCATGATTTTGCAACATCTGATCCAGAATATGGCTAAGGTAAATATCTTCCGTTAGACTCACAGCAAACGGGAGGTTTTCTTATGAAGAAAAACTGGATGTCAACAAAATACCTGATTTTGTTCTTTGTGCTGACATTGGCATGGACCTGGATCTGCGGATTCATTCCGGTCCTGTTCGGATTTACAGGAACCGGTGCGGGAACATTTATATTCTTTTTCGGAGGCGGAGCGCCTTCTGTCGTCGCACTTTTTCTCGTGTTTCTGACGTACCCGAAGGATAAGCGTAAAGATTACTTCCGGAGATGTATCAGTTTCAGACAGATGGGGCTGAAGTGGCCGCTAATAACGATTGCTGTCTTCACATTGCTGTCAGTGATAAGCATCTTGATAGGCACCGGCCTGATGGGCTATGAGATGCCGACAATGGATTACATAAAAGCCATAGCTGCAAACCCCTTGAATATATTTCTTGTTCTCATTCTGTCTCTTATTTCCGGCCCTCTCAATGAGGAATTCGGATGGAGAGGGTACGCACTTGACAGGCTTTTGATAAGATTCGGTTTTCTCAAGGGCTCACTGCTGCTGGGATTTATCTGGGCAATATGGCATCTCCCGTGGTATTTTACGCCGGGTCAGGCGCAGTACAACCTTATTCAGGACTCAGTCTTTCACGCATTGATGTTCATACCTAGCGTCATGATGCTCAGTGTTTTCGTATCCTTTGTGTATATTAAGACGAACCGGAGCATCTTAGCAGGTGCGTTGGTGCATATGTTTAGCAATTTGATCGGAAGTCAGTTATTATCTTCTTATACAACCGGAATAAGTATGCTGATAAGATATACGAATATGGTGTTCTTCCTATGTGTGATCGTTTACGCGGCGTTCTCGCGCAGATTTAAGGAGGAAACCGCGTCAGTAATCGCAAGCATACGGAACCAGGAACAGGAAGGTTAAATGCAGATAATTACGAGACAGGTACCCGGCAAGCCGCTCACAGTCACGATCGAGTATCCGGAATACACCGGGCCGGTCAGAAGTCTTGTTAAGCGTATCGAGAGTTTTGATATAAGATTCAGCGCGTTCTCAGATGACCGCCGGATGCATATTGCCATGTCTGATGTATATTATCTCGAAAATGTGGACAGGAAGGTATTTCTGTACACCAAGGATGATGTCTATAGACTTGATGCTTCGATGCAGGAGATAGGGAAGATCACAGAGGACTCAGATCTTGTCAGGATCTCAAGAACATGTATCATGAACACCTCCCATCTTACAGAAATCAGACAGCTTAAAAACAGCCGGCTCGAGGCGATGCTCGACAATGGTGAGAGGCTCATTGTATCGCGCAAATATCTGCGCGACATAAAGAGGAGGTTCTAGATAAATGCCTGTCAGGAAAATTCTTAAAGACACATGCATACTTGCGGCTTTGATGATACTTGCGGTATTTACATTGTCGATCATCTGGTCGGGTGTAACGGCAGAGATCTCACTCGTACTGGCTCTATTTGGACTTGCACTGATAATTACGGTTGTAAACTTCCTTTTCGATGAATACCTGTCACTCACGATCGTAGTGAGCTACATCATTAAATATTTTGTCTTCTCCGGGATCGTAATGCTGTTTGGCTTTATAGTTGGATGGTTCTACCCAAGCAATTTCTGGATGGCATTTATATATGTAGGTGTCGTGCTGGTGCTTGCCTTTGTGATCGATGCTTTTACGGTCAAGAGAGACATTGGTTATATCAACGAGCACATCAGGAAAGAGAATAAAGACAGGCAGTTATGATGACTGCCTGAAAAGGAGCATATATGACTGAGAATAATGTAACCAAGGTTCCCACAGCTGCCAAAGTGTTTGGCTGGATATCCATGGTAATGTCCGGCTTGGGAATGATAGGAATGGTATTGATAGCAGTAGCTTCAGCAATGCCTTCATATCAGGGCTCAAGTCCTTTTATCCATTCAGAGGATGCCTCTAAGATGTTAGTCTTCTTATTGGGTGCTGTTCTCGGATACATGCTCGCACCTTTGGGTGGCATCTCAGGAATAATCTCTCTTATCGTTATGCTGACAAAGCGTAAAAGAAAAATGCTCTGGCTTCCGATAACGGGTATTGCAATCGGAACGGTCGCGTTTATCGGATCTATACTGGCTACGGTATCTATGATCGAAATGCTGTCATAGTTATAAAAAGGGTTGCCCCTATTTTGGAGCAACCCTTATATCCCCATTTGCGGCCGAATATTCTTTACTTCAAATCCGGACATAACAAATCCGGTATCTTCAGAAGTTACCGTTTAATTGTCAGAACTGACATTGTCTGTGTTTTCAGTAGAGCTGACCTCGTCTGTTCTTTTAGTTTCTTCCGTGCCGGCAGTAGTTTCTGTACTGACAGTCGTATCCGTGCCGGCAGTCGGTTCTGTACTGTCAGTCGCATCAGTACCGGCAGTCGGTTCAGTGTTGACAGTTGTTTCCGTGACGGCGGTTGCATCCGTGCCTGCAGTCGTTTCTGAGCTGGAAGCAGTCGGCTCAGTCTCACCCGTGCTTTCAGTTGCTTCCGTGCTCTCAGATGCGTTCGTCGCATCAACAGTCGCATCAGTATTTGTTGGTTCATCCCAGCCTGAGTAATCAACTCCTTCGGCCTTGCAGAGTTCAATGCAGCGGGCGATATGTTCTCTGATCAACTGCCTGGTAGCATCATCTATAGCGTTTTTATCGTAGCAGAAGATCTGCATAGCTTCGTATGTGTATTCTGTTCCGTCATCCATCTTATCTGTTGCCGGATATGTATTGCAGAAAAGGCCCAATGTCCTTGAAGCTGTAGTTCCATCCGCAAAGGTGACTTCGACTGTTACTTCGACATCCTTTACCAAATAAGTAAATATATAGCTCCTGCTGAGAAAATCTTCTTCGTGATTTATCAGACAATAAATATCCATACGGTCTGTCATGGCATTGCAGACGTTAAAAAGGTATTTGGAAGTCTGAAGCGTACTGTAATCTGCGCTGAACGAATCGTAATATCCTACTATTGTCTTTCCGATCGGATGTCCTGACATGTCATAACCATTAACATAAGTCGAACGGAAATCATTAAGCTTTACGGTTGAACCGCTCTTTACAATGGAAGGACCGTCGATGCTTACGACTTCAAAGGCCGCGTTTTTCACTTTGAAATTCACGGTAGAGATATTTTCGCCCTCGACCGAGATGGGGAAATTTATCTGATAATTTGCATTGCCATCCCAGTCAACACCATAACCGAATGCCTGTTTGCCGACATCCAGACTTATCGGGAGCGAAGCTTCAGGTTCAAGCTTTACCTTGCAAACCATGACCGCAAACTGCTCGTCGACGACGCCGGTGCCGACGGAAAGTTCGGACTGTTCGGGATGTTCGGGATGTTCCGGTTTCTGACCGCCAAAATATGCTATTGCGGCAAATAACACGGCTACAGTTATGGCCGCAGCAACAGCTGTTGATGCAATCTTTATAACCATTGCTCTGGTTGATTTATGTGTTTTTTGAGACTTTTCGACCGGCTCATCCTGACGGTTATATATCTCACTGAAAGCAGCATTTGCTTTCTGCTGTACGATATCCGGAATCTTTGCGTTTTTCTCGAAAATATTCTTATTTTTCATGTCCATCTCCTATTAACTCTTAGCTGCCATAGTACTTTGAGAGTTGCTCTCTGCCCCTTTGGAGCCAGGTAGTTACCGTACTCTTTGGGATATGAAGCATCGAGGCAATTTCTTTGGTGCTATATTCCCCTAAGTAATATAGAGTGATGACCGTTCTGTATTTCTCATCAATAGAAGATAAAGCGTCCTTGAGTTCGACATTGTATTCGTCAGTTACAGCAGGTTCTTCCCATTCTTCGAGGCCTGTCTGATGCTTCCTGACATCCAGGATCTTATAACAATTGTTTATAAGGATCCTCGTCATCCATGTCTTGAAATACTTGTCTTCTCTTAGTGTATTTAACTTCTCAAAGCAATTAAGGATCGTCTCACTGACGGCATCGGCAACATCCTCATCATTCATAAGGATTGCCAGTCCGACTTTGTACATCTCCTGCATGTGCCCCTGCATCAGCTCGGCAAAGGCAAGCTTATCGTGCTTTTTGGCGAGTTTTACAAGCCTTGTCGTTTCATCAATCTGCATTACTTACTCTTTCCTTGTGTACACAATCGAATGGAGATTTGTTTTCCATTCTCTATCCATTAGATGCACTAAGACGGCGTTTGGTCTCAACTAATTATGTTAAGTCACTAAAAAGTTATCAAGTGAATTAACAGCGATGCAATAATTCATGTTGAGGGGCAACCCTTAGAATATGTGAATTGGCAGATTAATGCAAAGTAATAAATCGATTGATTAACACCTGAAAGGATAAGGTGTGTGAAATCTGCAGCGGGATACAGGAGATGGATACGAAACAACTGGCCGGAAAAGCAAATAATGGCTGATACGAAGCAACATTTCTATAGCATTAAGCAATCAGGTATATCTGCCGTCCCAGTAGCGCTCTGAAATTATCTCTCCGGTCTTCGCATCGACACAGACCACGCTGTGTTTGCATATCGTAAACTCGTAATAGAGTGTGCCATTGGCATCTGCAACGAGGAGATATGTACCGGTTATCTTACTAGTCCCCATCGCTTTGACGTTCTTGGGATCTGATGCAGTCTCATAGACTTTGTCGAATACTGATTCAGCCTTGATCAGACCGCTGTTGTTAAAGTCTGCTCTTCTGAATTTTGAATTAATGTTCCACTCACTCCCGTTTTCCTCGCTGTACCAGCAGGTCATGTCTGCCGTTTCCCAGATGACACCGTCCTTCATCATCTTTCCGAAAAAGCGGAATTCACCCTTCACCTCGGACTCTCCTATGCCGTGCACATATATGTCATCGTGAAGATCTTTATCTGCCTGCTGAAGCTGCGATATCATGTGATCCTTATACTGCTTATTGCGATCACTTCCGTCGAAAAGATCCGCCGGATAATATGTGTGCTCACCGATCTTTACTAATTCAGTTTCCGTAAAAATAGCGTCAGGCGCTTTAACATCATCGTCTTTTACCGATGATTCCGCATCTGTGGATTCTTCAGTAGTATTCAGAATTGATGATGGTGTTGATGTGTCAGAAGGTTTATCGGCAGGTTTTCCACAGGACGTAAATCCTGCCAGAACAAATGAAGATACTAGAACTGCGGCTGTTGTCTTAAACGTCTTTTTCATAATAAGCGTCACCTCCATACTATATATACAGAAGATGGCGCCATAATGTTGCATAACTGATAATTAGAAATTTATCGTTTATCTCTCGAACCAGCCGGATAATCCTGAACAGAAAGAGTCTGAACTTTTTTTGTTCCTTCAAAGACTATATGCTGATGCTGTAGCTTTCCCGCTTTAAGTTTCACTGTTAATTGAGAGGATTTTAAAATACAATATAAATATATTTTGTGGGGAGGATAAGAATATGCAGATCGTAGAGATTCCCGTTTACAGCATCAGTGTTCAGCTTGAAAGCGCACTTCGCAAAAAAGAGTATAAAGAAGATCAGATAGCTCAGGCATATGGCATCCTGAGCGAAAAAAAGAAAAAGCAAAAGACGCCAGTTATCATCCTCGCTGCGGTTATCGCTTTCTTTGGATTGGTCACACTGATCGGTTCGATCATCGCAGACAAGCTTGTCGTCGGGATCATAAGCTTTGTTTTTTTGATCATCGCCGCTGGTGTAGCCGGTTATATCGGTTATTACAACAATGTCGGCAAGACCGCAAAGCAATGGAACAATCTGCTGAAGCAGTTCTATCCCGACATAAGTGATAAATACAAGCTCTGATCAAACTGTAAGTTTGCGGATTAACTGAACCAAGGCCTCTGAGAGATCAGAGGCCTTTTTATGCTCAGCCGAAGTATTTAAAACAGAAACGCTTTGTAGTTAGCGGCGGCTAATCGTTTGCAGTATAATAACCCCGAAAACAAGCTAAGAGGTTACAACAGTGGAAGAACGATTCAAATATTTAAAAGACGGATTTGAAGGGATCCTTTACAGAGCGCAAAGGAATGACGATAGACTTTTGATAGTCGTACAGGGACTTAAAGGGCTGGATCTTCCTTCAAAATATGCAGCCCTTTTTGCAGGAAAGGGATACTCCACACTTGCAATGTCCTACTATGGCGGTGAAGGACAGAAAAAAGGCATGAGGGCAATTCCCCTGGAACAATTCCAGGCTGCTTGCGACGAGATGAAGCGGATGGGATTTAAGCGCATCGGGATCTACGGCAATTCAAAGGGCGCCGGAATGGCGCTACTCGCGGCAAGTGTAGTCCCCGACATAAGCCTTGTGATCGCTGCCTCGTCCTTTGGTCACATCATGCAGGGTACCGGAGGACCCGGCGAAGACCCTTGCAAGGCAATGGTTTCATTTAACGGCCGCGACTTTCCCTATGTTAAGAAGGAAAGACTGTTCTCCTCGTTTATTAGAAGATGTGTAAGGGAACACAACATAAAGCTTTTATATTTCTTTGACGAGTGGGATATAAAGGGAACTTCCGAGAACGAGATTCCGGTGGAGAGAATAAACGGAGATATTCTGTTACTTACATCCACGCATGACGAATCAGTACCTGCAAAACGGGATGCCGAACTGCTCGTGAAAAGACTTCAAAGGAGTGGGTTCAAGCATGGTTTCAAGCATATCAATTCGGAAACGGGAAGCCATAATCTCGGGTACTTTCCCGTTAACAATAATATGCTCCCAAGAGAAAAGAAGTATCCGGAGGAATGTCAGAAGGCACGTGAAGAAACATTGGCGATCATATTAAACTCCTTGGAAAAATGGAGTGTTTAAACTGCAATCACTTGGAAAGTATGCATATGTGGAAGTGCAGTTGTGGGATAAAGTATAATAATGATTAATTTTGCATAACAATAGCTAAGTTAAAAAACAGGAAAGAAGAATAAAGCATAATGAACACCTATTACATTCAGGAACTGCTTACTTATACATTGGGAACAGTGCTTTCCGTAGTTTTTTTCGTACTGCTTATAGTTACGGGTGCTATGTTTGCCCGTCAAAAAAATACTACGTCAAAACCTAATGAGTATCTTTCCGACCGTCTTGTCTTTTACTCTTGCGGATACACAAAGAAACTGAAGGTGATCGCTTTGATTACCTTTTCGGGATATCTGGTTATATTGCCAACTGCTATCGCTTATGGAATTGGCCGGGTTTACCTTGATGATAAAGCCTGGATAGCCGCGATGATCGCATTTGGCATCGGTCTCTTGATTATGATCCTGATCGGCAGACAGCCATTCTGTTTCAAGGAATCATGCCTGATCATTGATGAGCAGAAAGTCACGGTTAAATACAAAGATGGCGAGAAGGAAGATAAAGTCTGCTATGTTTCTCAATATGATCACTACTGCGTGGAGACAAGGAATAAACCGCCCAGGCTTGTTTTCGCCGGCTATGAAGGAGAAGAGGTTTTATCGCTTCATTTTCTTCGAAGTAATGATGCCGTTACTGCCGGTAAGATGGTTGAGTTTATAAAGAAGAATGGCAGAGTGCCTGTAATTCAGCAAGTTGCATCTAAGCAGGAAGCTCAGCAGCGGATCGCAGAGCAGCGCCAAAAAGACGTAGAAGCATTTGCTCAAGCACAGCAGGAGCTTGTCAATGACGGACCAAGATATAAGGCATATCTCGAAAATGTACTAGTTAAACTCCCAGATAACGAGAAAGAAAAGATTTCTGAACTCGTAAGGCAGGGCAGGAAGATCGAGGCTATAAAGGAAGCCCGTGAGTATACCGGCGAAGGCCTTCGCATAGCTAAGGATCTTGTGGAAAGATATTTTGAATAGTCATACAGGCCGGGAGCAATCCCGGCTCGAATTGTATGTTCAGGAGTGTCAGTGGGCAAGGATTATTGTTATTTTGTGAGCATCAAAGATGGTGAACATGGCGATACGGAATCTTTTATCCGGTCAGCGCTGAACCATCCCATGATTCGTAACTGGGCATATATCCTGCAGGATAAGGAATACTACACAGAGTTTGACATGCGCTGCCGCCCGAACGGTCTAAGATACAATTGGGCAAATGGTTTTGAAGGGATGGAGAAGTATTCTTCCTGTGAAGAATATGTGGAAGAGATGATGAAAGCGCCTCCGTATGCGGGTGATAAGAAAGAGTCATACTGGCGTATTGTCTGCTTTGTTGATAAGAAGTGTTACGATAAGGACATAGAGGAGATCTTTGATATACATTATGCTCCGTATCCCGACTTTTTAAGCAAAAGATATTGGATATCGGAAAGGCTGAAATATCTTACCCATGAAGACAGTGCTTCCGTGAGTGAAGGCAGACACCGTTATCAAGACGAAGAAGTTAAGGCCAGCTTCAATTTCCGGGAGTATATATTGAATACCGGAGAATATACCAAGTGGGAAAGATTCAAGGATATGATCCGCCCCGCACCAATAAAACCCAAAAGACGAAGTTGGTAGATTAAAAGTAAAAAGAGAAATGCATGGTCCGAGTGAAGAATACCTGGAGGTTATGCGGATCATTAGGTTTGAGAAACGTATGAGTATAGAATCAAAGCACAATACCAAATATGTTATAACAGTGGCCTTGGTTGCTGCACTTTTTGCGGTACAGCTTCTATTCAGCCGCTTCGGGTTCTTCATATCCCGACTGTTTGATTATTCCGCTTTGGATCCAGATGATCTGTTTTTACAGGTGTCGGTGCATCACATAATACAAATGCTCTGTGCTCTGGCTTTGATATTTATCATCCGGAAGGTAAAGAAGATAGAAGGGTTTTATCTCAGGCCGCGTATGGATTCCAAGGGCATTAAAGACACGGTACTTTTCTGCGTTGCAATAGCTGTCTATTATCTCGCTATTTATTTCGCCGGCTCGTTTACCAATACCATAAGTACTTACGATTATGAACTGAATCCGACAAATGTAATTGGAACACTCGGGTTCCAGTTGCTGCTTTCCGGTCCGTCAGAAGAGATCCTTTTCAGGTCTCTGCCTATAACCTTGCTGTTAAGTGTGCTTGATCCTGAAAGTAAAAGAGACAGGGCTATAGCCGTTATCAGTACAGCTGTTCTCTTTGGTGTTGCCCATATTAATGTATTCACTTTCTCGATTCCGTGGTTTCAGGTCTGTTATGCTTTTGTTCTGGGAATCTTTTACGGATATACTTTTATAAGATCGAAAAGCGTTATTTATCCAATGATAATGCACAGCATGAGCAATGTGATATCTGTGGGCGGATGCTATCTTTATATGGTGCTGTTTAAATAGACAAATGTATGTTATGAGGATTTGAGAGACGGATAGGGGAAATTATGGATCTATACCATTTTTATGATGCCAGGTCAGGCCCTTTTAGAAGTCTGACTTCCATATCTCAGGATGAAGCCAGAGAAGTTATTGAGAAGATAAAAAAAGAACGCCCTAATTCTCAATGTGCGTTAAGACATGATAAATACGTGCAATACCGGCATAACTGTGAGCGGATGCTTCGGGAGGCATTCGCGAAAAAGGGTGGAATTATAGAGATAGATTCGCCTCATTATATGGTTCTGGAATTCAGCCCGTGGTTATCAACATGGTACGAAGAGTGCAGATATATAAAAATACCGGTAGAGGAGTTTGATCTGCGGACGGTCTCATTTACTTATGGTGACTCAATGCCTACATTCAGCGATAAAGTGAATGATGGCAAAGAGTACAGGAAAAAGGTCTATATGTATGATGAAATCCTGGAAATAATTAAGAAATATGGTATGCCGCAGGAATGGAATGACGATGGAAGGTATGGCCCGGAAAGGTATATAGAAGCACATATATGGAGTAATAAGGTAATACAGAAATATGTTCAACTGTATTATTAGAATCTGCTTGTGATACCTGATAATCAAGAGGACATCGTGGGTTGTAAGAAAATGGTGTTCTGATCCGTCATATAGGTGAGATCTCAAATAACACCGGAGGCAAAGAATTTGAAAAATGAAGATGTAGTCAGATTATTTGATGTTTATGCTGATGATCTATACAGATTTGCCGTTTACTACACGGGTTCCAAGCACGACGCTGAAGACATTGTTCAGGATGTGTTTTTAAAACTTCTTGACGAAAGAGTGGCTACTAAACCCGGTAAGGAAAAGACTTATCTTTTCACCATGACGGCCAACAGCTGCAGAGATTATTTCAGATCAGCATCCCGCCAGAAAGACGTTGATCTTGAGTCTGCGGAAAATGAGCTGCAGTATTTCGATGATTTCAATGAGAGAAACAAGGCAGTATATGATGAACTCATGAACCTGGACGGTCAGTTCAGGATGCCAATCTACCTGCACTATTATGCGGGTTACTCATACAAAGATATCGCAGGAATACTGAAGATATCCGAATCAGCCGTTGCAGTAAGGATCAACAGGGGCAAAGCAAAGATGAGGATAGGATTGGAGGAATATTTATGAGAGATACTACAGATAAGATAAAAATGGATGTGGCAAGAAAAGCGGAAATGCGCGAAAAGCTTATGTCTTCAACCGCTAAAACTACAGAATTACCCAGGCATAATGTGAAGAAAAAAGTCGTAACGACTGTTCTGGTCGCGGCAGTAGTGTCAGCGATGGGTGCTACTGCCTATGCTGCTATCACTGGAGGAATAGGACCTTTATCCTTTGAAAGAAGTTCATGGGGACCGTCGATCGAAGAAGACATTAAGAATTCAATGCCTCCTCGCGAGGAATGGTCGCTGCAGGGATATCCTGATACGCCTGAATACAAGGCATCTGCCGAGTGGAACAAATTCGAGCAAAGCTACGACCGTGACGGGAAGATCCTGGATAAAGCTGATGCGGAACAAAAGCGCACAGGTGTAGATCCATTTGGGGAAAAGTATGGTTCATATCTTATTTACTCGCAGGAGATGGCTGATAAGGTCGATGAGATAACGGCAAAATACAATCTTAAGCTTCATACGGGCTTTGACGATGGTGATGAGAAAAGGCTCGAGGAAAAGGTCGGAGATATCTTTAATGACAACATTACCGGCGGCGCATACTTCTACGATGACGGAACGTTCCAGATGGATGCACTTTATAAAAACAAGTACAATTTCCAGATAAGAAGATGTGTGAGAGGTTATTTCGATACTGTAACAATCAATGTCGGAACCAATAAAGGCTTTGAAGAGTACACATATACGACAAAGAGTGGAATTCCGGTCACGATCTCAGAGGGTAAAGACGTCAGAGGCAGGAGAAGAACCTTCATCACGGCAAACCTCAAAAACAGCTTTGTGGTGATAAATATCATGCCGTTTGATTACGATGGCAATCCGAATGATTACACGGACAAAGATATTAAGGATATCGCAGATTCGTTCTACTTCGATAAGATGTGATAGAGAAAGAGTCAGGAGCAATCCTGACTCTTTTTCATTGTTGTCAGGATATAAGAAGTGAATGTGTAGTATCATAATACTGTCAGTTTTTTACCATCTTTAAGGAGAAACAATATGCGCAAATTTCTATCAATCATCCTTATCGGAACACTCGCTATGGGCATAGCTGCCTGTGCGAAAGAACCCGCTCCGTCGACTGCAGCAACCGAGAATACCGAAGTCACAACCACTGCACCGGCTGAAGAACCGGCTGATAACAGTGATGACAGATTCGTCAGCGCTTATCCGGCCTTTAAGGTCACCTCAGAGAGCCTTGAAGGCAAGAATTGGAGCGAAGCCTGTGCATTCCAAGGCGGGAATGCCTCTCCGCAACTCTCCTGGGAGCCCGTTGAAGGCGCCACCACTTATGTTATCTATATGGTCGACCTGACCGCAGCAAACATCATCCATTGGAAGTCTGAAGGTATCACCGAGACAAAGCTTCCTCAGGGCTGGGCAACTTCTGCCTCCTCTCCAAGTGATACGCTTAACGCCGATTACGTCGGACCTAATCCGCCGTCGGGATCAACAAATCAGTACAACATCTATGTTTTCGCTCTCAAAGCACCTGTGGAAAGAGTCAAGGGCAGCATCGGAGATCGGGCTCTGAATCTCCAGGGATTCATGGACAGCCTTGATACGGATGCAGAAGGGAATACAGGCAATATCGTGGCAGTCGGCCGTATAGTAGGCTATTATGCTGCAAAATCAGGAACTAATTAAACGAAAACATCGTTTTGAGGCATGTGATTTATGATGGGCGGAAAGCCGGCACGGAAACATTATCGGGGATGTTAGTCGTCGTCTCTAACGAACTTAAATGTGCCAGGACCCATGGTAGAATCCAAAACTTCCAGAGATGTTCCGCAGATGTTGCATTGCTTAAGTGATGATGTTGAGGTGGCACCGCAGTTGGGGCAGACATTGCGGTAACACTTCATGGGAGAGCCTGCCTTTGCAATCAGATCTGCCTCGATCTCATTTGCCAAATTTACAGCGCATTCATAGAGAATATTGTCCCTGACAATGACGAAGATAATGCTTAAGACCGGGCATGCGAATGCCAGTATACATGGCAGGTAGAATACGATTTCTCTTAATCCTGTATCTGTGCCCATGCTGGCGAAAAGCGAAGAAACGGCATTATCTAAAAAAACATTCAGGACGAGGATTGCGGTATATATAGCAAGCCATGAACTCGGTTGAAGCCATATGATCCATGGCTTGCTCTTCATGACATTTAAGACTTCCTGGCCGTTTCTCGTGCCCTGCTCCGAAGCGGAAAATGCTATGCGGTAACACTTCTCGTCTATGCCGGCCCAGGTAAAATTACTGCCTGCTCTTTTATGGGTATATTTTCTGCTGAATACAGGCATTTCGGACGCGCCGTAACGGCGGATTTCTGACAGTGCATACGTCCTGGGAGCCTGAATATTGCTCGGAATAAACAAAAATCCTGCCACTATGTAAACGGTTGCGTTTATCGGGTCAAGGCCGGGGAACACTCTGTTGTATATCCCATTTGCGATCACATAGATCGCACATGGCACCAGGATCCACACCTCGCCTAAAATTTTTAGCATGGGATTTCTGCCCATCTGTACCTCCAATCAGATAATACAACCAATTCCTTTTCCATATTATATGATATTGAAGGTCACTGTATGCATTATTATCTTGAAGAAATAGTTATCAACGGTGTTTTCTTTTGCCTAAAGACTGTGTTCTTATCAGAAAAAATGGTAGCTTGAACAACAATACAGTTATCAAGCAGAAAATAAAAACACTCAGCACATAAACAAGAACTGCAAGGAAACACGGAATAACCGAACTTAACTTAATGTATATAGAGAACAGAATTACTCTGAAGAATTGCTCGAGAAGGTATATTCCGAACACAGAGCTTCCGGCAAGTAAAATCAGATTATTTATGCTGTTCGGAATTTCTTTTCCTTCAAAAACTTTTCTGATCAAAAGAAAAATGAAGGCAGCCCTGAACACACGGGTCGTCTCATAGAAATACTCAATCGATACCGGGTCTGTTCTATTAGTCGTAGAAATCATATAATGAGTCATAAAGCATGTCAGTAAGACAGAGAGTACAAATAGAAAAAAGAATATCAATAATTGCTTGCTTTTGATCTCTTTAAGAACTACCCCCAAATAGTATCCGGTAACAGGACAAATGAAGGCCATATACAGGATTGGCAAAGGTCTGATATCGGTGTTGACAGTTAATTGTTCTCCTCCAATGAGAAACTGTAAGATCGGCAGAAGCGCTTGGAATACCAAATAGATTACGGCAATATACAGGAACTCTTTTCCGTTCATATTCCTGGCAACCTTTCTCAAGACTGGCAGAATGAGCAGAAAAGCCAAATACAGATACAAAAACCAAGCGGGTACGGAAATAGTGCCGGAATATAATCCGGTAAAAAAATCTTTACAAGAAAAATCATTAAGGCGAAATTCGATATCACAAAGATAGTAAAACAATGAATAGAGAAACAGGGCAACTAAATATTTGGGGATTCTTTTCTTTAAAACATATGAAAAAGTTTCTTCCTGCTTTCCCAACAGCAACATACCGGAAATCATTAAGAATATCGGGGTATTAATACCGGTCATAACAGAGAAAGGCATAAAGAACCAATACGGAGCTGATCCGACCTCATATGTCGTAAAATGCATATAGCCATAATTAAGAGTGTGATTAAATATCACCAGCAGTATTGCGATAATTCTTAGTATTTCAATGTAGGTTGTCTTTTTGCTGTTTATTATCGTTAGTTCAGACATAATCATCTTATACGGTTTTTAACTGAGCATTAACCGTACGAAAATCAGTTTTATCAAATTATAGCATGGAATAATTATGTTAAGTCTTTTGGACATGAGTTGCTATAATCTTGTAGAAAAGACTTTTGAATAGCCATACGGGCCGGGAGTAGTCCGACCCGTATTGTATAATGAAACAAATAGTCATCAGCATAAATGAGGATAATTAATATGTCAAACGTAAGAGATCGCGGAGTTATAGACATAACATTGGAAGAAGACGGCAAATACGTCCTGGTGATCCTTGATGATATGAAATGGGAGCCTGCGACCCGTCAGGATCACGGCCGTATTCTCCAGGATAAGATCAATGATTATCTTAATTACATCGCGAGTGGACAGGCCGAAGAGGCAAAGCCCGGACTCCGTCCCGTGATCCGCATCATTGCACAATATTCATACAGTAAGTATTGCATTGATTTTCTTGAACGCGTGCGTGCTTTCATTAAGGGAAAAGATGATATCTGTGATATCGAATGGACGCATTCATCTGAAGACGGTCCGTTTGAAGACGGATTCAGCGATGATTTTGTTTTCGACGAGACGAAAATATATCCAAGAATAAAGAAGAACTGGGCAAAAGATCCGCAAAACCAGGTATCATTGATGCCCCCGGATGCATCTGCTCCGGATTATCCGGATCAGATGGTAATGATCCGCGTAATGGACAGTTTTATCGGCATGCTTGTTCAAGATATGGGCAGTGTTCTAACCTATATAACTTACGACAAACTGCCTGACGGGGCTGATGTCATGGAACTGTGGAACAAGGCCTTTGATAATCTCTGCAGAGATATTCAATACAGATGGAGTGAATCCAAAGAGCCCAGTGTTTACGGCATCCTGGCAGGCGGGGATTTCGAAGCGGAAAGCTTATGCCTTGACTATGTCTGGAAAAACCTCTCGGATGACCTGAACGACGATCTGATCGTATGCGCCCCGACGAAGGACATCGTTTTGTACACGAAAGTAAGCGATAAGAAGCTTGTGAAAAAGATTCTGAAAATGGCTTCAGACATGTTTGAAAGCAACCGGAAAGAAACACCATATCTCTTGTTTTGCAAAGATGTTTTTGTTTACAACAGGATTAGCGGGCATCTTGAGATCAGTAAGAAATACAGTTTTTGATCCGAAGGGATTAGAGAATATAATCAGCAGATAATAATTCTATAACAGCTGTTTTGGAAGGAATCTCCAAGGTTTAAGTTAATAGACAGGATAATAGATTATGACTAATCGGAGGATGTAAGATAATTATGAAAAGCGGGATGTATATTGTCAAAGCAGAAGAAGATCAGATAGAAAAAATCGTAGATATGTCTATCAGAGCTTTTGAAACAGATGTAAATGTTGGAGGAACAAAAGGTGATTGTCCGCCTGAATTCGATTCGATAGAATGGCATAAACAAATGGCCCGGGAGGGGCATTTGTATCAAGCAATGATAGAAAAAGATTTGGTAGGAGCTGCCATTGTGTTCCCGGATGAAACACAAAGAAGCGTATATATTGGCAGGATTTTTATTGACAGCGCCTATCATAGAAAAGGTTACGGAATCCGCTTGATGGAATGCATAGAAAGTAAGTTTCCTTGTGCTACGGAGTTTAATCTGGATACACCTTGTTGGAATGAACGGACAAATGCTTTTTACCAAAGATTAGGATACCGTATCATAAAGATAGAGGATGGGTTCAATTTTTATCAGAAAAGAAGGGTAATAGGAACTTAATATGGCTAAGTTATATGTAATAACCGGACCAGCAGGTGTAGGAAAAAGCACCGAACTCCAAAATCCGTGATAGAATGTATAAGATACAGGAAAACCTTGAAAATACTGGGTTGCAACTGCCGGTTGACAAAGTTCAAGGTCCGGTTGGTGGTTTTGTTAAGAGCATTTTTGCTAATCTCAAGCCATCAAAACCCGGAGGTGATGTAAATGACGATTGCTGATAGAATACAGAGCCTTAGAAAGTCGAAAGGCATGTCCCAGGAAGAACTGGCTGACAAGGTCGGTGTATCAAGGCAGGCCGTTTCTAAGTGGGAAAGTGAACAGGCAACCCCAGATCTCGACAAAGTCGTGATCATGAGCGATATTTTCGAAGTTACTACGGATTATCTTCTTAAAGGGATCGAGCCGGTCAAGTCTGATGATCACAAGACGATGGCTGATGTTATCGATCAGAAGGTCCTTACAGAGAAGAATGGCAAGCGCGCGAAAACTGCCCTTAAGTGGTTTCTCATAGGATTCGGTATTTTGCTCGCCATAGATCTCGTATCGATGCTGGTTTATTTCCTGGTCAACGGATTCCCCGTCTGATCTGATTCTCAAATAATCTGACACTAAAAACAGCAGCGTTTTCGTTGTTTGTATTAATGCGCTCAAAAAAGGAGTTATCCATGAATAAGATAAAAGAATTCATCAAAAACATCAGTCCGTTCAATAACCGGACCGACATGCCGAAATTATTGTATGTCATCAAGGTCATCCTGATCTTCTGGGTATTCAAGTTCGGTGCAGAACTGGTTGGCGAAGGCATAGTCCTGGCGATACACTTTGCCTGCGGTAAGAACCCTCTGCAGGGTGAGATGTTCGGCGATATCACGATTACATTGATCACTTACTACGGATACGGCGTCATGATAGGAATAATGATCCTTCTCTGGAAACTGTTTCAAAGAAAGACTTTGGCAGAACTGGGCTTGGCGAGACCTGCATGGAGCTATTTCGCAGGAGCCGGAGCAGGAACACTTCTTTTGCTTGTTTCAGTTGCTTTGGCAGTTCTTACCGGCGCGGTAAGGTATAACGGCGTTTTCCGAAATATCGACACTGCGATGGTATTCCTCATGCTCGGAGCTTTTATTTTTCAAGGTGCCTTTGAAGAGGTGCTCTGCAGAGGTATCGTTCAACAGCTTTTGCAGAAGAAATCCATTCCTGTCGCTGTAGGTGTAAGTACTGCCTTATTTACCATTCCTCATATCGGGAACATGGACTTCAGTGCCCCTGCCATTGCAGTAACGGCAGTTATCAACCTTATCCTGATATCTGTCATCTTCTCCCTTCTTACTATCCGTTTCAAAAGCATCTGGGCGGCCTGCGGCCTGCATTCGATATGGAACTATATTCTGTACAGCATCCTTGGACTCAATCTGAGCGGTAATGATGAGATCAATGTTGCCGTATTTGATATGAGTTCTGTCGGAGACAATGTATTAAACGGCGGAAAGTACGGCATCGAAGCAAGTATCATCACAACCGCAGTATTAGGAGCCGCTGCAATCGCATTGATCGTGTTTAACATACGGAAGCCGGAACGTGGATGATCAAATGCTATAATTATCTTGTCTGAGGGAGAGATCTCTTAGTTCAGATAATAGACAGGATAAGCTACCAGGATAAGCCCGAGTGGATCAATTAACAGGATATATATTTGAAAGGATAGGAAGAATGACATCAATTGCGAATCCGGATTATAAGTACTACAAAAAACTCGAAGGC
>CAMIYM010000001.1 GCA_946403085.1 uncultured Clostridia bacterium | reverse complement strand
AGGTCCGTTTTACTTCAAGTTTTGCATTCTATTCAATTTTCAAGATCCGCGCTTTCCTTTGATTTCCAGGCGCTTTTTTGTTGTGCCTCCGTCAAAGTGCTTGTAAAGGATATACCACGGAGAAGATTAAGTCAAGGACTTTTTTCGTGTTTTGAAAAATTTTTTTCAAAGCCGTCAAAACCTTTATTTGACTAAATTACACGCTTTACCCTTCAGGCTGTGCCACAATAATAAACAAGGGGGCAACAAGCCCCCGTTATTATAGCTGTTTATTTCCTGCTTTCAAGTTTCTTAGCTCTCTTGGCTGCAGCCTTCTTTATAGTGTTTATTCTTATCATAAGAATTATATTCAATATGATAATAAGAAGCATGAATCCGCCGATCACTCCGGATACCACCGGATTCTTCTTAACAAAGAGCTGAAGCGGAGGTCCGGATTCTACTTCAGGCTCTGCCTCCTTGTTCTCTTCCGGTGCCTGTGTAGGTTCAGGTGTCGTCTGCTCAGCAGGTTCATCAAAGCCCTTAGGCTCATCTCCCGGATTAACGACCGAATCATACTTCGGCTGCTGGGCAGCAGGAGCGTTTACCCATCTGTAATCGCCTGTAGTTCCATATACTCTTGTAACCGGATCGCTTTCCCAGCATGCGAGGTTTCCGTATGCGGTTACTGAAGCAAGATACATAGTAGTATAAAAATAATGGCTCTGAGGAATTCCGCATACTGAAATCATCAGTTCGTGGCCGTTCTCATTCACCGTATAGATGGTAAGACCCTTACCTGCCTGAGATGTGGTTCCCGTCTTTCCTCCGACAACAGCAGCAAGATGTGACTCGGTGCCATTCGCTGTTTTCGATGCAAGCCAGGGATCATATAAGAGATAGTTTGAATTCTTTACATAGCTCCATGCATCAGACTTATGTCTGTTTGTTCCGATGAATACATGTGAAGGAGCACTGATAAGTGTCTTGAAATCATCGATCTCTGATGCAGCGGACATGATCAATGTAAGGTCATAAGCCGTTGTGTAGTGATTCTCATCAGGAAGTCCGCATGCATTCTTAAAATGAGTACCTTTGCATCCCAGTGTTTTCGCACGGAGATTCATGAGAAGTGCAAAAGCCTCAAGCTTGCGGTTTGAAAGGATATGTTCCCTGCTGTCATTCATATTATCCAGAAGATACTGGGCAGTAACACCGTCTTTATTAACGGTACTTCCCCCGGCCGGATACTTCTGGAAGAATGCATCAACACAACCTTCACCAAGCACATTTGCTGCGTCATTACCCGAAGGAAGCATGAGTCCGTAGAGGAGCTCGCTTACTTTTACTATCTCGCCTTCAAGTACACCCATCAATGATGAGTCAGCACCAAGACCGGCCATAGCCGCTTTACTTACCGTAAGCTTGGCTGATGTATCAAGATACTCAAGACTTAAAAGACAAGTCATTATCTTCGTCATGGAAGCAGGATAGATCTTGTCATCCGGATTCTGGCTGAGCACGATAAAACCCGTAGTCTTATCGTAAACGCAATATGAAGCGCAGTGAATATCGGCCAAAGCAGGAACCGGTATCTCCGGCTGTCCCACCTCTGCCTTGACCGTTCTTGACGGCATAACAAACAAAGTAATGGAACAGACGAGCAAAGCCGCAGCGATAAATCTCGCTGCGGACTTGAAAATAGATTCCGGCTTCCGTCTATTATTCATCAGATATCCTCATCCTTATCAGATCCATCTGTATCATCTGCAGAAGCTATGCCTTCATCTTCGATCTCAGATGCAAGTGTATCTGCAAATTCCTGAACCTTCTGAGCGTTAGGGCTGAGACCGTTCTCATCAGTCACGGAAGCTGCTTCGACGGTATTGCTTTCAACGCCTTCAGCACCTTCGCTGCCCTCTTCGCCTTCTTCAGGCTCCTCTTCTTCCCTGTCTGTAAGCGCGAAGTCTACGACTGAAGCATTGGACTTCATGAGCTTAACACCTGATGTTGCTCTTGAAAGAGTAGGGATCTCATTGGCTCTTACTCTGATGATCACGCCCTGGCTCGTAATGATAAGGAGGTCATCTTCATCAGTAACAGAAACTGTACCGCAAAGTCTTCCTGTCTTCTCGGAAACTTTGTAAGTAATGATACCCTTACCGCCTCTGGACTGGACACGGTAATCATCGATCTTGGAACGCTTTCCGTAACCCTTCTCGGAGATAACAAGGATCTCACGTGAGGGATCAACAGGCTCCATGCCGACAACCTCATCGTCATCAGCAAGCTTCATGGCCCTTACGCCCGTAGCACCACGTCCCATGTCACGTGCATCATCGGAATTAAATCTTACTGACTTACCGGCAGCAGATACAACGATGACTTCCTGTCCTGCTCTTGTAAGCTGAACAGCAACAACGCTGTCTCCTTCACGGATCTTTGTGGCAATAAGACCATTCTTATTGATGTTTGCATACTTATCGATGGATGTCTTCTTAATAACACCATACTTAGTAACTGTTGTGAGATAGAGATCAGGCTCTTCGAAGCTGTCGATAGGAATGATGTTCCTGATCGTCTCACCTTCATTAAGGTTCAGGAGGTTAACGAGAGCCGTACCTCTTGCAGAACGTGATGTTGTCTCAGGGATCTTATAACCCTTGATCTTGAATACACGGCCTGTATTGGTGAAGCAGAGAAGGAACTTGTGAGTTGTGGTCGTAATGATCTTCTCGATATAGTCCTCTTCACGTGTGGACTGGCCTGAGATTCCTCTGCCGCCTCTGTGCTGAGCCTTGTATGTATCTACTCTCTGACGCTTGATATAGCCAAAGTGAGTAAGAGTAACAACGATATTCTCTTCTGCGATAAGTGACTCGTCGTCGATATCCTCGAAGGAACCGTTGATGATCTCAGACACTCTCGGAGTAGCGAACTTGTTCTTGATCTCTGTCATCTCGGTCTTAATGATGTCATCAAGGAGAGTCTTATCAGAAAGAACTCTGTGGAAGTACTCGATCTCTTCTGTGAGTGCCTTGATCTCAGCTTCGAGCTTCTCACGCTCAAGACCTGTGAGACGTCCCAAACGCATGTCTACGATGTGCTGTGCCTGCTTGTCGGAAAGGCCGAAGCGCTCACACATACGTGCCTTAGCCTCAACCTCAGTACGTGAAGATCTGATGATGGAGATGATCTCATCGATGTAATCCATGGCGATGAGGAGACCTTCGTCGATGTGCTTCTTAGCCTCATCCTTCTCAAGATCGTACTGTGTACGGCGTGTAACGACTTCTTCCTGATGCTTTATGTAGTAATAGAGAGCATCCTTAAGGCCTACGAGCTTCGGCTCGAGCTTGCCTTCGCTGTCCGGAACAAGTGCAAGCATATTAGCGCAGCAAGCGTCCTGGAGTGAACAGTTCTTGTAGAGCTGGTTAAGAACGACGTCTGCATTGGCATCCTTCTTAAGCTCGATAACGATACGAACCTGCTCGTTACGGTCAGATTCATCTCTTAATCCTGAGATGCCTTCGACCTTCTTCTCTTTAACGAGATCCGCCATACGCTCGATAAGTCTTGCCTTATTAACGGCATAAGGAATATCGTGAACGATGATCCTTGTTCTTCCGCCATGCTCTTCGATCTCAGCATGAGCACGTACCATGATACGGCCCTTGCCTGTAAGATATGCTTCCCTGATACCTGATGTGCCAAGGATAGCACCGCCAGTCGGGAAGTCAGGGCCCTTAACGACAGTCATGAGTTCATCAACTGTAACGTCAGGGTTATTCATCATCATGATGCATCCGTCAATAACCTCGCCGAGGTTATGAGGCGGGATGTTGGTAGCCATACCTACTGCGATACCTACCGCACCGTTAACGAGGAAGTTCGGGAAACGTGAAGGAAGCGATACAGGCTCCATCTCGTGTTCATCGAAGTTAGGTCTGAAATCAACAGTGTTCTTGTTGATATCACGCATCATCTCAAGAGCGATCTTCTCAAGCCTTGCCTCGGTATAACGGTATGCTGCCGGCGGGTCTCCGTCCAGGGAACCGAAGTTACCGTGTCCGTCAACCAGAGGATGTCTCAAAGAGAAGTCCTGTGCAAGTCTGACCAACGCATCGTAAACGGAAGCGTCACCATGGGGATGGAAACGTCCAAGAACGTCACCGATCGTGGTAGCGCACTTACGGTAAGGCTTCTCAGGAGTGAAGCCCTGGGTAAACATTGAATAAAGGATTCTTCTGTGAACCGGCTTAAGTCCGTCTCTGATATCAGGAAGCGCACGGTCTGAAATAACCGACATCGCATAGTCGATGAAGGACTTTCTCATCTCACCATCTAAGTCAACCGGAACTATTGTAGTTTGTTCTGACTTGAATACCTCGTCCATCTCGGCTTCCTGTTGAAGCCTGGCTTGTTTCTTCGCGTCATTATCTGCCATTTGTCGCCTCCGCCCGCGAAAACAGTGTCACGCGGGTAATTAGAATACTTTGGTTAATAGATTATATATCCATAAACTAAAGTATTATACCATAAGTAAACGCGCACGCGCGTATATAATTATAATATAAAGCACAAATGTCCTAAAATCAGACTATAGGGGTTTTGGAAGGTGTGCCCGCTTTTCTGGGAAATCTTGCTGGTGTGGGACGGATCTTACGGACAACGATTATGGATCTGTCCATATCAGTGCCGGGGAGCCTGAATGTATCTGTCTTTTCGATCGTGCCGCCAAGAAGAGCTATTGCCTTGCCTGCCTCAGTCTCTTCTTCTTCAGAATGAGCTTTCATGGCAAGGAAAACACCTCCGACCTTAACTAACGGAAGACAGTATTCGGCAAGGACTGAAAGCCTTGCTACCGCTCTTGCAGTAACTATGTCGTACTTTTCCCTGTATTTCTTGTTCCTGCCTGCGTCTTCGGCTCTGGAATGGACCGTAGTGCAGTCCTTAAGGTTCAATGCGGTAATGACCTCATCAAGGAACTTAAGGCGCTTATCAAGCGAATCCATGAGCGTTACAGACAGCTCAGGACATGATATCTTTACCGGAAGTCCCGGAAAACCTGCACCCGTTCCGACATCTGCAAAGGTTAAAGTCTTTGAGTTCTTCTTTCCCTCTTCTTCCCTGATATAAGGGCAGAGAGTAAGAGAGTCTATAAAGTGCTTCATGGCAATGCCCTTGTCGTCGTCAACAGCAGTAAGGTTCATTACCTTATTCTTCTCTTTGAGCATCGTGGCATAGATCTGGAACGCACGTATCTCTTCAGCAGACAGCGGCACGCTTATCTCTTCGGAACCGCTCTCAAGGATAGGAGCCACATCAGTGACTTCATCTTCGCCCTGCTTGGTTACCTTTGTGCCTTCAGTGCTGATCTCAACCTTCTTGGGGAGAGACTCTCTAAGACGCTTGATATCATCTTTGGTAAGAGGTTTCTTCTTGGGGAGAAAACAGTCAGCCATTGCCTTGTCTCCTTCTTTGCTGTTCGAGATATACCAGGAGCACTTCGCAGTCTGCAGGCGATACGCCAGAGATCCTCGAAGCCCTTCCCACGTTCTCCGGCTTCATCTTGGCAAGCTTCTGGGAAGCTTCTATTCTTAATCCGCGTATAAGTGAATAATCAGTATCTTCAGGGATCCTGATCTTCTCTAAGTTCTTAAATTTCTCGATCTTCTCTTTTTCGAGAGACAGATAACCTTCGTACTTGATGTTCGTCTCGCAGGCGAAAGTAACATTCCTCGGAAGAGGTTTTCTTGCCTTATCAACCGGTGCAAGAAGATCGTAAGTTACATCAGGGCGCTTGATAAGGTCCGCAAGGCTCTCACCGGACTTCGGGAGCGTCTGTCCGACTGTATCAAGGAGCGCTTTAAGTTCATCTGTTGGAGCAATATAAGTCTTCTTAAGTCTCTCCGTCTCAAGAGCTATCTGATCTGTCTTCTCATTGAATCTGGCGAAAACCTCATCACTGATAAGACCGATCTCATGACCTACCGGAGTAAGTCTTTCGTCAGCATTATCCTGCCTTAAGAAAAGTCTGTACTCAGCACGTGAAGTCATCATGCGGTAAGGCTCCTGGGTTCCCTTTGTTACGAGGTCATCGATAAGAACGCCGATATAGCCCTGTGATCTGTCGATGATGACAGGCTCCCTGCCTAAAAGCTTCATGGACGCATTGATGCCTGCTACGATACCTTGTGCAGCTGCTTCCTCATAGCCGGAAGATCCGTTGATCTGTCCTGCGGTAAACAGTCCGGGCACCACCTTTGATTCAAGGCTTGCCTTGATGGAAAGAGGATCGACAAGATCGTATTCTATCGCATACGCTGCCCTCTGTATCTTGGCATTGGCAAGACCCGGAAGCGACTTTACCATCTTCTCCTGTATCTCTTCAGGAAGACTTGTGGAGAAACCCTGCAGATACATCTCGTTTGTATGACGGCCCATAGGCTCGACGAAGATCTGATGTCTCGTCTTATCCTTGAACCTCATGAATTTATCTTCGATCGAAGGACAGTATCTGGGACCTATTCCCTTGATCTCGCCGCTGTAGAGTGGTGATCTGTCCATATTATCCGAAATGACCTTGCGTGTTTCTTCCGTTGTCCATATGGACCAGCAGGGGATCTGTTCACTGACAGGTGCTACGGCCTTTCCTTCCATCTCATTACGGTATGAGAATGGCGGTATGTCATCTTCTCCGTCCTGTCTTGTCATCTGCGAAAAGTCTACGGAATTGGAATTAACTCTTACCGGGGTTCCCGTCTTGAATCTCAAGAGCGGAACACCAAGTGAATTAAGTGATGAAGAAAGTCCTACTGATCTCGGAAGTCCGTCAGGACCACTTTCGACGATGACTTCGCCCCTTATGATCCTGGCTTCCATATATGTGCCTGAGCATATAACAACCGCTTTGGCCCTGTAGACAGCTTTGCCTTCGCTGATCACGCCTGCTGCGTTGCCTTCTTCATCAACAAGAAGTCCTGTAATATGCGCCTGCTTTAATGTAAGGTTAGGAAGATTCTCAAGATAATGCTTCATCTCGATGGAATACATCGCACGGTCTTCCTGTGCTCTGGGCGAATAAACTGCAGGACCCTTGGAACGGTTCAGCATACGCATCTGAACAGCGCATTTATCCGCCATTATTCCCATTATGCCGCCCAAAGCATCTATCTCTCTTACGAGCTGACCTTTGGATGTGCCGCCGATACTCGGGTTGCAGGGAAGATTTGCAAGACTGTCCAGAGAAAGCGTGAAAAGGATGGTATTAAGGCCGAGCTTTGCAGCAGCATGTGCCGCCTCGCATCCGGCATGGCCTGCTCCTACCACGGCAACATCAAATGTTCCCGCTTCGAAGCTTTTATCCAACTCTAAAGCTTCACGGATAGTCATTTATTTACCTATGCAGAATCTTGAGAATATTGTGTCTGCAAGAGTAGCAGATACAGTCTTTCCGGTTACTTCGCCGATCTCGTCAAGGCACGCTCTTAAAGCTGATGCGCAGACTTCGGTTCCGAGATTGTTATCAAGGGCATCCAAAGCAAGAGCAAGCTTCTTTGAAGCCTTTAAGAATTTGGTGTAGTGTCTGCTGTTTGTTATAAGGAGACCTTCAGATGTGCCGTCTCCCAATTCGTTATAGTAATCGATGATCGCATCTTCAAGCTTATCGATATTAAGATCTTCTTCTGCACTGATAGAAATGAAATTGGTAATGCCGAGAGTTGTAAGCTTCGCTTCTATTTCTTCCCTGTCAGGATTGTCGCCGGCATCACTTTTCGAGAAAACAGCCGTTACTGATTCACAGTCCTCTGCTATGGGGCTTACGCATGTAAACGCTTCTTCGGCATCCATGTCAGGCGGTATCATGTAAAAGACCATGTCAGCGCCTCTGCCTGCCTCGTATGCTTTGCCGATACCCATATTCTCGATGATGTCATCAGTCTCCCTGATGCCTGCAGTATCAATAAGCGTAACGGGAATACCGTTGATATTAAGCTGAACTTCGATGGTATCTCTTGTAGTACCTGCAACTTCTGTAACGATCGCTCTGTCAAAGCCTGTGAGTGTATTAAGAAGTGTGCTCTTTCCGCTGTTGGGAAGTCCCAATAATGCTACGCGGAGGCGCTCAGATAAGATCCTGCCCTTGCCATATCCTTTGCAAAGAGCTGAAAGCCTGTCGTGACAGTCGCTTAAGTTGTCCTTAACTTCCTCAAGCTTCTGCTCCTCTTCTGAGGGATCTTCTGTATCAAATTCAGTGAAAGTCTCAAGCATCGCTGCCTGATCGTAAAGATTCTTTTCTATGGAAGCTATCTCATCAGCAAGTTTACCTGACATAAGGCTTCCTGCAGCTTCAAGCTGTCTTTCTGTCTCTGAGTTGATGACATCCATTACAGCTTCTGCTGAAGCAAGGCTCATCTTACCGTTGATGAATGCTCTTCTCGAGAATTCTCCGGGATAAGCCATTCTGATACCGGACATGCCGAGGCACTTGAGGATCTCCTGCTTGACCGCGCCTGAACCGTGAGAAGAGATCTCGATCATCTCTTCGCCCGTGTATGAATGCGGTGCTTCAAATCTGGTGAAGATAACTTCATCAACTTTGGTGTTGGATGAAGGATCCTTAACATATCCGAACGCGCAGGTATATCCGGGAAGCTCCGAAAGCTTTTTATAGTCGCCGCTGCTCCTTAAGATGACGGAGCATTTATCGGCAAGCTTTCCACAGCCGTTGCCCGATACACGGATAACTGCTATGCCTGAGATTCCGGCCGGCGTAGAGCAGGCACAGATTGGTTCGTCATCATAAGAATACATCGCGAAAAGCCGCCTGATTTCAGATGAAGATCTTAAAAAAGATTACTTCTTCTCTTCAGGTGTAACTACAACGCATCTGTTAGGCTCAACACCCTCAGAGTGTGTTGTTACGCCCTTAACTTCCTGGAGATATGAGTGAACGATCCTTCTCTCTGCAGGGCTCATAGCCTCCATTGTTACCTTACGGCCTGAACGTCTTACTCTGGATACTGCCTTGTCAGCGAGGCCCTTGATGACCTGCTCTCTGTGCTTTCTGTATCCGCCGACGTCAAGATAAACATGAACTCTCTGCTCGCTGTGCTTATTAGCGATAAGGTTTGTCATGTAAGAGATTGCTTCGAGTGTCTCACCGTGACGGCCGATAGCTGCACCGCAGTCAGAACCAGTAACAGAGATGAAGATCGTATCGTCTTCTCTGTAGGAATCCATGTTGCCGTGAATGCCGATACCGGAAAGAACTTCTGCAACAAAGTTAGCTGCTGCATCTTCAGCTTCGCTTACTGCATCGCCTTCAAAGCTCTCATCGTCACCGAAATATGTATCATCAGAGTCAGATGCAGAAGCCTTGTTGTCGCCTGCATCCTCAGAATTAAATGTAACCTTAACTTCAGCGTCCTTTCTTCCTAATCCGAGGAAGCCGCCTTCTGTTCCTTCTTCAATTACTTCGATAGTAGCCTGTTCCTTTGTGCAGCCAAGCTCGGAAAGAGCTGCCTCGATTGCTTCATCAACTGTTGCGCCTGTCTTGATTACTGTCTTTTCCATATACGTAAGGCCTCCTTCGAGCCAAATTAATTCTTCTTTTTCTTTCCGTTCTTCTTTGAAGAATCATCAGAAGAAATATCCCCGCCGGCTACTGCAAGCTTTGCCTTGCCGGACTTCTTGAAAACTGCATCCTTCTTAGCCTCGATCTCAGCCTTCTTAGCTTCGTAAGGCTTTGTGAACATGTAATATACGATGATATTTGTGATGATGATCATAAGTCCGGAGATGATCCAGTAAAGACCCATTGCAGCAGGCATCGTAAATGTTGTTACGAGCATGAAGATAGGCATCATCCAGTTCATCATCTTCATTGAGTTCTGGGCATAGTCCTCAGCGCCGCCCTTGCCGTCACCGGCCTGACCTGCTCTTGCAGGATTCATCTTGGCACGCTTCTTAGCCTCTTCCTCTTCTTTCCAGCCGGGCTTCATGATCTTGCTCATCAGCATTACAACGATGTTCGTAAGAACAACGAGTACAGGGATGATGAGCATAGGAACGTATGTCTTGGGATCTTTTGCGATCTCAAAAGGGTTCCAGGCAGGAGTTACAGTAAGATCCATGCCGAGGAAGTGAAGGTCGACCATCTGGTCGAGCTTGATAAGTCCCTTGCTGATACATTCATTAAGGAACTGTGCATTCTCATTCAAAGCCTTGATAAGACCGATGTGGATCTCAGGGCTTACTCTTCCGCCAAGGATACCGCCGTTAGGTCCGAATCTGTTGCCAAGATCGATCATGGCAGTGATGTTGTCCTTGCTTACCTGTGAAAGGTAGATCAAAGGTCCGCTGACGATACGGTAAATAGGCCAGATGAAGAACAACTGGAGGAAAGGCAAAAGACAGCCGGAAAGACCGCCTGCACCATTCTCCTTCTGCATCTTCATGAAAGCTTCCTGATAAGCCTCTTTGTCATCGCCATACATACGCTGAAGTTCAGCCTGCTTGCCACTTAAGGCCTGCATCTTGAGCATGGACTTCTGTGATCTGACACTAAGAGGGATAAGAGCTCCTCTGATAATTATGGTAAGGAAGATAATTGCCAGACCGTAATTACCGAAGAACTGGAACAAAACTCTCGTAAGCCAGCCGAATGCAATATACAGCGGGTCGAGAATTGATAACTGAACGATAATGTCTCCCATTATTAGACTCCGGTTCTGTTAATGAATAGCTTTTTTGATTACCTGACGGGATCGTATCCGCCCTTCGAAAACGGGTTGCATCTGAGAATACGCCAAATACCCATAAGACCGCCTTTTAAGACACCATACTTGGTTACCGCATCGATCATATACTGCGAACAAGTAGGTTGGTATTTACAATGAGGTCCTATAGCAGGAGAAATATGCTTCTGATACCAGCGAACCATTCCTATAACAGCTTTGCGGATCACAGGAAGCTCCCTTCCAAAAGATCAAGCCTTGCAAGACATTTCCCCATATCTGTACTTAATTCGTGGAAATCGGGAATCCCACCCTTGGCCTTTAAAGTGAATACATAATCATATCCTTCAGGGAGTTTGTCTTCCAATAATCTGTAAGACTCTCTCATGAGACGTCTGGCTCTGTTTCTTCCGACTGCGCCGAGTTCTTTCTTGTTCGCGCAAAAGCCTGTGCGTCTTAAGGACGGTTCTACCTTATAGCCGCTCTGAGTGGTTCCCTCACGTCTTTTAAGCACATGAACCGACAGGTATCTGCCGGTTGCGAATTTCCCATACCGGTAAACCCTGTTAAATTCAAAATTGAATCTGAGTGCTACCGATTTCAAAGCGAGATACGACCTAAGGACAGATTAAACTGCAATTCTCTTTCTGCCCTTAGCTCTTCTTGCAGCAAGAACCTTACGGCCGTTAGCTGTTTCCATTCTTGCTCTGAAACCATGAACCTTTGCTCTCTGTCTTTTCTTAGGCTGAAAAGTCATCTTTGCCATAATATAAATCCTCCGGATCGTTGTTTTCTTTCAGTTGCACACCCGCGTTTTTGGCGGCAGCGCATAGTAAGACATAATATAACCGTAAAATTATATTAGGGCATTCGGTCAATGTCAAGCAAAACAAATGCTTAAACCAAAGGTAAAACGGTCAATATCAGCACTTTCCGTAGAGATATTCGATAAATTTGAGATACTTTTGATTGCCGCCGGCATCTATTGCATGAGCAAAAGCAATATAGTATTCATACTGCTCATCAAGGCCGAGCTTCTTCTTAATATCATCTGTAAGCTTCAAAGCGACCGGAATAGGCTTGTCGTCTTCTTTCTTGCTCTTGCCGAGAATATCATTGATCGAGATTCCCTGTGAACGCTTAGCCTTTTCCTCTTCAGTAGCGACATAGTAATAAAAATCGTCCTCAGAGAAATTGTCCATGTTTACCAGTTCGGAAAGATCAATGAAGTAGTCCGGAGTGGAGTAATTATAGACAGCATCTTCGCGCATGATCAGATAATCGTATGTTCCTGTAAGGATAGATGCTCTGAAGGCAACTTCAAGATACTTGTCCTCATATTCAAGATCACTGTTGAAGTTAAGATCTTCGGAATCAAGAAGAGCTGCTGTCCTTCCCTTTCCATATCCTGCCCAGGAAAGGAATCCGTCAGTTACGTATGTTCTTCCCTCTTCAGACGGATAGCCGTTAATGATACCGCCGCCTAAGACACGCATCTTATCAACATAGATATCATGTCCATACCAGATAACTGCTGTAAGTAAAACAGCAACTACTATTATTCCGGGCAGATAATACTGGGCAAAGTATGCTGCCTTCTGTTTGAATGACAGGTCCTTTAACTTTTCCTTCTCCGTCCTTGTAAAGCGTGTAAACCTGTTGCCGGACTTGTCGGTCTCGGCATCGGGCTTTTCGAGGTTCTTCTCAAGCTCCTTGGCCTCCTTCTTGTTTCCTGCCAGAGAAACATTGCCTACAGCGTCTGTCTCAGGATTGTATTCAACAGACTCTTTAAGTGCCTTAAGCTTTTCAGCCTGCTGCTTTTCGAGCTTGTCGAACTGCTTGATGCAGACAAGGCAAAGGAAATATGTGATCGTGGAAGATGTGAATGCATAGACCAGAGGGAACCACTGGGCATACCAGAGGCATGCTATGAAGGCTCCTACTATGAGAAGAGCTATAAGGATCAACGGAATAAGTCTGATGAGGACAAAGAGGAAAGCCGCTTTAAAGACTTCTGCTGTCCTCATCTCATATCTGGCGATAGTGGGATATACAACCATGTTTATAAGAAGAACAACAGCAGTAAATGCGATAACACCGAACTGATAGATAAATGCTGTGTTGTTCCAGCCATTATACATGACCCAGCGCCAGTCAAGGATGAGCAGCGCTATTACCAGCATCATGATGAACCAGACAACTGTCGACTGCTTGAAGTTACGCTTGAAGGATTTGAAGAAAGGAACTACTACACCGGTTCCCTCTCCTCTTATTACCTTCATGGCAACATAGTACTTGGCAGTGGTTGCCGCACCAATAGTTATTATCGGCAGGCTGCAGAGTATGGTGAGGATATCGAGGATAAGAAGATCCGCAACCGTGCTCAGGAAATTCATTACAGGACTGTCTGGCTTTAATATATTCATTTAATTACTTTCTAACCTTATTATTCTAGCCGCATGTCTCTCGCGACCTGTATATTCTACAACAAATTAAGATACTTGCACTTCGAATTGAAGGATTAAATAAAAACTGCCCTGACATCTAAGTCAAGGCAGCTTTTGAATCATTGATCTATACGGAGATTATTCCTTAACGCCACCGATCGTAAGACCTGTAACGAAGTATCTCTGCAAGAACGGATAGAGGGCAATGATAGGTGCCATTGTTGCGATTGTAGCAGCAGCTCTAACCGTAACAGGTGTGATCGTATTGACCGCAGAAGAGGTCAATGATGTACCTGCAACCTGACCACCGGTAGATGCTGAAACTGAGTCGAGGAGCTTTCTGAGCTCGTACTGCAATGTTGTGTACTGAGGATCGAATCTGTTGTACAACATAGCATCAAACCAGGAGTTCCAGTGATATACGGCAACGAACAAAGCGATCGTAGCGTAAACCGGCTTACAAAGCGGAGTAACGATACTCCAGAAGATTCTCATGTATCCGGCACCTTCGAGCTGAGCAGCTTCTTCGAGTGAATCCGGAATACCAGCCATGTAAGTTCTCATAACCATTACGTTAAATGCACTTACCATACCAGGGATAACATATACCCAGAAGCTGGATGTGAGGTGGAGATATCTGAAGAGGATCAATGTAGGGATCATACCGCCTGACGCATACATTGTGATGACCCAGAACAGTGAGAGGCCTGACTTGAACAGGAACTTCTTACGGCTGAGGATAAATGAAAGCAAAGCATTAGCAGCCAAAGAAGTAATTGTACCAATGACAGTTCTCAAAACTGTGATCTTAGCACCAATACGGATACCGTCTCTCTGGAAGATGACCTCATCATAGTTTCTCAATGTCCAGATACGGGGCCAAAGGTGAATACCACCTCTAACCGCATCGTTACCATCGTTAAATGAAATAGCCAGAGTGTTAAGAACCGGGTAAAGAGTAACTATTGCAAATAACACAAGGAATGTTGTGTTGATGATAGTGAAGATAAGATCTTCAGTAGCCATCTTCTTTTTGCGTGATACGCCATCGCCCATTCTTGAAACACGATTAGCTGATAAATCTGACATGATATATACCCCCTTTCCTTAGAACAGACGCTCATCGCCCCTCTTCTTGGCAATGTAGTTAGATACCAAGATGAAGGTCATAGATACAACAGTCTTGAAGATACCGGCTGCAGTACCGAGTGAGTAGTCAAGGTTACGGGCATCGAGAGCCCAGTCGAGAATATAAATGTCTATCGTTCTGGAAACGTCCTGTACGAGACCGTTACCGAGCAAGTACTGAAGCTCGAATCCGGCATTGAGAACGTTACCCATATTCATCAAGAGAAGGATCATGATCGTAGGACGGAGACCCGGAAGTGTTACATAACGCATCTTCTGGAAACGTCCTGCGCCATCAATTGAAGCAGACTCATAAAGGCTGGGATCGATTGATGTGATCGCTGCGAGATAGATGATTGCATTCCAACCTGTCTCTTTCCAGAGATGGCTGAATGTGACGATAGGCCAGAACCATTCTGTTTTACCCAGGAACGGGAAAGGCATATCGATAATGTGGAACTTCATAAGAAGCTCATTGATGATACCAGTTGATGTGAGTGCATCGTGTACGATAGCTACAACGATGATCCATGAAAGGAAGTGGGGCAAGTATGAGATTGTCTGGATAGACTTCTTAAACCACTTGTTCTTAACTTCGTTCAAAAGGATGGCAAACGCAATTGCAACAACTGTGCTGAATACGAGGTTGAGCGCACCCATTGCAAATGTGTTTCTGATAACCTTCAGGAACGTAGGGTCTCTGAAAAGGAACTGGAATTTGTAGAGACCAACCCACTTTGAACCCGTAATACCATCTGCATATACGAAGTTCTGGAAAGCCATTATCCATCCAACGAGAGGAAGATAATAGAAGATGATTCCGTAAACGACGTAAACAACAGCGATAGCTACGAGTATCCACTGTCTTTTAAGCTCTTTGACAGTAAACGGTGTCTTATTTGTATCGACCTGTTTTGTTTTCTTAGTCGAAAGAGTGTTTTCCATTTTAAGCAACTCCCAAAAGAATGGCGGCAACCACAGTTGTTATATCCATGGTTGCCACCACATTCAATTAACTACTTTTCTGATCAGTTAGAATCAGGAAGCCTTCCAGCCGTGATCCTGAGCTGTCTTAAGTCTCTTGTTGACCTCATCCTGAGCTTCCTTAAGGAAATCTTCAGGCTTGCATGCCTTGTAAGCATCCATGTAAGCGTTCCAATCCTTCTCGAAATCTGTGGAGATAACGACAGCAGGAAGCCACTTATGCTTCTCTTCACCCATCTTCTTCCAAGCGATTCCGCCAGGAGTGTCAGAGGAGATACCATTAGACCATGACCAGAGAGGATACCAAGGATACTTCTCCGCGCCCATGATGTAAGGTGAACCTACCATCTCAGCGTATGTGCTCTTGCCATAAGCTTCGAATGCCTTCTTAAGAGGCTCAGCGAGACCTGCACGGAATTCTTCAGGCTTCTCTGCAGGCTGCATGTAGTTCTTACCATCCTTGCTCATACCCATCCACTGAGGCATATAAGAATACTCGCAAGTGTGCTTAGCCTTGTAGCTGTCGCTCTTCCAGTTCTCTCTCATCTGCTCGTTTCTGTAGAAAACGCCATTCTCGTCTACGAGGTAGTCAACATCCTTAACGCCCCAGAAACGGAGGTCATGGATATCCTGATCAAGAAGTCTGCTTAAGAACTCGAAAGCCTTATCAGGATCCTTGCATGCTGTTGTTACAGCGCAGCCGGAAGCCTGGTTAAGCTCGTCGCCGTATGTATGCCACTGATTCTGCATACCAGCCTTAGCTGTGAGTCCGAGAGGAACATAGTCACAACCGAGCTGATCGAGACGGAATGAGGAACCGTCAGTAGCCTTAATAGGTGTAGCGAAAGGTCCCATGATGTTGTAAGCGAAATCCCAGTACTGATCGCAGAGACCGAGAACAGCACCTGTAGAAAGCTTAGCAATGTACTCATCGTATGTCTGGATAGCAAAGTCAGGATCGATATTGCCCTTAGCATACTCTTCGTTGAGCTTCTTGAAGTAAGCCTTAGCTGTATCTGTTGTGTTGTAGTCAACAACCTTCGGCTTGTCGACACCGTCGTCAACATTAACGATAACGCAACCATCGTTCGGATAACCATCGAGGAACATAGGAGCGTTCTCAAGGCAGTAATACTTCCAACCTTCGCAGAGACATGTATAAGGGATTACCTTTGTTCCGTTAGGAAGTTCAGGATGCTCTTTTGCAAACTTCTCGAGGATTTCGAAGTACTGATCAAGTGTCTCGATCTTAGGATAGCCGTAAGCTTCGAGTACACGAGCCTGAATCCAGAAAGCTTCACCGTTGTGGCCTGTTGTCGTATCGTCCTTGTAGTGGTTACCGAATACGTTAGCCCAGTAGATCTTTCCGTCGTCCATTCTGAACTTATCCCACTCTTCCTCAGTGTACATTTCCTTGAGGTTAGGATACTTTTCAAGATAAGGATCCCAAGCTACGAGCAAATGGTTCTGATAAAGTGTGATGGAACCGTCGCCGCCATCGATGAAATCAGGCAACTTACCTGAAGCGATAATGGAGCCGATAGCCTCACCAGCGTTCTGACCTGTGAGCCAGGATTCCTTAACGCGGACGCCTGTCTTCTGCGCGATCATTTCCTTGATCTCGTTACCTTCATCCTTTTCCTTACCTGCCATAGCAGCGAACATAGTAAAGTCTGTGATACCAGAACCTGACTTGCCACCAGCTGCGCAAGCTGTGAAAGAGGATACTGCGAGCATTGAAGCTAAAGCCAATGCAACGAGTTTCTTAGTCTTCATTAGTAGACCTCCCGAATTAGATTCTCGCTAATATACGAGTATTTAGCACTTAGATTATAGTGGTGCCTCATTTTTGCCACAACCCGAGAAAGTCTAATTAAACAACCGATAAACTCTACAAAAATGTACTGTTTTAGACATTAATGTACAAGTTAATCGGTCTGTTTTAGTGCAATATGCACAATAAAAATAGTGTTTTAAAGGATATGGGTACCCTGACAAGATCAGGTGTTCGACTTACGGTACTTTGAAGGCGTGCATCCCATGATCTCAATGAACTTGCGGATAAAATAGTCGCTGTCCTTATATCCGACGTCTTCCGCGATCCTGTTGATCTTCTTGTCAGTATTGATGATCTGCTTGGCAGCTTCCTTTATCCTGTAATTTGTCAGGTAATTCTTAAAGGACATTCCGTACTTCTTTCTGAATACCTGTCCGAGATAGGAACTGTTTATATGATATTTATCGCCCAGGTATTTCAGGCTTATATCACCTGCATAGTTATCCCTGATCTCAGCTTCAATAGAGGCAAGGATGCCGTGGGATATGCTCTTTCTGAGTTCCGAAAGATATGAGGAATACTCCAGTGCGAATTTCTTAAGGTGCTGGTAGCTGCCTCTTGTCAATGCATCTTCCGATGCCTTTTCGGAAATGTACTGTACGATCTCTTCCTGGTTTACGGTATCATCGAGTTCACTTGCAAGATGTATAAGCTGGAAAAGAAAATAGTTGATATTAAGATCAAATGCCACATTGGTGCTGTCTTTACCGCGGAGCTCATCATGGAGCTTTTCGATTCCTGATTCGATTGCTTCCTGATCGTTTTTTGTAATCGAATCAATGATCTCATCGATCGTGTTCTTGCATAAAACGATACCGCTGTGTTTTGTCTCCGTTTCTTCGTAGAAATAGAGTTTCTTAGTATTGTGGAATCCAGCGATACTCTTAAGTCTTCTGCATGAGTTATACGAATCAGAAAGAGATGATATGTCATTCACCAGTTCTCCGCAGTACATTCTGACGGGCTTTATGAAAAGCACTTCTATCTTACGGATGAGATTATTCAGGAATTCTGTCTCACTCATGTCACGGATAGATGACATGTTCTCACAATATATGAATCCTACATCGTAATTATCTTCATCGTACGGCACTTCCAAAGTAAAGTGATTGGAATACTCCTTTAAAGCTTCCTTACATGAATTAAAGAGCTGCTTTTGAACAGCACCTATGTCGTATTCATCAGAATCACTGCTTTCAACTTCAGCATCCTTATGTACAAAACCTATATAGATGAATCTGAGTCTTTCACCAAGCTGAAGATGCTTGTTCGCATATTCGATCTCTTCTTCAGTATACTTGCCTCTTATAAGATGTCTGATAACTCTGGAAAGATAAGCATCTTCCATCTTCTCCCTGTCTTTTCTGAGAATTATCGACTCACGGTTAAGATTTGTTACCTTACGCAATACAGCTATGAGTTCCTCTTCTTCAACCGGTTTCAGAATGTAATCCAGGCATCCGTTCCTGATTGCTTTCTGTGTGTAAGCAAAATCGTCGTAACCTGTAAGAAGAACAAACTCGGCATCGGAGATCTTCTCCTTCTTAACTGTCTCCAAAAGTTCAAGGCCGGTCATTTCCGGCATGCGGATATCAGAGATGACGAGATCAACATGATTCTCTTTCAGATACTTCAATGCTTCCTTGCCGTTGGAGCAGGTCTGGGCGATCTCAAATCCGCCGCTCTCCCAGTCGATAAGGACCTGGAGTCCCTGAAGAATATAAGGTTCGTCGTCAACAAGCATTACTTTTAACATGTTTCACCTCAATCAGCAGTCTTGATCATATCTTCCGGTATCTGGATGATTACAGACATTCCGATACCCTTTTCGCTCTCTATCGTGAACTTTGCCTTATCTTTGAACATCATCTTGATTCTGAGGCAGGCGTTGAGGATTCCAACATGCTTAGCCTCCCTGATCATATCGATCGTGACATTATTCATCTTTTCCTGAAGGACTTTAACGTCTTCTTCCTCCATACCGTCACCGGTATCCTCCACCTCGATAACGAGATCCTTTTCAGTCCTGTTAACCCTTACGAAGATCCATCCCTGTGAAGCCTTGGACTCGATACCGTGTACGCATGCATTCTCAACGAAAGTAACGAGAGTAAGCTTGGGGATCAGGACCTTCTTACAGTCTTCGTCGATATCGATATCAAATGAGATCCTGTCACCGAACCTGTAACTCTGAAGCTGGAGATATGCATCGATAAAGCCCTCCTCCTCTTCAATGGTAACGGCATCTTCACGCCATTCGACGTTCTGCCTCTCCATGACGGCAAGTCTTTGAACCATCTCAGCAGTCTCATTCTCACCCTTAAGGATACTGTGCATTCTGATACTCTCTAACGCATTGAACAGGAAGTGCGGATTGATCTGGCTCTGAAGTGCCAGGAGTTCTGCGTTCTTGCGTGCGAGGTCATTCTCCTGCTCGCGGAGCTTATCCTTGTAGATCGTATTGGTAAGTTCATTATTAATATCAACGATCCTGTTGTAATTATGCATGAGGTCTGAGATCTCGTCCGTACCGTTGATCTCTTTTATTGGCTGGAAGTATTCCTGATCACCTTCACCGAACGCTTTACTCAGGATGGATATTCTTTCGGTGATCGACCTTTCGAGAGCCTTCATGATAAGGATCGGAACGATAAGCGTAAGAATGATAAGAAGGAACGTTATCGGGAGATTATCTCTCATAACATTAAGTATTACAGGATCTTCCGTGAACGCGAAAACAGTGAACGTGTTGTCGTACATATCGAGATTTAAAGTGGTCGAATACGGATCATGTGCGGCCCTGTTTGCTATCGTTTCATAGTCCGGTGCGGCTTCCTTGTTGGAATAGATAACGTAATCACCGCAGCATAGATAAAGAGTGCAGTTAACCGGTATCTCCGCAAGTTCACCGGTTATCCTGGATAACTTATGCTCGATAGTAATTATCTTCCTGTATTGGGAAGTACGGGAATTGTTCATTCTTCTTACATAGATGAATCTGTTCCTGTCGGTGGTCCTTACTACAGGATCCGCGTCGTAATATGCATAGGCGGCTTCATTAACACCCGTATTGATGAAGTTCTTGAACCACTGCTCATCGTATGCTTCGACTATGTTATGGAAATAGTGTCCGCTTAACATGGTGTCGTTACTGGAATAGATGACGATCCTGTCCTGATTGATATCGGATAATGTCGAAAAGTATGAGTACGATACTGTAAAGAAATAGCTGTTATAGTAGCTATATGGAATATCGTATTTTGTATCGATAAAGGTATTGAGATCCTTGTTAAGGTCGATAGCCGTGCCGACAGTGGAATCGTACTCAAGAAGATCCTTCATGTATTTCGCATAGGCTTCTGCAGCATTTCTTCTGTCATTGGCCTGGTTATTACGCTCTGTGCTGTAGACCTTGCCGAACAACAAGGCATCGGTGATTACAAGCGGCAGGATAACAGCGAAAACATACATAAGAAGGAATTTCTTATTAAGCTTAAGCTGGCTGAAATAATTGCCTACTCTGGCAGACTTTGACTTACCTTGCCGCACCTTAAAAACCATACCCTCCATCAAGCAATACCATATTATGTTATATAAAATAAAGGACCTTTGCAAACAGGAGCATTATTGAAACTGTTGATTTAGTCAGGTCTTTACTTGAATTTATCCCGTTGATTATTACCCTTTGTTTTCCTAACATAAATGTAAGTATTTTTTTATAAGAGGTGTCCCGCATGCTTAAAATTGTTAAGACCGAGAACGGACTTGTCAGAGGTCTGTCCGGAAACAATACCCGAATTTCCGTTTTCAAAGGCATTCCTTTTGCCCAGCCGCCTGTAGGCGAAAACCGTTGGAGAGCACCCCAGCCCTGCAAGGATTGGGATGGCATACTTGATGCCTATAAGTTCGGTCCGATCTCCATGCAGGACCAGCCGGGAATCGGAACTGATATCTACTGCCGTGAATGGCACGTCGATCCGGACATCGAGATGGACGAGGACTGCCTCTATTTAAATGTCTGGACAAATGCGAAAAGTGCTGACGATAAACTTCCTGTACTCGTTTGGTTCTTCGGCGGCGGATTCCAGTGGGGCTACACTCCCGAGATGGAATTCAACGGCGAAAACCTTGCCAAGAAAGGCATAATCGTCGTTACTGTAAACTACAGACTCGGAGCTTTCGGATTCCTAGCTCATCCGGATCTTTTCAAAGAGTCACCTGATGCTCCCGCAAACTTCGGTCTTTTGGACCAGCTCGCAGGACTTAAATGGGTAAAGAGGAACATCGCATCCTTCGGAGGCGATCCCGATAACATCACCATCGCAGGACAGTCTGCCGGCGGCGGAAGTGTTATGAACCATCTCACATCCAAGTCAAGCATAGGACTTTACCAGAAAGCCATTATCCTTTCAGGCATGATCTCTTTCCCCTACATGACTGATTTTGTCATGACACCTAGAGGACCTGAGGATGCTTGCTCATTTGGCGTAAAGTTTTTCGACAGGCTCGGAGTAAAGACAATTGAAGAAGCAAGAAAACTCGATGCTTCATTCCTTCGTGAGCAGGCTTCAAACTTCAGGAACCAGGAAAACTATTTCTTCACTCCCATGATCGATCATGTATTCATGGACGATGAACCTTACAAGCTCTTCCTCCAGGGCAAGCATGCACATGTACCGGTCATGTCAGGCAATACCTACGATGAGTTCCCCAGCTTTATCCTTGCTGATTCAAAAGAAGATTTCGAGAAGAAAGCAAGAGATATCTTCGGAAGCAAGGCTGATGAATTCCTCTCATTCCCTGAAGCACAGGCACACAATGGTAATCTGTACGCTCCGGTACGTGCTATCGAGTGTGCGGTAAAGGCAGCTTTCAGCCATAACGACAAGCCGGGCTACTATTACAGCTTTGAGCCTGATATTCCTGGTGACGATAATCCCGGTACATTCCACTCAGTCGATCTCTGGTTCTTCTTCGATAATCTCGATAAGTGCTGGAGACCTATGGTAGGAAGACATTTTGATATCGCAAGACAGATGAGCACTTACTTCGTTAACTTCATCAAGAACGGAGATCCGAACGGAAATGACGTTGACGGAAAAGCTCTTCCCATGTGGAAACCTTATACTCCCGCATCCAAGAATGAGATGCACTTTACTCCTGAAGGAGCAAAGGCAGGCGTTCAGGAGGAAAAGCCCGAATCCGCATTCCTTGACTTCATCGCAAAACATATCGAAGAGACTACAGCAGGCATCGTAACCGGCGAGAGAAAAGGACCTTCAGGTCCCGCTGTCTCACTTTACGAGGTTCCCAAAAAGCAGGCTTTCAATCCTTATCTTCCCAACTGGGAGTTCATTCCTGACGGTGAGCCTTATGTATTCAATGGAAGAGTATATGTCTATGGCTCACACGATTTCTTTGGAGGAGATGTCTTCTGCCCCGGCGATTACGTAACATGGTCAGCACCTGTTGATGATCTCGGCAGCTGGACATATGAAGGCGTTATCTTTAAGAGAAGTGATGATCCCGCAAACCAGGATGACAGAGGCTGCCTCTATGCGCCTGATGTTACTGTCGGTCCTGACGGAAGATACTATCTGTTCTATGCTCTTGATAACGACTGCGTCATTTCTGTTGCGGTAAGCGATACACCCAACGGAAAGTTCGAATTCTACGGTAACGTTCACTACGAAGACGGCACCGTTCTCGGTCGAAAAGAAGGCGATGAACAGCAGTTCGATCCCGGTGTTATCACGATCGGTGATACTACTTACATGTATACCGGCTTCTGCGGCCAGGGCGACAAATCACGTCACGGATGCATGCTGACTGTGCTTGATAAAGACATGCTCACGATAAAGCGTGCTCCTGAATTTGTCATCCCCTCCACACAGTACAGCGCCGGAACTGAATTTGAAGGTCATGCTTTCTTTGAAGCTCCTTCCATAAGGGAGAGAAATGGCATTTTCTACCTTATCTATTCTTCCCAGGTTATGCATGAACTCTGCTACGCATATTCAGAGAGTCCTTTGGGACCTTTCAAGTACGGCGGAGTTATCGTAAGCAACTGTGATATCGGCATCGACTCATATAAGCCTGCCGATAAGCCCACAGCCTTCGGTGCCAATAACCACGGAAGCATCGTAGAGATCGGAAATGACTGGTATATCTTCTATCACAGACAGACAAACAACACATGGTATTCACGTCAGGGCTGTGCCGAGAAGATCAGCTTCGACAGTAACGGCCAGATCAAGCAGGTGGAGATTACATCATGCGGTCTTAATGGCGGTCCCCTCTCAGATAAGGGCGAATACCCTGCATACATTGCATGCAACATCTTCGATAACAATAACAAGATGTATGTCGGAGAACACCATGCTGCTAATGTCACTATGGACATCAGGAATATCGAGAACGGTCCGTCCCACATAAGAGACATTTATGAGAACACGACTATAGGCTTTAAGTATTTTGATCTTAAGGGCGTTAAAGGCTTAAAGATCACTACAAGGGGTTACGGAATGGGAGATTTTGAGGTCAGGACATCATTTGACGGTGAAGTCTTAGGTAAGATCTCTGTCGGACTCTGTACTGCCTGGACACCCGGAACATGCGAATTTACAGTGCCTGACGGTGTATATCCTCTTTATCTTACCTATAAGGGTATTGGTAATCCCTCACTGCTGAGTTTTGAATTCTTACATTGATCCGGAGCTTCATTCTTCGGACCATCCCGAAAACAGGGCCGGAAACTTCTGATCTTAAGTTTCCGGCCCCGTTTTCTTACAAATAAATCGCTTACTGTTTGTTAGTTAATATTACAGTAAAAACATTCATATTTCTTTTAAATATCATTTAATAATCATTAAATTTAGGTCGTTGAAATTCAGTGATAAATCAACTATACTTCAAATATCAACAAAGACATTTTTCTATTCCTATTATCCCCATATTTGCGGCCACCCTTCCCGGGGTGGTCGCTCCTTTTATTGGGGAATTAAAGGATCTTTATCAGCTTGCAGTTCTCGAGGCCTTCAGCCCAGAAATCCTTAAGCGGAGTATGTCTTACCTGTCCGATAATGGCCGAGTTCATTGCACCGTGGCCTACGATCAGCACATCCTTGCCTTCTTTTACAAGAGGGTAAGCTATCTCATCGAGGAAGCTTCCGGTCCTGGATATAAGATCTTCAAGGCTTTCCGCACCATTCACTGCCACATACTGATCGGGATTGAAGAAAAGTACTCTTACAGGGCATTCCGGCTTTTCGAATACTTCCTCAATGCCTTCATAGATGCCAAATCCCATCTCAGCAAGTCTTTCGTCGATTATTATCGGAATGTTCCTGCCCTTTAATACCAGCTCGGCAGTATCTCTTGCCCTTGTAAGCGGTGAGCAGTAACAAACATCAAAATGCACGTCCTTATAGCGTTCGCATGCATCCGATGCCATCTGTCTACCCATATCGTTAAGCGGGATATCCGTCTTTCCCTGAAGCTTGTGGCGCAGGTTCCAGTCGGTCTTCCCGTGTCTCATTATATAAAGCATTGTTATTTGTTTTCCGTCTTGTTCTTGATATTGGCAACCAGACCCAGAGCGCTGTTGCCTTCGCCTAAAGCATTGAAATTAACGAAGAACATCTTAACGAGCGTTCTTACCTTCTCACCGGAAGCACTCTTGATCTGTCTCATGCGTTCTATCATTGCCTTAGTTCCCTTGATGCCGACCTTCGTTAATGAACTTAATGTATCGCATCCGGATGCTTCGAAAACAGAGAACAGATCATCTACAAACTCTCTTCTCTCATCAAAACTCATCTCGTCTAACCACTTGGTCATCGATTCATCAAAGGCATTGCTTATCTTATCAGTAAAGGCCAGTGTCTCAAAAGCCTTTCCTTCAAGCTGCCACGAAAGCGGGTCGTGCTGCATGATACCGAGTTCAGTACTCTTTACGACAACCGGTTTTACGGATGTCGTCAGAAGTTTTCCAACGATTGATGTCTGAGGGATAAACTTCTCGATCTTCGGCTGTATATATTTGAACTGATCAGAATCGAGAATTGCCTTGTTATATCCGAATCCCGGACCGTCAAAGCTGTAAATGGTCTCTATCCGCAAAGCCAGGTCATGCGTTGTCATTGCTGCAGCGTATATTGCCAGATGACCGCCTTTGGAATGACCACCCAGACGTATCCGCTCTGTTCTTCCTGCCATTACATCCTGCAGATAGATAACAGCTTCTGTCTCGGAAGGAACTGTCATGTAACTTAAGTTAAAGTCTTCCTTCCAGCCGATTATCTTATCATCTGTTCCCCTGTAGGAGATAAAGGCTGCACCATCTGAAGTATCTATCTCAACTGCCGCGAACTGTATCTGCCTTCCGACATCAGAATCGTCAGCATAGTTAGAGAGGTATGCGTCCTTGAATCTGTCTGATGCGGCAAGTGCCCTCAGAAGCGAAGGCGCAAAAGCAATAAACGATTTATCTGCGGCAAGTTCCTTCTCGGAATGAAGCTCAAAGAACTTCTTTGAAGCTTCTTTCATTGTTATCTTTCCCTTGCCTTTTGCCGGCACGACATTTGAGAAATCAACATAAGACAGGCTCGACAGCAATGCCGCGTCGATACTGTTAAAAGGATCTCTCGAAAGAGGAAGGTCTCCTCTCCATGCCAGATAATCAAGTAAATTGCTCATAGAGACAATTATAATCCAGATGACATTACTTTTGTATCACAAGCAAAAAGGCTGCCCCTCATGGGACAGCCTTGTAAGCTTTTTAATTGCAGTAAATAGATTACCTTCTGCCTGTCTTGATCGTAAGATCTTCGAGGAAGCCCTTAGGACTTCTAACCTCAAGTTCACCTTCGACCTGAACGATGAGGTCATTGGCAACACCTGTAAGGATCAATACTGATGTACCTGCGAACCATACGTTCTGGAATCCTGTGAGGATACCAACGATCGTAGGAACGATACATACCAGTGTAAGGAAGAATGCTTCGATCCAGTTCAATCTGAAAGCAGTTGACTTGATGAAATCAGTCGTAGGCTTACCTGATCTTATACCATTGATCATACCGCCGTTCTTTGTGATGTTGTTTGCAATCTCAACGGGATGGAAATTGATCGCCGTATAGAAGAATGTAAACGCGATTACGAGAAGGAAGTAAATGATGTAGTAATAAGCACTGCCTGTGAATGCAGTCTTAAGCCATACTGCAACCTTGTTCTCGCTGTTGCTGAAGAACAGGTTGATTATGATTGAAGGGATAGCCAGGAGTGACATAGTAAAGATAACAGGCATAACACCTGACATATTTACCTTGAGCGGAATGTAATCTCTGTTACCACCGCGCTGCTGTCTGCCGATAACCTTCTTTGAGTACTGAACAGGAATTCTTCTCTCCGCATTCTGGACATATAGAACGAATACGATTATGAGGATGGAGATAAGTGCAACTACGATGAATACAAGCACTCCAACTAAGATTCCCAAAACAGGATTCTCGATAGAATCACTGACATCAACGCTCTTCTCATAAAGTGTCTTAGCCATATCAGGAAGACGAACAACGATACCTGCAAAGATTATCAAGGAGACACCGTTACCGATACCCTTGTCATTGATCTTCTCACCTAAGAAGACAACGATTGCTGCACCTGCTGTGAATACACAAACAACGAGAGCTGCATTAAGCCACTTGGGAAGGCTTGAGTTAAGAGCTGAACGTGTTGAATATGTGAACAGGCAGGACTGGACAAATGCCAGGCAGATTGCTGATACACGTGTGATCTTATCCATCTTCTTTCTGCCGGCTTCACCTTCTTTGGACATATCTTCCAAAGCAGGGATTACGACAGTAAGAAGCTGAATGATGATTGATGCGTTGATATAAGGTGATACACCGAGAGAGAGGATAGATGCATGCATGAATCCACCACCTGAGATGAGGTCCATGATGCTTCCTAACTGTCCCCACTGCTGGATAACAGAAGTAAACTTCTCTCCGTCAATTCCCGGTACAGGTACAAGGCCGCCGAGCATGAAGATGCCCAGGATCATGAAGGTATAGAGCAGTCTTTTGCGTATAGACTCTACACGAAAAGCGTTTACTGCAGTATCAAAAATACCATTCATGCCTATTAGCCCTCCGTAACTGTGCCTCCGGCCTTCTCGATCTTCTCCTTAGCTGTAGCTGTGAACTTAGCAGCTGTTACATTGAGCTTCTTTGTGAGCTCGCCGTTACCGAGGATCTTGATGCCGTCATTTGTCTTAGGAACAGAGATGATGCCCTTTTCAGCGATTGCCTTTGCGTCAACTGTTGTTCCGTTTTCAAATACTTCAAGGTCCTTAACGTTGATTGTAATGTAAGCAGGAGCAAATCTCTTGTTGTTGAAGCCTCTCTTAGGGAGACGTCTGTAAAGGGGCATCTGACCACCTTCGAATCCGGGTCTTACGCCGCCGCCTGAACGAGCGTTCTGGCCCTTATGACCACGGCCAGCTGTCTTGCCGTTACCGGATCCGGGACCTCTGCCCTTACGATATGCTTTTACGTTGCCTGCGGAAGTCATTTCATTGAGCTTCATGTGGCACCTCCATTAATTCTCTTCAACGGCTACATAGTTAACAGCCTTTTTGATCATGCCGCGTGTAGCCTCATTGTCTGTCTTCTCAACAGTCTGACCGATCTTCTTTAAACCAAGAGCTCTGACAGTAGCCTTTTCAGCCTCTCTTGCCTTGTTTACGCTCTTGACAAGTGTAATCTTAATGTTAGCCATTACCGTCAGACCTCCTTACTTAATCTCGTTAACTGTCTTGCCGCGAAGTCTTGCAACTTCTTCAGCAGACTTCAAGGACTTAAGACCCTCGATAGTAGCGTTAACCATGTTATTAGGATTGTTGGATCCGATAGACTTTGTACGGATATCTGTGATTCCTGCGAGCTCGCAAACTGAACGAACAGGACCGCCAGCGATAACACCGGTACCGTTTGCAGCAGGCTTCATAACGATGTGAGCTGCAGCAAATTCACCAACTGTCTCGTGAGGGATAGTACCGTTAACAATTGAAACATCAACGATGTTCTTCTTTGCTTCTTCGATACCCTTTCTGATAGCGTCCGGAACTTCGGTGGACTTACCGATGCCCTTACCTACACGGCCCTTTCTGTCACCGATAACTACGAGAGCAGCAAATCTCATGTTCTTACCGCCCTTAACAGTCTTGGAAACACGGCCGATGTGGATAACGCGCTCTTCGAACTCTTTATCCTTCTTCTCTTCTCTTGAATTGTTCTTAGACTCTAAAGCCATCTAATTTGCTCCTCCCGATTAGAATGAGAGACCGGCTTCTCTTGCCGCCTCTGCCAAAGCCTGTACTCTTCCGTGATAGAGATATCCGCCACGGTCAAATACTACGTCCTTGATATCCTTGGCAATTGCGCGCTCACCGATAAGCTTACCAACTGCTTTAGCTGCCTCGATGTTGCTGCCAACGGATACGGAGCCCTTGATCTCCTTGTCGAGCGTAGAAGCGCTTGCAAGTGTGACTCCCTTTGTATCATCGATGATCTGAGCGTAAATGTGGCTGTTGCTTCTATATACGCAAAGACGAGGGCACTCTGTCGTTCCGGAAATCTTCTTTCTTACACGAACATGCTTTCTCTTACGAATTTCGTTTTTATCAATTCTACCAATCATGTTGAATATACCCCCTTTGCGCCTTACTTCTTAGCACCGGTCTTACCTTCCTTGATGATAAGGTGCTCGCCGGCATACTTGATACCCTTGCCCTTATAAACATCAGGAACTCTGAGAGAACGGATCTTTGCTGCTGTCTCGCCTACGAGCTGCTTATCAGCACCGGAAACGATGACCTGGTTGTCTTTAACATCGATTGTGATGCCAGCGGGTTCAACCATCTCGATAGGATGTGAATAACCAAGGTTGAATACAACCTTGTTGCCCTGCTTTGTTGCTCTGTAACCTACACCGTTGATCTCCAATGTCTTAGAGAAACCATCGTGTACGCCGGTTACCATATTCTGAATGAGCGCTCTTGTAAGGCCGTGGAGTGAACGATGATTCTTATCATCGGAAGGACGTGTAACTGTGATCTGTCCATCCTCCAGCTTTACTGTGATGTCCGGATGAACATCAAGTGAGAGCTCTGCTTTGCCGCCCTTAACCGTTACGTGCTGACCATCGATCTTAACGTCGACGCCTGCAGGAACGACTATGGGCATTCTGCCGATTCTTGACATATAAATTTTCCTCCTGCTCTTAAGATTTAACCTTTGGGCCCGTATGTCGCAAAGCCCAAGGCTTTTCAGAGATGTATATCTTTAGGAAGCCTTTAAGACTTCTAAAAGTTACCAAATATAAGCGAGAACTTCGCCGCCTACACCAAGCTTTCTAGCCTGCTTATCAGTCATTACACCCTTAGATGTAGAGATGATAGCAACGCCTAAGCCGTTCAATACTCTAGGCAGATTCTCCTTATCCGCATAAGTACGAAGACCGGGCTTGGAGATTCTCTTGATACCGGAGATAACCGGCTTTCTGCCCGAATACTTGAGAGTGATTCTGATGATACCCTGAGTATTTCCCTCAAGAGTCTCAAACTTCTCAATGTATCCTTCATCAAGGAGAATCTGAGCAATAGCCTTCTTCATATTGGACTGGGGAACATCGACTGTAGCGTGTCCTGCAGTACCGGCATTGCGGATTCTTGTAAGCATATCTGCGATTGCATCTGTAATCTGCATAATTCTTCCTCCTGTTAGTTATGGACAGTTCTAATTCTTAAGAAAGAAACTGTTACCAGCTTGCCTTTCTTACGCCCGGAATCTCTCCCTTGTATGCCAAATCGCGGAAGCAGAGACGGCAGATGCCGTACTTACGGATATAAGCATGAGGTCTTCCGCAAAGCTTGCAGCGGTTGTGCTGCTGAGTGGAAAACTTGGGTGTCTTCTGAGACTTAAGAATCATTGACTTCTTTGCCATGTGTTATTCTCCTCCAAATTACTTGCGGAAAGGCATGCCCATGAGCTTAAGGAGCTCGAATGCCTCTTCGTCTGTTCCGGCAGTAGTAACAATGATGATGTCCATACCGCGAATCTTATCAATCTTATCGTAGTCGATTTCAGGGAACATGAGTTGCTCCTTGATACCCATCGCATAGTTACCGTGTCCGTCGAAGGAATTGGGATTGATTCCGCGGAAGTCACGTACACGGGGAAGAGCAAGGCTGATGAGCTTATCGAGGAAGTAATACATATTATCGCCTCTCAAAGTTACCTTGCATCCGATCTTCATGCCCTCTCTGAGCTTGAATGCTGCGATTGACTTTGTGGAAACCGTAGCTACAGGCTTCTGACCTGCAATGATGCCCATGTCACGCATAGCGCTCTCAAGAGCCTTCGGGTTATCCTTAACTTCACCTACACCCATGTTGAGAACGATCTTGTCGATCTTCGGGATCTGCATGGATGAGCTGTACTTGAACTTCTCCTGAAGTGCGGGTGCAACTTCGGAAACGTACTTATCTTTTAATCTGGTCATTGATTACTCCCCCTTCTTAGCCTTAGAAACGGTATCGATGACCTCGCCGGATCTCTTAGCGATCCTGGACTTGGAACCGTCTTCGTTAATACGGTAGCCTACTCTTGTGGGCTTGCCTGTCTTGGGGTCAACGAGCATTACGTTAGATGCATCGATGGAACCTTCTCTCTCAACAATTCCGGAAGGAGCTGTCTGAGATCTAGCCTTCTGATGCTTCTTGACCATGTTTACGCCTTCTACGTAAACTCTGCCCTTCTTCTCATCTACCATGAGAACCTTACCCTGAGCGCCCTTGTCCTTGCCGGAAATGACAATGACCTGGTCGTCTTTCTTTACATGAACACTACTCTTAGCCATGTCTATACCTCCTTAAAGAACTTCCGGAGCGAGAGATAAGATCTTCATGTAGTCCTTATCTCTTAACTCTCTTGCTATGGGTCCAAAGATACGAGTTCCGCGGGGATTCTTGTCTTCCTTAATGATGACAGCCGCATTCTCGTCAAACTTAATATAAGAACCGTCGTTACGTCTTACGCCCTGCTTGGAACGTACAACAACAGCTTTAACAACATCACCCTTCTTGACCATGCCGCCGGGAGCAGCGCTCTTTACGGAGCAAACGATAACATCGCCAATGTTGGCATACTTTCTCCAAGAGCCGCCCAAAACTTTGATGCAGAGAAGCTCTTTTGCTCCGGTATTGTCGGCAGATCTGAGTCTGGATTCAACCTGAATCATCTGATATATCCTCCTTTAATCGCCTTACTTAGCCTTCTCAACGACACTTACGAGTCTCCAACGCTTATCCTTGGAAATAGGGCGTGTCTCCATAACCTCAACCTTATCGCCCATGTGAGCATCGTTGTTCTCATCGTGTGCCTTAAGCTTGTAGGTTCTCTTCATGATCTTTCCGTAAAGAGGGTGCTTAACGTGCTCTACGACGGAAACTGTGATCGTCTTATCCATCTTGTCGGATGTAACGAGACCGACTCTGGTTTTTCTTAAATTTCTCTCAGCCATTTGCCGTCTCCTCCTTACTTATTAGCAGCGAGCTGCTTCTCGCGCTTAATTGTCAATACTCTTGCGATATCACGCTTAACCTGTGCAATCTGTGCAGGATTGTCGAGCTGGTTTGTTGCGTGCTGGAATCTGAGCTTGAAAAGCTCTTCCTTCAAAGAGGCGAGCTCATTTGAAAGCTCTTCGTCAGACATCTTGCGGATTTCTTCAACCTTCATTTGTGCTTTCCTCCTTTACCTTTGCGATAAACTTTGTCTTGCAAGGGAGCTTGTGACCAGCAAGTCTCATAGCTTCTCTTGCCTGCTCTTCAGTAACACCTGCGATCTCGAAAAGAACTCTTCCAGGTCTTACTACTGCGCACCAGTACTCATTTGCTGCCTTACCTGAACCCATTCGGACCTGTGCAGGCTTCTTTGATACCGGCTTGTCAGGGAAGATCTTGATCCATACCTTACCGCCACGCTTTACATATCTGTTGATTGCGATACGTGCAGCTTCGATCTGATTTGACTTGATCCAGCAGGGTTCAAGAGCCTGAAGACCGTAATCACCGTAAGCTACGAAGTTGCCGCGGTGAGCCTGGCCCTTCATGCGGCCTCTCTGCTGCTTTCTATACTTTGTTCTCTTAGGAAGTAACATTAAGCTTTTCCTCCTTCAGACTTCTTTGACTGGCTCTTCTGGCCGAATACTTCACCCTTGTAGATCCAAACCTTTACGCCGATGATACCGTATGTTGTCTTTGCCTCAGCAAAACCATAGTCGATATCTGCGCGAAGAGTCTGAAGCGGGATTGTGCCCTCGTGATATGTCTCGGATCTTGCGATCTCGGCACCGCCCAAACGGCCGGAGCACTTTGTCTTGATTCCGAGAATGCCGGGCTGCTTCATAGCCATCTGCATTGCTCTCTTCATAGCTCTTCTGAAGCTTGCACGGTTCTCGAGCTGAGAAGCGATGTTCTGAGCAACGAGGAGTGCATCTGTATCACTGTTCTTGATAACTTCGATATCAACAGTGAAAGTTCTCTTCTTATCCTTGGATACGTTCTTGTTGAATTCCTTCTCAAGAGCATCCTTAAGAGCCATTCTTCCTGAGCCCTTGTCTCCACCTACGAGTGAAGGACGAGCTGTCTTAACAATAACGTTGATTCTGTCTGTGCCCTTACGGTCGATGATGACCTTTGAAACGCCAGCAACATTTGTGCGGCTCTCATCTACGGGCTTCTTAGCGTTGCCTCTTGCGATAGGCTCTACTGCCTTCAAAACGAACTCACGGATCTTCTGATCTTCGACAAGACAATCAGAAAAGGTATTCTTGTCGGCATACCAGTGTGAGCTCCAGTCATCGATAACGCCTACTCTAAGTCCATTCGGGTTAACTTTCTGACCCATGCTTAAACCTCCTTATACCCTTTCCTTGAGAACTACAGTGATGTGACTTGTTCTCTTCTTGATCGAACTTGCCGAACCTCTTGCTCTAGGGATGTATCTCTTGAGCACAGGGCCGGGGTTGGAAATGCACTCAGCAACATAAAGCTTGTCTCTGGAGAGGTCGAAGTTGTTTACAGCGTTAGCTTCAGCAGACTTCAGAACCTTAGCAAGAACAGGGGATGCTGCCTTGGGAGTGTATGTGAGGATAGCATAAGCATCATCTAAAGACTTACCCTTGATGAGATTAGCAACTACTCTTACCTTACGGGGAGCAATTCTAATGTACTTAGCTGTTGCTGTTCCTCTGTCTCTTCCCATTCCGAGAAGCTTTCTCTGCTTCTTTGTAGGAGTGGGGAGCTTATTTGAAGACTTGGAAGGTGCCGCATAAGCTTCGAGGATCTTCTCGCGGTTCTTCTCAATATTGTCTCTGCTTAAAATAATCTTTTCCACAGAAATTTCCTCCTTATGAGTTAGAAGCGGACTTCTCGTTGCTTGTGTGGCCGCCGAACTTACGTGTAGGTGCGAACTCGCCAAGCTTATGTCCTACCATGTCCTCAGTGACGTATACCGGAACATGCTTGTGACCGTCATATACTGCGATTGTGTGGCCGACGAATTCAGGGAAGATCGTTGATGATCTAGACCAAGTCTGGATGATCTTCTTGTCGTTAGCATCATTCAATGCCTGGACCTTCTTCATGAGAGCGTCCTGAACGTAATAGCCCTTTTTGGTTGATCTACTCATTGAACTGCCTCCTTATGCCTTTCTCGACTTAACAATATACTTGCTGGACTGCTTCTTCTTATTACGTGTCTTCTTACCCAATGTAGGAACACCCCAAGGTGTAACAGGGCCAGGGAGACCGATAGGAGACTTACCTTCACCACCGCCATGAGGGTGATCGTTAGGGTTCATTACAACACCTCTAACTGCAGGTCTTACACCAGCATGTCTGGACTTACCAGCTTTACCGAGCTTAACGTTCTCGTGCTCTGCATTACCGATTGAACCGATCATTGCGCGGCACTTCTCAGGTACCATACGAACCTCACCGGAAGGGAGACGGATCTGAGCGAAGCCATTCTCCTTAGCCATGAGCTGTGCGGAAGCACCTGCTGTTCTAACGAGCTGTGCGCCCTTGCCGGGATTCATCTCTACGCAGCAGATAACTGTACCAACCGGGATAGATGAAATAGGAAGAACGTTACCGTTAAGGATATCTGCATCCGGACCGCTCTCAACCTTGTGACCTACCTTGAGGCCCTCGGGAGCGAGGATGTAGGACTTAACACCATCAACATACTGGATGAGTGCCAAGTAAGCTGTTCTGTTAGGATCATATTCGATTGCCTTGACTGTAGCAGGGATTCCTACTCTGTCACGCTTCCAATCGATTACTCTGAGCTTTGTACGGTTACCGCCGCCGATATGACGAACCGTGATACGGCCATAAGAGTTACGGCCACCGCTCTTCTTCCTTGACTTAAGAAGGCTCTTCTCCGGGTCCTTCTTTGTAAGAACGGAATAGTCAGCTATGGCCATTCCACGAACTGCGGGAGAAGTAGGTTTAAATGTTTTTACTGCCATTTTAATTTCTCTCCTTGATTACATTACTGACCAAAACCGAATTCTTCGATTGATGTCTTGTTCTTTGTTCCGGTCTTTACAGCCTTGCCGCCCTTGCCGAGGTATGTAGCCTCAACAGAATCTGTAGCGATTGTAACTACTGCCTTCTTGTAAGCAGCTGTCTTACCGGGCTTGTTTCTGAGTCTCTTAACCTTACCGTCGAAGTTTGCAACGTTAACGGAAAGTACCTTTACACCGAAGAGCTTCTCAGCTGCTGCCTTGATCTCAGGCTTCTCAGCGTCAGGTGCAACTACAAAAGTGTACTTGCCCTCTTCTGTGCTAGCCATCGTCTTCTCTGTGATGATGGGCTTAATGATTACATCATAGGGGGACTTCATTACTTGTATACCTCCTCGATCTTCTCAACTGCAGCCTTTGTAGCAACAAAGCTGTCATACTTAAGGATGTCCATAACATTGATTGTGTTAACCAAAGCTGTCTTAACATCCTTGATATTTCTTGCAGAGAGCTCTGCGTTTCTGTTTACGCCCTCAAGAACGATGAGTGAAGACTCACCAGCGCCGATAGCCTTAAGAGCCTTAGCAACTGTAGCTGTCTTTACTTCAGAAAGATCCATGTTCTCGATAACGATCAACTTCTGATCAGCAACCTTTGAAGAAAGAGCAGACTTAAGTGCAAGTCTCTTAACCTTCTTAGGTACTGTGTAGCTGTATGATCTGGGGTTGGGTCCAAAGATGATTCCGCCGCCAACATACTGTGCGGAACGTGTTGAACCGTGACGAGCTCTACCTGTACCCTTCTGTCTGTAAGGTCTCTTACCGCCGCCGGATACTTCGCTTCTTGTCTTTGTCTTCTGTGTGCCCTGTCTTCTGTTTGCAAGCTGGTTTCTAACTACTGTAGACATTGCAACTTCGTTGGGCTCGATGCCGAAAATCTCATCGGAAAGCTCGATGGAACCCTTAACGGCACCTGTCAAATCTTTAACATCAATTTTAGCCATTATTATGTTCCTCCGTCTTATGCCTTAACAGTATTCTGTACTGTTACGATGCCGCCCTTAGGACCGGGGATAGCTCCTCTGATTACGAGGATTCCTCTCTCGCCGTCAACCATGACAACGCTAAGGTTCTGTACTGTGCAATTAACTGCGCCCATATGTCCAGGCATCTTCTTACCAGGTACAACTCTACCGGGTGTGGAAGTAGCGCCCATGGAACCGACTCTTCTGTGATACATTGAGCCGTGGCCTGAAGGACCACCCTTCTGTCCGTGACGCTTGATGTTGCCCTGGAATCCCTTACCCTTGGATACGCCGCTTACGTCAACCTTATCGCCGACTGCGAACATATCGGAAACTTTGATCTCCTGGCCGAGGCTGTACTCCTCGTCGGGTGTGAACTCGCGGATAATTCTCTTAGGCTCAACGTCAGCCTTCTTGAACTGTCCTGCGTCAGGCTTGTTTACAAGCTTTGCTCTGATGGAACCTGTGCCTACTTTGCAGGCCTTGTATCCGTCAGTCTCTACCGTCTTGTTCTGGAGCACGTACATAGGCTCGCAGCTTATAACGGTTGCCGGAATAACGTTACCGTTGTCATCGAACAACTGTGTCATGCCGGACTTTCTGCCAATGATGAATTTCGTCATAAAGTTCTTTCCTCCTATTTAGGTTATTGGTTCAACGGTTTCCCGAGAACGTGACCTCGGTGATCAGGGCTTGGCGTTCCTTGATACCGATTTAAGCCACAAACGTTCTTATTTGATCTTTACTTCAATAGAAACGCCTGCAGGCATGTCAAGCTTGCCAATGTCATCCATCGTCTGGGAAGACGGTGTGTAGACGTCGATGATTCTCTTGTGTGTTCTCTGCTCGAACTGCTCACGAGAATCCTTATTTACGTGAGGTGAACGAAGGATCGTTACTACCTCTTTCTCTGTAGGGAGCGGGATAGGACCGGAGAAGCTTGCATCGTCACGAGCAAGTGCGTCTACGATAAGCTTTGCGCTCTCGTCGAGAATCTTGTGATCATAAGCCTTGAGCTTAATTCTGACCATTGTTGTCTTTGCTGCCATTTTGTTGGCCTCCTTCTATAAGCTGTATTTCTTTTTCTCAACCCTGTCGGGAGTGTCTTGGCTTTCCATTCAAAAACCCAGACTATCCAGTTACCACCTTCTGGCGGCACTTTGGTTCTCTGGGCAGTAACGTACTGCTTGTGACTCTCCGGACTTGAGGTCCTGAGACGGCATCGGATCGTATCCTCCGCCTTCGGCTCCTTCGAAGTTCCCCACCTCGTGATCTTCCGCGCAGCTGGCGCATCACCTCGTGGCAATCTCCGTTATCAAAGCCTTATCACTCGTGTTTCAGGGCAAAATACGCCCTAAATAGACGCGTGCGAATGGTATTCTACTATCATGTATTGGGATTTGCAAGCACTTTTTTACAATTTTGCCTGTATTTTTATATGTTTTTAAGCTCTTCAGGCTCAAATACATATTTACTGTTGCAGAATCGGCAGACTGTCTCTATGGGCTTGCCGTCTTTTGTGATCTCTTCCAGGTCTTTTTTGCCTAATGCCGCAAGACCTGAGAACATTCTTTCCCTGCTGCAGTTACACTTGAATTCAACTTCCTGTCCGTCAAGGTACTTAAGGTCAGGATCGCCCATGAACAGGTCGATGATCTGGGCAGGAGTAAATCCTTCCTTAAGAAGGAATGATATTTCCGGGAAGCCTGAAGCCCTCTTTTCGAGATAAGAGATCTCATCTTCACCGGCGCCCGGCAGAAGCTGGACCATAAGTCCGCCTGCTTCACTTACTTCGCCATGTTCCAGAAGCACACCAAGTGATATTACGCTCTTAGTCTGTTCGGATTTGGCAAGGTAATATGCAAAATCTTCAGCGATCTCGCCTGATACGAGCTCGGATACACCGACATAGGGTTCCTTAAGACCGATATCTCTGATAACAGTAAGGCTTCCCTTTCCTACTGCAGCTCCGACATTGATCTTTCCGGGCTTATGGTATTCGGTCGGGATAACAGGCTCCATGGGATATGCCCTTACCTTGAATCCGAAATCAGTAACACAGGTCATGCCTTCCAGCGGACCATCGCCCCTGATTATCGTTGTCTGAGTATCAGCCTCATTCTTCATCGACTCGGAAATAAGAAGCGAGCCTGTCATAAAGCGCCCGAGAGCTGCAGTTGCCGCAGGTGTCATCTGATGCATGATCCTCGCGGTGTCGCATACTTTTCTTGTACTGACACAAAGACACTTAACAAGACCGCCCAGGCCTTCTGCTCTTACGATATGGTCTTTCTTTAAGTCTTCGGGTGCACCCGGTACATAGTATGCGTTATCTGCCATTGTTATTTCCTAATATATAAATTATTTACCGAATACGAAGAAGATCCTCTCATCTTTTTCATCTGGCTCTTCCCTGTTAAGTTCACCGAAAATGGCAAGTTTCTTAAGTCCTGCAGCAGCTGCCATCTCTTCTATCTCTTCAGAAGAGTAGAATCTTGCAGTCAGTTCACCATCATATCTCTCGTAAAGATCATCTTCTGAGAGCTCGAAAAGAGTCAGTTCGGCATGATTGATCTTTTCTTTCTTATCGTAATGATTTACCCACAGAAGAGTAAAGTCATCGTAGTCTTCATAAAAGACATTCTCACCAAGAGAATTCTCAAAATGAGTCTTTGTCGTGGTATCGAGAATGAATACACCGCCTTGTTCAAGACATTCTGCTACAGATACGAACATTTTCTGAAGACTGTCTTTGTCTGTGATATGACCGACAGTATCCATTGTCGATATAAAGCATCCGCAGGAAGGGCCCTCATATTCGGTAATGTCAGCGCAGATCCAGCGTGCCGTGCCTGTCTCATCACCTGAAGATGCAATGGAGAGCATGTCGGGGGACAGATCCACACCTGTAACTTCCAACCCCTGTGAAGCAAGATAATTGGTTACAACACCGGTTCCGCAGCCAAGATCGGTTACAGAGGGATCATCTATCTTGCAATAATCTTTAATAAGACTGTAAATGTATGGTCCCCAGGCAGTGGTATCACCGTTTATCTGAAGATCATCGTAGTGGAGAGCAAGAATATCGTAGAAACTGTCGTCCATAGATGATTATGGCAGATAGTTAAGCGGATTGACTCTTTCACCGCCGATACGGATCTCAAAGTGGAGGTGCGCACCTGTAGAAGTACCTGTGCTTCCTACTTCACCTATTGTCTGACCGCGGTTAACATGCTGTCCGTTCTTGACATAAATGTTTCTTGCATGTCCATAAAGAGTAGAGAAACCGTTGCCGTGATCGATAATGCAATAGTTGCCGTATCCTGTACCGCCCTTGTTCTGACCCTTAACAGGCTGTTCAACATAGATAACTGTGCCTGAAGCTGCAGCCATGATCGTGTCTCCGTAACCTGCCCTGATATCAATACCGGAGTGGAACTTCCTGGTCTTATATACAGGGTGGATTCTATATCCGAAATAAGACGATACGCTTGCACTGTATGTGGGCCAGCGGAAAGTAACGCCGCCTGTAGTCTTCGTTCCGCCTGCATTGTACTTGGAAGTACCGGATGATCCGCCTCTGTAGATCGTCTGCTGCTTGTTGTACTGACTCTGAAGCTTCTTGATCTCACCGTCAAGTCTCTTTGCTTCTGCTTCAAGCGCATCTTCCTTCTTCTCGAGGGAGTCGATATCTGTATCAACTTTTTCAAGTGTCTTCTCAGAAGTCTGGATAAGGCGATCAAGTTCGTCAAGCTGCTTTTTCTTCTCATCTGCAATGTTCTGCATCTCGTCAGCGTACTGAAGCTTGAGGTTTGCCTGAAGTTCAGCATCATCCAATGCTACCTGGAGCATGTCGATCGCCTGGGCATCTGAATCAGCTATGAGAGTTATAACCTCCATATTTGTGAAGAAGCCTGCGATGCTGTTGGATTCAAGAAGAACTTCCAGTGTGGATTTATTCTGATATTCAAACATGACAGTAATTCTGTCTGTGAAGAGCTTCTGCTGAGATTCAAGATGTTCCTGTGCTGCAATGTATTCATCCAATGCTTCAGCCTTTGCTTCAAGAGCTCCCTGAAGCTGGGAATAGATAAGCTCATACTGTGCTTTCTGATCGACGCTTGCCTGATTGAGCTTGGAAAGCTCACCTGTAAGCTGATCTTTCTGATCCTTTAACTGAGAGATCTTTTCCTTTGCATTCTTTGCATCCTTCTTGGCATTGTCTCTCTTTTTCTTGGCATTATTGATATCTTCCTGAGATACCGGGTTAATAAGGACAGGAACACCACGGACTGCAACGACATTCTTGGCACTGAACCAGGAACTTGATGCTGTCGCAATAAGGCAGCAGATCATTGCAACGAATACCATTGCAACTCTTTTCAATATCCTGTGACTTCTCTTAACCTGTCTTACAGATGTTTCTGAGTTTTCCATATTACACCTCATACCTTTACGTACTTACGTACCGAAATGCCGCTTCCGACGGCTCCTATCAAGAATCCCATTACTACTAATATTACCAATGAATGCCACATGAGCGATCTGGTCGTTGCAAGTGCATAGAAGCTGTTAGGATCGATCGAGCTCATGGCCTTATGATAAATATAATAATATACGACGGTTGTGAGTCCCCATGAAGTAAAAGCACTGAAAAGTCCGACTATGGCACCTTCTGTGATATAAGGGAATCTGATGTAATTGTTTGTGGCACCGACGAACTTCATGATCTCGATCTCACTGGCTCTTGAGTATACGGAAATACGTACCATGTTCGAGATGATGAAAAGTGCTATGACAAACAGTACAACGGAAGCTACTGCCGTTGTGATGTTTACGATCTTTGAAGCCTTCGTAAGGAATACCATTACATTGCTTTCCTGGGAGACCTTGGATACACCGTTATATTGGGCAACTTCCGCACAAACTTCGGTAGCATAAGAAGGATCTGAAAGCCTGAGGCTGAATGTATAAGGAAGATACATATTGTAGTCAAAATCGTCCAGGATGGATGATGAAGAACCAAGATTTGCCTTGAATCCATCATAGTTCTCCTGAGGTGTGGACATTGTAAATTCCAGGACATTCGGATTATTCTTAAGCTTTTCCGCTACGAAGTTTCTTTCTTCCTCCGTGCACTGAAGCTTCATATACACTTCGATAGGAGGTCTCTGCGAAAGCTTTCTCATAATTCTTCTTGCATTAACTGAGAACATATAGAAAGCGCCCATGATGATGAGCATCAACATGATCGTAGTGATGGAGGCAATGGTAACAAGCGGATGCCTGATAATGCCTCTGAAACCTTCCCTTATAGAATTGATAAACGCTCTGCCGGTCATTATTCATCATCCTCCGGGAAAATATCTATATCGCTTCCCGGTTTGAAACCGGTTTTCTTGACCTTCTTATCAAGCTTCTCCTGGCGCTTTGCCTCTTTCTGGGCAAGCTTCTCCTCACGGGCCTTGCGCTTAAGCTCGCGCTTATCAGCCCTTGCTCCGGATCTATGTCCGGTATCTGAAGGAAGGTCTTCATCGTCTGCTATGTCAGGATCAAAACTCTTTTTGGAAGGAGCCTTCTCATAAGCTTCCTTGGGGATCACAGGAGCGGGAGCAGGAGCTGCCTTTTCCTCGTCTCCAAAGGATACAGGCATCTTATCCTCAGGAATATTGATCTCTATTATCTCTGCCTTTTCAGGAACAGCCTCGTCCTCATCAGCCTTCTTGTCAGCCTTAGCTTCTTCCTGCTTTACTTCAGGCTTTTTCTCTTCTTTTGCTGATTCAGTCTCTTTTTTATCGCCAAAATCAACAGTTACGGGAGTATCTGACTGGTCACCTTCATCCTCATCGGATGATTCATCGTCATTAAATACTGCAGGCTTAACTACAGGAACAACTCCTGCTCGGCCTTCTTTGTCTGTCTCTCCGAAAACAAGGCCGGGTACAGAAGGAGATACAACTTTTGATGCATAATCATCATCATCGTAATTGTTGCTGTATTCCTCATCATCACCGAATGCGAGTCCGCTTGAAGCATTTACGGCATCAATAGCACCTGCATAGAGTGCAGTTCTTGAAGGATGCGGCATATAAGGTGTCTGGTCGACATCACCCTTGTAGCTGCTTCGCTTTTCGTCTCTGGAAATACGGCCATCCTCGATCTCGATAACTCTCTGCTTCATTCGGTCAACCATTGCACTGTCGTGTGTGCAGATGATTACAGTAGTGCCGCCGTTCCTGTTGATCTCAAGGAGCATCGCCATGATAGCCTCGGAAGTCTCCGGGTCAAGGTTACCTGTAGGCTCGTCTGCTACGATAAGGCTCGGGTTATTTACCATTGCTCTTGCAATAGCAACTCTCTGCTGCTCACCGCCTGAAAGTTCCTGCGGATAACAGTCAGCCTTTTCCTTAAGTCCGACAACTGATAAGCAGACCTGTACTGTATTCATGAGGCTCTGCTTGGGAACGCCGATGATCTCGCCTGCGAATGCTACATTCTCGGCTACTGTCTTTGTCTCGATAAGACGGAAGTCCTGATAGATCATTCCGATCTTACGGCGCAGATGGGGTATGAGCGCACGGCTCATATGTGAAATATCGAAATTATCGATAGTTACTTTGCCTTTTGTGGGTCTTTCCTCACAGGTGATGCACTTGAGAAGAGTAGACTTTCCTGAACCTGATTTACCAATTATGAATACGAATTCACCGTCTTCTATAGTGAAATCGACGCCTTTTAAGGCTTCAACACCGGTACTGTATGTTTTCTCTACGTTTATAAAATCTATCAAAATAATTACCTGATCTTGTTGTCATTGGTATCGTTAAGATAGTCGATGTAAGTTCTTACCATCGTGGCCATCTTAAAGAGTACCGCATCATCAAATTTCCTGAGGTCAAGGCCTGTCTTGGTCTTCACCTTCTCGAGTCTGTACACGAGAGTGTTTCTGTGAACGAAAAGTTCTCTTGAAGTCTCTGAACCGTTAAGGTCATTCGCGAAGAATGTATCAATGGTGGTTCTTGTTTCCTCATCAAGCTGCTTGAATGCCTCGTTGGGGAAAACTTCCCTGATGAACATCTCGCAGAGCGGCTTAGGAAGCTGATAGATCAATCTTCCGAGACCGAGCTTGTCATATCTGGAAAGGTCTGACTCACCGTCGAAGATCTTGCTGACCTTGAGAGCAGTCATCGCATCAGAATAGGACTTGCTGATATCCATAAAGGAACCTACTACGGAACCGACAGCGACTTTAGCTTTGCATCCCTCAGATGTAAGGCATGCAAGAACAGACTGTGAAGTCTCTTCGATAAAGCTGTCTCTGGATTCCTCACTTACCTGTGATTCAAGAGCGTCGATAATGACGATTGCCGTGGTGTCATCCATGGAGATAACAGTAGCAACATCAGAATCTGTATAGAGGTTCTGCAGGATCTCAAATGCCTCTGCACTCTGCTCGACTGTAGTTCTTACAACGAGAACGAGTCTCGGATTGTTGCAGTCGATCTTATAACCTCTTGCGATCATAGGAACTTCGGATCTGATCTCATTATCGAGCAGTACATTACGGATGAAGATAGCCTTCTCCGCATCTGTTCCCTTCTCCTTGACCAAAGTCTTCATCCACTCTGCGATAAGCTGCAAAGAGATCTTGGCATCCGGATCGGTGCTCTCGATATAGAGGATATATTTAAGCTGTTCGCCTATGAAAACCTTAAGATATGTTCTGTCGGCGGTGGAAGCGAAAAGATTGTCTGAAGATACAACTGCTCTGAAGGAAGGATCTGTCTCTTCATCACCTATCTCATTCGTGGCAGCCAGAATCTTACCGGCTGTATCAATCACTCCGCAGTTAGCAGAGATAATTGTTTTTACCTGACGCATACATTTTTTAATTTCTTCCATGGTTCCACCTCTCAAATGGCCAAAGCAATACGAACGTCCCTAAAACGCTACATTAAATCATATTATTTTTCTTAAAAAGGTGCAAGTTTTGAAACGATCTGACACTGTTTTGCCACACAAAAAAGAGACCGTGAACTCTTGCGAATTCACGGTCTCTGAATTGAGGTTCTAGATTAATTTTATTAGGAAATGATGCTCTGCTCTGTATCCTTATCGAAGAGGTGGATACGGTTAGAGTCAACTGCGAGGTCAACAACCTGACCAACTGCAGACTGGGATGTTGTAGGGTCAACACGGCATGTGAGCGGGAGTGATCCGTTAACTGTGACATAGAGGTATGTCTCAGCACCGAGCATTTCGACGACGTCAACGTCTGCTGTGAAAGCTGACTCAGGGTGATCTGTAACGTATGTGATATCGTCTGTGATTGCTTCAGGTCTAACACCGAAGATAACTTCCTGACCGTCGCGCTCCATAACTTCCTCAACAGCATATCTCTCAGGAAGCTTGATTGTAACGTTCTCGAAAGAAACGAATACATCAGAACCTTCAACGTTGATAACTGCATTGATGAAGTTCATAGGAGGCATTCCGATGAATCCTGCAACGAATGTGTTAACCGGGTTGTCATAGAGCTCCGTAGGAGAGTCAACCTGCTGGATGAAACCATCCTTCATAACTACGATTCTGGTACCCATGGTCATAGCTTCTGTCTGGTCGTGTGTAACGTAAACGAATGTTGTCTTAAGTCTGTGGTGAAGCTTTGTGATCTCAACACGCATCTGTACACGGAGCTTAGCGTCGAGGTTTGAGAGAGGCTCGTCCATGAGGAAGACCTTAGGGTCACGAACGATAGCACGGCCGAGAGCAACTCTCTGACGCTGACCACCGGAGAGAGCCTTAGGCTTTCTGTCAAGCAAGTGCTCGATCTCGAGGATCTTAGCTGCTTCCTGAACACGGCGGTTGATCTCGTCCTTAGGCATCTTTCTGAGCTTAAGAGCGAAAGCCATGTTGTCACGAACTGACATATGAGGATAGAGAGCGTAGTTCTGGAAAACCATTGCGATGTCTCTGTCCTTAGGGAGAACGTCGTTTACGCAACGATCGTCAATATAGATCTCACCCTCTGAAATATCTTCAAGACCTGCGAGCATACGAAGTGTTGTAGACTTACCGCATCCTGAAGGACCTACGAGAATAACGAATTCCTTATCTGCTACATCAAGATTGAAATCTGAAACAGCAACAACGCCGCCATCATACTTCTTGTAAACATGCTGGAAAGATAAACTTGCCATAACTTCAAACCTCCAAAAATGTGCCCACCCAAAGCGGGCTTGATAACTACGAGAATAGTAACAAACCGCAGGTGTCTTTCCTATATGACACAATTCCCAAAAAAAGTAATGCTATTTTGGCATAGTAATTTCCTTTGCTTGGTGAAACTATCAATTGCTCTCAAACTATTTTGTGATTGTTGTACAAGAAAAAGAGGCAAATCAAGTAAATTGGTGCATTTTCAGACTTTAGTTATATTGTGCAAATTATCTTCTCCGTACCAAAAACACCTTTATTTATATTACTTTTCTATTACTTAAAGCTGCATATCAGGACCGTGCCTTAAAAGTTGCGATAATATGCGAAGTGATGCGCCTAATATATTTATGTAATTATTTTTAGGCTTAATTTGTTGACTTTTGAATATTTATGCATTATATTGCATAAATCAAACATCAGGGTGGGGATTATCCACTCTTACCGGAGGCATTAAAAATGGCAAACGAAGAATCTGTAAAGTATGTTTCTATTATTGGATCCACAGGATATGTCGGAGCAGAACTCGTAAGAGGTTTTGCGGGACATCCTTATTTCAGATTCCGCCATCTTACAAGCCAGACATTTGCAGGCAAGCCCTATTCAGATATCTATCCTGAATTCAGAGGTATTGTCGACAACGAGTGCGAAGATCTTCCTTATGATGAGGTAGCAAAAGATTCGGATCTCGTAATCACTGCCCTTCCCCACGGAGTATCTGCAAAGATCGTTCCCGAGCTTCTCAAGGCAGGAACAAAAGTAATCGATCACAGCGGCGACTTCAGATATAAGGATCTTGCAACATACGAGAAATCCTATAAGCTCACTCATCCTAACCCGGATCTCCTTAAGACTGCAGTATATGGTCTTCCTGAGATCTACAGGGAAGAACTTAAGACTGCTAATCTCGTGGCAAATCCCGGATGCTATCCGACATGCTCGCTGACAGCACTTGCACCTTTCCTTAAGAATCATCTTATTGAAGAAGATTCCATAATCATTGATGCCACATCAGGGGCCAGCGGTGCAGGAAGAAAAGCAGATCTCGCATATGCTTTCTGCGAGACAGATGAGTCCTTCAAGCCTTACGGAGCAGTAGGCCACCGTCACACCACAGAGATCTCCGAGCAGTGCTCTTTCCTTGCCGGAAAGCAATCCGGTGATATCAAGGTCACATTCACTCCCCACCTGGCTCCGTTCAAGCGCGGAATGCTTGCAACAGTTTATGTTAAGCCTTCCAAGGCATTCTCAGATGTATCTTCCGAGAAGATCAATGAGATATATAAGGAATACTATAAGAATGAGACTTTCGTAAGAGTCCTTTCAGGAAATACTCTTCCTGATGTTAAAGCAGTAGCCGGTTCCAACTACATTGACGTCAACGGAGTCTATGATCCTGATACAGGCATCATCAAGCTGTTTACGGCACAGGACAACCTGGGCAAAGGCGCAGCACTTCAGGCAATTCAGGCAGCAAACGTAATGTTCGGATTCGAAGAGACAGCCGGACTTAAGAATATCGTAAGAGGTATCTGATTATGGCAGGACAGAAAGAAAACCCCGTTATCACGGGAGACATGAAGAATAACGTAGACAGGGCTTCGATCCTCATCGAGTCACTTCCTTACATCAGGAAGATGAGAGGCCAGACCTTCGTCATCAAGTACGGCGGAAATGCCATGATCAATGAAGAGTTAAAGCAGTCCGTAATGGATGATATCACGCTTCTTAAGTACATCGGCATCAACCCCGTCATCGTTCATGGCGGCGGACCTGACATCAGCGACATGCTGAATAAGGTCAATAAGGAATCACACTTCGTAAACGGCTTAAGATATACGGATGAAGAGACAATGGGTTATGCCCAGATGGTCCTTATCGGTAAGACCAACAAGGATATCGTATCAACACTTTGCGGAAAAGGTGCAAAGGCTATCGGTATCTCAGGAATCGACGGCAACCTTATCGAAGCCGAGAAGATGACTGAGGATGCTGAGGGCAATCCCATCGATATCGGTTATGTCGGAAAGATCAAGAAGATCAACACAAAAGTCATCTCCATGCTCGCGAACGACGAGTATATTCCCGTTATCGCCCCCATCGGCGTAGGCAAGGATGGCGAGAGCTATAACATCAACGCTGACACGGTTGCAGCTGAAGTTGCAGTCGCTTTGGGAGCTTCAAAACTCATTACCCTTACCGATGTCGGCGGCGTACTTAAAAAACTTGAAGACGGTTCCGACTATATCATTCCCGTATTGGACCAGAAGGATATCAAGGATCTCGTTGATGAGGGCATTATCAAGGGCGGCATGATCCCGAAGATCGAGGGCTGCCTTGATACAGTATTGCGAGGTGTCGACAGAGCGCACATAATAGATGGAAGAATTCCCCATTCTATTATTCTTGAGACATTTACCAAGAACGGCATCGGCACAATGATCGTAAAGGAGAAAAAAGAACATTATGAGTATAGAAAATGATCTCGCCCTGATTCAGGATTTTGATAAAAACTATTGTCTTCAGGTATTTAACCTCCTCCCTGTTGCCTTCGTTAAAGGCAAGGGATGCTATCTTTATGATACAACCGGAACCAAGTACCTGGACATGATCGGCGGTATCGCCGTTAACTGCTTAGGTTATGCTCATCCCAAGCTTACCGCCGCAGTTTGCTCGCAGGCTAAGAACCTCATTCACGCATGCAATTACTACTACATTCCCCAGAAGTCCGAACTCGCTTACAGGCTCTGCCGTGCGAGCTTCGCAGATAAGGTCTTCTTCTGCAATTCCGGTGCTGAGGCTAATGAAGCAGCTATCAAGCTTGCAAGAAGTTATTTCTACTATAAGGATATTAACAAGTACGAGATCATCACAGCTGACATGAGTTTCCACGGAAGGACCATGGGAACAGTAGCAGCTACAGGTCAGGCCAAATTCCAGAGGCCCTTTGAGCCTAATCTTCCCGGCTTTGTTCATGTTCCTTATAACGATATCGACGCATTGATCGAGGCAGTCAACCCCAAGACGGCAGCAATCATGTTAGAGCTCATTCAGGGTGAGAGCGGTGTTCATCCGGCAGATCTTGAATACATCCAGGGTGTAAAGAAGCTCTGTGTCGAAAAGGGAATCCTCTTGATCATCGATGAGGTTCAGACAGGCATCGGACGTACAGGCAAGATGTTCTGCTATCAGAACTATGGTGTTCAGCCTGATATCATGACTCTCGCAAAGGGCTTGGGCGGCGGTGTTCCGATCGGAGCTATGCTCACGACAAACGAGGTCGCAACAGGAATGAAGCCCGGTGATCACGGCTCCACATTCGGTGGAAACCCCTTAGCATGTGCTGCAGGCAATGCTGTTCTTGAAGCAATCGAAGAAGAGAACATCATCGACAATGTTAAGGAAGTAAGTGAAGAACTTTTCGAAAAGCTCAATAAGCTCAGGGCAAAATACAACTGCATCCGTTCAGTAAGGGGCAAGGGTCTTCTTATCGGAATCGAGTTCGATGACACCATTACCGCCCAGGGAATGCGTGAACAGCTCTTCTCGATGGGAATCCTTGTAAGCGCCATCGGTAAATCAACGATCAGGCTTGCACCTCCGCTCATCATCACCAAGGCTCAGGCAGGACAGTTCGTCAAAGCGCTTGATAAGATCCTCAAGAATGTACAGGGTCCCAAGAGTGTTTTCGGCAAGCTCAAGGAAGCCTTCCCTTCAAAGAAGCAGATCGCTGACAAAGCAGCTGCTGTAGGTACAGCAAAGATCGACAAGCTTGATCAAGCAGGACTTACTGACAAGAAGACAGATATCGACGTGATCGACGACGACAAAGAGTAACATAACGGCTATTAAGGAGTAATTACAATGAAGCATTATATAGATTTCCACAGAGATGTAAGTTTTGAAGATCTTGACTATCTTCTTGATACAGCGATCGATCTTAAGGCTAAGACCAAGGCCGGTATCGAGCACCACCTTCTTAAGGGCAAGTCCCTTGCTATGATCTTCACAAAATCATCAACAAGAACAAGAGTCTCCTTTGAAGTCGGTATGTATCAGCTTGGCGGCCAGGCTCTTTTCCTGAGCAACAACGACATCCAGATCGGCAGAGGCGAGACTATCTATGACACAGCTAACGTTCTGTCCGGAATGGTTGACGGCATCATGATCAGAACATTCAAGCATCAGGATGTCGAAGACCTCGCAAAGTACGGCAAGGTTCCTGTAATCAACGGTCTTACAGACGATCAGCACCCTACACAGGTATTAGCTGACCTCCTTACGATCAAGGAACACAAGGGCGCCCTCAAGGGTCTTAAGATGGCTTACTTAGGCGACGGAAACAATATGGCTAACTCCCTTCTCCACGCTTGTGCAAAGGCCGGCATGGATATCTCCGTAGCAAGCCCCAAGGCATATACATGCCCTGACAAGTATGTTAACGAAGCTAAGGAAGATGCAAAGGTAACAGGCTCCAAGATCGTCATGACAGAGGATCCTTTCGAAGCTGCTGAAGGCGCTGATGTAATCTATACTGACACATGGACATCAATGGGTCAGGAAGCAGAGAAGGCTCAGAGAGTAGAGATCTTCAAGAACTATCAGGTCAACTCCAAGCTTATGGGTGTTGCTCATTCTGATGCCATCTTCATGCACTGCCTCCCTGCTTACCGCGGATATGAAGTTACAGAAGATGTTATCGACGGACCTCAGAGCGTTGTTTTCGATGAAGCTGAAAACAGACTTCACGCACACAAAGCCATCCTCGTAAACTGCTTTCTTAACTAATGGAGAATAACAGTCCCGTAATAAGAATTGCCGGCGTCGCTGACGCCCCTGAAGTATCGCGCTTATTAAGAAGCGCGATGCTTACTTATTGCGCGGATTCCGGGATATCATCATCGATGCTCGAAGCTCTCACCGAAAGCGTCGAGAGCGTTGCTGACAGGATCAGTAAACAGACATGTCTTGTCGCTGAGACAGACGGCAGGATAGCAGGAACCATCTGCATCAAAGAGGTCCCGAATCCGATGGTCTATACCTTCTCTGATAAGACATGCGTTTTCCTGCAGCACGCAGGCAGAACCTTCTATATCTCAAGATTTGCCGTTCTCGAAAAATACCGCAAGACCGGACTTGGAATAGACCTTATCTCAAAGGCTGTCGAGACTGCACGCAATTCAGATGCCGAATGCATCCTATTGCATTCAGCCGCTAGCAATAAGAACATGGTCGAATTCTACGCAAAACGCGGATTCAAACTTATTGATTCTGAGAATTCCAGAGGCTATATGAGAGGGCTTTTCGCCTGCACTTTAGATAGTCTTTGATAAGAGCAGATCACAGTCAGAAAACTCAGGATCATTCTTCATCTGACCATAAGCTTTATCTCTTGCTTCCTCACTGTCATACATAGCGAAAACAGCGCTGCCGGAACCTGTCATCCTGGCATATCTGGCGCCTGTACCTATAAGCGCTTCCCTTGCCTTCTTTATCTTCGGCACCTTCTCAAAAGAAGGTATCTCAAGGTCATTTGTAAGGAGATCAGCTCCTTCGAGGAATCTTTCTAAGGGGTCCTTGTCCTCACTGTTCATACTATCGATATAAGCTTCATAGCGTGCTTCATCAAAGCCAGGCAAAGGCTTGCTGTCTATCGCATGGAAACACTCGGGTGTTGATACGCCCTGTGAAGGTTTTACGATAAGGAGCGGGATGCCGGAAAGCGGATAAAGATCTCTTATGTCCTCACCGACTTTCTCACAAAGACATGTTCCGCCATAAAGGAAGAACGGCACATCAGCGCCGACATTAACTGCCAGCTGATTGAGTTCCTCATCAGTAAAGGGACATCCGAAATGTTCCTGGAGAACCATAAGAACTGCTGCAGCATCAGAACTTCCGCCGCCCATGCCCGACTCTGAAGGAATTACCTTCGTCAGGACTATCTCGATAAACGGAAATTGGTTCTTCTTCCAGAGCTTTGCATTTGGAACAGACGGATCAGCCATTGCCTTCTTGCGTAAGGAGGAAAGGAATCTGTCCTTTGCTTTGCTGCAAAGGTTCTTCTCCGGATCGATGTCATTTCTGCCGATGCACTTGATATCAAAACCACTTTCGCGTTCCGGATATATGTTTATGGTAAGTGTATCTGCCAGATCGATCTCCTGCATGATCGAATATAAGCTGTGGTATCCGTTGGGAAGGATCCCGCGCACACGCAGGAAGAGATTCAATTTGGCATTAGCAACAATCTCGTAAGAATCCATAAGGATCTCCAAATCATTAGTCGAATAGATCGATTCAAATTATATATCAATTTTACCTTATCTTTAAAACAAATTAAAGTTAAAGTCTTTTCTTCGAATTCCAATAAAAAAGCACTGTCAAACACTGATCTCGTCAGTAGTGACAGCGCTTTGGTTAGTCAGTTCAAAGTCTGTATCAGACAGCAACTTCTTCCTGTGACTTCTCCGGCATAATGCCTACGCGGACTGTTCTTGTAAGAACATCGATATATGAGAAGGAAACGATTGACTGCTTACCTGCTTCATTGTTGCAAAGCATTGTGAAAACATTGGGATAGCAGTGCTCAACTGTTCCGATGTAAGTGATGATCCTCTTACGGCCGCCGTTGGTCTTGCAAACGATACGCTTGCCGATGAGTTCTTGAAACTTAGCTTTGCACATTTCCAAATCGGAACTGATTATCATATGTATTCCCTCCGCCCGGAGATTAGAGTGATTTAATATTTCAGTAAGCTTAAAAGAACATTACGAAAATATTTCCAACATGCGCCAATACTAACATTTCCTTGATATATTGTCAACGAAAAAACACAATATTTAGTGAAAAAACACCACGAATCCTACAAAATGTAGTGGTACGGCATTTTCGACAGAATTAATGGCAAAACTTCTTACAGTTCCGCTTTTTGTCGTGATTGAAAAGACTATCCTTTTACAATACAATCGTATTCATATTATTAAATTACAGGAGAGGCCAGATATGCTTAGTGACATTGAGATAGCTCAGAGTGCAAAGATCAACCCCATTTCAAAAGTAGCAGAGCAGATAGGAATCGATACAGATAAGCTCGAATTCTACGGCAAATACAAAGCAAAACTCCCGCTCGATTATATCGAAGGATTACCCTCTAACCCCAATGTCAAACTCATCCTCGTTACTGCCATGAACCCTACTCCGGCAGGCGAAGGAAAGACTACCGTCAGCATCGGTCTCGCACAGGGATTAAAGCTCATCGGTAAAAAACCTGTCCTCGCTTTGAGAGAGCCCTCTTTGGGACCTGTCTTCGGCGTTAAGGGCGGCGCATGCGGCGGCGGTTATTCGCAGGTCGTTCCGATGGAGGATATCAATCTCCACTTCACTGGCGACATTCACGCCATTACCACTGCAAACAACCTTCTTGCAGCCATGATCGACAACCACCTTTTCCAGGGCAATGAACTTAAGATCGATAAGGACAGGATCCTCTGGAAGAGATGTCTTGATATGAACGACAGATGTCTCCGTGCAGTAACAGTAGGTGTCGGCGGCGGCACAAAGGGCGTTACCCGTCCCGAGATCTTCCAGATCACTGCAGCATCAGAGATCATGGCTATCCTCTGTCTTGCCAAGGACATGGATGATCTTAAGGTAAGACTCGACAGGATCGCGATCGCATACGATACAGACGGCAACCTCGTTACTGCCGGCCAGCTCGGAGCTACAGGAGCTCTTGCCACATGTCTCAAGGATGCGATGTGTCCTAACCTCGTACAGTCACTTGAAGGCGTTCCCGCGCTTGTTCACGGCGGACCTTTCGCAAATATCTCACACGGATGCAACACATGCATCGCCACCAAGACTGCACTTAAGCTTGGCGATATCGTTGTAACTGAAGCCGGATTCGGTGCTGACTTAGGTGCTGAGAAATTCCTCGACATCAAGTGCAGAGACTTAGGGCTGTGGCCTGATCTCGTCGTACTCGTTACAACAGTCAGATCTCTTAAGTACAATGCGGGCATTCCGAAGGATAAGCTCTCAGAGCCTAATCCTGAGGCTGTTAAGGCAGGTCTTGCAAACGTATTAAAGCACATTAAGAACATGCAGAACTTCGGTGTTCCGGTCCTTGTAGCATCCAACAGATTCCTCACCGACACAGAGGAAGAACTCAGCATTGTTGAGGAAGCATGCAAGGCTACAGGCGCTGATTTTGCTCCGGCTGAGATCTTCGCCAAGGGCGGCACAGGCGGAATCGATCTTGCAAACAAGGCAGTATCGATCCTGGATCAGAACAAGCCCAAGACTCCAATATATACATATGAACTCACAGACTCTGTTGAAGAAAAGATCAACAAGGTTGCGAAGAAAGTCTACGGCGCTGGAGCTGTCGAGATCCTTCCAGAAGCAGCAACCAAGATCAAGGAATTCGTCGAAAAGGGATACGGGAACCTCCCTATCTGCATCGCGAAAACACAGTATTCATTGTCTGATGACCCTAAAAAGCTCGGTAATCCTGAGGGCTTCACCCTTACTGTCAGAGACTGCTATATCTCTGCTGGAGCAGGCTATCTCGTAATCCTCACAGGAACGATCGTAACAATGCCCGGTCTTCCTCCGCACCCTGCTGCAATGGACATCGACATTGATAACAAAGGCGTAATCACAGGACTCTTCTGATATTTGATGAAAAGACCGAATCCGACATTTCTGACTAAGGCTGAAGGGATAAAGACATCCCGTAAAAAGCGTACACTTATAATCATTCTTGCGATAATGGTGATCACTTTCGTAATCGTGTTTATAAGCTCCATCGCTTCTTATCAGGACACCTACCGCCTTATGTATCCGGGACTTATCGGAGCGGCAACAAGCACTACCACCGCGTATTCGGCTTATCAGAGACCGGTCCATACAACGACAGAGACTACGACACAGGTTACGACTACGGCGACGACCACCATTCCGCACGCCGTACTCGCTGCCACGCCTACTCCGACTCTGTCACCTGAAGATACCGGCCGTTCACAGAACAACTATCCCGAACCGTTTACCGAGGACAGAAATTTCAGTTTTAATCCGCCTGCAATACAGTCAGCCACTTATCAGGAGCGCGCGGTCTATCTTGAGGAACTCAAGGAAAGCGTAAGGACATATCAGAAAACACATAGTGATCTGAGGATCTGTTTTGAATTCATCTCTCTTCCCAACGGCGAGAGGATCGGCATTGACGAGTTGGAACCCGTGGTCCCTTCAGGAGCCATGGCTATACCTTTCTCGATCGTTTACTACGATAAGATCGCCGGCATTACCGGACCTTTGTCTGAGATCGTTACTTTCGACAGCAAATTCAAAGGTTCGCGCAGTTCCTCTTATATAGCCAAGAACTACGGTTACGGAAAACAGTTCTACATGAGAACGATCCTTAACTATGCCGTCTCCAAGAACGACAGCATAGCACTTAACTATCTGGTCGAGAATCTTGGCGGCACCGGTCCTGCAATAGAGCGTGTTAATAAGATAAGTTCCTATATCAAATACGACCAGCCGGTCATCTATAAGAATTTCCAGGGCAAGGAGTTCAGGTCTCCCGGCATGACCTCCTGCTACGACATGGGCAACTATCTGTCATATATCTACCGCGTGTTCAAGAACACACCTCAGGTAAACCAGCGTCTTGTAAACGACCTTGCTTCGAACGAGATCGGATCACCTTTGAAGGCGGCTTTCCCTCCGGATACAAGGATCCTTCATGTTCTCGGACGCAACACGAGCAGAGGCGCGTATCTTGAATGTGCGATCGTGGATTACAAGGAGCCTATAGCTGTCGTCATTTACGTGGAATCCGGCAACTCTGACAGAGCCGGAACGGCTATCGCCACTATCGGTTCTTATACGCAGAAATATATCGAAAAGTGCTACGGCGGACAGGTATAAGAAGAGTTGTCCTAATAATCGAAGCCAAGCTCTATACCTTTTATGTTATACTCTCCGTTATAACGAACAATCTGATGAGCAAGATTTAAGATAGTTTGTTATAATTCTTTTGTTTAATAATACAGAAGTTCGTCCCGCGCGGTCTGCCGCCGGCCAAGGTCCCGTGCGATTTCGGGCTGTGAACCCTGTCAGGTCCGGAAGGAAGCAGCAGTAAGCGGTTTACGGAGTGCGCCGCGGGTTAAGCCTTACCGACGGCAGTTCGGGCGGGACGTACTTTTTATTCAGATCTACGATTCGGCTTTAAGGAACTAACTATGGAAGATCATATCGTTCTCTACAGACAATACAGGCCCCTTACATTCGATGATGTTGTCGGTCAGGAAGCCGCTGTCACAGCTCTCAGGCAATCAATTGCCTCAAAGAAGCTGGCTCATGCATATCTTTTCTGCGGCCAGCACGGTACCGGTAAGACGACGATCGCCAAGATCTTTGCACGTGCCGTAAACTGCGAACACCCCGTTAACGGCAATCCATGTAATGAATGTCCTACCTGTAAGGGCATCCTTGACGGTTCCATCCTTGATGTTACGGAGATGGATGCTGCTTCCAATAACGGCGTAGATGACATCAGACCGATCCTTCAGGAAGTTAATTTCGCTCCTACAAGAACGACTTACAAAGTCTATATCATCGACGAGGTCCACATGCTCTCCAAGGGTGCCTTCAATGCACTCCTCAAGACTATCGAGGAACCTCCAAAGCATGTAATCTTCCTTTTCGCCACCACCGAATCAGACAAGATCCCGGCAACGATCATCTCGCGCTGCCAGAGATACGACTTTAAGAGAATTCCTATAGATCTTATTTCCGGCAGATTAAGAGAAGTCTGCGGCAAGTCAGGCATCAAGGCATCAGAAGATGCTCTCCGCCTCATCGCTTCCAGATCCGACGGTGCTCTCCGTGATGCACTGTCACTTCTTGACCAGATCTCGGCTATCTCCGGAAACGACAAAGAGATCAGTTCCCAGGACGTTGAGCGCATTACAGGTACAGTTGACAGTTCGTTCCTTTTCAAGATGGCGAACTGCCTTATCGATGCCCGTTTCGATGAGCTTATCGACCTTTGCGAGATATTGAATGCATCAGGCAAGAACCAGGCGCGTTTCACGCTCGATCTTGCCGCATATTTCAGAGATCTCCTCATCATAAGGGTCAAGGCAGATCCGATCATCTACCTGCCTTATCCCCAGGAGACCATCAAGGATATGTATCAGACAGCATCCAAAGTCAGCGCAGATACACTGACCGGATATATCAGCTTCCTGTCCAAGGAATATGCTGAACTCCGCAAGTCTCCTGATATTCCGACGAGTTTTGAGCTCATGCTCATGCGCCTTTGCGGAAGAAAGTCTGCTCTGCCGGTAACACCTATCGTTATCCCGGACTTTGCAAAAAAGCAGGCAGAAACTGCTAAGACCATTACTTTGGATGAACCTGTTAAGGCCGAAGAAGTAAAAAAGCAGGAAGAGCCTGTAAAGAAAGAGGAGACTATACAGGCACCTTCAGCAAAGCCTGTTGCAGAACCGGCACAGGAAAAGGCTTCCGAGCCTGAAGAACCCGCGAAGGAATCTTCACCTGAAAATGCATCCGGAGAAGAAGCACCCGCTGCACCTGCTCCCACACCCGCACCGGCACCGGCGCCCTACAGACCTAAGCCTTCTGCTGGACCTTCTTCATCGATGTTCTCATTCAACGCTTCTTCCGAACTTAAGGAAGAACCTGAAAAGACTGAAGAGCCTAAGCCTTCCTTCGGTTCACTTTTCTCTTCAAATACAGATGAAGAGTCTTCTTCTGAACCTGAAGAACCTTCTGAGCCTGACGAAGAAGACCAGGAAGATGATGCATATATCCCGGGCGACGCTTCTTTCAATGAACACACAGAGCCTACAATCTTCTCTTTTATGCCGAAGGAGACTGAGTCAAAGCTGAGCTTTGGTCTTGAAGATGAGAATGAATCCGAAGAGGATACGCCTTCTTCACCCGTACAGGGAATTTTCGCGAACCTCTCACCGTCATTCTTAAGGGATATCACGGGCGAACCGGAAGAAGAGCCTGAAGAGCCCGAAGAAGAAGCACCGGCAGTTCCCCGTTCACAGCTGGCAGTCCAGGCTGATAAGAGCGGACTTATCGTTGACGGAAGATCCAAAGATACTGTAAGGACTCCTTCCTTCACAGGAGCAGATGCTGACATCGCAGTCAGATGGAGCAATCTTACTTCCGAACTTAAGAACAGCAACGGAAACATCGCTGTTATCCTGGAGCATACGAAGCTCCGCAAGGAAGGCGATTCCGCATATATAGTTTTCGAAGACAGGGACGAGAGACTCTTGTCCAATCTTAAGAAATCCCAGGCGTTCAGACAGATCTCATCCGGCATAAAGGATGAGTTCGGAGCTGCACACCTGTATATCTGCACTCAGAGAATGTACACTGAGCAGATGAGAAAGAACCAGGCATCAGAACTCGACAAGAGACTTGATGACTTAAATGAGCGTTCCAAGAATATGGGCGTCCCCACAGACGTTCATTTCGGTGACTAATAGATCAATCAGATAAATACCGGAGGTTATTACAATGGCAAAAGGATTCCGTGGCGGAATGGGAATGGGCGGCAACATGAGCCAGGCTATCGCACAGGCTCAGAAGATGCAGAGACAGATCGAGATGGCTCAGGCAGAGATCCAGGAAATGGAGTTTACAGGCACAGCCGGCGGCGAGCTCGTTAAGGTAGTTGTTTCCGGTAAGCACCAGCTCAAGAGCGTTGAGATCGCAAAGGATGTAGTTGATCCCGATGATATCGAAGGTCTCCAGGATCTCATCATTGCAGCTGCCAACCAGGCTCTCGCTCAGATCGACAAGACCAATCAGGAGCGTATCGGTGCCATCACAGGCGGTTTGAAACTGCCCTTCTGATAATGGCAAGATATTCACCTTCAATCCAGAACCTTATAGCACAGCTGAGCAGTCTTCCCGGAATCGGCGGAAAGTCTGCACAGCGTTTGGCATTCCATATCCTCGCTATGGATGACAAGGATGCAGAAGCTCTCACATCCGCGATAACGGCAGCAAGACAGTCCACCAAGAGATGCACATGCTGCCAGAACTTCACGGATTCTGATCCCTGCCCTATCTGCTCTGATCCGTTGAGGGACAAGACGACGATCCTCGTAGTGGAATCGCCAAGGGATGTATCGACATTCGAGCGTGCTCATGAATATAAAGGCCTCTATCATGTGCTTCACGGAGTTTTTAACCCCATGAAGTCCATGAGCATTTCAGACACCACTATTCCTGATCTCATCAAGCGTCTTGCAGACCACCCTGAGGTCACGGAAGTTATCGTGGCAACTAACCAGACGGCTGAAGGCAATGCCACTGCGCTTTACCTCTCAAGGATGGTAGGTCCTTCAGGCATAAAGGTGTCACGTCTTGCATCAGGTCTGCCCATGGGTTCTGATATCGAATACGCTGATGACTTAACACTGCTTTCTGCTTTAAAAGGCAGGGTAATGCTTTCAGGAGAGAATAATGAGGCTTGATAAATTCCTTAAGTTGTCCAGAGTCATAAAGCGCAGGACTGTAGCAAACGATGTTTGCCAGGCAGGTAGAGTTACAGTTAACGGCAAGCCTGCGAAGCCTTCTGTAAAGCTTAAGGTCGGCGATGTCGTAACAATTCTTTTCGGCAGCGGAGAAGTAACCTTCAAGGTCACGGCACTTCCCGAGACTGTGCGGAAAGAGGAAGCCCAGTCGATGTACGAACTCATCGAATAAGCTCTAATATTACAAGTATTTTAAGTTTGACCCCGGGTTGTTGTTTTGCACCCGGGGTTAAGTAATAATAATCGTATAAGGGAAAATCGGGAGGCATACCTTGCGCAAAGTAAGACGTAAGACAGGCGGTATATCTTTCATTACGGCGATGATCTGCATCACCTTTATTGTTATCGGTATCGTATGCCTGACTAAGTATGCCAACATCCATAGACAGAAGGAGCGTCTTATCGCAGAGAACTCTTCCCTTGTTGCCCAGTCCGAAGCTTTGTCTGACAGATTAAAGCAGATCAGAGCTCAGGAAGAATTCGGCAAGGACGATGCTTATATCGAGAGTGTCGCAAGATCCCAGCTCGATATGGTCTATCCCGGAGAAGTTATCTTCAGAGTAACGGGCGAGAAGTACAACTGATATTAGTTTATAAGCAGATTAACAGACCGGTAACCATTAAAGTTGCCGGTCTTTTTATTTACCTGTTAAGAATATCCTTTGATACAAGATAGGCTTCGCTCATGCAAGCCTGGAGATTGAACCCTCCGCTGATACCGTCGATATCAAGGGCTTCGCCGATTATATAAAGACCGGGAACGATCTTTGACATACAGGTCTTACGGTCAACTTCCTTAAGAGATACACCGCCCCTGGTAACATAAGCACCTTCGAGTACCGGAGCACTCTCAAGTCCTATCCTGAGATGCTTGGTTTCCCTTATCAAGGCTCTTCTGTTTTCTCTGGTAAAGCCCTGCGCATAAAGATCTTCTGCTCCTGCTCTTTCCGCGACAGCGGATGCAACTGAAGCGGGAACGAACCTGGCAAGAAGATTCGTGATCTTCGTATCCGCATGTTCTTTTATGAGATCCTGGAATTCCCTGTCAAAGTCCTCATCCTTCACAGAAGGGATCAGATCAAGTTCAAGATAGGCTCCCTTCCCACTGATATCCGAAGGTATCTCACGGGACATTTCCATAACAGCAGGACCTGTAAGTCCGAATGGAGCGAAAAGTATCTCACCTTCACGGTAACACACCTTTTTACCTTCTGAATAAAGAGAGATGCCCGCCGTGAGCGATACTCCGCTCAGTGCTTTGGTAAAGGCGGCCGAATCTTTATCTGCATTAACCGGAGCCAGTGCTGCTCTTACCGGAACGATAGTGTGGCCAAGGTTTTGAGCAAGCCTGTACGAATCACCGGAAGAACCTGTTTTCGGGAACGAGCTGCCTCCGCAGGACAGCACCAGATAATCGAATGAATAGGTTCCCTTAGCCGTTTCTGCCTCAAAGCAGTCATTTATCCTTATCCCGGTTACCTTTGTATCGCATAAGATATTTGCGCTGCCGGAGATGTAAGATAACAGAGCATCTCTTACTCTTACAGCACTGTCACATACAGGGAAGATCCTGTTATTGGCTTCTTCCTTGGTCTTTAAGCCAATATGTTTTTCGATCAGCTCAATGGTGTCTTCCGGTCCGAATTCCTTAAGTGCCGGATATATGAAGTTGCCTGCTTCATGGTAACAATCCTTAAGCACAGAGGCGTCCTTCCGGTTGGTGATATTGCACCTGCCGTGGCCTGTTAAGGTAAGCTTCTTGCCGGGCGCGGAACTCTTCTCTAATATGGTGACCTCTATGTCTTCCCCATTCGAAAAACGCTTGATAAGACAAGCAGTAAAAAGGCCGGCTGCGCCGCCTCCGATTATCCCGACACGCTTTTTCATCAAGTATCTATAACTCTGATCTGGAATCTGTCGAATCTGACTTTCTCGGTGTACTGTTCACGGAAAAAGATCGTCTGGCCGAATGCGGCAAACTCCCTGGTGTTCTTCTTCATCCACATGGGAACAGGGATATCCATCTGTCTGCAAAGTTCGACAAGAGCTTTCTCAAGGCGCTTGGAATAGGAGGAATCCGTATCCTCTGTAGTGACTTCCTTAATCTCAGTCATTCTGTTGGCTACAAAAAGTCTTCCTTCAAGAGTCAAAACATTATCCTCCCATACACCTTATTCTGCGGTTCCTTTGCCACTATTTTGCCTTTTTTGAATCTTAAAGTAAATATTCGGGGTGGTAAGATATGGTTGTTCAAAGTAATTGTTCCTTACTTCATAACACCCTCCTTAAGACACTGACACCCCCTCGTCAGTGTCTTTTATTTTTGACGAAAATTTATGCAAATATGACTATTAGTTAATAAATAAGAAATGTTTTCTTATTGAAAGTGTAAATATCAAGTTGTAAAATAAATCATAACTATTTAGCGGATTGATTAGATCGTCCGTGATACAGGAGGTCCAATTATGAAGAAATGTCCCGATTGCGGTATGGTCATTGCCAACCAGGCTATCAGATGCCCTAAGTGTAAGTATACATTCACATCAGCAGACGAGGGTGCAGGCGGCAGTGATTCTGCAGTAGTGACACCTCAGGCAGCAGCAGTTTCCGCTGCAGCTACAGGCAAGTCCGATAAGGTTGCCGGTATCATGCCGATGATCGAAGTTAATAAAGATAACGTTGATACTCTTTATGAGCAGCTCAAGGCAGCTATCGTTAAGAGAAAGACAGAATTCGACCACTTCATCGATTTCCTCGAGAACAGAACTTCCTGGCTCACAGCACCTGCAGAGATCAAGGGCCCCCTCGCATGTGAGAAGGGTCTCCTCATCAGAAGCGTTGCTGTTGCTAAGCAGCTCCTTAGAATCAAGGATACGATTATGCCTCAGCTCGACGAAGAGTCCGCTATCATCATCGCTCTCTTCCACGAAGTTGGTAAGGTTGGTATCGAAGGCAAGCCTCTCTTCATCCAGGAAGAGTCCAGTCCTTTGGGCAGCACATCTACTCTGGGTCTTTCCTTCAGCAGCAGATTGTCCGGCTCCTCAACATCATCCAATCCTACTTACTCCATCAACAACAAGCTCGTTCACATGAACGTTGGCGTAAGATCTCTCTTCCTCGTTTCACAGTACATGCTGCTCTCAGACGATGAAGCTCAGGCTATCAGCTATGGTTCTGACACAGATCTTCTCGATGGTAAGCTTTCACCTTATACACTCCTCCTCTCTACTGCTCTCCAGATGCAGAAGACGATCTATGAGGATAACGATGTAGTATCAGGTTACAGCTTCACAGTAATCAATCCTTAATTGATCTTAATTTGTTTTTAATCGAAAACGGGCTGTCATATGGGCAGTCCGTTTTCTTTTGTGTGCTCTATATATGTGGAGTTGCTGTTCTGTACTGTTATCGAATACTTACGCGAAGTCAAACATTGTATCGACAGCTCTGTATAACCAGCGGGAATCATCTGATACATGATACTTCACATATTCGGTAGTGAAATCAACTCTGACGATCGTTCCTTCTGTCTTAACATCAACATACCAATGTCCATCAGTCTGATAAGGTGTTGCTGTATTGCCTGCTTTGATAACTACGATCTCATCTTTATACACACGGCCATCTCTTACGACACAACCCTTCATATCCCTTGCAGCCTTAAGCTCTTTGCCATGCGTATAGAATGTGGTGATCATGTCTTCATCGACTACAGGCAGACCGCTGACATAAGAGAATTCGTAGTTTCTTCTAACCTCAGCATAGGCACTCTTACCATATGTCTCGATTACCCAGAAGTATCTTGTGTTAGCAACTTTTCCCTCAAAGTAAGCATTCTTTACAACGCCCGCAAGCTTAACGCTCTTATCTGTTAATGCGTATGCATAGATGGCAGGACCTTCATCGGATACAAACTGGATATAGATCATTGTCTTTCCGTAATCTTTGAGGAGATATATGCTTGCCAGTTCGCTACAGGGAGCTGCTTCATAGAATTCCTGGCCGAAGAATCTGAATCTGACCTTATTATCTTTTTCTACCTTTACATCGATGTCACCGAATTCACCTTCGATATAGTAGACCTTGTTGTCATCTATATTAAAGTTATAGACAGTGTGATCAGGAATGATAGAGAATGAACCCATGAAATCATCAGGAGCTTCTGTAGGAACTGCTGTAGGTGCTGCTGTGGGAGTAGCAGGTACCTTGGTAGGTTCAGCGGCCTTAGGTGTAGGAGTAGCAGTAGCCGGTGCAGGTGTTGCTGTAGGCGCAGCAGTAGTCTCAACTACTTCAGGCTCTGTATTTTCGGGCTCTGCAGGATCCTTATCGTCAGTCTTTTCAGGATCAGTTTCCTTATCAAAATTATCTTCCGGGAGCACGATAGAAGGATCTGTGATCACATCTGCATTCGCGCCCTGCTGATTGACGGAAACATTTGACGGCAATGCCTCGTTATTGATAACTACGCTTCCGACAGGTGTGCCGTCTGCAAGCTTGATGTCTGCTGAGCAGCCGGATGCTGTAATGGCAATCAATCCGGAAAGCATAGCTGCAGCAGCTGCTGTTGCCTTCCTGGATCTGCTGTTCAATTCTTCTGTTGTTACCTTCTTAACAGGTTTTGTTATAAGCTTCATTTTTAAATCCTCCGTATGATTAGCGGCCGTTCTACAGTTGTAGATTCTACAAACGTAGAACAACCTTACGAGCGTCATTCTACACTTGTAGAAAATCAGTGTCAATACTTTTTTTCTACATTTGTAGAATATTTTTATAAATACTTTTTCGCGCACGAAAAAGGGGAGCTCTTAAGGCTCCCCTTCTTCCCTGAATTCCGGATCGATTATACGGGCTCAATGAAACTTAACAATGCCTTGTATACCCAGTGATTATCGTTCTGGTCATAGTATTCGTTGAGCAAAGGCTCTGAACTGATCCTGACTGTGACACCGGTCGTTTCGTCTGTAATATCCATATATGTTACTTCATTGAATTCAGAGAAATTGATCCTGTCTCCTGCCTTGATCGTATACTCCTCATTTGTAACTTTTCCATCCTTGACGACATAACCAGTCAGATCCTTTGAAGCTTTTGCTTCAGCAACCAGGTTAACGAAGCATACAGTATCCTTGATCACCGGCATGCCGTTAGCTGATACCTTATAGTATCTGGTAATATGCATTAATCCGTTTCCGCCGTCATTCTCATGGCAAATAAGCTCGTCGGGATTTGTAGTTCCGGTCATTAGATACATACCTTCATGGTGACCTACATACTTGATTCCGCTGTTACTTACTTCGTAAACATTCATGTCACGAAGATCGCCATCCATGCAGGATGTTACGTAGATAAATGCCTTGCCATGTGCCTTAAAGAGGAATGTGTTTCCGATAGTTAATCCGGAATTATCTGTATGTACAGGCAAAACATACGCATGTCTGTTATAAGTAATCTGGATCTTCTGTCTGTCAATATTATTCTCAACAACGAATGAGCCATATGCAGATTCAAGTTCACGCCTGCCGGAATTTTCCTGGAACACCATTCCACGTCCGTCACCCATTGCATCAATGGTTCCGGCCTTCTCTTCATCAAAATCCTTGGCGTAATCGAATATGCAGAAGATCGTGTCGGTCACTATATTTTTGCTTTTACTGAACTTCTCAAAGTAATTCTTGCAGTTAAGTCTGATGAAAGTGCCGTTGTATAATGCTACATCGATATAGTTCTCCAGATCTGTTCCGACGAGTTTTACAACATCACCACTATTGATGATCGTTGTTTCACCGGTAAATTTTCCGTCTCTCATGACCTGGCCTCTGTAAGCTGCCCTGATCCTTGAAGGTGCTGTGTTATAAAGGCTGTGCACATTATTTGCAAGTACCGGCATACCGTTATTACCAACTTTATAATATCCGTGCATTACGAACATGTAATTACGTCCGTAATGTTCGTAGCAGGAAAACGAATCAACTGAAAGGATCTCGTTAGTAAACAGATTCTCATAGCATCCGACATACTTTACTGAATCATCATCGAGCGCATATACATTGATCTCGCATCTGTCTGCACCATGCATAGCGCTGATGTAGAGATATGCCTGGCCGTCTTTCTTTAAGAGGAATGCTTCGCACACTCCGAGCTCAGTGTCCCTGATAGGGAGTTCAAAACCGTGGTCCTCTACCTGGATCCATACACGGCTAGGCTTCAATGTATAGAAGAATATATAGCCCCATCCTTCGTTATAAGTATATTTGACAGCATCGTTACCATCTCTCATTTTTAAGATAGATCCATTCTTAACGGATGCAATCGTACCAGGCTTCTTCTCTTCTGTTGCCTTGGGAGTTGTCTCAGCAGGAGCCTCTGTTGCTGCAGGAGTTGCTGTAGGAGCTGCGGTAGTCTCTTCGGTTACAGGCTCTGTGTTTGAGGGCTTCTCAGCATCTGTTTCCTCAGACTTTACGGGTTCATCATTCTGATCGAAATCATCATCAGGAAGCATTACAGTAGGATCAGCGATCACATCTGCATTTGTCCCCTGCTGATTTATGGAAACATTTGTCGGAATTGCTGAGTCATTGATGACCACGTTGCCAACCGGTGTTCCGTCTGCCAGCTTGACTTCTGCCGTGCATCCGGAAGCTGTTAAAGCGATAACGCCTGAAAGAACGAGCGTTCCCAGCATAGCAGCCTTTGAGCTTGTCTTCTGTTCGATGACTGTTCCCTTCTTGATAGGTTTTGTTATAAGTTTCATTTTTCATTCCTCCGTATTATCAACAATCGTTCTACTGTTGTAGATTCTACAAACGTAGAACAACCTTACGAGCGTCATTCTACACTTGTAGAAAATAAGTGTCAATACTTTTTTCTACATTTGTAGAATTTTTGCAAGAATTCTTTTCGCGCACGAAAAAGGGGAGCCCTAAAGCTCCCCTTAAAACATTGAATTTACTTTGTTTTATCTGACGGGTTCGAACCAGTCTTCAATGGCATAATAGATCCAGCGGACATTGTTCTTATCGTAGAATCTGGACCTCTGACTCGTGAAGTCTATCTGGAAATCAACACCTTCAGCGGTTCTTACCTGGATATATTTATTTTCATCCGTGCGGAGCGGAATCAATATATCTCCGGCTTTTACAGAGACGATCTGATCTTTATAGACTCTTCCGTTCTGAATACGGTAACCGCTCAGATCTCCCTTTGCCCTCAACTTCATTTTCGGATCAAAGAGTGTCATCATGTAATCGTTAGGTACAGGCATTCCATCCTGCTTAGACATCTCATAGTTTCGATATACATCGACAAGTGCGTTATCGCCATAGTTCTCAATGATCCAGAATGTTCTGGGATTATCTACAGCTCTCTCGAATGTGGAATTCTTCAATGCGCCTCTGAAGGTAACACCTTCATCCGTAAGATTAAATACACCTATCTGATTGCCGCCGCTTATCATGAACTGGATATAGATATTCGCCTTACCATAATCTTTCAGCAGATAGATACCGTTTGTTGTTGAGGTAGGAACCGCAAATTCAAATTCCTTATCATTAACATAGATAAGAACCGTGTTATTTTCGGGAACAAATCTTACTATGACATAGCCAAAGCTGCCTGAGACTGAATATGAATAGTTGTTGGCTTCATTTTTAAAAGGAGTTACAGTAAAATCCTTGATCTTGCTGATGTCGATGATCTTAACTGAAGTAACCGGCACAGGAGTAGGAGAAGGAACCGTTGTTTCTGACGTCGTTTCTGTTGTTGCCTCTGTCTCAGTCATCTCAGTATCTGAAGGTTCAGTAATATCCGTTATCTCTGAAAGAGCAGTGGTATTGGCATTATCAGAAGAGATCTTGTGATCCTTTGACATCCTTAACGAATCCAGCATGCCAAGTGCTGTGACCTCATCGTACTTACCTTCTATACGCTGAAGTTTTTTGGTATTAAACTTCAGCGTAAGCTCTTCTCTGGATATCTCTTCATCATCGAAGTAGCACTCTGTAAATGTGTAATGTCCGGTATGCTCCGGCGAACTGCCATTCATAAGAGATTCCAAAGAGAAGCTGTAATGATAGCAATCTTCTCCTCCGGTATTACTTACCTGATTGACAATAAAATCTCCTTCGGGCACATAAAAGAATGTGTCTGTGTCTGCTCCGTCATACTTACGGTTAAGGAACACAGTCTTAACTGTTCCATCAGCATATGTATACAAGCTGACTTTAGAATTAGTGGTGGTCATGTCCTCATATACCAGTTCAGGGATCAGATCATCATTGATGTAGATCAGATTAAATCTGTCATTCTTGTCACCGCTTAATGAGATGATCAACTGCTTGTATGCATCGATGAATCCGTTATCCCAATCTGATACTGCTTTATCAGTAGGATCAGAAGCTGATGTCTCTGTCTGGCCTGCCACAGCAGGTGCTTTTCTACCGCGCTGATGGTCGATTGAGGCAGCTGATATAAGGAGCGCGAAAACCATAGTTACAGCAATCGACGTTATCTGTACAGCTCTTGATGTGATCTTGTTGTTAAGGAGATTCTTGATCCTGATCTTGGTCTCCATGCCTCCGAAAGAAAGACCGCTGAAAGCAGTGCTCTGCATAAAAGCGCCCTTGTTATCATCAGCTGCATGTCTTACAAGTGACTTGCAGTATTCCTTTACCATGGACAAAGAGAAATTGCTTGTCGTCTCTTCATCAACACGCATCTCGATGTCGGCACAGAGCATGAAGAAAGCAAGCCATACAAGAGGATTAAACCAGTGTATGCAAAGAACGATATAGCTCAATAACTTGGTAAGACCATCCTTATTCTTGATATGGGTCCATTCATGATTAAGAACATACTCGCGTTCATCATCATCCATGTTGATTGGGAAAAAGATCTTGGGACTGAAGATACCTACGACAAACGGCGAATCGATATCATTTGCCATATAGTATCTGCCGTCAAAAGAGCGTGAGCTCCATCTCGCCTTTGAATAGAAGATGGCATATCTGACTGCAGAGAAGATAAGCAGTCCCAGCATAACCGCAAACCAAATGTATGGGATAACTGTCTTGGCTGTTACCTTCGGTGCAGGAGCTTCTGCTGCAGGCTGAACTGCCACATTACCCTGCTCATTTCCGGACATGCTTTCGCCCGTAACAACCGCTGTCTCAGCCGGAATAACGCGTTCTTCTGTGGTCATCTCCCTTAATCTTGTCTCCGGATCGTAGACTGAAGTCTCAGTTACGGAAACCTTTGGCTGAAAGAGTCTTCCGAAGTTCAGAGCGCTCGTTGGAGAGTTGAAGTTAAAAGGCAGCGTGAGCCTTAAGCCGACAATGATCCAAAATAAGATCATTATGCGCTTGGGACATTTTTGAAAAACAAGTCTGAAAAGAAGTACTGCGATAATAGCAAGACTTCCGTAAATGCTCATCTCCAGTACTTTGTAGAATATGTCACCCATAAGTATTTGTTCCCCTCAAAAACCCTTATTCCTTAAGACACTTATTCCTCAGTATGCTGTTCGATCATATCGATAAGACTCTGGGCATCCTCCTTGCTCATCTTCTTACCGCCGCCTAAGAAAGCATTAACGAACATCGGCAAAGAACCCTTAAAGTTCTTCTCGACAAGCTCCTCGCTCTGCTGTCTCTGGAGGTCATCACGGCCTACAAGGAATGTGATCGTGGATTTATCACTCTGGATGAATCCCTTATCCTGAAGTCTTTTAAGCATCGTATATACTGTTGTCTTCTTCCATCCGTGGATCATCTCACACATTGTTGAAAGCTCACCTGAAGCTATGGGCGCATAATCCCAGATGATCTCCATCAGCTTATATTCGCTGTCACCAATAGAATTCTCTTTCATATGCATTTCTCCCTTACTGTAATTTTTTGCCATAATTCTACACGTGTAGAATTTGGTTGTCAACTTTTTTATATCGCCCTTTTATGATAAGTTAGACCAAAGGAAGGGTTTGCTGATGAAATACGATAACGACAGGCTCGGAGCGGCATTAAAGCTCTACTTGGGAACCGATCCTCTTCCGATGCATATGCCCGGCGGCAAACGCAACCCGGACTTTGTATCCCAGGCTTTCATGCGCGACATTACTGAGATCGGCGGATTCGATAATCTTCATTCCCCCACAGGACTTCTTAAAGATATGGAAGACTGTGCCGCCCAGATCTGGAAAGCCGAGAACGCGTTCATCTCCGTAAACGGATCTTCCGCCCTTATCCTAGCGGCGATCTGGAGCGCTGCTATCCTTAATCCGGATGCGAAAATACTGACTGCCATGAACTGTCATCTGTCAGTATGGAATGCAATAGAGCTTACCGGAAATCCTATAGTGCCCCTAATGCCCGCATTTGACATCGGTCTTCCCTTTGCAGGTCCCGTCGCCCCCTCCGATGTGGAGCGTATCCTTGCAAGAGACCCGTCAATAAAGACTGTGGTAATTACATCGCCAACATATGAAGGCGTCCAGTCTGATACTGAAGAGATCTACCGTATAACCAAAAAATACGATGCACTTCTCATCACGGACAGTGCCCACGGCGCGCACTTAGGCATAGACGACGGTTTCTTCGGTGCAGATTCAAAAGGAGATCTTGTTATCAAGAGCCTTCACAAGACGTTGTCCTCACCTACACAGACAGCATTGATGCTTCGTCATGAAGGATGCCCTGTTGATGAATCACTTATAAGAAGAGGGCTTGATATTTTCGAGACATCAAGTCCCTCATATATACTTCTCGGAGGCGTATCGAAGTGCCTCTCAAGCCTCTGCTCCAAGGGAAGCGGACTCATGAAGCCATGGGAAGAAGCTATCTCCTATGCTGAGGAAGACTTAAGGGGACTTCGTAACTTCAGGCTCTGGGAGGCTCCTGTCAGGGAAAGATCCAAGTTCGTCATCATGGGATACGGCGATTTCCTTTTCGACCAGCTCAGAGGAACATTCAACATAGAGTGTGAAGCAAGTTTCCCTTCACACATGATCGCCATGACCGGCATAGGAGATACCATCGAATCCGTAAAGCGCTTCTGCGACGCGGTAAAGGCAGTCGACGATGCAGTCGATGAGCCATATCAGGAATCCAAGTTCATATCCCGCCCCTACCCTAAATTTGCCTTGTCTCTCAGGGAAGCAGCAAGGGCGAGGAACCGCAGGGTCGAGCTCGAACCGGAATTCTGCATAGGACTTCCCTCCGCCGAATTCATATACGGATATCCGCCGGGAATTCCGCTCCTGCTGCCCGGCGAAGTCGTTACGGAAGATACTGTAAGGCTCTTATCCAGAAGGGATATCCACCTGCTTATGGGCGGAGGACGTGAGTATCAGGGCCTCATACCCGTTCTGCCTTGACTGTTAAAGGTCATCAAAGTATAATTCATCTATTAAAAAAGAGGGAGATTAATACTATGACAAGAATCGTTACAGTAGAGACAAGAGATCTCGAGAAGTCAGCTAAGGAAGGCGGATGCGGCGAGTGCCAGACATCTTGCCAGTCTGCATGCAAGACATCTTGCGGTGTTGCTAACCAGCCTTGCGAGCAGCTCAATAAATAAGCTGATCTTATTCTGAACATTAAAGGTCTCATTTTATGTGGGACCTTTTTTTATGAAAAACGGGAGTTAATATGATCCACTGCTATCAATTTGACGGTCTTAATATCGTACTCGACTGCTATTCGGGCTCTATCCATATGGTCGATGAAGTCGCATATGACATGATCCAATGGTATGAGACAGAACCGGCTGAAGACGTGATCGCCAAAGCGGTCGAAAAGCACGGCATCTCAAGAGAAGATGCCGAAGAATGCATTGCTGATATAGATGACCTCAAGTCAGCAGGCAAGCTCTATGCTCCCGACAAATACGAGCACCTGGCCAAGGATTTCAGGAAGAAGAACATCAAGATCAAGGCTTTGTGTCTTCATGTCGCACACACATGCAACCTCAACTGCTCCTACTGCTTTGCAAGTCAGGGCAAGTACCACGGTGAGCGTGCCGTAATGAGCTATGAGGTCGGCAAGCGTGCGATAGACTTCCTCATCGAGAATTCCGGATTCCACAAGAACCTTGATATCGATTTCTTCGGCGGCGAACCTCTCATGAACTGGGATGTCTGCAAGAAGCTCGTCGAGTATGGCCGTGAGCAGGAGAAGATCCATAACAAGAATATCCGTTTCACCCTTACAACTAACGGTGTGCTCCTTGATGACGAGGTAACGGAATTTGCAAACAAAGAGATGCATAATGTCGTGCTCTCTTTAGACGGCCGTAAGGAAGTCCACGACAGGTTCAGAGTTGACTATGCCGGCAACGGATCCTACGACAGGATCGTTCCCAACTTCCAGAAGTTTGTCGCTAAAAGAGGCAACCTCAGCTACTATATGCGCGGCACCTTCACACACTTCAACACTGATTTCTTAAATGATATAAAGCAGATGTTAGACCTGGGATTCAACGAGCTCTCCATGGAACCTGTCGTTACTGATCCTTCAAGTCCTTCCGCTATCACAAAGGAAGATCTTCCTGTTGTTTTCGAGCAGTACGAAGAGCTCGCAAGACTCATGGTACAGCGCTATAAGGAAGGAAGACCCTTCACCTTCTATCACTACATGTTAGACCTCACATGCGGACCCTGCATCTACAAGAGGATCGCAGGATGCGGTTCCGGCACGGAATACCTTGCTGTAACCCCTTGGGGTGACCTCTATCCCTGCCACCAGTTCGTCGGTGATGAAGCTTACAAGATGGGCAATATCTATGACGGAGTTCAGAACTTTGAGCTTCAGGATAAGTTTGCTTCATGCAATGCCTACAGCCGTCCCGAATGCAAAGACTGCTGGGCTAAGCTCTACTGCTCCGGCGGATGTGCTGCAAACTCATATCACGCATCAGGTGATATCAATGGTATCTATGAGATGGGCTGTGATATCTTCCGCAAGAGGATCGAGTGTGCGATAGCTGTAAAGCTCCTCACTTCAGGCTTGGAGCAGCCGGGCGCAAAGAACGGTTAATCCGGACCTGATATTCCGAAGAATACATAGTCGTCAATATTTTCATCGTCGCCAAAAGGACCGGGCTGATCAAGATCAAGACTGCTCTCAGCCAGGATCTCTGCTACAGGCCTTTTAGTATCGTTGGCAACAAAGACACACATAAGGATACCGTCATACCACTCAGGAACGATGAAATATGCAGTCGATTTGAGCTTTATCGTCTCCTTGATTATCCGGCTGCTTCCTTCAGTTCTTGATGATACATCCAGGCTTTCCTGGCTCCTGAATTCGTAATAGCTCATCTCGTATTTCTTACCCTTATAGATAATGTTTCCGGATACGCCAAAACTGTTTATTTCAGGTGTAAGGTCGATTGTAGGGAATGTCGATCCGCTGTAAAAATCAACATAGGAAACATTATGGTAGAAGAATAGAGATCTGCTGACGCCGCTTACCGGCTGTCTGGCAAACAGAGGGATTATCTGGTCGTAATTAACCTCATAGGTTATGTATCCCGGCTTATCTTCACAGGCATAGACTTTTACTCTGGGGCTCGTGACCGTCGCCATATTATTCATGTTCTCATTGAGCATATTGTTATTTCTGTCGAGCGCAAAGTAGATGAAGAAATTATCCACATTGCCCTTTGCCATCTTGAGCTTGTGTGTAGAACCCCATGGCTTATCAATATTGGCAATTGTGTAATCGTCAAATCTCTTAAAAACATCAACTTTTGACAGATCATGAGACGGCTTGCCCGGCAGGAGCTTGGGCATAGTGGTCTCAGATGGATTGTTATTCTTGATGTTTCCCTTGCCATTCCCGGTGCCGTTTCCGCCCGGAACAGTGCATGATGCAAGCGCCATTATCAAAACAGCTGCTGATAGGATTGATGCTATTTTCTTTTTCATACTATTATCCCTTTTCAAAAAACTATCCCGTTTCCATCTGTTCAGATTATATCATCTCGAAAAACCGCAGGCGATAAAACAAAAGAGGTTGCCACAAATATGACAACCTCTTATAAATCAATAATTCCGCTTTTAAGTCACGAGAGTAATCTGTTTTGCGAACGATTCCACACAAGCGAAGCGCGGAGGACCTAAGTGAGCAAAGCAGATTACTCGAGTTCGAATGCACCTGTATACAGCTGATAGTATGTACCCTTCTCTGCAATGAGCTGTTCGTGTGAACCGCGCTCGATGATCTGTCCGTGATCCAATACCATGATGACATCTGAGTTCATAACGGTAGATAACCTGTGTGCGATTACGAAAACCGTACGGCCTTCCATGAGCTTATCCATACCGCGCTGAACAATAGCCTCAGTACGTGTATCGATGGAAGATGTAGCTTCGTCAAGGATCATTACAGGCGGATTTGCAACGGCCGCTCTGGCTATTGCAAGAAGCTGTCTCTGACCCTGGGAGAAGTTTGCACCGTTATTGGTAAGCATGGTGTTGTAGCCTTCAGGCAAACGCTCGATAAAGTCAGCGGCGCCTGCGAGCTTAGCTGCTTCCTTGCACTCATCGTCAGTTGCATCAAGTCTTCCGTAACGGATATTCTCCATAACCGTTCCCGTAAAGAGATTCGTCTCCTGCAGAACGAGTCCCAAAGATCTTCTCAAATCCTTCTTCTTGATCTTGTTGACGTTGATTCCGTCATAACGGATCTTACCGTCAGCAATATCGTAGAAGCGGTTGATAAGGTTCGTGATGGTCGTCTTGCCGGCACCTGTAGCACCTACGAAAGCAACCTTCTGGCCGGGCTTTGCAAATACGGATACATCGAAAAGGACCTGCTTTTCGGGAGTGTATGCAAAGTCAACTTTATCAAGCAATACATCGCCCTGAAGCTCTGTATATGTGATCGTACCCTCAGCCTTGTGGGGATGCTTCCATGCCCAGTGACCTGTCTGATGCTCAGCCTCAGTGATGGTTCCGTCAGGTGCGATATTTGCATTAACAAGAGTTACATAACCGTCATCTGCTTCTGACTGTTCATCTAAAAGTTCGAAGATTCTCTGGGCACCTGCACCGGCCATTACGATAGCATTCATCTGCATCGTGAGCTGGTTGATATTGCCCATGAACTGCTTACTTCCGTTAAGGAAAGGAACGATGATGTCGATTCCCATCGGAAGACCGGAGAACGAGATATTTGTAACTCCAAGCACTGTCATGAGACCGCCGCCAACGGCAAGAAGAACATAGATAATGTTTCCGATATTGCCAATGATGGGCGCTAAGATATTCGCATAAGTATTAGCCTTGCCGCTGTCTTCTGCAAGTCCGTCATTGAGCTTGTTGAACTCATCAGTTACTTTGCTCTCATGGTTGAACACCTTAACGACTTTCTGGCCGTTCATGATCTCCTGAATGTAACCTTCAGTTGAAGCGACTGCCATCTGCTGTCTGATAAAGTACTTTGCAGATCCTGCACCGACTTTTCCTGTAGCGATCATCATGGCAATGATGCCGACGATCATGATCAATGTAAGCCAGATGCTGTAACGGAGCATTGTGATAAATACGGTAATGACAACTACACCGGCTCTGATGATGGTAGGAATTGCCATTGATACGAGCTGTCTTAATGTGTCGATATCATTTGTATAGTGGCTCATGATATCGCCGTGCTTATGGGTGTCGAAATATCTGAGAGGCAGTGTCTGCATCTTGTTGAACAGATCTGTTCTGAGCTTATGCAGGAACTTCTGCGTCATATATGCCATGAGCTGTGAATTCAGGATGCTTACGATCGCTGCCCCTGCATAGATGCAGATAAGCGGGATCAGATATGAAATGATCCTGATCTTTGCTGATTCCCAGTCACCAGATCCTAAAGTTTCTTCAAGAACAACAGTAACCTTCTGAAGGAATACCATAGGAAGTGCAGCTGCAACAGCATTATAGATGTTGAATAAAACGATTACCCATGTGAGCACAGGGAACTGCTTGATATACATCTTCATGACGCGCTTAAGGCTGCCCATGGATCCGACTACCTGTGACATTGAAGCAGGACCTCTGCGTCTTCCGCCGGGTGCGGGTGCTGCTTCAGGCTTGTTCTTGGGAGTTTTATCACTCATTGTCTGATCCTCCCTTCGTCTGTTCTTCGTATATCTCGCGGTAGATCTCGCTGCTCTTCAAGAGTTCTTCGTGAGTACCGGTGCCCATGATCTTACCGCCGTCCATGATGATGATCATGTCACAGTCCTGAACGGAAGCAACTCTCTGGGCAATGATTATCTTTGTTGTCTCAGGGATATATTCCTTGAATCCCTTTCTGATAAGAGCATCGGTTCTGGTATCGACTGCAGATGTGGAGTCGTCCAGGATCAGGATCTTCGGGCGCTTCAGAAGCGCTCTTGCAATACAGAGTCTCTGCTTCTGACCGCCGGAGACATTAGTACCGCCCTGTTCAATATGAGTATTGAAGCCGTCCGGGAATGAGGATACGAATTCATATGCCTGGGCGATCTTGCATGCCTCGACGAGTTCCTCATCGGTAGCCTTCTCATTACCCCAGCGGAGATTCTCAGCGATCGTTCCGGAGAACAGCTCGTTCTTCTGAAGAACTACGGAAACCGCATCTCTTAATGTCTTAACGTCGTAATCCTTTACGGGAACGCCGCCGACCTTTACCTCACCTTCAGTAACATCGTAAAGTCTCGGAATAAGCTGGATCAAGGTCGTCTTGGATGAACCTGTACCGCCTAAGATACCGACTGACATTCCGCTGTCGATGTGAAGGTCGATATCGAAAAGTGCATTTCTTGCAGCCTTTTCGGAATACTTGAAAGCAACATCAGTGAAATCGATGGAACCATCCTTTACTTCCATGACAGGCTCGTCAGGATTTGAGATGGAAGGCTTCTCATCAAGAACTTCAACGATACGCTTTGCAGCTTCTACAGACATAGTCAGCATGACATAGATCATGGAAACCATCATGAGGGACATGAGGACCATAAAGCCGTATGTCATAAGAGCTGATATCTGACCGATATTTACGAGTTCACCGTGGCTCTGGATAGCCATTTTCGAACCGATATAAAGAACAAATACAACATTGAAATGCAGGCAGAGTTCCATGAGGGGAGAGTTAAGACCTACAATCTTCTCAGCCTTTGTGAAATCAAGTCTGATGTTGTCAGATGCCTTGCCGAACTTATCCTGCTCATATTCCTCACGCGCAAAGCCTTTGACTACACGCATTCCGCGTACATTCTCTTCGATGGATTCATTCATCTTGTCGTACTTCTTGAATACCGCACGGAAAGCAGGCATTGCAAGCTTACCGATGATAAGAAGACCGATCGCAAGGATCGGAACGACGATTACAAATGTCGTTGCAAGTGAGCCTCCGAGCACATATGCCATGACGATCGCGAAAGCGAACATCAAAGGTGCTCTTACCGCAATTCTTATCATCATCATGTACGCGTTCTGGACTGTCGTGACATCAGTCGTCATTCTGGTAACGAGTGACGAAGTCGAGAACTTATCGATATTTCCGAAAGAGAACTTCTGGACCTTAGCGAACATGTCAGCTCTTAAGTTTCCGGCAAAACCGGCTGAAGCCTTGGCTGAGAAGTTACCTGCCAAAGCACCGCAAACAAGTGACATTATGGCAGAGATCGTGATGATACCGCCCATCTTGAGGATGGTATCCATCTGGGCACCCGCCTGGATCTTATTAACCATATCCGCCGTGATAAACGGAATTACTACTTCGAGGATTACTTCCCCGATGATAAAAATGAGCGACAGTAAAGATGCTTTCGTATACTGCCGGATAGATTGCATCAGTTTTCGTATCAAAAGAGTTTCCTCCTATGGTATATGGGACAATATATTATAAAACAGGATTTAGAAGATTTATATCTTTTATTTTATTATTTTGACGAACATCGGCTGCGATGATATTATTGTTTTTGGCTTTATTTTAGTAAAGCCCAAGGGAGGAATATACATGCCTGTAACAGATTTATTGAGACGCAATGCCCGTGAACACGGCGATGAAGTAGCTCTCATAGAACTTAACCCCACAATGGAAGACACAAGAAAGATCTCATTCAAGGAATACGACCTTGTCCAGCAGACAAGTTCCCATCCTTACCGTCATGAGATCACCTGGCAGATCTTCGATGAGAAATCCAACAGAGTAGCTAATATGCTTCTCGGCAGAGGTATCAAGAAGGGCGACAAGGTCGCTATCCTTATGTTCAACTGCCTTGAGTGGCTTCCTATCTATTTCGGAATTCTCAAGACAGGTGCTATCGCTGTTCCCTTCAACTTCAGATATACAGCTAACGAGATCTCATACTGCGCTGACTTAGCAGAGATCTCCGTCATGTTCTTCGGACCTGAGTTCGTAGACAGACTTAATATCAATGCCGAAGAGCTTGCAAAAGACAGACTTCTTCTTTATGTAGGCGACGGTCAGGCTCCCGAGTTCGCTGAGAACTACTGGCAGCAGGTTGCAGATTATTCCAGCAAGGATCCTTTCATCGAACTTACTGAAGAGGACTATGCTGCAATCTATTTCTCATCAGGTACTACAGGATTCCCCAAGGCGATCTTGCACCCTCACAGAAGCCTTACTCAGGCTGCTGAGATGGAAGCCGTACACCACAAGACAGGCAAGAACGACTGCTTCCTCTGCATTCCGCCTCTCTATCACACAGGCGCTAAATTCCACTGGATGGGTTCCTTGTGGACATGCAGCAGGGCTGTTCTCCTTAAGGGAACAAAGCCTGAAGTTATCCTCAAGGCAGCTTCAGATGAGCAGTGCACGATCGTATGGCTCCTCGTACCGTGGGCACAGGACATCCTTGATGCTCTGGACAGAGGCGAATTAAAGCTCTCTGATTACAAGCTCGATCAGTGGCGTCTTATGCACATCGGTGCTCAGCCCGTACCGCCTTCACTGATCCGCCACTGGAAGGATTACTTCCCTAATCACCAGTATGATACGAACTATGGTCTTTCCGAATCCACCGGCCCCGGCTGCGTTCATTTGGGACTTGAGAATACACACAAAGTCGGTGCTATCGGTGTTCCCGGCTACCGTTGGGAATGCAAGATCGTTGACGAGAACGGCAACACTGTACCTCAGGGTGAGGTCGGTGAACTCTGCGTCAAGGGCCCCGGCGTAATGCTCGAATACTATAGAAACCCTGAGGCAACAAAGGAGACATTAAGAGACGGATGGCTCTTCACCGGCGACATGGCGCGTCAGGATGAAGACGGATTCTATTTCCTCGTTGACCGTAAGAAAGACGTTATCGTATCCGGCGGTGAGAACATCTACCCTGTCGAGATCGAGAACTTCCTCCAGGAATATCCGAAGGTAAAAGACGTTGCCGTTATCGGTCTTCCCGACAAGAGACTCGGTGAGATCACAGGCGCTATCGTAGAGATAGAACCCGGCAGCGGATGCACTGTTGAAGAACTCGAGAAGTTCTGCACTCAGCTTCCCCGTTATAAGAGGCCGAAGCAGATAATCTTAGCCGACGTTCCGAGAAATGCCACCGGCAAGATCGAAAAGCCCGTTCTCCGTAAAAGATATGGCGCTGAAAGACTTGTAGAACAGGAAAATCAGTCTTAAAATAAAAGCCTTGTGTTTTTAGGCACAAGGCTTATTTTTTGAATAAAAAGGCTTCCTAACACTTCGAGGGTGGTCAGAAGCAAAAGTGAGGAACAAATTACATGGATCTGGCAATTAAGATTATCTTTCTCGTAGTCTTTTTCGCTGTCATGATCGGAATCGGCATCATGACCCGCAAGAAGGCAAACAGCGTTGAAGGCTTCGTACTGGGCGGCAGAAACGCAGGCCCCTGGCTCACAGCTTTCGGTTACGGCACATCCTACTTCTCCGCAGTAGTATTCATCGGATACGCTGGACAGTTCGGATGGAAGTACGGTGTTGCTTCAACATGGATCGGTATAGGAAACGCAGTCATCGGTTCACTTCTCGCATGGATAATCCTCGGAAGAAGAACAAGAGTCATGACAAAGCACTTGAACTCCAAGACAATGCCTGACTTCTTCGGCAAGAGATTCGACAGCAAGGCTCTCCGCATCGCAGCTGCCCTCATCTCTTTCATCTTCCTTATTCCTTACACATCTTCAGTATATAACGGTCTTTCCAGACTCTTTAACATGGCCTTCAACATCGACTACAAGATCTGCATCATCGTTATGGCAGCTCTCACATGCGTCTATGTCATCCTCGGCGGATACATGGCTACAGTAGTCAATGACCTCGTTCAGGGTATCATCATGCTCTTCGGCATCACGGCAGTTATCGCTACAGTTCTTAACAACAACGGCGGCTTCCTTGGTGCTCTTACAACACTTTCACAGTCAGAGTCCGACCTTCCTGTCACAGCAGGAATGCAGGGTGCCTTCACATCTTTCTTCGGACCTGATCCTTTAAATCTCTTAGGCGTAATCATCCTTACATCTTTGGGTACATGGGGTCTTCCCCAGATGGTCGGTAAGTTCTATGCGATCAAGGACGAGAAGTCTGTTAAGGCAGGTACCGTTATCTCCACCATCTTCGCTTTCATCGTTGCAGGCGGATGCTACTTCCTCGGAGGTTTCGCAAGACTTTACAAAGACAATCCGGCTATCTATAAGGATGACGGCTCCGTTATGTACGACTCCATCATCCCTACAATGCTCGACAATCTTCCTACGATCCTTGTCGGCGTAGTTATCGTACTCGTTCTTTCCGCTTCAATGTCCACACTGTCTTCACTCGTTCTTACATCGAGTTCAACAGTTACTCTGGACCTCATCGAACAGATCAAGCCCAAGGCAAACGAAGACAAGAAGAAGAGAGAAAAGACACAGCTCATCACAATGCGTCTTCTCCTCGTATTCTTCATCGCTGTATCCGTTCTTCTTTCCCTTAACCCTCCGACGTTCATCGCTCAGCTTATGGGTTACTCATGGGGTGCTCTTGCAGGTGCTTTCCTCGCGCCTTTCCTCTGGGGTCTTTACTGGAAGAAGACAACAAAGCTTTCCGTATGGGTATGCTTCATTTTCGGTGTAGGCTTTACAGTTGCCAACATGTTCTTAAAGTTCATTGCATCACCTATTAACGCAGGTGCCGTAACTATGATCGCAGGACTTGTTATCGTACCTCTGGTAAGCCTTATCACACCTAAGCTTGCAAAGGACAAGGTCGACGGAATCTTCTCCTGCTACGATGAGACAGTAACAGTCGAGAAGAGATATTCACTTCCTGAAGAAGCTCCGGCCGACGAAAACTGATAATCTAATAAGCAGCTTAAAGGGCTTGCTTCCCGGAAAGGAAGCAGGCCCTTTTTTATTGTAAAAATAATTTGAAAGACTGTATAATCAACAACATAGGAATAGCTTTCTGTCCTTTAAGGAGTTATGGGAATGTATCTTAATAATTCGAAATTATCAACAGCAAAGATAATCAACATCTTTATCATCGTGATATGCTTTGTGCCTGCTGTGATCAATGTTCTGCTGTTAATACTGATGACAATCGCAGATGATCCGGTATTCACTCCGGTTGTCCGTCTCATCTTCAATTCCTTCTTCATCATCTCGCTGATAATAGAGATCGGAATAATAATCTGGCGTGCGGTTTTCCTGCACAATCTGACAAGATGCAGACTCTACAATTCGATCCTGGAAGAAGATCATGACGGAATCATCATGTATTCCGATATGGCTTCCATGACAGGCTTTACCGAAGCTAAGGTAATTAAGGACCTTATGCGCTTTGTTAAACGCAATTATATGGTCAACATAACTCTCGGAAGGACAGCTGCCCGCGTAGACCTGCTGTCAGATGACAAAGAATTCCAGGTCGTTGCCTGCCCTTCCTGCGGAGCGCACGTTAATATCCGTAAGAACGGCGGCGGAAGATGTGTTCACTGCGGTACATTTATGAGACTTAAGGGAGAAGATCAGAATGTATAGAAATGCCAGGAAATTATCTCTATCCGTATGTATCTGGGCGGGAATATCCTGCTTTTTGCTGCTTCCTACATTAACATTCTGGGGCATATCGTTTGACGAAAGCGCATACGAACAAGTATCCAATCCCTTGACCTACAGGATCGGGTATATCTTTCTTGCACTAGTATTCACCACTCCGTTCATAATCTTCTGGATCACCTTTTTCAGAAGCCTTATAATCCAAAGGATCAGTGATATTTTCACGGCAGACGCCGACGGATTTGTACCTGTCTCAGATCTGGCTAAAGAGATGGGAATGTCTGAAGCAAGTCTGATCAAGAAAACTGATAAAGCCATACGCAAAGGATACCTTGTTAATTGTAATTACAGTGTGTCACAAAGAGCTTTTCTGCTGTCGGACAAGATCGGTCAAAATTACGAAAACGGCGGCGGCATTCCTGAAAACAAACCCTTTGTCGGTGTCAATTGCCCGAGCTGCGCAGCCAGCCTTAAGATCAGGGCAAATACCGTGGGAATATGTCCGTTCTGCGGAAATCAGCTGATAGCTCATTATTCACCGAATCAGACCAAATAACAAAAAAGGGTTGCCGCTTAGGACAACCCCTTAATTATTGTTCTTGCAAATCTGTTACTGAAGATCTTCCATGCCTAAGGTCTTAACGCCTGCCGCATTGATGATCGCCTCTGCCTTAGCATTATCATTTGTCTTGATCGCGATAGGAGCACCGTCACCATCGATCGAAAGACCGTAGATATAACTGATGTTGATGCCTGCAGCGTGGATCATTGCGATAACCTTGGCAAGGCTCCCGACTGCATCAGGAACTACAACAGCGATTACCTCATCGATACGTGCAGCAAAGCCGGCACTTTTTAAAATGTCCTTTGCCCTGTCCGGTTCCTTTGCGATAAGGCGGAGAACGCCATATTCCATTGTATCAGCAAGACTTGCAGAGAGAAGGTCGATACCGCCCTGTGCAAGGATCTTTAAGACCTCATCAAGTCTTCCTTCAGAGTTCTCGAGAAAAACCGATAACTGCTTTACGAACATAGTGGTACCTCCCTTAATTATTGATATAACTTACGCTTGTCTGTAACGTGCTTGCTCTTGCCGTCGAAGTGCTCAAGGCCGTTAGGCTCTACGAGCTTGACCTTTGCATTAAGGCCGATAGCCATCTTAAGCTTATCGTGAACAGCCTTTGAGAGCTTCTCCAAAGACTTGATCTCGTCTGTGAAGACGTTCTCAGCAACTTCAACCTGAACTTCAAGAGTATCTGTGTTATCAACACGGTCAACTACGAGCATGTAGTGAGGTGTTGTTCCTTCTACGGTAAGAAGAGCAGCCTCTACCTGTGAAGGGAAAACATTTACGCCGCGGATGATGAGCATGTCGTCGGATCTGCCCTTGAAGCGCTGGATCCTTGCCATCGTACGTCCGCATTCGCACTTGTCGTATTCGATAGATGTAAGGTCCTTCGTCCTGTAACGGATAAGAGGCATTCCTTCCTTTGTAAGGTTGGTGATAACGAGCTCGCCCTCAGAACCCTTAGGCAGCTGCTTTAATGTTGCAGGATCGATGATCTCCGGGAGGAAGTGGTCTTCCCAGATGTGAAGTCCCTTGTGGAATTCGCAGTCGCAGGCAACGCCGGGGCCCATCATCTCTGTAAGACCATAGATGTCGTGAGCCTTGATGTGGAGTCTTGATTCCATCTGGTCTCTCATCTCATCTGTCCAGGGCTCAGCACCGCAGATAGCCGTCTTGAGCTTGATCTTATCGATGAGACCTGCCTTCTCAAGATCTTCTGCAACATGCAGGAGATAAGAAGGCGTGCAGGCAATAGCCGTAACATCACAGTCGATCATCATGTCGATGAGTTTCTGTGTGTTTCCTGTAGACATAGGAAGCACCAGAGCTCCAAGATATTCAGCACCATAGTGTGCACCGAGTCCGCCTGTGAAAAGACCGTAACCGTAACCGATCTGGATGATATCATCTCTTGTGATGCCTGCCATTGAAAGGCATCTTGCAACGCACTCAGCCCAAATATCTATATCACGTCTTGTATATACTGCGATCTTGGGCTTTCCTGTCGTACCGGAAGATGCGTGTACGCGTACCATTTCTGATCTCGGAACTGCTGCCAGACCAAAGGGGTATGTGTCTCTGAGATCTGCATATGTCGTATAAGGGAGCTTATCCAGGTCTTCAATACCCTTGATATCTCCGGGTTCCAAGCCTACTGCCTGCATCTTTTTGCGGTAGTACTCAACGTTGTGGTAAACACGGTTTACTACTTTGACGAGTCTTGCGCTCTGGATCGCTTCGATCTCGTCGCGCGACATACACTCCTTTGCTTCGTTCCAAATCATAAATGATTCCCTCCTAAGTGCGGGGTTTATTTTCGAACGGTCTTAAAACCGTTGACGATAATTAGAGCGAGTTCTTTACCTTCTGTATCGAAAGCTTTGACCTCGTATAAGCAGATGAATCTTCCGTCCTTGACGATGTCAGCGGTGCAAGTTATCTTGCCGCCGTGCCATGACCTCAGGAAATTCATCTGAGTTGCCTGTGTAACTGTTACGGTATCAGAATCGAGTTCGCAGTTCTCGGCAACGGCAAATGCAAAATCTGCCATTGTGTAATAGACTGCGCCCATGAGACCGCCTACCGCATTAAGATGTCTGCCGTCAGGTTCAAGGCTCACTACGCTGTGACCCTTTTCAGCCTTCTCGATAACTATTCCGGTAGCTTCCGTAGCGTACTTATCGCCTTCGAAAAACTTCCTTATCTCTTCAATACTGTTAGCCATCAGGATACCTTATTCTGCCTTGAGACCCATCTCAAAGGCTTTCATATTAAGCTCAAGGAACTTGGGCGGTACGCAAGCCTCAACAGCCTTTACCCACTCATCCTTGGAGATCTCGGAGATGTACTTTGAGAAGACTCCCATGAGAACGATATTTGTAGCCTTTGAAGATCCTGCCTGCTCAGCGATCGTGAGAGCATCGATGGCATCGACCTTGGCACCTGAAGCTTCCATCTTGGAGACGAGCTCTGTAGGGTATTCAGCTGTGCCTGCGATTACCGGCATAGGATCGATCTGCTGTGAGTTTGTTACGATCTGTCCGCCGGGTTTTAAGAACTCAACATATCTTGCAGCTTCAAGAAGCTCGAAAGAGATGATGTAATCAGCTTCGCCCTTGTCGATGATGGGTGAGTTTACCTTGTCACCGAACTTGACGTAAGTTACAACGCTTCCGCCTCTCTGGCTCATGCCGTGAACCTCTGAGACCTTTACGTCATAACCCTTGTCCATTGCAGCTCTGCCCAATATCTTACTTGCGAGAAGCGAACCCTGTCCGCCTACGCCTACTATCATTATGCTTGTTACCATGTGATTGCCTCCCCGTTCAAAGTCTCGAAAGCGCCGAACTTGCAGAGCTCGCTGCAGACCTTGCAGCCGAAGCACTGTGTCGTATCGACATGAGCATGTCCGTCCTTGAATGAGATCGCAGGGCATCCGAGCTTCATGCATGCCTTGCAGGACTTGCACTTATCAGCATTGACCTGGATAGGCTCACCGCGCTTAACCTTCTTAAGAAGCGCACAAGGTCTTCTGGAGATGATTACTGAAGGCTCTTCTGCAGCAAGTTCTTCCTTAACTGCCTTCTCTGCTTCTGCAAGGTTATAAGGATCTACGACTCTTACGCGGTTGATGCCCATAGCACGTACAAGTGCTTCAAGGTCGATCTTACCTGCCGGGTCACCTCTTAAGTTAAATCCTGTTGTAGGATTCTGCTGGTGTCCTGTCATGCCTGTGATGGAGTTATCAAGGATGATGACAGTGGAATTTGTCTGGTTATATGCGATATTGGCAAGACCTGTCATACCTGAATGCATGAATGTGGAATCGCCGATAACTGCTACTGTATTCTTCTCAGCTTCTGCACCGAGAGCCTTGTTGAAGCCGTGGATGGAGCTTACGGAAGCACCCATGCACTCTGTCGTATCGATAGCACAGAGCGGAGGAGTTGCTCCGAGTGTATAGCATCCGATATCGCCAAGGACTGTGATCTTGTTCTTGGAAAGAACATAGAACATACCTCTGTGAGGGCAGCCTGCGCACATTGCCGGCGGTCTTCCGGGAAGACCTTCGATAGGCTTGCAGGCGGGCTTTTCAGGGAGCCCCAAGCTTGTAGCGATAAGTCCCTGTGAGAACTCATCAACAAGAGGGAATATATCCTTGCCTGTAACTTCAAGACCTAATGTCCTGCAGTGTGTCTCGATAATGGGATCAAGCTCTTCAACTACTACGAGCTTGCCGACCTTAGCGGCAAAATCCTTGATCTTCTTTACAGGAAGAGGATTGATAAGACCTATCTTAAGTACAGGATACTTATCACCGAATACTTCCTTTACATACTGGTAAGAAGTGGAAGATGTGATGATACCCATGGAAGTATCTGAACCTTCCTCAACGCGGTTAAGTGAGGATTCTTCAGCAAAAGCGATAAGCTTCTGAGTTCTCTCCTCAACAATGGGATGACGTCTCTTGGCATTTGCAGGAACCATAACATACTTGCCGGCATCCTTTACATAAGGCTTAACCGGTACTTCGATCCTGTCACCTGTCTCTACAACGGACTGTGAGTGAGCGACTCTTGTGCACATCTTGATGAGCACGGGTGTATCAAACTGCTCGGAAATATCATAAGCTTCGATTACGAAGTCCTTTGCTTCCTGGGAATCAGCGGGTTCAAGCATAGGCATCTTTGCAGCGATGGCATAGTGTCTTGAATCCTGCTCGTTCTGTGATGAGTGCATACCCGGGTCATCCGCAACGAGGATAACCATACCTGCATTTACACCTGTGTAGCTGATAGTAAAGAGCGGATCTGCTGCAACATTGAGTCCTACGTGCTTCATTGCACAGTAAGATCTCTTACCTGCACGGCTTGCACCATATGCAGTCTCCATAGCTACCTTCTCGTTGGGTGCCCATTCGCAGTAGATCTCATCGTACTTTGCAGCTTCTTCAGTTGTCTCTGTACTGGGAGTGCCGGGGTACGAACTTGCAACTGCTACGCCGGCCTCATAAAGACCTCTTGCGATAGCCTTGTTTCCAAGCATTAGTTCTTTCATGATTTCATCTCCTAGGATATGTGTTTATACATAAATCAGTCTGCTAATTATACGACAAATCCCAGGGTTATTAAATAATTAAATTAAGAGATGTCCTCTTGGAAGACATACGGAAAACGCATGAATATCATGCTGCGTCGGTAAAGATTATGTTCTCAGCCTCGACCGTCTGCCCGAAATGGTTGGAATATTTGTATTTTGTACCGCTGCACTTGGGAAACTGCTTGGCCATGTCGATCCTGGCGTGATATACGAAGGCTTCATCCGTAAGGTTAAAGAACGGATATATCATGCTTCCGTATGTCTCGCTTGCCGTATCGTCCCAAAGACAGTCGACATTATAGTATTCACCGTCAAGAAGGACCATGTTCCAGGAATGGCTTCCGCCTTCGCTGTTGCCGTTGACGACCTGTCCCTTAAGACCTTCAGTCCTTCCTGTCACATAAAAACAGATGATACCGGCCTTTTTCGCAAGATACTGGAAACATCTCGCATAACCGGCACAAACTGACTTGTGAAGGACAAGTGCTGAATATGCACTCTGGTTATAAGGTGCTGATTCGTCATAGACAGTGTTCTGGCAGATATAATCGTGGATATAGAGTTCTCTCTCGACCATCGTCGCCTTAAAAAGTGCCCCGTTAATGACACTGTTGGCTGCTTTCTCGAATTCTGCCCTTGCAGTCTGAAGCTTTGCAGGGGTATCTGCAAAATCATAGCAGTTAAAGTTTATCTCCTTGACGCTGCCGTCCGTGGGATCGTATGTGTAAGCGTATTTGTTGTCGAGCCAGAAAAGCTCAGGATGGTCATTAAGTACGGAATCGATCGCCTTTGACAGTTCATCTGCACTCAGAGTGATCTTGCACTTGAGCTTGCTGTTGCCTTTGACCAGTTCTTCGTAGATAAAGGAATACACATTCTTCTCATTCTCGGTAAGACATGAGAAATAAGGGTTTGTCGCCGTATCGAAAAAAGACCTCTTATATGCCGTAGTGGCGGCGGTCTCCTTTGCAGTCGTGGATTCAAGGAAGTAATCCGCTCCGCCCATACATGCTGTAAGGCTTATAGCAAATGAGACTGCTAACAAGAGTGATACTATCCTGGCAAATGTCTTACGCATAAAATATCCCTTCAGGAAGATTTTCCTAAAGGGATTATAAGAAAAATTTTACGATTATTCTATCCTAAAAAAGGGAAAATCAGTGTCAGATATCATTCCTTCAGCATAAGATCCTTTTCATCGGACTCCTGCTTTTCGTCAGTTTCAGCAGGTGCGATCTCCTCAGGAGTGATAGCTTTTGAAGCCCTGATCTTCAAGGCCGCCATTATGACACCGATAAGGAGGAGCAGTATTCCGAATGCGGTTATCACAAAATCGTAGAACAATCTCTGTTCTGTCATCTGGGCAGCTCTTTCCCAATACGGGAATTCATAACCCATGCGTTCCTTTTCGGTCTCACCCAAAGGAAGCATAGTATCCACGACTCTTGGTATGCTGAAGCGTTCCGTGTCATTAGAGACATAAAGCTGCGGATTTGTCAGAGAATAAGCCGGCAGTGCATTCTTAAAATCTGCGATACCGACGCCTTTTACGAGTTCGGGGAGAAGGGCTTCATAGCACTGGATCGCATAATCTGATCCGCCGGATGCTCCTCCGCCAAATCCTCCGTCCATATCCACCGGTGAATCAGAGGGGGCTGCTGATGCGCCTTTGTTGCCGTAAATCGAACCTAATGCTCCAAAATAGATATATGCTCTGGGTTCCTGCTCACCTGCAAGTTCTGAGACCTTTGAGGTGCCTGCTTCAACAACACCGATAACGGTAAAGATCTGACCACCTATAACGATCATGTTGCCTGTTACATCGTATGAACGGTAGAACTGCCAGGCGAGAATATCATTTATTACGACCTGATATGTATCGACAGGAGTCACAGGAAGGAATCCGCCTGACATATATCTGAACGGATGGAAAGCCCTGTAATTGCCTCCGACCGCAACAAGTTCCACATCAGTTTCAGAACCTAATTCAGTCTTGCCTTCAACTACCTTCATAGGCGTAACACTTGCCTTTACTGTGGATGAGTAGCAGTCTTCCCAGCCTCTTAACTCACCTTCCCTGTATGTACCGCCGCCGGAACCGGTATTAGCCGAAGCCTGAAGGCTCTGTCTCATCAATGACAAGTCAGCCACACGGATCGAACTGCCGCCTTCGGAATACATCAGGGGCGATCTCTCGCCGTTTGTCCTGATACCACCGGCAAACACGCTCATATGTCTGAACGAGGTATCTGTACCCTGCTGCCATATCTCAGCGGCACGCTGTTCGTATCTGGAGCCGGAAAGATATACGGCTCTTCCGATACCTGTTCCTGTCAGTATAAGAGAACATAATATGACCCAGAAAGGAGCTGCAAGAGTAAGCTTCAGAAGTCTCCTTCCGATATTGCCCTTCTCAGTAATAAAGAATTTCTTTGTCTTATCGATTAAACGCATGATTCTTTTCCTTCAGGATCACTTTGCAGCATAGTCTTCAAGTCTTACCCGCTGGCCGTTTTCCAGGGGCTTTTCAGATCTGATAACGATCATTACATCGTACTTATCAAGACCTTCACCCTTGATCGCGGAAGAAACACCGTCCGTAGCTTCGACAGTTACATCGACTCTCTTAACGGTATACTTATCTCCCAAAGGTGTGGACGAACCTACGATCATATAGACAAATTCGCCACCGCCATCTTTGTTTACGGCACTTGCAGGCACTACGCAGTTATAGTTGTCATTGCCCTTTCCTGCATTAACGGTGATCTCCTCACCCGGCCATGAATCCGGTCCCTGGACCGCACACTTTACGATCCTCTTTCCTCTCGGATCATCCGGATCAGGCTTGATCGACTTTACAATACAGCCTTCGACGAATCCGCTTGTAACTTCAAGCGGCATCCCGACACTGAGATTCTGGGTGGCAGATGCTGCAAAGCTGAAAGATACGGAACATACTCTGTTTGTCTCAGGAAGAATATATGTGATCGTATCCTTTTCGCTCAGAGTATCTCCCTCACCTACGGTGATGTTATAGATAAAGCCTGTGGCAGGAGCTGTGATCGCTGTGATCTTTGCGGCTTCTTCAAGCTTTGCAATATCCTCTTTTAACTTCTTGATCTCTTCATTACGGTCATTTACCGTATCCTTTAACTTGTCTGCAGTAATGCCTGCCTGGATCTTCGCATCCTTATAAGCTTTATTTGCTGCATTTAATGACTTCTGTGCCTGATTAACGGTATTCTGTGCAGCCTTTGCGGACGGGAGCATACTGAGAGATTCGTTTGAACTCTGAGCCTTGGCGATCTTAGTCTGGCAGTCTGAAAGCTTTGCAGATGCATCGTCAAGTCTTTCCTGTGCTGATGTGAGCTGCTTCTGAATATCCTTTTTCTTTGCCTTCAGCTCATTGATCTTTTTCGTGAGCTTAACGATATCGGATGTGCCTGTCTCAAGTTCTTCAGGAGAAGGTGTAGGTGTTCCCAATGCAACATATACATCGATCTGGGACTTCAAAGGCGCGATCTGTGCATCGATGGCTTCTATCTGGATCTTAAGGCTTTCCACTGTCTGAGCTGCAGCATTAACGGTAGCTTCGTAAGATACTGCCTTTTTGGACTGATCATTTATGATCTTGTTGTTCTTCTTAACTGTTGAAGCCTTGTTCTTTACTTTCTTCTGCATTGCCTTAGCATCAGAAAGAGCGGTCTTGGCGGTATTGATGGCATCCTGGTACATACCGTAATCTGTAGTATCCTTGGGCTGTCTTGCCTCGTACTTCTTCTCACGCTCAAGTTCCTTAAGACGTGTTTTCTTAGCCTGAAGGTCTTCGGATTCCTCAACAGACTTCAATGTAAGGATCTTATCACCCTTCTGCACAGAGTCGTAATTGGATACGAGCACTTCCTCAACAACTCTTCCGTCAAGGCCTTTGACCTCAGTCTGGTTGTCGACTGTTATGTTGCCTCTGGCTGAATTTGAATAAGAGAGATTGCCTCTTGAAGCATATGCTCCCAAAACCTTCGGAATGGTCAAATTCATGATCGTATTCGAGAAGAATGTAAGCAATGCAAGTATCAATACAAAAGCAATCATTGCTTTTATAACTTTTGCTCTTCTAGCACTTCCTTTAGCCATCTTCTAATATCCTCCGTATTCTTACGCGTCTTAAGTCCGCCACAAATCCTTACTTTATTCCTGATCTCGAGATTCCTTCGACGAGATAATCCTCACCCCAGAAGAAGATCAGAAGCGGCGGTATCATGTAAACACTTGAAGCCGCAAAAGCGATTCCCAATTCCGGTTCGTTTATCTGTGAAAGGAAAACTGACAACGGTTGTTTGCTCGCATCGGTCAAAAGGACAAGAGGCTGTTCAACCATGTTCCAGTAATCGATGAAGAGCAATATGGTGAGAGCGAAAATCGCATTCTTACACAATGGCAACGCGATGTTCGTGAATATCTGCCATTCGGATGCACCATCCAGGGTAGCGGCTTCGATATAGCCTGACGGGATCTGGCGCATATACTTCGTGAGAAGGAAGATCGCGAAAGTGGAGAAGATGCCCGGCAGGATTATCGCCCAGACGGTATTCAGTATTCCCAATGTATCCGCGATCATGTAGTTAGGTACGAGCGTTACCTGGAAAGGCATGAGCATCAGGATGATGTATGAGAAGAACAATACCTCTCTTCTCTTCCTTCTGTATCTTGCAAATGAATAAGAAGCAAGACATGCCACGATCATCTGGCCTGCCACGATAGGAAGGGTGAGCAGCAATGAGTTCCAGTATTTGAAGAGATATTCCGGATTCATGAAAAGGAGCGTCGTGTACTGACTTATCGTTACCTCTTCAGGAATAAGCTTTAATACAGGCATTCTGGACATGTATGTGGCACCTTCCGTTGCGTGTCCCGACATGCTCTGGAATACGACTTTATAGTTAGCTACGATCTCTTCGGAAGACATGAATGAGTTAAGGAATGTAAAGAAGATCGGTATGAGCGCAAATGCTGAGATGAGAACAGCTGCAAAGATACCGAAGCCCGTGATAACTCCGTTCCTGATCTTCCTCTTCTTGAGATTGGTCTGGATCCTCTTCTTCTCGCTTGCGAAAAATGCTTCTCTGGCCTCTTCCGTCATTGACGTTATGAACGTCTCTGGCTTTTTGACCTGAGTGTAGATGTGGCGGCGTGCGAGAGTAGCCTGTTTTTTTCTTTCGATGCGCTTTATATCGTCCATCTTATTCCTCCACATCCTTATCGAACTTGGATTCTGCGAAGAACAGACCGCCGACGATTATTATCATTACGATACACATTACGATAGCGCCTGAAGAGAGCAGACTGTAATCGAGCTGCGTAAACTTATTGTTCATGAAGTGCTGGAGCATATAGAGGTTATCGAAAGGATAATCACCCGTTAACAGATAGACCTCTCTGAATATCTTAAATGAGTTGATGAGCGACATGATGCCGACGAAGAAAATCGTCGGTGAGAGATAGTGAAGCTTGATCGAGAAGAATCTCTTGATCGGTCCTGCACCATCCATGGCAGCAGATTCGAGTATCTCGTTCGGAATGCTGTTCAGAGCTGCAAGGAACAATACCATGTTGTATCCCAGGTTCTTCCAGAGGAAGAGAAGCATGATTACGACCTGTGCATATTCGGACTTAAGCCAGTCTATCTTCCGTGCCCCTTCGAAGAGCTGTGCCGTGATTCCGTTAACTACTCCGTTATAGCTGAAGAATACCTGCCAGATAAGAACGACAGAAGCTACAGGTACCATCATCGGGTTCAGAAGGAAGCTTCTGAAAAGGCTTTTCCCGGGAAGTCCTGAATTAAGGAGCAATGCTATGAGCAATGCCAGTATTACTGCCAGAGGCACAGAGATAAGTGCAAATGTGAGTGTGTTCTCAGATGCTGAGATGAACGCTTCATTAGTCAATACACGCTCATAGTTCCTGAATCCGACAAAATCAGTATTTGTAGGAGACTTCTGGAATGAAGTCTTAAGGAGCATAAGAAGCGGCAAAAAGAAGAATACCAATACACCTGCAAAGCTCGGTGTAAGGTAACCCGTAAAGATGCCCCAGTCGCGGAGCTTTCTTTTGAAGTGTCTCTTCTTTCTGAGTTCGAGCTTTTGTCTTCTTTCGGGTGTATCTTCGAAAACCGGAATGTCTTTTGGAGTAAGTTTCTGTCCTGCAAGCGGAGTAACATTCTTCGGCTTGGGTCTGTTGATAATGGCAAGGTCCCTTTCCTCTTCAGAAAGGATGACTGCCCTTTTTACCTCTTTGACCTCTTTGGGATCTTTATCGGATTTGGCAATGGCAGACCCCGGTCTGATACCGGTGACTTCCCCCTTATCACTTATCTGATTATTCTTTTCAATCCTACTATCCATACCAAATAACAGTGTCCCCACACTTTGTACGATGAGATTATAACCGCACAGACATTCCAAACTAATGCTATTTTACGTTAAGTATGTGGCAAAGCGGCATCAAAACGGCATCATTTAAAATAAAACTCCCTTACACATATAAGTATATCCTTTGCGGGCTTCAAAATAGTATAATTTTAGTTAAGATTTCAGCTTAGGGAGCACCCATGAAGCAGGAGCAATCACTTAACTACAAACACGGAAAAGCCATAAACGCCAAGTCAATCTTTCTGATCTGCGCGCTTATCCTCATATACTGCCCGTTCTTCTATACGGACATGATCGGCAATTATGTCGGTGATACCGCCATCCAGATCAAGATCGGCCTGGACTGTATAGCTAACGGCAGATTCGTCCCCGTGGAGATTTACAGCTGGCACGAAGGTCTTAACTGGTGGCCTCATGAGATCGGATGGTATTACATCGTAGGCATAGCTTATAAGCTCTTCGGTCTTGCAGGAATAATCGGTGTTACGGCCGCATTTAACTATGCACTTGCCGGGATTATCTTCAGGTGGAACCAGAAGACAGTACATCCTCTTATCATCGTGGCTGTAGCAGCCGTAGCAAGGCTCTTCTCCTTTCCGAACTACAACGCAAGGCCCCACCTGTTTTCAGAACTCGTTTTCCTTCTTGTCATCTATGTGATGCTCTCGAAAAAGAGCACTCTCTTCAAATGCATATTCTTCTGTGCATCAGCATTTGCGCTTGCCTGGGTCCATGGCGGAATGGTGCCGCTCCTTTTCGTTCTTTTCGCAGTATTCATACTGATAGAATTTGTTTTCAAGCAGTTCAGGACTGCCCTGATCTACATCGCCACGGCGGCTGCAGGAGCAGTCTGTTCCCTTCTTACGCCTCTGGGCATAAAGGTCTGGACATACTACCTTTACCAGTCACAGGGTGAAGCCGTGTGGGCAGCAAATATCGAATGGGCACCAAAGACATTCGAACTGTGGGAGAGCGCTATACTCCTTCTCGTCATCGTCTCATTCGTTGTTGACGGACGCGTCAGAAAGTTCGATAAGGGCGCTATAACAAGGCTTTGCATCTTCTGCATGTTCCTTATCCTCTCCTGCAAATACTGCCGCTTCATGAACTTTACCGCCATGTTCATTCCTGCCCTTTGTGCAGAAGAAATCCAGAGTCTCCTTACATGGTTCAACGGCAACGTCTTCCACATCAAGATGGAAAAGATAAGATTCAGCGATGTCTCATACTACATACTCTCTGTTTTCTGCATAATCTTCTTCCTGTTCACTTCGATATTCTCTATAGTAAGATTCATTCCTTCAAACACGATGTCCACTGCAAGTGCCATTGCAGCTTATGACGAAGGAGTTATAGACTGCGTCAAACAGAAGGGATACAAGAAGATCTACAACTCGTTCAACACAGGCACATGGCTTGCCTTCTATGGCATCAAAGTTCATATAGATAACCGTTCCGATCTTTATATGGAGCGTTTTTCGGGAACTGATTACATCTCAGGACAGATGATGATAAACAACATCAATGATATGGACAGATTCGTCGAGAAATACGGCTGCGATGCTCTTGTCCTTGACCTTGCCCCCAATACGACTGATGAGTGGTTTGCTGATGCACTCTATACATCTCCTGACAGATATAAGGTCGTCTACGATAACAAGGTCACTTCTATCTATAATCAGCAAACAAGCACCCGATGGCTTGTCGTCGAGTGCTTGCATTGATCGTTATCTATATTTGATCTTGATATCAGTTAACTGTCTCTACCTTAATGGTATTTGTGTTTCCGGCTGTGCCGTTGATAAGACCGCCTGTCATTACGACATTGTCTCCTGACTGAAGCTTTAATACGTCCTTGGCAACGCTGAGTCCGTGATAGAACATAACGTCTGTGGAGTTGAACTCCTCATTCAGGATCGGAATAACACCCCATGAGAGGTTAAGTCTTCTCCAGATCCTCTCGGATGTTGTCATGCCGACGATATCGATAGGGCATCTGAATCTGGATACCATTCTTGCTGTAACGCCGCTTCTGGAGTGAACTACGATAGCCTTGGCTCCGACATCGATCGCCATCTGGCATGTAGCGTGGGAAATAGCATCAAGATTATTCCTGATCTTGAATTCCTGCTTATAGAAACGGTCCTTATAGTTGATGTGCATCTCCGTATATTCAGCAACCTCTGACATGGTCTTAACTGCCTCTACAGGATACTTGCCGGCAGCAGACTCGCCTGAGAGCATGATAGCGGAAGAACCGTCATAAACTGCGTTTGCAACGTCGGAGATCTCTGCTCTTGTAGGCCTGGGATTATTGATCATTGATTCGAGCATCTCTGTAGCAGTGATTACTCTTCTTCCCAAAAGCCTGCAACGCTTGATGAGCTGCTTCTGAACACTAGGGACCTCAACGAACGGGATCTCAACACCCAGGTCACCTCTTGCGATCATAATGCCTGCGCAGTATTCGGAGATCTCATCGATGTTATTAACACCGGCACGGTTCTCGATCTTGGCGATAACCTCTATGTCCTCACCGCCGTTGGCATCGAGGAACTCTCGCATCTCGATCATATCTTCCTTACGCGATACGAAAGAAGCCGCAACGAAGTCGATGTCATTCTGAATGCCGAACAGGAGATCCTTCTTATCCTGTTCGCTTAAGAAGTCGCCCTGCATTACCTTGTTCGGGAAATTCATGGACTTCTGATCTGAAAGTGTTCCGCCTACGACAACTTCGCAGACAACATCAGGTCCGTTGATCTCTTTAACTTCAAGGATAACGAGACCGTTATTGATAAGTACTCTGTCACCGGGGTTAAGCTGATCTGGAAGCATCTTGTAAGTAACAGATACTCTTGTCTCATCGCCCTCGATATCATCTGTGGTAAGCGTAAAGTTCTGACCGTCAGCAAGCTCTACCTTGTGGTCCTTGAAAGTCTTGATCCTGTATTCCGGACCCTTTGTATCGAGCATGATAGCGATCGGAAGATTCATCTTCTCTCTTACCCTCTTGATAAGATCGATCTTAGCCTGATGCTGTTCATGTGTGCCATGCGAAAAGTTAAGCCTTGCGACATTCATGCCGGCTTCGCACATCTTTGACAGGGTCTCTTCATTGTCTGAAGCAGGTCCTATCGTACAAATGATCTTGGTTTTACGCATACTGCTGATAAATCTCCTCAAATCATAAAAAACTTATGCCTGATTGTATCATTTAGAGTGCCAAACTTCTGCACAATATTGTAAAATGTTTTAGTCAATAATTTTACATCGGAGGCTTTGCATATGGCAGACGTTAGACCGGAATCCCTTAAAAGAATAACAACAAAAGCTATGGCTGATGCATTTATCGCTGATCAGATCCAGGCTATCAAAGAACAGGTAGGAGATAAGAAGGTCCTCCTCGCACTTTCAGGCGGTGTTGACTCTTCAGTAGTAGCAGCCCTCCTTATCAAAGCAATCGGCTCAAATCTTGTTTGCGTTCACGTTAACCACGGACTTCTCCGTAAAGGTGAACCGGAGATGGTATGCAAAGTCTTCAGAGATGAGCTTGGTGCCAATCTTATCTATGTTGATGCAGTCGACAGATTCTTAGATCTTCTCGCAGGCGTTACAGATCCTGAAGAAAAGCGTCACATCATCGGTGAAGAATTCATCAAGGTATTCGCAGAAGAAGCAGCTAAGCTTGACGGTATCGCTTTCCTTGCGCAGGGCACTATCTATCCTGATATCCTTGAGAGCGAACAGGGCATCAAGGCTCACCACAACGTTGGCGGTCTCCCGCCGGAACTCGATTTCGAGCTCGTAGAACCCGTCAAGTATCTCTACAAGGATGAGGTCCGTGTTGTAGGCTCCGCATTAGGTCTCCCTGACAAGATGGTTTACCGTCAGCCCTTCCCTGGTCCTGGATTAGGTGTAAGATGTCCCGGTGCTATCACAAGAGACAGACTCGAAGCAGTAAGAGAATCTGATGCAATCCTCCGTGAGGAATTCGAGAAGGCCGGTCTCGCAGGAAAGGTTTGGCAGTACTTCACAGTAGTTCCTGACTTCAAGTCCACAGGTATCAAGAATGGCAAGAGAGCATTTGAATGGCTCTGCATCGTTCGTGCCATCAACACCACAGACGTCGTTCAGGTAACAGTCGAGCCTATCGATTACGATCTCATGTGCAGGATCACTGACCGTATCACACATGAAGTTCCCGGCATCAACAGAGTCCTTTATGATTACACCCCGAAGCCGACAGCAACAGTAGAGTACGAGTAATATTATTTGCTCGCTAAAGTCCTCCGCGCTTCGCTTGTGCTTCAAATCGCTCGCAAACAATATTACGATCTTACAGACACATAAACTTTAAAAGCTCCTGATCATTCAGGAGCTTTTTTATATCAAGAGTTCTTTGCTTGGATGATATAATCGCCTTATGATGGCATAGGAGAGAAAGAATCCTTTGTCGATTAACTTTTAATAAAAAATATTGAGTTAGTGTGTTTAGGCGTAAGTGAAGTCGCAGTTAGTGATTGATAGAATTTTTCTTATGAACGATATAGTTTCAAAGTGGTATGAGAATACCAAAAACGTTGATGAAATGCTGGACTGGAGGCCTGCATTGAAAGAATGGGAAAAATCAGTTTCCAAACTTTTTTCTCCTGGCTCAAAGATACTGGACATTGGGTGCGGTTTGGGCCGTGAAGCATTCGCATTACATGATCTCGGATTTGAAGTTGTCGGGATCGATATTTCGAAAGAAGTTATATCACGAGTAAAGCAATTATCTGCTGACAAAGGATATAAGATATTATTTAGCGAATATGATGGAGAACATCTGGATTTCCCTGATAATTCTTTTGATGTTGTGCTTATCTGGGCACAAACTCTCGGATTGTTGTATGGAGACGAGTTGAAGAGCAGATATCTGTCGGAATGCAAAAGAGTTCTTAAGACAGGTGGTCTGCTCAGTTTTTCAACTCATGATTATAACTATCTGAAAGAGAATCATCCTAATTGTCTTAAAGGTCATAATTTTTTTCCGTATGCCAAAGGAGATATTTACTGGGAATCTTTTGAAGCAAATGATCTGATACAGTTTGCCAATAAGGCAGGTATGGAGGTTATCCTTTGCGAAAAGGGGAAAATATACATACCGGAAGACGGAACTGTTCTGCATTGTCTGTGCAGTAAACGAGTTTGGTAGATAAAAATATAATTTATGCACTAAGCCTCGGAGTCACAATCGGGGCTTTCATTTTTACGGGTGGTATAATCATCTTATCTGGGAAGTAATTCCTTAGTGCGGATGATCAGCTGGAAACTTAACTACGGAGCAATACACAAATGCTTAGCTTGGATACTGAAGTAGTAAAATGCCTGAAATGCGGTAAAGATAATGCATTCGTTACCAGAGCCGGCATAACTGAGTACGGAGTGTGGATAGCAGGAAATCATAACTGCACTTGTTTTTCGCGCGTTCAGCTCATAGATAATCCAGTATTTGATGAGTTTCTTGAATTAATCAGGCAGGTTTGCATTGAACACAACATTGATGATCCCGAAAAATACCTGCTTCCGGAAATAACAACAAAATTATTTCCGGAAGCATGTGAACCGGTTGATGGGAATAAGATTTCTTTTCGGGACGGACCAAGAGTTTGCAAGTATTGCGGTTCAAATGATTTTGCACATACATTGTCCAAACCGGTATATTCCACGGAAGTTGAAACATTTGATGTCACATTTGATTCATGGAACTGCAAAACAAAAGCTGCCAGGAAACAGCTTATATTCAATGCTTTAACAGAAATCCGGAATGATATATTGTCTGTTATATAATCAGTTACTCCTACCGTATGACCGGCCGCCACTCCGCATCCTGTCAGCAGCGCTACGGCAAGACCAGCTGCAATAAGACGGGTGCGACTCTTCTTATAGTTCATTATCTGATTAAGTCTTTCTTTGAGATTCCTCTTCTCTGTTGCGATGTTATAATACTTTTGTACGTAAGTTTTCCGTCGGAACACTATTTTCCTGCATTTAAATACGGGTGATAAACAATGGCTAAACTCAGAAGTTATTCATGCGCAAAGTGCGCCGGTGTCCTGAACTTTGATGAAGAACAGGAATTGTTTGATTGTCCTTTCTGCGGCAATAAGTTCAATCTGATAGAACTCCACAGAGATGATCTGATCGGGCAGGCAGAATCTGCTCTCAGAAGACTTAGATTTGATACCGCAAAACAAAAATACGAAGCAATGCTTGTAAAGAATCCACGTGATTTCGAGGCTCTTCTGGGACTGGTACTTGCAGACGGCAACATAGTTTCCACCGAAGTCTTCAAGGATATAAACAAGCTGAAAGACTGCCAGTTAGAATTTGCAAAAGTTGCACTGAGGAAAGCCAAGGCTGCCTCTGAAGAAAACACCGCATATTTTGATAAGCTGACTGAGCTGATCGATCTGGCCAAAGAGTATAAACAACTCTGCAAAGAAAACAGTGTGAGCACCGAGAATGCAAGAAAATCATTCCAGAAGATAGCTGATAATGATTACAAAGTTGACCTTGCCAGAGAAGAATCAAAAGAGACCTTGTTGGAGTTAACACGTCAGTGGTTTGCGCCAGGCGCATTTATTATTGCCCTTTTCCTTTGTTATCTCCTGTCGGGAATGGATTCCTTTGACTGGGTCCTGCCTATGTTTCTTATCATAGCTTTCATTATTGCTTCGATCTTCGCCATTCATTATTTCTATTTTGAAAGAAAGAAAACGAGATATGCCAATATGGTTGGGTCAAAGATCAACCGCAGCCACGATGAGGCTGAATCATTGTCTGATGAGGCAAAGAAGATCAAGCGGGAATACTTCGAAAAATACAAAGAACTTAAAGATCTCGATCCTACCGTGGACGGATACACGCCACCGGCTGCTTCCAAGGTCGATGCGGGAACGGATCCTTTTGTAGATGTCACCAAGACAGTCAACTGCGCAAAGTGCGGCGGCCAGCTGCATTTGGATAAGGAAAAGAAACTTTATGAGTGCAAGTTCTGCGGCGTTGCTTACGGCACGTCACTGTTCTTCAACGATCCGTTTTCGAAGGCTAAAAAGGCGCTGGAAGCTGTTGATTATACCGAAGCAGATCAGAGATTCTCACATATGCTCATGGTGGATCCTCATAATCCTGATGCTCTGCTCGGCAGGGTTCTCTGCGCCGGCAGATGGCAGAACACCTCCGACATCGATATGGAGGACAAGATGCTTCCGTTTATGGAAGAACACCTGAAAGACAGAGCTGACGAAGCCGTACAGCATTCGAGCGAAGACAAAAAGGCATTCTTCGAAAACCTTAAGGCAACCGTCACCTGCTACATAAATTGGGCACACAGTGAACAGGAGATCAAAAGCGCTAAAAACGCCATTAAGTATGCCAAGGAAAACGCAGCCCTTAATCTCTCGGATAAAGAGGATAAAGAGTTTAATGCAAAGCTCGCAGGACTAAAGAAAAGGGCTGATGACTGCGCGGCACTGAGAAAAAAGCTGCGCGCTGAATTCGATGAACTGAAGCGTTCGCTTGTTAACGACAGCAACAGTTGAATGGAAATAACGAATGGCTGTAATTGTTTTAACGGAACAATGGAAATTGGCAAAACAACGGTAGGGACAGGAATGTTTTCAAGAAAAAACAGATGGTTCGACACAAAGCATAATAAATTGAAAGCGTTTTTACTCGGCTCCTTTTTAGCCGTTGCTACAGCATTCGTATATGTCATTAGATATATGATTTTTCCATTTAAAGAAATAAGTTTTGATCTTATTCTTCTTATTGGAGTGCCACTGGTATTTCTTTGTGCATTCTTCGGCGGTCTGAAATACCTTCGAGGTGCTGTTAATACAAGGATAGAGATAACGGAAAAAGCAATGAACATAACTGTCGGGAAAAGTGTTCAGAGCTTTAACATCAAGGATTTCGTTGGATTCCTGCCTGTGAATGAATATGAGTATTTCGACAGCCCAAAATTCCTTGTCTTTAAGCATGGCGCTGATAATGACTCAAGATCTTTCCTTTTACCGGGAATGACTGATGAACACTATTCTTATGTATTGTTGTGTGGTGTTAACAACAGGCAGTATAAGAAACTGATGATCTGGTTACCGTCGATATTGAAAGACATGAATATAGAAATAGATAAGAATGGTAAGACTGATTACCAGCCTTTAAGTTATGAGAAACTTATGGAAGAATATTCTCATTCTACAGGCATGGTATAATTCCTTTTGAGTGCTGAAAACCATTGAATAAGATAATACGGAATTTAACTAAGAAGCCTGCGATATATGGTCAAATAGTGTACATAATCGCGAAAAGTACACTTTGTGAAGTGTTTTTGAGAACAAATAGTGTACAGGTGGTGCCTGCGCTTGAATGTTATAATGACTTTATTCAATGATGATCTTCGGATCGGATAATAATCAGATATATGAACGAAGTTAACCGGACATTATTCATTCCGCTATACGGAAAGGCCAGGGTAAGCAGGAAGAATATTATTCTGAGCGATCCTTTTGCTGAGAAGATCTGGGAGAAGGAAGCTTTCCCTGTAAAGGGAAAGTCAGGTTCCAAATGGCTGGCATATAACATGGCTATGAGAGCCAGGATATTTGATGAGTGGACTGATTCCATGATAGAACAGGATCCTGATGCGTTGGTCCTTCACATAGGCTGTGGCCTGGACAGCAGATGTCAGCGTGTAAAAAAGCATCCCAAACTCTGGCTTGATTGTGATTTCCCGGATGTTATATCGATGCGCAGACGATACTACGAAGAGACATCCACATATCAAATGCGCGAACTGAACGCATCCGATACTGAGCAGGTCAGGGGTTTGCCGGACAGCAATAATGTAATCGTCATTCTTGAAGGCATAAGCATGTATCTTACTAACGAGCAGCTCAGGGCTTTTCTCGCGGTGCTGCAGGAAAAGTACGAGTCCGTTCATATCCTGATGGACATATATACCGTGTTCGGTGCGAAAGCTTCCAAGTACAAAAATCCAATAAATGATGTCGGAGTAACGACAGTCTATGGCATAGACGATATCAACGGCTTACTTAAGGGGTTGCAGATCCGGTTAAAAGCGGAGCACTCGCTGACACCTCCTGAACTGGTAGATGAGCTTCAAGGATTTGATAGAAGTTTTTTCAAGTTGATGTTTACAGGTAAAATGTACAGGAAGATATATAGATTAGTTGAACTGGAGAGACTGTAGTCAGCAGTATAACTGACTTAAAATCATTGCAATATGTTGCTCATCCTTATGGAACTCGGGCAGAAGCATTAATTGAAAAGCATTGATATTAACAATCCGTTAAAGAAATCTTGGGCGATTTAGAGTAAAATATTGTTACTTAAGGGATCAAGGAGGATAGATTCATGGCATTCAAAAGAGCACTTTGGCACAGCGGACTTACCTACAAGCTGACATGCAATAAGTGTCAGACTGTTATCCAGTACACAGATGAGAAACTGGATTTCAGACCCTGGTATGCAGACGGCTTTGTGTACTGTCCCAAGTGCCGCACACCGCTTCGTCACAGTGAGTCTTTCGCAATCGATGCGAACGGCGACTACATCAACACAGTACCTGCACCCACGCCGGCTGTCGCAGCAATGCCCGTGGCAGCAGCACCTATTGCAGAAGGTGCCACAGCTTACTGCAAGAACTGCGGCCGTCCATACACTGTAGGAGATTCGCATTTCTGTAGTGGCTGCGGTGCAAAGCTCGACTGACAGTAAACAGATCTTAGTCAGATCACAGACCCGGAATGCATCGCATTCCGGGTTTTTTAATGCTAAATCAAAGCAAACGATCATCAATACACATGTAATAGATACATAGTCTCTTGATACGGTCCGCCTCCCTTACCCAGGCTCACGATCCAACCCTTGCAAATTCATATTACGCAGGAATGCTTTGACATTCAAACTGTTTTCAGGCAAAGATGTGGCATATGGGGCGGGATGCTATAATTCTTAAGTCTGATCTGACTTATAATATGCAACATTTCCGTCTTACAGGTTGTATATAAGACAGATAACCATTTCAGGTAAATAAGAAAGGTGCATATTTATGGCCAAGAAAGTATTGATCACTATTGCAGCAGGAACACTTGCGTTAGCAGCAATTTCCGGAATTGTTGCACTTGTGGTGCATTATATAGATTCGTCAAACACATATGAATGGACAGAGTCCGATGAAGACGATGAGACCGAGACAAGTTTTTACAGGGATATTCCGGATACAACGCCGACTACGACCAGAGAGACTCAAGGCAGAGACTATTATGAGGGCGGCGGTTATAAAGGAATGGACAGCTACTACATAATTCAGGATCTGAAGACTGAAGAGATAATTGCCGAATACGAGTATTATCACGACTTAGCTCACAAATATAACGTTTCGGATCTTAAGACTTTCGATAAGGAATTAAAGCACAAGGCACATACCCAGGTGGATTCCACCGGCAACGGCATGTTCATGTTCTATGATCTGATCCTTCCGGATGAGAAGATCGATCACATCGCAAGCTTTAATGTGGAAGGAAACCCCTCCACCGGCGCGGTTGAATTCACTATGAAGATGAGGATCCACGATCCTAACAAGGCTATGGAAATCTACGATGCCTTTGTAAACCGCTACAGTGAAGGAGCTCAGGGAAGCAAGTTCTACAACATGCTGAACACTTTTGATAAAGGTGTCAGGATCACGGTCGATGATTCCCATGACTGGATCGTCTGCTACAAGAGAGTCAGGGATAAGAACAACGGCTATTATTATCTGATACATGTGTCAGAAGATTTTAAAAAGTAAAATCTGATTATTTTCGAGATAAATGAGAAGATAAACCGTATAATAGTATCTGTAAGCAAGGCCCGGGGATTATTCGAATTATAGGAGATTCGGCCATGAAAAAGATACTAAGCATAGTCATTACAGGTGCAGTTATACTTAGCTTTAGTGCCTGCTCAGCCAGTTCAAAACCAAGTGACACTTCAGTAGAGACAACGACAGAAACAACTACAGAGGCCACAACTACAACCACGGAAGAAACGACCACTGAGGCCACAACCACTGAAGAGACAGAACCAGGCTTTGATGATCTGATACCTTCAGATGGTGAAATATTCGTCGATTTTGGTGTTAAGAATTCCTCTCAAGTCTCAGAGAATGTTTTGAAGACTATGAGGATAAGAACAAATACGACCGCAGAAAGCTATGCAAACAGGTTCTCGATCAAGCCGGAATATTCATATTCCAAGGGTGTCTGGACTTTTAAGTGGGGCAAGGACAAACCCAAGACTAATACATTTGGAACTATCACGATCAAGGCGAAGAATGAAGACGGCAAGATCGTACTTGAAGAGAAAAGTTCGGTCACAGTAACGCTTTTGTTCGATGAAACTGATTTTTCCCGCGGGGTCTATGAGCAAGTTGGCAATTCAATCGTTCCGGATGGTGACTCCTCTGATTATTTAAAAGACGGTTTGGCTATTAATCCAAGAAACAGTTGGAAGAATATGTCATATCAAGTGAATTACCAGAAGTACACTTTTAAAGGTGTCGTTGCAACATTCACGTGTTCCGTAAAAGTCCCTTCTGATTCCGAAAATGAATAAACGGACAATTAGCATTTAGGAGTCTTACGGGGAGATTTCCGGCATGAAAAAGAATTATTTTCATTTTGTGATCATAAGAGCACTTATAGGTCTGCTTATTGGCATTATCATATTCTTTTTGTCGGTATCATATCTGAAAGACGTCTATTACATGTCTATAGAGCTAGGCTTATACCAATACGAAGATACACTCAAATCCTATATAAGAGAGTACAGTGACAGCAATAAAGATCTTGATCAAAGACTGTTCATGAAACAACTGGCCTTCGATAGTGCATATGATTATTTAAGGATAGTCAGAATAAAAGACGACGGCAGTTATGACACCCTCTGTGAGACAGATTACGGTGAGATCCCTATATTCGTTGTTGGTATGGGAAAATGGATAGTCGTTACCAAAGAACTGCCTGATATATCAAACAGGCAAATTGGCACCGAAGATAACCTTACATCGATAGATTACAGGAAATGCGACGAGATATGGGGGCTTGACTTAAGTCCGTCTGTTATCTCAGACAGCGGTACTTTGATCTGGTTATCGCGCGTTGCCAACGTTGGAAATTATGCTTTTAACAAACTTTACCGCGCTGTATTAGACCGTGATTATAAGAGTGCTACTATCTGTTGTGACTCTTATTATTTGGATGAAGAATACTTGCATCTTGGCAAGGTTTTTCAGTGTGACGATGAATACAGAAAACGGCCGGATGGTAAAACATGGGACTTTACTGATAGTAATAATGCGTCTTTATATTCAAAAAGCATTAATGACGATTCCGAGTTTCCGGAATACAGCGGATACCAAAAATTGCATATATACAATCTGCCTGTACGTCCGGATAAGTTTTTCGAACAGGAAGGCGATCTTTTCCTGACCTCAAGCAGCAACGATTTTTATGCATACGAGAAATTCGACACAAGACTCACTGACTTCTTAGATTTCAATCGTTACAGCACAGAGGTTAAACTCGAGAACGGACGCACGACCACCGGAAGTATGATGATGTTAAACTACGGCGGTGAGCGCTATCTTCTGGAATATGTTGCTACTTATGCTTCCTTCGAAGAGTACTTCAAGCCTGTTCTTATCTTATACCCTGTCTTGCTTCTGCTTCTGTGCATTGGCATCCCCTGCCTGTCGGCGATCGCACCTTATAAGAGATACAAAAAAGAAAATCAGAGGACGGCATCAGCCACATCCTCTGATAAGGTCGTTATTGAAGATATTGTTGATTCAAATGTCCCGGATGTTAAATCACCCCTCCGCGATATTGGCAAATACGTGAAGGAATTAAAAGATGCCGTGGACGACGATACTAAGTCTGAATGCTATGCGCGTATCTTAGAGAAAATGACTGAACTTGATATCGGAATAGACGAGATCACAAGGAAACCTAATAAATAAAGATCAGCCCTTGATCGTACCTACCAGTTTTCCGTCAGCGCCATAGAAGGACATGGTAACTTCAACAGGACGGATACCATACCTCTTCTTCACTGAATCCTTAAGCTGGTTTATACGCTTTGATTCATCGTGGTTCTTAAGAAGAGACTGAAGCTGGATAGTCTGAAGATGTGAGTAGGACACTTTGAGATAGACCTTGAAAATGAGGTTGTTCTCTTTGACATCCATCGTTACTTTGGAAGTCTCTGACTGGACCAGTGAATCTTTTGACACTTCGTCGATCCAGCGCTGTCTTTCGTTCATGTTGATCCTCTCTTCAAGGTTCTTTCCGGTATAGCATCCGGCGAACATGAAGATGCACACAAATACTGTGAAAAAACTGACTGCTGCTTTACGCATATTTATTACCCCCATTATGTTTATTCCAATGAATAAATAGTACTTGAATGAGCCATTAAGTCAATATAATTTGATGCTGATTAAATCTGTCCGGCCGCCTTATAATATATGCATCATGCAAATACGGGAGTTTCAAATGGTCACGCATCCGATACCGCCTGTTTACAACAAAGAATCCAGAGTGCTGATACTGGGAAGTTTTCCTTCGGTAAAATCCAGAGAAGAAGGCTTCTTTTACGGTCATCCGCAGAACAGGTTCTGGAAAGTAACTGCGGCTGTATTCGGCGAAGAAGTTCCTACGGACACAGCTTCGAAAAAAGCTTTTCTTCTACGTAACCATATAGCGCTTTGGGATGTGATCGGTTCGTGTGAGATAGATGGTTCTTCCGATTCCAGTATCAGAAATGTTCAGGTCAACGATATATCAAAGATCTTGAGCACTGCAGATATCAAGGCAATATATCTGAACGGTCAGAAGGCTTTCCAGTACTATCAGAAGTACCTTCTTCCGGTCACAGGGAGAGAAGGAATATGTCTTCCCTCCACAAGCCCTGCGAATGCCGCATGGAGCATGTCCAGACTGGAAGAGGCCTGGCGCGTAATATTGAAGTGAGTCCTGGATTGTAATACTATATTTGACTGTGTAAGTAATTAAGAATAAGAAAGTGATAGAGGGCCTTTCATAATGCCGATCCTGTCAGGACTTTACACTTTAATAATCTCCCCTCTTGAGCTTCTTTTCGAAGTCGTTTTCATGATAGCAAAACGCATCATCGGCAATCCCGGATTTGCTATCGTCTTCTTAAGCATCGCAGTTAATTTCCTCGTTCTTCCGCTCTATAAACGTGCAGATGAACTTCAGGCAGAAGAGCGTGATATCCAGGCTAAGATGGCTTACCGTATAAAGCGTATCAAGAGCACTTTCAAAGGTGATGAGCGTTTCTTCATGCTTCAGGAATACTACCGCATAAATCATTACAAACCTATCTATGCTCTTAAGAGTTCAGCATCACTTCTGCTTCAGATACCGTTCTTCATAGCAGCATACAGATTCCTTTCCGGTGCACAGTGTCTGCAGGGCATGCCGTTCGGATTCATCACAGATCTGGGCAAGGAAGATGCCACATTCATGATCGGAAGTTTCCCCGTAAACATCCTTCCGGTACTTATGACTCTTATAAATATCGTGTCAGGCATCATATACACAAAAGGTCATCCCTTAAAGTCCAAGATACAGGTCTATGGCCTTGCCGTGGTATTCCTCGTGCTTCTTTACCACTCACCTTCAGGACTTGTCTTCTACTGGCTTCTTAATAACGTGTTCTCACTTATCAAGAACATCATAAGCAAGCTTAAAGAACCTAAGAAAGTGCTCAACATTATCCTGGCTGTATCAGGCATTGCTATACTTATCCTGACTGCAATAAAGCCCGATATTATACTCCGCGAAAAGATACTTCTTGCGATAGGTTCTCTTCTGCTTACAGTCCCCTTTATATCCGGATTTATCAAAAGAAAGCCTGATGCAAAACCGGCAGAAAATAAGAAGCTTATGTTCTTCTTAGGAACCCTTCTCATGGCTTTGATCACGGGACTTCTTATCCCTGCTACGGTCATCAATGCTTCAGCCGAAGAATTCATCAATGTGATCGATCCTTCAAGCCCTGCTCTTTATGTCGTTCATTCCATGCTTCTTTCATTTGGAAGCTGGGTCATCTGGGGCGGTGTTTTCTACTTCTTCATGAGCAGCAGGAGCAAAGCACTTTTCGATAAAGCGATATGGATGATATCCGGCATCTCAATCGTGAATTACATGCTGTTCGGAACAAATCTCGGTACGCTTTCTTCAACCTTGCAGTACGATAACCAGCCCGTATTCAGACTTAATGATTATCTGATCAACGCGGCAGTTGTCATTGCTATAGGCGGAGCGCTTTACTTCGCAGCGGCAAAATTTCCTAAGATCGCACAGAGCATACTTGCAGTCGGCATTCTGACAGTTGCAGGAATCGGAATCTACAACACATCCGGGATCGTAAAAACATACAAGGAGTATCAGGCAAGAGCTGAAGCATCGAAGGCTCCTTCAATCCCTCTCAGCAGGAACGGACAGAACGTTGTCGTGCTCATGATGGACCGTGCGATCGGCGACCTCGTGCCTTACATCATGAATGAAAAGCCTGAGCTGCAAAAACAGTTCGACGGATTTACTTATTATCCGAATACCATCTCTTACGGAATACATACCAACATGGCAGCTCCCGCTCTTTTCGGCGGTTACGATTACACACCCGAAAACATTAACAAGAGGACAAGCGAACTGCTTAAAGATAAGCATAATGAATCTTTAAAAGTCATGCCTGTCTTATTCCGTAACAACGGTTATAAAGTAACTGTCGTCGATCCTCCGTTCGCAAACTACAAAGTGATACCTGACCTCTCGATATATGATGATTATCCTGATCTCAACTGTTATATAACCAACGGACATTTCAACATGACCGGTGAGAATAACATCATTTCAAGTGATATTTCTGACCGTATCGATGAAGTGCGTAACAGGAGTTTCTTCTTCTATTCACTTATGAAGATCTCTCCTGTAGCTTTGCAGGAAACCATCTACGACGGCGGTATCTATAACAGATCGGCTACTAACTCCAGAAGGATCAACGGCACGTATGAGACCAGCGCTTTATCGCAGAACACAAGCGGCCTTTCGAAGAGTACCGGTTACGATCTGGATTTTCTTGAGGCATACGGATTCTTAAGTGATCTTCCGGGCATCACTGTTGTAGACAATAATTCGGACAACACATTCCTGATGCTTACGAATAAGACTGCACATTCGCCATGTCTTTTGCAGGAACCGGATTATGTGCCTTCTTACATCGTAGACAACACAGCATACGATGTTGATATGACATCACGCTATACAGTTTATGGCAAGACTATCCAGATGAATGATCTTATGCAGGTCTATCATTACCACGTAAACATGGCTGCATTCTTAAAGCTTGGCGAGTGGTTTGATTACCTGCGCGAAAACGGAGTCTACGACAACACCCGCATCATCCTTGTTGCAGATCACGGATACTCGACCGAATACTATAAGCTCACCTGCAACCGCAAGAACATGGCAGGACTGCTGCCTCTTCTGATGGTAAAAGACTTCAATGCAAAAGGCTTTACGGTATCAGAAGATTTCATGACCAATGCTGATACACCATCACTTGCCACTAAAAGCATCATTAAAGATCCGGTCAATCCTTTCACAGGTAATCCTATTGATTCAAAGATGAAGACAGGTCCTCAAAAGGTATTTGTATCTGATAATTATCTCACTTCGGAAAACAACGGATACACCTTTATCAAGGACTCTTGGTTTACCGTTTCAGGCGATCCCCACGATTATAAGAGCTGGAAATACTCAGGCGAGGAATAAGTTTTCCGGGATAATCAACACTATGGTCCCGGTGTGTTGATTAAGCATCACGAAGACTTCATATTGCGCATAGTTATAAAGCCCTCCGAGGCGTTTAATTACAGTGTGAAAACACTTAGGAGGACACAAAAATGAATGACGTAAACCAAGTACTCGAATACTACAATCCGTATTGTGAACCGGTATCTGTTTTATTGCTGAAATACCTGCTCTCACAGGTATCAAATTAAATTGTTATCCATTATAATTTCAATATCTTTTAATTTTCCAGCGGAGGTGACAACATGACTTTTGAAGAATTGATGGATTATGCTATTTCCCGTAACTGTTCCGATGTGCACATCACTCAGGGTACAAATCTCGCGATGAGAAGATTCGGCGAGCTCCACATCTTAGATGAGCGCCCGACACCTGAAGAAGCACAGGACATGATCTACACTATCCTTACACCTGAAGAGATCGCACGTGTCGAAGCCGGCGAAGACGTTGACGTAGGCCGCATGATCGACAACGGTATCAGAATCAGAGCTAACGTTTACCATCAGCGTAACAACCTCGCCTGCAGCATCCGTCTGCTCATGGCTGAGATCCCTGAGTTCGAAGCTCTCGGCCTTCCTGAGATCCTTAAGTCACTCGCCACTGCAAAGAACGGCCTTATCCTTGTTACAGGTCCTACGGGTTCAGGTAAGACAACCACACTTTCAGCTATCGTAGACTACATCAACAAGAACGAAGCAAAGCATGTCATCACAATTGAGGATCCTATCGAATACATCTATCCTCACAACCGCGCAATGATCCATCAGCGTGAGGTCGGCCGCGACGTTGGCTCTTTCGCTTATGCACTCAATTCAGCTCTCCGTGAAGACCCTGATATCATCCTCGTTGGTGAGATGAGAGACTTCGAGACGATCTCAGCTGCTATCACGGCAGCAGAGACAGGACACCTCGTCCTTTCCACACTCCACACACAGAGTGCTGCACAGACGATCAACAGAATCATCGACGGTTCACCTATCGAGATGCAGGCAACGATCCGCTCACAGTTCGCAGCAAGCATCCGTGGCGTTATCTCACAGCAGCTCCTTCCTACATCTGACGGCAACGGCCGTGTACTTACACACGAGATCATGGTCGGCACAAGTGCTATCAAGAGCCTCATCATTGAAGATAAGATCCAGATGATCCCCGGTGCTATCGCTTCTGCAGGTCAGGTCGGAATGCACACTCTTAACAACGATCTCCAGAGACTCGTTTCCATGGGTCTTATCACAAGAAAGACAGCTATCGATGCTTCTTATGATCCTAATGAACTCGAGAAGATGATCGGTATTACAAACTACAGCTTCTGATGATGCTTTTTATCAAAGAAAGTTGAAGCCCTTTTTTAAATAAAATATAATATACGGCTGTGGATGAAGTTTTTCATCCACAGTTTTTGTTTGTCTGTCAGGGAGATCTTAATGGGTATCTTTAACGTTCTTTATATCGATCCCGGTACGGGCGGAATGCTCTTTACCGTACTCTTCGGAATCTTCGGCGTCGCGATCTTTTCGTTCCGCGCACTCTTTATGAAGCTGAAATTCCTGTCGAGCAGTGATAAGAATGCAAAGATAAATGACCAGAAGATCCCTATAGCCATCCACTGTGAGAATAAAAGATACTGGAATATCTTCGAGCCCATCCTTGACGAGTTCGAAAAGAAACAGCAGAAGATCGTCTATCTCACAAGTTCCGAGGATGACCCCGTTTTCAAGAAAGATTATAAATACATCACGGCAGAATATATCGGCGAAGGCAACAAAGCATTCTCAAGACTCAATCTCCTGAATGCATCCGTATTGTTCTCCACCACTCCAAGCCTTGATGTCTTTCAGTGGAAGCGTTCCAAAAACGTCGACTGCTATATCCACATCATGCATGCCGCAAAAGATATCACGATGTACCGTATGTACGGCACAGACCATTACGATGCATTCATCCTTTCGGGCGAACTTCAGGTAAAGCAGATCAGACAGTTAGAAGAGATGAGAGGCATCAAGCCCAGAGATTATGAGATCTGCGGCGTCCCTTATCTTGATGAGATGAAGAAGAGAATCGATAATGCTGATCCTGTTCCGCCGCACGAGCGAACAGTACTCCTGGCACCATCCTGGGGTGAGAGCGGCATCCTCTCCAGATTCGGTGACAAACTCATCGACAGTCTTATCTCCACAGGATATAAGATCATAGTAAGACCGCATCCCCAGTCTTTCGCATCCGAAAAAGACATGCTGGAAAGACTCATGTCCAAGTATAATGATCCGTCCAAGGTCGAATGGAATAAAGATACGGATAACTTCGATGTCTTAATGAGATCCGACATCCTTATCTCAGATTATTCCGGCGTAATGTTCGAATTCGCCATGGTCTTTGATAAGCCTATCATCTACACAGACACCAGGTTCGATCCTGCACCTTACGACGCTGACTGGATCGAGGAGACACCCTGGACTTTCCAGATCCTGGCTGACTTAGGCCCCAAGCTTGATGAAAGCAATGCAGACAACATAAAAGAACTTATCGACAACTGCATAGAAGACAAGTCTTATCTTGCAGGACGCGAGAAGTGCCGTAATGACATCTGGGCTCATATAGGTGAGAGCGCAGAAAGATCGGCCGACTTCATCATTAAGAAGTACAAGGAAGTTGCTGCCAAGAAGTCTTCCGCTCCTTCTGAGAACAAGAACAAAAAACATAAAAAGGCCGTCAAAGCAGTCAAAGGAGCATAAACCGCATGTCTTTCCCCACATTGCTTTACACCTTTCTGATATCGCCTTTGGAACTTCTTTTCGAAGTTATATTCACGATTGCAAATAAGATCATCGGCAATCCCGGAATATCGATCATTGCCTTGAGCATCGCAGTAAACTTTCTCGTTCTTCCTTTATACAAACGGGCAGATGAACTGCAGGCTGAAGAACGTGATATCCAGGCGAAAATGGCTTACCGCATCAAGCGCACGAAGCAGACATTCAAGGGCGATGAAAGATTCTTCATGCTCCAGGAATACTACAGGATCAATAAGTATAAGCCGATCTATGCACTCAAGAGCTCGGCTTCACTTCTTCTGCAGATCCCATTCTTCATTGCTGCTTACAGACTTCTTTCCGGCATGCAGAGCCTTCAGGGAATGTCTTTCGGATTCATAGCTGACCTCGGTAAAGAAGATGCTTCCTTCATGATCGGTAGTTTCCCCGTAAACATTCTCCCGATCCTCATGACTGCGATAAACATCATATCAGGTGTCATCTATACAAAGGGACATCCTCTTAAGTCGAAGATCCAGGTCTACGGTCTTGCTGTCGTATTCCTTGTTCTTCTCTACCACTCACCTTCAGGCCTTGTCTTCTACTGGCTCCTCAACAATGTATTCTCGCTCGTTAAGAACATCTTCTATAAGCTTAAGGATCCTAAGAAGGTTCTTGGAATCGTGCTTGCAGCAGCTGCTGTGGCGATCTTCATCCTCACTGTCATAAGACCTGATCTTACTGCAAGACAGAAGTTCCTTCTTGGTGCCGGATGCATATTGCTGACCATGCCTCTCGTATCAGGACTTATAAAGAAAAAACAGGATTCGAAAAAGATCAGCACTAGCACAAAAGATGTGGTTCTTTTCGTATCCGGAACAGTGCTCATGGCTCTTATCACGGGACTTCTCATCCCCTCTTCCGTCATCAAGGATTCTCCGCTGGAATTCATCGATATCGTCCATCCTTATAACCCTGCCTATTACATAGTCAGTTCCATGGCATTGGCGCTGGGCAGCTGGGTTCTCTGGGGAAGTGTCTTCTACTTCTTCATGAGCGATAAGATGAAAGCTGTATTCAGCAAAGGTATCTGGGCAATCTGCGGAGTATCAGTCATAGATTACATGCTTTTCGGAACCAATCTCGGTACCATGACTTCCACGCTTCAATACGATGTTCAGCCCGTATTCAAACTCACAGACTATCTTCTGAACGCTCTTGCTGTTATTGCCATTGCTGCAGTATTCTTATTCTTCTATAAGAGATTCCACAAGATCGCAAGGACTATTCTCGTAGTAGGCATCGTCACGGTCGCAGGTATCGGTGTTTTTAACTCATCTCTTATAGCCGATAACTTCAAGGAATACACCAGCCGTTCTGAAGCAGCTTCAGCCATGCCTGAGATCCCTTTGAGCAAGAACGGCAAGAATGTAATCGTATTCATGCTCGACCGCTCAGAAGGCCAGCAGATCCCTTATATCCTTAAGGAGAGACCTTCACTTAAGGAACAGTTCGACGGATTTACATACTATCCGAACACCTTCTCTTTCGGACACTCAACCATCATAGGTGCTCCCGCCCTGTTCGGCGGCTATGAATACACACCTGAAAAAATGAATGAAAGATCTGACGAGAAGCTTTCTGACAAGCATAATGAAGCTTTGAAGGTCATGCCTGTTCTTTTCGGCGAGAACGGATATAAAGTTACGATCTGTGATCCTCCGTTTGCTGGCTATCAGTCCATTCCGGACCTTTCAATATTCAACGATCATCCGGAGTTCAACTGCTATATCACAGAGGGCCGCTTTAATTATTTCACAGACGGTATCAATGATGCCTCTGTGGAACAGTCATCTGAAAGGACAAAGGCGATCCGTAACCGCAATTTCTTCTGCTTCTCACTTATGAAGATCTCCCCCGTTATCTTCCAGGAGACTTTATATGATGAAGGTCTTTATAACGAAGCGGGCAACACCGGTGACATAAAGGCTTTAAGCGCTTCTTCTCTCGTTCAGACAGTCGGCGGAGTATCTTTAAGTTCCGGCTATCAGAAGTCTTTCCTTGAGTCTTATGCCGTACTTATGAACCTGCCCAAGATAACAACTGTTGAGGAAGGATCGCAGAACACATTCCTTATGATCAATAATCACACAGCTCACTCGGCATGCATCCTGAAAAAGCCCGACTATACTCCCGACATCTTTGTCGACAACAGGCCATACGATACCAACTGGGATGACCTCTACACGATCGACGGAAAGAAGATGGATATGAGCGACCCTTATCAGGTCACACACTATCACGCGAATATCTCATCCCTTATCCAGCTTGGAAAATGGTTCGACTACATGCGTGCAAACGGTGTCTATGACAACACCAGGATCATACTTGTATCAGACCACGCAAGAGGCTTGAATCAGTTCAATGTATACTGCGAAGGCCAGGATATGGAATTCTACATGCCTCTTCTTATGTTCAAGGATTTTAATGCAAAGGGCTTTACCGTAAACGAAGAATTGATGTCAAACGGCGATACCCCGTTCCTTGCCACATCAGGCATAATCAAGGATCCCAAGAACCCTTTCACAGGCAATCCGATCAACAATGCTCATAAGAAAGGTACCCAGTACTGTTACTACACAGAAGACTTAAATCCCGACCAGAATCAGGGCAATGTCTTCTCTACAGGAAGATGGTATGCACTTAACGGAGATCCCCGCAAAGCTGACAGCTGGAAGACCGCCGGAGAAGGCAAACAGCCGGACGGTGTATAATATAAGTCCGGTATCCGTTATGAGGCGGATACTCCGGGCCGCTATTTGCTAATATTGGAAGGGGGACAAACATGCGCCTGGAATTATCTGAAAAGAAACTTATCAAGGGAAGCGTCAGCGCTCTCATCGCACTTTTATGCTTAGCCCTGATTCCTGTAATAAGCAACGCTGCAGGTTACGGACCTTCACATGAAGTAACTGCAGCAGGCTTTGCCACTGACCTGGCATTCTATGCCGGAGCATTTTCCACCGCAGTAACGGCATCTCTTAACCCGTCTGCCACGATGGCTGTCCTGGCTATACTCGGCGCTATCGAGAATGCTGCCGTATACTCGCCTGATTCGGCATTTCTCTGCAATATAGCAGACTTCCTAAACGGCGTGCCGATCGTAAGAGAAGTCGGCAAGCTCCCTATCGCAAATCCTTATGCGGCAGTATTCCTCACTTTGGTAGCTGCTGCCCTTATAGTCATCCACTCATTTGCGGAATCCAAGTTCGTATCTGAAGAGACTATAGACAAGCTCGATAAATACATCGGCTATATCTGCACGGTATCCATCACACTTCTGCCCTTCGTTACCAACGACGCTCTTGAAGCAGATCCTCCGGGAGTAAAGGGAAGCGCTCTCGTCCGTTCCGTAAACATTCTTGGAAGTTCCACCGGCGGCAGTCCTGAAATAGGCACATATATCCTCGCAGGCATTACGATAATCGCCATTACGATCTTTTATAACTGCACCTATTCCTGCGTCGATAACTGGGAAGTAATCGTTGCCGCTTTCCCTATGAAAGGCACGAGCCTTATCTGGCAGATCATCAAAGCACTGCTTCATATGATCCTTATGGTTCTCCAGCTTTTCGCGCCCGTCATAAGCTTTATCATCAGCATCCATATCGCTGTCGCAGGACTTATCCTGTTCAGGATCCTCTCGAGGATCTCGCAATACTATAAGGATATCTATGCATATACGATCTTAAGGAAGATCTTTAAGCGTAATGCCGCTATCTCCAGGGTCGAAAAGCATGTCCCGAGAAGACTCCGCAAGCTCTACCCTTCGATGGAGATCGCGATGTCTGTCTATACTTTCCACGGTGTTGCACGTCTTCCGAAGCGTTCAAGAGTATGGCTTATCAAGGAAGGCGATAAAGTGGATCTCGTTTACAAGAGACTCATCAGAAAGCCCTATATCATCTCATGGCGCAAGTTAAGAGATGATCATCTCGGCAAGACCTTCTATCTCGAGAACTGTGCGAGATTCATCAAGCTCCGCACGGAAGACCGCAAGTTTGAAGTAGTAATGTCTTCCCGTTATAAGCCTGAGATCGAGATGCTCTCAGAACTCCTGGATCTTAAGGACTATGCTCCCGTAAAGCAGGAGATCAAAGAGACCAAAAAGCTCAAGCGTAAACTTCGCAAGAATAAGACACAGGCGGATACTGTCTGATACCTATAAGGATATCCGGCAGAACGGAATATGAAAGAAGCACCTGAACAACAGCAGATCGATCCTAAAGCAGTTGCCAGAGAGCAAAAGCGCAAGAAGGCCTGGCATAATTTTGCAGGCACTCTTCTTCTGGTACAGTTCCTGGCATCCCTATATGCTTTTTACAGGGCATACAGACTTGGCATGATCCCGGAGAGGATCCTCTACTTAGCCGGCGGTCTTTATATCTTCCTGATGCTTCTTACGACGATCCTTTCCTTTGCAGGAAGGATTCCCGGTGCGGCAAGGAACATCCGTCGCTTTATCTCCGTCATTCTGGCCATAGCAGTAACCATCGGCTCGCTCTACGCAGGAAACTTCATGGGTGCGGTAAGCAAAGCGGTTAATAATATAACTTCTCCGGACGGTTCTGATATTGCCGCAGTGGAGAATGTCTATGTCCTGATGAGTGACCCAGCCCAAAGCCTTGCAGACTGCAAAGACTACAAATTCGGCGTGATCGGTGACAGCGAAGGTGCTCTGTCTTATGCTGCCGCGAACCAGATCAACAAGACTACAGGAGCGATCGATGTCATTCCCTATTCTTCTTCCGCAGAACTTACCGATGCATTATACAGCGGCAGTGTCAGGGCGATGGTCATCCAGGATAACTACGTTCTTATGCTTGAAGAGACTGAAGAATACAGGGATTTTGAGAGCAGGACAAGACTCATCGGAAGCATTACCGTAACTTCTGAAGAATTGAATACTGCCAAAGATGCCAACCCCTTCCCTTCAGGTTCCGGAAGCGATGCCGATATCGGACAGTCCACTGATTCAGTAAGGAATATAAGCACAGATCCTTTCATCGTCTATATCAGCGGTTCTGACACGCGTGATAAGAAGTTCAAGGTATCCAGAAGCGATGTAAACATCCTAATGGTGGTAAACCCTAAGACAAAGCAGATACTCCTTCTTAATACTCCGAGAGATTATTTCATTCCGATCCCCAAGAGCAGTTCCGGCAAGAAGGATAAGCTGACCCACTTCGGTCTTTATGGCGTAAATTGCTCTATAAAGGGCCTCGAAAATCTCTATGGATGCAATATCAATTATTATGTTCAGATCAATTTCACGGGCACTGAGAAGCTCGTGGATGACTTAGGCGGCATCACCATAAACAATCCTCAGGCATTTAGTTCCAGAGGCTATAGTTTTGCCAAGGGCGACATCACTATAAACGGAGCCCAGGCAGTCGTCTATGCACGTGAACGTTATGCTTTCAAGGACGGAGATAATATGCGCGGCAGGAATCAGATGCGCATAATCTCAGCCATGATCAGGAAGATGACATCTTCACCTAAGCTCATCATGAACTACAGCAAGATCTTAGGTGACCTCGAGGGCTTTATGGTAACGAGCCTCAAGGCAGATGAGATCGATACACTTGTTAAGATGCAGTTAAATGATATGGCATCCTGGAATATCAAGACTTATTCCGTAACAGGAAACGGAGGTATGGATTACACATATTCCATGCCGAAGACGAAGCTCTATGTAACCTATCCGAATAGCAATTCAGTCGACAAAGCATCCAGTCTTATAAACAAAGTTATCAGCGGCGGGGAATTAACTGACGGCGACGTAAAATAAAAACTGCCGCTTACTCCGGCGGCAGTATGTTCTTTTCGTAATAGTGCTTGATTATAGACCTTCTGGTAACGATCCCTATGAATATACCGCGGTCATCAGTTATCGGAACGAAATTCGTCTCCATCGATCTTATTATCAGATCCTCAATTGATGAACTGATGGATATGGGCTGATTCTTGTGAGTATTAAGACCAATATCCGTAAGCTTGAACTGCTCGAGATTCTCGATAGCCATTGTGTGCGGCTCGCCGCCCTCACCCTTTACGATAAACCAGAGAAGGTCGCCTTCGGTAACCGTAGCGATATAATGACCTGCACGGTCAACTACGGGGACAGCCGTATATGAGCTGCTGTGCATCTTTTCCAATGCCTGGCGGACGGTGAAATCGTCGTAAAGGTATGTGATCTCCTGTTTGGGACGCGTGAAAAAAGCGATGTTCATTTATGCACCGCCCAGATCCTTATCGATCCTTACCTGGAAAGGTGTCGCGGTAAGACCGTTCTGCGCATGCAGAGGAGTCGGGCCGTAAGAGAAGAATCCGTATCTTACCTTTGAAGGGAATTCGACCAAAGGACATGATAAGAGGATAGTCTTACCATCGAAGTCAACGTTGGCTTCAGCAGGATAGAACGTACCATCATCACCTGCGATCTCGAAGCCGGAATCATCAGGTCCGAATCCCGTTGTAAGGTTTAAGAGAAGGTAATCGCCGCCGAAAGTGATCTCGACACCTTCACCTCTTCTTGCGTCGATGATGAAGGGTGATACGGCGTCCACCTTTTCGAATCCATATACAAACTTCTCGGCAAGGAGCGCAAGTCTGTCACCCGGTGTCTTCTTGTCAGACGGGAACAGATTGTTGAACTCGCCGCAGTCAACGATAACTGCCATATAAACATTAGGCATGTCGATGGCGACGATCTGCTGCTGCTCACGGATGAGCGGCCATGACATATCGTCGAAGCCCATATATTTACGGTCTTTTGAAATATACATAGGAAGCTGGCAGAAGATGAACGGGAGCTGGTCATCGAAGAATACGTCACGCCATTCCTTGATCATGGTCTCGAAAACATGACCATACTCTGTCTGATGTCCGTCAGTATCTGCCTCGCCCTGATAGAAGATAACGCCTCTTAATGTATAAGGTGCGACTCTTAAGATCATGCATTCAAATGCAGCGCCCGGGTGTCTTGCAGACTTGGGGCCGATAGGAGCCGGCCATGGAGCAGGTCCTAGCTTTTCATCTGCTTCAGGATATGTCATCCACGGATTCTCCTTAAGAGCTGCGTTAAGGACTTCCATATACTTGGCATATTTTTCTCTGTATTCGGCATCCGCCTTATCGTATTCCTCAGGTGTGAGCTCGGAAGCGGCATCATCAAAATCCTTGATGTACTGCTTGCCCTCTTTTGTGGAAAGGAGTGTTTCAACGCTCAGCCAGTTATCAAGTGTTGATCTTGTGGCACAGCATTGAATGATACCGATCTTGGCATCAACTCTGGATTCGAGTTCTCTTGCAAAATAGAATGCGACAGCACTCATAGCTCCTGCTGTCTCGCTGTTAACATCGATCCATTGAGACTCTGCTTCAGCCTTTGCCTGAGCCTCGCTCATATGACCGAAAGCAGGAACCTTATAGTACCTGATCTCAGTATCACCGATCTTAGGAATAATGAATCTGGCAAATTCAGATCTGCTGAGCGGATAATCCATGTTGCCGCCGCCGGCAGCAAGCCAGACCTCACCAGCATATGCGTCATTTAACTTGAGAACTTCTTTGTCATTCTCGAAGACCTTGATCTCATAAGGACCACCCGGTTCTTCGACAGGCTCGAGGCATACAAGGAAACTGCCGTCCTGCTCTGTTCCGCAAGTTCCGGTGGAGATCTCTTCTCCATTCTTGCACAGAGCACATCTTACAACACAGTTCTGGTCAGAGAAGCCAAACACACGAAGCTCGGCGCCCCACTGGAAAACCATCTTATCTTTAAATATGCCGTTCAGTTTAATAGCCATACCATTTTATTATATCAAATTTGTGAACAAGTTGCTTCAGTGTATTGCGGGTTGTCCGCACGCCCAAGGATATATCTTACTCTTATAAGATATATGAAAAATGTTAGGCACAAAGAACCAAACACTAAACAACCAATGAATAATCTTTAAAAACTTATTACCCGAATAGTGTCCTGCAGAATACCAATGCCTGTGCGGCATCACCGTTGATCGTGATGCTTCCCTGGGCAACAGCCACAACAAAATCCTTGTCACCGTTTAAGACAGATGCAAATGTCTCAGCATCGGCATCAATATAAAAAGGTGCGTTGATATACTCGTAAGGAGCCACCTCGGCTTTTCCGTCTTCAACCTTAACGTAAAGCGGCTGGTTATCGAGGTTACCGTTCAAGGTAATCTGTGTAGCAGTACTCTGAAGAAAAGATACTTTCTTTGTCTTCTCCTCGACCGCTCTGAAGATACTGCCGAATGTGGGTTCAACTTTCTTCTTTTGCATAATAGATCACTCCTTTTCCATATTCAGTTAACAGCCTTGCCGACAAACGCCAGTATCCACGATGTGGGCACTATCTTGGAAGCAAGGTGTAATAGTTTCTGTGAGAACGGATATACAAGGATCTTCCTTCCCCTAACGGAAGCCTTGAGAGAAGCTCTGGAGAGCTTAACGGGATCGATGACGAAGTTCTTGCGCCAGCCTGAGAAGTCAGCTTCCTTTCCCTCTGTGGCCCTTCTCTGGAAATCAGTCGCAACAGGACCGGGGCAAACGACCATGACATCTATTCCCTTGGGCTTTAATTCCACACTCATGGCGCGCGAGAAAGAGATGACATAGGACTTGCTTGCCGCATAGCAGGCAAAACCGGGCTGCGGGAGGAAACCTGCGGAAGAACCGATGTTGATGATCTTCGCTTTCTCTTTCCCGTCTGCCTTCATGAAAGGTGCCGTTATCCTCATCATGCGGCTTAAAGCTGAACAGTTGATACTTATAGTATTCGCAAGGGCCTCATCAGACTTTTCAGTCACCTGTCCCTTTATTCCCATGCCGGCAGAATTGATGAGAAGCGCTACATCAGGCTTCTCACTGCCGAGCTTTTCTTCTATTGTCTTTATACCTGAATCACTTGAGAGGTCTGCTGCGACAGGAACGATCTTATCTGTACCGACAGATGATGCGAGTTCATTTAAAACGTCAGCGCGTCTTGCTACTGCCCATATCTCATCAAAGGGGGTCTTGAAAAACTCACCGTTATCATGCGCAAGAAGCTCTAAAAAGGCCTTTCCTATGCCTGATGAAGCTCCGGTTATAATTGCGATCCTCTTGTACATTAAGGCTTCTCCCGTAAAGAAGTTACGTACCTTAAATAATACACTCTATATAAAAATATTAAAAGAGAACGCCCTTAAAGCAGACCCTTTGCTTGCCGTTATCGTAGTCGAAGCTGTGCCTTGAACCTCCGGCACACCACTTCTCCCACTCACAGTCCTGACACTCTTTGCAGAGTGAAGACAAAGGCTTTCTGAACTCCTGAAAACGGTTAAGCCAGACATCACTGAACTTATCCTTATAGATGTTTCCCTGAATGAACTCTGGTCTGTCCTCGATATCAAGGCACGCAGTTATATCGCCATTGACTCTTATGGCTGCGGTATGTGTACCTGCTCCGCAATAGAAGAACCAGTCTCTGACATCCCTCTCATAATCCAGTCCCAGGAAATGCGAGCATCCGTAGTTTACCGGAATGTTCTGCTCCCTCTTTTCGCGGATATACTTGAAAAGATATCTCTGGTCATCGGGTGTGAGGAGCATATCCGGATAATCCAGTGCCCTTCCCATCGGCTCTATTCCGATAACACGCCATGAATCGATATCGATCTTATCCAGGATCTCATATAACTCGTCGAGTTCGCCTATGTTCTTGTGATTTACAACAGTAGTTACCTGGATGTGCCTGAAGGCTTTCTGGTCTATAAGATTCTGAATGCCCTGCATCGCCCTGTCGTATCCGCCCTTAAGACCTCTTTGTCTGTCGTGGGTATCACGAAGGCCGTCAATGCTTACAGAGACCGTACCCATGCCTGCCCTGGCAAGCATAGCGGCAACATCTTTTGTGATCAGGGTAGCATTTGTCGTCATGCCCCAGTGGAAACCCTGTTCCACTGCATAAGTCAGGAGCTCTTCAAAATCAGGATATAAAAGAGGCTCGCCACCAGTGATGCATAGCTGGAGCTGCTTCAGATCGAAGTGTTCCTTAACATCATCAAGCACTGCCTTGAACGCTTCCTTATCCGGGCCATGGCCAAGACCGGGCTCACAGCTGCTGCCGCAGTGGAAACACTTGGAATTACAGCTTCTTGTCAATTCGAAAAACAGATATATGAGTTCCGGCTCTTTAAAAAGCCGGGCTCTAAGCTCGGCTTTTCTGTCCAGATATACTTTCTTTGCTTCTTTTATATCCACTGGTTATCAATTGTCCGCATCATCCGGCGGAGGTCCGTATACATCGTTCTCATAGTTATCAACTGTAGTCTCCGGAGGCGGTCCGTAAACGTCAGCTTCCTGGCTGTCAACAGTATCATCGGGAGCCGGTCCGTAGACACATACTTCATCTGTAGAAACCGTATCATCCGTAAACTTGATCTCTGTCTCGGTCTCCTGCTCAGTCTCGGATGTAATATCCGGCGGAGGTCCATAAACATTTGTCTCGCGCGGCGGAGGTCCATAAACACAGCCTTCTACCGCCAGGCTCAATGCGCCGATACCGGCAGCAATTGCAGTAAAGGTTAACGGTTTCTTTGACCTTTTCATAATCTAATCTCCCGTATCAAGCCTGTGCCTGTTCGTCTTCAGGACCTTCAGCAGTATTATCGACACCTCTGAATCCTGTCACCGGTCTTGCAGCTGTAGGAGCAGCCTTTGAATTAGGATCCATGATGGAAGGTCTCTGTCCTTCAAGAGCAGCTCCCATAGCTGGAGCAGTCTGCTGTTTGTTAATGTCACGCTCCTGATCAACTATTGCGGAAGGTCTTACGATTCCGCCATAAGCTGATGTGTGACTATCCTGTTCGCCAGCTGTATCACGAGTGCTCTGTGCTCTCTTAAAGAACGCTGACTTATGTGTCTTTGCGCTGTCTGCGATACTAGTGTAGGATGCTCTTGCCTTCTCTTCTGCGAGTTTCTTAGCCTGCTCTTCCTCGATGCGCTTCTGCTCTTCAAGAAGTCTTGCCTGCTTAGCTTCCTCGCTTTCCTTGAAAGCTGAAACACCCGCCATTGCCGGAGCTGCCCATACGGGTGCTCTGCCTGAGTTGTTGTAGCTCTTGCCTGCAAGGAGGCTTCCTAACTGGTTTGAATTGGATGAAGCTCTTGCACGGTCATCGGAAATAGACGGTCCGGAAACATTGCTCGAAGCAGATGCACCTACGCCTGAGGATGAACCGCTTCTGAACGACATCAACGGATTGTTCCTGTTTTCACTCACGCTTGTATTTTCCTTGTTTTCTGTTTTAGTCTCTTTCTTTTCATTCAGCATCTTGTCATAGCCGTCAACAGAAGCCATAGCTGAGATACCGGGCATTACTGCATTCTCAGAAGTAGCCATAGCTGACTTGAAGACTTCTGATGTCTTGCTCTGTCTCTTAACGAGCTCTGCCCTGTTCTCTCTGATAGCTTCAGCAGCCTTGGCAGCCTTCTCAGCTTCAGCGACCTTTGCTTCTGCTGCAGCCTTTGCAGCAGCTGCAGCTCTTTCAGCTTCTTCTGCAGCCTTTCTTGCACGCTCAGCAGCCTCAGCCTGCTCTTTTGCGATCCTTGCTTCTTCAAGCTTAGCCATCTCGGCAGCCTTTGCAGATTCTTCAGCCTTTCTTGCTTCTTCAACAAGTCTTGCTTCCTGGATTCTCTTCTGTTCTTCTGCTCTTCTGGCTTCTTCGGCTTTTCTGGCCTCTTCAGCCTTCTTGAGTTCTTCAGTTCTTCTAATCTCCTGAGCCTTCTTTGCTTCTTCAATTCTTGCACGCTCAGCAGCTCTGAGAGATTCCTGGATCCTTCTTGCTTCTTCAGCCTTTGCTTCAGCTTCAGCCATAGCAATAGCAGCAGCCTTAGCAGCTTCTTCGGCTTTCTTTGCTTCTTCTATTCTTGCACGCTCAGCAGCTTCAGCTGCAGCCTTGGCTCTTCTGGCATCAGCTGCTTTTCTAGCCTCTTCTGCCATTCTTGCTTCTTCAGCTCTTCTAGCCTCTTCTGCCTTCCTTGCTTCTTCTGCTTTCTTAGCGTCTTCAGCAGCCTTAGCAGCACCCTGTGCTCTCCTTGCTTCGGCATTTCTTCTGATTTCTTCAACTCTTGCAGCCTGCGCAGCTCTTCTTTCCTCAAGGATCTTAGCGGCCTTCTCACGCTCTGCTGACTGCTCAGGAGAGAATGCGCTCTTGGGGCGCTTGATCTGTGCTGTCTTTGCCGGAGCAGCCTCTTCCTTACGTGTAGCAGCTGCTACACTTCCTGCTACTGCAACACCTGCTGCCGGTTTGAAAGGATTCTTAGCCGCCGGCTGAGAAGTATTTGTAACAGGCTTGAAAGTATTCCTTACTGTAGTTGCGCTGGCTGTAGCCTTAGGTGTGCCCTGTGCAGAAGGTCTCTGGCCGGAAAGCTTGAACGGACTCTGTGCAGGAGCATTTGCTGCAGGTTTCCCTGAAGGAACGAAAGGACTGTTAACCTTATTAGCTTCTGCTTTCTGTTCGTGTGCAGGTGCTGATGACGGCTTGGTTGAACCTGCCATAGCAGCAGATGCTGCCGCACCACCTGCAACAGCCTTCGCATGATTGACGGAAAGCTCTGCGGGACGCTTGATGGGAGCCTTTACGGGCTTTTCGATCGCTGTCGTCTTAGCCTTGATAGGTGTACCATTTCCGGAATTCTCCATAGCCTTGAGTTCCTTCATGGCATTAGCAGTGTTAAAGCTCTTGCCCTGTGAAGTTTCAGCTATGGGCTTCATGGCCTTGACCGGTCCGAGATAGCCGAACTTGTCTGCTATGAAAGGAACACCCGGAACGAATGCGATGGCAAGATCCTTGCCTTCCAGTCCCTGACGCTGCTTAAGGTATCTGTACCTGACATAGAGGAGTCCGCCGCCGAGGATGAGAAGTACGATCCAAAGCCAGCTTAAGTTGGGGTTCTTGTCTTTTCCGGTAACTGTAAGTCCGGCTGCAACAATTGTGGGAGTAGGTGTAGGAGTCGGGGTTCCTTCAAACTCAGTAGTTGTTGTTACGATAACTTCAGTATTTGTTGTATCAACGATAACTGCAACAGGTGTTGTAGCCTTTGTTGTAGCACTTGTTGCCTTTGTAGTCTTAGTTGTCTTTTTGGTTGTCTTCTTAGGAGCCTTTGTAGGTGTCTTCTTAGTTACCTTCTTTGTAGGCTTTGCAGGTGCCTTAGTAGCCGTAGGCTTCGGTTTTGACGTAGCAGTAGGCTTAGGTTTTGATGTTGCAGTTGGCTTAGGCTTTGATGTTGCAGTGGGTTTAGGTGTTGATGTAGCAGTAGGCTTAGGTTTTGTTGTTGCTGTAGGCTTAGGTTTAGTTGTGGGTGTTCTTGAATATGTAACGTCCGAAACAGATAATTTAAGATTTTTAGGTAAATTTGTACCATTAAGAGAAATATAGTAATTGCCATCGGGAGAACCATTGTTTCCACCCCAGCCGATAACCCTGAGCTTAATACCATTACCATCCGCTATTTTCTTTATTGCACCACGCTTTATAGCATCTCCGCCAACAAATAACTCAGTTGCGCATGAAATGGTTACATCAAGATTGTATCCTTTCCCATAACCGGAAACTACTAAATGAAATCCACCTTCATCTCCCCAGGAGCCAACACCACTTATCGAAACACTGCCAGCTGCCTGAACATCTTTATTCTCAATAAAACTAAATGCGAAAGAAAAACCGATAACCATGCATAAAAGCAAAGTTATCGACTTAAGCGAGAAGCGCCCCGAACTGCTGCTCGTCATCAATACTTACCTCCAAAACAAAAGCACACACACCTCTAATTATTAAATATTAGAAGATACTTAAATTATACAGTGGACACCTGCATTTTCAAGTGCTGCTAAATGTTAGGAAATATTGATATATTGATTTGCGGGGATTTACTCTTCCCTGTTCTTTTCGAGAACTTCCTCGTCAGGAACAAATCCGTCAACTGCCTCAGTAGCAGCAGGGATTATAGCCTCTTCACCGGACTTTAAGATCTCAGGTTTCTCGGTCTGAACTTCAGCAGTGGGAACAATATCCGCATTGGAGACTTCAGTACCGATCTGAGGTCTCATGGCAGCTGTGTATGTGTCATCAGTCTCTTCACTTTCAGAAGGGATATCCTCCTGGGTAACTCTGGCTGCTGTAGGACGCTTTAATGCGGTAGGCTTTACCTTCTGGACAGGAGCTTCTGTGATCTTTACCTCCGAAGGAGCAGCTGAATCCATAACGAGTGCGGGAGTCTCAGCTTCCTTGCCTACCTTATCGGAATCAAGTTCTTCCTTCTGCTTCTGACGTGCTTCAAGTGTATTGGAATATACAGGTCTGATGGGAGCTGTATTGGATTTCTGGAGATATCCGTTGATGATGATCTGCTCTTTCTGCTTGTCGATCTCTTCAGCCTTTTTCGAAGAGATTCCCAGCGAACCGAAAACTTCGGAAGCTTCCTTCTCTTCTCTTTGTGCGTCGCTTTTTCCTCCGAGCAAAGTATTCTTTGAATTTGCTTCGATCTCTTCTTTTTTCTTAGGGTCTCTGGTATCGCGCTTGATCTGGTGGATCTTTTTCCTGGATCCTTTCTTGTTAATGCCATCCACGCGGTTAACAACCTGGCCTGCTCTCCAGGCAGTATCCAGATCCTCATCGTTCTTTTCCTTGCGCTTTTCCCTGAATTTGAGTATTCCGTAGACAACGAAAAGAGCAACAACGACTATGGCTGCGAACGTGATAATAATAGGTTCGAGCTGAGTGTTGTCATTAAGATTAATAGCAAACACATTAAACATATCAATTATCCTCCCGCTTATTGTCCGGTGTCTCACCGGATTCAGCGACATTTACCTCTTTTTTATCGTCAGTCTCAAGCTCTTCAGGAGACAACGGAAGTACTACTTCCTCGTCCTTTTTCTTGTCGGACCAACGCTTGACGGCGATTCTTACCGCAATGAATACGATAAGCAAAAGGACCACGACAACAGCAACGATAACAAGTTCCATTGTCGCCTTGCGGATGATCTCTGTAGAAACATCAGCACCTGACGGTTCATCTTCGACAGTTACCTCTGAGGTACTGCCGGTAGCCGCAGTCTGGCTTTCCGATGTTGCTGCCGTGATATCCGAAGCCGGGGTCTTTACAGGCGCGGGTGTAATTATAACACCATCAAAGTCATCTAATGCAACTCCATTTGCACCAAGAGGCACTTTATGGTCAAGTCCTATGAATTTACCATCTTCTGTCTTCCACAAGACTTCTTTTACGAAGCTGTATTTCTCTTCATCCCAGGTCTTGAAATCGTCTTTGACAAGGCCGCCGGTATCGCCGGAGTTCGCATTGAAACACCAGAATGTGTGATGGAGATGCTTCTCAGCTATGAGCTTTCTGAATAATTCCATCCACTTGAGATTGTCGCCTTCCATGAAGCCGCCCCACTCACCGACGAAGATCGGTGCAATACCGTCTTCCTGGATATAGAGCCAGTAGTCGTGCCATGCGTCCTTATAGAGCGACTCGTATGTGAATCCGCCTTTGAACCAGGGCTGTTCATAAACTCTCGGACCATAGTCGTGAGGTGAATAGACTATCTGCTTGTTGCGCTCGGGTGAGCCGAAATCTATAGGATAATCCTTAACAGCCATGAGGTTTGCACCCCACCAGGTGTTGTAATAGTCGTTATCGTCGTCTTTTGAGACGTAGTTATTAGCCTTTATGTTTTTCGGATAGATCTGAATGCCTTCTATTATGATCAACGCATTGGGATTCTTGTCGAGCACGGCATTTCCCGCACGCTCTGCAACGACCTTCCAGTTGTTCGGATCTTTTGAATCGTTCCAGATGGCATGTGGTGTCTCAGCAGCCTTGCCGTGCGGCTCGTTCTTTAAGTCGTAACCGATTATGGTGTCGTTGTTCTTATATCTGTCGGCAGCCCATGCAAGTGCATTGACAAAATCGTCGACTGTTATGTCGCCGTTGTACCATACCGGGTGGTTATGACCTGAAGCATCGGTCTTAGCCGAATGGATATCAATGATTACCTTCATGCCGTTCTTTTCGCAAAGAGAGAGAACATAATCGAAGATCTCAAGAGAATTCATCTTGTTGAGTTCTTCGTTATAGGCATTGTTGTAGTTGGCTCTGGGATATTCACCCTTCTTCCACTGGAGAAGGAGTTCGGCGCTCATGGGAACTCTTAATACATTGAATCCTCTGTCAGCAATGGCTTCAAGAGATTCTTTGAGATTACAGTTCCATACGCCGTCGAAAAGATTGGTTCCGGTGTTATAGCCGAACCAGTTGCATCCTGTAAGCCATACCTCTTTTCCGTTCTTATCCACGATATGGGAGCCTTCTGTCGTGAGCCAGTCGTCACCTTCTGCACCCTTCGTATTGCGGGCAGGCTTGGGATTTGAGGCTGAACCGCCTGACTGGGATGTGCCTGCTGTGGCTGCAGTTGTGGCATCAGTCTCCTTAACAGAGCCTGACTCACCGTCTCCTGATACGGAAATGAGCTTTGCGGAATTTACATCTTTACCGGTAACCTGGATGCCGACTTTGTTATCGAATCCCCAGCTGTTAGCGCCTGTGGAAGAACATGTGGCGGTAACTCTTTTGCCACTGATGGAATAATTATCGAATCCCCAGCCGGACGCCTTATCGATCTTGCCGGAGAACTCCGCCACAACAGTTATCTTTTTGTATCCGCTGCATCCTGAGAGCTGGATCTCAAGCTGCCCTCCGCTTCCCCAGCAATTCGCAGTAGCCTTGCCCGAAGGTGCGGCAAATGAGATCATCGGGAACGAAGTGAAAACAAATACAAATGTAATAAACAGCAGAAGTATCTTCTGCCCTGTTCTGCGGCGCATCTTATGCCTCCATTAAAGATCGATATCTACCTTACGGCCTGAAGGTTTGTACTGCTCGTACTTGATGCCTGCTGCATCGAGCATTTTCCTTGCTGCCTTGGATGCATCAGTATCGTGATATTTGTCGTCGAAATAAACCACCTTTGCAACGCGCTTCTGGATCAAGGCCTTGGTGCATTCATTGCAAGGGAAAAGAGTTACGTATACTGTGGAACCTGAAAGGTTTCCTTCCTTGGAATTGAGGATAGCATTGAGCTCTGCGTGAGCAACAAAAGCATACTTCGTATCAAGAGTGCCGCCCTGTCTTGCCCAAGGGAAATCCTCGTCATTACAGCCTATAGGAAATCCGTTATAGCCGACTGATAAGATATAGTTATCCTTATCAACGATGCAGGCACCAACCTGCGTGCTGGGGTCCTTACTTCTCATGGAAGCAAGCTTTGCAACACCCATAAAGTATTCATCCCAACTGATGTAGTCAGTTCTTTTATCGCTCATAAGACCCTCCCGGTAATTTCAAGTGAAACACTCTAATTTTATATGAACGGAAAGTCAGCCGCAACAAACAATATGTGCTTAATATTCTTCCCTGTGAATCTCCATTACGAGGCTTTCAACAAGATCCTCATAAGAGGTTCCTGCTGCCTTTGCAGCTTCAGGAAGAAGTGATGCGTTTGTCATGCCCGGAAGGTTATTTGCTTCAATGAACCAGAATTCATGGTTAACATCGTCGTACATCATGTCGACTCTTCCGTACTGGGTCATTCTTAAGAGCTTGAATATCTTAAGTGCGATCTTCTGGCACTTCTTGTAGTCTTCCTCTTCGATCTGGGCAGGACATACATGTGTCGTGAGACCATCCTGATATTTGTTCTTATAGTCGTAGAAACCCTGATGGGGAATGATCTCGGTGATAGGAAGAGCCTTGTCGTTTACGATGGAGATGGTGATCTCACGCGCCTTGATATATTTCTCGATAAGGATTCTCTGATGGTATGAAGCGGCATAGTTTATGGCTGCCTCATATTCATCCTGTGTTCTGACAATGGATACACCGCAGGAAGAACCGTTTCCGATAGGCTTAACTACACAAGGGAGACCGATCTCTTTTAAGACTCTGTCAAATGTAAGCTTCTCGGGAACATCAACGATCCAGTCAGCTGTCAGATATCCTGCTGCCCTTGCAAGAGACTTCGAAAGGTCCTTGTCCATTGCAATGGCGCATCCGAGATAATCACAGCCTGTGTACTGGATATCGAAAGCATCGAGGAGTGCCTGGACCTGGCCGTTCTCACCGTGGCTTCCATGGAGTCCCAGGAATACCCTGTCAGCAAATTTGCACATCTCGATTACTCTGGGGCCTACCCAGCTCTTTCTTCCGCCATGCTGTCTGATGATCTCATCAAGATCAGGTTCAGTCTCAGGAATGTCATATGTGAAAGGATTAACTGTTCCGCGTCTGAAGAAAGTCTCACAGGGCTCGTTAGTCTCTATTCCGTCGTAAAGGTCGACCAGTGCGACCTCGTGTCCCTTGGACAAAAGCGCGTTAGCGATAAGGCTTGCAGATTTAAGCGATACATCTCTCTCCGGTGACAGACCGCCGCCAAGAACAGTAATTTTCATTCAAATTCCCCTTTTAACACTAAAGATAGACAGATTATACTCTTTTTCGAGCGGGGTCTTCATTCATACCCACAAATTGCCACATGTTTGTAAAAAGCTAAGTTGTGATAATATTAGTTAGATTTTTAAAATAAGGGGATTTATATGCTCGCTATTTTGTATTTACTTTTGTGTGCCGCATTCGGTATGTGTTTTGTCGGCATGACTGTACCGGATGTCCGCAGGCTTTATGTTGCCTGCAGTCCTTCCGCAAAGGCGATAGCTCATATTCCGAACACACTCTTTACAGTTCCTGCAGGTATCGTTACAGGTATGCTCTGCGTACCGTTCTTTAACTACTACGTTACTCTCGGTCTTTCCTACTTGATCGACAACGGATCACTTTGCAAGAAGTTAGGTGTCCTTATCACTTTCGCTTTCTTCATCTGGATGATCCTCACCTGCCTTATCCTTATCAACCGCAAGAGGGTTAAGCGTGATGAGCTCGCAGCACAGGGTTCCACAACTATTGAAGAATACAGGCATAATATTCCTGATGCACTCTTCTACGGAATCATTATTGTCGCTATTACAGCAACATCAACATTCCTTATGTTCTATACATACAGGATCAACGGCAGTTCACTTTTGAACGGTGCATCAACATTCTCTGATCTGTCACCTCATACGGCGATGGTATCCTCATTCGGTAAGGGCTTCAATTTCCCTACACAGTACATGCATTTCTCAGGAGACGGCATCAAGTACCATTTCCTCTTCTATTTCCTTGCAGGCACACTCCAGTATCTTGGACTGCCTATCGATTATGCACTTAATCTCCCTTCGATAATGTCGATGGTCAGCGCGCTCATCCTTTTGGGACTTCTTGCAGTTCTCATCAGTTCAAGAAGAGCCGCTTTCTTCGTAGCACCTGTCCTTGTCTTCTTCAGAAGCTCTCTTAACGTCTTCTTCCAGATCAAGGAACTTCTCGGCGAAGGCAATTCTTATGCTCAGGCTATAAACAACATCAGCAATTCATCTGTCTGGTACAAAGTCACCGATTACGACAACTGGGGCATCTGGGCTATCAATGTCTATCCGAACCAGCGTCACCTTATGCTTGGTGTTGCAGTGATCATCCTGATGGTCATTATCTTCCTTCCCTTCGTAAGAAGACTCGGTATCTCTATCTCACGTGCTGAAGGCTTCGGTGAAGGTGTCAAGACATTCTTCGCTTCCAAGACTGCATGGCTTACAAGATCCGGAGATCCTCTCTATCCTGTATCCATTACACTTCTTGCCTGCGTTCTCGTTATCGTTATGCCTTACTTCCACGGTTCATGCCTCATCGCATTGCTCCTTGTCCTTTTCGGCATGGCGATCTTCTCCGAGAGCAGACTTCTCTATCTTGCAGTTGCTGTCTGCGCAGTCGTATCCTCCTATGTTCAGACGCTTGTCTTCTCAGGCGGATACAAGAATGTCGTATCATTCGCATTCGAACCCGGCTTTATCCTCGGCAAAGAAGCTACAGCAGGACAGTTCGCACGTTACCTTATTATCGTTACCGGACTGACACTGGTTCTGGCTTTCATTTATGCGGTCATTACACTTGTTGTAGACATCGTCCGCAAGAAGCCTGTACACCGTTTCCTCTTGTTCCTTTGCGTTCTTATCCCGTTGATCTTTGCGTTTGTGTTCAAGGTATCTCTCGAGATGCTCGCAAACCACAAGTTCATCCAGGTTACACTTATCCTCGTTGACGCATTCGTAGCAGCTTTCATCTCTAATCTCTTATTCATTCCGATTAAGATCAGGAAGAAGGAAGACGATGAAGCCGTCTTTGAAGAAGATGACGCTATCGATGCAAACTCCATTGACGGCGAGACTGCGGTTGCCGTTGCTGCTGATACAGGAGTAAGGACACCTACACTCTCTTCCGACAGCGCATTTGGCGACATTATTGAAGATGACGATAAGACTGACGCTCCTGATCTCGAAGCTCTCGAGACACATACAGGCGTTGATGCTGATATCTCCGGATTAAACGGCATCAGCAGTGAGTCTTCTGCCAAGGAAGAAGACAAATCCGATAAGTTCGTCTTCGGTGATGAAGATACAGACAAAAAGGAAGAGTCTGACGAAGATAACGGTATTTTCGAGATCATCACGGATGAAGACGGTGATGAAGAATCTGCATCAGATAACAAAGAAGAAGGATCTTCTGAAGACGATGAGAATTCCAAGGAGGAGGCTAAGGCAGGCGTTGCTGCATTAGCTGCACTTTTCGGTGAAGACGTCGAGAAGAAAGAAGAATCCTCCGATAAGCCCGAAGAATCTGAAGAAGAATCCGAAGAAAAGAAGGAAGAGTCTGAGTCTTCCGAGAAGACAGAAGAAAAGCCTGATGAAGATTCTGAAGAAGAGAAGTCCGAAGACAAGGACGGATCAGACGAAGAGTCAGCTGAATCTGAAGAAGGCATCAAGGAATCAACCGAAGAGCCTGCTCATATCGCTATGCGTCCCGGCTCCATCGCCCTTAGCGTACAGTTCGGTGAAGAGGAACCTGAAGATTCTGAAGTAGAGGTTGTCTCCGAATCCGAATCTGAAGACGAGGAGGACGATGAGGAGTTCGATGAGGAAGAGCTTAAGCATGAGCCTATAAAGCCTAAGAAGAAGGGCATTCCTTTTGCTGCATGGATCGCACTTGAACTTGCAGGCGTTATCCTTGCCGTATTCCTTATGGTACCTCTTACGGCAACAGGCTTAGGCGAGTGGGCAACATATATCAATATCAACAAGTCACCCGTAGTTGTTAATACAAACTCTCCTTTGACCAAGTGGGTACTCGAGAATACTGATGAAGACGATGTATTCCTTACTCCTTACTGGTCAATGAACCGCTTCATACTTGCAGGACGCCCGATGTACTATGGCTGGCCCTACTACGCATGGTCTGCAGGTCATGACACAGACACGAGAGGCGTCATCTATCTGTGGCTTATCTCAGGATGCAATGGTGATATCAACGAGTTCACCAGATACTGCAAGGAGCGTCATATCAAATACCTTATTGCAGATCCTGAGTTCGATCAGACAGAATTTGATAACGGTGTAACTTTCAACAGAGAGTTCTTCGAAAAGAACCTCACACAGGTAGCATATTTCTCAGAGGAGAATACAACGATCTATAAGATCTATTAAGGCTCCGGATGAGTCTTGTGATACTCATTCTTGATCTCATACATCAGCACGTCGGCTTCTTCGACATAGTCGTTGACCGACTTTGCTGATTCAGGATCAGTAAGAACATATCCGATGCTAAGAGAGAACTTGAAAGGATTTATCCCGAGCATATTCTCCCTCTCGATAAATGCGTTTATCTCACGCTTGAATCTTTCTGCATATTGAGCCGAAGCATCTGCAGCGATCACAAGGAATTCATCACCGCCGTAACGGATGCCTATCGCATTGTCATCACCGATACCACGCTTTATGGCATCAGCAACTATATTGATCGCTCTGTCACCGAAAGCATGGCCGTAACGGTCATTGATCTTCTTCATGTTATTGATATCAGCGAACATGATCATGGCCTGGTTACCGCGTTCCTTGCTCTCTTCAACGATCGGAACGGCATGGCTGACAAAGCAGAATCTGTTGTAAAGACCTGTCATCGGATCCTTGTCGTAAAGGTATCTGAGTTCCCTGTTTACCATCTCGAGGCGCATATTGATCCTGAGCTCCATGAACGAATGCTCCAGCTTTTCGAGATATTCATAGATACGGAAAGCCTCGTCGATAATATATGTGCCGTCTCTAAAAACCACATATCCGTAGTTATACTGCTCATTATGAAGCGGATAGAAGAAGTAGATATGCTGCTGGCCGGGAGTCTTCTTAAAGCCCGGGATCATGAGATTCTTATCAATGCCGTCCTCAGATACCTCACCGCCTACAAGTGAGACAGTGGTATCAAATGATGTGTCATAACACTTGGCAAGGATCTCACTGTCCTCTGCTGAGACATCATCAAAATAGGCCTTGTTGAGCATTATGTAGTAATCTTCACCAATATAATCGTGATTGGCTGTATAAAACTCTCTTAGAGCATTCTTCATGTCATCATAATCTGACGACTCCAGGATAGTCGTACGCTCCGTACGCATAAAGCGGTTAAAGAAATCCGCCTGCTTGCTCTTGGCGTGAATGCTGCTGCAGTAATTGCGTCTTCCGATGTCGTAAGGGCTTTCTGCCTCCCTGTTACAGCCGCAGCTCTCTCCGACTATGAGCTTAGAAACTACAGATGACATGGAACCATCATGGTTTCCCTCTATCATGTCATAGAGGATCTTGCAGCTGTTATATCCAACGGTTATATAATCCTGATCTACAGTAGTAAGCGCAGGGAAAGATACACTTCCTTCCCCGATATGGTCAAAGCCTGTTACGATAACGTCCTCAGGGAGCTTGTAGCCCAGGTCTCTGAGCTCGCAGCAGACTGCAAGTGCCATGATGTCGTTAGCGCATATGATCGCGTCAGGAAGCTTGTCACGCACCTTTGCGAGAGTATCAGCTATCTCTATAGCGGTCTCATTTACCCAGTTGCCGTAATAGACGTTTTTATCTTCAAGCTTAAGACCGTGCTTCTCCATAACTTCGCAGACGACCTTATATCTTTCAATTGTATCCACATGATCCGGCGTACCGCCGATATAGACTACGTCCTTTACTCCGTGCTTGGTAATAAGGTGCTCCACGAGTTCCCTCATACCATCTTCATTATTTATGTCTACGTTGGGTATTCCTTCGAACGGCATGCCGATACTTACCACCGGAACGCCCCTCTCCTTGGCGAGCCTGCACGAATTCTCCGCAAGTTCAGGGTTATTCAGGATGCCCGAAAAAACTATAAGACCGTCGTATTCTTCAAGCTTTGCAAGCTGATAGATATTGAACTGACCGACATTGAATGTCGGCTTCTCGTTGCTTGCTGCAAAACCAATATAGAAGTGAGTATCGAAGTCTTTGACGGCGGCGTATTTCTTAATACCCTCTATCGCTTTGAGGGTTATACTGCCACTATATCCGTTAGAGAATATTGCTATTCTGTGCTTCATCGTCCCGCGTCCCTGAAAGGTTAATAACCTACTTAATCACTTGCTATTATATTACTCAAAATCGCCCATTTATACAGGATATTTATGTATCGGAGCAGGGGTGCTTATAACAAAATCGTACTATTCCCCGTGAATCATGCAGGACAATTATGCAAAAGAGGTTGCCTCATATGAGACAACCTCTTGATTAGCTTTATTGTCAGTTAAGAATTACTTCTTTACTTCGTTGAAGCCTTCTCTTGCAGCATATGTTGTGTGCAGGAGCTCGTGAGCCTTATGTGAGTTAGGCTCGCCCAGGAACTTCTCGTAAAGTTCAATGATCTGGGGATTCTTGTGAGACTGACGGAGTGTCTGACGCTCATCCTCGGAATAGAGTGCCTGAGCTCTCTTCTCCTTGTATGTGTCGAGAATATCGTCACCCTCGTTAGGCATGAAGCAAGGACGAACATAAGGCTGTCCACCACCGTTGATACAACCACCGGGGCAGCCCATGATCTCGATGAACTGATACTTTGACTTGCCCTCGCGGATCTCGTCAAGAAGAACCTTAGCGCTCTTCATGCCGGAAGCGATAGCAACGTTAACTGTTGTGCCGTTGATATCGAGAGAAGCCTCACGGATACCAGCATCGTGGCCACGTACAGCTGTGAATTCAACAGGCTCGGACTCCTTGCCTGTGAGCTTGAAGTAAACAGTTCTGAGAGCAGCTTCCATAACGCCGCCTGTAACACCGAAGATAACACCGGCGCCTGTGTAGTCGCCCATGATATCCTGATCCCACTCCTCATCAGGGAGGCGGTTGAACATGATGCCTGCACGGCGGATCATTCTTGCGAGCTCACGTGTTGTGAGAACTGCATCAACATCAGGATTGCCGTTTGTGATGAGCTGCTCTCTTTCCTTCTCGAACTTCTTAGCAACGCAAGGCATGATGGATACAACGAAGATATCCTTAGGATCAATGCCCTTCTCCTGTGCCCAGTAAGACTTGATAACGGCACCCTGCATCTCGTGAGGAGACTTGCAGGAAGAAAGGTGAGGTAAGAGATCGCCGTAGTTATACTCAGCGTAGTTGATCCATCCAGGTGAGCAGGATGTGATCATAGGAAGAACGCCGCCGTTCTGGAGACGGCCTAAGAGCTCTGTGCCCTCTTCCATAATTGTAAGGTCTGCACCGAAGTTAACATCGTATACTCTCTCGAAGCCGAGTCTTCTCAAAGCTGCGATCATCTTGCCTGTGCAAGGTGTTCCGACAGGATTGTCGAACTCTTCGCCGATAGCTGCACGAACTGCAGGAGCTGCCTGAACGATAACGTGCTTGCCAGCCTTGAAAGCTGCATCTACCTTGTCGATCTCGGAGTGTTCCATCAAAGCGCCTGTAGGGCATACATTGACGCACTGACCGCACTGGATACAAGGTGAATCAGCAAAGCTTCTGTTCTCAGCAGGTGATACGAATGTTGCGAAGCCACGGTTCTCGAATCCTAAGATTCCCATGCCGTGAGCGTTGGAGCAACGAGCGATACAACGGCCGCAGAGGATACACTTGGAAGTATCACGGATAAGTCCGGGAGCCAATGTATCGATGTGTGTCTCAGAGTGAACACCCTGGAAAGCATCTTCTCTAGCGCCTGTGATCTGAGCTACGTGAAGGAGCTCGCACTGGCCGTTCTTGTCGCACTGCTGGCAGTTCTTATTGTGATTGGAGAGCATAAGCTCTACAGATCTTCTACGAGCCTGTACAGCTGCAGGTGAAGAGATCTTGATCTCCATGCCTTCAGATACAGGATATACGCAGGATGCAACGAGTCCTCTAGCGCCTGTAGCCTCTACGAGACATACACGGCATGAACCCTGGTTGCACTCTCCGTGGTTAAATGCACAAAGTGAAGGAATCTCATAGCCACAAGCCTTAGCAGCTTCCAGAATGGTGAGGCCGGCTTCAACCTGATAGGGCTGACCTTCAATTTTAATATTGACTAAACTCATTCTTTTGCCTCCTGATTAAACCTTCGAAATTGCGTTGAACTTACATGTGCTGATGCACGCACCGCACTTAACGCACTTATCAGCGTCAATTGCCATGGATGCAAGCTTATGTCCGGGAGCAACATACTCTGTACGTGTGATGCAGCTTGCAGGACATCCCTTAGCGCACATACCGCAGCCGATACACTTCTCAGCATCGATCTTGTACTGCATAAGGTTCTTACATACGTGAGCAGGGCACTTCTTGTCAACGATGTGAGCAAGGTACTCGTCACGGAAGTGAGCAAGAGTTGAGTTAACAGGGTTGGATGCTGTCTGGCCCAAAGCGCAGAGGGAGTTAGCCTTGATTGTCTGGCTCAGTTCTTCGAGCTCATCAAGATCCTTCATTGTGCCCTTACCCTCAGTGATTCTTGTGAGGATCTCGAGCATTCTCTTTGTACCGATACGGCAAGGTGTGCACTTACCGCAGGACTCGTCGCAGATGAATTCCATATAGAACTTAGCAACGTCAACCATGCAGTTGTCTTCGTCCATTACGATAGCACCGCCGGAACCCATCATGGATCCCTTAGCTACGAGGTTATCGAAATCGATAGGCTCGTCGAGGTATTCCTCTGTCAAGCATCCGCCTGAAGGTCCACCTGTCTGGATAGCCTTGAACTTCTTACCATCCGGGATACCGCCGCCGATATCATAGATGAGTTCTCTGAGTGTTGTACCCATAGGTACTTCTACGAGACCAACGTTATTAACTTTTCCGCCCAAAGCGAATACCTTAGTACCCTTGGACTTCTCAGTACCAACTGATGCGAACTTCTCAGCGCCTTCTCTGAGAATGTAAGGAACGCAAGCAAGTGTCTCTACGTTGTTAACGCAAGTCGGCTTGCCCCAGAGACCCTTAACAGCCGGGAACGGCGGCCTCGGACGAGGCATACCACGCTTACCTTCGATGGAGTTAAGGAGAGCTGTCTCCTCACCGCAAACGAATGCGCCTGCACCAAGTCTGATCTGGCAGTCGAAGCTGAAGTCTGTTCCGAGGATGTTCTTTCCAAGGAGACCTTCTGCTCTAGCCTGCTCGATAGCGATCTTAAGTCTCTTAACAGCGATCGGGTACTCAGCACGTACATAGAAGTAACCTTCTGATGCGCCGAAAGCGTAACCGGCGATCATCATACCTTCGATAACTCCAAGAGGGTTACCTTCGAGGATTGAACGATCCATGAATGCACCCGGGTCGCCCTCGTCGCCGTTACATACAACGTACTTCTGATCAGCTTCAACGTTCAAAGCGAACTGCCACTTTCTGCCTGTGGGGAATCCGCCGCCGCCACGGCCACGAAGTCCGGAAGCCAAAACTTCATCGATAACTTCCTGCTGTGTCATTGTGAGCGCACGCTTAATTCCCTGGAAAGCGCCGTTGCCGATAGCTTCATTAATGTCTTCAGGATTGATAACGCCGCAGCCGTTGAGAGCTACACGTCTCTGCTTCTTATAGAAGAGAATATCTTCCTGCTTTGTAACCTTCTCCTGTGTCTTAGGATCAACATAAAGAAGACGCTCAACGATCTCGCCACCAATAAGGTCTTTCTCGACGATCTCATCTACGTCTTCGATCTTAACCATCTTATAAAGAGTATCCTCAGGATAGATCTTAACGAAAGGTCCCTGTGAACAGAAACCAAAACAACCTACCTGGTTAACAGTAGCCTTGTCCTCAATTCCCTTCTCCTTGAGAAGAGCGTTAAATCTTTCCATGATCTCTGTGGAGTGTGCTGAAAGGCATCCTGTACCACCGCAGAGAACGATGTGACGCTTACCGTCACCGCCCTTGATCTTGTCGTCAAGGCTCTTAGAGAGAAGCTCAAACTTCTCGTTAAGGTCAGTAACTGTGCTTATCATGCCTTAGCTGCCTCCTCTTTTAATTCTTTGATAATCTCGGGAACCTGGTCAACCTTTACCTTAGGGTAAACCTTGCCGTTGATGCTAACTGCAGGTGCGATACCGCAAGCGCCGATGCAACGGAGAGCGTCCAATGTGAAAAGACCGTCCTCAGTTGTCTCACCAGGCTTAACACCCAAGAGCTCCTGGAACTTGTCGATAACATTCTGAGCACCCTTTACGTAGCAAGCTGTACCAAGGCAGCAGCCTACAACGTACTTTCCCTTCGGAGTAAGAGAAAAGAATGAGTAGAATGTAACAACTCCATAGATCTCTGCAACCGAAATACCTGTCTTCTGTGATACCAATTCCTGAACTTCGAGCGGAATGTATCCGTACTCATTCTGAATGTCACTCAGGATCATCATCAAAGGAGTCTTGTCATCCTTATGACGATCACAGATCTCTGTGATCTGAGCGACAGCAGCTTCTTGTAATTTAGCCATAAAAAACCTCCTGCCTCTTTTGGGAATATTCCAGCTGAACTATTTTACTTTGCAAGGCGACAGTTAGTAAAGACTAACTGTCGCCCATTTTAAGCCATTATGTGTCAAAAAGTGTAAATTGTCTTAACGCAAATGAATAAGTGTTATTCTTCCTCAACACTGCTTGCTGCAATTACCTTCTCGGCAACTTCCGGAGGAGCTGCCTCATAGCGGACATGTGACATTGCAAACCAGCCTCTGCCCTGTGTCATTGACTTAAGGTCTGTAGCATATTCAAGCATCTCTGCCGTAGGAACTTCTGCGTTAACAACAGAACCGAGCTCATCTGCATCGATACCCATGATGCGGCCACGTCTCTTATTAAGGTCGCCCATGATATCGCCCTGCTTTTCTTCAGGGATATGTACTTCCACCTTGCTGATGGGTTCGAGAAGAACAGGGTTACCCTGAGTCATACCTGCCTTGAAAGCGAGGTTAGCTGCGATCTTGAATGCCATTTCGGAAGAGTCTACATCGTGATAGGAACCATCGACCAATGTAGCCTTGAGGTTAACTACAGGATAGCCTGCGAGAACACCCTTCTTAATGGATTCCTGCAATCCCTTCTCAACTGCAGGGAAGAAGTTCTTAGGTACGGCACCGCCGAATACCTTCTCTTCGAATACGAGATCTTCGCTCTCGGGATTGGGTTCGAACTCGATCCATACGTCACCATACTGACCGTGACCGCCGGACTGCTTCTTATGCTTACCCTGTACCTTAACCTTCTTGCGGATAGCTTCACGGTAAGGAACCTTAGGCTCAGCAAGTTCGCACTCTACGTTGTACTTGTTCTTGAGCTGGCTTACGAGAACCTTGAGCTGCATATCACCGATACCGGAAAGTACCATCTGCTTTGTCTCAGGGTTTGTCTCGACTGTAAAGCAATGGTCTTCGTCACCAAGCTTTGAAAGACCGGAGATGATCTTATCTTCATCGCCCTTCTTAAGCGGAACGATAGACTTGGAAAGACAAGGCTGAGGAAACTTGATCTTAGGCATCTCAAGGATACGTGCACGGTCGCAGATAGTATCGTTTGTATCTGTATTTGCGAGCTTGGAAGCAGCGCCGATATCGCCTGCTGTGATGCAGTCTGTAGTGATCTGTTCCTTACCCTTGAGGAAGAACAGACCACCGATTCTCTCGTCCTTACCCTTTGTAGCGTTATATACAGTGGAGTTAGCACGGAGTGTACCTGCGTTAACCTTGAAGATACTGATCTTACCAACGAACGGGTCAGAGATAGTCTTGAAGCAGAAAGCTGCAAGCGGATCGTCAATAGAACAGGAAACCATCTGTGTGCTGCCGTCAGGAAGTGTAGCTTCCAAAGCGGGCTTCTTGCCTGCCGGAGGTGTGTCCTTGGAAATGCAGTTGAGGAGGAAGTCAACGCCCCAGTTCATGTAAGCGGAACCACAGTAGATCGGGTGGAGCTTACCCTCACGGAAACCGGCATGTACGCCATGACGGAACTCGTCTTCAGTGAACTTCTCACCTGCGAAGAACTTCTCCATCAAAGCATCGTCTGCTTCTGCAACTACTTCATTAACCTTCTCCTGAAGTTCGTCAACTCTCTCGTTGTACTGCTCAGGAAGAGGATATTCGATGAACTTACCTGTAGCCTTATCGATAGAGAAAGCCTTGCGGTTCATTACGTCTACGATACCTGTCATCTTGCCGTCTTCCATGATAGGGAAAGAAAGCGGGATAACAGAAGGTCCGTAGCGCTCCATCATACGTGCTGCTACAGCTTCAAAGTCAGCATTCGGTTCATCCATTCTGTTCATGAAGAATAAGAAAGGAACCTTCTTGCCGTTCAAGAGTCTGATTGCCTTCTCGGAACCAACGGATGTACCGCCCTTAGCCGAGATCATGATTACGCCGGAGTCAGCGATTCTGATACCGCTCATCTCCTCGCCGAGGAAGTCAAAGTCACCTGGAGTGTCGATAATGTTGATCTTGCTTCCCTTGTATTCGCAGCAGGCAACGGAAAGGCCTACTGACATCTGTCTTTTGATCTCCTCAGGATCGTAGTCAAGCGTAGTATTACCATCGTTGATGCGGCCCTGACGGTTAATAGCTTTGGTATAAAAAAGAATAGCCTCAGCTAATGTCGTCTTGCCGGAACCTACGTGTCCAAACAACGCGATGTTGCGAATCTTGTCTGCGGAATAATTTTCCATCAGTCATTTCCTCCTTCGAAGTCAAAAATTAAATACTTTCCTATTATAAAATATCTGGTATGCTAATTCCACAAAAAATATGTGGCAAGTCATAGTTTTTTTGTGCATAGTTTAGACGACCTACACAAAACGGCAAAATGGCGCTTTTCGCAGGCAAACATCATATTTTGTAGTCCCATAAGCGCGAATAATCCTAAAGGGACTACATTTTTCCGGGATTTGTAGTCCAAACTGCGAAAAATACCCATAAAGGACTACACTGTTCCGGCTCTGCAGTATTCACGTAATAAAAAAGGGTGCCGTTAAGACACCCTTTTAAGATTATTTTAATTAGTCTCTCAAGCCTTGGGCTTACCGAAGATAAGAACGAGTCTGTCTTCCTTCTGTGTGAAAGGGCTTCCTGAGAGTGAGGAAAGACCTGTCTCGGATCCGCCGCCCATGGAAGAGATGAGCTTACCACCGTCATCGTCTACTACGTGGATCAATGTCCAGCCTTCAGAAGACTTCTTCTTAAGGAGCTTTGTGAGTGCTTCAACATTTACTTCAGAAGACTTGTTGTGCTCAACAACTTCAACTGAGTAATCCATAGGACCGCCGGCAGCTCCGCCGCCACCTGCTCTGACCTTCTTCTCCAATTCTGCAACTGCTGCGTCAAGCGATGCAAGCTTCTTCTCAAGCTCTGCCTTCTCCATCTCTTTCTCCTCAATCTGTTTACTTAATTCTGTGATCTGATCGAGCATCTTGCCCTTTTCGCTCTCACTCAAAGCAGCCTGCTTAAGGAATACTGCCTGCTTCTCAGCGTTAAGAACGATCTCCTGGGCAGCTGCTTCAGCAAGGACAGTCGCATTCTTTGAATCAGCGATAATGGTCTTTGCTTCCTTAAGTTCAGCGGAAAGACCCTTGATCTGATCCTGGATATTCTGTGATTCCTGCTGATAGCTGTTAAATTCCTTCTCAGCCTGTTTCTTCTTCTCTTCAGATTCTTCAAGCTCTTTTCTAGCTTCCTCGAGAGTCTCGTCAAGGTCCTTGCGTCTCTGCTTGGCATCCTTCTCGAAATTGTCGATCTCGGCATTGAGCTCATCACGCTTAGCCATAGCAGTCTCTGCTTCAGCCATAACGATCTTAGCCTTCTCTGTCATCTCATCGAGTTCTGCCTGAGCCTGCTTATTACGCTCTTCGAGCTGCATGATGATCTGATCTCTCTCAGCCTGAGCTTCAGCAATGAGCTTTTCCTTCTCGGCATTGGCGATATCTCTGTCACGCTCTGCATCAGCCTTCATCTTAAGGGCTTCTGCTGCCTGCTTCTCGGAAAGCTTCTTGTGCTCTTCAGCGAGCTTAGCCTTTTCTTTCTCAAAATCTTCACCAAGCTTGACGATCTTGTCTTCTGCAGCCTTGATCTCTTTTTCCTTCTCGGCCTTGATCTTGTCGGCATTGTCCATCATTGCCTGGACTTCTTTTGCCTGTGCGATGAGTTCGTCTCTCTTGGCGAGGGCTTCGCCGTATTCCTTCTCGACCTGAGCTGCGAGCTGTTCTGTCTGCTTCTGGGTCTCTTCGTATATCTTCTGCTGCTCGATTCTTGCAGCTTCGATCATATCGTCATGTTCCTGCTGTGACTTCTTCTTCGCCTCAGCCATCATCTCGCTGGCTTCTTTACGGAGAGCATCTCTCTTGTCACGTGCTTCGATAACCTCGTCGCGGATCGTATCGACTGACTTCTCCAGAGCTTCCTGCTCTGCCAGTTTCTTCTTCTGGAATGTGGTGAATTCCTTATCGAGCTTAGCCTTCTCAGCCTCAAACTGCTGTTCCATGTTCGCATAGTCGCGCTTAAGCTTCTCCAAAGCCTCGAGAATTCTCTTCTCTTCTTCGGAACGTTTAGCTTCTGCACGTGCTATATTCTCAGCCTGTTTCTGATCAAGGATTTTCTTCGCTTCAGCTGCGGCTTCATCATTATTACCCTGTGAAGCCTTCTGGAAATCGTATTTGCACATTGAGCAGCGAGCAACATTGTCGCCCATCATTACGCCGCAAACCGGACATCTCTTCATAACTTGTTTCTCCTAAGAATGCGCGGGATAAAATAAACCCGCGCAAAATGTTATGCCCTATTATATACCAGGCAAAAGTAATTTATCAGGCTTTTCTTAAAAGGATTTTATAAATTTTTAGTTAATTTTCGGAACGAACCTCGAAAAAACCTGCATTTTTTTGTGTGCGTTGTCATATATAAGCACCGATACCGCTTTCCTATAATGAATTAACTATTTTTGGGAGGGTGGAAATGAAACATCTCATTACAAAATCTGTTATCTCCGTAATGGCGCTGAGCCTTATGGCCACAAGCTTTGCGGGTTGCAACAAAAAGCCTGCCGATGCCAACAACAATGCTGTCGTAGGTATCACTCAGGAACCTGGAATCTTCGATCCCCACACTGTTGTCGCAGCAGGTGACGAAGAGATCATCTTCAATGTTTACGAGGGTCTTGTTAAGTTCGATAAGGACGGAAAGCTTAATCCTTGTCTTGCTACAGACTATAAGATCTCTGAGGACGCTTCTGTCTATACATTCACCATCAGAACAGGCGTAAAGTTCCACGACGGCTCCGATCTTGATGCAAATGACGTTGTTTACTCGCTCAAGCGTGCTGCAGGTCTCCTCGAGAGCCAGGACGGAACAGCACTCGTATCAGAACTTGATTCAATTAAGGAAGTAAAGGCTACAGATGACGGCAAGGTCGAAGTAACTCTTGAAGCCGGCAACACAGAGCTTTTGAGCTTCTTTACCACCGGCATCATTCCTGAAGGTTACGATAACTGCCAGGCAGCTCCTGTCGGAACAGGTCCTTTCAAGTTCGAATCCTATAATCCCGGCCAGAGCGTCATTCTCGTAAAGAACGATAACTACTGGCAGAAGGGTCTTCCTTACCTCGATAAGGTAACATTCAAGGTATGCGCAGATATGGATGCAGGTCTTACAGAGCTTGCAGCAGGAAGCATCGATATCTTCCCTTATCTTTCTGCAGACCGTGCAAGACAGCTTGATTCTGCTAAGTACAACATTCTTTCAAACGGTTCCAACATGGTTCAGATCTTCGCTCTCAACAACAAAGTAGAGCCTCTGAACAATCTTAAGGTCCGTCAGGCTATCAACTACGCTATCAACAGAACTGACATCATCTCCGTAACAATGGACGGTGCAGGCGTTGAGCTTACAACTGCTATGAGCCCTGCCATGGGAAGCTTCTACGATAAGTCTCTTGACGGCACATTCAAGCAGGATATCGAGAAGGCAAAAGCTCTTATGGCTGAAGCAGGATATGAGAACGGCTTCAATATCACATGCACAGTACCCTCTTCTTACCTTATCCATGTAAATACAGCAGTAGAACTCGCATCCGAGCTTAAGGCGATCGGCATCAACATGGAGATCAAGCAGGTAGACTGGGCTACATGGCTTGATACTGTTTATTCCAACCGTCAGTATGAGACAACAGTCATTGCTCTTACAAGCGCATATGCGCCTTACGATGTAGTAAGCCGTTATCAGACAAGTGCAAGCGGCAACTTCATCAACTATTCAAACAGTGAAGTTGATAAGCTTCTGACTGATATCCCTCTTACAGCTGACGAGAAGACAAGAACAGATCTTTATCACAAAGTTCTGAAGCACCTTACAGATGATGCCTGCTCCGTATATATCCAGGATCCTACAACCATCACCGCAGTATCCACAAGACTTGAAGGCTACTACGTATATCCTATGTATGTTCAGGATATGTCACAGGTAAAGCTCGTTCAGAAGTAATCTGTCAAAAAGCTGAATTATTAAGGCTGTTCCGTCAACGGGGCAGCCTTTTTGATTGACTAAATATAAAAATATAATAGACTTCTATTATTATTCGGTTGAAGGAGGCTAAAAACTTGCAGGGCAAGGCCGGTTATTTTGTCGGAAAACTGATCGAACTTATCGTGACGCTTCTTCTTGTGTCATTGCTTGTTTTTGCTGCCTTCTCGATAATCCCGGGCGACACTGCCAGAGTCATGCTGGGACCTGATGCATCTCAGGCACAGGTCGATCTTCTGCGCACGCAGTTAGGTCTTGATAAACCTCTCGTTGTGCGTTATTTCTCATGGCTTCTTGGCATCCTCACCTTTAATCCCGGAACTTCATACGCATACAACATGAATGTTGGCACGCTTATCGCGCAAAGGCTCCCTGTCACTCTCGGCATGAGCGCCATTGCCATGCTGATGGTAATCCTCATTTCATATCCTCTGGCTGTCTTGAGCGCGCGAAAACCGGGACGCCTGGGTGACCAGATATGTTCAGTTATAGGACATGTACTTTTCGCGATCCCGCCTTATGTAGCATCGCTCCTTCTGATAATGCTCGCGAGCTCAGTTTTCTCGCTTCTTACGGTGGGCACCTATGTAACTCCGGCTGAAGATTTTGCAGGATATGTAGGGTGCCTGCTCCTGCCCTCATTCGCAGTTGCACTGCCCAAGATCGCCATGAGCTTCAAGTTCTTAAGATCTTCCATCATTGAGCAGAGAGCATCCGACTACGTAAGGACATCCAAAAGCCACGGCTTATCCGATCTTAAGATCCTCGTCCGCCACGTGCTCCCGAATTCCAACGTATCATCGATCACGATAATATCTATCATCCTTTCAGATATCCTCGGCGGAAGTCTCATAGTAGAGCAGGTCTTTAACCTGCCAGGCTTAGGACGTCTTCTGCTGTCGGCAATCTCCAGAAGAGACTTCCCTCTTTTGTCAGGCATCGTCTTTTATCTGGCATTCATAACAGTCCTCCTTTATTTCCTCTCCGACATAGCAGCTGCCATATCGGACCCCAGGATAAGGCTGAAATAAGGAGGATATCAGGAATATGTCTTCTGCAAACAGATCATTAAAGAGAGCGCCCGGAGCCTATGTCTTCTACATAGCCGGTGTTATCCTGCTCGGGATCGTTGTTGCAGCATTCGTGGTCTCACTTTTCTGGACACCTTTTGATCCTAATGCAACTAACGCAGGAGCCAAGTTCATCAAGCCCTGCCTTGAGCATCCGTTCGGCACTGACAACTTCGGAAGGGACCTTCTCTCACGCGTTATGTCAGCATCCAAATACACGATCTACATATCTGTTGCCGGTGTCGCTATTGCGCTCATACTCGGAACCATAGCAGGCATTCCTGCCGGATATTTCGGAGGTTATACGGATAAGGGCATCATGCTCTTAGGCAACAGCATAATGTGCTTCCCGGGCATCCTTTTAGCACTCGTAGCAGTAGCAGTCTTCGGTGCATCCGTAACTAATGTCATCTGGGCATTGGGACTGGTCTTCGCTCCGACCTTCGCGAGAGTGTGCCGCCTTGGAACAATGGAGATAAAAGAATTGGATTATATTACGCATGCGCGCGTAATGGGCGTCAAACCGGCACGCATCATGACCCTGCATATATTCCCCAACCTCGTATCACAGCTCCTTCCTGCCACAGTAATCGGACTTGCCAATATGACGCTTTTCGAATCAGGAATGAGCTATCTGGGATTGGGAGTACAGCCGCCGGATGCATCTTTCGGAAAGCTCCTCTCAGATGCACAGGCATATTTCAGGGTAGCACCCTGGCTTGTTATATTCCCTGCCATGATGCTGGTCTTCTATATATTGGGACTTTATTTTATCTCTGAGGGTCTTAGAGTTAGCCTCTCGAAAGGAGGTAAGTGATGCCCCGTCATATCCATATAGTAAAAGTACATCACTTGACTCTTTCCTTCCCTACCGCGAAAAATCCCAACCCGAAGCCGGTCCTTGATGACGTTGACTTCGGAATAAGGGACGGTGAGATCCTCGGCCTGATCGGCAACTCGGGAAGCGGCAAGACCATGACTTCCCTTGCAATAGCAGGCCTTCTCCCAGAAAGCGCAAATATCGATTCCGGTTCCATTAAGTTCGCCGGCAAGAGCCTTCTGGACATGAATCCCAAAGAACGCCGCAGAATGCTCGGAAAAGATATCGGCATGATCTTCCAGGAGCCCTCGACTGCTTTGGATCCTCTCATGACATGCGGAAAGCAGCTTGAGGAAGTACTCACCGCTCATAAGGAATCAGTAATGGAACCTGAGGAGCGCCACAAGGCTATAACTGACATGCTCCAGACAGTAGGCTTCACCAACGCTGAAGAGATCTGCAGCCGTTACCCGCATCAGCTTTCCGGCGGACAGCGCCAGAGAGTTCTGATCGCAGGAGCAGCACTCCTTAAGCCGAGGCTTCTTATCTGCGACGAGCCGACGTCTTCACTTGATACCGTAACAACAGTATCGATCCTGGGACTGCTTAAAGAATTATGCCATCAGCTTCACATGACGATCCTGTTCATCTCGCATGACCTCTCCGCAGTTAGAGGATTCTGTGACCGCGTCATGGTAATGAAGGACGGCAAGATCGTTGATAAAGATACGACTTCAGATATCCTCAATAATCCGAAAAACAGTTACACAGCTGAGCTTTTGACCAATGCAAGACTCGACACGAGGATCTTAGGCCTTACCCCTGCCCCGGTAGATTATGAAAGCTCTCCCGTTCTTTCGGCAAAAGACATTACAGCAGGTTACGGAAGGTCACTTTTCGAGCGCGTTAAGAAAAAGAACGGAAGCACTGAAAGCGATACTAAAGTGCTTCACGAAGTATCCCTGAAAGTATATCCCAACGAGATATTAGGTCTCATCGGAGGATCGGGAAGCGGCAAGACTACGCTCATAAGGTCTCTCTTAGGCCTTCTTCCCCACTCAGGAACAGTTAATATCACAAGCACGCGTGTAGGCGCGATCTTCCAGGATCCGGTATCCTGCCTGAATCCTGCACACACGATCAAGTGGCACCTGAATGAGGCCCTGAGGGCATCCGGCAAGGCAAAAGAGATCAAGGGCGACGGTACGTTCGATGAAAAACGTGCCAGAACACTTGAGTGGATCACAGGTGCGCTTGAAGCATGCGGCCTTGGTGCCGAATATCTCTCACGCCGTCCTAACGAGCTTTCCGGCGGACAGCGCCAGAGAGTCGCGATTGCCATGTGTCTTATCCAGGAACCTTCCCTCATCATTGCAGATGAGCCGTTCTCATCCCTGGATGCAAGTTCTTCAGCCGAACTCTTAAAGCTCATGACCACGATAAACAGGGAGCGCAATACCGCTTTCCTTCTTATCACTCATAACATTCATATCGTAAGACAGATTTGTCCCAGAGTTGTCGTCATGAGCAACGGCCGTATCTGTGAAGAAGGAAACACCGAAGACGTCCTGAACGATCCTAAGTCAGAAGCGACTTCCGCACTTCTTGAAGCAGAACGCAAACTCCACGGAATCTGATCCATTAAGAAAGGCTGCTCCAGAGAGCAGCCCATCTCAAGGGTGATCTATATAAAGTGATGTCACTTTTATATAACTATATTATTTTTCCATTATCGTTATAATAACGATGAATTATGTCATTGTAACGTTCTTGATCTTAACAACTGTATCTCCGCCGGATCTGAACTGAGGGGAGTTATTCATCATATTGCTCTTCTGCCAATCCTGCATTCCAGCTACGTCAAATTCAAGCTTTACAGACTTATCAGTGATAGTGATCTTTGGTGCGGCAGATCCGAGGTGTCCCCAGTTATCTACTGATGTTACCTTAGAGCCTGAAACATCATATTCAACTACGATCTTCTTAGCATTCTTAGCAGAATCATTAAATCCGAGGCTAGACTGAGTATAAGAGTTAAAAGATACTTGACCTGTAGGCGTTCCTGAAGAGAGAACTCCGGGCTGAACGCCACCGCCTGTTACAGGTGCTGTTGTAGGCTTAGGTGTATTTGTAGGCGGAGGAGTAGGTGTGTTTGTATTGCCTGCGGCCTTTGTTGGTACCGGTGTGTTTGTAGGTGCCTGTGTGGGTACAGGTGTAGGTGTTGATGTAGGTACCGGTGTGTTTGTAGGAACCTTCGGCTTATAATTTGAGATGTCGAAGAACTTTGCAGCACCCTCTGTAATATTATCAACTGCAGTCCAGGCATCCTTCTCGAAACCGTTACCATTCTCTCTCTGAAGTCTTGCTGATGTATCGTTTGCTCTGTTGATAGTAACAGCAATACCTACGAAGGCAGCGGATGCTACTACAACCATGATTGCAACTACGACGATGATTTCTGTGAGGGTAAAACCTCTCTTGCTAATGCTCATTTTTTTCATATAGATCACGCTCCCTTTTTAATCAAGCTACCCTTTGCTTATAGTCAGATTATAACGGAGCAGATTTTGACAATTCATCAACAAGATGTTGAAATTGTGAGGGCTATTTGAACAAACTGTAACGAAGGGTTAAATAGATTTTGTCAGCAAGATTTTTTGAGCTTCTTCGAGCATGGAAGCCTTGGTGTTGACGCATTTTCCGTCTATATAACTATCAAAGATCTGTGACAGGACAAGGCCTATTTCAGGTCCTTCTTTTACACCGATCTCAATGAGATCTTTTCCGTTAACCGCGAGATCCTTAACTGCAAATACCGCACCTGATGCTCTCAGTTCTTCTGATATCTTATTAAGTTCTTCCAGTCTCGCAAGGCGGGTTCTTCCCAGAGGTGAATGTGCAAGTATATCCGCTCTCTGAAGATACTTGAGTTTTTCCAGGATAGCTTCCGGGAAACTGCTCATAAACCTGTGTACTTCTTTTTTATCAGGAGCCATATATGTATCGTGGAGCTTTACCAGAAGGCATACATCCGTTATGAACTGCTTTGGAAACTTCAGTTCATTAAGGACTCTCTCTGCAATCTCCTTACTAACTGCAGGATGGCCCTTCATATGTCCGGTCCCGTTAGCATCAAGCTTAAAGCAGGCCGGCTTTCCGAGATCATGGAAAAGTGCTGCCATAGCAAGTTCAGGATCTCGTTTGCCGTCTTCTCCCAAAGGTATCTCATCAAGGACATCAAGGGTGTGTTCAAGAACATCCCTGTCGTGGTATTTGGACCGCTGTTCAAACCCTCTGCATATTGCAATCTCGGGTATAATAACGCTTAATATTTTCCAGCCTGTCCTTATTGCTTTGGGAGCATATCTTCCTGTAACTATTCCTGTAAGTTCAGATGCGATCCTCTCCCCGGAGATCATCTTCAATTCTCCTGCATGAGTCTCCATCGCTTTTAATGTATCCGGTTCGATATCAAATCCTAATACTGAACAGAATCTGATTCCTCTTAACACCCGGAGTGCGTCTTCTTCAAAACGCCGATCAGGGTTGCCCACTGTCCTGATCAGCTTATCCGCACAGTCAGCCTGTCCTCCTTCAGGATCATGGATCTGTCCACCACGGTCCATATACATCGCATTGACCGTAAAATCCCTGCGCTTAACATCTTCTTCGATAGTAGTCTTGAAAATAACTTCATCAGGTCTTCTCATGTCTGAATAAGAACCATCGACGCGGAATGTCGTTACTTCAACGTCACCTTCTTCAGTAACAGCAGTAACCGTACCGTGCTTTGCAGCATTGTCGTAGTAATAAACTCCCGCTTCCTTAAAGATCCTTATGGTATCTTCCGGCCTTGCCGAAGTTGCAATATCGTAGTCGTGCGGAACCCTGCCAAGCACGATATCACGCACGGCACCTCCGGCCACATATGCCTGGTGACCTGAAGATTCGATAAGTGTGAGTATTCTTCTCACATAATCAGGAATTCTTTCTGCTGTCTTCGGATAGTCATTCATAAGTAAATTATATCAATTCGAATCGTCATATTCTTGAAATAATACGGGCGCACATGTTGGATATAATTATGCTGTTTAATAACGTGTGCTTTTATGGAGGATAATATGTTATTTACTAAAAAACCTTATAAGATCGATTCCGTTTACTATGTCGACGGCAAGCTTAAGATCGGATGCGGATGCCAGGAATACACTGAGGCTCTTACCGGTGGAAATGCCTGCTTTAAGGACTGCGGCGGAAGGATCACGTTAACTGTTTTCTCTCCTGCAAATAATATAATCACGATAAGAGTTAATAATCACCGTATCGAGCCAAGATATAAGGCTGATTCTGTTATAGAACTTGTTCCTTCAGGATTTGGTTCTTTCGAAGATGCAGGTGACTATTTCACATTCAAGAGCGGACACCTTGAAGCACGCTTTAATAAAAAAGTATTAGACATCAAATATTATTACTGTGGAAATGAACTCTGCAGTCAGAATGTAAAGATGCCTGTTTTCTATAAGAGCGACGCAGGTTCAGCTACCTGTTATGCAGTTTCCTCCAATGCTGTATCGGGCGCTTCATTTGAACTTAAGGTACGCGAGAACATTTACGGTTTGGGCGGTGCAGGTTCCACGATCGTAAGAAACGGACAGACCGTCAAGTGCAATGTTTTCGACGGAAGAGCAGGCGCAGAACATATACCGTTTGTCCTTTCCGATTCCAAGTACGGTATTTTCGTAAATACATCACATCCTGTTACATTCGATATCGGATCTGACAGCGGCAATCTCAGCTTCGAGACTGCAGGCGAAGAGATCGAATACAGTGTAATCGCAGGCGATACATCTATTCAGGTCCTTGAAGTTTTCAGCCAGCTTAACGGACGTATCCCCGCCCTTTCATATTCAAACGGCGGTATCTCATTAGTCCTAAACGATGACAATACTCTTACTGCACAGGGCATCATCGATTCACTTAAGATCGCGAAAAGCGCAGGCGTGAACATCAAAGAACTCTGGATCGGTAATTCATGGCACCCTGACTATGCTCCTTACGGCTTCACTTTTGATTCAGTAAGATTCCCTGATCCCCTCGGCTTTGCAAAAGCAGCCGCAGATCTCGGCGTTACGCTCGGTGTGTCTATCAATCCGTTCATTTCTGAAAGGGCACCCGAATATCCCGAACTCCTTGATGCCGGACTTCTTATCTCCTTCCCTGACGGAAGAGCTGTTATCTGTGATGACGGCAAGGGCGGCGTTGCCATGCTCGACCTCAATATTCCTGAAGCAAGAAGCTGGCTTATCAATGCTACAACCGGTGTTGCCAGAAACGGCATCAGCATGTTCGAATCCAACTATACTCATTCGATCTCCGGAGCATTCGAAAACGCATGCGGTAAGAAAGGCTATCTCACTAACTTCACGAACATCATGAACTCTGCATTAAGTGATGTTTCTGCAAGGGAAAGAGGACGCCTTGGCTCATTCATCATCGCTGATTCCATCAGTTCAGGCGACCAGCAGTCACCGTTCAGCAATATCTATTGTTCTCTCACTCCGGAATTCTCAGATCTTGTCGCTGCTTTGAAGAACACTATCTCTTATGGTCTTACAGGCTTTGGCGGAATAAATATCGATATTCCCGAGAAGGCACTTACCGACCCCAAGCTCTTTGACCGCTGGGTAGGCTTTGCTGCTTATGTTCCTCACTCAAGATTCAAGGGTACTTTAAAGTTCCTGGAAGATGCAGTTGCACTTGATTCAATAAAGGCATTCTCCGCTATCAGAACAGGTCTTGCTCCCTACATCTACTCAAGCATCTGCGAGAGTGTTAAGTATGGAACACCTGCTATACGTGCCATCGCTTTGGAGTTCGCAGGCGATCCTGCAGCTGAGGGATTCGACACTGAGTACATGCTCGGTCCTTCACTTCTCGTATCACCTGTCATCTCACAGAATGATAATGTAAGGATCTACATACCTCAGGGAATCTGGACTGATTTCATGACACACGAGAAGGTTCAGGGTCCCCGTTATATCTCACGAAAAGCAGGTGCCGGCTCAGTTCCTGTATTCGCACGTCCCAATTCGATCATCCCGACCAGAACTGCGGAATCCACAGGAAGCTTCGGTTCTCTCGATAACATCACATTCACTTGCTTCGGGCTTACACCGGGCGCGACAACTGCCTGTGAGGTATTCTCCGACGGAGCTCAGAGTTCCGGCATAATCACCGTTGAAGTATCAGGCAACAGGATCACAGTACGCACCCAGAATCTGGGCGGCACAAAGCATCTTATCCTGTCCGGAATATTCAACGTTGTAGGACTCTCCGAATCCGTACCTGAGAAGCACAGCTTCGGAACATCGATCGAGTTTACGAGTAACGAACTTGTTATAAGCCTCGGTTAAGCTTTATTTCACGAAGGCTTATTCACTACCATCGGAACAGAATCAAAGAAACCGATCAGGTCATTAAAATACTCTTCCTTTATGGGCTCGTTCATAAGCTCATGACGGTAAGGGCCGTAGTTCTTTGACTTTACATCGGCACCTGCATCCTTCATTCTTTGGATGACCTTTTCGACACCGGTGCCATAGCTTCCGACCGGATCATCAGCACCATACGGGAAGAAGCAGGGACGGTCCGGAATAAGTGCGTACGCTTCCTCACTCTGCATGAATGAGATCAGATTAAAAAGTGTTCTGAATCCGTCGTTAGTAAAACAGAAACCGCACATCGGATCTTTTGCATATTTGGTGACTTCTTCCGGAACTGTGGAAAGCCAGTCGAGACCGCCTCTTGGGTTCTCGATTCTCTTTGTGTAACTGCCGAAAGCGATTATGTTGATAAAATTATTTCTCTTCTTTTTCGCGCCGAAAAAGCATCCTGCTCCGGCAAGGAATTTGCCTGCTCCGACTGCCGGGTTCGGACCTGCTGTCGATGCGAAGACAAATCCGTCGAACTGCTTGCTGTATCTTGGTGTCGAGAAGATATTTCTTACTACAAATGAACCCATCGAATGTCCATAGAGAATGTACTTTAAGCCTTCCCTTCCAAACTTCTCGACAGCATATTCATGGAATCCCATCTCATCTGCAAGGAGCATCTGCCAGCTGTTCTTCTGTCCTCCGAAATAAGCTTTTGGAAAACCTGCTTCCTTGTTCAGAAAATAGCTTTCGCCGTGACCAGGCATATCCATTCCGCAGACATGGTATCCGGCCTCATTGAACTTCTCTATCATCGGTTCATAACGCTTGATATACTCGGCCATTCCATGGCAGATCTGAACGACACCCTTAATCTCCGGCGCAGACGACGGATAGAAGAATCCGACTGCTTTGTATCCGTTTCCTATAGAACTGACAAATGCCATTCTCTGCGGATTAAGTTGTGTCATATATGATCCTCCTTCGGGATTACCTTCTTCTTCTGCCTCTCATGAGCAGCAGTCTTAAAAGTGTAAGTGCTGAACTTGCAAGTGCAACGGCATATGTATCACCAGCTGCCCAGAGAACACTCTTCGCAGCTTTCAGCTGATCGTCAGAAACCCATCCCAATTCCCGCATCGCCTTAAGACCTCTTCTGCTTGCATCACGCTCGATCGGGAGTGTAACGAGATAGAACAGGAACACGACTGTATAAAGTGCGATGCCTGCAGTGCATATCCAGTAGCCGATATTATTCAGCTCAAGCGATGATTTTGAAGCGTACATGATTACGACACCGATAATGGCGATCCATACGCTTACACGTGAAGTAATGCCCGCTGCAGGAGCTATTCCCTGACGGATCTTATAGAGGAACATTCCGGAATAAGCCTGGCAGGCATGTCCGCATTCATGCGCAGCTACAGCAATCGCAGTGATAGAGCACTTGCCATATGATGTATCTGAAAGATTAATGGTCTCATCCTTGGGGTTGAAATTGTCAGTCATGTCACCCGGGATGTGACCTACTGTTACTCCGTATACTTCGTTGGCACGGAGCATCTCAGCTACGCAGGTATTTGCGTCCTTACCACTAGCTGCTTCCACTTCACTGTATTTCTTAACAAGCCTGTTAAGTCTTCCTCTGACGATCAGGCTCCATACCATGATCGCTATGGCCAGAAGATAGAACAAACCACTGTAATCACCCAGATACCAATACATTTTCCTTCCTCCAGTTTCCTTATTCCATTACCTAGTATTTTAACATCTTTTAGTATTTAAGGTCTTGTTCTAAACAATGCCTCAAACTATGATTTGTATTTTTATTATTTTTCCTTAAAATATGGAAAAATGAAAATCATTTTAGTATCTTGTATGGTAGTATGTTATAAATAGATCCTTCAAGGAGGAATAAGGAACATGTTTGAGATCAAATCCAAAGAGATGCTCGGTACCAAGGTCTGGCGCATGGACATCTACGCACCTCTCGTAGCCAAAAGGGCCATGCCCGGTCAGTTTCTGATCGTAAGAGCTGATAAGGACGGAGAGAGGATCCCGCTTACCATCTGCGACTTTGACCGCGATACAGGCATCATCACGATCGTATATCAGACTGTCGGAGCTGAGACCGAACGCATGAGCAGAATGAACGCAGGCGAGAGCTTCGCTGACGTAGTCGGTCCTTTGGGTAATCCCTCCGATCTCTGTGATCTTTCAATAGAGGAGCTTAAAGCGAAGAAGATCCTCTTCATCGCCGGCGGTGTCGGTACGGCACCTGTATATAACCAGCTTAAGTGGCTTCACGACAACGGCATTGAGGTCGACTGCATCCAGGGTGCAAGGACCAAGGATCTTCTTATTTTCGAAGATGAGATGAAAGCAGTTACAAAGAATCTCTACTTTGCGACAGATGACGGTTCTTACGGCATCCACGGCAATGTCTGCGTGGCACTCCAGAAGCTTTGGGACGAAGGCGTCCGTTACGATCACTGCGTCGTAATCGGTCCAGTCATCATGATGAAGTTTGCCTGCCAGCTCACAAAGCAGCTCGGTATCCACACTATCGTATCCATGAATACCATTATGGTCGACGGCACAGGAATGTGCGGTGCATGCAGACTCCTTGTCGGCGGACAGGTCAAGTTCGCATGTGTTGACGGTCCTGAATTCGATGGCCACGAAGTCGACTTCGATCAGGCTCTTCAGCGTTCACGCCTTTATAAGACACAGGAAGGTGAGCTCATGTTAAGGCTCACTGAAGGCGATACACACAGCGGCGGCTGCGGTATGTGTTCATAAGGGGGATAAGAAAATGGAATTTGACGTATTTAAGAAAGTACCAGTAGCAGAGCAGGACCCCAAGGTCCGTGCCACGAACTTCGACGAAGTAAACCTCGGCTATACAAAGGAAGAAGCAGTTCTTGAGGCATCCCGCTGCCTTAACTGCAAGAACGCACGCTGCATGCAGGGCTGCCCGGTATCCATCAACATCCCCGGCTTCATCTCCAAACTCAAGGATGGCGATGTCGAAGGCGCTTACAGCGTTATCTCTTTATCTTCTTCCCTTCCCGCTGTTTGCGGCCGTGTTTGCCCGCAGGAGACACAGTGCGAAGCACAGTGCATCAGAGGCGTAAAGGGTGAAGCAGTATCTATCGGCCGTCTCGAAAGATTCGTAGCAGACACCGCAAAGGATATGGGCATCAAGCCTAAGCTCCCTGCCGATATGGTCAAGAAAGGCAAGAAAGTTGCCGTAATAGGCGCCGGTCCTTCAGGTCTTACATGCGCTGGCGACCTCGCGAAAATGGGTTACGATGTAACTATTTTCGAGGCGCTCCACAAAGCAGGCGGCGTGCTCGTTTACGGTATCCCTGAGTTCCGTCTCCCTAAGGAGAAGGTCGTTGCAAAAGAGATCGAGAACGTAAAGGAACTTGGTGTAAAGATCGTTACAGATGCAGTCATCGGACGCTCACTTACCATCGACGACCTTTTCGAGAACGAGGGCTTCTCAGCTGTATTCATCGGTTCAGGCGCAGGTCTTCCCCGCTTCATGAACATCCCGGGTGAGCAGTCACTCGGCGTATTCTCCGCTAACGAATACCTCACAAGATCCAATCTCATGGGCGCATTCTCACCTGATTCCAGAACACCTATCATGAGAGCCAAGAAGGCAGTCATCGTAGGCGGCGGAAATGTTGCAATGGATGCAGCACGTACTGCAAAGCGACTCGGTGCTGAGGTACATATCGTTTACCGCCGTTCCGAAGAAGAACTTCCCGCACGTAAGGAAGAAGTTCATCACGCAAAAGAGGAAGGCATCATCTTTGACCTTCTCACAAACCCCGTTGAGATCCTTGCTGACGAGAACGGCTGGGTAACAGGCTGCAAGTGCATCCGCATGGAGTTAGGCGAACCTGACGCATCCGGAAGAAGATCTCCTGTACCTGTTGAAGGTTCTGAGTTCACCATCGACTGCGACGCAGTCATCATGTCACTCGGCACATCACCTAACCCGCTCATCAAGAAAACAACTTCAGGCCTTGAGGTTAACAAGCGCGGCGGCATCATAGTCAACGAGGCGGAGATGACTTCCAGAGAAGGTGTTTTCGCAGGCGGTGATGCTGTTACAGGTGCAGCAACGGTAATCCTTGCGATGGGCGCAGGAAAGTCTGCTGCCAAGGGCATCGATGAGTATCTTTCAAAGAACTGAAAATAAATAGATCTGAAACACAAGGACGTCCCAAACACGATGTTTGAGACGTCCTTTTTTAATCAGTTATTTCCGGATCGCCGGCGCATTCATTTCCGAGATATACAGGATAAGCTTTACCCTCATAAAGGTTCATTATCGGGCGTCTTAACTTCGAAGGATAAAGAGGTGCTTTATTCAAAGTCTCTATCTTTAACCATTCATACCCGGTCTGGTTATTATCGCCATGATGTTCGGCATCTGTTGTGCCTAAGTATTCACATAGGAACACGATATCCACTCTGTGAAAAGGTTCGCCTTCAGAGCCTTCTATAATGAAAACTGCGTCCCCGACTTTAACATCTATCCCCACTTCTTCGGCAACTTCACGTCTGCAGGCATCCTGAAGAAGTTCCCCTGCATTCTGGCCGCCGCCCGGCATGATATAAAACTCCTCACCGTTGTCATTGATCTTAATGGCCAGCATAGAGCCATCCTTGATGATCAGTGCTTTGGCAGATGTGCGCACGTTTCTTTCCATATTCTTATCCCCTTTTCGAACTGTCTTAATCTTAGCACAACGGGCATTAAGTCTTAATTAGAGTGCAGTTCTCTTTTGCTTGACCAGTACATTTCAGGTCATTTTCCAAGCATAAATCCAAGCGCGCTTGGACTTTTAGCGTTTTCGGGCAATATTCCGCGCATATGTCACAGCATGCATGGAGCTTTGCTTGGACTTTTAGCGTTTTCGGGCAATATTCCGCGCATATGTCACAGCATGCACGGAGCTTTGCTTGGACTTTAAGCGTTTTCGGGCGATTTTCCCAGCATTTGTCACAGCGTGCACGGAGCAATGCTTGGAGTTTTCCACAGAAATATAAAAGGGGCCGCCTCCATAGGAGACAGCCCCAAAATTAATCTGTTATCAGTTCAACTTATGCGTTGCAGATGATGGAGAAATCCTCAGCCTTGAGGGAAGCACCACCTACGAGACCACCGTTGATGTCAGCCTGAGCGAAGAGGCCTGCAGCGTTCTTAGCATTGCAGGATCCGCCGTACTGGATTGTGATAGCCTCAGCGCACTTAGGGCAATAGAGCTCAGCGATGACGCCACGGATGAACTTGCAAACTTCCTCAGCCTGCTCGTCTGTAGCTGTCTTGCCTGTGCCGATAGCCCAGATAGGCTCATAAGCGATAGTGATCTGGCAGAGCTTGTCAGCAGGGATATCCTTGAAAGCGCCAACGATCTGACCCTTGATCCAGTCGAATGTCTCGCCTGCTTCACGCTGAGCAAGAGACTCACCGCAGCAGATGATAGGTCTTACACCATACTTGAGGAGTGCAAGAGCCTTCTTGTTAACTGTCTCGTCTGTCTCTGCGTTGTACTCTCTTCTCTCGGAGTGGCCGATGATGCAGTAGTTAACGCCCATCTTAGCGAGCCAGAGAGGTGAGATCTCGCCTGTGAATGCACCCTTCTCTTCGAAGTGGCAGTTCTGAGCAGCGATCTTGATGTTTGTGTAAGCAGCAGCCTCAACTGCAGCAGCAAGTGCTGTAGCAGGAACGCCGAGAGCGATTCTGTGCTCTGCATTCTTAACGAGGGGCTTGAGCTCTTCGATAAGCTTAACTGCATCTGCAGGGATACCGCAGTTCATCTTCCAGTTGCCTGCAGCAAAGATTCTGCCTGTCTTCTTGTCGTTGAGGCAGTCGATACCGGGGAGAACCTTACCCTCGATGTACTCGAGAGAAGCGCCGCCGCCTGTGGAGATGTGAGAAACCTTATCAGCATAGCCGAGCTTCTCGATAGCAGCTGCGGAGTCACCGCCGCCGATGATTGATGTGCAGTCTGCATCAGCAATAGCCTGAGCGATAGCCTTTGTACCAACTGCGAACTTCTCGAACTCGAAAACGCCTGCAGGGCCATTCCAGATAACTGTCTTAGCGCCCTTGATAGCCTCAGAGAACTTAGCGATTGTCTCAGGTCCGATGTCGAGGCCCTGCCATCCGTCAGGGATCTCCATTGTAGGAACTACCTTGCTGTTAGCGTTTGCATCAAAAGCATCAGCAACAACTGTATCTGTAGGAAGAAGGAGCTTAACGCCCTTCTCTTCAGCCTTAGCGAGGATCTCCTTAGCGAGGTCAACCTTGTCAGCCTCGAAGAGGGAATCACCGATCTTGCCGCCCTGAGCGCCGATGAATGTATAAGCCATACCACCACCGATGATGATAGTGTCAGCCTTGTCTAAAAGGTTTGTGATAACGCCGATCTTGTCGGAAACCTTAGCGCCGCCGAGGATAGCAACGAACGGTCTAGCCGGATTGTCGAGCGCACCGCCGATGAAGTCGATCTCTTTCTTGATGAGATAACCGCAAGCGGAAGGAAGGAAGTTAGCAAGACCTGCTGTTGAAGCATGAGCACGGTGAGCTGTACCGAATGCATCGTTAACATAGAGGTCAGCCATAGAAGCGAGCTCTGCAGCGAACTTAGGATCGTTCTTTGTCTCTTCCTTGTGGAAACGGACGTTCTCGAGCATGAGAACTTCGCCATCCTTAAGAGCAGCAGCCTTAGCCTTTGCATCTTCGCCGATAACGTCAGCAGCCAGAGTAACAGGCTGTCCGAGAAGCTCAGCGAGACGGTCAGCAGCGGGCTTCATTGAGAACTTAGCCTCAGGACCGTTCTTCGGACGGCCGAGATGTGAAACGAGGATAACCTTTGCCTTGTTGTCTACGAGATACTTGATCGTAGGAAGAGCACCCTTGATACGCTTGTCGTCTGTGATCTTTGTGCCTGTCTCTTTGTCGAGCGGTACGTTAAAGTCAACGCGGACAATAACTCTCTTGCCGGCTACGTCTAAATCTTCGACGCTTTTCTTGTCATACATTGCCATGGATTTTCACACTCCTGATTCATATTTTGTGTTTTGGGAAACGCCTGTAAAGACGCCTCTTATTTACTAACTTTGAAATTATACTATCTTCGGGCGACATATTAAAGCAATAAAAAAGGCGAGTTTGGCGTTTTATTTGCCAAACCCGTCTGTTTTTTTCCTTTTATCGTACTAGTGAAAATTATTTCCCTGACGTCCGGGGCTTTGTCAGTTAGCTGCGCCCTTACCCAGGAGAGATACGATCTCGTGGATCTTGAAGACCTTCTGGCCTTCAACGTGGAATCTGTAAAGCTCTCCGTCCTTGTCGTAGATCTCGAAATGCTTGCCGTATGAAGCAACGAGTCCTCTCATGGAGTCGATCTCGAAGACCTTTGTCTCGAAAGGTGCCGTGGCATCAAGAGTCCTGTTCTTATACTTCTTCATCGGCTTGCCATGCTTATAAGGAATTCCTTCCTCAGCAGGACAGTCGGTTCCGACATAAGTGATCTCTTTATCTGTGATGGTGATCCTGCCCTTGCCTGTTTTCGCGAAAGTGAATCTGTCGAAAACCTTGAACAGGTCAGCATTCATCTCCATCTTGAATCCGCCGGCATCGAGCTGCTCCTTTATGAGGCCCTTCTCCCATTCAGTCCACTTGTGGAGGTCGTCGAAAACGACACACTGGGGATCAACCTTCTCGATAAGGCCTGTAGGAAGGTATCTTGCAGCGTTGCCGCAGTTGGAGCACTGGATCATGTCGTGCTTGCCGGAATTCATATACTGCATCGTATACTCGGAGCCGCATCTCGGGCAGGCATACGCAATATTCTGAAGACCGTCAGCGAGCCTTCTGCTCTTAAACTTTCTCGGATTCTCACGAATCCAGTCGTTCTCGTTATAATCAACACCATCAAGGATCTTCTGCTGCAATTCCTCGATCGACAGCTGCTTAACCTCGTCAGAATAGATCTTCTTAACGAACTCGGCACTGATCCTTCCCTTGCGCATGCCTGATCTTGACCATCTGGGCCATGCAAGATATGCGCCATGAATGTGTGCGATATAGATGGAAGCGCCTGACTTCTTGGCAAGTCTTGCGACACCGTCGTCAAAGCCAATGGACTTACCGTCAACGTGTCTTGTTGCCTCAGGATATACGATGATGACACCGTTACGCTTCATGACACGCATCATGGCCTTAACCGCAGCAGTATCCACTACGAACTGCTTCTTCGGAATAGCGCCTCCGAGCTTGAACCAGTGGCCCCATGCAGGTGCCCTGAATACGAACTCACCTGTAACGAAGTTCGCAGGCCTTGCCTTGGTCAGACGGTTGATAATCATCGGATCAAGATAAGACTCGTGGTTGGAAATAACGATAATAGGGCCTTCGTGCTTAACGAATTCCATGTCCGGTTTAACCTTGATATGAGCATAAGCACATACCAAAGGAACGATTATGTGTGAACCCAGAAATCCAAAATAGAACGGGCTCGGTACACAACCTATATCATAATCGCGCGGCGCTTTAGAACGGGAAGCCGCATTGCTGGGTTTTTCTTCCTGCATTATTCCACTCCGTTATTCAACTATTGTGATAGCGTGAGTATTATACATTATTTCATCAAGCGTTTCCTGTTGTTTCGCTAATCGCAGAATTACTTGATATTTCAAGCTCTCCGCCGTCTTTGATGACGATGACTTTTCCATCCTCTGCTGCGCTTCCCTGAGCGAGCAATGCGTCAGGATCAGATGTCTCGACAGCATCGATGATCGCCAGGTGTCCGGGCTTAACAATGCCGTCAAGCATAGCCTCCGAGAAGCGGTCTTCGACCATGGAAGTAATGACTCTTCTCAAAGGTCTTGCACCGTACTGCGGATCGTAGCCCTTCTTGGCAAGGAGCTCTTTCGCGCTTTCGGTAAGCTCAATATCCATACCGAGATCCTTGATCCTCTTGCCTACCTGCTTCATGAGGATATCAACGATCTTGATGAGAGAATCCTTACCGAGCATACGGAAGAAGATGATATCGTCGACACGGTTAACGAATTCAGGAGTAAATGTCTTCTTGAGCTCATCGATTACGACCTTCTTAGCCTCGTCGTAAGACTTGCCGCCGTAAAGGCCCTCTCTTGAAAGCTCATCCTTGTCGCTGTCGTCTTCCATAGAGAAGCCGATCTTTCTGCCTTCGCTTCCGACAAGCATTCTCGCACCGATGTTGGATGTCATGATGATTATCGTATTTCTGAAGTCGACAGTTCTGCCGTGACCGTCTGTAAGACGTCCGTCGTCCAAGACCTGAAGCATTGTATTGAAGATCTCAGGATGTGCCTTCTCGATCTCATCGAAAAGAACTACCGAGTAAGGATGTCTTCTTACAGCTTCCGTAAGCTGGCCGCCCTCATCGTATCCGACATATCCCGGAGGCGCACCGATAAGTCTTGAGACATCATGCTTCTCCATATATTCGGACATATCGATCCTTACAAGAGCGCTCTCATTGCCGAACATTACTTCTGCAAGAGCCTTTGCAAGTTCTGTCTTACCTACACCTGTTGTACCCAGGAAGATGAATGTACCTGAAGGTCTCTTCTCATCCTTAAGGCCGAGTCTGCCACGGCGAATAGCCTTGGCGATGGCGTGTACGGCCTCATCCTGGCCGACAACTCTTTTCGCGAGCTCGGATTCAAGGTTCTTAAGCTTATCCGCATCAGATTCAGTGATCTTGGTGGTCGGGATGCCTGTCCACTTTGCAAGAACTACAGCAACATCATCAACTGTGAGTGTTCCCGTGAAGCCGTCTGCATCAGGCTTAACCTTATCCTGAAGGAAAGAAAGCCTCTCATTGATCTTCTCCTCTTCCTCTTTAAGAGTCTGTGCAGCTTCGAAATCCTGCTCATCAACGGCAGCCTTTTTCTTCTGCTTGATCTCTTCGATCTTCTTCTCGAGCTCATTCCTGACCTTGGAATCAGCGTAATTGATACGCTTTGCGGCAGCAGCCTCGTCGACAAGGTCTATCGCCTTATCAGGAAGGAATCTGTCAGAGACATATCTTGCCGAAAGCCTTACTGACTGCTCAAGGACATCGTCAGGAATATAGATCTTGTGGTGCTCTTCATACTTGGATCTCAAGCCCTTCATGATCGCGATGGCATCTTCAATTGAAGGCTCTTCGACGAGGACTTTCTGGAAACGTCTCTCCAATGCATGGTCCTTCTCGATGAACTTGGAATACTCATCAAGAGTTGTTGCACCGATGATCTGGAGCTCGTTCTTCGTAAGGAGCGGCTTCATGATGTTAGCGGCATCCATGGAACCTCCCTGGGATTCGCCCGCACCTACAAGAGTGTGGATCTCATCGATGAAGAGGATAACGTTAGGATCTGCAACTGCCTCGTCGAGCATGCTCTTGATACGCTCTTCGAATTCACCTCTGTACTTGGAGCCTGCGACCATGGAACCCATCTCCATGCTGTAGACGATCTTTCCCTTGATGACATCCGGGACATCATTCTCTGCGATCTTGAGAGCAAGGCCTTCTGCGATAGCTGTCTTACCGACACCCGGATCACCTACGAGACAGGGATTGTTCTTTGTACGGCGGATAAGGATCTGCATGACACGGGAGATCTCTTCCTCACGTCCGATGACAGGATCGATCTTGCCCTGCTTTGCAAGTTCTGTGAGGTTCTTGCCGTATTTATCAAGTGTCTTATGGCCTGACTTTCCGCCTGTCTTACCAACGGGCTTGCGCGTTCTGGAAGATGAATCACCGGAAGGGAGATCGCCGTCATCATTGCCGTCATCAATACTTCCGCTGTCTTCTCTTGCTGCTTCAGCCTGCTCATTGAAAACGTTGATTATCGCACTTCTGATACCCTCGAGATCACATCCGGCTGCTTCAAGGCTGCTGAAGATCTCAGGGTGGTTGGAGATCTTACGTGACATGATCACGAAAAGAAGATGCTCAGGGTTTACCGCTCCCTTAAAGCCGGTCCTTCTGGACAGATCAGCAGCATTTGCAAAGATCCTTCTTACATCGATCCTGAGGCTAGAGAAAGCCTTGTCAGCAAGCATCTTTACTGCCGCATCGTCAAGCTCGTATTCAGACTCAACACCCAGACGGTCCAGGATAACGGACATATCAGGAACATTCTCGCTCAAGATTTCCTTTGCCGGTGTATCAGTTACACACAATGCTGCGAAAAGGATCGTATCCCTGATAAGTGTTGTATTTCTTTCTTCCGCAATAAGGCTCGATACTGCGAGTACCTTTGCTGTATCTTCAGTAATTCTCATATCACTCATCCCCTTTCAGAATTGTTCTTATTCCACGCGCTCTGAACTTCTGTGAAGCAACGCTCTGGCTGGCCTTCCTTGAAGGAGCTCCCGGCTCCCAAAGGATATCCATCGTAAGTTTGTCTATCGTCTTCCATGAGAGGTTTATCTCTCCGGACTCATCGTAATCGTGGAAGAGTCTAAGCCAGCCTAATGCCTGAAGTGCTTCGCTTCTTGAGATAATGTTCGCATATCTCAATGTGCCGTAGGATCTTCCGTAGATATCTGCTGACTGCTCTTTCTTGCTTGAAGCGATCTCTTCCCTGCATGCTCTCTCAGCCTTGATAACATCTGATATGAGCATCTCGCCTCTTCTCAAAACTTCATCCTCAGTTACACCCTGTGTGTTGACACTTGCAATGATGTAAACATCAGAATCAGCTATCTCGCCTCTTTCAGCGAACGGGTAGATCGTCCATTCGTACTGACCTACACGCTGCGTAAGAGCTGCGATACCGCCTTCTGTTTTCGAGATCGCAGGAAGCGAGACAGTGTATAAGATCTTAAGTCCGGTACCTGCCAGTCTGACATTGGATGTCAGGAAGCCGTAGTTGTCTGAGAAGGCTATATCAAGCTTGTTCTCGAGTTCTATAGCTTCCTTCTCAGCCTGCTTATAGACACTGATATCATGACCCTGCGCCATTGCCCTTACGGTGATGTGCTCGCCGCTTCCGACTGTGATCGAGAGGCTTACATCATCGTTGTAGTAGAATGCTTTGCGCTCGGGATTTACCAGCTGGCTTGCTTCACGGCCCAGTATCTGAAGCCTTGTAAGTCTTGTTATGGTTTCCTTATCGAGCTGGGCAGCATTTCCGCCCATGTATGTGTCTTTATCGATTGCCTTATCTATCGTCTCCAAAAGACTCTGGCACTCTTTGTCGTCCAGTCTCGGCATGAAGTTATAGCCTTTGACATTACGGACGATGCACGCTTTTGTGGAAAGGACAACGTCATTGTCTTTACCTTCTTTTAAATACCAATCAGACATTGCTGCCACCTTCCTTTCTGCCCTTGAGTTCATCTCTGAGTCTTGAAGCGAGCTTATACTCTTCAGCTTCAGCGGCCACCTTGATGCCCTTCTCGAGATCTTCATCGGAAAGCATTCCGATATCAGCCTTCATGAGCTGCTCAAGAGTAAGGCCAGACTTGGAATCTTCCTTTTTGGCAGGTTCTTCAGCCTTCTTCTCCGGCTTGCTTTCCTGCTTATTATCCTGCTCTGCTTCGTCAGAACCGGCCTTTGACGGCAGCGGTTTTCTTGTCACCTGAACCTCAGCAGTCTTTGCCTCTGTATCAGCAGACTGTGACGGAAGTCTTCCGGCATACTCGCTGTTGCCCTGCTGCTTGAACATCTCTCTTATGATGTTGTCATTAAATGTGTTGTAGCATTCGATGCATCCGACTCTTCCTTCGTTCTCGAATTCTCTTAAAGTCATGCCGCACTTGGGACATGTAAGAGTGCTGTTTCCGAAGTCGAGTTCACTCATCTGCATCAGAGACGAAGCGATCTCGTCCAGAGGTGAGAACGGATTGCCCAGAAGGTCAGAAGGATCTCTTAAGAATCTGTCGTAACCCATGAGCCTCGCACAGTTCTCGCAGTACGTGACACCATTTATCTTGATTATCCTGTTGGTAAGTTCCTTACCGCATCTTTCACATCTCATATTTACTCTCCTTCACCGGATTCTTTATGTAACCATCAGTCCCAAAAGCGCGTGCTTAAAGATATCCGCCCTTAAGACCGCCCTTATATCCGAATCAACTCTTGCGAGTGCCCTGTCAGATACCGCAGCCATGATCGCCGTGCCCTCTTTGGAAGTCATGGCACCGACCGACACCGCATTGACCAGAAGGTTCTTCGCCTGCTGCTGTGATAAGTCATCACCAACACTGTCGATTATCGACTTGAGATATTCGGCAGGTCCGACATGATTAACACGTGTGATCGTGATCTGTCCGCCGCCGCCTCGTCTGCTCTCGACTATATAACCGCTTCCGCCTGAAAATCTTGTAGAAAGCACATATGTGATCTGAGACGGCACACAATTCGCCTGCTCTGCCAGTTGGCTTCTGCAGATCGTCGCTGTACCGTCATTCTCTTCGACCATCTCTTTGATCATCTGTTCTATTACATCAACCAGTCTAGCCACAAGATCATCCTCCTTCCGCTTAATCGTTTTTGACTTTGCTCTTTATTGACTTTGACTTTGACTTTCTTTGACTAATGAAATTATCGTACTGATCTTTTCGTTTGTCAACAACGAAAATCGTTATGGGCGCAGTTTTCGCAAAGTTGCGCTGTAAAACATGTCCCGGGATGCCTTTCTCTTGAAGTTGGGATACAAACATGAAAAAGCGGTGCCGCATTAAGACACCGCTTTCAGAATTAACGATAATTAATTAGATTACCTGTGATACAGCTTCTTCGTCTCGTAAACCGGCTCGCAAGTGAGATTGATGCCGAGCTTGTGGAACATATTGATGTCGACGGAGCTCATCATCGTGGTCGAATGAGCGTCGCTGTTAACGAGATTTCCGATCTGCTGCATCGCAAGCTCTGCGACCGGGTTGGTGGCAGCGCTGATGGCAAGCGCGATAAGTACCTCATCCGTATGAAGTCTGGGGTTATGGTTGCCTAAGTGGTTGATCTTAAGATCAGAGATAGGCTCGATAACATTGGGTGAGATCAAAGGAATATCGTGTGAGATGCCTGCAAGGACCTTAAGTGCATTAAGAAGTGCAGCAGAAGCAGGTCCAAGGAGAGGTGTTGTCTTTCCTGTAACGATCTGGCCGTCAGGGAGCTCCAATGCGACAGCCGGAGCGCCTGTGGATTCTGCACGTACGGAAGCAGCGCCGATTACACGGCGGTCGGAAATATCGATGCCGCTCTTCTTCATCAGGAACTCAATCTTGGTTACGTCAGAACCGTCGGAATTGCCGGCGCGTGTTGCCATCTTGGCCTCATAGTATCTTCTGACGATTTCCTGTCTTGAAGCTTCCTGGCAAGCCTCATCGTCGACAATGGCAAAGCCTGCCATGTTAACGCCCATGTCCGTAGGTGACTTGTATGGACTCTCGCCATAAATCTTTTCGAAAATAGCATTTACTACAGGGAAGATCTCAACGTCTCTGTTGTAGTTAACTGTTGTCTTTCCATATGCTTCGAGGTGGAAAGGATCGATCATGTTAACGTCTGCTAAGTCTGCTGTTGCTGCTTCATAAGCAACGTTTACAGGGTGCTGGAGAGGGATCGACCAGATAGGAAATGTCTCGAACTTGGCATAGCCTGCCTTGATGCCGCGCTTGTTCTCGTGATAAAGCTGGGAAAGGCATGTAGCCATCTTTCCGGAACCCGGGCCGGGTGCCGTAACGACAACGAGCTTTCTTGATGTCTCGATATAATCGTTCTTGCCATAGCCGTCTTCGCTTACGATAAGCGGAATATCTGAAGGATATCCTGCGATAGGATAGTGTCTGTAAGACTTTACGCCAAGGCCTCTTAATCTTGCTTCGAACTTCTCTGCAAGAGGCTGGCCTGCAAACTGGGTAATAACAACGCTGCCGACCATAAGTCCGAATTCTGTGAATGCATCGATCAGACGGAGTACTTCCTGATCGTATGTGATGCCCAGGTCGCCTCTTCTCTTGTTCTTCTCAATGGCATCGGCATTGATCGCGATAACGATCTCAGCGTCTTCTGAAAGAGCCTTGAGCATTCTGATCTTACTGTCAGGTTCGAATCCGGGCAGAACTCTTGATGCGTGATAGTCGTCAAACAACTTGCCGCCGAATTCAAGATAGAGCTTGCCTCCGAACTTATCTACACGCTCTCTGATGTGCTGGCTCTGCAGCTCTACATATTTATCATTGGAAAAACCGATCTTAAACATAGGAATAGCGACCCCCTTTTCGAAGAATTATATCGTAAAGAAGTCCAATCTTATGTTACAAAATTCGAATGTTATAAATTTCTCAAAGGGTCCATCAGGAGTAGCGTTTTCTCTACGGGAAGTGCTTCAATATGGCTTCCGGCGTCGACTACAGCGCGGTCCGCCCTGGCCTTTATCAGATCGACAAACTCTTCCCTGCCGCTTATGACATCGTAGCCGAAAGACCTGCCTCTGAAGTGCATCGGGATAACAACCTTAGGATCGATCAGGCTTGTGATCTCAAAAGCCTTTTTGCTGTCGATCGTATAGAAACCTCCGACGGGTATCATGAGAAGATCACAGCCTTTTAATCTGGCAAGCTGGTCAGAAGTCAGATCACAGCCGATATCTCCCATGTGGACGATCTTTGCATTGTCTGATAAAGAATTCACAATGGTGATCGTATTCGTGCCGCGCTTGGCACCCTGAACCTCATCGTGGAAGCTTTGGATGTACTCTATCTCAGGGAGTTCACCACTATATGGCTCATCCGGTGATAAGACTTCCTCATAACCGTAGTGATCAGCATGCTTGTGCGAGCAATTAACAGAATCTGCGGTAACAGCAATATCAGACAGACCCGGTACAGAACCTGATGCGTAAGGATCAAAGCAGATGCTGTATCCCGTAGAAAGCTTTATAAGAAAGCATGCATGTCCGATATATGTTACTTCCATGAGATTCTCCTGTAAGAAGCGCGAAAAGTATCAGAAATTGACGCTGTCGTCATCAGAAGGCTTTGCTTCACCTTCGGTCTTCGTTGAGTCTACAGTATATGAAGCATCTTCAAGGATCTTGGAGTTAGCCTTCATCTCCTTCTTGGCCTGTGAAGCAAGGATAGCGTTTGCTATGCCGCCGACCGCACCGACTACAAGAGAGATTCCGATAAGAAGAACAAGGATATCCTCACCAACGAGGAGGATAACTACTGCCAGGACAAGGGCTGCAAGTCCGAAAAGAAGTGAGAACCACCAATACTTGGAACCTGAAGGTCGGAGGATCATGACTGCCGTGAACATGACAACGATCGCATAGACGACGATGATCGCAGCGAAGATAAACTTAAGTATTCCGACAAGGATAGCAGGCCAGATGATAAGGCTGACACCTGTAATGCCGATGACTGCGGCAATTATCAGGACTACCCAGTCGAAGACCGTCTTGTCCTTGATCCTTAAGAAATTGATCAGCTCGAAAACAAAGAGTGCGGTAAGGACTCCTCCTACGACCCTGACAAAGCCTTCAACGATCTCTTTAGAAGATCCTGAGAAGAATCCTATGAAAAAGATGAGACCTAAGAACAGTATGATAATGTCAATTATCAGCGTTCCTGCCTTATAACTGCTGAGGCGGTCCTTCTTATCCTTCTTAGGCTTATTTCCCTTTGCCATATCTTTATTCCTCGCTTTCATCACTTGCAATGACTCTATTCTTACCCGATTTCTTTGCTCTTGCAAGTGCTTCCTGAGCTTTGTCCATTGCTTTTTCGAGCTCGATATTCTCATCGAACCAGACATATCCGCCGCTTAAAGTTACGGTCCTTTTCGTGAATGAGAACTTCTTCTTGGCAAATTCCCTGCACATCTGGTTCAAGTCATTCATATTATCTTCCCTGACTCCGTTCGAGAAGACAACGACGAACTTCTCGCCGCCGAATCTTCCGATGATCGTGCTCTCATCAATATATCCGGACAGGACTGAACCAAGGGCACGCAGAACGATGTCGCCCTTGTCATGACCAAGCTCATCATTGATCTCTTTGAAATCATCTATATCAAGGACAGCTAGACCGCTCGGATCGAGTTCATTGGTCTGTGAAAGGATCTTGCCCGCCTCTTCAGAAAGATATGCCTTGCTGTAAACACCGGTGACGCTGTCTATCTCAAAGCCGTTCTTGAACTTGTTCTGGCTTATAAGACTTCTCTCACTGATAACGAATTTCCGCTCGTTATAGTTTTCGAGCTTGAATGACATAAAACTGACGCCAAGGACGATAAGTTCAGCCAGGACGATGCAGATTATCGTGTCGTTCCTGTCGGAAGGATAGTCGTAGATATGAAGGATTCCCGAATACAATACGAAAACAAAGCTTACGCCCGACTGGATCTTCGTAATGAAATCATCGTGGAAGATAGAGCAGAAAAGGATGGAGAACGCGGGAAGCATCCAGAGCGGAATAAAATAACTGTGTGCAAGCGAGATAACGCCAAGCATGATAAGACCTGCAAAAGAGCAGACTCTGTTCTTGGTGCTGTCCGTACTGTTCTCTGATCTGTTCGAAAACCTCGTAACCAGATAGACCAGTATATTTACGCCCAAAGGCACAAGGATCCTGAATTCGATATATGTATTAAGTGGCTGACCGAGATCCTGGATCGAAAAGTAATAGAAACAAAGACCGGCTTCGAGTACCAGACACAAGACAGAAACTATGAGAATGAGTCTCTCAATCTCAAACCTTATTCCTCTCTCAAGATTCCGCATCGCGGGATCATTCGTAGGCTTGGTAATCATCATACCGTTCCCCCTCTAAGAACAGTTTAATGTGCTGTGTTAAGCTCCCTGACTTTCGGTGTTTTCAGGCTTCGGAGCTTCCGTCGGTTTGGACGTTGCTGTTGCCGCAGGCTTAGGTGTCGGAGTAGCTGTGGGAGCAGGCGTATCCGTCGGCTTAGACGTCGGTGCAGGTGTATTAGTTACCGCAGGTGCCGTAGTCGGAGTAACAGTAGGATTTCCGCTCTGACTCGGAGTAGGTGTCGGAGTTGAAGTGCTTCCCTGTCCACTCTGGGTAGGCTCCGGAGTTACGGTACTGCCTGAACCCGGCTTTACTTCCCAGTTCGCTGTGGCTGTTACGGAACCACGGAAATAATCCTTATATGTATAAGTAATTACATACTTGCCTGCCGTGCCCTTTGCCTGGTCAAGCGTTACTGTCTCACCTGCCGCATTCTTGATCGCATATGACAGGCTGTTCGTGGTCGTAGCGCCCTGCGATGTCTTGGCTGATACACCGTTCAACGGATTGATGTTCTCGCCGACATTAGAGGTAATGTTCTTGTTGGTTATATTGATCACAGGTGCAGTAAGAGTTGTCTTACCAAGGATCTTGATGTTAAGGTCAACGTCTCCGCTGATACCCTTAACTCTTCCATGCCATGAGTACTGCCAGTATTCATATCCAAAGCTTCTGGGCGGTACTGTATCACCTGTCTGATAGTAATTGGATCTGAAGCTCTTGCTGCTCGGATCGTAGCAGCTGTAAGGATAAGCATACCAAAGCTTATACTTGCCGAGGATCTGGCCAGAATACTTGCCAAGTCTGTCGTTGATATCGGATGTATTGAGATATACTGCCGGTGTGTAGCCTGCCTGGGCGATCATGCTGCAGTATGCTTCAAGAACGTTGGCAAAATCCTGTCCTTTAAGCTTCCATGTTCTATAGCCGGTACCGGTCTCCCAGTCCATAACGACAGGAAGATCGATTCCGTATCCTTTTATCTTATCGAGCGTGATAGATGCCTCTTCAACTGCTTCCAGAGCTGTGATCGCCTGTGAGAAGAAGTAAACACCGACCTTTACGCCAGCTGCTTTTGCATTCTTAATGTTCTGCACGAACTTTGTATCGTCGTAGCAGGCACCCTTTGAATATCCTCTGCCGCCGCATCTGATGAATGCGAACTTGATACCATCAGCCTTAACCTTTTTCCAGTCGATATTTCCCTGGAACTGTGAGATATCCATACCGAGCTCATAGTTGACTACTGTAATAGGAGCCATTGTAGGTGTGGGCTTGTTTGTAGGAACAGGTGTAGGCTTCTTCGTAGGCGTAGGAGCATTTCCCGTCGAGCCATGGTGAACAGGTTTTGTGTTCTGTGACTGGTCTTTCTTGATCGTCTTGACGTCGATGGCTTTAACTTTACCCTGCTTGATCGCTTTAACGAGATCTTCGTTGGAAAGAGACTTAAGATTCTTAACATCTACGACATGATCGCCTGTAAGGCCGCCGCGCTTTGTCTCTCTTGTCTCATCAGTGATATCTGCGCCTGACTCATCAGAGGATGCTGTTTCCTCTGTGGTCTCAGCTGTATCACTGGTTGCAGCCTGCATGGATACCTGTGCAAGATAGTCCTGTGCGGCATTAAGTTCAACATTATCTGAAGGGATGATCGATGCTGTGTTTGATCTGATTGCAGCCACGCTGACAGTTCCGATCGTCCCCACAACGATAGCTGCCGCGAGAATAAGGCTGACTCTTGCTGTACGTTCTGAAGCAGAGCAGAAACGTTCGATCAAGCTCTGTTTTTCATTCTCAGCTTTTCTTTTCAAAACAATACCACCTATATAAATTCATAAATATTCATGATAATAATGCTTTAGTTACCCCGTTTAGTCAAGAAAAACGCTACTTACATATAGGTTACAATTCGGGATAAAACGGCCCTTAATATCAGTAAAATGCTTAATTTGCAGCCGGATATTCGTTGCAGAGGAGCCTATAAGGCGGCTCATCTTCTTCGATCTCAGGGAACCTTCCGACAGGCGGATTGAACCTGTTGTCGGTATTGTCGTCATTTACCTGGGAGACTTCGCCTAAGAGAACTGCTCCTGTCCCCTTTTCGACTTCAAAATCATGATACAGATAGGGCTGGATAGCGATGCTCTCGCCGGGAGTAAGCCTTATCTGGGTTCCTGCCTTGACCTGATATGTCCTGCCGTCCGTATGGACAGTTACATCACTTTCCCTGTCGATCTCCTCGTCAGGAAGCGAATTGTAGACACGGATCAGAAGATTGCCGCCGCCTTTGTTGATGATGTCCTCCATCTTATTCCAGTGGAAATGATTAGGCGAATACTGACCTTCTTCAATGAAGAGGAGCTTCTCGGCATAAGGCTTGGGATATTTGTCCTTTGACTTGAGATTGCCATTCCTCAGCGTGATGAGCGAGAATCCGGTCTTCCGGAAATCACCCAGACCGTAATCCGTTATGTCCCAGCCGAGCATGTTATCTCTGATCTCATCGTACTCGTGGCCCTTGGTAAGCCATTCTTCCGGAGTGAAATTGCAGAACGGCGGAAGACTGATCTTCAGTTCATTAATAACGCTTTCCATGCGCTTCAATGCTTTGTTGATCTCAGATCTTTTCATAAGCGGTTCTCCTTTACTTCCGCTTATCTTAACATTGCCGCTAATAAACCTCACCTTTAAAAATGGGGCAATTTCACGGCTCACCTTACAGAGCCCGTCTGTTACTTACAACTCTGAAGATACACGCGACAGCAAAAGACAGTACGGTAATCCCGGCAAATATCAGTATTCCGACAGGCCATCCCCAGCTTAAAAATGCGTAAAAATCGTTAGTATCAGGCCAGGGGCCGCCAATCCCGTTTATCAGGATGTTCATCATGTAGCAGAACCCGTATATAAATGTCGGAACTGCTGCCATAACCGTATATTTAAAAGGAATACGCTTCCTTCTTACAACAATGAATTCCGCCATAGCCAGAAGAGGCAGGATCAGATGGAAGATTAGATTGCCTCTCTTATAAAACTGCGGGAAACCATAAAGCGGTCCGAACATAAAGGCCACAACCGCAAATGTAATGGCAACCCCGCACACTGCCGCAAGCTTTAACCAGGCCATCTTATCCCTGCCCTTTCCCGTCAGAAGACAGATCAGATAGATGAGTGCGGCAATGCCGCAAAAGACATTGGAAAGCACTGTATAGAACTTGAAGTTGCCTATTCCGGAAGCCTGCAGAGCTGCACCTTCAGGCTTTCCCGTAAGCATCAGGACAATGCCTGTTACTGCAAGGATCACCATAAGGATATTAAATATCAGTTCTGTAAAAGAAATGTTTTTGTTGCTCATTTACTATCTGTTAGATCAAAGGTTTTATTTCTTCATGTGATAGGCACCGAAAAAGTCCGCAGAGCAGAATACCGCTGCGTCTTTGCCGCCGTAATCAGCCTGTCTTGATGCGACAAGGTCAAGGTATCTCCTGCTTTGTTCCTTCGTCTTTCCTGATTCGACATAGAGGGCATCGACCGCTTTATCTACGGTGTTTGCCCTGCCTTCACTGATTATATTGACGATCTTTTCCAATATTCTCGGATCTGAATACATTACATCGATAATGTCCGTCTCTGCTTCGTCAAAGCTTTTCGTAAGCTGCTTTGCGATCCCGATCTCTTTGGTAATGTATTTCCTGATCTCTTTCCTGTTCTTCAAAAGGCTGTGGATATATACCGTGATACAGTAAATGCCAAGTCCAAGGAACATGAACCACCAGATAAGCAGTCCGTTAAAGAACCTGAACAGGACCGTAAAAGTCATAACAATAAGGAAAATACTGATGGCACTAAGAATGATCCCCAGTATCAGGATCGCGACGGGGACGTAACCCTTTTTAGAGAGGAAATCGAGTTTCTGGTTGCAGTAGTTATATTCTTTGAACTGAGGAAGCAGAGGATTGAAATGCCTGATGAGCCGCTTCAGTTCTTTATTGATCTCATATGTTGTGAGTTCGCGGGAATCATGAGTATCAGAGGGAACGTGGTTATCCTGCGCGCCGCTCTTATCAACAGGAGCTCCGCACTTTTTGCAGACTGTTCTGCCTTCATTTGCAAAACCGCATTCTTTACATATCCACATGGCTGATTCTCCTTACAGTTCATACGGACAAACGCTCTACTACCTGTAGTGTAGCATGAACCGGAGTGCCATTTATATAAAGGATATGTCTTTATTTCACGAAAAAGGGCTGCCTCACGTGAGACAGCCCCCGGAAATACTTTTCGAAAATGACGCTTATCAGCCCTTCTCAAGAGCGAGAGTAATTGTTGTGCGGTCGCAAACGTCAGAAGGTCCGAAGTACTGGATAGCACCAGGGAATGTGAATGCAGTCTCAACTGCCCACTTCTCTCTGTTTGCTTCGAAATACTTGAACGGCTTGCCGTCGAGCTCTACGAGAGCCTTTCTGATAACCGGCTTGTCTGCACCGTTTCTTCTCTCCATGTTCATCATCTTTGTGATAGGCATACCACCTGCAACCCACTCATCAGCAGGCTTGGAGATGTTGGAAACCTTTGAAAGGTATCCTGTGTAACCATACTGGATAAGCATGAATGCATTGAAGCCAAGAGAGTAGCAGTAATCTGCATCGAAGTTTGAAGGGAATGCGCAGCGGCCTTCATAACCGAAGAAGTGGTGCTGAGCGCCGAACTTGCCCTTGTATGTACCAGCTTCCTTTCTCTTAGCGAGCTCATTCTTAACCATCTCGGAGAAGAGCTTCTCAGACTCGATGAGGGATACCTGAACGTTGCCGTGAGGGTCTCTCTCGAGGAAGAGCTGCTGCTGGATGCCCTGGGGAAGGATATCGAAAACCTTGAAAGCATCAGCGGAAAGGCCTGCCTTGATGAACTCATACTTAGCGTTCCAGTCAGGAAGAGCATTGAACTGAGCTGTCTTCTCGCCTGCGAGGAGCTCGTTGATCTCAGCGATGAGAGCGGAGAACTCAGGAACGAACTCTACGATACCCTCAGGGATGATAGCAACACCGAAGTTGTCGCCGTTAGCTGCTCTCTTCTCAACAGAGTCAGCGATCTGGTTTGTGATGTCAGCAAGAGACATCTTCTTAGCTGCAACTTCCTCACCGATGAGGCAGATGTTAGGCTGTGTCTCAAGTGCGCACTCAAGAGCAACGTGGGAAGCAGAACGTCCCATAACCTTGATGAAGTGCCAATACTTCTTTGCAGAGTTAGCATCTCTCTCGATGTTGCCGATGAGTTCGGAATATGTCTTTGTAGCTGTATCGAAACCGAAAGAAGCCTCGATGTCTTCGTTCTTCAAGTCGCCGTCGATCGTCTTAGGGCAGCCGATAACCTGGATGCCTGTGTTGTTAGCAGCCATATACTCAGCAAGTGTAGCAGCGTTTGTATTGGAGTCGTCACCACCGATGATAACGATAGCTGTAAGGCCGTTCTCCTTAGCATAATTAGCAACTGTCTGGAACTGCTCTACTGTCTCGAGCTTTGTTCTGCCGGAACCGATGATATCGAAACCGCCTGTGTTTCTGTAAGCATCGATGAACTTGTCATCAAACTCAACATAGTCATTCTTAAGAAGTCCATCCGGACCCTTCTTGAAGCCGAGGAGCTTATTCTCAGGGTTTGTAGCCTTCAAAGCGTCATAAAGACCGGAGATAACGTTGTGTCCGCCCGGAGCCTGACCGCCTGAAAGAATAACGCCTACAACCTGCTTCTTAGCTGCAGATGTGTTAGCGCCCTTAACGAATGTGATCTCAGGCTTACCATATGTGTTAGGGAAAAGAGCCTTGATCTTATCCTGGTCTGCAACAGACTGTGTAGCAGCACCTTCCTGTACAGAAATCTCTGAAATGCCGTTTCTGAGCATGCCCGGAAGCTTGGGCTGGTATTCGTATCTTGCCTTCTGAAGTGGTGAAATATCCATAGCAATACTCCTTAAAAATAAAATACACAAGAATAATAATTAATCGGGAGCCAAAAGTAAATGATAGATTTTGCACCAACCCGTCATATCTCACAAAAATATATTTTGATTTTCAAACAATTCGTCTATAAGTCTATTAACAATCGCATTTTGTTTTGATAAAATCGCAATTGTTTGGGGATGGAAACAATTAACAAATCCCACTTTTATAAAAAAATGGAGGTCAGGTATTATGGAAAATGCACCTGTTCAGAATCAGTCCAAGGGTAAGTCAATCGCTTGCATGGCATGCGGTATCGCTTCTATCGTTCTTTGCGAAGCATATGGTTTCGGCCTTATTCCCGCTATCATCAGCCTTGTTCTCGGTGGTCAGTGCAAGAAGGCAGGCATTCAGAACACATTCACAAAGGTTGGTAAGATCACAGCTATCATCGGTCTTATCCTCTCAATCGTTGTTGGCGCTCTTATGATCATCATCGTTGCAGCAGCTGCAGCAGCTGGTATCGCAAGCTACAACTAATAGTCTCTGACTGTTAACTTAAGTCCGCACCATTACAGTGCGGACTTTTTTCTTGTCTCGAAAAGCCGGCTGGTGACGATCTTGAGGCAGTTTTTTACTTTCCCTGTCCCGAAAAATAGGCTGGTGACGAGATGGTGACGGTAATGCTTGTTTTCGTCACCACTTCGTGCATTTTGGACCTTTGGTGACAGTTTTGGTGACGATTCTGAGGTCTTTCGTCACCATTTCGTCACCACGGTATCTTCTTGGTGTCCTCATGCCACCCACCCTGGCGACAGGTGTGCAAAAATGGTGCCAGAATCCACTCAAATTAGCACCAAATCGTGCATTTCAGGGCCAAATTGCTCATTATGGTGCTAAATCACTCCCAAATTGGCATCATTTTTGCACTGGCCCGAAAACAAGTCCCAGTTTTCGAGACGCGCCGAAAACAATTCCAGGGTTTTGGGACTCCCCGTTTTAATGCTTATTCTTGAAGTCTTGCTTTTCTAAGATCAATACATGTAATGACCAGTGCAGAGATTAGCAGGATTATGCTTATGATCTGCGAAGTCGATAATCCGAAAAGGAATCCCCTGATCTCATCTCCCCTGAAAAACTCCAGAATGAACCTCACGACAGGATAGATGAAGAAATAGACAACCAGGAGCCTGTGTTCAAACTTCTTTTTCCTGTGAAGTGTCAGCAGCACGATAAAAATGATCAGGTTGCATGCTGCTTCAACAAGCTGGACCGGGAAACGGTTAACATCATTTATTCCCGGGTTCAGTGTATTGCCGTGAACCGTAAAACCTAACTTGCATTCGACTCCGTAGCAGCACCCTCCGAGAAAGCATCCGATCCTTCCGAAAACATGGAATAATGGAATGCAGACAGCATACATATCGTACATCACATCCGGATGGCCGAACTGCGAATGTTTGCATACCAGGTGCAGAGCGAGCAGACCGCCAAGAACGCCGCCATAGAACACCATTCCTCCCAGATAACTGCCGAACAGGATCTGTACAAAATCAATGAAACTGTACTTCCCCATATTCTGGAACAGCGCGATTATCTTTGTCGTATTGGTTATGGCGAAGATCACATGACCGCCAAGGACCATGCCGACTACGATAAAGACAGCAGTAACAATGAGGTCATCTATGCAGACCCCGTCCTTTTTCCTTATCAGCAGATAACCTACGACCGCGCAAAGGAGAATCCCTATTGCTGCGCATATCGTATAGGTGCCGATCGTATGTCCGAAAATATCTATTGTTGGGTACATGTTATAAACCAAAAGCAGTTGCCCCGTAACGCGAGACAACTGCTCTTTCAAATCAATTTATCCGTTGATCATCAAGCGGACATAGCTGCAGCTGCTGCGCATACTACGCATGCAACGCAAACGCCCAACATGAAGAAGATGAGTGCAGCGTAAACTGTACCAACGATGGAAACGATAAGACCAATTGTACCGATGATCTTCTTCTCGCCTGCCTCTGTAGCTGCCTTACGAGCTGCTGCAGACTTAACGATACCGATGATACCCAGGATCAATGCTGCCAAGCTGATAATGATAACTGCAATAGCACCACCTACTGCTGCACTGGAATCATTGCTTGTAGCGTTGCTGATAACGCTTGAAACGTTAGGAAGCAAAAGTGAGATACCACCGAAAATAAGACCATTGATCTGTTGCTGTTTTGTTGTATCCATTGATATAGACCCTCCTTGAATTAGTGATTGGTAATATAAAGCACACCAACCAAGGTAATTATGTCATTAGTACACTAAAAAGTAAATTTGAATTGATTCTTTGGTTTTGTATGAATAAAACTCGCCGCCTGACACTTTTTTATGCACTTATTACAATTGATGTATGGGAATATATCCGCTCTTTTCCACTATCTTCTGTCCTTCAGGCGAGAGCATAAAGTCAACCGCCTTATAGACATTCTCATTGGTCTCGCCTTTGCGGTATACCGCATAGAGATTGCCGGATACAGGATACGTGCCATCTGCGAGCGTCTCTGTCGTCGGTGCTACACCGTTGATTGTCAGGATCTTAACGCCTCCTTCAGCAAGCATGCCTGTGACATAGTATCTGAATGAGAATCCGATAGGGCTACCGAACAGAGCAGTATAGTCCGGCTTGATCGGTGTGTCGCCCATTATCTTTTCGAGTGCTGTCTGTGAACCGCTGTTCTTATTCCTTCTCATCGCAGCGATCGGAACATTCTTTCCGCCAAGTTCTCTCCAGTTGGTGATCTTTCCTGAATAGATGCCCTTGATCTGATCTATTGTGATATCAGACACCGGATTGTTCGCATTAACTATGAACACAAATGCATCAGATCCGATAGGAACAAGTTCCAGTTCCACGCCTTTTTCCTTCGCATAAGCAAGCTGCTCATCGGAAGGCTGAGCGCAGATGATTATATCCGCATTGCCGTCAACGATGTCCTTATAAGCGCCTCTTGTATTTGTGTAATGCATGGCACTTTTCGCATCGTAATCCTCACCGTTAAAGATGACGGAATCCTCCGGATAGATGCTCTGGACAAATCCCGCATATACAGGAAGGAGTGCTGCCGCACCATCGATTACCGGGATGTCACCTTCAAGCTTTTTCGCACCATCTTCCGAAAAGACATTTGCCGAACCTGTGAAAGGCACGTAATTACCGACTTCCACACTCATCTTCTGCATGCCGGGAGAGTGATGACTGATAACACGCTTGATAAACAACTGATATATTCCGGTATCAAGTCCTATAAACAAAGCAATAATCAGCGCAATAACGCCAAGCTGTTTGGCTAATTTTTTCTTATCCATTTATATCATCCCCAATTCGCGATCATCTCAACTATTGAGATTTCTTTCCAAAGATTGTATCCGTAGATCAAAAGGGCTGTTGTAGCCGCTACTCCAACGGCCATGATGACCGCCAGTATAATTACAAACGTCTTATCCTTCATGGTCTGACCTCACATGTGTGCAATTGCAGAAGCCAGCATTGCAAAGAGGACGATCTCGCCAATGGTGCACAACAAGAAGTATCCCGAAATGCAGCCGAATACTATGGCTTTTACCTTTCTCTCGCCCTTTTTCTTTACTTTGATTACCGCAATAATGAACAAAACAAAGAAAACGAGAAAGGTGACCGGCATCGTTCCATAAAGGATAAAAGGAAAAATGCTGTTAAATATCCTCTCCAAAGTGGAGATTCCAATCACAAGTGCTGATACGGTTTCCATTTTTATTCCTCCATTTCTTTTTTTATGCCTTAAGCCTCACATGTGTGAGATACCTTCGGCGAACCAGATGATAAGCAATGCTTCCGCTACGAGATAGGAGAAAGCCGCGCCTGAGATAATTCCGTACGTCAAAGCTCGGGTCTTATTCTCCCCGCCTTTTTTATATTTGCGTATGTGTATTATCGAATTGACCAGGCAGATTACGAAGAACACCGGCGGTGCTACAAACATGACGAGCGTTACAACCAAAAGCAGAAACTCTTCCATTACTGCCTCCCAAGAGAATTCCTGTATTCTTCAACTTCGTCCCTGCTGAACGAAGAGATCAGCCTGCAGTCATCCTTATCAAGAAGCCTGTAGTGACCTGTAACATAATTTTGCTGAAGCTTAAGGCCGTACTTCTCATCGATCAGCCGCCACCATACTTTACCGCCCATAGTCGGCGGATACTCTATATTCCGGTCTTCAAAAGCCAGTGCATGGATCACATCGCTTGCATCCCCGCCGGTTATCCCCTGAAGCACTTCGCTCTTCTCGAAAACCGTAGCCACGGCGATAACCTCTGTCCAGGACAGTTCGCGCCTTCCCTTTTCAGTCTCCACGAGAGTCTTCTTAGAGATGCCAAGCATCTCGCTCATAACCTCCTGAGTTATTCCGTACTCAGTTCTTATGAGCTTTAGCTTATTGCTTACTGTCTTGATGAACTCCTCGCGTCTCATCCCTTGACTCCTGCATTATTGCTATAGTGTAATTTTACACTTTTCGAGTGATTTTTCAAATCCTATATATCTACTGCGCCATTTTTTCAGGCTGATCCTCCGTCTTAGCCTGAATTCCACCCTGAACGGCCACCGGTAAACAATAAAAATTCAGGCTGTTCTTCAGTGTTAGCCTGAAAAACAGCCTGAATAGCAGCCGGATTTAATTTATTTAATTGATCATCACTCTTCAAACAGCGGCGTCGAAAAGTATCTCTCTGCAGTATCCGGAAGCACTGTAACAACAGTCTTTCCGGGACCGAGCTTCTTGGCGAGCTTGATCGCGCAGGCAACATTCGTGCCGGATGAGATGCCGCACATCATACCTTCCTTGCGTGTCAGTTCACGTGATGTGTTGATGGCTTCTTCGTCTGTAATGATGCAGATATCGTCGTAAACCTTGGTATCAAGAATACCGGGGATCAGGCCGTCGCCAATTCCCATCTGAACATGTGTGCCGATAGAACCGCCGGACAGGATTGCTGCATTCTCTGGCTCAGCTGCCCAGACGACCGTAGCAGGATTAGCTTCTTTCAATGCGTGGCCGATGCCTGTGATAGTGCCGCCCGTACCGATGCCGGAGCAGAAACCGTCAATAACACGGCCTTCCATAGCATCAAGGATCTCCCTTGCTGTATATGCATACTGTGCTTCAGTATTTGCCGGATTCTCGAACTGCTGCGGGATGAATACATGCGGATCTGATGCCGCGATCTCTTCTGCCTTGATCCTGCACTCATCGATTGCCTTGCCGATGTCGCCGTCGTCGTGAATGAGAACAACTTCCGCACCATAGTGCTTTACGAGCATGGAGCGCTCATGGCTTACAGAGTCAGGCATAACGATTATCGTCTTATATCCCTTAACCGCACCGATAAGCGCGAGGCCTATTCCCTGGTTGCCGCTTGTCGGCTCGACGATTATGGAATCTTTATTGAGCTTGCCCTCTTTCTCGGCGCGTTCGATCATGTTGAGTGCCGTACGGGTCTTAATGGAACCTCCGACGTCCAAACCTTCGTTTTTAACGAAAATGTCTGCCGCGCCTTCGGGTACTATGTGATTCAGCTTGATAAGAGGCGTATTTCCAATTGCCTCAAGGATGTTGTTATAGATCATCAATATTCTCCGCGTTATAACTAATACTTATACCGCGACATATTATACTAGGTTTTTCAGACAGTTGCAGACTTATATATTTTTATCTCGAAAACAGTTCCCTTGCCTTCTTCGCTCTCACAAGAGACCGTTCCGTTCTGTGAGTTGATGATCTGCTTGGCAAGTGACAATCCTATGCCGTTGCTGTTAGGGTCCGACTTTCCGCCATGATAGAATCGCTCGAAAATATGAGGCAGGTCATTTTTCGAGATGCCGCAGCCGTTATCTTCGATATGGATATTAACTGAAAGATTCGTCTCTTCGGAAGATATGCTGATGAATCCGCCGGGTTCAGTGTGCTGCAGTGAATTCTTTATGATGTTCGAGAAAGCTTCGGACATCCAGCGCCTGTCGCAGGAGATGACATTATCAAAAGGAACATCAGTCTTAATCTCCACATCCCTGATGTCAGCTTCTATGGCAATGCCTGATACTATTCCGTCGACGATATCCTTAACAGGAACATCCTCCTTCTTAAGGACAAGAACACCTGCATCGATCTCTGCCAGGGCGAGAAGCGTCCTGACAAGCCAGGTAATATGGTCAGTCTGTGATTCGATATTTGCTATGCAGCGGCGGCGCGAAGCCTCATCAAGGCTTCCATTCTTCAGAGCATCGGTCATGAGGTTGATCGCTGTAAGCGGAGTCTTTATCTGATGCGATATATTCGAGAGCATGTCTGCCATATAAGCATTCTTCCTGACCTCACCGGAATACTGTTCCTGAAGAGTTGAGGCAAGCTTATATATCTCAGAACGGAGAATGAGCATCTTTCCTTCCGCCTCCAGTCCGAGATCAGGGAATGAATCCCTGTCCTGAACTTTGGTAAGGAAATCGATGAGTTCATCAAGATCTTTTCTGCGCTTTATCTTATCGGCAACAATATAGACCACAAGAGCAGCCACGATCACCAGAAGCACGATTGAGAGGATCAGATAGGGGTTCATAGATTAAGCCTGTACCCCTGTCCTCTTAATGTCTCGATATACTTGCCTTCCTCGTCATTGAGCTTACTCCTAAGGCGCTTAATATAGACAGTCAGGGTATTGTCATTTACAAAGCTTCCGACATCATCCCAGAGGATGTTCAATATCCGGTCACGGTCAAGTATCTCACCGGCGTGATTAATGAAGACGAGCAAAAGCTTGTATTCCATCGCAGTAAGAGTGACTTCCTCACCGGCGCGGTACATTTTCGCATTCGTGATATCAACGGTGTTATCACCTATTGCACATGTCGTATTAACGGAAGTCTTCGCACGCTTCATGAGACGCTTCATGCGCGCGATCAGTTCCTTGATATGGAAAGGCTTCGAGATATAATCGTCCGCACCCTTGTCGAAAGCCAGCACCGTATGGATCTCATCGTCCATCGCGGTCAGGAATATGATAGGCATCTCGGAAGTCTCACGGACCCTTGTGCAGATATCCATTCCGTTGCCGTCAGGAAGAGTCATGTCGAGAAGGCAGAAATCTATCTTCTTTCCAAGCTCATCACTGTCTAAAGCAGCAAAAGCTTCACTAACGGAAGAAGCGAGGGTAACTTCCATACCCTCGCCTGTTAAAGCAAGCTTTAAGCCTTCCGCGATTATACTGTCATCTTCAACTACTAATACCATGTATCAGACACTTTCACGTTTGATCTCATCTATTATATCAATCTTATTCTCGCGTCTTAAGCATATTACGGTCATTGCAAACACTGAAACGGTAATTGCCAGGATCATTATGAACGCATATGCCCATGGGAAACTTACTGTGAAGTAGCCGAATCTGCTTACGAATGTCTTTGCGAGCCACCAGCATATGAGTGCTATCAATGGTGCAGCAATGAGGATCGATCTTAACAGCATGCCGAGGCTCTCGCGAAGTCCCGTTCTGACCAGCTGTCTGAATGTGGATCCGATAGACTTCAATACTGCAATATTCTTTCTTCTGGATACCATCAGCGCTGAGATCGAGCTGTATACATTGAGCAGACAGATGGCCGATGCAACTGCCGTGAAGATGATGAGTACGATCCTGATAAGGTATCCGATTATCTGCTTATATCCTGCTGCCGAATTAGTGGTCGGAACAAAGTGAACGTATTCTCCCTGGCTAAAAAGATCTTCAGCTGTATTTGAAAGCCATTCCACAGTATCGCTGTTGTCACAGTCGAAGAATACCTCTGTATCCATCTTGTTGACGGTGACCTTATCCAGATAGTCAGCAACGCTCATCGGAACGATCATGCAAAGATCCGAACTGTTGCTGCCCTTAATGTATTTTTCGATCTGATCGAATTTGGCTTTGCTGATTACTTTTAATCCTAAAGATTCATCTAATTCGATTTCAGGGAAAGCCATCTCATCAAGATCAAGTCCCTTTTCAAGTGCTTCTTTTCTGGTATAACCATCAGTTTTTACATGTATGGTCTCCCCTTCTGCAGGCTTGAAAGGATTATCGATCTGGAGATACATGTAATCTCTTGCCTTACGCCCATAAATTCCATATTGATCAGTGGAGATCGATGTGTCGTTGATCAGGATACAGGGCATATCGGCTGTTCCGTAATCTGCCGCATTGAGTTCTTTGGCGAGCTTGCCAAAAGACTCATTGTCAAAAGCAAATATCCTAATGTGCTCGTATGGCCATTGACTGAGACTGATTGATTCTTCGTATTTTTCTCTGCTGTACTGTCCTGCAGGATAGTACAGACTTGTTATCTTGTAGAAGGCATCATGGTATTCATCACTTAATTCTTCATTAGGGACACTAAATATAGCATTGCTTACTTTGCATACTTCATAATTCTTAACACCATCCATCGTCTTAACTTTTTCGATGAGTTCTGAAGGATCATACCTGCCTGGACCGTCATAGATATGCACCAGAGCATAATCTCTGTCATTGTAATATGCAAAACCGACTCCGCTGTCGTCCAGTTTGTAACCCACCATTTGAACAAGAAGCGATGCTGCAAAATAAACAACAGTGGTAACGAGAATAAAGATCGTAACAGCTCTGATGATTCCAAGAGACTTGCTCTTGTCGTTCTTGAGGAACCTCGATGCGAGCATTCCTTCTGAAGACTTCATAATGAGCTTATCCGGATCAGAATTCCTGCTGTGCTTTTTCGAGCTCTTCTTATTGCCTCTGATACTTTCGACAGGTCCGATCTTGCTGATCTTATGTGCGGGGATCAGCGCGGAAACAAAGACCGTTGCAATACTCAGCACGGTGATTGCTGCAATAACTGCAGGTGATACTTTCAGTACAGGTTCTATATCGAGTTTTCCCATCATCTCAAAGAAAAACAATTTCTGTGCAATGGGAGCTGCCACCTTGGAAGCGAGCTTGGTAAGGCCAAGTCCCAAAAGGATACCGGAAGGAAGCGCGGGAACAAGCAATACCATTGCTTCATAATATACGGAGCTTCTTTTCTGCCTTCCTGTTGCACCAACAGATGAAAGCATGCCCAGATACTTCACCCTCTCATCATATGAAAGCGCGAAAACATTGTAGATAAGCATTATGGAGATCAGTGCGATAAGGATAACAAAGAACGTCTGAGCAGCTGTAACGATGAAGTTCAGAGAATTCTCATCGGAACTTCCGGAGAAGATAAGAACGCCGCCGTTAGAATCGTAATTTTTATCGCCGGCGATATCCATCAACTGCGTATGGAGAGAACTGTTTACCTTTTTCGGATCTGTCATCAAAAGAGCGTTGAAAGTCTCCCCATAGATTATTGACTCATCAACCAGAGAAACCGCAGCATACCATGCGCATCCGGGCTTCTCAAAGACAGGCCGCTCGATAATGCCTACTACTGTGTAGCTCTGCTTAAATCCGGTATTCTCGTGGATCTCATCGTGCGTCTCATAGAACTCGTCACCGAATTCAGTGCCCGGTACAAAATAGAACATGTTATATGGCACTTCCACTTTCTCCCCTGCAGGGATCTCAAAGCGCGGAGAGGCAAAGACAGTGGCACCATTCGGGTTGTTGTTCGTCATGAACCTTTTGAAAGTCTCAGCTTCTATAGTGTCGCCGACCTTTATCGTCGAACCCTCATCAATTGCAGATTTGCTTATAACGATCTCATTCGCATTCTCGGGAAGTCTTCCTTCAACTGCCTTCATGTTCATCCACTTCATCGCATCAGCGGAATATCTTCTGATGTTGAGGAACGGCTTATCTGATTTTCCGGTCTTTTCAAACCATGAATACTTCAGGTCTTCAGTAACACCAACCTGTTCGACCGCGTCCAGCTCCTTGATCTGTGAAAGCTTTTCTTTATCAATGTCATAGACTGCAAAGTGATACGCACCGTTCTGTGCAGAACTCAGATCTATAAAATACTGGCATGCCGTATCCTTACCTACAAGGACTGTCGTAAGCAGCATTACCATCAAAGCGATTCCGATGACAGATATCACGGTTCGCTTCATATTCATCTTCATGTGCTTTAAAGTCACCTGATGAACTATCTTCGTGTTTCTCATTATAATTTCCCCTAAGTTTTTCCTAATATCCTTTTATTCGCGGCCCTGAAGATCTGTAACTCTGATGCGGTCATCTTTAATGATGTTTCCGTCTTCCATATAGATGATCCTGTCTGCCTGAAGTGCGATGTTCTCATCGTGTGTGATAAGGATCAATGTCTGTCCGAATTTCCTGTTTGATTCTTTTAAGAGCTCTACGATCTCTGCGCTGTTTTTCCTGTCGAGATTTCCTGTAGGCTCATCTGCAAGAAGGAGTTCCGGCTTCGAAAAGAGCGCTCTTCCGATCGATGCCCTCTGCTGCTGTCCGCCTGAAAGCTCATTCGGAAGATGGGTTCTTCTGTCAGATAATCCCAAGTACTCGACGATCTGATCAAGTCTTTCCTTGTCCGGTTTTCTTCCGTCGAGCATATGAGGCAGAACGATATTCTCATCAACATTAAGTTCCGGCAGGAGATTATAGAACTGATAGACAAGACCTATGTGTCTTCTTCTGAAGATCGCAAGCTTATCTTCGCTCTGTGAGTGTATGTCTGTTCCGTTGATAAATACTTTTCCTGAAGTCGGCTTATCAACTCCGCCAATGATGTGAAGCAATGTTGATTTGCCTGATCCTGATGCACCAACGATAGATACGAATTCACCCTTTTCGACTGTAAAAGATACATCATTCAAAGCAACGGTCTTACCTTCCCCTGTGCCGTATACCTTGCCTATATTCTCGCATCTCAATAATTCCATATTTGTCCTCCAAATCAGTGATACGCAAATAGTAACAAACGGGAGAACGTAAAAAATGAATTTGAAAGTGACAATTTAGTCACTTTGGGATAAAGGCATTCAAGAATATCTGGTAATCAGATACCAGGTAATGTCTAAATCGTATATTGGGTCCTTTTTCGAGATAGGCTCAAATGTATCCGTATCTTTAAGTACACCTTCGGGGAACTCTTTTTCAGAAACGATCAGAGTAATATCTTGATTATCGGGAACCGGTACCGGAACATTATCTTCTATCAAAAAAGAATTGCAGGTGGCATTCGGATAAAAGTACTTGGCATAATCATGCATATTAGTCTTAAGACCACTGTCAGTGTAAACGATAATATTGAAACTATCCTCACAGGATTTGCCGTTTGCTTTCAGCGTCTTTCCTATCTCAGGCAGCAAATACTTCATCGGAACAACACTTCCGAAATACTTGAAAGAATAGTGCTGCTGACTAAGATTATATGCTCCACACAAAAGCGAGAATACAAACAATATGGCTAACGTGCTCTTTTTGACTTCGATCTTATTTTTGGAAACGATACGCATTATCACAAGAAAACACGCAACTATAAATACAGGGATAATGATCATGAACCTCTGCGCAAGATGTTCTTTGCCGTAATCAGTAAAGCCTTTCAGATAAGTGGAAATGAATACTACGCCTAACATCCATCCGGAGAGGACAAAGTCATAAAGCTTAAGCTGACCCAGGAAAGAGAAAAACAGATACAGGATAAACGCGCCTGCAAAGAAGCCCAAGAATCTGACGTTTCTGTCGTTGATGAATTCTTCTATGGATTCTTTCAAAACAACTTTAATTGTCACATTGTCTCCTACCGAAGTAAGTCTGTCTCCTCTTCCGAAAACAACTGATGCCACAAAAAAGACGGCCATATTCACTACAGAAGAAATCTGTAGGACCAGAAAATATGCCTTGTTCTCGATATTAACTGGGACGACCTTTTTCCAGTAAGGAATCATATTCATTATCACAAAGCAGATGACAAGTGCCCATGTCGCAAGTCCCGGTGTATATGAATCTGCAAGGAATGCGCCTATCCAGGAAAGTGCAATTACAGTTACCACATCAGGCTTTCTGATTAGTCTCATATAAAGGCTTACAGCAATCAAAGTCAAAGCTACCGGCGTAAATGCCTGCTCGAAGTTCCTGTAATACTCGGCAATAAACGGGAATACAAGAAGCGAACCAGCAGGAAGGATTGCAAAGAGTTCGTTGATCTTAAAGTGTTCTGTGCACCATTTTCTCAATTCAAAGATAAGTAAAAGAACTCCTGCTAAAAACGGGGCTCCAAATCCCAGATGAAGTGAGAATACATTTCTCCCGAAGATCAATGAAGGTATGGCAGCAATAAGATATTGCCTGTTCTGATATCCGAGGAAACCTTTCCCGGTATAATTCCAATCAAGTTGTTTGAATGAATTTAATCCGTCAGCGATTTGCGTACATGAGTCTGGATTGATATCAGATATATAAATGTTTCCAATGCATCCGGCAAGAAATGCCAGTAAAAGCGCAGTGCAGATTATGAGAGCTATCTTTTTACTCTTAATATCTTCTATCAGAGTCAACACAGAAAGCCAGATCAATGCTGCAAATAACAATAATCCTTCTGCAAGCCAGATCCTTGAAGCCACGATGGAAAATGCATTTCCGAACCTGTATGCGAGCACTTCAAAAAGTGCAGTCACAATTAAAAATGCAACCGCAATGATATGTGCTGTTTTTGAATTAAGATTAATTTTTCCAAGCATGCTGTCACTAACCATCAAACCGATTTTCATTATATATTACTTTGCAAAAATGAGCACTTTCAAAATATGGAAATGATATCCAAGTGTTCCGATATATATAAAATGTGAATTTATCAGGATATGCCATTAGGGTATAATCTTTTCCGGATTAATAAGGAAAGGAAAAACCAATATGGCAAACACAGTTAAAGTAGTACCTGATGAAGCCACCTTGAAGAAGATCAACAGATTCAAGAACATTGTACTGGCATCAGTCATAGCTTTGTTCGTTGTCATCTGCGTCTTCAGATGCTTCTATTCAGTTGACGAACAGCACAACGCAATAGTCACTCAGTTCGGCTCCATCGTTAAGGTGGATACTGCAGGATTCTATTTCAAGGCACCCTGGCAGTCAGTAAGAAAAGTCGACATGACAACTCATGGTACAGGAATCGGTTATACGGTCTCTGCTGACGGTCAGAACATCGTTGATACCGATAACGGCATCATGATCACATCTGACTTCAACCTCCTGAACATTGACTTCTATCTCGAATACAGAGTCTCTGATCCGGTTGCTTATGTTTACGCATCAAGGAACCCGGAAATGACTCTTTCGAACATCACAATGGCTAATATCAGAACCATCGTCTCCAACTATACGGTTGACGAGGCAATGACAACAGCCAAGGGCCAAATCCAGGCAGATGTTAAGGCAGCAATCTTAAATGAGCTCAAGGAGACTGACATCGGTCTTACCGTAGTCAACATCACCATCCAGGATTCAGAACCGCCTACGCCGGAGATCATCGCTGCATTCAAGTCCGTCGAAAATGCAAAGCAGGGCGCAGATACAGCAATGAACAAGGCGTTGGAGTACAAGAACAACGAGCTTCCTAATTCACAGGCAAAGGCAGACTCTATCATTCAGGCTGCTGAAGCTGACAAGGCTGCAAGAATCGCAGAAGCAAACGGTCAGGTCGAAAGATTCAATAAGATCTATGAGGAATATAAGCAGTTCCCTTACGTTACCAAGAGAAGACTCTTCTACGAGAGAATTGAATCCGTATTCCCCAACTGCAAGATAATCATCACAGACGGAAAGACTTCAACTGTTTACCCTCTTGATTCGTTTGCAAACGTAAACACAAATCCCGGAGAGACAACAACTGCAAATACAGACAAGAACGGAGGTAACAAATAATGAGAAAGAAACTTATCACATCATTTCTTATCCTTGCTGTATTGATCGCCGGCATTATCGTACTCGGTGCCGCAGTATTCACTGTTCACCCCAATGAAGCGGTTATCGTAGTAAGACTCGGTAAAGCACAGGCAACAGTTACTGACACAGGTTTACATGCCCATGCACCTTTTATCGAAGATACAGTATCTATCTACACAGGTAAAATGCTCTATGATATTCCTGCATCAGACGTAATCACTTCTGATAAGAAGTCCATGATCGCAGACAACTACGTTATCTGGAGAGTTACAGATCCGGTCAAGTACTATCAGACATTGGGCGGTCTTCAGAACAGAGCTGAAGAAAGAATTGGAGCAGCAGTATATAACGCTACCAAGAACACAATCTCTTCAATGACTCAGGATCAGATCATCGCAGCAAGAGGAAATACTCTCACAAATGCGATCACAACCACATCCAATACTGACATTGACCAGTACGGCATCACGATTGAGCTCGCCGAGATAAAAGCTCTTGACCTTCCTGACGACAACAAGGCAGCTGTCTACAGCAGAATGATCTCTGAAAGAGAGAACATCGCTGCAGGCTATACAGCACAGGGTAATGCCGAAGCTCAGAAGGTAAAGAACGATACCGATAAGCAGGTCTCGATCAACATAGCTGATGCTAACGCAAAAGCAGCCGTTATCAGAGCTCAGGGCGAAGCAGAATACATGAAGATCCTTTCTGCCGCATATAACGATCCTGATAAGGCAGCATTCTACAACTACCTGAGAGGATTGGATTCCATGGAAGCTCTTGCAAAAGCAAAGGCTGTCATCATCCTCGACAAGAATTCAGAATATGCCAAGATCCTTTACGGACAGTAAGCTTTTATTCAGATAACAGCGAAAAAGAGGCGTCCTCATATGTGAGGCGCCTCTTTTGTTTTTGAGCAAACCACGCGAATCAACATTTCAGTCAACTTTTTTGGCATAAATGTTGACTGTTTTGACGACTTTAAGCGTTTTTCAACATTTTGGTCGCCTTTTTTCGCGAAAATGTTGACTGAAAAGTTGCCTTCTGAGCACGTGCCGGAAAAGCGGGCTTACGATCACCGGCCAGGCTTATGCTTTTCGAGCGTTCCTTAAAAGATCCAGAAGTCCTTTTTCCTTAATTATCGCCAGGCCCTGGCCTTCATCGCCAAGTATGAGAACGTTGTCGCCGGGATTGATGTCGAATATCTTTCTTGCCTTTGCAGGAAGCACGATCTGGCCTTTATCTCCTACCTTGACCATGCCGAAGATATGCTTGCCTTTGGGAGGCACTCCAAGCCCCAGGTTCTCACCGCTCTTCTTGTCGTAATTCAACAGATCGTCTATGGAGACACCGAAAGCATCAGCTAAGAGCTTACACTTCTCGATATCAGGCAAAGACTCGCCGGTCTCATATTTCGAGAGAGTCTGGCGTGAGACACCGATCATATCGGCAAGCTCCTCCTGCGAGAGATCATGATATTTTCTAAGTTCAATAAGATTATCCTTGAACATTTTTGCTCTCCTTCTTCTTAGAGATACCCAGTACTGCCCATCTGAAGAACGGTATCTTCGAGATAACAAAGTACAATATATATGATAATCCAAAACCTGCTATTGCGCTCAGGAGATAGCTTGCCCAGGCCGGAATAAGACCCGGCTTTGCAAGATAGAGTGCGACCAGTGAGATTCCCAGATAGTGGAAGATATAAAGGCCCCAGCTGTGAGATCCCATCCACTTCGTGAAGTTATTCGAAAAGTCGAAAAACTTCGCAAATCCGCCAATCATAGCGACACAACCGAACCATCCGTATAAGAGGAACAGCGGTGAACGATATACCGGATTATCAGCATAGTTCTGACCGAAGCAGACGATGCAGAATGCAGTTCCGAGACCAACTGCTATAACAGCGAAAAGCCAGAAAAATCTCTTCGTAACTTCTATTACCTCATCGTGAGAGAAGACAAAATATCCGAGAAGATATGCCAGGAAATAGAGTCCGAATCTGTAGCAGACGATTATCGGTGTATTGAGGATCTGTCCGGCACCATAGAAGAGCGGTGCTATAAGAAGCAATACCCAGAAAGGTGTCTTCCTGCAGATATTCCAGAAACGGTCTTTGTCGATCTTCTTTATAAGGACGATCGCAAGAGAGAACGGCCAGAGCATCTGGATATACCAGAGCACGCCGATTCCTGAAAGACAATAAATAATGAATCTTACGAACCCGGGAGCCTCGATAGAACCCGCCCCGCTTAAAGATGCATTGATATATCCCTGTATAAACTGGAAAGCAAAGAGTCCTATCGTGGATGGCACAAGAAGCTTTACGGTCCTGCTCTTTATGAATTCCTTGCCTGTATGCTTTTCTAGATAGTATCTCGCACTGACACCTGAGACGATGAAAAGAAGTGCCATGAACCACGGATATACAATGTACTGATACAGATCGTAGTACTGCACTTCCAGATCCGTGATCTTTCCGAGCGTGCCCTGGATCCCCTGGCCGTTATACATGTAAAAAACATGATATAAGACGACCAGCACGACAGTTACCCATCTCAAGTTGTCTATGTATGACTTTCTCATAAATCTACCACCTTTGCCCTAATTTTTAACATTATTCTAAATACCGGAAAAACAAAACACCACCAACTGTAATTAACAGCCGATGGCATTTTGTGTTAAAAATCGTAGCAAATGTATAAGAAATGCTTTGTCAGGAAGTCATTTCTTAACGACGAAGACGACTGAGCTGTTCTCGCTCACCACTATCGTCAGGGAGTTGCCTTCAATTACCGCCTTGACCTTCGGCTTATCTTCGCGGTAAGTCAAAGTATAAGTGCCGTCGCCATTATCTGTAACTGTACCCTTGTAGGTATTCTTCGCTCTAATGTTAAAAGTGAATGTTTTTCCATCAGATGAAAAGTGAGGAATATTAGGATCTTCATCCTTATCTGTAGCAAGACGCGGTACATTCTTGCCCTTGTTTACCGCATGATCAAAAGTCCATGTGGAAGTGATATCTGCCTTCCCGGCATTTCTATCGACCTTGCTCTTTTCATCAAGGCTGCAGGCAACGCAGGCAATAAGAATAAATGCACACAGAATGACCGCGGATGTCTTTTTCAATACATTGCTCATAATATCTGCCCCTTTTATTTAAACTACTTAATGTATCACTCAGGCATTGAATTCTCTTCTTCAATTTCCTTGGAAAGAACGACTACCGTCTCTATCTTATCAGTCCACGGGAACATATCCACAGGCCTTGCGATCTGAGCTTCATATCCCTGGCTTTTAAAGATCTTAAGATCTCTTGCAAGAGTCTCGGGACAGCATGATATATAGACGATCTTCGATGGATTTAATCTGCCGCATGCCTTAATGAACTTTACGGTAGTACCTGCCCTTGTCGGATCTAAGATAACGCAGTCGATCTTTGCGTCTTTTTTCGCGAGGCTCTCCATGTACTTGGTGGCATCACCGTTAACGAAGTTAGCGTTCTTAACCTTGTTTACAGAAGCGTTCTTCAGAGCATCTTTATATGCTGCTTCCTTGATCTCGACTCCGGTGATCGAGCCTACATAATCAGCAAAAGAAAGCGTAGTCGAACCGGTTCCGCAGTATGCATCGATACATACTTCATTACCGTCAAACTCTGCAAGTCTTATAGCTTCAGAATAAAGGATCTCAGCCTGGTCGTGATTAGACTGCATGAATGAATCTGCAGAGACTCTGAACGTCTTGCCTAGGACAATGTCAGTGATATAACCATTGCCTTTAATCTTCTTTACTTCATCGCTGCCCAGGATCATTGAATCGTGGCGCTTGTTTATGTTTATGAGAAGTGTGGTTATCTCCGGGTGACGCTTCAGGAGTTCATCCGAAAATGCCTTCTTTTTCGCGAAATAATTACTTCCGATAACGAGGACGACCATGACTTCGCCCGTGGCATCTGCAGTCCTTACAAGGACCCTTCGAAGGTCGCCTATGGCCTTGGTCTCGTCATAGATCTTTATCTTCAGTTTTGTTGCGATATCGGCGCAGTCTCTAATGATCGCCGTGGCAGTCTTGTTCTCTATAAGACAGGAGTCGGTCTCTACAATACGGTGCGAGCCGGATTCATAAGGACCGCAGATAATGCGGCCGTTCTTAAGCCTCTTAAAAGCCGAATGTACCTTGTTACGGTAGAACAGAGGATTCTCACAGTGATGGATCGGCAGGACCTCACAGAAGGGCGAGATAAGCCTTTCCACCCTCTTCTCCTTCGCGACTGACTGCTCGAAATAAGTCCTTCCCGTATAAGAACAGCCGCCGCATTTCTTTGCGACGGGACAGTCATTGCGAAGCTTCATCGCCTTGAGCATCCTGCTCTTATCAGTCTCTTTTTGAGGCGACATCAGACCTGCCTTTCAGCGTTATCGACAACGTGCTTCAAAAGGATTGCTGTCGTGATAGATCCTACTCCTCCCGGTACCGGTGTGGCAGCTTCTGCTATCCCGGATACCTTCTCATAATCAACATCGCCGCAGAGTTTGCCGTTCTCGTCGACATTCATTCCGACATCGATGACGATCTGTCCGGGCTTAACGTAATTCTCATTTATGAGCTTGGCAACACCGCAGCAAGCTACGATGATGTCAGCATTCCTGCACTCAGCTTCCATATCTACTGTCTTTGTATGGCAGACTGTAACTGTCGCATTAGCTGTCGTAAGAAGGAGTGCTACGGGCTTTCCGATTACAAGGCTTCTTCCTACTACTGTGACCTTCTTGCCTTTTGTCTCGATGTTATAGTGCTTGATCAAGGCCATAACAGCTTCTGCCGTACAGGGAGCAGCAGCACCGGGAACACCTGCAAGAACATTTTCCATATTACGGATATCCATGAAGTCGACGTCCTTGCCGGGATCGATCGTTCTTCTCATATGTTCGTCACTAAGCGGCTTCGGCAAAGGTCTGAATACAAGGATTCCGTGAACCTTGGGATCGTTATTGATGCTGTCAAAAGCCTTATCCAGCTCGTCCTGTGATACGCCTGCATCAAGAGCTGTAACTTCAACTTCGACATCGATAGTCTCAAAGCGCTTGAGCACTCCGCGCTCGTAAGCTAAGTCATCCTCTCTTGCACCTACACGCAGGATAGCAAGCTTGGGGCTTACACCCTTGCTCTTTAACTCAGAGACTTTAACTCTGAGATCTTCCATTATCTTATCTGCAACTTCCTTGCCACCAAGTCTTATCATCTCATTAACCGCCGATCAGAATTGTTTTTACCTGCTCATAGACCTTAGCACAGATCTCTGATGTCTGAGCTACCAGATCATCCGTTTTCTTATTGAGGTCTTCAGCATATGCTCTGTCCTTCATGGACTCTGTATTGATATAGACGTTCATTGCCGCACCCTTTGCTGCCGTATCACAGGCTGCTGCAGCAACACCGACGTCGCTTATCGCAAGTCTTGAACCGATAATTGCAAGACGCGCAAGAACGAGAGCTGTCTCGTACGCCTTTTCGACTACTTCGAAAGGTGCCGTGCTCGCCTGCTTGAGAACACCTTCAAGGATCTCATCTCTGCCTTCCTGATCCTTCGGAATGGAATAAGCTTTTGCGAGAGGCTCGAAAACCTCCTCATCCTTCTCACCCAGTGCCTCGAATTCCTTTACGAGTGAACCGCACTTGGCGATAGCCACTTCTATCTCTTCCTGGTATTCGGCATACTTCTTCTTACCGCTCGTAAGATTACCTACCATTGAGCCAAGAGCTGCAGCGATAGCGCCGCATACTGCTGATGCTCCGCCGCCGCCGGGTGTCGGTGCGCCGGAAGAAAGTTCGTCCAAAAAACCGTAAAGTGTTCTTTCTGCCATATCCATTATCTCCGTTAATTGTCTTTGTAAATCACATATAGAATTCTAAATCAAAGGAGCTTCCAAGTACAACAGACAACTGCAACAAAAAGGCGGTCCTTCAAGACCGCCTTCTATAATCTCTTACTGAATAATACGTTTTATCGCTTTGATCTTCATCATGTCGAGGTTTCCGTAGCAGACCTTACCTCTGGTGCTTGATGCGTGGATTACCTGTCCATTACCGACGTAGATCGCAACGTGTCCGCAGTAGCTGCCGTAATCGTAACAGATAACGTCTCCTACCTTGATCTGGCTTCTCGGTACGCTTACACCGGATCTCTTCCAGATCTGTGTAGCACCGTGAGGCACTGAGACACCTACCTGAGCATAGCAATACATAACGAGACCTGAGCAGTCGATTCCCTTTGAGGAAGCTCCTGCGAACTTGTATCTAACACCGAGCATAGACTTTGCGATATTAACGATACTCTGACCATTCTTACCGGTGATCTTCGGGAGTCTCTTAGTATTTCCGTACTTGGTTGTAGTCTTTGAAGAACTGCTCTTACTGCTGGAAGAATTATTGCTTGTATTCTTCGGCTTCGGAGTATTAGTAGGTGTAGGAGTCGGCGGAGCCATGGAGGTCGTATAAGACTTATATACGTATCCGACCTTGCCGCTTGATGTCTTAACCTTATACCACTTATCACCTACGATAGCGCTTGCATAGAGTCTTGCATCCTGATTAACGATGCCGATCTGCTCTGAAGAAGCTGAAGGCTCTTTTCGAATGATGAGGCTTCCTGTATCTACCCATACAACTCTGTCTACCTTTACGGTGACCATTGTATCCTGGATGGATTCTGTAAGAACGTATCCCTCTGCACCCTTCTCGGTAACGACCTTCGACCATGTATCACCGATTCCGACACGTGTAAGCTGCTGGCCTACGTGAAGCGAAGTGATCGTTGTAGATGCCATGTCAGGAGTCTTCTTGAGGATCGACTGGCTGGCTCTTACATACTGTACTGAATTATCTTCTGTAAAGAATTCAGGATCCAGGAGCTCTACGGGGAGATTGGAATTATCGTACTTCTGATATACAACAAATGCAGGGATATCGCTGTAGCTTAATGTGCCGTTTACCTCTGTGGACTGTGTGGAATCAGGTTCCTCACCGGGTTCCGGAGGTTCACCCGGCTCTACTGCACCGGGATCATCGATATCGTAATCTGAATCTGCGCTGATAAGCTCATTCTTGTCACCAACCAGAGCCCAGTCTTCAATTACGACTTCACCGTCTTCATTATTCTCTTTTCCGAAAACAGCCTCATAAGCATGAGATACTGCCATGGCAGGCGTCATGCCTTCACGAAGGCCTATAGGCAGGCATAATACGGGGAGAGCTGCAAAAAATCCCGTAGCAACAGCAAGAATATGCTGCTTTTTATTAAACTTAAATACTATTTTCTTCATATCTCTCCGTGCCCGAAAATAACGATATTGATATTTTACAATAGCTTTTCCGGGCTTTTTGTGGCAATTTTCAGGCTCGGGACCTGCTGTTTGCCCAAAAACTCTTATGTTTACTGCGTTTCCAAACGAAAAACGCCGGAGGAGAAAATACCCCTCCGGCGTCATTATAAACTGTGTGGACCCGCTGTTGGTTTACAATTGCGGGACAAAAAAGTTACTTCTTATCCTTGATAAGATCTGAGTCAAGCTGTGACTCGAGGCGGTCCTGCTCGTCCAAAAGGTCATTGCGTGCCTGAACCTGATCAAGGTATTCGTTAGCGAACATCTCAGAGTCGCTCTCAGCTTCACCATACTCGTGGCCGGTGATAAGCTTGCTGTTTGCCTTGATAACAGGAACAGCTGTGATATCGCTGTGAGCCTTGATACCGGTACCGGCAGGAATGAGCGCACCGATGATGACGTTCTCCTTGATACCGATGAGCGGATCGACCTTACCCTTGATAACAGCGTCTGTAAGAACCTTAGCTGTTTCCTGGAAGGATGCAGCTGACATGAAGGAGTCAGAAGCACTTGCTGCCTTAGCGATACCGAGGAGGATAGTCTTGCCGTTAGCGGGCTTCTTACCCTGCTCTTCGCAGTCTCTGTTTCTGGAAATGAAGTTATACCAGTCAACAGTTGTACCTGTCATGAAGCCTGTATCACCCGGATCGTCGATCTGTACTCTTCTCATCATCTGCTTTGTGATGATCTCGATGTGCTTATCGTTGATGTTTACACCACCACCTGTGTAGTAAACCTTTGTGATCTCGGAGATGATGTACTTCTGAACGGCACGGATATCCTTAACTCTGAGGATCTCCTTAGGATCGATCTTACCGTCGATGATCTGATCGCCGGCTTCGATTACCTGACCGTCAGTTACTGTAAGAGTAGCGTGAGAAGGAACCTTGTATTCCATCTTCTCGATCGGATTACCCTTAGCATCTCTGATAGGCTCGACACCCTCGTCGTAAACAGGAGTTACAACGATAGTCTTCTGCTTTGTCTTCTCGTTCTCAACGATCTTAACAGAACCCGGAACAGAAGAGATGATACCGTGACCCTTAGGATCTCTTGCTTCGAAGATCTCTGTAACTCGAGGGAGACCCTGAGTGATATCTTCACCTGAAGCAGCGATACCACCGGAGTGGAACGTTCTCATTGTAAGCTGTGTACCAGGCTCACCGATTGACTGAGCTGCGATGATACCGACAGCTTCACCAACTGCAACAGGACGTCCTGTAGCGAGGTTGATACCGTAGCACTTTGTGCAGACGCCTCTTCTGGAGCGGCAGTCAAATACTGATCTGATCTTGAGCTTGCCCAAGTCTTCGATCTGCTGCTTTGTAAGGATCTTGCCGGAAGCCTCAGCCTCAGCGATCTTAGCTGCAACCTTCTTGTCATGCTCAGCGAGCTTCTCAGGTGTCTCAGCGCCCTTGATCTTAACAGAATCCTTAACAGCCTGTCTTGCCTCTTCAGCTGCCTTCTTAGCGAGATCTACAGACTTGCAGATATCCTCTGCCTTGAGAGCATCGATAAGTTCATTCTTCTTAACGATAACTTCGCCTGTCTGATAGTTGACGATGTCCTCTGCAGCATAACGGCCATAGAGACGGTCGTTAAGAGACTTGATGACATTGGTGTGCTTGTTGGAAACCTCTGTGATCTCCTTAACCCATGTGAAGTCATCAGTACCGCAGTCTTCCTCAGTAACAACAACTGCCTGAGCAACGTCAACGAGACGTCTTGTAAGGTAACCTGACTCAGCTGTCTTAAGAGCTGTATCAGAGAGAGCCTTACGGGCACCGTGTGAGGAGATGAAGAACTCGAGCACGTTCATACCTTCACGGAGGTTGGACTTGATCGGGATCTCGATGGTGTTACCGGTTGTATCCTGCATAAGACCACGCATACCTGCGAGCTGCTTGATCTGGTTGTTAGAACCACGGGCACCGGAGTCAGCCATCATTCTGATCGGGTTATAGATATCGAGGTTGTCCATCAATGCCTTTGTGATGTTGTTTGTAGTCTCAGACCAAACCTTAGTAACCTCGTTGTGACGCTCTGTCTCTGTGAAGAATCCTTCTTCAGCAGCTTCGTTGATCTCTTCAACTCTCTCGTCACCTTCTGCGATCATCTTATCCTTGATATCAGGGATGATCATGTCTTCGATACCGATTGAGATACCGGAGATAGTAGAGAATCTGTAACCCATAGCCTTAACGTCATCGAGGAAGATTGTTGTTCTCTCGAGGCCGTGTACAGCGATGCACTTAGCAATGATCTTCTCGAGCTTCTTCTTACCGAGAGCGAACTCGAACTTGGTCTCAGCATCAGGATTCTTTTCCTTGGCAGCTGCAGCCTTTGCCTTCTGATCAGCAAGGTGCTCAAAGTCGATCTCAAGCTTCAAGTGGTTCTCAGGCTTTGTTCTGTCAACAAATCCCAAGTCCTGAGGAACGATCTGGTTGAAGATGAATCTTCCGAGTGTGGACTCTACAAGACCTGTCTCCATCTTGCCGTTAACTTCTCTTGTGATACGAACCTTGATCATGCTGTGAAGTGTGATCTGGTGCTCGTCATATGCCATCTGAGCCTCATCGATAGAAGCGAAAACCATGCCTTCGCCCTTATCGTGCTCTACTTCCATTGTGAGGTAGTAGCAGCCGAGGATCATATCCTGTGTAGGAACTGTAACCGGCTTACCGTCCTGAGGCTTCAGGAGGTTGTTTGTAGAAAGCATGAGGAATCTTGCCTCTGCCTGAGCCTCTGCAGAAAGCGGTACGTGTACAGCCATCTGGTCACCGTCGAAGTCTGCGTTAAAGCCTGTGCAGACGAGCGGATGGAGCTTGATAGCACGACCTTCAACGAGAACAGGCTCGAATGCCTGGATTGAAAGTCTGTGGAGTGTAGGAGCACGGTTCAAGAGTACCGGATGATCTCTGATGATGTCTTCGAGGATATCCCATACCTCAGGAACTCTTGCGTCTACCTGTCTTCTGGCTGTCTTGATATTGAGCTTATCGTTGATCTCAACGAGCTTCTTGATTACGAAGGGCTTGAAGAGCTCCAATGCCATCTCCTTAGGGAGACCGCACTGATGCATCTTAAGCTCAGGTCCTACGATGATAACTGAACGTCCGGAGTAGTCTACACGCTTACCGAGGAGGTTCTGTCTGAAACGGCCCTGCTTACCCTTGAGCATGTCAGAAAGTGACTTGAGCTGTCTGTTGCTTGTAGCAGATGTGGAACCCTTAACAGGTGTGCCGTGACGGCCGTTGTCGATCAACGCGTCAACTGCTTCCTGAAGCATTCTCTTCTCGTTTCTTACGATGATCTCAGGAGCACCGAGGTCCAAGAGCTTCTTAAGACGGTTGTTTCTGCCGATAACTCTTCTGTAGAGATCGTTAAGATCTGAAGTAGCATAACGGCCGCCATCCAAAGGTACCATAGGACGGAGTTCCGGAGGAAGAACCGGGATAACGTCAAGGATCATCCACTCAGGCTTGTTGCCGGAAGCCTTGAAAGCTTCTGCAATCTCAAGTCTCTTGTTGATCTTAAGACGCTTCTGTGTGCTTACAGAACCGACCTTCTCTTCCTGGAGCTGTTCGATGATCTCATCGATATTGAGCTCAGCTAAGAGGATCTTGATAGCCTCGGCACCCATCTTTGCTACGAAAGAATCCTTGCCGCACTTTTCTCTGATGCTCTTGTACTGATCTTCAGTAATGATGTCGTACTTGTTGATACCTGTCTCAACGCTGTTGCCAGGATCGATTACGATGTACTTGGAATAGTAAAGTACACTCTCAAGCTGCTTTACTGTAAGGTCAAGCAATGTGCCGATCTTGGAAGGCTGAGTCTTGAAGTACCAGATGTGTGATACAGGTGTAGCGAGCTGGATGTGACCGAGTCTCTCACGGCGAACTGTGTTCTTTGTGACCTCGACTCCGCACTTATCGCAGATCATGCCCTTAAATCTGATCTTCTTATACTTTCCGCAACGGCATTCCCAAGACTTTGTAGGTCCGAAGATCTTTTCGCAGAAAAGACCGTCGACCTCAGGTCTCTGAGTACGGTAATTAATGGTCTCCGGCTTCTTTACCTCACCGTGTGACCAGCTCTTGATGACCTCAGGAGATGCAAGCTGAATACTTATTTTTGTAAGATGATTCTGATCATTCATATCTATCTTTTATCTCCTTTACATGTCGTCGTCATCGCCGGCGAAATCGTCAGCAAAGTCGCCCTCTTCTTCCTTGATGTTTCCAAGCTCATCAGCTTCTACGAAGCCTTCGCTGAAAATATCGGAAGGAGACTCTGCGTCTTCACCGTCAAGTGAAGCTCTTGTTGACTCATCCATTTCGCTGTATGTGTCAAATGACTGTCTGTCCTCAGCGATATATTCCTTATCGTCTGTATATGTGCGGACATCGAGTGCCAATGCCTTCAACTCGTTAACAAGGACATTGAATGACTCAGGGATACCCGGTTCAGGAATGTTCTTGCCGCGGATGATGGCGTCATATGTCTTTGAACGGCCTTCGATATCGTCGGACTTAACTGTGAGGATCTCCTGGAGAGTATGAGCAGCACCGTAAGCTTCGAGTGCCCAAACTTCCATTTCTCCGAATCTCTGTCCGCCGAACTGAGCTTTACCGCCCAAAGGCTGCTGTGTAACGAGTGAGTAAGGTCCTGTAGATCTTGCGTGCATCTTGTCGTCAACAAGGTGGTGAAGCTTCATGTAGTACATGATACCTACAGTAACTCTGTTCTCGAAAGGTTCACCTGTACGTCCGTCGTAAAGGACTGTCTTACCGTCCTTATCGATGCCTGCAAGCTCGAATGCATCAGCGATGTCGTTCTCGTTTGCACCGTCGAATACAGGTGTAGCGATCTTCCAGTTGAGTGCCTTGGCAGCACGTCCGAGGTGTACCTCGAGGAGCTGACCGATGTTCATACGGGAAGGAACGCCCAACGGGTTCAAGCAGATATCGAGTGTTGTACCATCAGGTAAGAAAGGCATATCCTCTTCAGGAAGTACTCTGGAGACGACACCCTTGTTTCCGTGACGTCCTGCCATCTTGTCGCCGATGGAGAGCTTTCTCTTCTGAGCGACATAAACGCGGACTCTCTTGTCAACACCGTTCTTAAGGTTGCCGTTTGTATCCTTTGTGGAAACAACAACGTCAACAACTACGCCGGAACCGCCGTGAGGAACACGCTTTGAAGTATCCTTAACTTCTCTTGCTCTCTCGTTGAAGATTGCCTTATAAAGTCTCTCTTCAGCTGTCTGGTCTGTCTCACCCTTAGGTGAAACCTTACCAACGAGGATGTCTCCGTCCTTAACCTCGGCACCGATCATGACGATACCGTTCTCGTCGAGGTTGGAGAGAGCGTCATCGCTGACGTTAGGAACTTCTCTTGTGATCTGCTCAGCACCGAGCTTTGTCTCACGTGCTTCGCACTCGTGCTCTTCGATATGGATAGATGTATAAACATCATCTCTAACGATTCTTTCATTTACGAGAACAGCGTCCTCGTAGTTATAACCTTCCCATGTTGTGAATCCGATGAGAACGTTACGTCCAAGAGCAAGCTCACCGTTGTCTGTAGCAGGACCGTCTGCGATAGTATCGCCGGCCTTTACCTTGTCGCCGATGGCAACGATAGGACGCTGGTTGATGCATGTGCTCTGGTTGGATCTCTGATACTTAGCGAGCATGTATGTATCTACAGTGCCTTCTGCTGTTGTAACTTCGATCTTATCTGCTGCAACGAAGGAAACGACACCGTCGTGTGAAGCAACGATACATACGCCGGAGTCCTTAGCTGCACGGTATTCCATACCTGTACCGATGATAGGTGCTTCAGGCTTAATGAGAGGTACGGCCTGACGCTGCATGTTGGAACCCATGAGGGCACGGTTAGCGTCGTCGTTACCAAGGAACGGGATAAGGCTTGTAGATACGGATACGAGCTGCTTAGGAGATACGTCCATGTAGTCGACCTGATCAGGGTCAAGCTGCAGGAACTGGTCCAAGTAACGGCATACGATCTTCTTGCCGATGAAACGTCCTTCTTCGTCGATAGGCTCGTTAGCCTGAGCGATGTTGTACTCATCCTCTTCGTCAGCGGACATGTAAACAACTTCGTCAGTAACTCTCTGAGCTTCCTTGTCGTACTTTCTGTAAGGTGTCTCAATGAAACCATACTTGTTGATACGTGCATAGATAGCAAGAGAGGTCATAAGTCCGATGTTCTGACCTTCCGGTGTCTCGATAGTACACATACGTCCGTAGTGTGTAGGGTTGATATCGCGGACTTCCATTGAAGCTCTCTCACGGGAGATACCGCCAGGACCCAATGCGGAAAGTCTTCTCTTGTTTGTAAGCTCAGCCAGCGGGTTGTTCTGGTCAGCGAATGCTGAGAGCTGTGATGAACCGAAGAACTCTCTGAATGCAGCGCTCAAAGGTCTTGTGTTAACAAGGCTTGTAGCTGTAACAACTTCGCCCTCTTTGCTGGAGATCTGAGAGATTCTGTCTCTTGTATTCTTCTCGACTCTCTGGATACCTGTACGGAGCTGGTTCTGAAGGAGCTCGCCTACAGACTTAACTCTTCTGTTGCCCAAGTGGTCGATGTTGTCGATTCTGCCGACACCTCTGTGGAGGCCGATGTAGTAAGAAACGAATGCATAGATATCATCGATCGTGAGGTTTCTGGGCATGAGGTCTTCCTTACGCTCAGCCATTGCAGCCTCAAGACGGGCAGCAATGTCATTCTTGCCCTCTTCCTTGACTGCTTCGATGATCTCTCTCAAGACACTTGCTCTAACCTTCTCGTTAACGCCTGTTCTTGTGATATCGAACTTCTTGAAATCAGCCTTTGAGATGCTGTTAGCGATGAAGACCTCAGCGTCAACTCTGCCGTTGCCGATGACCTTGAGAGGTACATCCTCGAACTCATCCTCATCAGCTGCACGAACGAGCTTTCTGGGGAAGATCTGAACAGCCATAACGCCTGAATCTTCGATCTTCTTAGCGATCTCTTCTGTAACAACGGTGTTCTTCTTGCAAATAAGCTCACCGTCTTCTGTAACTACGTTGTCAGCTGTCTTGCTTCCGATGATTCTTCCGGAGAACTCGAACTTCTTGTTGACCTTGTAGATACCTACTCTCTCGAGATCGTATCTCAATGAATCGAAATATGTCTTGTTGAGGATGTTCTTCGCATTATCAACTGTGAAGGGCTCGTTGTTACGAACCTTCTTGAAGAACTCCTGGAGTGCTGCAGTATAAGGATCAGCAGCATTCTTTGTCTCATCCTTCTCAAGAGTCATTCTGAGGCACTCTTCATCACCGAACATGTTGATGATGTCCTCGTCAGAAACGAGGCCTAAGCATCTCAGGAATACTGAGAGGGATATCTTATGTGACTTATCTACTACGATGTAGATAAGGTTATATTCGTCAGGATCTGTATTTGCATCAGGAGAACCAGCAGCCTTAAGAGCTCTCTCTTTTGCATTAAGCTTGCTTTCCTTCTCATCCTCTTCGATAAGGATCCATGATCCTCTGTAAGGGATAAGTTCAGCAGAAAGCAGTCTGTTACCCATTTTGGATCTCATCTCGGAATAGTAAGCTCCGGGAGATCTTACGATCTGGTTGATGACGACACGCTCTGCGCCGTTGACGATAAATGTACCCTGATCTGTCATGATCGGGAAATTGCCGACGAAAGCAGTCTCATCTGTAACTGTTCCATCGATCTTGTTGTGGAGTCTGAGCTGAATGCTTAAAGGAGCGGCATAGTTGCTGTCATTCTTCTTGCAGCTGTCAATAATTGCAGACTTAGTGAGCTTAACGGGAGTCTTGGGCTCCTTGCTCTTCTTGCCTTTGCCTTCCTTTTCCTTACCTGTGGGATCACAGGGATTCTCAGAATCGAAGATCTTTCCGACAAAATAGACCTCGTACTTACCCTGATCATCAGTAATCGGCGATACTTCGTCGAAAATCTGCTGCATACCCTCGTCGATGAACCACTGATAGGACTGCTTCTGGTTCTCGATAAGGTTAGGCACCTCGATTACTTCTTTGATCTTGGAATACGACTGTCGCTCTGTCTTGCCTTGTTTTACGGAATGGACCATTGTTAACGAATCACCTCACACAAAGCTTAAAAACACATGGTTTAAGCGGTTTCTTGGTTGAAAAGTATTTTTATTTACCATAAAAATTCTTTCCCGTCAAGAGAAATAGGCATAGTTGCCCAAACCCATTACGACGCAGTAAAGAATTATATAGATACAGACAAATTTTGTCAACAACTTTTTTAGTGAAGACTGAATTTTATAGGAATTATTCTTTTTTTATATAAAACAGCCCTCGGCCGTCTTGGGGCTCGCGGGCTGTTTTTAAGGGGGGGTTATTGCCTCAGGCAGTCAGTTGATACTAAGAAAGTTTTCCAGTATTTTCTTTCCCTCCGGCGTAAGGATCGATTCCGGATGGAACTGGACTCCAAAGATAGGATACTCCTTGTGCTGGACAGCCATGATCTCACCGTCATCTGCAACAGCAGTTACCTGGAGACAATCAGGGATCGTGTCACGGTCAGCGGCAAGCGAGTGGTAGCGTGCGACCTTGGTGCGGTCCCCTATCCCCTTAAAAAGCGGACAATATGAATAGAGACCCACATCTGACTGCTTGCCGTGCATGAGCTTGTCAGCATAAGTGATAACGGCGCCATATGCATTGCAGATGGCCTGGTGTCCAAGGCAGACGCCCAGGATCGGGATGTCGTGTATAGTTGCAGCGACTTCCACTATAACGCCTGCATCTTCCGGCCTGCCGGGACCGGGTGACAGGATGATCCTGTCAGGAGCAAGAGCTCTTATCTCAGATACGGTCATCTCGTCATTGCGGATAACTTTGATATCAGGATCGATCTCCCCTATGAGCTGATAGAGGTTATATGAGAAACTGTCGTAATTATCTATAAGAAGGATCATTGCTTATACCTCCTGGGCAAGATTCAGTGAATTGAGGACTGCCCTGGCTTTGTTAAGGCACTCTTCGTATTCTTTCTCGGGTACAGAGTCGGCAACAATTCCGGCACCGCTCCTTACGAAGACTTTGCCGTTCTTCTTGTATGCGATCCTGATCGCGATACATGTATCCATGTTGCCCGTAAAATCGATATATCCGATCGCACCTCCGTAGATGCCGCGCTTGTTGTTCTCGAGCTGTCCGATAAGCTGGCATGCACGGATCTTCGGAGCACCGGAAAGGGTACCTGCCGGAAGGACAGCCTCGATCGCATCGAGAGCGTCGTAGCCGGATGCGATCCTGCCTCTTACAGTGGAACCTATATGCATAACGTGGGAATAACGCTCGATGCTCCTCAGCTTTTCGACCTCTACAGAGCCGAATTCGCTGATCTTGCCGAGGTCATTGCGTCCAAGGTCTACGAGCATGTTGTGCTCTGCAAGCTCCTTCTCGTCAGCCAGGAGCTCTGCTTCAAGTCTTCTGTCCTCTTCATCCGTCTTTCCGCGCGGCCTTGTTCCCGCGAGCGGAAATGTATGCAGTATGCCGTCTTCAAGCTTTACCAATGTCTCCGGGGATGCTCCTGCGACCTCGACATCGGTTCCGGCAAAATAGAACATATAAGGGGACGGATTGACGGTCCTTAAGATCCTGTATGTGTTAAGAAGGCTGCCTTCGAATGAGGCTGAAAGCCTGTTGGAAAGGACTATCTGGAATATGTCTCCCTCGAAAATATGGTGCTTCGCCTTTTCGACCATGGCACAGTATTCTTCCTTTGAGAAAAGGGGCTTTACTTCAGAGAGGAGTTTTCCTTCTGGCTCGTCACTTTTCGCGCCATTCTTAAGAAGATCTATCAGGGATTCAAGTTCTCCTACTGTCTCCTGATAACCGTTATCGATGTCTTCCAAGGACATGTTCGCGATCAGGACAAGCTTTTGTCTTACGTGGTCAAATGCTATGACCTTATCGAAAAGCATGAGGTCTACATCCTTGAAGTTCTCTTCGTCTGTAACATCGCACTTGGCTGTCGGCTCGGCATATCCGAGGTAATCGTATGAGAAATATCCTACAAGGCCGCCTGTAAATGAAGGCAGATTATCGAATCTGGGGCTTTTGAAGTGGGACATGATCTCTCTTATGATCTTAGACGGATCATCAGTCTTCTCAGTCTTATCGCCATATGTTATCTCGCCGTTGATGCAGGTGATCTCAAGCTTGGGGTCAAAGCCCAGGAATGTATATCTTCCCCATCGTTCATTTGCCATGGCAGACTCCAGCATGTATGCGTGAGTCGAAGCGTTCTTTAAGATCCTGATAGTCTCGATGGGTGTAGTGAAATCAGACAGTATCTCACAGCTGAGCGGTACGACATCGTATTTGCCGCTTTCGGCAAGCTTTCTGACTTCATCGATCGATGGCACTACTTTCATATAAGTCACCTCCGGCTTATTTCTCAAGTCAAAGGCAATAAAAAAGCCCCTGACTAAAGATCCATTGTCTTTAAGTCAAGGACGAATAAACTAATATCCGCGGTGCCACCTTGCTTCACGATCTGACTCGTGCTCTTAAGAGATACCAACATATCTCCGGCAACTTACGCGTGCCTCACGTCGCAATATACTTGGGATTAACCCTTTCCTCCGCGCCCTCCGGAGTCCATTCGCTAAAAGGTCTTTGTGTCCGGATCTCACCATCCCGGGCTCTCTTTGAACGGTTTCCTTTAAGCTACTCACTCTCCGTCAACGGTTTGTTTGAATTGAGTTAAAAATACTATACGAATGATAGGTTGTCAATCTTAAACAAAAAAGAAGCTGCCCCATATGGGACAGCTTCATGTGTTCAGAACTTATTGACCCGTCAGATCAAGGAATGTAGAACATTGTGAATTCTCTTAATTCATTGTTTCTGAATTCGAACTCGATTCTGTTTCTGTTCATGAACTTCTTGCCCTTCTGTGTCCAAGCAAGTGTGTCATAAATGTACTTCGGGTTGTCCTCGTTGTGATAAGGCTTCTCTGTAGGCTCACCTGCATTTGCCTTAAGCTCTTCAATTGTAAGAGAGATCGGGAAGTCAAATGAGACGAATGTCTGATTCTTGCCTGCATCATTAACGATCTTGAACATGATCTCGTTGATGTAGCACTCGTTCATCGGCTTACCCTTATCTGAATCGTTGAATACTTCGATCCAAACATAGCAATCCTTTGTACCGGGATCAAGCTTGATGTAAGAAGACTGATAGTGAGACTTAAGGTTGTTCTTAGCATCGTCAAGCTCACCGTCCTGGAAAGGAACACCGTCATCGATAAGATCCTGAAGTGTTGTCTTTCCGAGTGTGTACTTCTTGCCCTTGATGTAGAAGCTCATGTCAGCAAAGTTAACATACTTAGCTCCTGTAGGGTTAGGGTTTGTAGCAGCTGTGCTGTCATCTGTGTTTGCGGCAGAAGAATCAGCAGTATCAGCTGTTGTCGTTGTCTCTTCTGTTGTGGTTGTTGTAGCCTCAGTTGTAGTTGTTGTCTCAGACTCTGTTGTATCTGTTGTAGGTTCGCTGATTTCCTTATCATCGAACTCGAAGTCTTCAGGCTTCTTAGCGTCCCATGTAACAGTTACTTCGAGAGTGCCGTCCTTGGATACCAAAACCCACTCAGCGGTCTTCTCGTCATCAGCAACATCCTCAGAATCAACTGAGAATTCCATGTCATACTCTTCTGCAGCAGCTTTCTTAACATCGCTCTTTGAAGGAACTTCTACCTTCTTGCCGCATGCGACAATTCCGAGCATCATTGAAAGGCCGAGAATAAGTGCCATAAGCTTTTTCATTTTAATATTCCTCCTATTCCGAATATCGCTATATAAAATACCACATGCTTTTCGAAAATTAAACAAGCAAATAATAAAGGCTGTTCCGTAAAAGAACAGCCTTATTAGTCAATCTGCTTAATTCCGGTTAAGGAATGTATGTCATATAGAAGCCCTGGAGCTTACCGTTTGTGAACTCGAATCTGTATCTGTTTCTGTTCATGAACTTCTTGGACTTCTTTGTGTACTCGAGGTAATCATATGTGTACTTCGGGTTGTCCTCGTTGTGGTAAGGCTTCTCTGTAGGCTCGCCTGCATTTGCCTTAAGATCATCCATGCTTAATGAAAGCGGGAAATCAAAAGTAAGCTTGGTCTGCTGTTCAGAAGAATTGATGTTGATATGAACGTAGATCTCGTTGATGTAGCACTCGTTCATAGGCTTGCCTGAATCTGTCTCATTGAAACAATATACGGATACATTGTAGCCTGTACCGATATCGAGCTTGATAGGTGCGGACTGATAGTGAGACTTAACGTTGTTCTTTGCGTTCTCGAGTTCGCCGTCCTTGAAAGGTGCGCCTGCATCGATCATGTCCTGAAGTGTTGTCTTTCCGAGAGTGTACTTAACACCATTGATGTAGAAGTTCATCTCGTCGAAGTTAACGAACTTTGTTCCATTTACATTAACAGTTGAAGCAGTTGAATCGCTTGAGGAAGATTCAGCTGAAGTATCTTCTGATGTAGCAGGAGTTGTCTCAGGAGCAGCAGTTGTTGTTGTCTGTTCAGTAGTCTCAGAGGTATCTGCGGAAGCTACAGGCTCTGTCTCAGTAGCCTCAGGATGCTCTTCCTCTTCATACGCAAATTCATCGGGCTTCTTTGAATTCCAGGTAACAGTAAGTTCGAGTGTTCCGTCCTTGGAGATCAATACCCACTCTGCTGACTTCTCATCATCGGCAATATCTTCAGAGTCAACAGTGAATTCCATGTCGTACTCTTCTGCAGCCGCTTTCTTTACATCGCTCTTTGAAGGAACTTCTACCTTCTTGCCGCATGCAGCAATACCGAGCATCATGGAAAGGCCGAGAATCAGTGCTAAAAGCTTTTTCATCGAATTTTCCTCCTTATCCGATTGTCCGATTATAAAAATCTTTTACATATTAACTTGAAAACAACGGGTAAGTCAGTCGGCAGAATAAATAAAAAGCGCCACTTCATTAAAGTGGCGCTTGGTGTATTTATATTAATAAATAAGCAGATTAATAAATTAAATACTTAATTAAGCCTGCGTTGATCTCATAACCGGGCTTGTTTGCCTCGAGATCTTTATTCCACTTGGCAAATCTCTCTGTAATGATCTCATTCTTAACAACGATCTCATAAGCAGGATTAGCTGACTCGAAGTAGAATACGTAAACTGTGGTTCCGTCCTGTGAAGGGATTACCTTGACATCACCCTGCTTACGGCCGTCTTCGAAAAGCCACTTACCGGCTTCAACAACTGCAGAGTCGATCGGGTCATCCTTTGTGGAAACGAAGTAATCCTTTGTAACGCCTGCCTTGTATCCGCCTTCAAGAACTGAATTATCATCAGTACTCTTTTCCTTAACCTTCTTGTAGAAGGAAAGCGGATCCATTCCGTTGGGGCAAAGTGCCTGAGCTTCAGCAACTGTCTGCTGGAGAGCTGCAGCCTTCTCTTCGTCTGTGGCATTCTTCTTAGGATTGGAAGTCAGAGTGAGCATTCTGTAGGATACAGTCATGTCATCATTCATGGACTTCTTTGAGATATAGATAACGTAAGCGCCGAATTCTGTCTGGATGACCTTCTTGTCGCCCTCTTTGTTATCACCAAAGAGATATTCCTTAACAGCCTTATCCATGTAGGATGCGAGAGAATATGAGAAGTTCTCTGTGAAAGTAGGATCCTTACCGTCATCGAATGTAGCGATAGCAGCTGTATCCTTCTTCTCTGTTACATAGTTGAGAACGGCATTTCTGAAAGACTCTGTATCCTTTGTGGCATTAGCGATCTTGTTTGCAGCAGCAACTGCAGCATCCATGCCTGTTACCTTACCGTCCTTGTCTGTCTCAGCCTTGATGAAGTATGAGCTGTAATCGAGAGTTGTGTAGTTGTTCTTGTTCGCTTCGTACTTAGCCTTAATCTCTGCATCTGTAGGAACGATAGTGGGATCGAACTGCTTTAAGTAGCTGCCGTATTCCTGAACGAGGATCTCTCTGGAAGAGAACTCAGCATAAGCTCTCTTTGACATACCTGTTCCGTAAAGCTTCTTGAGATAAGCTGTACCTGACTGGAAACCGTACATCATTGCATAGAATTCCAGTGTCTCGAGATTCTTTGAAGCGAGCTTGTACGCGTTGGACATTTCCATGAATCCGGACTGCTTTGCAGCACGCTCGACAAGAGCCAGTGTTCTCATCTGAGTAGCTGTTTCTCTGAGGAGCATATCTCTGTATGTCTCTTTACCCTCAGAACCGACAACCTCATCAAGTCTGTCCTCTGAAACCATTCCATACTGTGAATATGAATCGTAAACTTCCTTGAAATGGAAATTTGACTCAAGAACAGAATAGTTCCTGATAGTATTTGTAGAACCGTCAGGAAGTGTTTCTGTAATAGAAATACCTGTCAGAGTTCTGGGAAGTACTCCGGAGATGTATGTGAAAAAGCATACGATGATCAGGACGAAAGCTACTACGATAGTTATAACTCCGCCTGAAACTACTTTTTTGTTTGCCTTTCCGGATTTGGAGGTCTTTGACATTTTCCTACCCACCTTATTTATTATTTAGTAAAAAAGCACCAAACATTATAATTCGGAGCCCTTAATAATGCAAGGAAGACCTTCAGGAACCTCAATAATATAGTCGGGTCCGAGGTCATTTAACTCGTCTTTCGGCATCCTGGTCCACCCTACCAGGGCAAAATCCGCACCGCAGTCCCTGGCCGAAAGGATATCAGGAACTGCATCTCCGACATAAAGGACACGGCTCATATCCGTGATTCCCATACGTCTTGCTGCCTCTATAAGAGGATCGCCGTAGGGTTTGGCCCTCTCGGTTGCCTCCCTGAAGACCATCGTGTCGAAATACTTTTCGAGATCTAAAAGATCGATCGTTATCATCGCGGAAGACTCACGCTTGGAAGTGACCACGCCCTGCCTGACACCGGCTGCCCTTATCTCTGAGAGAAATTCACAGACACCCGGGAACAGCGGGACGGCGTTTTCTTTGAGCCTGGCGCAGTTATACTCAAGATATGCAGTCATCAGCTTTTCCTTTGTAGCATCATCATGCATCGTGAACGTGTCACCCAAAGGTCTGCCGATATAGCTCATAAGGTCCTCATCAGTCCTGTCTGTGCCTCCGAGAACGATATCATAGGCTTTCCTGAAGCACTCCATTATGAGCGGGACAGAATCCCACAAAGTGCCGTCAAGGTCATAGAGGACAAGGTCGTACTTACTCATCGTCTTTGGAACTCTCTTCGCCGTCTTCATCGGGCTTTACGACCGGATTGATGTGGATAAGGACCTTGGCAATCGCATTCTCCTCGACTTTCAACACCTTGATCCTTAAGTTCTTGTAATTAACTACAGGCTTTTCCGTTTCCTCAGGAACACGGTCGAGCTGGGAAATGACAAGACCTGCTATGGTGTCATACTCATCGTTATCGAGTTCGATATCAAGAACTCCTTCAAGGTCGCTTAATGTCATGTCTCCCCTGACGATATAATCACCGTTCGAGAGCTTGACGAACTCATCCGTCTCATCGTCGAATTCGTCTGTGATGTTGCCTACGAGCTCTTCCAACATGTCCTCGATAGTGGCAATACCCATCGTTCCGCCGTATTCGTCAACGATTACGGCCATCTGCATTCCGCAGTTCTTCATCTCACCGAAAAGTGAGGAGATCTTACGTGTCTCATGGACGATGAGAGGCTCTCTTATGAACTTCTCGAGCTTAAAGGGCTTATCCTCTGTCGGCGGCATAATGCCGATCAGATCCTTTATGTGAAGGATTCCGATAATGTCGTCGATCGTATCCTTGTAGACAGGAATTCTCGTAAACTTCTCTTCCCTTGCCACGCGCATGACGTCGTCATATTCAGCGTCGATCGGGAGTGAGACGATCTTCTTCCTGTGTGTCATGATCTCGGATACTTCCTTGTCATTGAACTCGAAAACATTCTCGATCATTTCCTTCTCGGTGTCTTCGATATTGCCTGACTCGGAACCGACATCGACCATCATACGGATCTCTTCTTCCGTGACAGGCTTGTCAGTCTGGTTGGGATCGATCCTTAAAAGCTTTAACACGAGATTCGTTGACTTGGTAAGGAACCATACAAATGGCTTTAATACCGCACCCACGAACTTAACGACATTTGCAGCAGCAAAAGCCCACTTCTCAGGCTTATTCTGCGCGATGCGCTTCGGTACCAGTTCTCCCAGGACAAGGGAGAAATAGGACAGGACGATCGTGATCACAACTGTCCAGAGCGGTTCCATCCAGGCGTGTACATTGCCCGGATCTGTAAGCAGAGCCAGTCTTGATGCGAAGCTGTTAGCCGCAAAAGCTGATGAGAGGAATCCGGCAAGCGTAACGCCTACCTGTATGGTCGCAAGAAAGTTTCCGGGGTTATCCAGGAACTTAATGACGCGGCGGGCTTTCCTGTCGCCTTCTTCAGCGAGTTTATGCATTTTCGCATCGTTCAAAGATATCACCGCCATCTCGGTACCCGAGAAAAAGGCGTTGACCAGAACGAAGAATAAGACCAGTAAAATGCTTAAGAATATGTCCATTATTTCATTCCGTTAAGAAGATCGATAAGTGTCTGCCTTACGACCTGGTGATCCGCTTTGCCCTTAAGAGCGCGCATGGACTGGCCGATAAGGAATGTAAGGTTCTTCTCCTCACCTGCAAGATAGCCTGATACGGCCTTCTCGTTTGCAGCAAGGATCTCCTTGATAACAGGCTCGATGGCACTGGTGTCAGATACCATTGCAAGACCGTTGTCGGCAATATACTTCTCAGGGTCAGTGCCGTTAAGGAATGCTTCTTCAAGAGCCTTCTGGCCTGACTTTCTGTTGATCTTGTTCTCATTTACGAGGTTAATGATCTTACCCATTACCTTACCGTCGAAGTCGATATCGCTTGCTAAGACCTTGGCGTCCTTGGCGATCTTCAGAAGGTCTGTCATAAGCCAGTTGGAGCAGTCCTTAGGGTTAGGGCATACTTCGCATGCCGACTCGAAAACCTTTACGAGAGCGGGAGTTCCTGTGATGATCTCAGCATCGTATTCAGGAAGACCTAATTCACTGATATATCTCTCGCGCTTCGCATCAGCAAACTCAGGAAGCTCTGATCTCACCTTATCAAGGAATTCTTCTGAGATATTGATAGGCATAAGGTCAGGATCAGGGAAATACTTGTAATCCTGGGCATTCTCCTTGGAACGCATGGAATATGTATACTCCTGCTCATCGTCCCAGCGTCTTGTCTCCTGGATAACCTTGCCGCCTTCTTCGATAAGGTCGATCTGTCTGTCACGCTCGTACTCAATTGCACGCTCGATAGCTTTGAGGCTTGCGATGTTCTTCATCTCGGTTCTTGTACCGAATTCCTTCTGGCCGACAGGTCTTACAGAGAGGTTAACGTCAGCTCTCATGGATCCCTCCTGCATCTTGCAGTCGGAAATACCGAGATATTGCATCGTATCTCTTAACTTTTCGAGATATGCGATGACCTCCTCACCGGATCTGAAGTCAGGCTCGGATACGATCTCAAGGAGCGGGACACCGCAGCGGTTGAAATCGACCATTGTCATGCCCGTAACGGGATCATGGACGAGTTTGCCGGCATCTTCCTCCATATGGATCTCGTGGATTCCGATGGACTTCATACCCTTGGATGTCTTGATGTCGACATGACCGTTCCTGCATATCGGGAAATAAAGCTGTGATATCTGATATGCCTTCGGAAGGTCCGGATAGAAATAGTTCTTTCTGTCGAACTTGTTGTTCCTTGTTATCTCGCAGTTAAGAGCAAGTCCTGCCTTTACGGCATACTCGACTACCTGCTTGTTAAGCGTAGGAAGTGTTCCCGGCATACCGGAGCAGACTTCGCATACATGTGTATTGGGCTCGCCTCCGAACTTGGCAGAGCATCCGCAGAAGATCTTGGATTCTGTCGAGAGCTCGCAGTGTACTTCGAGGCCTATTACCATCTCATAATCCTGCATGATCTTAGCCCTCCCCTCTTAAAACTTCTTCGGGGATCTTGTTCTCGAACCCTTTATCTGATGTAGCTTTCTGGAAAGCTGCTGCAACACCTGTGACTGTCTGCTCACCAAATCTGTCACCCATGATCTGGAGTCCGACAGGAAGTCCCTCGGATGTGAATCCGCAGGGTACGGACATCGCAGGAATACCTACGATATTTACAAGTACCGTACAGATATCACCAAGATACATCTTCAAGGGGTCAGACAAGCTCTCGCCCTTCTTCAGAGCTGCCGTAGGAGCAACAGGTCCTAAGATAGCATCATACTTTGCAAATGCCTGGTCGAATGCCTGCTTGATGAGGTTCTTTACTCTGAGAGCCTTGTTATAGTAAGCATCGTAATAGCCTGATGACAGAACGAAGTTGCCGAGCATGATCCTTCTCTTGACCTCAAGTCCGAAGCCTTCACTTCTGGACTTGATATAGAGCTGGCCTAAGTCCTCAACACCTTCAGGTCTGTAACCATACTTAACGCCGTCATATCTGGAGAGGTTCGAACAAGCCTCTGCAGTGCAGATGATGTAGTAAGTAGGGATCGCATACTTGATTATCGGCATCGAGAATGTCTCTACGCTGGCACCCTTTGATTTAAGGACTTCAACGGCTTCAAGAACTGCCTTCTTAACGTCCTCATCGATACCGTCGCCAATATATTCTTCAGGAATACCGAAAGTCTTTCCCTCAAGGCTAAAGTTCTCAATAGCGGAAAGATCGATCTTCTCCGACTCGAGAGAGGACTGGTCCTTGGGATCCTTGCCGCTGATAACGTTATAAACGGCAGCAATGTCCTCGGCTTTTCTTCCGATGGGTCCGATCTGGTCCAAAGAAGAAGCAAAAGCAACAAGACCATATCTGGAAACAGCACCGTAAGTAGGCTTAAGGCCTGTAACACCGCAGAAGGAAGCTGGCTGTCTTATGGATCCGCCTGTATCAGAACCGAGTGATACAGGAGCAAGGGCAGCAGCTACGCAGGCAGCGGAACCGCCTGATGAACCGCCCGGAACCCTGTCCTTATCCCAGGGATTGGATGTGGCGCCGAAATAGCTCGTCTCTGTTGTGGAGCCCATGGCGAACTCATCCATGTTCGTCTTGCCGAGAATGATCATTCCGGCATCTTCTATCTTGCGGATTACTTCTGCATCGTAAGGCGGTACAAAGTTTCCGAGCATCTTAGATGCACATGTTGTCTTAATACCCTTAGTGCAGATATTGTCTTTGATCGCGATAGGTACACCTGCAAGAGGACCTGTAAGTGTGCCGGCCTTGATTGCCTCGTCAGCCTTAGCAGCTTTGGCAAGGGCTTCATCCCTGATCACGGTGATATAAGTCTTGTATTCACCGTCAATTGCATCTATAGCATCAAGGAATGCCTTTGTAGCTTCGACAGAAGTGAGTCTGCCTTCCTTGATCGCTGCGCCTATCTCAAGTGCGCCGAGTTTACGTATCTCAATATCAGTCATAGCACACCCCTTAATCAAAGGTCTTCGGTACGAGGATCGTACCGTCCTTTGTCTCGGGCGCGTTGCTCAATACCGCATCCCTCATGTCTTCATTAGCGATAACATCTTCACGGGTAACGTTGGAAACGCCTGCCGCATGGCTTAAGGGTTCGACGCCCTCAGTATCAAGCTCGCTCAGCTGGTCAAAATAGCCCAGGATGTCTCCTAATGCCTTTTGTGTTTTCTCTTCATCTTCAGGGCTCAGTTCCAAACGCCCGAGGCTTTCGAGATACTGAACCAAATCTTTGGTAATCTCCATGAAATTACACTCCGTCCTTACTAAAGTTAGAAATCTACAGCCTAAAATTTTAACATGACGCCTATTATTAGTAAATAAAAAGGCTGTCTTGAAACTCAAGGCAGCCTTTGGTGATTCTGTTACAGGAAGGGATTACTCTTCGTCATCCTCTTCTTCGTCTTCAGCATCTTCGTCCTCTTCCTCATCTTCTTCATCTTCCTCATCGTCATCAAGAGACTTCTTGGAAGGAGCAGCCTTTCTGGCAGGTTTATCGAAGTCATTGTTTGACTTGCCGGAAGCGTTCTTGTTATTGACCGCATTGTTGATGAGAATGATGATGACAGCAAGGATCGCAACGCCTGCAAGAGTGAAGAATACTATGATGAGTACATCTGTCGAAGAATTGCCGTTCTGCTGGGGAGCATTGGGATCTGCGATCGTTGTGGCATTGGGATCGAGGCTCGGCTCAGGCATATTCGTAACGTCAGGTGCAGGTGTAGCTGTGGGAGCTGCAGGTGCAGGTGCATACTTGTCATCTGTGTGGAAGTTATGCTTCTTGGACTCGATCTCCTTAAGGATATCGTCGCTTAAGCTCTTCAGAGCGATGTTGTTGAGGACCTCAGAGCGCTGTTCCTGGATTCCGAGGAAACCTACTACGAAGTAACCGTATTCAGGAGCATAGATGATGTCGAGTTCACCTTCTTTTCGATTAGAGCCATAAGACCACTCTTCGAACTTGGGAACGAACTGACCCTTGGTAACAAGGATATCGCCCTGGTCTCTTACAAGACCTGTAGCCTTGCCAGCCTCAGCGAGACCTGTAAGATCATCTATGGACTTGCAGGAGTTCTTCATCTTCTTTGCAGATTCAAGAGCAGCATCCTTTGTAGCCTGGTTCTCTGTCTCAGCTGCGGAGAAAAGCGCATATCTTACCTTCGGAACCTTTGAGATCTGGTTCTGGAGTCCGAGATAACCTACTACGAAATAACCCCATTCGGAATCGTAGATAACATCGAGCTCGCCTTCCTTACGGTTCTTGCTGTAAGCCCACTCTTCGAACTTCTTAGCCATCTGTCCCTTGGGAACGGCGATATCGCCCTGGTCATAAACAGTTCCGAGCTCCTGTGCGCTCTGTGCAAGACCTGTGAGGTCACCGATGCTCTTGCAGGATTCCTTCATCTTCTTTGCTGCTTCAAGTGCTGAATCCTTTGTAGCCTTATCAGCTGTGCCGGGTGCATAGAAAAGAGCATATCTGATGTAAGGAAGATTCTTCTCAGCATCAGAGAACTTGTAGTTTTCGCAATACTGCTTGGAGTAAAGATCAGCGAGATAGTATCTCTCAACTACCTTTCTGAAAGCTGCCTCGTTATTGTCAGGTCCGTAATAAACTGACAGATAATCATCAAGAGACATGTTGAGCTTCTCTTTGCAGTCTTTTCTGATGTTCTCTACGAGATCATCGATCGCCTTCATTGTCTCCTCAGGAAGCTTTACGCCTTCCTTCTGGGCACGGTCGCAAAGGATGCATGTGCTCTGGATGGAGTGCTCAGCATAGTAAACAAAGTAATCGCCTATTGTCTCATAGTTGTTTTCCTTGTCGTTGTTCTCATACTTAGCGGCAAGGTCAACAAAGTTAAGAGCCGTCTGCGGGTAGTAACCCATATTGGCAAGGTTAGTAAGATCATAGAATGAATTGATGAAGTAGAAGTTGGATTCCTGCTTCATGATAGGCTGGCCATCATAGTAATACTGATGGTTCATGTAAGGCATAAGCTGGTTGCCGTAAAGATCCTCAAACGTCTTGGGCTTAGCCTGTTCAGACGTTGCACCTGACTGCTCAGATGATGCGCCTGAAGACGTGATGGAAACAGAAGGATCAGATTCTGTTAATTTGTTGCCGCAACCTGCGATGAATGAAGTCGCAAGAACCGCTGTTACAACCGATGTCAGTAGTTTTTTCATTTGTTCATTATCCTCTTATAATCTTCCATGCATGCAGCGATAGTATCGTCCATGTCATAGTATTTGTACTTGCCGAGTCGTCCGCCGAAAATAACATTACCATCATTCGCAGCGAGTTCCTCATACTTCTTGTAAAGCTCGTTGTTCCTCTCGTTGTTAAGCGGATAATAGGGTTCATCACCCGGTTTCCACTCTGCGGGATATTCATGTGTAATGACTGTTCCCTTGCCCTTGCCAAACTCGAAATGCTTGTGTTCCAAAATTCTCGTGAACGGTGTTTCCGCATCAGTATAATTGACTACAGCATTTCCCTGGAAGTCATCAGTATCAGGCAGATATTCCGTCTCAAACCTGAGGCTTCTGTACTCGAGTTTGCCCAGGGTGTAATTATAATACTCATCTATCATTCCCGTATAGATGATTTTCGAGGCAATTTTATCGAGGGAATCCCTCTCCTTGAGATAATCGACGCCAAGTCTTACCTCAATACCATCAAGCATATTCGCGATCCACTTGGTGTAGCCTCCGACCGGAATTCCCTGGTAATTGTCGTTAAAGTAGTTGTTGTCATATGTGAGTCTTACGGGAAGTCTCTTGATGATGAAAGCGGGAAGCTCAGTAGCTTTTCTGCCCCACTGCTTCTCCGTATAGCCCTTTACGAGCTTGTTATAGATGTCCGGACCGATAAGTGAGATGGCCTGCTCCTCAAGGTTCTTAGGCTCGTCGACCTTGCCCAGTGCGATCTGTTCATCAAGCTTTGCTCTTGCCTCTGCAGGAGTTACGACACCCCACATCTTATTGAAGGTGTACATGTTGAAAGGCATAGAGTAGAGCTCGCCCTTATAATTGGCAACGACACAGTTTGTGTAACGGTTGAACTCTGCGAACTTGTTCGCAAAATCCCATACCGCCTTGTCACTTGTGTGAAAGATATGTGCGCCGTATTTATGAACATTGATACCGTTAACATCCTCTGTATAGACATTTCCGGCGATATTAGGTCTTCTGTCGATTACGAGGCACTTATATCCGTCATCTGCCGCAAGGCGTGCGAATGTCGCACCGTAAAGGCCTGCACCGACAATGAGAAAATCATATTCGCTCATAAATACGTCTCCTGTTCATCTGAAATTCCTGATAATAATACACTATTTTGCAAAGAATACCTAAAATTCCTCTGATTACTCCGGCTTAAAGTTCTTAGCGGCACTAAGGAAAGCCGTATATTTCTCCGGTTCTTTTACTGCCTCTGCAAATGTCATGTGAGGATACCACTTCACCATTTCGAGCAGGGCCATATAAGGGAAACCTGTCTTTTCACAGTCTTTGGCAATGGCATCCATCAGCACCTTCTGCTCCAGGACATGATACATCCTCCAGCCTGGACCGCACTTTAACTCCTTCGAGCCGTCTGCTATATAGATACTTCCGGCCGGGATCAGGTCCTCGCATCCCTTAAGGCTTACGAAAAGATCATACCCGCCATCTTCCACAAGGAATTTATTAAATTCCTCATCAAAAAACGCCAGTTCCTTCTTATCAAATGAGATAGTAACCTCTGTCTCTTCTCCCGCTCTTACCATGGTCTTCGAAAAACCGATAAGCTCCAACGGAGTTCTTGGTGTCCTGGGCTTTATCTTGGACGCATAGAGCTGAACTACTGCTTTGCCGTCCATCTTGCTCTTGTTGGTAACTGTAAGAGTAACGCTGAACTTGTTGCCCCTGCGCTCGCCTGAGATCCCGCCTGCTTCAAACTTTGAATACGAAAGCCCGTATCCGAACGGATAAAGCGGCTTGATACCGCGCTTCAAATAACCCCTGTATCCTACATAGATTCCCTCGCCGTAATTGCATGTCAGGTTGTCCGGGAAGCACAAATAAGCCGGTGTATCCTCATATCTGACAGGGAATGTGCAAGGCAAAGCACCTGAAGGATTGACCTTTCCGGTAAGGATATCAGCCATAGCTTTTCCGCCCATCATGCCCGGGTAGAATACAGCGAAAACAGAATCGACTTTGTCTTCGATCTCCCCGAGTTCGACCGGACCCGGCACATTAAGGATCAGACAGATCCTGCCCTTGCCTTTGTTTTTCGCGAGTTTCTTTATAAGAGATACAGTCTTCTTATTCATCTTAAGGTCAGGCCTGTCAGTGCTCTCGCCTGAATTGATGGTCTCGATCACTATGGCTGTAGCGCCATTCCTCAAAGCTTCAATGTCATCTTTGAGGATGTGATCGTCACCCAGGATATTCCCCAGCTCTTCTGAAAGATATGTCGTCCTGTCTGTCTCGACCCTGGCGCTTCCCCAGCCTGAATCCTGGAATCTGTCAGGTCCGAAAAATACGGCTTTCGCTGTCTTCTTAAGCGGGAGACCGCCGTTATTCTTGAGCATGACGATGCCTTCTGCCGCTGCTTTATATGCAGCCTTATCACCTGCTTTCTTATACTTTGAAGTTGTAAGCCCTTCTGGCTTTTTGACACCACTGAACTTTTCGATCAGTTCAAGCATCCTTAATGCCGCTTCATCAAGATCTTTCTTGGAAAGCCTTCCGTCTTCAACGGCTTTAACGATATCCTTGTGATCCCACGGACCGGGCATGAATATATCCTGGCCTGCCGCTTCGGCGTCGCCCGTGCTTCCCTTGCACGAATCCCAATCAGTCATGGTGACGCCCTTATAGCCCCACTCATTTCTTAAGACATCCTTGAGAAGCCACCTGTTCTCATGACAGTGAACACCGTTGATCTTCGGGTACGCTGTCATAAGGGTCGTTGCGACCTTGCTGCACGCCTCAAAAGCGGGAAGATAGATTTCCCTTAATGCCCTCATGCTTACAAGCTCATCTATATTGGTCCTGTTGAGCTCCAGGTTATTGCAAGCAAAGTGCTTCACATTCGAAGCGATGCCCATGCTCTCAACGCCCTTACACATCTCAGGTGCCAGCGTCTTGGCAAGGAACGGATCTTCTGAATACCCCTCGAAAAACCTGCCGTTCCTGGGCTCTCTTAAGATATTGCAGTTAGGCGTTCCGAGGAGCACTCCGATCCTGTAGACCGAAGCTTCCATTCCGAGAGCCTTGCCTGTCTCATATACAGTCTTCTTATCCCATGTAGATGCGAGAAGGATGCCCGGCGGATAACAGCCCGGACCTATATCAATACCATCCCTGTATTCAGTGACGGCCTTGTTCATGACTTCTCTTATGGCCTTCGCTTTACCGGAAAGCTTTTTCGGCTCATAGAAGTTAAAGAATGCCTGCATCCCGTCTTCCGGCTTTACGCCTTCCGGAGGCTGCCTGAAAAGACGCTGGAAAAAGTGCTGGTGGTTAAGTCCCGTGCCGCCGTCCTGCATGCTGAGTTCCGGAACGGGGCCAGCCTTGGATTCGAATCCTCCGATCCAGAAAGCTCCTGTTCCGCAAAGGAGTCTGGCTTTGTCTTCGATGGTCATTTTCTTGAGATATTTCTTAGTGTTCATCTGGTGCTCCTTTGAGGTCTAATTTGTTTCTGTTTACAGTTTACCTGAGAAAGGGATTCTTTTTCTGGATTTCAGGAAGAATTTGAGCGTATTTTTCGCGCACACAAAAAGGCCGCCTCATTTAAGAGACAGCCTTTTCGCGATTGACTGATAAATTAGTGATTATGAATTCGTAAGAATAGCGAACTTAAGTGTAGCCTGAACAGCAACCTTGCCGTTTACTGTTGCGACTGCTTCGCCAAGGCCTACAGGTCCCTTAACAGCTGTGATCTTTGTCTCAAGTCTTGCTGTGTCACCGGGAACGATGGGCTGCTTGAACTTGCACTTGTCAATGCCTGCGAAAACAGCGATCTTGCCCTTAAATTCTTCCTGTGAGAGGATCGCAACAGCACCTGCCTGTGCAAGAGCTTCAACTGTGAGAACACCGGGAACGATAGGCATCTCCGGGAAGTGTCCTCTGAAGAAATACTCATCATAAGTGAAGTTCTTATATGCGATGCAGAATTTACCCGGCTCATAATCCTCAACCCTGTCAATGAGAAGGAAAGGATGTCTGTGGGGGATGATCTTCATGATCTCAGTTGTGGTAAGCGCATTTGCCATAATGTGGATCCTCCGTAATTATTCAGCAAACTTCTTGACTATCATGGAAGCGTTGTGGCCGCCGAATCCCAAGTTGTTTGTCATAGCGTATGTTATATCACGATTCTTAGGTTCGATAAATGTGTAATCGAGATCCATCTCGCCTTCAGCTTCCTTGGAACCTGCTGTAACGTGTACATAAGAATCCTGGATTGCCTTAACGCAAGTGATGAGCTCGATGCCGCCTGCACCGCCCAAAGCGTGACCGATCATGGACTTTGTGGAGTTGATAGATACATTCTTGATGTCTTCCTTGAATGCATACTTCATTGCACGTGTCTCGAAAAGATCGTTGTGGTGAGTTGATGTACCGTGAGCATTGATGTAGTCCATCTGGGAAGGAGCGATTCCGGCTTCCTTCATTGCAATGATCATTGCCATGCCTGCGCCTGAACCGTCTTCAGCAGGTGATGTGATGTGGTATGCGTCGCATGTTGCACCATAACCTACGATCTCGGCGAGGATGTTAGCGCCTCTTGCCTTGGCATGCTCTAAAGACTCGATAACGAGAACGCCTGAACCTTCACCGATTACGAAACCGTCTCTGTCCTTGTCGAACGGTCTTGAAGCTGTCTCGGGATCTTCATTTGTTGAAAGAGCCGTAAGTGCTGCGAATCCCTGGATGCCTGTCTTGCATACAGCTGCTTCGCATCCGCCTGTGATCATGACGTCTGCATCACCGTACTTAACTGCCTTGAAAGCATCACCGATAGAATGAAGACCTGTAGCGCAAGCTGTAACAACGCATGTGTTGATACCCTTCATTCCGTACTGGATCGCGATGTTTGCGGATGCCATGTTAGCGATCATCAAAGGGATGTACATAGGAGCGATCTTGCCGGACTTCTCGAATCTGATCTGCTCTCTCTCGTGAGCCTGCATTGATCCGATACCTGAGCTTACGATAACGCCTACTCTGTAGGGATCTTCCTTCTCCATATCGAGGCCTGCCTGCTCGATTGCTTCCTTAGCTGCTGCCAGTGCATAGTGTGCGAAGGGTTCCATACGCTTCATTGTCTTGAAGTCCATATAATCTGTAGCTTCAAAACCCTTAACTTCGCATGCGAGCTTTACCTTAGCATTGCTAGCATCGAACTTTGTGATGGGGGCAGTAGCTGCCTTACCCTTTTTGAGACCTTCCCAGAAAGTCTCAACACTGTTACCCAGAGGTGTGATCGCACCCATACCGGTTACTACGACTCTGTTTGCCATTTAAAAATTCTCCGTTAGTTTTTTATTTTCGTGGCGCTCCCCAAAAGCACCATTGATTACATATGCATTCCGCCGTCAACGCTCAATACCTGACCTGTGATGTATGAAGCATCTTCAGAGCAGAGGAAGTTAACTGCATTAGCGATATCCTCAGGCTGACCATATCTCTTGAGAGGGATCATCTCAAAGATCGCTTCCTTCTGCTTGTCTGTGAGAACAGCAGTCATGGGAGTCTCAACATATCCGGGAGCGATAGCATTGAAAGTGATATTTCTTGAAGCGAGCTCTCTTGCGCAGGACTTTGTGATACCAACGATTCCTGCCTTGGATGCGGAATAGTTGACCTGACCTGCCTGGCCTTCAAGACCTACGATAGAAGAGATGCTTACGACTCTTCCCTCTCTCTTCTTCATCATTACAGGTGTTGTGTGCTTGATGAAGTTGAATGTACCCTTGAGGTTAACTGCGATAACTGAATCGAAGTTCTCTTCTGTCATCTTGATAAGGAGTCCGTCTCTTGTGATACCTGCGTTGTTAACGAGTATATAGATGCCGCCGAAGTCTTCATTGATCTGGTTAACTGTCTCGCCGACCTTCTCGAAATCAGCAACATTGCACTGATATGCCTTTGCGTCAACGCCCAATGCCTTAACTTCATCTACTGCATCCTGGCTCATCTCGAGGGGGCAAGCATCAACTACTGCGATGTTATAACCGCTCTTTGCGAGCTTAACTGCGATAGCTCTGCCGATACCTCTTGAAGCACCTGTTACGATTGCTGTCTTTCTTACATTATCTGACATGGTATTTACCTCCTCAAATCAGCCTAATTTCTCTAAAACTTTATCTATATCTTCAGGTGTTGATACACCGATGACATTGATTGAAGGAACTGTCTTTCTTACAAATCCTGCGATAGTCTTTCCGGGGCCTACTTCGATGATGGTATCAACGCCCATCTTCTCGAGCTCATAGAGTGTCTGCTCCCACCTTACGGGGCTGGATACCTGAGCCTCAAGGAGTCCCTTGATCTGTGACTTATCGTTAACCAAAGATCCGTTTACGTTTGCGATGTAAGGGATCTTAAGGTCGCTTAATTCTGTATTTTCGAGCTCTTTTGCGAGCTTCTCACCTGCGCCCTTGAGAAGAGGTGAATGGAACGGGCCTGATACATTGAGCTCGACAACCTTCTTTGCACCTGCTTCTTCGCACTTGGGCATAGCTGCCTGAACTGCTTCCTTCTTGCCTGTGATAACGATCTGACCGGGGCAGTTGAAGTTAGCGGGCCATACACCGTCGATCTTGCTTGTGATTCCTTCAATAGTCTCTGCATCAAGACCGATTACAGCTGCCATTGAGCCTTCACCTGCAGGAACTTCGGAAGACATGAGCTTTCCTCTGATCCTTGTAAGTCTTACTGCATCTTCAAAGCTCAGTGCACCTGCAACATAAAGGCTGCAGTATTCGCCGAGGGAAAGACCTGCTGTTACGTCAGGCTTGATTCCCGCGAGGAGAAGTGCGTCTGTGATGATGCAGCATGCAGTAACCAATGCAGGCTGTGTGTATTCTGTGATGTTGATATCTTCATTGGGTTCATAGAGGAGCTTATTCATGTCTACGCCTGAAGCCTTTGTAGCCTCAGAGATCATGTCTGCATAGTGCTCGTCTGACTTGACGAAACCCTCTGCCATTCCTACATGCTGAACGCCCTGTCCCGGATAACAAAATGCTATCTTCATTATGCTTCTAACTTCCTTCCTAAGAGTTTGTCTGCCTCTTCGAACATCGATTCGATGATCTGCTTGGCAGGTCTTACTTCCTTGATGAGGCCTGCGATCTGGCCTGCCATGAATGTACCTTCCTTGATGTCGCCTTCGACAACGGCCTTACGGAGACTGCCTACTGTGAGGCCTTCCAATTCCTCGAAAGTAACTCCGCTCTGCTCCATCTCAAGATACTTGTTGGAAAGTGCATTTCTAATCTGTCTTACGGGGTGGCCATAAGATCTTCCGGTAACTCTTGTGGAGTTGTCCTTTGCCTTGATGACCATATCCTTGTAATTCTGGTGAACATTTACTTCGTCGCAAGCGCAGAATACTGTTCCGCACTGAACGCCCTCAGCACCGAGCATGAAAGCTGCTGCAACGCCTCTGCCGTCTGCGATACCGCCTGCTGCAATAACAGGGATGGATACTGCGTCAACAACCTGGGGAACCAGTGTCATTGTTGTAGCTTCACCGATGTGTCCGCCGGACTCTGTACCCTCAGCGATAACTGCATCAGCACCACACTGCTCCATTCTCTTTGCAAGAGCAACGCCTGCTGTAACAGGAACAACGATGATTCCTGCTTCTTTCCACATATCCATGTATTTCTCCGGAGAGCCGGCGCCGGTCGTAACGACCTTTACCTTCTCCTCAGCGATTACCTTAGCGATCTCAGGAGCTCTGGGATTCATGAGCATGAGGTTTACGCCGAACGGCTTATCTGTTGCTTCTCTGCACTTCTTGATCTGGTCGCGGAGCCAGTTCTCATCAGCGCCGCCGACACCGATTATGCCAAGACCGCCTGCCTCAGATACTGCAGCTGCAATGTGCCAGTCTGCAACCCAAGCCATACCGCCCTGGAAGATAGGATATTTGATGCCGATCAAATCTGTGATTCTTGTCATAATCTTTTTCTCCTTTATGCTGGTGTATATCTTAGAAAACGATATAATTTGCGTTCCAAGTAAGTCCTGCGCCGAAGCTTGAGATAACGAGCTTCATGCCGGGCTTAAGTCTTCCGTCAGCCTTCATCTCGCCCAAAAGGATCGGGATGCTTGCTGAAGAGATGTTTCCGTAGTTCATGATGTTCATGGGGAATCTGTCCCTGTCGATGCCGAGTTTCTTGGCTGTAGCTTCGATAATACGCGCATTTGCCTGGTGAAGAACGAAGTAGTCGACGTCTTTTTCGAGATCGAAATCATACTTCTCAGAAAGATCCTTGATGAGCTTCGGAACCTCAGATACGGCAAACTTAAATACTTCTCTTCCCTGCATATAGAAAGATGTTGCTTCCTTGAAGCCCTCTTCCTCCCATCTGTCAGGCTGTCTTGCAGCTTCGCAGCGGAGGCATGCTGATCTCGCGCCGGATGATCTCATGATGAATTCATTACGCTTTGCATTCTCGTCAGCCTTAAGGACAGCTGCGCCTGCGCCGTCTCCGAAAAGGATGCATGTTCCTCTGTCGTCGTAATTTGCAAAGTTGGAATTGCACTCTGAACCGATGCAGAGAGCAACCTTCGCATTACCTGTCTCGATGAAGCTCTGGACTGTATTGAATGCAGCAACAAATCCGGGGCACGCCGAATTCACGTCAAAGCATCCGCAGTCTTCTTTCGCGCCGATAGCCTCATGAACAACGCATGACATTGAAGGTATAACAAGGTCGGGTGTTGTGCATGCGGTTACGATGAGGTCAATGTCCATAGGGTCGATGCCTGCATCCTCGATCGCCTTCTTGGCAGCCTCAACAGCCATTGTGGAAGGCTTCTCTGTGATGTGGTCGGCAATGTGTCTTTCCTTTATTCCTGTTCGCTCGGTGATCCACTCATCGCTTGTGTCCAAGAACTTAGCGAAATCGTCGTTCGTAACGACCTTCTTCGGGAGATAAGAACCGAGTCCTATAATTCTGCCTGTCATTTATACAACCTCTTTGCTTAGCCCGGATGAGGATAGAATAATCCCTCACGCTAAATAGTTTGATTGTCAAAGTATTTCACAGATAGGGTGTAATGTCAAGTGCTTTGATTGTCAAAGGATTGGCAAACTTGCGTGAAAAGGCATGCTGATCTGTTCCGTCAGCGGTTTTGCAAAAATCCTTGCCAAAAACACCCTGGTTTTAGCAAAATTTCAGCAAAAGCTTACTTCTCAAACCTTGAAGCAGCCCAGCCGCCTTCGTTCATATGGGAATTAGTAAGAGTCGCAAAGCCCTCAGGTGACAGAAGAGGGATCTGCAGTTTGCGGATCGTCTCGGAACTTAACTTAAATCCGTTCGAGCAATACTCGGCTCCGGCCTTCTTGAGGTCATCCAGATAGACCCTGATCTGCCTTTTAGCCTTGCCGGTCATGAAGACTTCGCCCATGGGACATAAAATGGCCGTGTACTTTTCCCTGCCGCCGCAGATGAGATCGTACTGGGCAAGGAGTGCGGGATAGACGGGCTCAAGCTCGACATAGCCGCATGAACTTATAATGATAAATTTCTTATTAAAGATAGAAGGATCTCTCATCTTATTAAAGGTCTGACCGTCATCGGACCTGGTACCCATATAGGGTTCAGCAAGAGAGAGGCACCTGTCAGTCACTGCCTTGAGCTGTGAAGGCATGCCGTAAAAATATAAAGGGAAGCTCTCGATGATGACATCTGATTCTTTTATGGCGGCAATGATCTCTGCCATATCGTCCTTTATGGCGCATGTGCCGTCAGGAGATGCCCAGCAGGCAAAGCAGCCCATACAGGGCTTGATGTCCTTTTCATAGATGTTTATCTTCTTAACTTCGGTGCCCTCGGGAAAACCGGATACGAAAGCATTCGTAACTTGAATGGTATTGCTCCTGTCCTTCTTGGGACTTCCGTTCAGAACGAGTACTTTCATCAGAGACTTAAGCCTCCGTCAAGAACGATAACCTGACCTGTCATATATGAGAATGCATCGGAAACAAGGCTTGCGACACAGTCTGCAACATCTTCAGCAGAACCGAAACGCTTCATGGGAACGGCTTCCAGATATTTCTCTGCAAGGTCACCCGGAATGGACTTGATCATGTCGGTGCCGATAAAGCCCGGTGCTACCGCGTTAACCTGAATGCCGTAAGGCGCAAGCTCTTTTGCCATGGTCTGTGTCATGGAATTTACCGCACCCTTGGTGGCACTGTATACAGTCTGGCCGGGAACAGCAAGGATTGAACTTACAGAAGAGACGTTTATGATCTTACCGCTCTTCTGCGAACACATCTTAAGGCTTGCTGCCTGCGCACAGTTGATATAACCCTGGATATTGATCGCAAGGCTTCTCTGCAAAGAATCGGGTCTTATCATGAGAAGGTATGCGTCATCGACGACGCCCGCATTGTTTACAAGAACATCTATTGTCTCGAAGCTCTTTTTGATAGCCTTGAACATGTCCTTGACCTGAGCGATGTCGGATGTGTCTGCCTTGTATATCTCGCAGCGGACACCTAGAGCAGAGATCTCCTCACAGGCAGACTTGGCAGCCTCATCGTTGGAAGCATAGTTAAGAGCTATGTCATAGCCCTCTTTGGCAAGCTTTAATGCGATCGCTTTGCCTATTCCTCTGGATCCGCCTGTGACTACCGCCGTCTTGCTCATAAAAAGCCCTCCGTCTTATGCTTTGGTCAGCAATACCGCTGAATAAAGCGAGCTGGTACCGTATGAGACGGCAATGCCGTTCTCGCACTTGCCTTCGAAAATATCCTTTGCGAGCATTGCAAACTGCAGTGAAGAAGATGCAGCCCTTGCTTCGCCGAAGTCCTTCTTTACAAGTTTTACTTCGATATTGTCACCGAAGATCTTTTTATAGACATCCATCTCGAAATTATCGAGTTCGGAAACGCCATTGCCGAAACCATAGATGCACTTTACATCAGATGCTTCGATAGATCCTTCCTTAAGAACATTAGAGATCGCCTTGGTAAGTGCTTCTTCTGACAATCTCCAGTTGTTATTTCTGTCACCTGTTGTATCTCTTGCAGAAGAGAATCCGGCGATCTTTGCATAACGCTTCGCACCTCTTCCGGAAGCGGAGGAATCCTTCTCGATAACGCATGTTACGGAACCCTCACCCAAAGTCATGCCGCCTTCACCGGAGAAGCCGAGATCAGAATAGATCTCCTCGTCGATATCCGTGCACTCGTCGGTTCCTGATGCGAGCATGATGCTCTCATAACCGAACATGATCGCGCCTGATGCGGCGCAAACGCTCTGGAGACCGGACTGGAAACCGTTTGCGATCGTGACGTTGTAACCCTTGATGCCTGTAGCAATGCTGAGATATCCGCCGGCAGCGTTATAAACGGTGTTCGGGAATGCAAATGCACTGCCCTTGTCGATACCGTCCCTGATGATGTTCTTCTGGAAATTGGCGATCTCGGTCATAGGGCCGTCATTGGTTCCGATGCAGATACCGATAATGCTCTCGTTCTCGGGTGTTACCGTAACGCCTGCATCCTCCAGTGCCTTAAGGCCGCTTAAGAGCTGGAGCTGTGACAATCTGTCGAGCTTTCTTAAGAAAGCGGACTTTACGCCGTATGCCTTGAATGTATCAGAATCGAGCTTTGCGATATAGCTCTTTTTCTCTTCGTCATACTCGCCGCTGACGATACCTACGCCCGTTACATAAAGATCCTGCTTGGGGCATGTGAGGTTAAGGAGATTCGGATCCTTCGCGAAAACGATGCTCGCGTTGTTGCCGCCGAACGCGAAAGAGTTCGACATGGCATATTTGATCTCCTTTTCGACAGGCTTATTGGCGATGAAGTTGATGTCACCGGACTTTTCGGCAAGAACTCCAAGGTCTTCCTCACTGTAACCTGTCGTGGGAGGGAGCTTTCCTTCCTTAAGTGCCTTGACCGTAAGAACTGCCTCGATAGCGCCTGCTGCGCCTAAGCAGTGTCCTGTCATGGACTTTGTGGAGCTTACGGATAAATCCTTGTTGTCTTTGAAAACTGTGCTCAAAGAAAGGAATTCGGACTCGTCATTCTTTGCTGTTCCGGTACCATGTGCATTTACATAATCGATATCGGTGAACTTAAGTCCTGAATTCTTAACGGCACGGGTTATGACGCTCATCTGGCCTTCGCCGTCGGGCCTTGGTGCCGTGATGTGATATGCGTCAGAGCTTACGCCTGAACCTAATACGTCGCAGTATATTTTCGCGCCGCGCTTAACAGCGTGCTCGTAAGATTCGACTACAAGTATGCCTGCGCCCTCGCCAAGTGTAATTCCGTCACTGTGGTTGAAAGGCGAGCAGTCAGAAGGAGCCAGAGCTCTCAATGCATGGAATCCCGCATATGCAAGTGATGAGAATGAATCGCATCCGCCTGCAAGGAAGATCTCGCCCTTGCCGCCTCTGATAAGGTCTATTGCCATGGCGACACTTAATGTTCCTGCCGCACACGCATTTACTATGTTTGCAGTTATGCCGCCTGCCTTGTAGTAGTCGGCAACATTTCCGGCAATGACAGAAGCCGGCATCGACTTCAAGTCATCGATGTCGCCCTTCCCGCCGTTAACTTTTGCGTTGTAATACTTCTCGACACAGGCAGCACCTGCTATGCAGCTGCCGAGGAGTACGCCGATCTCTGATGCCTCGCCTGATTCAGGATCGATGCCTGCATCACTTAAGGCTTCGCCTGCAGCCTTGATACCCAAAGCTGTAGTTCTGTCGTATCTGCCTTTTGCAAGCTCCTCATTTGTCTTGCTTACTTCTGCGCCCTTATGGGAATAGCAGTTCGAAGTATCGAAGCTCTTGACGTCTGCTATGCCTGTTCTGCCGTTAATCGCTGACTCAAAGCATTCGTCAGTATCATTTCCGATTGCGCATACGAGGCCTAAGCCCGTGATTACGCAACGCTTCTCGTTCATCGGCATTGTCAGTCCTCTTTATGTGCTTCTACAAATGCAGTAAGTGTCTCGATGGAGCGGAAATCTTCTCTTGTGGCACCTGCTCCGGAGATATCTACTCCGAAAAGATTCTCGATGCCTACGATAATCTCGATGGAATCAATAGAATCAAGTCCGATATCCTCACCGAAAAGCTCTGAATCGTACTCCAGGTCCTCTTCCGGAATTCTGAGTCTTTCCACAAGCATTCCCTTGATCTTATCGGCAATCTCTTTATTCATTTCCCTGGTTCCTCCTAAATAATAATTAAGTTCCGACAATAAATTACACTATGTTGCTCTGATTTTCCAACGAAACGGAATAAAAGCGCAAAATGACACCAAAACTTTTAAGTTCTTTTACCGACATCCTGCATCTTTCGCCCCAGGATGACACATAGAGGTCATCCCCGTCTATCTCCGTTACCGTGACCCAGTGGTAATCGCACATAGACTTGAACCCGCGCGGGTTCTCGACGGCGATCTTCTTGAAAGGCGATATGAACAGCATTACGACAGGATCTCCGCCTTTAAGGAAACCCGGAAGCTTTTCCTGCCATTTGAAGAGGAACGGCTTGACCCTGACTTTAAGGCCTTCCTTGAGTCCCAGCTTTTTCACGCCCTTTTTGAACCTGTGCGCGCTGACGCCGAAGCTTCCCAGGAATTCTCTTCCGAAAAGCTTCCTCTCCTCCCTGTTCTTTCCTATCGTGATGGGTCTTATATAGTCCTTGGCATCGAAAAATCTCTCGAAATACTCATCGCGCGGCATCCTGTCTTCGCCCTTAAGGCGCATTATGGCATCAAGACCTGCAATGATGCCGCATCCGCTGTTAAGGAGCATCTTGTCAGGCAGCCACATCTGGCTTCCTCCGAAAGACTCCATGCCGTTCTTATCGATTATCTTTGGCGGCAGGCTCATCTGAGCAGCACCTCCGCCCATGCCCCTTCGAGAGGCATTCCCGGCAGTTCGATGGCACCTGCATCCCTTAAGCGTTTTCTGCTCTCATATACGCCTGAGTTGGCAGGGATAGGCGCCATAAAGCACTGGATTCCCCTGGCACTCCATATCTTTACGAAAGGTTCCAGAGACGTCGTCGCAGTACCTGAGTGATTGCAGCAGATAAGGACCCTTTCAAAGCCTTCTGAAGGGATCATCAATCCGGGAGCAGCAGGTATCATCAGTATCTTCGGGAGCTTCTCTTTGGCGAAGAACTCACTTTGCTCCTTTACCTCAGGCGGAATGCATCCCTTCTCTTCCTTATAGATGCCGTTGATGTCAGGCGATACTATCTGGTAAGCGTTATAAAGTGTCGGGATCTTATCACTGTTCCTGAAAGCTACTCCGCTGTTCTTCTTTTCGAGACAGTTCACGGCAAATATCAGATTATATGCAGCCTCTTCCGGATCCTTGTCAGGAGCCTTCATGGAGCCTGTGATGACAAAAGGTATCTCAAGATAGGATAAGACCCTGTATGCGAGCTGCGCGAAATAAGCACACGTATCTGTTCCGTGCGTAATGAGGATCCCATCGTACTTTGAAGACGTTGCTTCATCAATGATCCTCTTCAGCGCCTCGCGGTAATCCTCAGGAGTGGCATCCTCAGAGGAATATGTCCTGAATTCCGGGAAGACATATTCATTCTCTGACAGGTATTCGAGCAGGAAGTTCTTTACAAAAGTCGTAGCTCCGAGAGTGATCGTTCCGGAAACATCCGACGACGAGATCGTTCCTCCGAGCATGGCAACCAATATCCTCATATCCCTTTCCTTCCAAAGCCAAATAATAGTAGAATCTACCCATACAATTATATTACTTGGAGTTTTTTATGAGAATAGCAAGCTGGAACGTCAACGGAATAAGAGCAGTTGCAACTAAGGGATTTGCAGAAAGTCTCGAAAAGATCGGTGCCGACATAATAGGCATCCAGGAGATCAAGGCGATGCAGGATCAGTTAGGACCTGAGATCACCGATATCCCCGGTTACAAGAGCTGGTTCTACTCAGCTGAGAGGAAGGGTTATTCCGGCACCGCGCTCTATTCGAAGATAGAGCCCAAGAGCGTCGAATTCGGATTCGGCGTGGAGGAGTTCGACCATGAAGGCCGTGTCATCAAGGCGGATTTCGGAGACTTCGTGCTTTTTAATATCTACTTCCCTAATGGCGGAAGAGGCGACGATTACGTTAAGTTCAAGCTCAGATTCTACGACTGCTTCTTAGACCAGGTCGATGCCCTTAAGGCAAGCGGCAAGGAAGTCATCTGCTGCGGCGACGTCAACACAGCCCACAAGGAGATCGACCTTTCCAACCCGAAGGCAAACTCCAAGATCTCAGGCTTCCTTCCGGAAGAACGAGCATATATGGACAAATTCATCGAAAGAGGTCTTACAGACACCTTCAGAATGCTCCATCCGGACGATAAGGATTGCTACACCTGGTGGTCTTACAAGACAGCTGCAAGAGAGCGTAATGTAGGCTGGAGAATAGACTATTTCTTCACGACAGACGGTCTTAATTCACGCGTTAAAGAATCCAACATGATGACAGACATCATGGGTTCAGATCACTGTCCTATCTACCTGGATATTTAAGAGAGCTTTTTCGTATTATCTTCCATCATGCGGCCGTTGATCTCGAGCTTCGTCAGGGATTCAGTGACCTTGAAATCCATTTCGGATGCATGCTGAGGTACTTCAAGACTTGTAAAGATACGTCCGCTTACATCGGAGTTGGATACTCTTATCTTTACTCTCTTGTCCATGCCTCTGTAGATTCCGGCCTGCTTGCCGCTTATATCCACTCTCAGAGTTATGTAATCGATAGTAAGTGTCGTAGGTGCAGCCGTGCCTGATCCGAAGACCGTGACATCATGCGCTTTGCACTTCGCTGTAATGGTGGCGCTGTATATGCTGACCTGAAGCTTTTCGCTGTGCTTGGAACCGATCATTACGACATCAGTGCCTTCGAAATCCATATTGATGGAAGAATGCTCGAGCATCATGTCGCATCTTCCAATGACAGATCCGATAGCAACAGAAGACTGAGCCACGCTCTTTATCGCTAGGTAACAGTTGCTTATGAGCGGCTCGATATCACCTGTTATGGAACCTACACCGACAGAGTGCTGGCCCATAAGATTGAGCTTATACATACCCCTTCTGACAGTAATGTGTCCGCCCAGTCCGCTTCCTATCGCGACACTCTTATTGGCGTTGACGGAGATCTCGATAAGTCCGTCCTGATCGAAAACAATATCTCCGTGATAGGAATCCATATCGTTTCCGATACCGAATGTCTCTACTCCCGTAGTACTGATCGAGAGGTTGCCGACACCTTCAAGAGTAAGGCTTGAAGAAGATGCGACCTTGATACCGCCTCCGGAGAGGGAATTCTCACCTGTCAGCGAGAGTACGACTTCACAGTCCTCTCCGATATTGATGGCAGCATCATGCATCCTGCCTGTAAAACAGCAGTTCTCGATCACGATCTTGCCCTTGTATCCGTTCTCGATCTCAAGATTGATGACCGCATCATCACCCGGAACGCCCAGGATATGAAGGTCTCTGTAAGTAACATGACCTGCTGTAACATGGATCGTTGTGTAGCCGTCCTTGATAAGGATAGGAAGGGAGATCCTTGCTTCTCTTCCTGCGACATAGTCTCTCCTTGTACGGTTCTTCGATCTTCCGATGCTGTATCTGACGATCTCATCCCTGATCTCGGAATTGATCTCTTTGATTATATTCTCGGAAGGACGGGCCGTGTAATAACCCTGGATGAGGTCTACGCCGAGATTGATGACAGACTCGAGTTCTTCTGCAGTCTCGATACCTTCAGCAAGAGCCAGGATGTTATTGTCGTGGGAGAATTCGACGATGTCTTTTACGAAGTGCTGCTTTTGCGGCGAATCCTGGATATTTGCCAGAAGAGCCCTGTCGATCTTAACGTAGTTCGGCATGTAGCGGAGAAGATTGCTTACATTGGAGTAACCTGTACCGTAATCGTCAACAGCAGTCTCAAAACCGAAGCTCTGATACTCCTTCTTCATCTCAGCCAGTTCCTTATCGTCGATCTCGGACTGTTCCGTAAACTCGACAACAAGCCTGCCTGACAAAGACTTAGCCATATCAGATATGTTCTTTATGTCGTCCTTCTTAAGGCTCTGTCCGGGAATTGAATTGATGAATATCTTTGAATCCGGATTGAACTTGTCGGCATTCTCGTTAACGTAGCCTAATACATTATGGAATGTCGCATATTCAATATCGTAAAGCCTGTTAAAGATGCCTGCATACTTGATGACGAGCAGAGGCTGGATATAAGGAACCGTATCACATCTCATCAATGCTTCATATGCGTAGATCTCGCCTGTATGTGCATCGACGATAGGCTGGAAGTGATAGTTGATCTTATTCTTATCGAGGATCTCGTTTACCACCTTTGCCTCTTCGATCTGTGTATCGTCATAACCGTCGGCATTAAGCTTCTGGAGATTTAACTTCTGACCGTTCTTCCTGGACAGTGCGACACTTACGATGCTCTCGTAATCATTTCTTGATCTGGGTGTTCCCTCTGCGGTTCCGTAATAGACTTCAAGCTTTCTTGCACTTTCACCGAGCGAAGCATTATATTCGTCGATCTTCTTGTAAAGAGCCTTAACTCTCTCTTCCATTACTTCCAATGCGTCTGCATCATTATCGACAACCTCTAGACCGACCATCTCGCCATTACCCATGCAATAGATACGGCCGTTTGTGAATACTTCCTCAAGGAAATTGCCGACGCTGATGATCGCGTTGTCGCCTGCTGCTCTTCCGTTATCGTTGTTGATCCTTGCAAGATTCTTGATATCGATCGCAAGAACACCGATCTTCTCCTTCTCTTTTAAAGGATTCATCGCGACAATGTCTTCGGTCTGCCTTAAGAAACCGTTGTAGTTATAGATACCGGTAAGCGGGTCTCTTACGAGGCTTGCCTCAAGTCTCTTGTTGATGGACATGAGCTCATCATATCGTCTGTAGTTCTCAAGACCCCTCATTATACTGTGGAGCCATAAGCGGTACGATCTCTTATAGGATTTGGGATCTGTAAAGGAAAGCACTGCGTAACCGAATGTCAGTTCCTCAAAGTGAAGTGACGTAAAGAAGAACGCTTCAGGCTTTATTCTTTCAGCATCAAGTCTGGGAATAAGTGACTTTCTGTCGAAGAAAACATCGTCGCTTACTCTGTCGCAGTTAAGCCCTTCCGGACGGCATGCGATAACATGCATCATCTTCCTCGAGAAGAATCTGTCAGTGTCAGTAAGACGCTCAGCTGAAAGTCTTGCATCGTCAATGGCTCCTGCCATTCCCTTCGCCTTTTGCTGCCACTTGTCATTAAGGCAGATACTGAAACTCTCAAAATCCCTGATCTGGAATACATATGAGAATGTGGTCTTCATCAATCCGCCAAAATCATTCTGGATGACGAGGTCTTCGTCCAGATGGTTGAATGAAGAGAAAACGCTGTTATGTGAAGTATCGGTATCCCACTGCTTACGGAGCTTTGTCTCGTACTGGACTTTATTCTCATCGCAGCCGCATGTCCTTCCGCAGAAGAATTCGCCGCAATCGGTAAATTCGCCTGTCTTCCTGCCTTCCATCTCATCGAAAAGCATCTCCAGAGCATGTGCGCCCATGGACTTGGCAGGGATCTTAACTGATGTGACAGGCTTCGGAGAATATCGTCCCTCTTCAGTCGAATCATAACCTGCGACAGCCACATCTTCCGGCACTTTGATGCCGCCCTCTTCAAGGGCTTTTGCAAGTCCTATCGCCATGCAGTCATTAGCGCATGCTATGGCCTGGGGGAGATTTCCGCCTTTCTTGATAAGACGGTCTCCGAGACTCTCGCCGCTTGTATACCAGAAGTCTCCATAGAAGACCCTGTCTCTTCCTACAGACAGATTATGCTCGGACATGGCGTCCATAAAAGCCTGAAGTCTCTGCTTGGAGTAATGGTGCCACGCTTTTCCGGTAAGATAAGCGATATCAGTATAACCGTGATCCTCAATGAGGTGATTGATGAGCTTTTTTACAGCGTCATAGTGATTCGGAAAGATTGAAGGAAAATACTTGCTCTCCTTGTCGATGAATACGACAGGACATTTGCATCTTTCATGGATTATCTCTTCAAGACTGTCAGAAAGGCCTGGTGACTGGAGGGTATCTGCCATTACCGCAACAGCATCAAACTCCTCATAAGGCAGGAGAGTAAATATAGAAGTCTCACCTACTTCTCTTCCGAGATTATTCTGATACTTGAGGTAACTGCCGAAGACAAGGACATCCGCATCATGCTCAAAAGCTTTCCCGATAAAGCCCTCGATAAACTGAGCCTGATAGTATTCATCAGCCTGGGCTACAAGTAAAGCTATTCTTTTGCGGTTAGCCATTCACGACCTCTTTAACGCAAATCCGAAATTCCAAGTAAAAGCACTTATGAAGTTAGTCTACCAACGTGATTCCGAAAAGCAATAAACACGGGCTTTTGTTCTCACGAAACGGAATGAAAGTTTACATTCTGTCTATAAAACAGGGTGTTCCGGTGCTTTTTATGCAAGGATCCTGTCTACAGGAGAATAACCGGTTGTCTTCTTGAATTTTACGTTGCTCTCGAAGCTTTCGAGACAGTCGGAAGGATCGATACGCTCAAAATTCAATGTGGCAAGAGCGTCTCTCTTGAGTCTTACTGAACAGATAGTTACTTCCTCATCATTGCCTGTGGCAGGGTTCAATACCTTATCAACAGCATGGATGATAACCTGCTGTACAGGAAGGAGTGCGAATGTATCCCTTGCGACTCTGAGCATCGTGCTTGAGACATAGTCCTGGACGAGCTCATAGTAAGCTGACTTGGTGAAATCCTTCATGACGATCTCGCCGTTTGCCTTCATGTCGGGATACTGTGTGGGGATCACGCTGTCGGATTTAACCTGGAATTCGATCTCCATCTTCTTGGGATCGTCTGTTCCGACTTCAAATCCGCTGCCGTATTCAAGAAGGTCATCAAAAGGTCCTACTTCGCTGATAACCTGGAAATATGCATCGATATCGCCTGCAAGAACGCTCTGTGCAAAAGGCTGAAGTTCCTTTAACTGTCCTGATACAGCGCCGTTTGCGACTGCTTCCCAGTCGATATATCCGTCAGACTGCTTATGTACTGACTTAAGAGCCTCAATACCTGCTGCAAATTCCTCGACCCTAGCCTTGGACTGAGCGATGAGTTCTTCATTAACTGCTGACTTTGCAGGTGCGGGAGCAGCAGCCTTCGTTGCCTTGGGTGCCTTAGGCTCGGCAGCTGTCTTTCCTGCAGCCTTCTTAGCTTTTGAGTCCTGAAGTTTTCCGGTAATTCCTCCGACTACCTTCTTAACGTCATTTGTCTTGGTGTAATAGATACCTGTACCCGGAATTCCGACAGTGGTCCTTGCCTGACCCTTAAGATTGATGGACTGTCTGAATCCGCTCTTACCGAACGACACACTGGGTCCTGATTTACTTAAGTTAAGCTTTAAGCCCTTGCCCAAAGAGATTGATTTACGGAAATTAAGTCCCATGTTTGTCGCCTCCGGTAGAAAAATTGTTAAAACAATTTTATCACAACGCAGGCTTTATTTCTTTATATTTGCGGTTCCTTATCTTAAGAAGCCTTCGATGATCTTCTGCTCAGCTTCCTGCTCGTTAAGACCTAAGGTCATGAGCTTTGTGATCTGCTCGCCTGCGATCTTACCGATAGCTGCCTCGTGGATCAGTGATGCGTCAACGCATGTAGCCTTAAGCTTCGGTGTCGCAACGATCACGCCCTTGTCCATGATTATGGAATCGCATTCTGCATGACCCTTGCATACGGCATTGCCTGAGATATCGATGATGACATCCTGCTCGGACTCGCCCTTCGCTACACCACGGCTTACGATATCGCAGACAGAACCGTCTCCGTTAAGATCGACTGTGATCTCAGCCTTGGCGGTCTGGTCGAAGTTTGTAAGGATCTTGTCGTGCATGATCAATGTGGCATTAGGGCCGATCTCAGCCTTTGTGATCCTGTATGTGTCGTTGATTCCGGCAATTTGGGAAGTGTCCATATCCATCGTGGCACCGTCTTCGAGATATACGACCGTTGTGGGGTTCATGAATCTCTTGCCTGTGCCGGTACCCTCACCATAGTGCTTCTCGACGTACTTTACCTTTGAGTTCTTGCCGATGTGGAATGTGTGGATACCGTCGTGCTGGCTGTCGTGACCGCCGCAGTTGCTGATGCCGCATCCTGCGATGATGGTAACGTCACAGTCGGAACCGACGAAGAAGTCGTTATAAACGCATTCCTTGTGACCGGACATGGATATGATTACCGGGATGTGGCATGATTCGTTCTTGGTACCGTCCTTGAAATAGACGTTGATGCCGTCTCCTGATTCCCTTGATTCGATCTGGATATTTGCGGTCGAATTCCTTGCTTCACTCTTGCCGTTGCTTCTGATGTTAAATGCGCCTACGGGAAGGCTGTCTAACTCTGCAACCTCTTTTAACATTCTTTTCTCGAGATCATCCATTGCAGACACCTTCTTCCTGTGAGTATGCGCAGCCGCATCCGTAGCGGCCCATATTAAGTTCGCTCATGACCTTCTTGGAGTCATCGAACCTGTCAACCATTCCGTCCTTGAGGTAGATGATCTTGTCAGCGATCTCCAGGATCCTTTCCTGATGGGAGATGATAATGATGTTTCCGTTCGTAACTCTTCTTAAGTTCTCGAAAACCTTGATAAGACTCTGGAAGCTCCAGAGGTCGATGCCTGCCTCCGGCTCATCGAAAAGGCTGAGCTTGCCGCCTCTTGCGGCAGCCATGGCGATCTCGATCCTCTTCATCTCGCCGCCTGAAAGCGTATCGTTGATCTCTCTGTTGATATAATCCTTGGCGCAAAGACCGACTGCTGAAAGATACTTGCAGTCCTTTGTTACATCAACGCCCTCGCCGGCAGCGATGCCCAGAAGATCCTTTACCTTAAGTCCCTTGAATCTGACAGGCTGCTGGAAAGCAAAGCTGATGCCGAGATTTGCTCGCTCATTTACCGGAAGATCCGTAATATCCTGTCCGTCGAACAGGATCTTTCCTGATGTGGGTGTGATGATTCCCATAATGATCTTAAGAAGTGTGGACTTACCACTTCCGTTAGGTCCTGTAATAGCGACGAACTTGTCATCTATCTTGAGATTTATGTCTTTGAGAATGTCCTTGTCATCGGCATGAAAGCAGATGTTCTGTAATTCAAGCATATATTTATAGCCTTTCTTGAAGGAATTAAGCCGGCAGTTATAAGCATTTCTTATAGAGCCAATTTACTTTAAATTGTTTCGGGTCAATTATCAATAGACATTTTCGACATATGACGATAATAATACGGTATCGTTCATTATACTTATTGCGAATGATTACCATACTCACAGAGTTTTTATACTCATATAGGCAGTTGTGGTAAAATACCACAATTAAAATTAAGGAGATTTTCTTTTATATATGTGCGGAATCGTTGGTTACACAGGTAAGAAAAAGGCAGCTCCTATCCTCTTGGACGGTCTTGCAAAGCTCGAATACAGAGGTTATGACTCAGCAGGTCTCGCAGTAAGGGACGGCGACAAGAACCCTGTAGTCGTAAAAGCAAAAGGCAGACTTAAGGTCCTCGCCGAGAAGACCGACGGCGGCGCAGCTCTCAAGGGCACCTGCGGTATCGGCCACACCAGATGGGCAACCCATGGCGAACCCACCGAAAACAACGCTCACCCCCATATAGTCGATGATTATAACGTAGTCGGCGTACATAACGGCATCATCGAGAATTATCAGGAATTAAGGGACAAGATGATCCGCAAGGGTTACAAGTTCTATTCCGAGACAGACACCGAAGTCGCCATCAAGACTATCGATTATTACTACAAGAAGTACACACATGACCCCATCGAAGCACTCGCAAAGACTATGGTCCGTGTAAGAGGCTCTTATGCTCTCGCAGTTATGTTCAAGGATCATCCGGGCAAGATATTCGTTGCTCGTAAGGACTCCCCGATGATCATCGGTTACGACAAGGATGCTTCCTATCTTGCATCTGACGTTCCCGCCATCCTCAAGTACACCAAGACCGTTTATTACATTGGCGACCTCGAGATGGCATGCCTCGAAGCAGGCAATGTCACATTCTATAACCTGGACGGTGACACGATCGAGAAGACACCCGTAGAGATCGACTGGGATGCCGCTTCTGCCGAAAAGGGCGGCTTCGAGCACTTCATGATGAAGGAGATCCACGAACAGCCCAAGGCAGTCCAGGATACTCTTAACTCAGTTATCGTTCCCGACGGCGATACATATAAGATCGACTTAAGCGCCACAAACCTTACAGACGAGGACATCAAGGGCTTCGAGCAGATCTACATCGTCGCATGCGGTTCTGCTTATCACGTCGGATGCTGCACCCAGTACATCGTGGAGAGTCTTGCCGGCATTCCCGTAAGATGTGAGCTCGCGTCAGAATTCCGTTACAGATCAATGCCTCTTAACAAGAACGCACTCTGTATCATCATCAGCCAGTCAGGCGAGACGGCAGATTCACTGGCAGCTTTAAGAGATGCCAAGGCAAACGGCATAAAGACTCTTGCGATCGTAAATGTCGTTGGATCGACTATCGCACGTGAAGCTGACTATGTTCTCTATACACTTGCAGGCCCTGAGATCTCAGTCGCTACTACAAAGGCGTATTCTGCACAACTTGCAGTATGCTATGTACTTGCCATCAAGTTCGCACTTACCAAAGGCACCATCACTGACGATCAGGCAAAGGAACTCACAGAAGAAGTAATGTCTATCCCTGCAAAGATAAATAAGATCCTCGAAGACAAAGAACGTCTCCAGTGGTTTGCTGCAAAGCTCGCTGCACAGAAGGACATCTTCTTCATCGGACGCGGTATCGACTACGCCATCACGATGGAGGGAAGCCTCAAGATGAAGGAGATCTCATACATCCACAGCGAGGCTTATGCCGCAGGCGAACTGAAGCACGGCACGATAAGCCTCATTGAGGAAGGCACTTTCGTAATCGGTGTTCTCACCCAGAGCGCTCTTTACGAGAAGACACTCTCGAACCTCGTCGAGACCAAGGCAAGAGGCGCATATCTTATGGCCCTTACCTCTTTCGGCAATTATGCGATCGAGGATTCTGCCGATTTCGTGGTCTATGTACCCAAGATCAATGAGCTCTTCGCGGCATCACTTGCAGTCGTTCCGCTCCAGCTCTTAGGCTACTACGTATCATGCGCAAGAGGTCTTGATGTAGATAAGCCGAGGAATCTCGCGAAAAGCGTTACTGTAGAGTAACGGAGTAACGGGCATCATATCTGTCCCATTATCGGACCTGTCAAGGTCTTTTATACGCCGCTTTACGCGACTATAATATTGGCATGAGTAAGCAGAAACCCTACATCTTCATGACACAGGACAAGCTGATCGACCTTTGCAGGTACGATATCGGCTGGATCGAGATAGTCGGCGGTACTGATCTCGATGCATATCCCGACGGCGGATTTGACGTCCAGTGTGAGAACGAATATCCGATGCTCTTATCGGATCTTAAGACTGCGCTCTCCCACTTTGAAGATGAGAAACTCTCTTTTGAAGACTTCGCTTTTGACTGGTGGTGCCCTGTAACCACATATTTCTATGAAGACCTTTGCCTTGATGAGCTTCTGGGGCCTGACTCAGACAATATCTGCGATCTTCCCCTTCCTCCCCTCCCCGAGACGGATGAGGACATGATCGTCACGATCCTTATAAAGATAGCAAGGATCGCCGATACTTTCGATGATAAGAACGGCATGCCGACAGGCATAGCTTCAGAAGTGCTGGATATCCCTTCTCTCCTCAGCATGATCGAGAACCATGAGGAGAATAAGGAACTTCCTCCCGAAGAGCGCACATATACAAAGGAACAGATGCTCACATTCCTTAATCACTGGGATAACAGCCTGCTCCTGTCTGATGCTCCCGCTGAAGTCATAAGCCGCTTCGTCTCCTTCACGAACACACTCTGTGAGCAGCATGTTTTCGAAGCTCTTAAGATCAAGGCATTTGCCTGCAACGGTGGCAACAGCGCCTTCCCCTGCGATTATGGCGAAGCTGCAAGAATCCTTGAGATCCTTCTTAAGGAATTCGGCTTCGGTTATGCTGCCAATGCATTGGGATTTCTTTATTACGACGGCAAGGTTACTGGAATACCTGACTACGACAAGGCATTTGCTTATTTTGCTGTAGCTTCAAATTACGATTGTACTGAGGCCAAGCTCAAGTTCGCGGACATGCTCCTTCTTGGTGAAGCCGGCAATCCCGATCCCATTCTTGCTTATAATATCTACCTTCAGGTATATCACGATGCCAGGATCAGATTCGAATCCGGCAACTGCAATACCAATCTTCCCGAGAGCGCCATCCGCATCGCGAGAGCGCTTAAGCTCTTCCCTGACCAGAAGGTCAAGAGACTCAAGCTTCTCCTCGAAGCCACATATTCTGCTTTTGTCCGTTACCAGCAGAACAAGATGTATTCTGACCTCGAGTTCTCGAAGGAAGTTCAGGCGGAGATAGATAAGGTCATTAATGAATTCACTAATAAGGATTCCATCAGGATCAATTCAGGATGGCAGAACCTGGGACTTGAAGATGTCACCGATGTCTTCGACGACTTCTCAGGACCTCCCTTCCCTGCTTATTACACCGTTAATGTCAAAAAGCTTAAGAACAACAAGTACAAATTTACATTAAAGCGTCACTCCATCTTCCCGGATACTAGCGCTCCTTTGTCGCTGTCAGTTCAGCCGTGGCTTCTCCGCGCCGGTCTTTGTGACAATCTCACATTCACCGTTCCTGCAGAATCCGGCAATGATGCTTTGGATTATCTTGCCGATTCCGGTGATACCGGCACATTCGACAAGCTTATCGTAAGGAATAACGACACCAGGACTGCATCGAGATTTGCATTCTTAAGGAATGGTCAGGTCGTATTGGGTTTTGAAGCCGGTAAGATCTTCTTTAACAAGCCTTCCGGCAAGACCATAGAGTAACAAATACTGGAAAATCAACAAAGATAGTTTATAATTGCACGTGTTTGTTCAATTGGGATTTAGGAATAGATTGATTACAGGTGATTATTAAATGGCACGCAAAAGGTTCGATCGTCACATAGTACAGGCTACGGCTCTGATATTAATGTCAGCGCTGCTTTTATGCGCCTGCGATAGTGTTCCCACAGATAGTACCGTGCCTTCCGTTTCCGAATCAGTAACTGACACATCAGCTTCAGATGACTTCGGCGATGACGATGACTTCTACTTTGAAGATCCCTATCCGGTAAAGATGACTTCGCCCAAATCCTCCGATGGATCAGATGCTTCCAACGGCTCTGATAATGACGGGGACGATGACGGCAATGACGATGCAATAGATGATGACATTGGAACAGCCACTAAGGAATCCGGCGAGACAACACCTGAACCTACTTATAATCCCAATATAAAGGAAGCCGGCAGCGGTTCTTTCGCTTATATGGAAGGCAGGACGAAGCTTCATTCAGAGACAGATGTCTCCATGCTCATTCAGCCGGAAGACGGAACTGTCTATGACTTCGGTGCCAGAAAAGGCGTTCAGTGCACCTGGATCGATTCCAACTATTTGAGAAAAACATTCAACATGAAGTATTACGACGCTTCATACCGCTGGCTTGGTTATTACAATCTCCACACATCCGTATCCTTCAAGCCTTATAAGGAGATCGGCAAGTGGAAGACACCCAAGGGCAACGACTACAAGCTCTATCTTACTGAGATCTATATCATCTCCCACAATCTTGAGATCAGGATCCTTCCCAAGTCGACCAACACACCTGAAGACTATACTGTTTCCATCAACGGCAGAGGTTACTATTGCTCACTCGAAATGCTTCAGATGTTGGACTTCGTGCTTAGCGCACTTAAAGAAAAGCCCTATGTAGATCCTCTCGAAGGTCTCTACACAGGGACTAATCACGTTTATTACGTCTGATTCAGGCTTTAATCTTTAAGCCTTTGTACCGCTTATCTTATTTGCGGTCTCCATACATGCGGTCGTAGTAGTTCTGGTATTCACCGCTGATGATCTCTTCCCACCAGTCACGGTTATCAAGATACCACTTGATCGTCTTCTTTATACCATCAGCAAACTTAGTCTCAGGGAGCCAGCCGAGTTCATTGTGTATCTTTGTGGGATCGATAGCATAACGCATGTCGTGACCCTTACGGTCAGTTACATATGTGATCAAGGATTCCGGCTTGCCAAGCTCTTTGCAGATGAGCTTAACGATATCGATATTTCTCATCTCGTTATGGCCGCCGACATTATAGACTTCACCGACAGTTCCCTTGTGAATGATGAGATCTATTGCCCTGCAGTGATCTTCAACATAGAGCCAGTCACGGACATTAAGACCTTCGCCATATACCGGAAGGGGCTTGTCGTTCAAGCAGTTGGCGATCATCAGAGGGATGAGCTTTTCGGGGAAATGATAAGGGCCATAGTTATTGGAGCAGCGTGAGATCGTAACAGGAAGACCGAATGTGCGGTGATATGCCATTACGAGAAGGTCAGCGCCTGCCTTTGATGAGCTGTAGGGTGAACTTGTATGAATGGGTGTCTCTTCCGTGAAGAAAAGATCAGGACGGTCCAGAGGAAGGTCACCGTATACTTCATCCGTGGATACCTGGTGGTATCTCTTGATGCCGTACTTTCTGCAGGCATCCATCAGCACGCTCGTTCCGATGATATTTGTCTGAAGGAAGATGGACGGATCTTCGATGCTTCTGTCAACGTGGCTTTCAGCAGCGAAGTTGACCACCATATCGGGATGCTCCTCTTCGAAGAGCTTATAAACGCCGTCACGGTCACAGATATCGAGCTTAACGAATCTGAAATTCGGATTATCCATTACACTCTTGAGAGTGGACAGATTGCCCGCATATGTGAGCTTATCAAGACAGATGATCCTGTAATCAGGATACTTTTCGAGCATATGGAAAACAAAGTTCGAACCGATAAATCCTGCTCCGCCTGTGACGATAATGTTCATACAAGTAACCCCGTAAATATTTATTTGATGTATTCCATGAAGTTCTGCTTGTTCTCAAGTGCTGTCGTGGTAGGTCTTCCGAGATCATCTCTTGCACCTATAGAGCACTTGACTTCGATAAGGCTTAATTCGTGTCTTGCCTTGGCTGCTTCGAGTTCCTTATCAAGATCTTCGAAGTTATCAACGCATACCGCATTGGGATATCCGCAAGCCTTGGCGATCGCTACGATGTCGATGGAACCTGCAACCGTGGGCATGCCTCCGACTGTCTCGTGAGCGCTGTTATTGATAACGACGTGGATGAGATTGGAAGGCTTGTTAGCGCCAAGGACTGCCATGGAGCCCATGTGCATGAGCACGGCACCGTCACCGTCAACGCACCAGATGCGCATGTCAGGCTTGTTGATGGCAACACCCAACGCGATAGAAGATGAGTGGCCCATCGAGCCTACTGTCAGGAAGTCATATTTGTGTGACTGTCCGTTAGCTACTCTTGTCTCGAAAAGTTCTCTTGATGCTTTACCCGTGGTGGAAACGATCGGATCCTCACCGGAAGCCTTAACTATATGCTGGATGATCTCTTCACGGACCATCTTGTTGTCATTCTTATATTCGACCTTGCCGTCGAAGGAAAGAGCGCCCTTGCGGATAACGAATGCGACATCCTTACCCTGTGCAAGGATCTGTCTGAACTCTGTCATCTTGGCTTCGACTTCTTCATCAGTCGTTTCCTTGCCGATGATGAAAGAAGCAATATCCATATCATCGAGAAGCTTAACTGTTACTTCACCCTGATAGATGTGCTGGGGCTCATCGTGAATTCCGGGCTCACCTCTCCAGCCTACGATGAATACCATAGGGATCGCATAGACCTTATCATTCAGGAGCGATGCTACAGGATTGATGATGTTGCCCTCGCCGGAATTCTGCATATAAACTACAGGAACCTTGCCTGTAGCGAGATGATATCCTGCGGCAAGAGCCGTGCAGTTACCTTCATTAGCTGCGATCACATGATGATGCGGATCAATTCCGTATGTTGCCATCAGATAATTGCAAAGTGCCTTAAGCTGACTGTCAGGAACTCCCGAATAAAAATCAGCACCTATGATCTCTACCAGTTTTTCAACTTTCATTTTTGCCTCCGAAAATATGCTTTTGCACGACAAATAATTATAACACCTTAAACAATAAGAACAAAAAGACTAAGGTTAGCGCTTTTGCCATAAAAATACGGAATATTTAATCTGACATATTGCACCCTGCTTGCGTTTTCGGACCCCGCGAGTATAATTGAGGCGTCCAAGGCGGAGTGTGATTCTCCGACCGGCGGTGAACGTTAGTCGCGTAAGCCCGCAAGCCTCATAAATCTTAAGGTGAGGTTGACCCGGTGTGATTCCAGGGGCCGACGGTAAAGTCCGGAAGAAAGGAAGTGTATTTTCTATGACTGAAACTCAAGTAACCATTAAGGCGGATTCTAAGGCTGCACGCAAGATCATGATCCGCCGCATTGCCGCTACAGCGATCCTTACCGCTATGGCTGTTCTCCTCATGTATCTGGAGATCCCGCTCCCGTTCATGCCGGTATTCTTAAAGTTCGACTTTGCCGAGCTTCCCGCACTTATAGGAGCATTTGCCTTAGGACCTGTATGGGCTGTCGTTATCGAGCTTCTGAAGAATCTCATACACCTTCCTGTTACACAGACTATGGGTATCGGCGAATTGTCGAACTTCGTAACAGGAGTGATCTATGTGGTTACTGCAGGACTCATTTACAAGAAGATCAGGACCAGAAAGGGCGCAGCGATCTCAATGGTTGCATCAACGATCGCTCTTGCTGTGATCGCAATTCCCGTAAACGCATTCATCACATTGCCTTTGTATGCTTCTGCAATGGGTTTTTCCACTGAAGCCATCATCGGAAAGTGTGCTGAAGTAAACCCTCTGGTTAAGGACAAGCTCTCGCTCCTCCTTGCAGTATTCGTACCTTTTAATCTCTTCAAGGGAATCGTTGTCGGTCTCATAACATTCTTCGTTTATAAGCCCATCTCAAAGCTCATTAACAAGACATACGATGAGACACATGATGTGAAGAAGGTCAAGGCTTAATCACCTGGATCCAAAGTGAAACTTAAATACCCCGGCAAACACAAATGCCGGGGTATTATTATTTGCGGAATTATTATCTTCTTCCCACTGCGTTCTCAGCTATAAGAGCTATCGCCTTCTGTGACTGCGGCCACTCGGGATGTGCTATCGGGAAGACATGGAACATCTTGAGATCGCCTTCATTCTTTGCATCGTAGAAAAGCGCATTATCAAAGTGTTCCTTGAACTCTTTATTCTGTTCGCGGAGGAAGTCCTCCTCGCCTGTGATCATGCAGACACGCAGATCAGTATCACGCTCTGCAAGGAGATTTAAGTCATATGCATAATCAGGAAGACGCTGCTGCCTGTCATTGGAATCTGTGACACGCTCGAAGTAGTAGCCCGGGAATCTTTTCGTGGTGTTCCTGATCCCGCCGCAGACCATGTTCGCGGATTCGACTGTGCCGTTTAACTTCTCGAAAACCCACAGCCCATGAGATACATGCCTGCTCCTGGCAGCAACAGCCACGATATAAGCCAAGTATCCTCCCGCAGAATCACCTACGGTATGGAACTTCCTGAAGCCGTATCTTGAATAGACAAAATTCATAGCATGGAAGATCTCGTTGATTATCTGGGTAAGATCAGATTCCGGCATAAGCGTATAGTCAACATTTACCACAGGGATGCCGGCCTTTATAGCAAGATGCATGCCGAAGTTCTGGTCGAGCTTTTTAAATCCGTATACGAAAGCACCGCCGTGGATCAGGATAAAGCATTCCTTGGCGCCGGTGCATCCGAAAGGTGTGTAAATATCAAGTTTAAGAGGGTGCTTTCCATTGTTGTACTGAATGTCCATCTCTGCCCTGCACTCAGCCGGAAAAACTTCTTCTGCAAGTCTCGGTGTATCAAATCCCGTGCAGTTCCTGATGAAGATCTGTCTTTCCTTTTCTGCCCTGAGGCGGATGAAAGATTTGAACATGGAAAGCCTCCTTTCCGGTTCGTTACCCCTTCTTGAAAGAGATCGGCTTGGTCCTTGGTGTGGTAAGTCCAAGGATGATCCAGAAGTAAGGTGCAACGTTCATGATGCTGGATGAGAGCATTGCCTGGCAAAGATATGCAGCAACGGATGTTACGCAGATCCAGAGGATGCATCTCTTAACATCATCCTTCTCCTTGAAGATTCTCTTGACTGCAGTTGATACTGCATAAATGATCAGTGAGAGATAGTTGATAAGAGCGAAGATACCCTGTGTGGCAGCGAGGTGGAGATACTCGTTATGACCCTTGTCCTGTACATAGTCGCCTCTCTTCCAGCCGGGCATTTCCCTGAACGCCTGAGCGAGGTTATCAAGACCGATACCTGTTACCCAGTGACGCTTGATGCACTCGATCTCGGTCTTCCAGATCTTACCTCTGCCGTGACCGAAATCCTTATCACTGACGTTCTTGTTCAAAGTATCGTTAACTGTCGCCTTGATTCTTCCTGTGATGAAGTTTGTAAACAGAACTGCAAGAGCGATGATAACGATATATCCTGCAAGCATGATAATGTAATCGATAGTGATCTTCTTCAGTGATTCCTTATCCATTGTGCTCTTGCGCATAATGATGAGTGAGATCACATAAGCTGCGTTCATGCCGGCAAATCCGAGCCATGCAAGACGTGCGCAGCTGCCGATCATTGTATAGAAGACGAAGAGAGCAGCAACATAAGTGATCCACTTTAAAGCCTTGGACTTGAAAAGCTTTGAGCTGAAGATGAAAAGTCCGGACAGGATCGCTGTCAAAAGGCATGAGAGTGTGCCGTAGAAATTTGTATTCTGCAAAAGACCGTAAGCAGCTCTTGATGAAACACGGTTGGAGAAATAGAGGCAGTATGCGATCTCGATCTTATATGTCTGAAGGAATGCTACAACACCCTGCATGATCGCAACAACGAAATATGTAAAGAACAGCTTCTTGCGGAGACCGGAATCCTCGATCATGGTGCCTGCAAAGTAGAGGCAGTAATAGCAGAGGAAGATCTCAGGTCTTTCACAGTAGAACTTTGATCCGCCTGCGAAAACTCCGAAGTTGACTGAGCAGAACATGGAAAGCAGCATGAAGCCCAAGAGCGTAAAGAAGAACACATCCGCTACATAGAACTTAAAGCCGTTTACGATCCTTGATATGAACGTGAGGATTATTACAAGAGCAAGGATGCCTCCGAAAACACCAACGATATAAGGCTGGAAGTATGACGGATAAGGCGGACGGGGTCCGAAGACCTTGATCTTATTCTTTGTCATGATCTCTGTGATTATCTCGGCTACAGGAAGAAATACCATGAAAGCCATAACGATAAAGGCATAAACCTTATCGGAAGTCATCTTTGCAAGTGCGGGCACTTTCAATTTCAGTTCATCACTCATCTGTACTGATCCCCTTGTTAAAAATCATTTATTAATCTGGCTTATTATAAATAACTTGGAAATCTTTTGAAAGTCCGCAAGGCATTACGAAGTCACAATGATATATAATTGACACAGTATATTTTTTGGAGGATTTTGCATGTCAGCTGATTTATCACGCGAACAGTTGTCGAAGCTCGTCGCTTCTTTTATGAGCTATTCGGCAGGACATCTTCCCGATGACGTAAAGGCACGTCTCGCTCAGATGAAGGAGACAGAGAACGAAGGCTTTGCTCCTGATATCTACAACGTAATGGAAAAGAACATGGAGCTCGCAGATTCACTGAAGAGACCTTCATGCCAGGATACAGGCATTCCGCAGTTCTTCGCACGTGTAGGTTCCAGATGGCCATACATGGACATTATCGAGGATGCGCTTATCGATGCGGTAAAGGATGCAACTGCAAATGCTCCGTTAAGACCTAATGCCGTCGAGGTCTTCGATGAGAAGAACACAGGCAACAACATCGGCACACACAGCCCCTGGATCGACTGGGAGATCGTAAAGGATTCCGACCAGCTTGAGCTCTATTTCTATATGGCAGGCGGCGGATGCTCTCTTCCAGGTTTTTCAAAGGTCCTCATGCCTCTCGAAGGCTATGAAGGAATCGCGAAAGCTGTTTTCGAGCAGATGACAACATACGGTGTTAATGCATGTCCTCCCTGCCTCGTCGGCATCGGAATCGCAGGTTCTTCCGAAGTTGCTGCAAAACTTTCCAAGAAGGCTCTTTTAAGACAGGTCGGATCACATAATCCCAATCCCAAGGCAGCACAGATGGAGAAGCTCATCGAGGACGGACTTAATTCCATCGGCTTAGGCCCCGGCGGATTCGGCGGAAAACTCTCTGTCATGGGAGTCAACATCGAGCAGGCTTCAAGACATCCTGCCACACTCGCGATGGGTCTTTCCACTGCATGCTGGGCACACAGAAGAGCCGGAATCAGGATCAATCCTGACTTTACTTACGACTTCTTCACACACAAGGGGGCAGTCTTATGAGCACATTTGAATTCAAAACACCCGTATCTGACGAGGATATCAGGAAAGTTCACATAGGTGATGTTATCTATCTCACAGGCGATATCGTTACAGGAAGAGATGACGTCCATCACAGAGTTGTCATCTCGGGCAAGGAACCGCCCGTTGACCTTCACGGCAAGGCTGTCTTCCACGCAGGTCCTATCATGAAGAAGATCTCAGGTGACGGTGAGCCTGATGACAAGTACAAGGTAATAAGCGTAGGCCCTACAACATCCATGCGTATGGAAAAGGCTCAGGCTGAATTCCTCGAGAAGACCGGTGTTAAGATCATCATCGGCAAAGGCGGCATGGGCCCCAAGACTACTCAGGGCTGCATCGATAACTGTGCCATTCACACGATCTTCCCCGGCGGATGCGCTGTAGTCGCTGCAGAAGAGATCGTCGATTGCGAAGGCGTCGAGTGGCTTGACTTAGGCATGCCCGAAGCCATGTGGAAGCTTAAGGCTGAGAGGTTCGGACCTCTTATCGTATCGATCGATTCTTACGGCAATAATCTTATCGAGAATAACAAGAAAGAATTCAACGCAAAAAGAGAGAAGGCTCTTGAAGACTTAAAGGGCAAGCTCTCCTACATGGAATGATCATGGGTTCCATAAAGAGATTCGATAATTATCCCGATCTTAAAGCGCTCTCGAAAGAGGGCGTTAAACTTCTAATCTTCGATCTCGACGGCACGCTCCTTGATTCCATGAGCGTCTGGCACGATGTCGACAAGGAGTTCTTAGGCCGTTACGGATATGAAGTAACTCCCGAATACACGGAATTCGTTAAGCGAGTGTCGATAGAAGATGCAGCAAGATATACACAGGAGAAATACCGCATTCCCATGACCTGGCAGGAAGTTGCCGCCACATGGGAATCCATGGTATACGAATTCTATAAGTCTGAAGTACAACTTAAGAAAGGCGCCAAAGAGTATCTCCTGGAAGCGAAAAGACTGGGCTTCTCATTAAGCGTAACAACAGCTCTTTCGCGCGCTAATGCCAATGCCGCGCTCATTCATACAGGCATTAAAGAACTCTTCGGTTGCGTTATCACGTTAGAAGATCTTGGTGGCAGGATCGACAAGAGTTCACCTGATATCTTCCTTCGTGCGACTGAATATATATCCGCACCCGGAATCGTCATAACACCCGACAGGGCTCTGGTTTTCGATGATGTTCCTCAGGCTTTGAAGGGCGCCGGATCAGGCGGTTTCCTTACTTGTGCCGTATATGACAACATCGGCTGCGGAGGTCCCGAGGGGTGGGAGAACTTCGCAGCCGGATGTGATTTCTCTGTACTAGAATTCTGAAACTTTACTTATTCCACTAGTTCCTATTGTTCCTTTATCCTTAATCTACGGCCTTAATTCAGATTCTGATTACAGATCATATATGTAAAACTTATTCCATTTACCTTTTAGGCGTCCTTCTTCTCATCCTTGGAAGAATCATCTTTTTCAGCCTTTACTTCAACCTTTGCATCAGCAAGGATCTTCTGCTCATTCTTTCTTCTCTTTCTGCGTACTGAGGAGACGATGATGATGACAACAACTGCAACGATTGCAAGGAATACCAGCATCGGGATCGCAGATATAAGACCAAGTCCGAAGTCCTGGAAGAATTCGACTGTGCCTTCCCACATATCCTTGAACTGATCCTTGACTCTTTCACTGTAAGTTACGACGTGAGCTTCTTCGACTTCCTTCTCTTCAAGCACTTCTTTCAATGTGAGATGGAGAGTTGCATACTGGACCTGGTTCTCAAGAACTCTGAGCCTGGATTCGCTGCTCTCGATCTGGTATCTGACTTCAGTAAGTCTCTTCTGAAGAACGATTATATTATCGAGGTCTTTTGTCTCGCTCAAGATCTTCATGAGCTGATCGTACTCGACTCTTAAAGACTCAACTCTTGATTTTGTATCTACATATTCGAGTGTTACGTCTGAGGAATTCTCATTTGAAGATGTTACCGTGCAGCTTGATCCGACTGAAGCGATAAGTTCGTCGAGCTTATCTGCAGGTACACGGACCACATATGTTCCTGAACGGAGATCATGGTTATTTCCGGTTCCGCGCATTGAGGAATTCTCGATATAACCGCCGCATGCCTTTACCTGGCTGTTCACATTGTTTACAACAGTACCGAAATCTTTTGTCTCAGCAGTTATGGTAACTGTTCTTATGAGAAGTCTGCCTTTATTGGGATCGACATTAACCTGGCTGGACACATTGGGACCCTGCTCGGCCTGTGCTTCAGGTGCAGCATTGGAATCTGCAGCGAATGACTTTTTCACTGTGGCACCTGCGTTTATAGAACCTCTGCTGTTATCTCCCATTACAGCATCTACTTCTTCACCAACATATTGGGCTTCACTTGTATGCTCTCTTACATCAGTTGCAGCTGCCTTAGCATTATTAAGATAAGAACCAATGGCAGAAATTCCGATTATACCTATAGCAAGTGCTCCTGCCACGATTCCGATGATCACTTTCTTTTTCATTTATCTTTCCTCCATATATCCGGCATCAATCCGTTTCTTACCCTGAATACAGTTCTTGAAGATCATTTGTTGCATATAAGCTCGAAAAAATTTATTTATGGCTTATACTTACTCCTATGAGCACTTCCAGAGCATCACAAGACCTATGGGAATATCTTTCAAAAGAACGCCGCCCGCTGGCTCTATATGGCACGGGAGACGGAGCTGACAAGATAATCTCTGTGCTGGACCGTCTCGGTCTGTCAGAGCTTATCGTCGCCGTTTTCGCGAGCGATGGTTTTGTCAGGGACAGAATGTTCAGAGGTTTTAAAGTCATCTCGTATAGTGAATGTTGCGAAAAGTACGGTTCTTCAGACTTCATCGTCCTCGTCTGCTTCGGCTCATCGAGACCTGAAGTCCTTGACCTGGTCGCCAGGATCGCATCGGAAAAAGAACTTTATGTTCCTGATGTTCCGGTGTACGGCAATAATCTTTTTACCCGTTCATTTTATGAAGCGAATAAAGAATCCATAGAAGCGGTATCAGAGAGACTTTCAGATGATGCTTCCCGCGAATGCTTTTCGAACTATGTGGATTATAAGCTCACAGGCGATATCTCATATCTTGAAAAATCTGAGTCAGATCCTGACAGCGAGTTCTCTCTCCTGGCAAAAGCCGGATGCGGATGCTTCGTCGATCTCGGTGCATATTACGGAGATACATTGAAGCGTTATCTTGAGAGGCTCCCCTGCCTTACTTCAGCTGTTGCAGTAGAACCTGAAAGACATTCTTTCAAGAAGCTTGAAGCGTGCGCAAAAGAACTCGGATCAGATATAAGATGCATCCATGCTCTTGTAGGAAAGACCACCGGGACCGAGAAGGTATCTTCTTCCAGAGGAAGAGGCACCAGAGCTTTATCTGCCAGCAATGTTGAACTTAAAAACACTGTTGATATAGATGTCATTACCGTTGATTCCTTATCTCTTGATAACGTAAGCTTCATCAAGTTCGATGTCGAAGGCTCTGAATCTGACGCTATAGAAGGCGCTAGAGAGACGATACAGAAGTACCGTCCCGTCATGAAGATCGCATGCTATCACAGAAGCGAGGATGTTTTCGCCATCGTTCAGAAAGTGCTTGAGATAAGAGACGATTATAAGATCTATATGCGTCACACCAGGTGCATACCCGGATGGGATACTGATTTCTACTTCATCTGAAAGGATAAGGCATGAAGATACTTATCGTTAGTGATTCACACGGAAATAACGGTCCTATAAGAACAGCTATCTTAAAGGAAAAGCCGGACATGCTTATCCATCTTGGTGACTCGGAATACTCCCAGTCAGAGATCGCCCTCTGGGCCGGTGCTCCGAAGACTCCCTGCATCTTTGTTAAGGGAAACTGCGACACGTATAATGCTGACCCGTCTATCGTCAGGAATGAGGCAGTATTCACACTCAAAGGCCATAAGATATACTGCTCGCACGGTCATCTTCAGAGGGTAAACTACGGCCTCCTGACGCTGTCACTGACCGCTGAGGAGAACGGCTGCGATATCTGCATGTTCGGGCACACCCATGTCCCCTACGACAGCTTCGGTGATGCAGTCTCGGAATACAACAGATATTACGAATCAGGATTCGGCACTGCGACAGGTCCGCGCATATTGAATCCTGGCTCCATAACACTTCCCCGGGGCGGGTCGAAGCGCGGTTACATGATAATGGAAATGGAAGAAGACGGCAGATACGATGTAAAGTATTGCACCGTAGACTGATCACTTATCCATATCTGCGATGATATGCATAAAGATATGGAATATTCTCGATATACCGCCTGAGCAGTCAGCCTTTTCGACAGCATTGCTTATGAGCATCGGATTATCTGTTCCTATGACATCGACATCACAGCTGACAAGATACTGCACGGTATCATCAAGATCGACCGTCCAGCAGAATACCTTCTTGCCCCTGGCATGCATCTGACGCACGAGTTCAGGAGTAACATTCGACTCTTCTACTGAGATATTGTCAGTATAATTTACATCCCAGATATTGCCCTGGGCGATAAATACGCAGTAACCCTTTGTTATCGTCGGGTCGAGTTCCTTGATCCTCTGCATGCGCTTGGCATCCTGGGCGATTACCATGACACGGTTGTGCATTCCTGTCTCGTTAATTACCTTAAGGACATTCTCTTCAAAATTCACATCATCAGAATGACCTTTAAGCTCGACCTGAACATAAAGACCGTTCTCATATGCAAAAGTCAGTGCTTCTTTAAGTGAAGGTACCGTTACATGCTCGTAGTTGCCGGGCATCCAGTTTCCGAACTCACACGAAGTCAGTTCCTCAAATGTGTGATCGTGAATGGAAAGATTTGCTCCTGTGGTCCTCTGTATGCTGGAATCGTGATTGCATACGATGACACCATCTGAAGTCTGGTGAACATCAAGTTCTATCCACTGGAGATTCTCGCTTGCCGCAAGTTCAAATGCAGGCATCGCATTCTCAGGTGCGTTTACATTGTCTCCCCTGTGTGCACATACGAGAGGCCTGTCCACGTCTTCCATGAGATAGGAATACTTGTTGATCAGGACGACCGACTCTACTGTCACGAGTACCGACAGCACAGTTATAAAAGGAATAAAGAATTTCTTGGTGGGCTTTTTGGCCTTGAACGTATCTCTCGAAAGGGTCAAGAGAAGATCCCTCTCGTCTATCTGGCGGTAGAAAAGCACTGCCAGAGCCGCATTATATACTGCAGGAGACAGGAAGCTCTTAAGGATCTGCTTAACAACATATGTATATGTTCCGACATCCTCTGACTTCAATACGACATTCTTGCTGTTCTTCTGTATCCAGGATATGAGTTCATTTCCGTTTACAACGAGGATCGAAGATACAGAATTGATAACAAAATTAAGAAGTACGGTAAGCAGACCCAGCGTGAGGAATGTCTCGATATAGTGGCCTTTTCCGAGGATCCTCGACTGTCTGCAGCTCTTGATAAGATCTGTCTTCTGCATAACGAAGCTGTTGATCGAAAAGATATATACCGTAAGAAAACAAATGAGGACTAAGTAGATGCAGTAATAGAGGATGTGAAGACTCTGTGTGTAATCGATCGTCTGGTTAACGAATCCCGGAAGTACAACCTTAAATGTCGAAGTCGAAAGAGGTATTACCTTGGTAAGCGGGAAAAGTACCAGGATGAATAAGATCAGAAGCCAGTTCTTCGGATTCAGAGCCTTTTTGCAGGCGCGGAAACCGGCCATTATCATGCTGGTGAGGTTGGTGTTACGGCCTACCTGCGCCATCGAGAATGCGTGAAGCAGTCCCGCGATCTCGAAAAGAGAGAATAGTGTTATCAGTATCAGGAAGATAATGATCAATATTATCGATGCCGGATTAACGATAACGCTTCTTAAGTTGGCAGGCACGATATAAGTCACACCGCTGACCTTCATCATCGCCTTTATGAGAAGCGATTCAAGGATAGATGTCGATATGGCCGTGAAAACGGAGCATATCAACATGAAGAGCATCACTTCTTTGAAGTTCTGCTTGAACAGGATAAAGATGTTCTTTAAGAATTTCCAAAAACCGGCGAAGAAACCCGCGATCTTTTTCTCAATCTTATGCACCATACTTCTTTAAGTATTCCTGATACTTCTTTTCGTCCTTGTCCTTACGCTGTTTGAAGTCATGCATGTATGTGTCAGGATTCTTGGCACCCGCAGACTTGAAACGGTATGCAATAGCAGCAATGTTAAGGCTGTGCTCTGCGATTCTTACGCAGCTGTAGAGGATATCGTTGAATACGAATCCCTGTTCAGTAGTGCAGACACCTGATGCAAGTCTGTCAACGTGGTTGGACTTGAACTGGTCGCACATCTCACTGATTACGATCCTCAAGGGTCCTATGTCATCAGCATGGGCAGCATCCTTGGAGAGATAGCAGTCCAGGGCCATGGTGTATATGTCGTGAACTGCAGGAATGACTCTTGCGAGTTCTTCTTTTGCAGTATCAGAGAAGTCCAGATGCTTATTGGCGATTTCTTCGGCAGAATCCGACAGATAGTTGGCGTGGTCTGCGATTCGCTCCACTTCTCCTATCGCCTGCAGGATCATGGAGGACTTGTTCTTGTCTTCAACACTTAAGTGCTGTGTGGTCGTGAGTTTCATGAGGTAGGAACCCAAAAGGTCCTCATATCCGTCTACCTTTTCCTCATTCTTCTTGATGAAGTCGAAGTCAGCGGTATTGTATCCGTTCTTGAGCATGTCCATTGACTTATCAAGACCTTCTTTTGCCTTGCCGACCATCTTGATCATCATCTTGCGGCACTCACCTACAGCGATTGCAGGTGTAAGCATGAGACGTTCGTCGAGCTTGAATTCCTGTTCCTCTGCTGTCTCTTTGACAATAAGATGAGCGATCTTGACCAGAAGCTTGGAGAAAGGGAAAAGAAGGATCGTGTTAGCGATATTGAATACTGAGTGGATGGCAGCTACACCAACGATATTAACGGGGCTGTCGAGGAAGTTAAAATCAACAAATGCATTTACGCTGTAGAAGACGATAAGCCATACGACAGTACCGATGAGCTTAATGGCAACGTGGATTACTGTAACTCTCTTAGCATCTCTGTTAACGCCGATGGAAGAGAGGATGGCTGTCATACATGTACCGATATTGGCACCCATTACGAGCGGGATAGCCATGCCGTATGTAAGTTTGCCTGTCATTGAGATCGACTGCAGGATACCGATGGCAGCTGCAGAGCTCTGGATGATACCTGTTACGATCGCACCGGAGAAAACACCTAAGAGAGGATTCTTGAAGGCTGTCATGATGGATACGAAGCTGTCCATCTCCTTCAAAGGCTCCATTGAGGATGACATCATGGTCATGCCCTGCATGAGGATCGCAAAGCCCAGGAGCATAGAGCCGATATCCTTGTTCTTCTGCTTCTTGGCAGCCATGATGAGGATAATACCGATGAGCGCGACTATAAGTGAGAAGCAGGAAGGCTTCAGAAGCTTTAATACGATGTTGTCACCTGAATCAATGCCGGCAAGCGACAGGATCCATGCGGTAAGTGTGGTTCCGATATCAGATCCGAAGATAACGCCTACGGTCTGGGGCAGTTCCATAATGCCGGAGTTAACAAAACCTACCAGCATGACAGTCATTGCCGAGGATGACTGGATGGCTATCGTGATGATGGCACCTATTGTAAGACCCTTGAACTTGTTATCAGTAGCTTTATTAAGAAGTTTTTCAAGTCTTCCGCCTGCAGTCTTCTTAAGGGAATCAGATAAGAGCTTCATTCCGTAAAGGAAGAATGCGAGGCCTCCGAAAAGGGTTACAAACATGAAAATATCCATAAATGTTCCTGCTCCAATGTCGAATAAAACGCGAAATTAACCGAATATATTTTATCGTCATTAAAGGCAAATGTAAAACAAAAATAAATTACAAAATTAAATATATAGATGCCCGTCTATATATCAATAAAGACGGGCATTTCAGGCTGTTATTCCTATTGTTTTACTGTTATTTTCTTCCGAGTACTGCAGGAAGGACAAGCGACACAAGGAAACCTGTCAGAGCATTGATCACAGCACCGATCATTACAGCCGGAATAAGGTGTCCTGTAAGTATTCCCACGATGACTGCAACTGCGGAAGGTGTAAGTCCGAAGTATAAGAACATCATCTGTACGATAAGAGCTATCGTCTGCGCCTGATCCTTAGGAAGCGAGAGCGAGATAAGTGTTCCGACTACTGTTGCAAAGAAGCTGATAGACAGTATGAAAAGGAACCAAGCGATAACGCCTAAAGGATTTGCCTGGAGAATGACTGCTGCAACGATAATTGGTACCAGAAGGTCAATGGCCGTAACAGAAAGGCATCCGAGCAGAGAATACAAAAGCTTCTTATGAGGCTTTTCAGGAATGAGGATAAAGAAGTCCTTGGAGGTATCCTCTCTTATCGGGTCACCGATCGTTCTGTAGAAAGCCATGACGCCAAGTATTGCAGCCGGGATGAAGAAAGCATCTCCATTAGGATACTGTCTGGACAGGTAAGCTGCTACTCCGGCAACGATCGTATAGATGATCATGGTTGTGGAGAATACCTTAAGCTTGGCAAATCTGAATCTGTTGAAGATCGCCTTGTAAAGGAAGACATTGGCACCGCTTCCATAATGGAAGCCTTCTCTTTCGATCTTGCCCTTTCTCTCCTTTTCTCTGACCATGACGCCGCCCTTTGCAGCATTTCTGGCACTTTCAAGCTGCTCTGCCTTATGCTCTGCAGCAAACATGGCATCTTCATAGAAATCCGCCTTCATCTTCCAGATAACGAGGACAAGAACAGCGCAAGCTGCGATGAAGAGGCCAAGATAAACAAATGACATTACATTGTTGCCTGTGCATGCATAATAAGAAATACCTCTGAGCCATCCCCAGAAAGGAACCCAGTGAGTGTTGGCGCCGGCAAAGAATGCGAACAGGGCGCTGACTACCGGCTGCTTGGTCAATACTGTAAAAGCAAGGAAAGCCAGTGCGATGACACCGTATACCACAGCAAGGAAATTCTTGATGTTGCCTGCACCGTTCTTCATCTTTGATGTGATCGTGTAGAAAACGACCTGCACCAGAGTGCTGAAGATAAGTATCAATGCATATACGATGACAAGAGATACTGCTCCCCATGTGCTGAGTCCGACATTTATAACCAGGTTAGGGATCTGGAACAGCATGAAAAGAGAGACGAAAAGCGAGGATCCGAGCGTGCAGATAAGTCTGAACATCAATACCGACTGCGGCTTCAGAGGCGATGAGAACAGCATCGGCACATCCGCAGGCATGAATATCTTACTGGAGTTCTGGGCATTCAGGATGTTAGTGGCAAGGATAAGAAGGAACACAGCAGAGATCGCGAGATCTACCACCTGCTCTTTTGTGATGCCATACTGACGCATCATCTGGCCGATCTTCGACTTTGCGAGCCTTCCGGAAGCTGCTTCCTGAAGAGAGATCTCTTCTCCCGGACCTTCATCAGTCTGGATGATCGTTGTTTCTGAAGGCTCAGTGGATTCACTGTCATCATTCTTATCGAAAATGCTTGCAATAAATCCTACGGCCATACCAAAGACCATGACTATCAGTATAAAAGCGACCCATGTCTTCATCAGCTTTTTAATCGTGTTAAAAAGCGAGTGGGTAACGTAATAAAAGAAAAGTCTCATGCTTCAGGCTCTCCTTCACCGCTGACAGAAGATTTATCGATACCTTCTGTAACTTCGAAGAACAGGTCTTCCAGAGACTTGCCGCTCTGATCGACTTCGGCTCTTGTGACATTCGCCTTGATCTGGCCGTTCTGCATGATGATCGTTCTGTCCCAGAGCATATCGACACTGTCGATGATGTGGGTGCTGATGAACATAGTCTTGCCAGCCTTGCGCATCTCTTCAATATAATTCTTCAATTCCTTGATGGCATGAGGATCAAGTCCTACCAGCGGTTCATCAAGAAGAATGATATCGGGATCAGGCAAAAGACCTAAGCAGAGATTTAACTTCTGCTGCATTCCTTTGGACAGCTCATCGCCGAACTTCTTGCGCTTATCGTCTAATTCAAAGCGCTCAAGGAGCATGTTGATGCGGTCCTTGTAATTAGTGAGCTTATAAGCTCTTGCGATAAATTCCATGTGTTCGATAACGGTAAGCGTCGGATAGAGCGAAGGCATCTCAGGAATGTAGCCTAAGACTTTTCTCGCGCCGACAGACTTGTTGTTCATACCGTTTACCGTGATGGTTCCGTCATACTTGAGGAAACCGATGATCGATTTGATGATCGTACTCTTACCTGCACCGTTAGGTCCGAGAAGCACTGTTAACGAACCGGGTTCGAGTGTGAAAGATACATCATTGCATGCAACATTTTTGCCGTAACGCTTAGTTACGTTTTTGACTTCCAACATAATTATTACCCCCAATAACCATACAATGCGATTAGTTTGCCATTGAAAAAAACGCTTTGCAATAGAATTTAAACGGGTTTAAGGTACCGTTAAGGAAGGTTGTCAAAAATCCGATATATTTTTACTAAAAATGATATTTGGTAGCGAAATCCCATAGGCTTATATGCTAATATTTTTAATACTAGTGTTTTTATATGTTTTAGAGGGGTGATCATATGGCAAAGTGGATTATTGTCGTTGACGACGACACTGCCAATCTTAAGATGGCAGGTCATATCCTGAGTAAGAACAACATGCGTGTCACTGCTCTTAAATCAGGTAATTCATTCCTTGAATATGTTAACGGAAACGGTATGCCGGACCTGGTGCTCCTTGATATCAAGATGCCTGTGATGGACGGCTTCGAGACCCTCGGCAAGCTCAGACAGTTAGAGCAGCAGAAAGGTCTTATGAAGACACCCGTTATCTTCCTTACTGCAGACGAAGATGCCGATACGGAGACCAGAGGTTTTGAAGTAGGCGTATCTGATTTTATAAGAAAACCTTTTAACCCTGACGTTCTCCTCCGAAGGATCGACAACATCATGTCTAATTCCCAGGAGATGCAGAACCTTAAGAGCGAAGCTACGACCGATAAGCTCACAGGTCTTCTGAATAAAGGTGCGGCCGGAGTCGAACTCTCCAGGATGTGCTCCGAGAAGACCGGATGCCTCATGATGATCGACCTCGATTCATTTAAGCTCGTTAATGATATCTACGGACATGAGATGGGCGATAAAGTCCTCATCGCATGTGCCGACATAATCCGTGAAGCTGTTCCGTCAGGAAGCAGATGCGGAAGGATCGGCGGTGATGAGTTCACCGCATTCGCAGCAGGTGTTACCACGGAGGCAGCAGTCTCCCTGATATCTGAAAAGATCAATTCCGGGATCACCGCTAAAGCAAAGGAGCTCATGGGAGATGATATGGGCATTCCCCTTGGAGCTTCAATAGGCGGTATCTTTGTTCCCAGATACGGCAACGATTACAATTCACTCTTAAAACTTGCGGATAAGACGCTTTATAACGTAAAGAAAAACGGCAAACACGGATACGGAATCTACGACGATGCCGAAGATGAGAGCAGTGCGCCCGTATACGATATCAAGGCAATCTCCGAGATCTTGGGCGAACGCTCCATCCAGGACGTCGCACTTCAGCTCGATAAGGACTCCTTCTCCCCTGTATACCGCTACGTTATCAGGTATGCATTAAGACATCACATCAACGCATGCAAAGTCCTCTTCACATTATCTCCCGTCAATGGAAAGAGTGATGTGGATTTCTACGATGATGTTGATGAATTCGGAAATCACATAAGAGAGTCTCTCCGTAAGTCAGATATCTTCATGAGGAATAACAAGAACCAGTATTTTGTATTCCTGACAGACATCAGACCTGATTCCATCGAGAAGGTCATATCCCACCTGCTCGAGAACTGGACTAACAAGCTCATCATCACCCATGAGACAGAATTCATAGGCAACAAACAGGAACTGGTCAAGACTTCCAGGATCAAGAAAGTGGCAGTAGTTGATGATGATGTGATCAACCTTCAGGTCGCAGGCAAGATCTTAAGTTCAGGCGGCATGCATGTCATCGCGCTTAAGTCCGGTGAAGCACTTTTCGATTATCTGGGAAAAGAATCTGAGCTTCCGGACCTTATTCTTCTCGATGTAAAGATGCCCGGCATGAGCGGCTTCGATGCGATAAAGAAGCTCCATTCCCTGGACTCCTCCGCTTCAAAGATCCCGGTCATATTCCTTACCGCCGACGAGAGCGAGGGTGCAGAGCGTGAAGGCCTTCAGCTCGGAGCGATGGACTTCATCAGAAAGCCTTTTGTTCCTGAAGTGCTCCGCATGAGGGTAAGCAATCTCATCGAACTCGTTACTCTGAAGAACCAGCTCTATTTCGAAGTCGAGCAGAAGACAAGAGAGAACAAGAATCTGTTCATCCAGGTCGTAAGCGCACTTGCAACTGCGATAGACACCAAGGATGTATATACCAAAGGTCATTCGACCCGTGTTGCGGAATACTCGAAAATGATCGCCAAGCGTGCCGGAATTCCTGAATCGAAGCAGGATGACATCTACATGATGGGTCTGCTTCACGATGTAGGCAAGATCGGTATCCCGATCACCGTGCTGAACAAGGCCGGCGAACTTAATGAGGAAGAATTCGAACTGATAAAGAAGCACTCCATGATGGGTGCTGCGATCCTTAAAAACATTGAAGACAATCCTGGATTTGAGTTGTGCGCAAAGCATCATCACGAGCGCTTTGACGGCACCGGCTATCCTTCAGGACTTAAGGGTGAGGATATCCCTGAAGAAGCAAGGATAGTTGCAGTTGCTGATGCATACGATGCGATGTCGAGTGACAGGAGCTACAGATCCCACTTAACCCAGGAAAAGATAATAGACGAACTCAAGACAGGTATGGGAACACAGTTCGACCCGAAGTTTGCAGAGATAATGCTCTCGATCGTCGAGGAGGACAAAGAATACAGATATAGAGGGTGAACGTTATGGGCGCAAACAAAGATAACGATCTATTCCAGTCTTCGCATCTGACACTTCTTGTAAGCTATACGGTATTTGCGGCGATACTGATCGCTGAATCCATCCTGATGGGATGGGAACTCTGGGCGCTCTTTCTTGTCGCCGGCGGCATAGCTACAGCATGGATCCTCCATATCAGGCATAATGCTCCTGCGAATGTCCGCATCTGGGTCTATTCAGTCCTTATCATGGGCTGTTTTTTCTTTTACGGAATCCATACCACGAGCACCTTCGACCTGGCGCTTGTCATGTCTGCCATCATCATGCTCAATACGATGTCAGGCAAGAAGTCACTCATCATCCTCTGCGAGATCACCTATTACATCACGATGGCTTATGAGATCATCATGATGATAAATGCCGGTGAGACATTCGATGCACTTGTCATCTCCAGGATCATACTTCACCTTGTAATGGTCTACTTTGTCAGCAGATTCGCGAAAACCATCATCGACAAATGGAATCAGGTACTTAACCAGTCCAAGGACGAAGTCGAGCAGCTCACCGAAGCCACAGAGCACCTAAATGATTTCCTTGCAAATGTATCACACGAACTGAGAACACCTGTAAATGCGATCATCGGACTTACCACTCTTTGCATAGACAAATCCAGGAACCGTGAAGTCGAGGGAGATCTTATCGCTGTAAGAGATGCCGGACGCAAGGTCGCCGAACAGATCAGCGATATCCTGGACTATTCCGAGATCGACCGTAAAAGAGCCGTCTGCAATAATGAAGACTACATGCTCTCATCCGTCCTTCACGATATCGTTGTCGATGTTAAGCATTACAAATCTAAGAATGTCGAACTCATCATTGATGTCGATCCGTCTATACCGGCAGTAATGAATTCTGATGTCTCAAAGATCAAGAAAGTTCTTAAAGCTCTCATTACCAACGGTCTTAAATATACTCAAAAAGGCGGTGTGTATGTAAGGATCACATCCATCACTCACGAATACGGATTAAACCTCTGCATCGAAGTAACGGATACAGGCAAAGGCATGACCGAATACGAGCTCGAGAAAGTATACGACAGCTTCTATCAGGCTGACTCGAGCAGGACACGTCAGGGCGGCGGTCTCGGATTAGGTCTTGCGATCGCATCAGGATTCGTATCACTCTTAGGCGGCTTCATGACGATCAACAGCAAGCCCGATGTGGGAACCACCGTAAGTGTCAGCATCCCGCAAAAGATCGTCGACCCTACGAGCTGCATGTCCGTTGCTGCTCCTGACACTCTCTGCCTCGGTGCCTTCTTCCAGTTCGAGAAGTACGACCATCCGGCTGTCCGTGATTACTATAACTCCATGGTACTCAACATCGTTAAGGGCCTCGGAGTCCAGATGCACCGTGTAAACAACGCTGCAAACCTGAAGCTCCTTTATAACACCGTCCATCTGACCCACCTCTTCATCGCAGGTGAGGAGTATTCTGCAAACGCGGATCTTATCGAAGAACTCGCTAAGGATATGGTCGTTGCGGTTGTTGCAGACGAAGGCATGATCCTTCCCAGGAACACAAGGGTCAGATTCCTCGAGAAACCCTTCTACTGCTTCCCTGTCGTTTCAGTTCTGAACTCCACTGTAACGAGCAAAGAGGAACGCACCAAGAAGCTCCGCTGTGACGGCGTCAGGGCTCTCGTCGTCGATGATGAATCAATGAACCTCGTCGTTGCCAAGAGTATCTTCGGAAGATACGGCATGAAGGTCACAACGGTAACATCAGGCCTTGAATCGATCGAGATCTGCCGTGAACAGGTTTTCGACATCATATTCATGGACCACATGATGAGCGGCATGGACGGCGTCGAGGCCATGAAGCGCATAAGGACCGATGTATCCGGTCTTAACGGCACCATCCCGATAGTCGCTCTTACCGCGAATGCCATGAGCTCTGCAAAGCAGATGTTCCTGTCAGAAGGCTTCGACGGCTTCGTTAGTAAGCCGGTCGAGATCGAGGAATTGGAGCGTGTGCTGAAGCAGGTCCTCCCCAAGTCAGCTCTCTCTTATGTGGATGACAACGGAGTCAAGGAAGAAGTCGCAGATATACCTGAGGAAAAACCATCTGAGCCCGCCGGTGAGAAAGACTTCATATCAGATCTTCGTAAGTGCGGCATCGACACTGATGCAGGTCTTAAGTACTGCGTCGGTGACAAGGATTTCTATAAGTCCCTGCTGATCCAGTTTGCGACTGAATCTGCCGGAAAGATCGCTTCAATGAAGCAGTACTATCAGGTCCGCGACTGGCATAACTACGAGATCCTCGTGCACGCATTGAAGAGCACTTCGAAGATGATCGGCATATCTGATCTTTCAGAGAAGGCAAAGGCTCTGGAGATGGCAGCGAAAGAGAATAATGAGGTGTTTATCCTCGAAAACCACGAGCAGATGATAAGAGACTACGGAAGGATCTCCGCTGAGGTCAAAAACAATCTCCTTGAATCTGATGAGGGTGAAGACGGAGACATCTTCGAATTTGAACCTGAGAACGAAGGAGGTGATGAGGCATGAAAGAAATCTTCAGATACATCTTCAAGCCCGCAACGATCGACCGTGAAGCCGTAAGAAGTGCTTACTATGAATCGGTCAGGCCTACATTCGTCACGATGATCATAACGCTCATCGCCGCCTTCACATTCCTAACGATGACCTTTGTCTATCCTCCCTACTTTGGAGGCACAACAGTCCTTTACCATCAGATATGCTATATCTTCGTAATAGTCATCGCTTCAGGCTGGATCATCGGCACGCATTATGCGATGAAGGACTTCACGGCAAGGTACCGTGTGATCTACGGACTTAACCATGCAATGGGCGTAACGCTTTACGTATGGGTAATAGCCCTCATGATCGTAAACTATCTCGCAAGAGGCGCAGTCGACACCACTCTCTTCATGACCGTCGCACTCGTAGTTCCTCTCTGCGTATACCTGAACCCGATCGTCTATCTGATCACTGCTCTGACCTCCACAGCAGGTGTTCTCGTGTTCCTCTATTACACGGTATCGATCGGCGCCATAGAGCCTAACGAGATGGCTAACTTCACCATCTTTTCGACATTCCAGGTCGTAATGGGCGTCATCATGTCCTACACAAGGTTCAGACTTAACGAACAGCTCGTGACAGCTGAGAAGCAGCGGAAAGAGATCGTTATGCTGAACAAGTCTCAGAACAGTTTCTTCTCGAACATGAGCCACGAGATCAGAACTCCTATCAACACGATCATCGGACTTAATGAGATGATCTTAAGAGAAGACGTCAGTGAGGAAGTCATAGAAGATGCAGTCAACATCAAGGCGGCAGGCAAACTCCTCTTAAGCCTCATCAACGATATCCTCGACATGAGCAAGTTCCAGTCAGGAAGCATGCAGCTCCTCATAGAGCCTTACCGCACAGGCGATATGCTCTCTGATATCGTCGGCATGCTCTGGATCAGGGCAAAGGATAAGAAGCTTGATTTCAATGTCGACGTATCACCTGATATCCCGGCTGAACTTGTCGGAGATGAAGTCAGGATCAAGCAGATCCTCATCAACGTTATCAACAACGCCATCAAGTACACCAAAGAAGGCTCTGTATCCCTGTCTGTCCAGTGCGAGATAAAAGAAGACAAGACATGCAACATGATCTACACAGTCACTGATACGGGTTTAGGAATCAAATCAGAAGATATCCCTTATCTTTTCTCAGCCTTCAAGCGTGTCGATGAGACTGCCACCAAGCATATCGAAGGCACAGGTCTCGGCCTGTCTATAGTAAAGCAGCTTGTAGACCTCATGGGCGGTAAGATCACCGTCAACAGCATCTACAAGAAGGGATCCACCTTCATCATCGAGATCCCTCAGAGGATCGAGCGTGAAGGCTCTGTCGGCAAGTACGACTTTGCCAAGGCAGGAAGTGCAGGTAGAAAGAAGGAATATCTCCCGAGATTCGAAGCGCCTGAAGGAAGGATCCTTGTCGTTGACGATAACGAAGCCAACCTCATGGTCGTTTCCAAACTCCTGCGTGATACAAAGGTCAGGATCGATACTGCATCGAGCGGTGCCGATGCCTTAAGAAAGACACTTAACATTAAATACGACGTTATCTTCATGGACCACCTGATGCCTGAGATGGACGGCGTCGAATGCCGCAGAAAGATAAAAGAGCAGACAGGCGGAAGATGCCGTGAATGCCCTATCGTTATCCTTACTGCAAATGCCGATGAAGAGAACCGCGCCCTCTACGAGCGTGAGAACTTTGACGGCTATCTCGTAAAGCCTGTCAGTGGTGAAGCTCTCGAAAATGAGCTCTATAACCACCTGCCCAAGGAGATCGTCAACATAACCGGCAACCGCAGCGAGATCGCCCAGGAATCCATCTCCTGGATGAACAGTGCCAGAAAACGTAAGAGCATCGTCATCACGACAGAGAGCGTTGCCGACCTTACGCCTGAACTCATCGAGAAGTACGGCATAGCAGTGCTTCCCCACAAGGTCCGCACAGAAGAAGGCCTTTTCAGAGACGGAAAAGAGATCGAGACATTGGGTATCCTCAAATACATGGAAGATCCCGATCACGTCGTTCTTCCCCAGGGACCTACCATCAGGGAGTCAGAGGAATTCTTCGCAAAGCAGCTGGCTTATGCCAACAATGTCATCCACATCTCGATCTCGAGCAAGATCGAACACAGCGGCTACGAGCCTGCCCGTGAAGCTTCCAAGTCTTTCGACAATGTATTTGTCATTGACTCCTCCCACTTATCGAGCGGTCAGGGTCTCATGGCAATTGAGGCAGCAAGAATGGCTGAAGAAGGTCTCTCTCCCGAGCAGATAGTAAAAGAACTCGAAGGCATCAAGAAGAAGATCCGCACGAGCTTTATCGTTGATAATCTGGACTTCCTTGCACGTGCCGGCCAGGTCGGCAGCGGCACTGACAACGTCGTCAAATCCCTTATGGGCCGTCCTGTCCTTGAGATGAAAAAAGGTAAGCTCGGTCTTGGCATGACTTATTTCGGAACGAGAGAAAAGGCATGGAAAGCATATATCAATTCAGCACTCTCCCGCGGTTCTTCAATTGATACAAGGATACTTTTCGTGACCTATGTAGGAATCAACAAGCGTGAGACAGACTGGATCCGTGAACAGATTGAAAGGCAGATGCACTTCGATGAGATCTGCTTCAAGCAGGCTTCACCTGCGATCGCCGTTAACTCCGGTCCCGGCACATTCGGACTGCTCTACATAGAGAAGTAAGCAAATTAATAAGGCCGCCTCCGGTGAAGGAGACGGCCTTGTTAGTTGATAAGTACTGGTATTAGTAGTTCTCAGCGTTAACTTCGAAGTAGCTCTGAGGATGAGCGCAAACAGGGCACATCTCGGGAGCCTTCTCGCCAACTACGATGTGACCGCAGTTTCTGCACTCCCATACCTTAACCTCGCTCTTAGCGAATACCTGCTGAGCCTCAACGTTCTTAAGGAGAGCTCTGTATCTCTCTTCGTGATGCTTCTCGATAGCGCCAACCATTCTGAACTTGGCTGCGAGTACAGGGAAACCCTCTGCTTCAGCTGTCTTGGCGAAATCCTCGTACATGTCTGTCCACTCGTAGTTCTCACCGTCTGCTGCAGCTGCAAGGTTCTCAGCTGTTGTGCCGATGCCTTCCAATTCCTTGAACCACATCTTTGCATGCTCTTTCTCATTGTCAGCTGTCTTGAGGAAGAGAGCTGCGATCTGCTCGTAGCCTTCCTTCTTAGCCTTGGATGCGAAGTATGTGTACTTGTTTCTTGCCTGGGACTCTCCTGCGAAAGCTGCCTGGAGATTCTTCTCTGTCTGTGTGCCTGCGTACTTGCTCATTTTTGTGTCCTCCTGTGTTTTGGTTATTGTTTTTTCTTTTATTTCTTCTTTGGCCGGCGCTGCGTTTCCTGCCGGGATAAAGTAGCTCGCATCGTGCTTGCACCAGGGGCAGATGAAGTCTGCAGGAAGCGTATCGCCTTCATAGATGTATCCGCACACAGTGCAGATAAACCCTTTAGTTACTGGGGATGTTACATTGTTACCCGGCTTCTGCTTGATGTATTTCTGGTAAAAAGCATAGGTGACGGAGGGATCCTGTGACAGGACTTCCCCATCGGTAACATCTGCCAGGAAAAGTGTGTGTGTACCAAGATCAGTCTCGCTTACGACCTTTGCCGAGAGATATGCATTTGTCTCTTTGGCAAGGTATGCGATGCCGTTTGCAGCACGCTTGAACTCGAATGCTTCAAACTTGTCGACATCTTTACCGCTCTGGAATCCGAAGTGCTTATATGTCTCAAATCTGGAACCTTCTGTCAGGATCGACACATTGAACTCGCCGGTCCTGGAGATCATGTCATGAGTGTAGTTCAGCTTGTTAACTGCGACCACGATCCTGTTCGGCTCAGTAGTTACCTGAGACACCGTGTTGACGATACAACCATTGTCCTTGCTGCCTTCTTTGGCTGTCAGGACAAAGAGACCGTATGACAGGTTGTACATGGCTTTACTGTCCATACTATTCCCCTTTCTTATGTTTGTAGCGCCTCCTGCCGGAAAGGCCTAGTCATATTATAGGTTAAATCATTGCGTTTTTGGGTGAATTCTTTAAGAATTGTCGGGCGAATTTTCAAGTCAAGTGCAACCACAGTAAATAATAATTGCCCATAGGGCC